>JAFUNI010000012.1 GCA_017482385.1 Oscillospiraceae bacterium | reverse complement strand
GTCATGCCGCCGCGGACGGTCAGAATGCCCTGTGCAGCCATCATGCCTTCGATATCTTCAGGAGAGGTCTCCAGACGAACCAGAACAACCTTCTCGCCGCGCTCAGCCCAAGCCTTTGCGTCCTCAGCGGTGAAGACGATCTTACCGGCAGCAGCGCCGGGAGAAGCTGGCAGAGCCTTGCCGATGGGAGTAGCAGCCTTCAGAGCCTTTGCATCGAACTGGGGATGCAGCAGGGTATCCAGGTTGCGGGGATCGATCATGGCAACCGCCTTCTTCTCGTCGATCATGCCCTCGTCCACCAGGTCGCAGGCGATCTTCAGAGCAGCGGGAGCGGTACGCTTACCGTTACGGGTCTGCAGCATGTACAGCTTGCCGTTCTCAACGGTGAACTCCATGTCCTGCATATCGCGGTAATGGTCCTCCAGGATTGCGCAGACCTTCTGGAACTGTGCAAATGCCTCGGGGAACTTGTTAGCCATCTCGGAGATGGGCATGGGAGTACGCACGCCGGCGACAACGTCTTCGCCCTGAGCGTTGGTCAGGAACTCGCCCATCAGACCCTTAGCGCCGGTAGCGGGGTCACGGGTAAAGGCAACGCCGGTACCGCAATCGTCACCCATGTTACCGAAGGCCATGGACTGGACGTTAACGGCAGTACCCCAGGAGTAGGGGATATCGTTCTCACGGCGGTAGATGTTAGCACGGGGGTTGTCCCAGGAACGGAAAACAGCCTGGACTGCGCCCATCAGCTGCTCCTTGGGATCGGTGGGGAAGTCAGTACCCAGCTTAGCCTTGTACTCAGCCTTGAACTGGCCAGCCAGCTCCTTCAGATCCTCAGCAGTCAGCTCGACATCCTGAGTAACACCCTTCTTCTCCTTCATCTCGTCGATGAGGACCTCGAAGTACTTCTTGCCGACTTCCATAACAACATCGGAATACATCTGAATAAAACGGCGGTAGCAGTCCCATGCCCAGCGGGGATTGCCGGACTTGGTAGCCATAACGTTAACAACATCCTCATTCAGACCCAGGTTCAGGATGGTATCCATCATACCGGGCATAGATGCGCGGGCGCCGGAACGGACGGAAACCAGCAGGGGGTTCTCCAGATCACCGAACTTCTTGCCGGTGATAGCTTCCAGCTTATCAACATACTCCATAATCTCAGCCTGGATCGCATCATTGATCTTGCGGCCGTCTTCGTAATACTGGGTGCAGGCTTCGGTAGAGATGGTGAAGCCCTGAGGAACAGGCAGACCGATGTTGGTCATTTCTGCCAGGTTGGCGCCCTTGCCGCCCAACAGCTCACGCATAGAGCCATTGCCTTCTGTGAACAGATAAACATACTTGTGAGACATTAGAAAATACTCCTTTCAACTGTGGGCTGCGCTTGCCGCCCTTTTCCATTTTCTATACTTTTTTTGCCAATTTCAATAAACGCGGAGATAGTATAGCACATTACAATAAAAAAGTAAACCTTTTTGCATAAAAAATTGCAGTATTTTCTCTTTTGCCCCAAAACCTTGCAAATGTGCCGTCGAAACCGGGGGTAGCATTGTCCTTGACTTTTGTCATAGGCAATGGTAAATTAGATTCATACAACAGAGGAGGACTTGCCCTATGTTTTGCAAAGATTGCGGTGCCCAGCTATCAGACGATACCCAATTCTGCCCTAACTGCGGAAACGCGCAGGTTGCAACACCCTCGGCAGAACCTGTAGACTTTGCCAATAAAGTCCGGGCCACTGCCCAAAAGCTCGGTTTTTCCACCGCCTTTCTGATTGCCACGATCTGCCTTACTTTTGTGCAGGTTCTGGGGCTGTTTTTGCCCGCCGGTAATGCTTTTGAAACATACTCCGGCACCGTGCTGACCGTAGATCTCTTAATAAAAAGGCTGTCCTCAGTAATGGACATCGTTGGCATAATTCCCGGCATTCTGATCACCCTGGGTCTTTGGATCACATTCTTCAGCTGTGCCACCCGCAAAGCCAAAGTGAACACCTCCGGACTTACGATGATCTTTGTGGTCAATTTAGTGCAGATGGTGGTCTCCAGCCTTATTTTGCTGTGCGTTCTGCTGCTCACCGTCATTGCGCTTCCGGAAGTTAACTACTTCAACCATTCTTTTATTGAGTCCTCTGTCCTCAAGCCCGTATTGATCGCACTGCTTATTTCAGTTTCGATCATCTTCGTCTTTGTGCTGATCTATTATATCAAGGTCTGCACCACCATCTCCAACATCCGCAGCACCTTGAAGACCGGTGTTCCCAACAAAAAGGTTTCCCGCTTTGTGGCGATCATGAGCTACATCAGCGGCGGTATCTTGATCTTAAGCGGCATTTTCAGTCTTCTCAGCGCCGGCATCGTAACCTTGGACAGCTATTATGACCCAACCCTCTCCTACGCTCTGCCCTCTGAGATTTTTCTTTCCGCTGTCACTTCCCTGCTGACCGCCACAGCCCAAATCATCTTCGGAGCACTGATCTTCACCTACCGGCGGAAAATGGCAGCCTTGGAAGAGGAAGACCGCCTGACCACCTTCCAAACGCTCTCCCATGCAGAGCCTTACACTGCCCCTGTTTACATTCCGCCCGAACCTGTATCGGAAGTGATTAACGAACCCAATCCTGTAAACGAAGAACTTGAAGAAACCAAAAGATGGGACTGCTAAGCAGTCCCATCTTTTTAATATTCTCTTACAACCGCTTTGACCAAGCCGATGAGCTCTGCCTCATTGCCGGGAATCGGCTCGTAAGCATCGTTTTCCGGCATCAGCCAAACCTCACCGTCCCGGCGACGCAGCCGTTTCACAGTTGCCTCGTCACCGATCCTGGCCACAACGATCTGTCCATCATCGGCAGTATCCTGGGGGCGGACGACCACCATATCCCCGCTGAGGATACCGGCATTTATCATACTGTCACCCCGCACCCGCAGGGCAAAGCAGGCAGGATCGCCGTCCCAGCTGATAGTGCCTTCCTGGTTTTCCAAAGCCAAGATGGGCATACCTGCGGTGACCACGCCCACCACGGGAATTTGGCCGGGCCGTTGGGCAGTCACAATGGAACGCTTATGGCCCTTGCCGCCGGGAGAAAGCAGCAAGCCCTTGGCCTGCAGCTGCCGCAGGTGGTAGCTGACGGATGCGGTAGAGCTGAGCCCCACTGCCGCGCCGATCTCCCGGACAGAGGGGGCAAATCCGTTCTCCTGGACAAACTGATTCACAAAATCCAAAATAAGCTGGGCTTTATTCGTAGTCCTTGCCATAGCGCTACCTCCGCTTTTTTCTTCATAATAGCACATTTGAACGAAAAAGGAAAGAAAATTTTTCTTTTATCCTAAAAATTCCGAAATTTTGCGTGCATCCTGCAATATACTGATATACAGGACTTTTGAGAGGAAGGGTATTATGGAAAACTACGATAAGGCAAAAGCCGCCCGGGTATGGCAGCGGGTACAGGGAGCTGCCACCGCCAATCCCACCCAAGGCTTGCCGGGTATGATCGCAGAAGAGTGGGGCGACGCATCGGTGTATTTGGCCCTGTCCCGGCGGGTGCAAGGCCCAGCCGCCAATATTTTACGGCAGATGAGCCAGGATGAGCAGACCCATATGGCCTGTCTTAAGGGCATGTACACCCTCCAGGGCCAGGGCCGTCCGGATATCCCCACCCCACCAGCCGTGGACAATGCCCCAGTTGGACTGCTGCTGCGCCGGTGCTACGGGCGGGAAATGCGGTGCCTTGCCCAATACGAGGCCAGAGCGAGCGACCCGGAATACGGCCAGGTATTTGCCCGGATGGCTAACCAAGAGCGGGAGCATTGCCGACAGATCTTAGAGCTGCTGGGCCGTCTTCCCCCGGAGAAATAACAAACGCCGTGCGGATAAACCGCACGGCGTTACCTGTTGCTTATACAATTCTTGTCCATTCTGTGATCAGCAGCGCAGGAATCATCCAAATCAGCTGATACAGGAACATATTCAAGGGGGAGATCAGATACAGCGCACCCAAAATCACCAGCACCAGCATCATTGCCAAGCCCACAGCGCCGCCCACGATGTGCAGGATCGCACCGGCCCAGCTGCTGTTACGCAGCACCCGGGCGCCGGTAACGCCGTAAGCCAAGGGCGCCAGGCCCAAAGCAGTAGACATCAGCAAGGTGGGGGCTTCCTCGGGAAGCTCCTTCTGCCGCAGTGCAGCCCGCTGAGCATACTCCGGCAGGATAAACCGCTTATTCTTGATGCCGAATTTGCCCTTAAGGAAGCCTTCCGTCACCACAAAATCATCGGTAACCAAAACGCATTCCAAATTTTTGTAAGCTGTGAGGGTATTGACACCGGCAGCGGAAGAGGGGTTTTTGCCGTAGTTCACCGCAAAGACACCGCTAAGCTCGCCGCCAATGGCGATGTACATACCGTAGCTGATTCTGGCAGAATCCGGCACTTCAATTTCCATTTCCTTCATAAAGGACCAGGAGCCCAGCGCCACGGCTTCCCCTTCCACAACACCGGTCATACCGCCGTTTTCGTAGAAGGTAATATCCTTTGCGGCAAAATGTACACCATTGTAGCTATCCAGCAAGCCGGTAAACAAGTGGGCAAAGCCGCACTCCGTTGCGGAGATCACCGCGGTGGCATAAGCGATCACCTGCTCCGGCTCCCGCTCATCAAAGAACTTCATACCGTTCATACGCAGGGTATCGGGCGGATACAGGTCCATACCCGTTACCGGGTAGACCGCCTCGCCCCGCAAGCCTTCCACGCCCTGCCAGCCGCACAGGACAGTGCCCAAACGGTGCAGTCTGCGTTCCAGCACCCAGGCCGGGCGGCTTTGGCTGATAAAAATGGTTGCGGGCATGGCTGCCAGCAGACACACAGCGCAGACCTGCAAGCCTGCGGTCACGCCCTCTAACACACCCGCTGTGAGATATTTCAAAACCGCAGCGGTAATACCGATGGCAAAGGCCACAAACATAGCCACCAGGGCATACACATTCAGCGCTTTCTCGGGTTTTCCGGGCTCAGCGTAGGTGTCCATAAAGTCTTCCACCTGGCCCTCTTTCTGCAGGAGACCCTTCTTGCCATCCATATAGTCGGGACAGGCGGCAATGCCATCCAGACGGACAGCTTTTCGCATAGTATCCATTTGGGATATTTCTGCGCTTCTGCGCTGATAGGTGCTCCACAGGGACATACACACCGCTAAACTGAAGGCAGCGCTGCAGGGCACACGCACCTGATCTAAGCAGAAGATGCCGTCTACAATACAGACCACAAAAGTTACAACCAACAGCGTATTGGGGGTAAATCGCTTCTTACAAAGATCCGCAACACCCTCGATCAGCTGATAGCTGCCCAAAAGACCGGCAAACAGCAAGGTGATAAACTGGCAAAATACCATAACCTTTACCCGATGCTCCGGGATAACACCAGTGGCATACATCACCGTGGATGCCGCTGCGATCAGCACCACCAGTACACTGAGGAAAATAACTGACTGCAGCTTGCTTACGCCCACCTCAGAGAGCTGATAGAACCGTTTTTCCGGGCCTGCCACCAATTTCTTCTTCAGTTCATTCAAGCGGGAGCGGGGCTGGAACTGAATGGGCTGGGGCGGAACATATTCGCCCATGGGCTGCTCATACTCCGGTTCCCAACGCTCGGTAAATTCCTCGGCTTTTGGGGTCTCACCGGGATTCCATATCTTCGCCACATCCTCCGTTTCCGGTTCTTCCATCATTTCAGACAGCTGGCTGCGAACAGCCTCGAAAGGGATCGTATCATCAGAAGTGGGCGCAGCTTTCTTCCACATACGCACAGGGTCGATTCGGCGGGTTTCCTGGGACAGATCTTCCTTCTGTTGGGCCTTGTGGAGCTCCGACCGGTCGATCCGGCGGGTCTTTTCCATCTCTTCTGTTTCCTCAGCCGGTTCTTCGGCAACCGCTTCCGTGACTTCTTCTGTGACTTCTTCTGCAATTTCTTCCGCAACTGCTTCCGTGACTTCTTCTGTGACCTCTTCTGTAACAGTTTCCTCCTGCTCAGACTCATGGGAATGATCGCTGAACTCTTTTATGATCTCTTCCAGGTCTAAACTGCTGCGTTCCATTTCGTCGTTCATACAAACCTCCTTTGCCGTACCGCCTCATACAGCAAAATAGATGCGGCGGCCGATGCGTTTAAAGAAGTGATTCTGCCCTTCATAGGGATATGCACCAGCATATCGCAGTTTTTCCGTACAAGCTGGCTCATACCGTCGCCCTCATTGCCGATGACAATGGCCGCAGGGCCGGTCAGGTCTGCCTGGTACATAGGCACAGAGCCTTCTGCCGCCGTACCGAAGATCCAAACACCCTTTTCCTTCAGCTCGGCAATGGCATTGTTAATATTGCCGACCTTGCAAACCTTCATATACTCGATACCGCCGGCAGATGCCTTGGCAACAGTTGCGGTCAGACCTACGCTGCGGCGCTTGGGGATGATCACACCGTGAGCACCGGCGCATTCGGCAGAACGAATGATCGCACCCAAATTATGGGGGTCGGACAGCTCATCGCAGATGACAATAAGGGGTGCTTCTCCCCTGTTCTCTGCCTCCTGCAAAATATCGTCAATGGAAAAATACTCCCGGGCCGCCGCCACAGCGATCACGCCCTGGTGGGAATGGGTGGTGCTCATCTGGTCCAGCTTCCGTCTGTCCACAGGCACTACCACCGCACCGGCCTCCTTGGCCTGGGCAGCTAAGTACTGCAGCGCCCGGTCCGTGTCACCGGATGCGATGAACACCTTGTCGATGGTTCTGCCGCTGCGCAAGGCTTCGGTCAGTGCGTTACGGCCCTCCAGCTGATTTTCGTTTTCTTCCTGCTCCCGGGGCTCTTCCCGTCGCATGGGACGGTTGCCACGGCGAAAATTATCTTTTTCCGGTCGCATAGATATTCCATCCTTTCCTAAAAAAGGTTACACTACATTATATTATAACAGATTTTCACAACCTGCACAACTGCAAATTTTCAGATCCTCCCCGGAAATTTACAGAAAGTTTACCGGACTTTTCCGCAGAGCCGTTGCAGGCAAGGCGAATATGTGCTATGATAAACACACAATATATAAAACAAGCCCATAAGGAGGCTCATAATGGATAATAACAACAAGCAACCTCCCAAGAAACCGGAGGGAAAGAAACCCAAAATATGGGTACTGCTGATCGTCACTGCTGCCATCGTGCTGCTGATCAGCACGGTATACAATGCGATGGTAAACGGCCAGTACACCCAAACCACCTTCACAGAATTTATGGCTGAGGTGGAAGCCGGCAATCTATCTGAGGTAGAGATCCGCCACGACCGGGTGATCTATCTGACCAAGGACCAGGCCGCCAAGCCCGCCCGGCAGCAGAAGGCCTGCTACACCGGCCTGCCCTACGGTGATATTTTGGAGCTGGCTGAAAAGCTGGATGCTCCCGGCACCGAAGTGAATGTGGAAATTGTGGAAGACAATTCCACGATCATGATGATCCTCTACTATATTATAATGTTCGGTGCCCTCTTTGGCGTTATGATGCTGCTTTCCAAGAAGATGGGCGGCGGTATGATGGGCAATATGGGCGCAAGCAAGGCCAAGGTTTATATGGAAAAGCAGACCGGTGTCACCTTTAAGGATGTAGCCGGCCAGGATGAGGCCAAGGAATCTTTGCAGGAGATCATCGATTTTCTCCACAACCCGGGCAAATATACCGAGATCGGCGCAAAACTGCCCAAGGGCGCTCTGCTTGTGGGCTCCCCCGGTACCGGTAAGACCCTCCTTGCCAAGGCTGTGGCAGGTGAGGCCAATGTGCCTTTCTTCTCCATCTCCGGCTCTGACTTTGTGGAGATGTTCGTAGGTGTGGGCGCAAGCCGTGTCCGTGACCTGTTCAACCAGGCGGCAAAGGTCGCTCCCTGTATCATTTTCATTGACGAAATTGATGCGGTGGGCCGCTCCCGTGACTCCCGCTACGGCAACAATTCCGAGCAGGAACAGACCCTCAACCAGCTGTTGGGCGAGATCGACGGTTTCGATTCCTCCAAGGGTATCGTCTGCTTGGCCGCCACCAACCGTCCGGAGATCCTGGACAAGGCTCTGCTCCGGGCCGGCCGTTTTGACCGGCAGATCATTGTGGACCGCCCCAACCTGCAGGGCAGATTAGACACCTTGAAGGTCCACACCCGGAAAATCAAGCTGGCCGAAGATGTAGACCTTAAGAAGATCGCCCAGGCTACCGCCGGCGCTGTTGGCGCAGATTTGGCAAACCTCGTAAACGAGGCTGCCCTGCGGGCAGTGCGGAAAGGCCGCAAGGCTGTGACCCAGGAGGACCTGTTGGTGTCCTTTGAGACCGTCATTGCCGGCACGGAAAAGAAAAACACCGTCCTCACCGATACGGAAAAGCGGATCGTTGCTTATCACGAAGTAGGTCACGCACTGGTGGCCGCTTTGGAAAAGCATTCTCAGCCCGTTTCCAAGATCACCATCGTCCCCCACACCTCCGGCGCACTGGGCTACACCATGCAGATGCCTGAGGAAGAAAAGTATCTGCAAACCTCCCAGGAGCTGCTTACCGAGCTGCGGACCTTGGTGGGCGGTCGGGCTGCCGAGGAACTGGTATTCGGTGTAAAGACCACCGGCGCGTCCAACGATATCCAGCGGGCCACCGACCTCGCCAAAAAGATGGTTTCCCTGTACGGCATGAGCGATGCTTTGGGTCTGATGGCCCCGGCCTCTGTCAACCATCAGTATCTGGAGGGACAGGCTTACCTGGATTGCTCCGACGAGACATCTTCTTTGGTAGACAAGGAAGTGCAGAACATCTTGAGCAGCTGCTACAACGATGCCAAGAATATTCTTTCCACAAACCGCGCTTTGCTGGACGAAATTTCCGAGCATTTGCTGGCAAAGGAGACCATCACCGGCGACGAGCTGATGGCTTTTGTGAATGCTGACAATGCAGAAACCACTGATATTCCTAAGGAATAATTGCACACCACCCCCACCGGCGCATTCCCGGTGGGGGATTTTTGTACGGTTTTCACAAACCGCAAAAAACGTCAAAATAAGGGTTGACTTTCGCTCCCATTTGTGGCAATATATTGTATAGACACGCTTTCGTAAAACACAATATATTGTGTTTGCGATTTTGAAAGAAAGGACAGAGAGAAAATGATTCAGTCAATTATCAAGCGGGACGGCCGTATCGTCCTCTACGATCAGAATAAGATCGCAGCCGCAATTTTGAAGGCCCTGGAGGCCTCCGGTGACGGCAATGCCATGGATGCGGCCCGTGTAGCCAACGATGTGCAGCGGGAGCTGGAAGGCAAGTTCAGCGATCAGGCCCCCAACATCGAAGCTGTGCAGGATGCTGTTGAGCAGCAGCTGATGAACCACGGCTTCAACGCCGCCGCCAAGGCGTACATCCTGTACCGCGCCAACCGCACCCGCGCCCGTGAGGCCAACACCAAGCTGATGAAGACCATCGATGAGATCACCAACATCGATGCCCGTATCAGCGATATGAAGCGCGACAACGCCAACATCGACGGCAACACCGCTATGGGCTCCATGCTCCAGATCGGCGCAGCCGGCGCCAAGGCCTACAACGAGATGTACCTGCTCCGCCCCGAGCACGCCAAGGCCTACCGGGACGGTGACATCCACATCCACGACTTTGACTTCTACAGCCTGACCACCACCTGCTGCCAGACCGACATCATCAAGCTGTTCAAGGACGGCTTCTCCACCGGCCACGGCTTCCTCCGTGAGCCTCAGAGCATCCAGAGCTATGCCGCTTTGGCTGCCATCGCCCTGCAGTCCAATCAGAACGACCAGCACGGCGGCCAGTCCATCCCCAACTTCGACTACGGTATGGGCGAGGGCGTTGCAAAGACCTACAAGAAGGCCTTTGCCCGTCGCCTGCGGGATGCTGTGGAAGACTATCTGGACTTGGAAGATGCCGAATACACCGTTTCTGCCGTCATTGCCGACGCAGAGAAGACCACCGGTGAAGTTGCCAAGCTCTGCAGCAGCGCCACTTATATTGCTGCCGTTGCAGAGGGTTTGGTCAAGGCCTTTAAGATCGACAAGGATACCGCTGAAAAGCTGGTGAAGCGGGCATCCGAGCGGGCCTATAAGAAGACCGACCGGGACACCCAGCAGGCTATGGAGGGCTTCGTGCACAATCTGAACACCATGCACTCCCGCGCCGGTGCTCAGACCCCCTTCTCCTCCATCAACTACGGTACAGATACCACACCCGAGGGCCGTATGGTCATCAAGAACATCCTGCTGGCTTTGGATGCCGGTATGGGCCACGGCGAGACCTGCATCTTCCCCATCCATATCTTCAAGGTCAAGGAAGGTGTCAACTACAACGAGGGCGACCCCAACTACGATCTGTTCAGACTCTCCTGCCAGGTCAGCGCAAAGCGCCTGTTCCCCAACTACACCTTCCTGGACGCACCCTTCAACCTGCAGTACTATGTGCCCGGCCGTCCCGAGACCGAGGTCGCTACCATGGGCTGCCGTACCCGTGTTATGGGTAATGTGTACGATCCCACCCGTGAGATCGCTTACTCCCGCGGCAACCTGTCCTTCACCTCCATCAACCTGCCCCGTTTGGCTATCGAAGCCAAGGGCGACGAGAAGGTATTCTACGAAAAATTGCAGGCTATGCTGGAGCTGGTTGCCCAGCAGCTGTTGGACCGCTTTGAGATCCAGGCCAGCAAGCACATCTACAACTATCCGTTCCTGATGGGTCAGGGCGTATGGCTGGACTCCGACAAGCTGTCCGTCAATGACGACCTGCGGGAAGTGCTGAAGCACGGCACCCTGTCCATTGGCTTCATCGGCCTGGCCGAGACCCTCACCGCCCTCTACGGTCACCACCATGGTGAATCCGAGGAGATGCAGGAAAAGGGTAAGGCAATCCTTGGCTTTATGCGCAAGTTCTGTGATGACAAGTCCCAGGAGCTGAAGATGAACTTCTCCCTGCTGGGTACGCCCGCAGAAGGCCTGTCCGGCCGCTTCATCCGCATGGACCAGAAGCGCTACGGCAAGATCCCCGGTATCACCGACAGAGAGTACTACACCAACTCCTTCCATATCCCCGTATGGTATCCCATCTCCGCTTACGACAAGATCCGCCTGGAAGCTCCCTACCATGCCCTGTGTAACGCAGGCCACATCAGCTATGTGGAGCTGGACGGCGACACCGCCCGGAATGTGGAAGCCTTTGAGTCCGTGGTCCGCTGCATGCACGACTTCGGCATCGGCTACGGCTCTATCAACCACCCTGTTGACCGCGACCCCGTCTGTGGCTACGTTGGCATCATCGGCGATGTATGTCCCCGCTGCGGCCGTCGCGAGGGTGAGGAGATCCCCTTCGAGCGCATTGAAGAATTGAGAAGAAAGTACCCCAAGATGCCCGCATTCCAGGGTATTGAATAAGATACAATCTGCCGGGGCGGCAAATGCCGCCCCCCACATTCCAAAAGGAGGAAATGACTATGACTATCAAGAGCACAAATGAAAAGATGGGCCAGGGCGTTGGCTTTGAGCGCATTCGCCGCATCACCGGTTACCTGGTGGGCACTATGGACAAGTGGAACGACGCAAAGCGCGCTGAAGAGCGTGACCGTGTCAAGCACAGCCTGAATAAGAATGCTTAAGTTAAGCGGAATTCAAGCCGACAGTATCGTAGATGGCCCCGGCATTCGAACCACGTTCTTTTGCCAGGGCTGTCCCCATCACTGCCCGGGCTGTCACAACCCGGAGACCTGGCCCTTTGAGGGCGGCACGCCAATGGAAACCGAGGCACTGGTAGATATTGTGGTGTCCAATCCTCTATGCCGGGGCGTGACCTTCTCCGGCGGCGAGCCCTTCGCCCAGGCGGAAGGCTTCCTGGAATTGGCCAAGGCTCTGAAGGAAAAAGGTTACGAGATAGCCTCTTATTCCGGCTACACCTTTGAGCAGCTTCTCAGCGGCACAGCCGCCCAGAGAGCCCTGCTGGAACAGCTGGACGTCCTCATTGACGGACCCTTTATCCTGGCTGAGAGAAGCCTGGAAACCCCATTCCGGGGCAGTAAAAACCAGCGAGTCTTGGATGTGCCCAAGAGCCTGGCAGCAGGCGAAGCAATTTGGGTAACCGCCCCCCGATGGTTAGGTGAATATTAAAAGAAGGCAGGTGCATCGCACCTGCCTTTTAATCGTAGGGGACGGGTTTCCCGTCCCACCCCTACAAATCCCCAAGAAAAAGGCGAAGGTATTTCTACCTTCGCCTTTTGTTATATAGGGGTTAATTATGCTCTGCGCTTTTTCTTGTTGCTGAGCATGACAGTACCAGCCATACCCAGAACAGCGACTACCATCAGGCCGATATACAGGCCAACGCCAGTATCGCCTGTGGGAGGATTCTCTTCAGCCAGCAAGCCTTCCCATGCCAGGGCAACGGGAGACAGACCGGTCATCTCAACCAAAATACCTTCATCGGTATTGACGGGTGCAAGCAGCTCGACCTCGCCGGGAGTCAGACCGAAGGCATCGCTGCCATACATATGCACTGCGGTGAAGGGGGTATCAATGTCCGTACCCTCGGGGTAAGGCAGCATCACGGTGATGTAACCATCCTCAGGATAATGCTCCTCATCAGCCGGGATCCAGTCCTCGCCGTCGTGGTACATCAAGGTAATGTCAAAGAATGCGAACATGTCAGAATAGTCATCCACAGCCCAAACCATATCCACCAGGGTTTGCTGAATGATCTCAACGGAATCAAAGCCCATTTCGATCAAGGCATCGGGGATATCCTCGCTGAGGCCAAGGGTGATATCCAAGTTGGGGGTGACATTGTAATAGTTGTCATCGTCCTCATACTCATCGTCAGAGCCCTCATCCTCGGGAATGGTCTCCTCGGGAATGGTTTCCACAGGCGTGGTAGCCTCGGTGGAATCAGGTGCTGCAGTAGCATCCGTTGCGCCGGGCTGGGTAGGTGCTGTAGTAGCATCCGTGGAGTCGAAGATGTCCTCATCTTCCCAATCCTCGTCATCTTCCTCGATAACGATCTTCTGGCTCTCATCGTCGGTGGCAAAGAACCAGGGCTTATCCAGCAGCTTGACATCGGTGCCGTCGTAAACCTGTGCCGTTCTCTTACCTGCGCCGGCATAGGCATACATATCAGAACCCACAACCACGACAGCGCCTGTCTTATACACAGCAAACTGGCCAACCAGCGTAACTGTGCCGCCGGTGATGTTAACGGTAGCCATTGCCTCCTTGCGGCCGGCGCTGAGGGCATAGTAGGGGCTGGTGAGGTTTACGATACCGCCGCTGATATCAATGCCGGTCTTAGCATACATGGCAACTGCTTTCTCTGCAACAGCACTGACCTTACCGCCGGTGATAATGATCTTCTCATCACTTTGGATGGCGCCATTCATGGGGGAAGTACCGGCTGTACCGACAGCAGAAATTTCACCGCCATTGATGATGACGTTACCGCCTCCGCGGGCTATGATACTGGCCATGCTGCCGCCGCCCAGCGTGATGTTGATCTTACCGCCATTGATGGTCAGGTCTGCGTTAGCGGTCATCAAGGGGTGGGAGATCGGACCGTTGTAGTAGGATACCGTATGCAGATCCATGTTAGCGTTCACAACCAGAGGCATACGGGCTGCGCCGTAAATCGCGCCACTCAGGTTCCAGCTGGTCAGCTTGGTATCGCCTTCGCTCTCTAAGCGCAGCATACTCTTAAAGTTGATGCCAAAACGGGTCTTGAGCTCGCTGTCCTCGCCGGTAAGAACGATCCGCATGTACTGACCGCCGGCAGTAGCAATACCGGTGGTGTGAGCCGCATCAGCAGGCTTGTTGTCATACTTTCTCCACTTGCCGGTTTCCTCGTTGTAATCATCGATGATCAAACCGTTGAGGTACAGGGTAGGAATACCTTCGGTGGATTTCCAAACGAACATGGCGTTCCAGTTGTTCTCATCGGTGGTAATAGTGGGCTTCATACCCTGGAACAGACCGCCCTCAATCAGAATTTCTTTGCCGTCGGGATCCTTCATTACATTGCCGTCGGGATCCGTCTGCTTGGTGCTCTGCTCCTGATATTCCACAGGAGTATTCACCAAATAAATAGGCGTATCAAACTTGGTGATCCGCATAGTCACACCACCAACACTGATAGAAACAGCCTTGGGCAGCTTCATGCCGGGAGCAGCCGTGGGGCTGGCAGTGGGCTCAATGGAGGGAGCTGCGGGGTTCTCGCCGGGGTTATTGGGGTCTGCACCGGGCATGGTGGGACCGTTGGCAGGATCGGGTGCAGGAACATTCACACCGATCTTCACATACTTTGCCTTAAAGTTCTTCTCGTTATCGTAGGCACTGGTAGTTCTGATGTTATCGCCGGCATAACCGGTGATGTCTGCGCCCAAAACCGGCATCTTGTTGAATGCGCCGTTTTCGGAAATGATTTCTACCATACCGCCGGTAATGTTGATATTGGCTTCCGCACCCACATTCATACCGAAGTAGGGAGCGTAGTATTGCACAATACCGCCCGTGATATCGATACCCTGTGCACCGTAGATACCCAGCGTACTTGTGGAGGCAGTTTCAACCATACCGCCGTTGATAGTGACCTTACCGCCGGGTGTATAAATAGCGCCGGTAGTCATGCTGGTACCGAGGGAGCAGTGGGCAACGACCTTACCGCCATTGATAATGATGTTGCCGCTCTCTCTTGCCACGATACCGCTCTTTGCGCTCTCGCCGGTCTTACAAAGGATGGTACCGCCATTGATGATGATGTCAGCTGCGTAGGAGCTGATAACACCGCTGCCCAATGTGGCATTGTAGTAAGCGTGGGTAGTCAGATCCAAATTAGCATCCAGGGTCAGGTTATCACCCTTGCCGGAAACATCCGAAGAGCTCCAAGCTGCGAAACAACCGGTCATAGCGTTCATTGTCAGCTTGGTATTACCCTCGCTCTTGACGGACAACTCTCCAGTGTAGTAGATACCGAACTGGCCGCCGATACTGCTGTCTTCACCTGTGAGAATAATATCATAGTCCAGGTCACCCAGCAGGATCATGGGATACTCTGTTACACCGTTGCCGGTATACTGGCCGTCTTTCTTTGTAGACTCGATCTTGTTGGTCTCTTCATTGAACTGATCCCACTTGTAGCCGCGAAGGATGATAGTGGGGTTGGGGTCACCTGCGTTCCAGTAGAACTTCAGGTTATAGTTATCCTCATTTGCGCCTGTGGGCGTAGTTTTCCAGGCGGTAAACTCCACACCGTCGGTATCCTCGGTGGTGTAGGAATAGTTGATCAGATACTTCGGCTCATTGTATTTGCTCAGTCTCAGGTTGTTGTAGCCGTAGCGGATGTCCGGTGTGCCGCCAATAATATCTCCGTTCGGAGCAGGAAGGCCCATAGACGCATTACAGACGCTGCAGAGAATGGGAGTTTCCAGGTTGCCATCGTCCGGAGTGGGAGTGTGGGCCGCATAGCTGCCGTAATCTGCGTTACAGACTTCACACTTAGCCAGCGCAATACAGGTAGCAGTGCCGCCCTTGTGCGCCGCATAATTGCCGTATGCCGTGCCGCAGACTTCACACTCAGCCAGCTTGATACAGGTAGCAGTGCCACCGGTGTGAGGCATAGCCGCAGTGATCACTGCGCGGCATTCGGGGACGGAGCAGAGCAGAGGTGTGGTGCAATCGCTGTCATCGGCATCGGGGGTGTGATCAGCAAATTTTCCGTAGGGTCTGCCGCAGAGATCACATGTAGCCTTTGCGTAACAGGTAGCAGTGCCACCGGTGTGGTTGCAAAGCTTGTAAAGGATCCAGCTGTCCTTCTCTAACTGCTGGGTGCCGGCGGCATCCGCAAAGTACTTGCCGCAATCATCACAGCTCCAGTAAGCAATGTTGCCGTCGCTTTCATAGGTAGGCATAACAGCGGTATGGGCTGTCAGAGCCTTGGTATGAGCAGAAGGATTCTTGGGCAGGATGATGGTATGGGTATTGATATTCTCCGTGCAATTCTTGCAGGTAATAGCAATTTCCTGATAGCCTTCCTCGGTGCAGGTGGCTTTTTTGGTATCCTCAATGTTCAGCTTGTCAACCGGGTGGTCCGTGGATTGATAGATAATGGACTTATGGATAACCGTGTCACCGCAATCCTCGCAGATTACATCGTATGTATAGCGGTTGCTAAATATGCTCAGCACTGCATCTTTGAGGTTCGTATGGCCCGTCGGCAGAACGGTCTTCTGCTCAACGATCACCACGCCGCAATCGCCGCAGTGGCTGCCCTCGGTCAAACCGGGCAGGTAGCAGGTAGCAGGAACAGCAGCATCCACCACAACATTGTGTGCGCCGGTGCCCGCAACCTCAACATAGGCTTCTATAGCCTCACAAACCGTACAGGTGCGCTTTGTTGCGCCTGCGCCTGCGCAGTCAGCGGTAACTGCTTCAGCTTCGCCCCAGACATGGGTATGAGGTCCAACATAGACATACTTGGCGCTATCGGGCATGGTTTCGCGAAGAGTTGCTGCGATCTTGCTTGCGCCGGCCTTGATATCGTATTTGACAAAACCGGAAATTGTGGGAACTTTGCCAAATGCACTGCTGCCGCCGGTGGCCTCAACCACGCCGCCGTTGATCTTGATGGTAGCGCCATTGATTGCAAAGCCGGCGCCGTTGAGGTTGTAAGTACCGCCATTGAGAACAACACCGTTGGCACCGTAGAGGGCCACACCGTTGGAGGATGCGCCGTTAATGGTGCTGTTTGCGATCTTAAGCACGTTGCCTGCGTGAATTGCGCCGGCGCCGTTTGTAGCGCTTGTAAAGGTACTGCTCGTTTCAATTTCGGCATTTATAATGGTAAGATTGCCGTTGCCCTTTGCGTAAATGGAGCAGTTCTGGGTGTTGCTGACCTTGAGCTTACCGCCAATGATAGTAAGATCAGCATTATCTACAGCAAGAGGTATACAAGAACCGCCTCCGGCTGTTGTCCAAACATCCAGGTTAACATTTTCCAGCGTCAGATCATGACCGGCAAGCAGGCTGAATGCAGCGGCACCTCTTGTTCTGCCGGACAGGCTGTTGCCGGGCTCACCAACAACAGTCACATTGCCAAATTTTTGCGTAGCAGAATAGCTAGCACGGATAATACCATAACCCGCATCAATAACGTTTGTTCCCTGGAGAACGATCTTCAGGTCGGGTATAATGCTGTTGGGGAAAATGCCGGAATGGGCATAGTTGAGCTTACCCTCACCATTGGTTTTGCTATACATAATGTTGCCTTCGTCATCATAATAGTCGAAGGTTGCATCTTTCAGCGTCAGTGTGGGGATGCCGCCCATAGGATACTCAAACTTGACATTCCAGTCATTCTCTGTACCGGAAACAGACCTCCAGTACAGACCGATCTCCGCACCTGCAGCATTGTATGCAGGAGCGGAAGCAGACTTAGCATACTTGGCAACACCGCCTTCGGTGACCGTCAGAGTAACGTTGCCCATAATTTTGACAGATGCCGTTTTTTGGGTCGGTGTAGTCGCAGGGGTAGTTGCAGTGGTAGGCGCACTGGTCTGCGTAGGCGCAGTGGTCTGCGTGGGCGCACTGGTCTGCGTAGGCGCAGTAGTAGCCTCAGTAGAAGGCTCGGGAGCGGGATATGTAATCTTTACATACTTCTTGGTCGCCAGCACAGCTGCATCGGTAACAGCTGCAGCGGATGCTGCGTCATCACCGGCAACAGCAGTCCAGCCCTCAGCCAGAACAGGAGCCTTGTTGAAGGCAGCGCCGGTGGAAGTCAGCTCAAGCTTATCTGTGATCTTAATATTGCCAGTACCCTCTGCGTGAACATTCGCGGGGCCATTTGTCTTCAGATTAGCAAGATTCAGCGTAACATCCTCAAGGGTAATATCTGCATCCGCCACATAAATGGGCGCAGCAGTACCGGTGGTAGAGTTGGAAACGATGTTCAGAGCAGCGTTCTTAATCGTAACAGGTACGCCGTATCTGCTGCGGATACCAATAGCCTTACCGCTGCCGGTCAAGCTGCCGCCATTCTCGCCCTCGATGGTCAAGCTGTTAAACTTGTTGGTCGTGGAGGCATCAGCCTGGATGACACCGTTAGCAGTGCGGATGACATTTTCACCCTGCAGCACGACCTTCAGATCGATAGCCTGGCTTCTGGAGATAATACCAACAGTAGAGGCTCCCATGCTGGCCTTTTCAGCGGTGTACAGCGGATTGCCGTTTTCCTCAGCCAAAACCAGCCTGAAATTCTTCAGCGTGAGGGTAGGCTGGCCACCCGTGGGATACTCAAACTTAAAATTCCAATCAGCAGAGGTAACACCCACAGTGGTATAATCATAACCCTTGCCCACGGGTTCTTCGATGCTGTTGTAAGCATCAAACTCCACGGACTTACCGTAAATGGGTTCTCCACCTTCTGTAACCTCTAATGTGTTGGCTGCGTTAGCCTGCTTAATTGCAAGCTTCGCCGTCTTGGGCTCGGGATCCGCCGCAATAGACGCGACAGGCAGCAGACCGATGACCAAGCAGATCGCAACCAGAAGGCTAATGAGCTTCTTGTTCATAACATTTCTCCTTCACAATCAAAACTCAGCAGAGGTACACTCCACCATCGTACTCAATATACCATAATCACAAGTTAATTTCAATAATTATTTATGCATTTTATTTCTTTTTTTGTGCAGTTCTGTTCTTTTTTGTGCATACCCACCAATGGCACACCATTCCCTCCTTTGGCAGGCGTCACCGTTCATAAAAAAGGCGAAGGTACACTGTACCTTCGCCTTTTTATTGGATATTATTTTGCGATTACACAGTGCGCTTCTTGTTCAGGAGTACAACAGTAGCCATACCCAGAACAGAGAACAGCATCATTGTGAAGAAGATTGCCACATCGGAATCACCGGTGGGAGGATTGATCTCATCCTCGGCATCGTAATCGACCCAACCCAGCATCACGGGGGACAGGCCGGTCAGCTCAAGCTCAACGCCATCTTCTGTATTCACAGGCATCAGCAGCTCAACATCGCCAGGTGTCATACCGAAGGTATCGGTAGTGAACATATGCAGCGCGGTGAACTCGGTGTCCATATCGGTACCCTCGGGGTAAGGCAGCACAACAGTTACATAGCCATCCTCGGGCAAATGCTCCTCATCCGCGAAGATCCACTGCTCACCGTCATAGAACCAGGGAACTGCATCGAAGAAGGAAACTCTGTTGATGTACTCATCCACATTCCACATCATTTCCAGCAGAGCCTCCCAGATCAGATCCGCGGAGTCCAGGCCGATCTCGATCAAAGCATCGGGAATCACATCCATATCGCCTTCAACATAGTCAACGTAGATGTTGGAATCCCAGTACTCTTCCTCAGGGATCTCATCATCGGGGATCTCACCGCCGGGTACATCGCCCTCGGGTACGGTTGCATCGGTGGGATCGGACACGCCGGGAACGCCGGTCGCATCGGAGGGAGCTCCGGTGCCGTCGGCAGTGGTGGGAGCGGTGGGAATATCCAGGATGCTGTCATCATCCTCTTCCTCTTCCTCGATCACAATGAACTTACTCTCGTCGTCAGTGGAGAAGAACCAGGGCTTGGAGATCAGCTTGGTATCCTTGCCGTCGTAAACCTCAGCGTTCTTCTTACCTGCGCCGGCGTAAGCCATCACGCCTTCGCCGATGGTCACCGTAGTGCCGCCGTAGAAGGATCTTTCTGCCATAATGGTCAAAGTACCGCCGTTAATGGCAATGGGCTTGAGAACGTGCTTCAAAACACCATTTTCGTCTCTGTAGCTATAGCCGGAAGTAACACCGTACCAGGGTGCAATCACATTGATCTCACCGCCGTTGATCTCAACGCCGAGATAGCCGTTCATACCAACAGCCTTCTTGGCAGATGCATTGATCACACCGCCGTTGATGATCAGCATACCGTTGGCCTGCAGGGCACCGTTTCTGTGACCCTGGCCGTTGGAGCCGACCACGGTAATGTTACCGCCGTTGATGATCAAGTCGCCGGCTTCGTCAGTTCCGGCCGTACCTCTTGCAACGATACCGTTAACGTCCTTGCTGTTTTCAACCTCGTTGCTGGTCACGATGTTACCGCCGTTGATGATGATGTCACCCTTGTTCATCAGCGCGCCGCCGCTGTAAGTAGAGTTGTACAGGGAGCGGATGCTCAGCTCCAGGTTTGCATCAACAGTCAGGGTAAAGCCCGCCGCATTGACAGAGGACACGTTGCTGGACTGGTTGTTCATGGTCAGCTTGGTGTCGCCCTCGCTCAAAATGGTCAGGTGGTTATTGTAGTGGATACCGAACCGGGCCTCGATGAAGCTGTCCTCACCGGTCAGCTTGATGATCATAGGCACAGAGGAGCCGGTAGTGATTGCAGTATTGTTGGAGGGTGTCGCGTAGTCGGGAACCGCATCATACTTACTGGTTTCCTCGTTCCAGTAGTCAAACTTAAAGCCATTCAGGTACAGGGTGGGAGCAGAATCGGTGGAATGCCAGATGAACTTGGTGTTCCAGTTGTTCTCGTCAGCACCTTCGGTGGTCTGGATCCATCTGGTATAAGGATTACCGTCTGCATCAACAGATTCCACAGCCTTGTTAACGGTGTAGAACACATCCTCGTCGTACTTGGTCAGCTCAAGGGTGATTTGTTTAGAACCGTCGCCGCCAATGGTCACAGTGGTCTTCAGAGGAATGTCGCCGCCGGGAACAGGAGTGGGCATTACATTAGCCTCGACCGGCTCGTAGGCCAGCTTGTTGTAGGCCTTGAACTCGCCGGCATAGGGCTGCAGGGTATAGGGGTTGGGGCCGACCCAGCCCTGGAGGGTGCCGCCTTCCTTGAGGACAAGTTCCTTATCCTTTTCGCTTCTTGTGGTATCGTTGTATGCAGCGACCTTAGAGCCCTGGATATCCAACATGCCGCCGGTGAAGGAGATCACGCCGGATTCCTCGGGAACCAGCAGGGAGTTATAGCTAACTCTGGTCTTTACAACACCGCCGGTGATGTAAATATTGGCAGCCTTCAAACCGGACTGGTTTCCGGAAATTGCCTCGATCTCACCGCCGGAAACATAGATGTTGCCGGCCACTTCAACAGCAGCCTCGGTATGGTTTGCAGAGTTATAGGACTCGGAGTAAATGTAACCGCCCTCAACGTACAGGTTACCGCTGCCCTCGATCTTAATGCCCTTACAGGACTTCGTTGCGCCGTTGTACTCGGTAACGATCTTGCCACCCTTAATGTAGATGTCAGCACCCATGGCGCGGATGATCGCGCCGCTGTGGGTAGCATTGGACCAGCTCTGCTGGGAAACGGTCAGATTGGCATTCAGGATCAGGTCGTAGCCGTATATGAAATCATTACCGGCATACTGGCTGCCCACAGAGGAGGGTACGAGACCCACGTTATTGCCCCACAGATACAGGCTGGCATCGCCAACGCTTTCAATGGTCAACTGGTTCTGGTACTGGAGACCTGCGTAGCCCTTCATGATGCTTTCGCCGCTCTCCAAAACGATCTTCAGAGGCGCATCCTTATCGGTGTGCATTGCAGCACCGGTATATGCCCTATCTGCGGAAGTTCTTCTCCACTGACCCAGATCCTCGTTGTAGTCGTCCATAATGGCGCTCTTCAAGTACAGGGTAGGACCTTCGTCACCGGTGTGCCAGACAAGCTTTGCGTTGTAGTTGGACTCATCTGCGCCGTCCTTGACCAAGGTGTTGTACTTCTTGGTGGTGAGCTGTGCCTTGGTTTCTGTTACAACTGCGCCGGTGGTGGGATCGGTTACCTCAGCGCCGGTGGTAGGATCGGTAACAGGAACAGTTACATTTTCTCTGTAGTAGCCATCCACTTCTTTGTTCACCAGATAGATGGGCACATCAAAATCCGACAGGCGGAAGTTACTGCCCTGGATCACCAGTGTGTAATCCTGAGGATTGGTGGAATTGGTAGGCAGGGTAGTAGGCCCGGTGGTAGGTGCAACAGTGGGAGCCGTGGTAGGTGCGCTGGTGGGAGGAACGGTGGGCGCGGGAGCATCCGTATAGGCAATCATGAGGTAAGGTGTTGCAGTATACTGACCCACGGCCTGGCCGCCCTTTTCGGTGTACATATTGAACTGGCCGTTGTAGGAATCCACATCTACAGTGCCGTACACAGCCTGGTTCTTGGCATCGATCTCCACATTGCCGCTCTTCACAGTGAGCTTGGAGGCGTAGATACCTACACCGTTGTAGGGCTCTGTTCTGGTAGCACCGGCAGGAGGATTGGTTACAACTCTGACATTGCTGTTGCCGTTAACCGTCACAGTAGCAGTATACAAAACGCCATTCATATTGGACTGGAACACGCCTGCGCACAGGCCGACATAGCCTGCAGACTCGATGTTCACATTGGTATTGGTGATGGCTACGCCGTAGGAGCTGTAGCCCAGAACAACTGCGGGATGGTAGTCGGCGGAAACATTCAAATGCTTAACATTCAGCGTACAATCCTGAATAGTAGCCTTGGAATAAGGAGCACTGATGACACTATAGCCGCCGCCACTGGTCTTATCCATATTGACAGTACCACCGTAGATGGTCAGATAGGTCTTTTTGCTCATAGCCAGCATAGCACTCTTGGTGCTGCCGCCGGTAACATTCAGCACAGCATCGTCTGCACCTGCAATGAACAGGTGGCCCTTACCGGGGCTGTTGGTGCTGGATGCATAGCTGATAAAGTAGCGGCCTTCGGAAGTGTTGGCAGGCACAACAATGTTGTTTGTGCCTTCGTAAGCCACTCTCAGATTGCCGTCGAATGCAGCAGTCAGGAAGGAGGCCGTGCCGCTGTAGCTGGCATTCCGCAAGGTCACAGTGGGAACATTGTCGATGATCCGGAAAGCATAGTTCCAGTTGTCGGTAGCTTGCGCTGCCACGGGGTTTGCGCCCTCGGCGCCGTTGACCCAGTAGTAAGCAGTATTGGTTTCATCCACCGTAACCGCAGTGCCCCACAGGGTAACTACTGCGCTTTCGGGTGCAGAAGCAGGCTTTGTGGGCTGGGTGGTGGTCACTGCGGGAGCAGTCATAGTCCATGCAGGAGCCGTTGCGCTGGTGGGTGCAGAAGTAGATGCGCTGGTAGTGGGAGCGCTGGTAGTGGGAGCGCTGGTGTTTCCACCGGAGGTTGCGCTGGTAGATGCAGTAGTGGGAGCGGAGGAGGGAGTGGTGGAAGGAGCGGTGGTGCCGGTATAAGCTACCTTGAAGTAAGGAGTTGCAGTATACTCGGTCACAGCTGCGCCACCCTTAGCGGTGAACATTTCGTAATTACCGTTGTAGTTGGTCACATCAGGAATTGCATCGGCAGCATACAGATGCACAGCCTTCACATGAGCCTCGGCCTCCACATTGCCGCCCTTAATGGTCATAGTTTTTGCACAAATGGCAGTGCCAGAATAGTTCAGAGCCTTGGTGGTGGTAGTGGTGTTGACCACCTTCACATTGCTGTTACCCTGAATCGTCAATGTTGCAGAATAGCTAACCTCGTCTCTCATATTGGACATAAAGACGCCTGCGCAAAGACCGATATGTGCATTGGTCTCAATGTTCACATTGGCATTGGTGATGGTCACACCATAAGAGTTGTAGCCCAAAGCAACTGCAGCCCATCTGTCACCCATAGCATCATTATGCTTAACATTCAGCGTACAATCCTGGATGACGGTCTTGGCATAAGCTGCGCCAATGACACCATAGCTGCCGCCAATGCCGGAACCTCTTTCCATATTGATGGTGCCGCCGTAGATGGTCATATAGGCCTTGTTGCTTATGCCCAGCAAAGCTGCATTGTTGTCACCGCCGGTAACATTCAGCACAGCGTCCTCTGCGCCTGCAAGGAACAAATGACCCTTGCCGGCACCGTTGGTAGTAGATGCATAGCTGATGAAGTAAGCAGAAGTGGAGCCGGAAATGTAAGGCACAGCGATGTTGTTGGTGCCTTCGTAAGCCACTCTCAGATTGCCGTCATACTTTGCATACAGGAATGCAGCAGTACCGGTGTAGTTGGCATTTTTCAGTGTGACAGTAGGAACGCCGTCAATAATGGAGAAAGAGTAGTTCCAGTTATCGGTAGCGGTAGCCGCTACGGGCAATGCGCCCTCTGCGCCGTTGACCCAGTACAGAGCATCGGGAATGTCTGTAGTGGTAGCGTCGCTGTCAATGGAAACATCAGTTCCCCACAGCTTAACAGTACCGCCGGTTGCAGGTGTTGCAGGAGCGGTGGGCTTGGTGGTGGTTACCGCGGGAGCGGTCATACCCACAGTGGGAGCAGTAGTGGGCGCACTGGTATTATCCGTAGGTGCGCTGGTGGGCGCACTGGTAGCCTCAGTGCTGGGAGTGGGAGCAGGATATGTAACCTTCACATACTTAGCGGTAGCCAAAGCAGCTGCGTCGGCAGCAACAGCGGATGCTGCATCATCGCCGGCAACGATGGTTGCGCCTGCGCTCAGAACGGGAGCCTTATTAAAGGCAGCACCGGTAGCGGACAGCTCCAAATCACTGTTTGTGACATTGATCTTACCCGTACCCACAGCGTTGATAGCACTTACAGCACCGCTGGTCTTCTGATTGCTGAAGTTAAGGGTAGAATTCTTAATGGTAATATCGGCATCCTCAGTATAAACAGAAGATGCAGTAGCAGAGGTGGAATTGGAAGACAGGGTGATATCGGCATTCTCGATGGTGATCGGAGTTCCGTTTTTTGCCTGAATGCCCATAGTCTTACCAAGACCGGTCAAGCTGCCGCCAGCCTCACCAACAATGGTAATGCTGCTAAACTTGTTGGATGCGGCAGAGTAACCACGGACGATGCCGTCGGTCTGGATGATATTCTCACCCTGCAGAACGATCTTCAAATCGTGTACAAGGTTTCTGGACTGGATCGCACGCCAAGTACCGGTAGATGTACCGTTTTCGAACATAACATTACCGGCGGCATCCATATTGATCAGCTTGGCATTCTTCAGTGTCAGCGTGGGAACGCCGCCCTGAGGATATTCAAACTTGAAGTTCCAATCGGTGGCAGAAGCGCCCTCCATGGTAAACTTATAGCCAGTGCCGAGGAATGTGGTGCCAGCAGCCTCCTTATATCCCTCGAAAGCCACGTGCTTACCGTAGACAGCCTCGCCGCCTTCTACAGCCTCCATTATGTAATCTGTGCCGGTCTTCGTAATCGCGACCTTAGCTGTAGCCGGTTCACTCTCTGCAATGGACATCACAGGCAACAGGCCGATGACCAGGCAAACCGCAAGCAACAGGCTAATAAACTTTTTATTCATAGCGTTACTCCTTCACATATTTTTCGCCAAACGGGGCATTTTCCGTAGGCATTCCCCGCCGATTGTAAATAGTATAACATATGTCCTTACTTTTTGTAAATTAGTATATTATACAAATTTTTATTTTTTTTACAGAGTTTGGAGATTAGAATTTGCACTTTTCGGCAATATAGTTCTTCAAGTCCGCCACGGGAACACGAACCTGTTCCATTGTATCTCTGTTGCGGACGGTTACACAATCGTCTGCGGGGGTATTCTCATCGCCCACAGTCTGGAAGTCAACAGTAATGCACAAGGGGGTTCCAATCTCGTCCTCACGGCGGTAACGCTTGCCGATAGAGCCGGCATCGTCGAAGTCCACCATGAAATCCTTACGCAGTTCGCGGTAGATTTCCTCAGCCTTGGGAGAGAGCTTCTTGGAAAGGGGCAGGATAGCTGCCTTGAAAGGAGCCAGTGCCGGATGCAGGCGCAGCACGGTACGGACATCGTCCTTGCCGTTCTTGTCCTGACCGACAACCTCCTCGTCATAAGCCTCACACAGGAATGCCAGCGCCACACGGTCGCAGCCCAGAGAAGGCTCAATAACATAAGGAATGTAGTGCTCGTTGCGGTCCTGATCGAAGTAGGTCAGCTTCTTGCCGGAAGCCTCCTGGTGACGACCCAGGTCATAGTCGGTACGGTCAGCGATACCCCACAGCTCACCCCAGCCGTTGCCGAAGGGGAACTGATACTCGATATCGGTGGTAGCCCGGGAGTAGAAGGCCAGCTCAGCGGGCTCATGGTCACGAAGCCGCAGGGACTCTTCCTTGATGCCCAGGGAGATCAGCCAGTTCTTGCAAAAATCCTTCCAGTAGGCAAACCACTCTAAGTCAGTACCGGGCTGGCAGAAGAATTCACACTCCATCTGCTCAAACTCACGGGTACGGAAGGTGAAGTTGCCGGGGGTGATCTCGTTACGGAAAGCCTTACCTACCTGGCAAACGCCGAAGGGCAGCTTCTTCCGGGTGGTACGCTGAATGTTGTCGAAGTTGACGAAGATACCTTGGGCGGTCTCGGGACGCAGGTATGCGATGGAGGAGGAGTCCTCGGTAACACCGATTTTGGTCTGGAACATCAGATTGAAGTTCCGGATGGAGGTAAAGTGATGCTTGCCACAGTTGGGGCAGACCACATCCTCGTGCTCAGCGATAAAGTCATTCATCTCGGCAGGCTTCATAGCGTCCACATTGACACCCTTGCCGGACTCGGACTCTTCAATCAGCTTGTCGGCACGGTGACGGGCGCCACAGCCCTTGCAGTCCACCAGGGGGTCGGAGAAAGAACCCACGTGACCGGTGGTGACCCAAGTGGTGGGATTCATAATAATAGCGGCATCCAGGCCCACATTGTAATCGGATTCCTGGACAAACTTCTTAAGCCAGGCCTTCTTCACATTGTTCTTAAACTCCACACCCAGAGGGCCGTAGTCCCAGGAGTTGGCCAAGCCGCCGTAAATCTCAGAACCGGCGTACACATAACCGCGGTTCTTGCAGAGATTTACGATCATCTCTAATGTCTTTTCGCTGTTTTTCATCTTTTCATCCTCCAAATTCGGAATAATAGTTCATTATATAGGAAACTTTTTGCAAAATCAAGTATTTTCCTGCAAAACCAGGTCGGGGCCAAGATCCTCGGCCATCATGCTATGTACCAGCTCGCCCACTTCCACAGCAGTCTTGCCTTTCAGCTCCTCCGGCTGCAGCACCTTTATGAGGTGCAGGTGGACATGGGTGGCTTTCAGCTTCTTCATATTGCGGAATACCTTATTGGTATTTTGCACCGTGCAGACCGCGATGGGCACATTTGCCTTTTGGGCGATCTTGAACACACCGCTGCGGAAAGGATGGAGCAAACCGTCCTTGCTGGTATAGCCCTCGGGGAACACACCGATGGAGGCCTTATCCTCCTGGATGATCTTAATACAATTTATAATGGTACGCAGGGCTTCCTTGTCATTTTCCCGGTTGATCCGCTGACACTGAATCTTATGCATGATCTTGCCCACAATGAACATATCGGCATTTTCCCGCTTGGAGATAAAGGCCAGCTGTTTTTTCTTGAAATAAGCCAGCAAAACCACCGGATCTAAGTCATTGATGTGGTTGCAAACCAGCAGGAAGCGGCCGTCCTTGGGGATCTGCTCCAGGCCTTCCGTATGCATTTTCATCCGCAGAATGCTCAGCACCAGCTGGGCAGTATGAATCACCATAAAGCGGTGGAATTTGCTGTCACGCTCCTGGGGCTTTTCAATGTCCACAAATGCGCAGCAAAGCCACAGCACCAGGAAAAACAGGAGCGCCAACACCAGCAGACTTGCCAAGAAGCCCACCGGCAACAGCCACAGCCAGGTAAGGCTCTCAAAAGCGCCTGTCAGCACGCATACCGCCGCCGCAATCAGCGCAGATAAAATCAGTCCCATATTCTTAAGCATAGGTTCTCCCCCGACACATAATTTTTCATTATAATTATACTCTGTATTTTTTCCGGATACAAGAGTAATTTTTCCAAAATAGGGGTAGCAATCCATAAAAAAGGTTGGTATAATACATTTAATATACAGACGACCTGTCTTTTAGGAGGCATTTTTATATGAACACCCAACCCAGAAGCGGAATTTTCCCCTGGTTTACTATTATAGAAGGTCTTGCAGGCTTCTTCCTGCAGTGCTGGCTGTTTTCTGCTATCAACGCCAAGGGGCTGCTGCCCGAAAACCACATTGCCGGCTATTTGAGCTTCGGCCTGCTGGCGCTGACTTTGGTGATCTGCTGGCTGGGCTCCCGGAATGAGGAGGATCTTTGCCCCGATAAGCTGTTTTTCTCCTCCGGCGCTGCCGCTGTGGGCATTGCGCTGAGCGCTGTTGCTATGGCCTTTTCTGCCTTTGCCGCCCACGGCAAGGGCATCTTGCAGATCCTGACCTTTGGCACCGGTATTTTGGCAGCGGCGGCTTTGGGCTATATCGCCCTGTGCCGGGCGAAGAAATTCCACGCCGACGCCATGCTCCACAGCATCATCACCGTGTATCTGATCCTGCGGACTATGACCAATTGCAGCGTTTGGAGCGCAGAACCCCAGTTCCAGCAGTACTTCTTCCCGCTGCTGGCCTGTGTGCTGCTGATGATCACCTCTTACTACCGGGCCGCTTTGGCTTTAGGCTTGGAGCACAGCAAAAAGTATGTATTTTTCAGCCAGGCGGCTCTGTTCTGCTGCTTTATGTGCTGCCGGGGCAGTGACTGGATCTTCTACCTGTCCGGCATCCTGTGGCTGACCTTTGATTGCCCCGCCCCCTCCGCCGTTCCCGAGAAGCTTTCCAGCGAGGAATAAGCCTATGTATTTACCGGAAAACGTGCTAAGCTGCATAGCCGCATTGGAAAAAGCCGGCTTTGAATCTTATGCCGTGGGCGGCTGTGTCCGGGATTCTTTGCTGGGCCTTACCCCCCACGACTATGACCTTTGCACCAATGCCCTGCCGGAAGAAACCGCCGGGCTGTTTCCCGGTCATACCTTAGTGCGCAGCGGCGAAAAGCACGGTACCATCGGTGTGGTTTTTGACAAAGAGGTCATTGAGATCACCACCTTCCGCACGGAAGGCGGCTACCAGGACAGCCGCCACCCGGGCTGGGTGCGGTTCGTGCCCAATGTAAAAGAGGACCTGTCCCGGCGGGATTTCACCGTCAATGCCATGGCCTACAATCCTATGACCGGCTACATCGACCCCTTTGGCGGGCAGGAAGATTTGCAAAGGGGCATTTTGCGTGCTGTAGGCGACCCCACCACCCGCTTTACCGAAGATGCCCTGCGGATTTTGCGGGGCGTGCGTTTCGGCGTACGGTTTTCTTTGACCCCTACGGAAGACACCCTGGCGGCTATGAATGCCCTCGCCCCCCTTATGGACAATTTAGCCCGGGAACGGGTGTTTGATGAGTTATGTAAACTCCTCCCCCTGCTGAAAGCTGCGGATATGGCCACCTATTCTGCCATTCTCACCCAGGTGATCCCCTGCTTAGCTGACACGGTGGGCTTTGACCAAAAGAATCCCCATCATATTTACGATGTATATACCCATACCGCCCAGGTGGTGGAACATACCCCCAAGGATCTGGCTGTCCGCTGGGCGGCAATGCTTCACGATTGTGGCAAGCCTGGCTGTTTTTCCCTTGATGAAACCGGTATCGGCCATTTCTACGGCCACGCAGAAGCAAGCGCCCAAATGACAGATGACCTGTTGCTAACGCTGAAAGCCCCAACCGCCCTGCGGGAGCGGGTGGTCTTCCTTATCGAAAAGCACATGACCCCCTTAGAGCCGGATAAGAAGCTGCTCCGCCGCCGATTGGGTCAGTACGGTGTGGATGCGCTGCACCAGTTGGTGGCTCTGCAAAAGGCCGATTGCATTGGCACCGGCACCCATGAGAATGACCGCTTTGAGGCCATCTCCGCTTTGATTGCAGAAATCCTGCAGGAGCAAGCCTGTCTTACCCTCCGGGACTTAGCCGTAAACGGCAAGGATCTGCAAGAGATTGGCTTTGCCCCCGGCAAGCAAATGGGCGCGTGCCTAAACCTCCTTTTGGAGCAGGTGTTGGACGAAAAACTCCCTAACGAAAAAGACGCACTTTTATCCGCCGTTAAGGCGCATTTGCAAAACGAGGTGTAATTATGCATTACCAAGAACCTATCGAAACTGCCAAGCCTTATAAAGAGCAGTACCTTGCCGGCCTTACCCGGCTGATCGAAGAAAAGCAAGCCGAAGCCGCTGAGATTCGCCGGGAATACTGCCGGGATATTTTCACCGACCCGGAGCGCTACCGGAAAGCTCTGCGGAATATGCTGGGTTGGCCCTTGACCCAGCCCTCCCCCACCGACCTTCCCCCTGTCACCGCAGAAAAATTGTCAGAAGAAGAGGGCTACACTATCTACCGCATGCAGTTAGAGGTTCTTCCGGGGGTAAAAATGGCCGGTCTGTTCTTCCGCATGGACGGAGACACCCCCAAGCCCTTGGTTCTGACCCAGCATGGTGGGCAGGGTACACCGGAACGGATCTCCGGTGTCTACAACGACACTACCAATTATAACCACATGCTCAGCCGGATCATTTCCCACAATGTCCACGCATTTGCCCCCCAGCTTTGCCTGTGGAGTGACAGCTACGAGGTTCCCTATGATCGGAAGGAGATGGAGGCCCGGTTAAAGCGGGTGGGCAGCTCCATTGCGGCAGTGGAAATTTATGGCTTAATGCGGATCTTGGACTATTTCGAGGCCCAAAGCTATGTATCCTGCTTAGGTATGGCAGGTATGTCCTACGGCGGATTTTACACCTTGATGACCGCCGCTTTGGACACCCGGCTTCGCAGTGCTATCTGCTGCTCCTATTTCAACAAGCGGGATGCTGTCCCCTGGCACGATTGGGTTTGGTTCCGGTCCGGTCATAAATTCGACGATGCCCAGATTGCCTGTTTGGTCTGTCCCCGGAAGCTGTATGTGCTGATGGGAAATCAAGATGCCCTCTTTGACTATCATAACACCATCGAGTCCTTCAACGAAGCCACGCAAATGAGCGACAAGGACTGGATGCAGCTGCACATTTACGAGGGCACGCACGAATTCTGCAAGGACGATGAACCCATTGAATCCCTCATCCGCGATTTGAATACATAAAAAACGACCCCAAAATGGGGTCGTTTTTCTTTATCCGTTGGGGTTTTCGGCGGTGTTGGAGCCGTCACCAACCAAGCCCAGACGCTCTGCGGCGTCCTGGCGCATTTTGTACTTGAGGATCTTGCCGGCAGCATTCATGGGGAAGCTGTCCACAAATTCAATGTACTTGGGCACTTTGTGCCGGGCCATGCTGGCCTTGATATAATCGGTCATTTCCTCCACCGTCACAGAGCCGGGCTCTTTCAGAATGATGCAGGCCATGATCTCCTCGCCGTACTTCTTATCCGGCACACCGATAACCTGCACATCCTTGGTCTGGGGATGGGTGTAAATAAACTCCTCGATCTCCTTGGGGTAGATATTCTCACCGCCACGGATGATCATATCCTTTAAGCGGCCTGTAATGCGATAGTTACCGTCCTCGTCACGGCAGGCCAGGTCACCGGAATGAAGCCAGCCATCACGGTCGATGGTATCGGCTGTTGCCTGGGGCATTTTGTAGTAACCCTTCATGGTGTTGTAGCCCTTGGCGCAGAACTCACCGTTGACACCGGGGCCGACTTCCTCGCCGGTCTCCGGGTCGATGACCTTGCACTGGACATGGGGGAATGCATAACCCACCGTTTCCGTCCGCACTTCCAAAGAATCCGTCCAACTGGACATGGTATTGCCGGGGGCGCATTCGGTCTGACCGTACACAGACACGATGCCGTACATATTCATCTCGTCCGGCTGGGCGGCCCGGCGCATCAGCTCGGGAGGACATCCGGAGCCTGCCATAATGCCGGTACGCATATGGGAAAAATCGGTCTTGCGGTAGTCGGGGTGGTTGAACATGGCGATGAACATGGTGGGCACGCCGTTAAAGCAAGTGATCTTCTCCTGGTTGATACAAGCCAGTGAAGAGGTTGCGGAGAAATAGGGCATGGGGCACATGGTTGCGCCGTGGGTCATGGACGAAGTCATAGACAGGGTCATACCGAAGCAGTGGAACATGGGCACCTGGATCATCATGCGGTCTGCGGTGGAAAGTCCCATCCGGTCGCCGATACATTTGCCGTTATTGACCACATTGTAGTGGGTTAACATAACGCCCTTGGGGAAACCGGTAGTACCGGAGGTGTACTGCATATTGCACACATCGTCGGGGCGGACGGCGGCAGCCATCTGCTCCACCTGTTCCCGGCTCACCAGCTCATATCTTGCCATTGCCTCATCAAAGGTCAGACAGCCGGGCTGCTTAAAGCCAACGGTGATGACATTCCGCAGGAAGGGCAGCTTCTTGCAGTGCAGCGGAGAGCCCGCCTTGGTCTTGGCGATTTCCGGACACAGCTCATTGATGATTTGGGCATAGTTAGAGTCCAGGCAGGAATCGATCATCACCAAGGTATGGGTATCGGACTGGCGGAGCAGGTACTCAGCCTCGTGGATCTTGTAAGCAGTGTTCACGGTAACCAGCACAGCGCCGATCTTGGTGGTTGCCCAGAAAGTGATGTACCAGGCAGGCACGTTGGTAGCCCAAATAGCGACCTTGGAACCGGCTTTCACACCCATGGAAACCAGCGCTCTTGCAAACCGGTCCACATCCTCCCGGAATTGGGCATAGGTGCGGGTATAGTCCAAAGTAGTGTACTTAAAGCAGTACTGGTCGGGGAACTCCTCCGCCACCCGGTCCAGCACCTGGGGGAAGGTCAGATTGATCAGCTCATCTTTCTTCCACACATACTGGCCCGTGCCGTCGTGGTTAAAGTAGAGGGATTTTTTCTTGCCCCGGGGGTTGTCAAACCGGTTCATGAAGTTCACAAAATACGGGAAAATAACTTCGGGGTCCTGGAGCTCTTCGAGCCATTCCGGCTTCCACTCCAGGGAGATAAATCCGTCATAGTTGACACTGCCCAGAGCCTGCATCACATCGGCAATGGGCATCGTGCCCTCACCGATGAGCTGATAAGTGCCGTTATCGTCAGAGTCCCGCAAATGCACATGGCATACATAAGCGCCCAGGTTCTTGATGGTAGCATCGCCGCTTTCACCGAAATCCCGGTAAGGATGGTGCACATCCCACAGCGCGCCCATATTGTCACTGGCAAACTGGTCCAGCATGGTACGCAGACGGGCGGTATCGGCATAGATGCCGCTGGTCTTCAGCAGCAAGGTCACGCCCAATTCCTCTGCCTTGGGCAGGAGCTTCTCCAAATTGGCCTTAACGGTGTCTTCATTCTCCGTCAAAGCGCAGGCAACCACATAGGACACACGGGTATTGTGGGCCACCTCAAAGAGAACCAGCAAATCCTCCAAATTGCAATTAGGATCGGAAACGTCGCAGGAGGTATCAAAGCAGGGGATCTGCAGCTTTAATTCCCGCAGCTGCCGCACAGTTGCAGCAGTTTGGTATTTATGGAACGGGCCGGTCTTATCCAACATCGGATTGAACTTGGGCAGGTTATACACCTCAACACCGAAAAAACCCATATCCTGGGCAGTTTCCAGCATCTCTTCCCAACTTAAATTGGGCCAGCCACGGGTGGAAAAGGAGAGTTTCATACGGTTTCCTCCTCGTATACAATCTTATTGAGCGCGCTGAGGTAAGCAGCAATACCGGCGCCCACGATATCGGTGGAAATGCCACGACCGGAATAGACCTTGCCGCCAGCCCGGAGCTTTACCACGGTCTGACCCATAGCCTCCCGGCCCTCGGTGACAGCCTGGAGCTGGAAGTCGTCCAGCTCATAGTGGCAGCCTGTGATGGATTCAATTGCCTTGAATGCGGCATCGATAGAGCCATCGCCGATGTACACACCCTCTACACTCTCGCCGTTTTTCAAAAGCTTGATGTGGGCGGTGGCGGAAATGGTATTACCGGATGTGATCACATAGGTGTCCAGCTTATAGGTAGCCGGCACCTGCATAGCAGCGGAGGCCACAATGGCATCGAGCTCCTTGGTGCTGACCTTATCCTTCTTATCGGCAATCGCCTTAAAGGCTTCATACACCTTGGTAACATCCTCTTCGGACAGGTCATAGCCCATGGATTCCACGATCTTGGCAACAGCGGCCGCATCGTCGTGGGCAGTGAGGTAAATGCCAGAATCGGCATCGCTGTTTTCATTGGAAGCGGTCTTGCCGGTCTGGCACATCCAGGCGATCTGATCAATGATCCGGCTCAGCTGGGTCACGCTTACATTTGCACAAACACCCATAGCGTCACCCTTGGCGGCGATCACCCGGGCCACATTGGCAAGGCTTGCGGTGGTGAGGGGATAAGCAGCAGCCTTTACTTCCTGTACATTTTCAGCAGCGGCAATAACACAGGCATCTGCCATGGACAAGGTATCCGCGCAGGAAACACCGAGCTTGGCATCCAAGGCAGGCAGTTCCTTAATAAAGGCGGCAAACTCCGTAGGCAGCATAGTGCCTGCGGTATCGCAGAGGGTCACGGTCGTAGCGCCGGCCTCCACAGCAGTCTGCAAAACGCTGACCAAATAGTTAAAATCTGCCCGGGTGGCATCCTCAGCCACAAATTCAACATCCCGGCACAATGCCTTGCAATCGGCAACGGCCTTGGCAACAGCATCCTTCATAGCATCGGGCTTTTTATGGAACAGATACTCCATCTGCACGGAGCTGACAGGGGCGCACACCTGCAAACGGGGCTTTTTTGCCTCCTTCAACGCATTCCAGGTAGCATCAATGCTCTCCTTATTTAATTTAACAGGCACAGCCACGGTGCAGCCTACGGCACTGCACACAGACTTGATCCGCAGGCTATCGATCCGGGGATTATCAATCCCCTCCAGTTCGATCACATCCACACCCAATTTATCCAGCAGCTTGGAAAGCTCGATCTTCTCCTTAAAGGACAGGGAAAAGCCCTCCTGTACCTGCTTCATGGTCATATCGGAAATTCTGATGTTTGCCATAGCGTTCCACTCCTTTTATGATTGGTATCGTAGGGGCGGATTGAGAACATCCGCCCGCGGGCCGAAGTGGGCTTCGGCCCCTACATTGATAAAACAAAAAACCCTGAGATCCTAAGACCTCAGGGACGAATTTATATTCGCGGTACCACCCTGCTTATTCTCCTTGCGAAGAATCACTCATCGGACTCCAACAAGTCCTATCCCTGTAACGGGGGAACCCGGATCTTATTACTCACTTACGCTTTCACAAGACCGACTCGGGAATCAGATTGCCAAAACATTCCGCACCGGCTCACACCAACCGCCGGCTCTCTGGAGCTTTCCGTTAGGGCAAATTTTCCGTCATTGTCTTTTTCTATTCGGTTGCCCCATTATAATCACAAATCCTCTGATTTGTCAACAAAAAAGTTGGGAAAACCCGTTTTTTGCGATTTTGCACAAAAACAGCGCCCAATACCTGCTGAAAATTATGTAATTCTCCGCCACGAAAACATTTGACTTTTGCCTGTGGACATTGTATAATGTGGTCAATAAGTGAAAAGGCTGTGACGAAGACGGTCCGGCAAAGGGACTTTCAGAGAGTCGGTGTTTGGTGCGAACCGACAGTTTCCTGCCACAAGACCCATCACTTCCGAGCTGAAGCTCCGAGCGTTTGCCAGGTGCTTCCGTGCGCCCGCGTTAAGGGATAGCGCTTGTTGGAGCGTGAAGCGGCAGCGTAAGCTGCAATTTGAGTGGTACCGCGGGTTAGATTTACTCGTCTCAAGAAATTTTCTTGAGACGTTTTTTTATTTTTAGAAAGGAGATCCACTATGAACAACACTACCCCCTCTACACAACTTATGGATATCGCAGCGCGTATCAGAGGTATGCGTGAGATTTTGGGCTACAGCACACAGAAGATGGCTGAACAGACCGAGGTGTCTGAGGAGATTTACCGCCAGTACGAATCCGGTACGGTGGATCTGCCCTTCACCTTCCTGCACAAGTGTGCCAAGGTCTTCGGCATTGAGATCACCGTCCTGCTGGAAGGCCGCAGCGCAAAGCTCAGCGGCTATACCGTCACCCGGAAGGGCAACGGTCTGGTCACCGCCAGCGAAGACGGCATCACCATCCAGGATATGGCCCCTATGTTCCGCAAAAAGTTGGCTACCCCCTACTGGGTAACCTATAAATATTCCGCAGACCTCCAGGATAAGCCCATCCACACCACCACCCACACAGGTCAGGAATTTGACCTGGTGATCAAGGGCGCTATGCGGATCAAAGTGGGCGACCACGAAGAAGTTCTGCGGGAGGGCGACTCTATTTTCTATAAGTCCTCCACGCCCCACGGCATGATCGCCATTGACGGCCAGGACTGCGTGTTCCTGTCTATGATCATGGCCTCCGACGCTACCGACACACCTCTGTACATCGGACAGAGCCGCAAGGGCAGCTCTCAACAGAAGCTGCTTTGCAACAAGTTTGTCAATGCTGTGGAAGATGAAAACGGCGTGCTCCAGGGAATGACCTTCTCTGACGAGGACACCTACAATTTCGCTTTCGATACCGTGGATGCCATTGCAAGAAGAGAGCCGGAAAAGCTGGCTATGGTCCACGTGGCAAACGATATGACCGAACGCCGCTTTACCTTTAAGGATATGAAGGATGCCTCTTCCCAGAGCGCCAACTACTTCAAGTCCCTGGGCATCAAGCGGGGCGACAGAGTTATGCTGGTGCTGAAGCGCCACTACCAGTTCTGGTTCGCCATTTTGGGTCTGCACAAGCTGGGCGCGATCGCCATCCCCGCCACCAATCAGCTGATGGAGCACGACTTTGTCTACCGTTTCCAAGCCGCTGATGTGAGCGCTGTTGTCTGTACCGCCGACGGCGTCACCGCCGAACAGATCGAGCTGGCTGAAAAGTCCGCAGGTATGAATCTGACCAAGATTTTGGTTGGCGGCGCCCGGGAAGGCTGGCACGATTATAACGAAGAATATAAGCTCTTCAGCCGCCGGTATGTGCGGGAGGCCGATGCCCCCTGCGGCGCTGACCCCATGCTGATGCTCTTCACCTCCGGTACTACCGGTTACCCCAAAATGGCTACCCATTCCTACAAGTATGCCTTGGGTCACTATGTTACCGCCAAGTACTGGCATCTGTGCGAGCGGGACGGCCTGCACTTCACCATCTCCGAGACCGGCTGGGGCAAGGCCCTGTGGGGCAAGCTCTACGGCCAGTGGCTGTGCGAAGGCGCTGTATTTACTTATGACTTTGACCGCTTTGACGCGGAGAAGATCCTGCCCATGTTCGCAAAATACAACATCACCACCTTCTGCGCACCTCCCACCATGTACCGTATGCTCATCAAGCAGGATCTGAGCAAGTACGATCTTTCTTCCATCCATCACGCAACCACCGCCGGCGAGGCACTGAACCCCGAGGTGTTCTATCAGTTCGAGAAGTCCACCGGCCTGCGGATCCATGAGGGCTTCGGTCAGACCGAAATGACCCTGGGCATCGCAAACCTGTACGGCGCCAACATCAAGCCCGGCGCAATGGGCAAGCCCGTCCCCGGCTACGGCATTGACATTGTGGATGCCGACGGCAACCCCGTGGCAGACGGTATCAACGGCGAGATCGTCATTCGCACCGATCCCAAGCCCACCTGCGGCGTATTTTTGGGCTACTACCGCAACCAGGATGCCACTGACGCTGTATGGCACGACGGTATGTACCACACCGGCGACGTTGCCTGGCGTGACGAGGACGGCTACTACTGGTATGTGGGCCGTGCTGACGACGTTATCAAGTCCTCCGGCTACCGGATCGGACCCTTCGAGATCGAATCCACCATTATGGAGCTTCCCTATGTTCTGGAATGCGGTGTCTGCGCCGCTCCCGACGAGGTCAGAGGCCAGGTGGTCAAGGCCTGCATCGTACTGGTTCCCGGCACAGAAGGCACCGAGGAGCTGAAGAAAGAGATCCAGACCTATGTCAAGACTCACACCGCGCCTTACAAGTACCCCCGCATCGTGGAATTCCGCACAGAATTGCCCAAGACCATCTCCGGAAAAATTATGCGTAACAAGCTGTGATTTATTGACAAATTCCTATTAAATATGTTATGATTTTATTTTCCGGAATTGTCCGGACATACCCATGATAGAAGAGGTATCTTATGAGCGAAAATATCACCGGCGCGGACTACAAAAACAAAGAAATAGCCGCCCGTATCCGGGAACTGCGTGAGATCTCCGGCATCACCGTGGAGGAGATGGCCCAGCGCACCGGCATGGCTACAGCTGAATATCTCCGCTGCGAGGAAGGCAAGACCGACCTGAGCATTGCATTTTTGTACCGCTGCGTGCTGATTTTGGGCGTGGATATGTCCGATCTTTTGGAAGGCCACAGCCCCAAGCTGCGCTCCTATGCTCTGACCCGTAAGGGTGAGGGTCAGCGGATCGAGGAAGCCCACAATATGGTGGGTTATAACCTGGCCTCCGGCTTCCGCAACCGTATTGCCCTGCCCCTGTATATGGATCTTACCTACCGGCCCGGCGCTGAGTATGAGGACATCGAGCTTGTGACCCATGAGGGCCAGGAGTGCGATATCGTCATTAGCGGCCGCATGAAGATCCAGATCGGCAGCAAGACCGAGATCTTAAACCCCGGCGACTGTATTTACTACGACTCCTCCGTTCCCCACGGTATGATCGCCGTGGACGGTGCGGATTGCCGTTTCTATGCCATCGTCTTAAGCAACTCCGCCGCCCGTGAGGGTGAGCAGGCAGCCGCCACCGCCACCGCTACCAAGGGTGGTATCGTGGATGCCCAGGACGAAAAGCGCATTTACCGGAACTTCATCATCCCCACCGAGGATGCAGAAGGCCGGATCACCGGCATCGCCTTTAAGAACGAGGACAAATTCAACTTTGCCTTTGATGTGGTGGATGCTCTTGGCACCCAGAAGCCTGACCGCCGGGCTATGCTCCACATTTCTGAAGACGGCACCGAGCGCACCTTCACCTTCCAGGACTTCAAGAAGGAATCCGCCCGCTGCGCCAACTACTTCAAGTCCCTGGGTATCCAGCGGGGCGACCGGGTGATGCTGGTCTTAAAGCGCCACTATCAGTACTGGTTCGCCGTACTGGGTCTGCACAAGCTGGGTGCTGTGGCCATTCCCGCCACCAATCAGCTGCTGACCAAGGACTTCGCCTACCGCTTCCAGGCAGGCAAGGTCAAGGCCATTCTCTGTACCGCTGACGGCGGCGTTTCCGATGCGGTGGACGAAGCCGCTTTGCAGTGCCCCGAGCTTGCCCACAAGATCTTGGTAGGTGGCAAGAAGGAAGGCTGGCACGACTTTAACGAAGAATATCTCATGTACTCCAGCCATTATACGCGCACAGAGGATACCCCCTGCGGCAACGATCCCATGCTGATGTTCTTCACCTCCGGCACCTCCGGCTATCCCAAGCTGGCTGCCCACAACTACAAGTACCCCCTGGGTCACTTCATTACTGCGAAATACTGGCACCGGGTCAATCCCGACGGCCTGCACCTGACCATTTCCGACACCGGCTGGGCCAAGTCCTCCTGGGGCAAGCTCTACGGCCAGTGGCTGTGCGAGGCAGGTCTGTTCGTCTACGACTTCGACCGCTTTGATGCGGAGAAGATCCTGCCCATGTTTGCCAAGTACGATATCACCACCTTCTGCGCACCGCCTACGATGTACAGAATGCTTGCCAAGCAGGATCTTTCCCGCTTCGACCTGCACACCATCCAGCATGCATCCACTGCCGGCGAGGCGCTGAATCCCGAGGTTTACCGCCAGTTCCAGAACGCTACCGGTTTGGATATTATGGAAGGCTTCGGCCAGTCCGAAAGCACACTTATCATCGGCAACCTTACCGGCTGCAGCCACAAGCTGGGCTCTATGGGTAAGCCCGTTCCCCTGTACGATGTGCATCTGCTCACCGCCGAGGGCGAAGAGGCAGATCCCGGTGAAACCGGTGAAATTTGTATCAATATCAAAGACGGTCTGCCCTGCGGTCTGGCTTATGCCTACGAGGGCAACGAAGAAGTCACCGCGGAAACCTGGCGTGACGGCTTCTACCACACCGGCGACCTTGCCTGGCAGGACGAAGACGGCTTCTTCTGGTATGTGGGCCGGGCTGACGATGTGATCAAGTCCTCCGGCTACCGGATCGGACCCTTCGAAATCGAGAATGTCATTATGGAGCTGCCCTATGTGCTGGAGTGCGGTGTTTCCGCCGCGCCCGACGAGGTCAGAGGCCAGGTAGTCAAGGCATCCATCGTGCTGGTGAAGGGTACTGAGGGCACGGACGCGCTGAAAAAAGAAATTCAGGACTACGTCAAGAAGCGTACCGCACCTTATAAGTACCCCCGTATCGTGGTATTTAAGGAATCCCTGCCCAAGACTACCAGCGGCAAAATAATCCGCAAGCAACTTTAAAGAATTAACCCCAATTGAAAATTGAAAATGAAAAATTGAAAATTGCCGACAACCTTAATTTTCAACTTTCAATTTTTAATTTTTAATTAAAGGAGCACTTTCGTGGAACATAAACGTCTCACCCTGTTTGCAGGCCATTATGGCAGCGGCAAGACCAATATTGCCGTGAACTATGCGATCGCTCTGGCAAAAGAGGGCAAACAGGTCTGCATTGGCGATTTGGACATCGTCAATCCCTACTTCCGCACCGCTGACAGCGCCAAGGAATTGGAAAAGGCCGGTGTTACCCTCATCTCCCCCCAGTTCGCCAACTCCAATGTGGACTTACCGGCATTGCCTGCCGAGGCCTACCGGCTGGTGGAAGACAAAACCATCTACGGCATTATGGATATTGGCGGTGATGACCGGGGCGCATATGCCTTGGGCCGGTATGTGCCCGCCATCAAGGAAGAGGGCAACTACCGTATGGTGTTCGTAGCCAACTGCTACCGCCCCCTCACCCGCACCCCCGAAGATGCTTTGGAAGTGATGCGGGAGATTGAAGCCGCCTGCGGCCTTGCCTTCACTGACATTGTGGGCAACTCCAATTTAGGCCCGGAAACCACCCCGCAGACCGTTCTGGACTCTGTGGACTTTATGGAAAAGCTGAGTTCCCTCAGCGGACTTCCTGTCTTTGCCTACACCGCTGAAAGCTCTGTCGCAAAGCAGCTTGCAGGCAAGCTTGACCCTGTGATCCCTCTGCAATTGCAGGAGAAATATTTTGATTTACCCTCCCAAAAGCCGGGCAACCGACCTTTGTGGGGATAGAGATAAGGAGGAAACTTTATGGCAACTGTAACCTTCCGCACCGACTGGTGCAAGGGCTGCGGCCTGTGCGTAGATGCCTGCCCCAAGGGCTGTCTCGCCATCGCCGCTGACAAGATCAACAAAAAAGGCTATTCTCCCGCTGTGATGGAAAATCCCGAAAAGTGCATCGGCTGCGCATTCTGTGCTACCATGTGCCCGGATTGCATCATCACCGTGGAAAAGTAAGGAGGTAGTGAAATGGCAGAAAGAGTACTTATGAAAGGTAACGAAGCCATTGCCGAGGCTGCCATTCGGGCAGGCTGCCGGCACTACTTCGGCTACCCCATCACTCCCCAGACGGAGATTGCTGCCTATATGGCAAAGAAAATGCCCAAGATCGGCGGTGTTTTCCTGCAGGCAGAGAGCGAGATCGCATCCATCAATATGGTCTACGGCGCAGCCGCTGCCGGTGTCCGGGTCATGACCTCTTCCAGTAGCCCCGGAGTTTCTCTGAAGGCAGAAGGCCTCAGCTATATCGCCGGCTCTGACGTTCCTGCATTGGTCGTCAATGTTCAGCGCGGCGGCCCCGGCCTGGGCGGCATTCAGCCGAGCCAGTCCGACTATTTCCAGGCTACCAAGGGTGGCGGTCACGGTGACTACCGGATGATCGTCTTAGCCCCCGCTTCCGTGCAGGAGATGGCTTCCCTTACCATCAAGGGCTTTAACCTGGCTGACAAGTACTTAATGACTTCTATGATCCTGGCAGACGGCACCATCGGTCAGATGATGGAGCCCATATCCTTCGAGGATGCAGAAATCGAAACCTACGAAAAGCCCTGGGCCCTCACCGGTACCAATTGCGAGAGAGAACACAATGTGGTCAACTCCCTGTACCTGAAGCCCGACGAGCTGGAAGTGAAGAACTTCGAGCGCTATGAGCGCTACAAGATCGTTGAAGAGAACGAGCCCATGTGGGAAGAGTATATGATGGAAGACGCAGAGTACTGCGTGGTTGCCTTCGGCATCGCTTCCCGTGTTGCCAAGAACGCTGTGGCTGCTGCCCGTGCTGAAGGTATCAAGGTGGGTCTGATCCGGCCCATTACCCTGTGGCCCTTCCCCAAGAAGGCGCTGCTGGCTGCCGCTGAAAAAGTCAAGAGCTTTATCTGCGTGGAGCTGAGCATGGGTCAGATGATCGAGGATGTAAAGCTGTACACCCAGTGCAAGCGTCCTGTTTCCCTGTGCAATCGCTGCGGCGGTATGATCCCCAGCCCCAATGAGGTGCTGGAGGCTATCCGCAAGGCACAGAAAGGAGAGTGCTAATCATGGCAGTTGTATTTGAAAAACCCAAGTCTTTGGCAGATATTCCTCTGCACTACTGCCCCGGCTGCCCCCACGGCATTATCCACCGTCTGGTTGCCGAAGTAATCGACGAGCTGGGCATTGAAGGCAAGACCATCGGTGTTGCGCCTGTTGGCTGCGCTGTTATGGCCTACGACTACTTCACCTGCGATATGATCGAAGCTGCCCACGGCCGTGCCCCCGCCACCGCCACCGGCATCAAGCGTGCCCGCCCCGAGAACATCGTGTTCACCTACCAGGGCGACGGCGACCTGGCCTCCATCGGTATGGCTGAGACCGTCCATAGCGCTGCCCGTAACGAAAACATCACCGTCATCTTCGTCAACAATGCCATTTACGGCATGACCGGCGGTCAGATGGCTCCCACCAGCCTCCCCGGCCAGGTGACTCAGACCTCCCCCTATGGCCGTGATGTGAACCACTGCGGCTGGCCCATCAAGGTCTGCGAGATGCTCTCCACCCTGGAAGGCCCCGAGTATATCACCCGGGTAGCTGTGAACAACGTGAAGAACGTCAAGAACGCCAAGAAGGCCATCAAGAAGGCCTTTGAAAATCAGATCGCCGGCAAGGGTTTCTCCCTGGTCGAGGTGGTCTCCGCCTGTCCCACCAACTGGGGTATGACACCTCAGAAGGCACTGGAGTGGGTGGAAAGCGATATGCTTCCCTACTACCCCATCGGTGTTTACAAGGACAGATCTGCTGCCAAGGAGGAAAAGTGATATGAAAACTACACAAATCCTCATTGCCGGCTTTGGCGGACAGGGTATTCTGTTTGCCGGTAAGTTCCTGGCCTACAAGGGTCTGCTGGAAGAGCAGCAGGTCTCCTGGCTACCCTCTTACGGCCCCGAGATGCGCGGCGGCACCGCCAACTGTAATGTGATCCTGTCCGACACTCCTGTCGGCTCCCCCATCATTACTGCTCCTGATGTGCTGATCGCTATGAACCTGCCTTCCTTACAGAAGTATGTGGATACTGTCGTTCCCGGCGGCCAGATCTATGTGGATTCCGCACTGATTGACGAGAAGGTTGCGCGCACCGATGTGGAAGTGTTCTACATCCCCGCCACCCAGATGGCAAAGGACAACGGCATCGCCACCCTGGCCAACATGATCATTGTGGGTCACCTGCTGCAGAACAACCCCGAGCTTTCCTTTGAAGGCACCGATACTGTGGTTGAAAAGCTGGTACCCCCCAAGAAGGCCGCTCTGGTGGAGCTGAACAAGAAGGCTCTGACCCTGGGCAAGGAATATAAGTAAAAAATTGAACTGCGTAAGCAGTCCGAAATATTAAGGAGGAAACTATTTATGAATGCAATGACCGAAATGAGCAAATACCGTCATGAAAAAGTCCTGTTCGTGAACAACGAGAAGGCTGGCCTGAAGGCTATCATCGCTGTCCACAACACCAACCTGGGCCCCGCCATCGGCGGTTGCCGCCTGTTCCCCTATGCATCCTACGATGATGCTCTGTTTGATGTTCTGCGCCTCAGCCGCGGTATGTCCCACAAGAACGCAGTTGCCGGCCTGCCCCACGGCGGCGGTAAGGGCGTTATCATCGCTGACCCCTCCATGAAGACCGAGGCTATGTTCGAGGCCTTCGGCGAGGCTGTTAACAACCTGGGCGGCGACTACATCACCGCTGAGGACGTGAACACCGATTGCGACGACGCTCTGATCATGATGCGCAAGACCAAGCATATCTGCGGTCTGCCCATGAACTCCGGCGACCCCTCTCCCTTCACCGCCCGCGGTGTATGGCAGGGTATCCGTGCTACCGCTAAGGTCGCTTTGGGCCGTGATGACCTGGAAGGCTTAACCATTGCTGTGCAGGGCCTGGGCAAGGTCGGCTACGATCTGTGCCGTCATCTGCACAACAGCGGCGCTAAGCTGATCATCGCCAACCGTTCCAACAAGGCTATGGCTGAGAAGGCTAAGGAAGAGTTCGGCGCTACCATCGTCTCCACCGACGAGATCTACGCACAGGAGTGCGACATCTTCTCCCCCAACGCTATGGGCGCTATTCTGAACCCCACCACCATTCCTCAGCTGAAATGTAAGGCTGTTGCCGGTGGCGCTAACAACCAGATCCTGGACGATGCTTCCGGCGAGGCTCTGAAGGCTCGCGGCATCTTCTACGCTCCCGACTTCGTCATCAACGGCGGCGGCGTTATCAACGCAGCAGCTGAGGTGGACGGTCCTTACAACAAGGATGCTGTCCTGGCTAAGGTGGACAACATCTACAACACCATCGAGCACATTCTGTCCGAGTCCAAGACCACCGGCGAGCCCGAGGGCATCATTGCTACCCGCTACGCCGAATCCCTGATCTACAAATAAGCAAAGCTTTACGAGGGTGCGATAAGCACCCTCGTAATTATACAAATCCGAAATCTTGCGCTGTCTCTCCGGCGATGCGCCCGGAGGGGTACATAGGGGAGGGGCGGTTCGCAAGCGGGAGTTGCGGCTCAGCCCCTCCCCTATGGCGCATTCTTTGGTTACTTTCTTGGGAGAAACAAGAAAGTAACCCGCCGGAGGCAATCCCGACTATTTGTGCAACAGATTGCCACGCCAGTTTTCCAACTGGCTCGCAATGACAAAAAGATTGAAGGAAAAAGTTTTGGATTTTATTGATTTTCATACCCATATTTACCCCGATGCCATTGCCCCCAAGGCAGCCGACAGCATCCGGGTATTCTACGGCTTTGGCGAAAAAGCCATGGACGGCACAGCCAAGACGCTTTTGGCACGGGGCGATATGGCCGGCACCCACCGGTTTGTGATCCTGCCCGTGGCTATGCGCCCGGACCGCACCCGGCACATCAATGAGTTTATCCTGTCCCAGGTGGCAGCGCAGCCCCGATTTATCGGCTTTGGCACTGTCCATGCCGCAATGGAGAACATCACCGGCGAAGTGGACTTCATTATGGAAAAAGGTCTCAAAGGCTTAAAGATGCACCCGGATTCCCAGGTGTTCGCCATTGACGACGAACGTCTCTTCCCCGTATATGAACAGGTGCAGGGAAAGCTGCCTGTGATCCTCCATATGGGCGACCACCGGTTTGACTATTCCCACCCCAAGCGTCTGCGCCGGGTAATGGAGCTGTTCCCCGATCTGCAGGTGATCGCCGCTCATTTTGGTGCCTATGAGCTTTACGAGCAGGCTTATGACTACCTCAAGGACACGGATTGCTTCTTTGATGTGTCCAGCTCTTTGATGTTTATGGCTGAGGGCGTGGCAGAAAGCTACATTCACCGCTACGGCGCGGAGCGATTCGTCTACGGCAGCGACTTCCCCATGTGGGATCCCGCAACGGAAATGGAGCGTTTCTTAAAGCTGAAGCTGACCGACGACCAGTTCGAGCAGATCGCTCACAAAACAGCGGAATACATTTTAAAACTAGCATAAAAAGGAGCTGTCTCAAAACGAATGAGACAGCTCTCTTTATACATAAAGCTTTTGTAGAAGAGGTGTTTCGCGGGATGCAAAACACCTCTTCTACATGTGTGTATTATATTTATTATTTGTATTTAGGCAGCCCCTTTTCCTTTTAGATATCCAGCACCAGAGAGGGCCGCAGCACCGCTGTATAGAGCCAATCGGTGGAGGGGGCATAGCCCAGCAGGTCGGTGACGCTTTGGGCTTCAAATACAGTACCTGCATTCAGACTGATAAAGGTATTGACGCCGGTGTAAAGATACAGGCATTGGGTTTCCTCGCCCTGCATCACCAGCAGATCGCCCACGATCAGGTCCTTCTCCCAGAAGTACCGGCTGCGCAGGGGATTATCCACCAGGTCCAGATACCGGAAGAAGGGGTCGGAGGACCGGGTGCTGGTGTACACATCGTGTCCGCCGAAGAGGCCCGGGGCTACCATTTGGCAGGCGTTGGACTTGTTGATGTCCGTCAGGACTACAATGGCGGGATCGGTGTAGTTGGAAGAATCATTGAAGATGCCCACATTGTTGGTGCCGTCGCCGTTGACCAGATCAGCGAAGGTCTTTACATCGCTGCCGAAAATGTTGTTCACGCCGAAGGCGGTCTTGTAGATCCGGTTTGCCAGCGCCAGGTCAGCCAGGCCGGGATTGGCTTTCGTCAGGGCGTTGACCGTTTCCACCAGCTTGGTTTGCTCTTCGGCGGTGAGGGTGTTGCCCACCACGGTGTCAAAGCATTTGTGGAGAACACCGTTCACAGTGGCCTTGGCGCCGTCGATCTTCACATTGGCGGCCGCATCGTCCTTGATCTTCACGGTGTAGGAAACGGGGATCCGGGTGTCTGCGGGGATCTTCAGATCCCAGGAGATCACACCGTCGGTGCACTTGCCCCCGTCGGTTGCGGAGACGAAGGTGGCGAATCTGGACAGCTCATCTTGGATGACCACCTGCTTTTCCTGCTTGGTGGTGTTGAAAATGTAGAAGGTGTAGGTGACGGTATCCCCGCAGTTCACGGTCTTACCCATGGCGGTGGAGCTTACCTTTTCTGCGATAATGCCCTGCATACGCTCTACCCGGTTTTTGGCATTCTCGGTGAGCTTGGCTGTGGTATTGTTCTGGGGCCGGACAATGGAGAAGCTCTTTAAGTTAAACACATAGCTGGTCTTGCCGGCAATGGATTCATCAAACAGATCCATCACAGCCCGGAAGCGAATGGTAGCTTCGTGGGTGTCGGTCTTGTTGGCGTTGCTGTAACTGGAGCCGGAGCTGTGGATGATCAGACCGTTACCCACATACAGCATCGCGTGGCCGGAGCCGGTGGTTCTGCGGATGCAGATGATATCACCGGGACGCAGCAAAGCGCAGATCTGCTTGGTTTTCTCCGCCTTTTCCTGGTCAGTTACATTGGCCTCGGGGGTGTAGTGGAAAATGGTGGATTTATTGTCCCCGGTGAGGGTCTCGTCGTTCCAGCCCCGGGCGGCAGAGGCCGCTAAGTTGGCGGTGGTGTTCAGGGTGATGGTATTGCCCTTGCTGTTTTTGGCCTTGGCGCTGTAGCCGTAGGTGGCCCAGTGGACATCGTAGGTAAAGGCGGCGCAGTTGGTGTAGCCGTACTGGTCTACGGTGTAGTCCTCGGGCTGCCGGGTGGCAGATTCCCAGCGGTAAAGGCTCTTGCCGGTATTGTCGTCGGTGTACTGGGCCCGGTCACCCCGGAGCAGATAGCTTTCAGCGGTGGCAATGAGGGCTTTTTCCAAATCGGTGTAGTCTTCCTTATCCGCATCGTTAAAGTACTCGTCCTCGTTTAAGGAGAGGTTTACATTCATATGGATGGAGGGACGGATCACCACATACCGGTCGGACTTGGGAAGCTCCGGCAGGACGGTGGCAGGATCGATCTGACGGGTGACATAGGTCTTGCCCAAAAGCACAAGATTCTTGCCGTCCACGATGTAGAGCTTGTGTTCGCCGGCCTTTTCTGTCACAATTACGTCGCCGGAGATCAGATCGGCAATGGTCACTTCTGTGGCACGAGCTCCCCGGAACAGCTTATCCTTTTCGGCAGGGACATTTACGCCGCCATAGAGGGTGGGCGCCACCCGGTTCAGCAGATTGGTGGCTGTTTCCACCACATCCTCCACGCCGGCGGAGGTACCGCCGCTGCCGGGCGTTGTTGTGCCGTTGTCATAGATCATATTCAGGACTTGATCTAACTCGGAAGTGCCGAAATTAGTACCGCAGGTGAAGCCCACATAGTACATCATCGTCAGCAGATTCAGTTGGCTTACGGGCTTGTTGGCGGAGTTTTTGGCGGTGAGATTGGCTGTTACCAGCGAATCGATGGCCATTTCCATCCGGCGGATGTCGGCAGCGTTAAAGGTCTCCAGCACATAAATATCCTTTTCGGGCGCAGGCACTTCGATCTTCATCACCTTGGCAGGGGTGTTCTTCAGAATGATATCTTCCTTGGCATCCCGTACCTGCTTCACAGTAAAGTTGGGCTTGACGGTGTAGGTGACCTTTGCGGTCTGACCGGGCTCGATTTTCTTCACCTTCCAGGAAAGGGCGTTGCCGTCCACCGTTTCACAGCCGGAAACGAAGACCGTGTTTTCCGGCAGGGTGTCGGTGACTTTTACGGCAACGGCCTTTTTGTTGTTGTTGGTGATAGAAATGGTGTATGTAATTCTGCCGCCGGGATGGGCGGTGATAGCGCCGCCGGCGGAGGCGGACTTTTCCACAACCAGGTTCTTGGCCTGCTTGGAAGATGCCATGGGCGCAGAGTCGGGGTCACGGCTACAGCCGCTGAGCGCCAAAGAGGCAAGGCACACCAGCGCCAGAACAAAGCATAAAATCCTTTTCATCTATATTCTCCTTATTATGCTGCGGCGAAAGAAATCAGATATCCAGCGCCAAAGAGGGACGCAGCACAGCGGTGTAGTGCCAATCGGAGGAGGGGCCGTATTCAAACAGGCGGCTGACAGTCTCGGTGGCGAAATTGTCAGCGGGGTCAAGGCTGACAAAGGTGTTGCTGCCGGTGTAAATATACAGGCACTGCTTTTCCTTGCCCTGCATCAGGAACAGGTCGCCCACAACCAGGTCCTTTTCCCAGAAGTACCGGCTGCGCAGCGGGGAATCAACCAGGTTCAAATACCGGTAGGAGCTGTAGGATGTGTTACCGGAAACATAGTAGCCGCCAAGCATACCGGGCGCCACCATCTTGGAGGGGATGGATTTGTTTACGTCGGACATATACAGCATAGGGGGCGTGGAAGAGTGATTTGTCAGGAAGACGCCCACATGCACCTCGCCATCGCCGTTCAACAGCTGGGCGAAGGTCTTTACCTGATTGCCAAAGATGTTTCCGGTGCCAAAGGCGGTCTTGTAAATGAGGCTGGCGATCTGCACAGAGGTCAGCTTGGAAACATCCGTGGCCTTTACGGCATTCACGGCATCGGTCAGCTTGGTCTGTTCTGTGGCGGTAAGGGTGTTGCCCACCACGGTATCGTAGCATTTGTGGATAACACCGTTGATGGTAGCCTTGGCGCCGTCGATCTTGGCATAGGTCTCCAGACCGTCATTTACCTTCACGGTGTAGGATACGGACATACGGGAATCTGCGGGAACTTTCAGATCCCAGGCAATCTCATTTTCGGTGCAGGTGCCGCCGTCGGTGGCTTCCACAAAGGTGGTGCTGGCGGACAGGGTATCCCGGATGGCCACGGCCTTTTCTGCATCGGTGGTGTTGAAAATGCAGAAGGTGTAGGTGATGGTGTCGCCACAGTTTACGGTTTTACCCATAGCGGTGGAGCTTATCTTCTCGGCAACGATGCCCTGCATATTGGCTGTCCGGTTGGCAGCGTTTTCCGTTACGCCCTTCTTGCTATGGTTCTGCAGACGGAGGATGCTGACGCTTACCAGGTTGTAAATGCAGCTGGTTTCGCTGTAAACCTTCGGGTCAAACAGATCCTCCACCATACGGAAGCGGGCAGTTGCCTCGTGGGTGTCGGTCTGATTCTTGACGCTGTAATTAGAACCGGCGCTGTGGATGATGGTGCCGTTGCCCACATAGAGCATAGCGTGGCCGGAGCCGGTGGTGCGGCGGATGTTGATAATATCGCCGGGGCGGAGAACGGAAACGATCTTCTCCTTCAAAGCGGCCTTGCCGGCATCATCCAAAGTGGCCTCGTACTTGTCGCCGTTTTTCTTCATAGGCTCTGCGTAGAACACAACGGACTTGCTGGAGCTGGTGCCGGTTTCTGCATCCCATTTGCTCTTGGCATAGGCTGCGTTGTTTTTGGTGGTGTTCAGTGTCTTGGAGTTGCCGGTGGCTTTCAGACCCAGCGTTGCCCAATGGACATCGTAAACAAAGGCGGCGCAGTTACTATAGCCGTACTGGTCGACGGTGCAATCCTCGGGCTGACGGACAGCGGATTCCCAGCGGAAGGTACCTTTGCTGGTGTTGTCGTCGGTGTATTGGAACCGGTCGCCCCGGAGCAGATAGCTTTCTGCGGTGGCGATGAGGGCTTTTTCCACATCGGTGTAGCCTTCCTTGTCGGCCTCGTTGTAGTATTCACCCTCCTGCAAAGAGAAGGTGATATTCAGGTCAATGGAGGGGCGGATGACCACATACCGGTCGGATTTGGGAAGACCGGGCAGAACGGTGGCGGGGTCGATTTTCCGGGTGACTTCGGTCTTGCCCAGATGAACCAGATGCTGGCCGTCCACCACATAGAGCTTGATTTCACCGGCGGTTTCCGCGAAGATGGCATCGCCGGTGACCAGGTCAGCGATGGTCACTTCCTTAGCCCGCTCACCACGGAACAGCTTGTCCTTTTCGGCGGGAACTTTTGTGCCGCCGTAGAGGGTGGGCGCCACCCGGTTCAGCAGATTGGTGGCTGTTTCCACCACATCTTCTACGCCGCCGTTGTTTTCTGCGGCGCCGCTGCCCGCATTGGTAAAGACCATATCCAGGATCTCTGCGGTGTCAGTAGAGCCGAAATTGGTGGAGCTGGAGAAAGCCACCGTGTAGATCATAGACAGCAGGCTCACTTCGTTTAGGGGCTTGTTGCTGGAGTTTTTGGCGGTGAGATTGGCGGTGACCATAGCATCAATGGCCATGGAAAGCTTGCGGATATCCTCTTTGTTGAAGGTCTCCAGCACATAAATGTCCTTAGCGGGGGCGGGAACTTTGATCTTTGCCACCTTGGCGGAGGTGTTCTTCAGAATGATAGGCTCCTTGGATTCCCGAACCTGCTGGAGGGTATATTCAGGCTTGACGGTATAGGTGACCTTTTCGGTCTGACCGGGCGCAATATTCTTCACTTTCCAGGAAAGGGATTTTCCACTGACATTATCACAGCCGGACACGAAGACCGTGTTTTCCGGCAGGGTGTCGGTGACTTTTACGGCAACGGCCTTTTTGTTGTTGTTGGTGATAGAAATGGTGTATGTAATTCTGCCGCCGGGATGGGCAGTGATGGCGCCGCCGGCGGAGGCGGTCTTTTCCACAACCAGGTTCTTGGCCTGCTTGGAAGAGACCATGGGCGCAGAGTCGGGGTCACGGCTGCAGCCGGTGAGAGCCAAGAACAGCAGGCACGAAAGCACCAAAACAAAGCATATGATTCTTTTCATCTATATCCTCCTTTAACAGCAGAAGTAAAATCTTCCGCCGCAGCAAAAGAAATTCACCAACCAGCACAAGCACAAAGGCGCGCAGGAAGAGCCACCCATGGTAAAGCCCCGGTAATTGCCCGCATTGCGCCGGTAGACCTGCCCACCGTTTTCGATGATGTTCAGAGCCTGCAGGTATTCGGGATTATCCGGCTCCATGGAAACGGCCCGGCGAATATGCTCCAAAGCCGTGACCTGGTTGCCAAGGCCGGAATGCGCCACCGCAGACAGATAGTACCACCGGGCGTTCCGTTCGGTGGCGGCATTGAGGGCGTTGATAGCCTCCTGATACCGACCGAAGCGGATATAGCGGTAAGCCGCTGTCACATACCGGTCGCCGGTATCGTAGCTGCCGTACTGGCTGTAGCCGCCGTAGCCGGGTTGGGTCTTGTCCGGATTCTTGATCTGCTCATAGGCGGCGTTGACTTCCTGCATTTTCCGGGCGGCCTCCGGATCTCCCGGATTCCGGTCCGGGTGATACTCCTTTGCCAAACGGCGGTATGCCCGTTTGATCTCCTCATCGGAGGCATTGGGGCTGACGCCTAAAATCTTATAGGGATCTTCCATCATTGTTGCTTGCTCCTTAGTTTTACCCATACGCCGCTGTAGAGGATATTGTCCAAAATGGACTTGTCCTGCACCAGAGGCAGGCTCTCATAATACTCTGTGCAGCGGCCCATTGCCAGCAGCAGGTACTGCTCCCGGTCTTCTTTTTCGGTTTCCTTGGCAAGAAAGGGGTTATACTGGCCCTTTCTCTTGTCCTGTCGGTAGTCCATAGCGGCATCGGCCAAATATATGTAGCGGCCCAAGGCGTTGCCGATCTGACGCAGGTACTTGGCCCACAAATCTTCCTCATATACAAACACTTCCCCCAGCAGCGCGCCGAAGCAGCCGGCGGGCAGGTCGGGGTTGTGGCAATTTTCTTTCTCCAATTGCCGCAGCTGAGCAAGATTTTCAGCCATGGCATTGCATTGGCGGGGGTATTTTTCCCGGATTTTGTCTATTTCTTTGCTGAAGATATTCAGCATTACCTTGCCGGAAACACCGCCCTCGTCCTGGGTATCATCCAGGGCCTTGTAGTAGCCCAAAGCCACATTCATACAGGCACAGTAGCGGATAATTTCGTTATCCACCCAGGGCTTGGGCCTTATGGGATGGAGGCTGCAGGCCCGGTCGCCTTTTGTTTCCGCGGGCTCATACAGGCTCATGAGCAGCAGCGCCAAAAAGACCATATCGTAGCTCAGGCCCAGCCGGGCAAACTGGGAGCATTCCTGCCGAATGCCCCGGCAAATGCCGCAGTAGACGGCGTTGTAGCGGCCTTTTTCTTCTTTGCTCAATTCTTTGATATTGACGCCGACCAAACCAAACACCGCTACACCTCCTGTTTTATTTTCCGGTCATTTCTTCAAAACTGACAAAGCGGTTTTCCTGGGGCGCTTCCCGGATGATCACCCGGGGCTTTTCCAAAACCACCGTGGCATTATCCGGCACATCCCGGGTCACCACGCAGTTTGCGCCGATGCGCACATTGTTACCGATTTTTACATTGCCGATAATTTTCGCCCCGCAGCCGATATACACATTGTCCCCCAGGGTGGGAAAGCCCTGCCCGGAGGAGCCGGGGATGGTATTGGAGCCGATGGTCACCTGATGAAAAATCACGCAATTTTTGCCGATTTTTGCCCCCTCAGACACGAAAATACCGGAAAAACCGTGGGGAAAAGTGGGAACACTGTCCATTTGGCAGCCAAAAGAAATATCCGCCCCATTTTTGCTCATCAGCTTTTGATATTGGTGGCGGCAGTACCACCGGGTCAAGGGGAAACGGCTGGTTTTGCCGGTTTCCCGCAACTTCCAAAAGTAGGCTTTGCCCTGCTTGCGGTAGAGAATGCCGCGGATTTTACTTTTCATTCCCATAGTTTGCTCCTTTTGTGTAATTGGTTTCTGTGGCCAAATAGTGGTTCAAAGCGCCGCCGCAGAAAACAATGGAAAGGCAGAAATACAGCCACAGCATACTAAGTGCCACCATATACACCGAGCCGTAAATATTGGCATAGGCGGCAAAATGCCGCACGTAGATGGAGTACAGGCTGGAAAAGATCAGCCAGCCTGCAGAGGACAGCAGCGCCCCGGGCAGTGCCGCCCGGAAAGAGATGCGCCGGTTGGGCAGGGCCATATACATGGCGGAAAACAGACCGGTTTGCAGCAGCATCATCAGAATGAACCGCTGGTGCACCAAGTCCCACAAAAATTGCAGCAGCGTTATGTTCTCAAAATGCAAATTCCGCAGGAGCGTTGCGCCGAACACGTTCAGCACCAAGGTGGCAAACAGCAAAATGATAAACAGGATGGTGTAGAAAATGCTGAGCAGACGGGTGCGGATATAGCTCCGGGTCTCCGGTGCTTTGTAGATGGCGTTGAGGCCGTTTAGCAGGCAGTGGACGCCCTGGCTGGCCGACCAAAGACCGGTAACGGCAGACACGGAGACCACAGTGCCGGAGGTGTTCCGATAAGCGCCTTCGATCAGCCGTTTGATGTAGGGAGCCAGCGCATCCGGCAGAAAATTGCCCACAAAATCCGAAAGGGTCTCCACTTCCAGGCCGGTGTAGCGCAGCAGCGCCAAAATCATCACCAGCAGGGGAAACACCGACAGCACGATGAAGTATCCTGCAGCAGCGGCGTGGGAGCGGATGTTCTGCCGGGACAAATGCCTCGCCAAACGAATGAACTTGCCTATGAAGTTGTTAAAAAAATTTTTCATAGAGCACCCCCATTGGCAAAATGCAAAATTCAAAATGCAGAATGCAAAATGAAGGTATTGCCTGCGGCAATGATTTTAATAAGTCGCGAAGCGACACCTCAATTTTGCTCTTTGCATTTAACATTTTGCATTGAAAAGAAAGGCCCACTACGTTTTTGCAGTGAGCCTTCCTTGTTATTCTGCGGAAATCAGATAATAATATACAGGCTGACCGCCGGAGAGGAGATTCACATCCGCGTCGGAGCAGATTTCCGTAAAGATATCTGCGGCCACCTGGGCCTGTTCCTCGGTGATGTCCTCGCCGTAGTAGATGGTGATATATTCCTTGCCCTCTTCCTTGACCTTTTCAGCTAAGGAGCGGAGCAGAACGGTCACATCCGTGTCAGTGCCAAACAGCGCAGAGCCATAGATGGCCAGATAGTCACCCTCGTGGATATCATAGCCGTCGAAATCGGAGTTCCGGGCGGCGTAGGTGATCTGCATGGTGTCAACCATGGGCAGCGCCTCGGTCAGGGCTTCGGTGTTCTCCTCCGCAGTGCCCTCGGGATTGAAGCTGAGCATTGCGGTGATGCCCTGGGGAACGGTCTTGCTGGGGATCACGATCACGTTCTTCTCGGTCAGCTCATTCACCTGCTCGGCAGCCATAATGATGTTCTTGTTGTTGGGCAGCACGAAAACGGTCTCAGCGGGGACTTTGTTCACAGCTTCCAGGATATCCTGGGTGCTGGGGTTCATGGTCTGACCGCCGGAGATGATGCCATCCACGCCCAAATCACGGAACACATTTGCCAAACCCTCACCGGCGCACACGGAAACTACACCCAAGGGCTTTTCCGGGGCAGCGATGGCAGGTTCTGCCGGGACAGCAGCCTGTTCATTGAGCACTTTTTCGGTGTGCTGCAGGCGCATATTTTCGATCTTTACGGTAACGAAAGAGCCGTAGTCCATAGCCTCGTGGAGAGCCTTGCCGGGGTCGTTGGTGTGGACATGGACCTTGATGATCTCGTCGTCGTCCACCAGCACCAAAGAGTCGCCCAGGCTGCTGAGGAAATCACGGAGCTTCTCGGGGTCTAAGTTATTCTCCCGGGAAATGATGAACTCGGTGCAGTAGGTGAAGGTGATGTCTTCGGTATTGAAATCGGAGAAAGTGGCCTCGGTGGCGGTTACGGTTTCAGCGCCGGTGGGGGGCTGAATATCCTTACCCTGCATAGCGCAGAGCATTCCCTCCAATGCGAACACCCAACCCTGTCCGCCTGCGTCCACCACGCCGGCCTTCTTCAGCACCGGGTTCTGCTCGGTGGTGTTGGCAAGGGCGACCTTAGCCTCTTCCAAAGCGGCCTTGTGGACAAATTCCAAATTTTTGTTCTTCTTGGCAACAGAGGTTGCCTTGGCGGCAGCCAGTCTTGCCACGGTGAGAATCGTGCCCTCTGCGGGCTTCATAACAGCCTTGTAGGCTGCGTCCACGCCCTCCTGCAGAGCCTTGGCCCACAGGCTGCCGTCACAGAGCTCTTCGCCCTTCAGTTTCCGGGACATGCCCCGCATCAGCAGGGACAGGATAACACCGGAGTTACCCCGGGCACCCCGGAGCATGGCAGAGGCGGCGGCGGCAGAAGCCTTTTCCAGGCTGGGATCCTGCAGCTTCCGCAAATCTGCAGCGGCAGCGCCTATGGTCATGGACATATTGGTGCCTGTGTCACCGTCGGGCACAGGGAACACATTCAGTTCGTTTAATCTCTGTTTGTTAATTTCAATAGCGGCGGCGGCGCTGAGCATCAGCCGGGAAAAATCGGCGCCGTTCATTGTCTGCATCAATGTTGATTACCTCCTGATGGGGATATTCTTTCTATTTTATTTGTGCTTTTCCAGCTTGATGGCGTCGATATACACATTCACACCCCGGACCTCAGTGCCGGTGGTATTGGAGACCATATAGCGGACCTCGTCGATGATGGCCTTGCCCACAGCGGACAGGTTCACACCGTCACCTACCATGATGTGCAGGTCGATGGAGATGGTGCCGTCCTTGTGGAATTCCACCTTGACGCCCTTGCCCATGGATTCCCGGCGCAGCAGGTGATACAGGCCGTCGGAAACAGACCGGGCCACCATGCCCTTGACGCTCATACAGTTGACAGCGGCAGTGCCTGCAATATCTGTATATACGCCAGCGCTGACAATAACAGAACCGTTTTCGTTGCTGTGATGGATCATAATATTTACCTCCTATATAAGCGGTTTTCAGATAACACTTTCTTCCCAGCAGGAAGGTGCGGTGAGTCCCAGCATCTTGACTACGGTGGGGGCTACATTGGCAAGACCAAAGTTGCCTTCCTTTATGGTGTAGGTGTTGTCCTTGTCGTAGATGATGAAGGGAACGGGATTCAGAGAGTGGGCGGTACGGACGGAAGTCTTGCCCTTCTTGGTTTCGGTCATCTGGTCGGCATTGCCGTGGTCGGCGGTGATCAAAACGGTGTAGCCGTGCTTGTCAGCAGCCTCCAGGATTGCTTTCAGGCCGCTGTCCACACACTCCATAGCGGTGACAACAGCTTCCATCACGCCGGTGTGACCCACCATATCGCCATTGGGGAAGTTGCAGCGGATGAACTGGTACTTGCCGGATGCGATGGCAGCCACCATCTTCTCGGTGATCTCCTTGGACTTCATGGCAGGAGCCTGCTCGAAGGGGATCACGTCGGAGGGGATCTCCTCGTAGGTCTCCAGCTCCTCGCTTACCTTGCCGGAGCGGTTGCCGTTCCAGAAATAGGTCACATGGCCGTACTTCTGGGTCTCGGATACAGCATACTCGGTAATGCCGGCCTCACACAGCACCTCGGTGAGGGTGTTCTTGATCACAGGGGGCTGCAGCAGGTAATTTTCGGGAATGTTCAGGTCGGCATCGTACTGGAGCATACCGGCAAATTTCACACCGGTGTAGCCGGGACGGTCGAACTTATCAAAGTCCTTGCGGTCGAAGGCCAGGGAGATCTCCTGTGCCCGGTCGCCGCGGAAGTTAAACAGAATGACGCTGTCGCCGTTGGCAATCTTGGCAACGGGCTCACCGTTTCTTGCTACCACGAAGGCGGGCAGGTCCTGGTCGATGCAGCCGGTCTCAGCCCGGTAGGTCTCGATAGCCTCAGCGGCAGATGCGAACTGACGGCCCTCGCCCTGTACATGGGTTCTCCAGCCCTTCTCAACCATACCCCAGTTGGCCTCGTACCGGTCCATGGTGACCTGCATACGGCCGCCGCCGGAAGCGATGGCGTAGTCACAGCCCTCGGTGTTCAGTTCCTTTAAGGTGTCCTCCAGCATGCCCACATATTCCAGCGCGGAGGTGGCGGGCACATCACGGCCGTCTAAGAGAATGTGGCAGTAAGCCTTCTTCACACCCTCGGCCTTTGCCTGCTTCAGCAGAGCGATCAGGTGATGGATGTTAGAGTGCACATTGCCGTCAGACAGCAGACCCAGGAAATGCAGAGCCTTACCTTCTGCGTTGGCAACCAGTTCTTTCCAGGTGGCGGAAGCGAACAGTGCGCCGTTTTCAATAGACTCGCCAACCAGCTTTGCGCCCTGGGAGTAGACCTGACCGCAGCCGAGGGCGTTGTGGCCAACCTCGGAGTTGCCCATATCCTCGTCAGAGGGCAGGCCGACGGCAGTGCCGTGGGCCTTCAGCCAGGTGTAGGGGCAGGTGGCAAACAAATTGTCCAGGGTGGGGGTCTTGGCTACAGCTACGGCATCGCCGCTGCCGCCGTCGCCCTTGCCGACGCCGTCCATAATAACCAAAACAATGGGTTTCTTTTCCATTTCTATGTCCTCCAAAATCGATGGGTATAAGTTTGCATTTTTTCAGCTATATTATTTTACATCATTTTAGTCAAAGTTACAACTGTTTTTTGAAAATTTACCGGAAAACTTGACTGTGCCCCAAAAATATGCTACTATAACGAGGCTTTCAAAAGCCTTCCTCCGGGAGAAGGTGCCCCCCTGTGTAGGGGAGGCATAGTATGCCTCCCGCTATTGATGGTTTTAAATTTACGGGAGGGATAATATCCCTCCCCTACGAAGATTTTAATATGCCGCTGTGGTGGAATAGGTAGACACAAGGGGGAGCGAGGCGACCGCCGCCGGGGGCGGAGTCAAGGGAGCCGAGCGAGTGGCAGCGGTCAAAATTTCGTGAGCGAAAAGCGAACAGGAAATTTGGGGCACCGCAACAGGACGAACAACGCACAATCTAATTAAATATGCCGCTGTGGTGGAATAGGTAGACACAAGGGACTTAAAATCCCTCGCCCTAACACGGCGTACCGGTTCGATTCCGGTCAGCGGCACCAATAACCGGGATACCCCAGCGGGGTATCCCGGTTATTATATGCTGTGGTCGGAATCGAACCGCAGGTGAGATTCCGGGGAGCGAGCCGACTGCCGCCGGTGGCGGGAGGAAGGAGGCGAGCGAGTGGCCGCGATCGGTGAGCGAGGAAGGCGCGCCGTCGCCGACGAGAGCACCGAGCATCGCAACAGGACAGCGGCACAAAAAACAAACCTGCCTTTTGCAAAAGGCAGGTTCATCTTTTTTCAAATTCCTCACCGGTGATAAGATAATTTATCGAAACATTGAAGTATTTAGACATAGCAACAAGCAACGCAAGGGATGGCTCCCGCTTGCCGTTTTCGTAGTAGGACAGTGCCTCTCGGGAAATATTCAGATCCATTGCAACCTTCTGTTGATTGAGATTGCGTTTTTTGCGAATACTTTTTAGCCCGATCATGCGATCACCTCTTGCATTTATTGTAACATTGTGTTACACTCTTTATGTAACATTCTGTTACATATCACAAGAAAGAAGAGAATGTTGCAATATGGAACCAAGGTATCCCCTTGCTTCCGGGATGAATTTTTGTTACAATAAAATTAAGGGGTGATTTTATGAAAAGAGTACTGTGTTTCTTGCTTGCAACCGCACTTCTGTTCAGCTTTTCTGCTTGTAGGAGCGTTAAGGTTGGTTCTGACCTGCAGCCTACCAGCGGATTGGTAACAAATGAAACCGACCCGACAAGTCAGACAGAGACAATGAGTAACGGTGGCTTAGATGCATCCCCCACAACGAAAGCCACAAAGGCGACGAAAAAGACAAAGGCAACGAAGAGCACCAAAGCTACGAAAGCCACCAGCGCAGTGTCTGCGACAAGTGCGCCTGTCTGCGAGCCTACCGAAGCTCCTGTTACAGAAGCAATTGTGATACCGACGGTTGCGCCTACTGAGATTCCCACCGTTCAGACTACTGCGGCGCCCACTACCAAAGCAACCAAAGCTACCAAAGTAACAAAAGCTACCAAAGAAACAAAAGCTACCAGTGCGCAGACTGTTGCTACAGAACCAGAAGGTACAAAACATATCCATAGCTACACAGCTAAAATTGTGGAGGCTACTTGCCTGTTGGATGGATATACTGAGCATATCTGCGCCTGCGGTGACCGTTATGTAGATACCTATACAAAGAAAACCAATGACCACGAATTTGCCAGTACGATGATACAAAAAAGCAATGGCGGTGCTTATCCTACGATTCAGTGCAAAAAATGTAAGTTAGAGGTTTTTAACCACGGAGGCTGTGGTGCGAAAGGCGATGTGTTTTCCAGTCCTGTAAAATTTTATATTACCTATGACGGTGTCACGGAATATCCTGGAGATCAAGAAGACAAATATCACCTTGTGATCTATGGCGAAGGTGCTATGCGGAGCTATGAGGGTCCGAATGCTGAACTCCCCACTTGGTATGATGATCTTGAGTTGCGCACCACAAGAATAACCATCGAAGAAGGCGTTACCGAGATCGGCAGTTATTCCTTCTATGCTCCAGATTCACGGCACGAGATTACCATTGAAATGGCGGATTCGGTTAAGATCATCCGGAAAAATGCCATCTACTTGAAGAAGATGAACAAGCTTATCCTGGGTAATGGCGTGGAACGCGTGGAAGGCGATATCTTCCGGGATAATGTGACCCGGGTCTACCTGCCCAGAAGCCTGAAATATATAGAAAAATTCGCGCGGACAAACAGCGCCGGTAAAGATGTTGTATATTATTATGAGGGAACACAAGAGGAGTTCTTAAACATAAAGAATTCCCATTACGGTGACAAGATAACAATGCAGGAAAGACTGGAATCCTTTTACTCCAGTGGCGGCACACGGTTCTGCACAGTTTATCTGAATTGCGCCAAGCTTTTGGATAAACACGATTATTTTGATATGTATGCCGTGTTTGGCAAGTAATAACAAATAAGGAACAAAGGATGTCCCAATGGGGCATCCTTTGTTGTTTTACTTGCTATCCTGCACAAATTGTTATATAATAAGCAAAACCAATTTTGGAGGCAAATAATGGAAGAATTTATGATTATGCTGCGGAATGTGCTGATGTTTGTTGCGCTGGCGATTCCCGGATTTATTTTGGTAAAGACCAAGCTGTTAAAGCCCGAGCAGTCCGGTGTGCTGTCGAAGCTTCTTATGTACTTAGCGCTGCCCTTTATGATTTTTTCCGGTGTGGTAAAGAATCTGACCTTTGACGGGGATTCTCTGCTGATGCTGGGTGTGGTTGCCCTCATCGGTATCGTGGTGGTTTTGGGTATGTTCTTTGTTTCCACGCCCCTGGTGGCAATGGAGAAAAACCAAAAGACCAAAGGCATGATGCGCTTTTGCGCCGTGTTTGCCAACAACGGCTTCTTGGGCATTCCTCTGGCGGTTGCGGTGTTCGGCGGCGATTCTCCGGTGTTCACTGTGCTGATCGTGCTGAATATTATCAACAATGTGCTGATGTACACCTTGGGCGCTTACTTAGCTACCGGCGATAAGAAGAATATCAGCGTGAAGAAAGCTTTCCTCAATCCGGTGCTGGCGGCTTTCCTGCTGGGCTGCATCTGCAACCTGCTGGGCGTTGCCAAGTCTGTTCCCGAGGTGGGGAAATTCTCCGACCATTTCGGCAATATCGTCACCCCCATATCCATGACCATTATCGGTATGAAGCTGGGTGCAATTTCCTTTAAGACGCTGTTCAGCTCCGGAAAGCTCTACTATGTTTCTTTCCTGAAGCTGGTGCTGTTCCCGGTGGTGATTACGGCGGCAATGCTGGCCCTTCAGAATGTAAGCTTGAACATTCCTGTAAAGGAAATCATTTTGGGCGTGTTTGTGGCATTCTCCATGCCTACGGCAGGCCTGGCTGCCACCTTTGCCGACGAGTTCGGCGGCGATACCCAAAACGCGGTGATCTTCACTTTGGGCACTACCGTGCTGTCCGTCATCACCATTCCCACCCTTTACTGGGTCGTGAATTTGTTTATCTGAAAAATGTATGAAAAACCTCCTCTGCACCGCAGAGGAGGTTTTCTTTATTTCTTTTTGCTGTCTGTGGACACATATTCGTTTTCACGAATGCCGGGGTAGTGTTCGTCCAGATATTCCTCCCGGTAGGGGTTGACGCCCTGGGGCTTGGTTTCCGGCTGAACGGGCAGCGCCCAGGATTCCTTCTTGTAGTAGGGATTTTGGAAGGTCTGCTCCACCCGTCCGGATTTTTCCATAATCGCGTTGCAGGCCCGGATACAGCCCTTTGCGCCGCAGATAGAGAAATAGCCCGTATGCTCGATGATCTGATTGTAGTAATCAATCACCGCGTGGCTGCCGGGCTTACGACCCCATTTTGCACCGGCTAAGGCGTAGGTGAGGATATAGGCCTCTTCCTCGGTCATCTGGGAGTTGCGCACATCAAAGGCCATATTGGGGAACTCCTTGGACAGGAAGGGAGAACACTCCTTGTTCATGCCGTGGTGGGAAAGGGTGCAGCGGCCCATTTGCACATCGCCGAAATAAATCTGCTTTTCGCCGAAGTCCACATAAATCCGCTTGTCGGTTTCCCGGGGATGGGGAATGGCGCCGCCGGGGCAGTTCTTGGTGCAGGCGCCGCAGTGCAGGCACAGTGTGCCGGTGTCGAGGATGGGATCGGGCTCTAACTCCGCGTCGGTGAAGATCAGACCTAAACGGACACGGGGGCCGTATTTCTTGGTGAGGAACACCTTGGACCAGCCGATCTCACCCAGGCCGCAGCCGGCGGCGATTACACGGATGCTGCACACCACATCGGGGGGTACTTTGCCCTCGGCCACGGGCTTGCGGGTGGTGCCGTTGCCCTCGGGCACGGCGGGATAGTGGGCCACCGCCTCGTAGCCGCAATCCTCGATAAAGCAGCTGAGCTGATAGGTCTTGATGGGACGGAAGAATGCGTTCAGCTTGTTGTAAGTATAAAAAGTATAGTTGTGCCAGTGGGTGCCTTCCTCAATGCCGCGGTTTGCGCCCCGGGGGATGGGCATGGCAATGGCGATCACCGATTTGGCCTTGGGGAAATAGGTGATGGGGCTCATCAGCGTGGGGGCGTTTTTGAAACGCTCAATATTGCCGATGGCGATGCAGTCGATACCCAATTCCTTGGCTTTGGCTTTCAGAATTTCGGATGTCAGCTTCATATCAGTGACCCCGCTTTCCGGTTTTGGAAAATGCGCCGCCCAGGACATTTGCCTGCTCGTCGGAGCGGTCGATGGTGGTGGTTGCAGAGCCGATCTGCCAGGTTTCGCCGGTGCGGAAGGGATTGGCGAACTTGTTGGCCAGGCGGCCGTCTTCCTCTAAGTGGCACATACAGGTGCGGTTGCACAGAGCGGCGATCCGGTCGGGGGCGGAGTTGGGAGAGAAACGGTTGGCAACAGCGCCGTTTTCACAAACCTTGCACTTGCTGTAGTCGATCTTGCCCACGGTGAACTTCTTGCCGCAGATCTCAATGGTTTCGGTTTCTGTCTGGCTGATAGCGCCCAGAGGACAGGCAGCGGCGCATTTGCCACAGCCGTCGCAGACATTTTCCTCCAGCAGAGGGGAGCTTTCCAGCTCTGCGTCGGTGAGGATCATATGGAAACGCTGACGGGAGCCGAACTCCTTGGAGAAGACGATGCGGTTGTAGGAAAGGGTGCAAAGACCGCAGGCAACAGCCGCGTAATCGAAATCGGGATATACATTGGGAGCGGGTCTGCCGGGAGCAACGGGAATGCCGGAGGGCTCCAGGTCGCTGGGATTGGGGAAAATGGGCACGGCCTCGTAGTTGTTGCTCTCAATGAAGTTGGTCAGATTGTAGCAGGAAAGGGCCAGGAACTCGTCCTCCAGCCAGTTCTTGCCGAAGAGCGCGTAGTCGCCAAAGTTAGTACCCTCTTCCACACCCCGCAAAGCGCCTCTGCAGATCCGCTTGCCGATGAGGATCACGGTCTTGGCCTCGGGGAAGATGGAGAAGGGGTTCAGCCGCTCGTCCAGGCCGTCAAAACGGGATTTTGCGGCAAAGCCGATCAGATCGATCCCGTCTTTCTTGGCAAAATCAATGATTTTTTGTTTCAGAGTTTCCATTTGAATGACCTCCGGTGTTTTTTTCTTTCATTATAGCGTGGCGGATTTGTGACTTAAACCCACATTTTATCAAAAAAGGTGGACTTTTCAACGGTTGCAACTTGGGAAAACCGGTGCTATAATGCAAGTGAGGTGGTTCGATGATTTGTAACTGCAAAAATCCGATTCTCCAAATTGTTGATGTGGTGCAGGTGGGGTGGAAAGCCGATTTCTTTGAAATTGCTCCCCGGGACTATGCGGCGCTGACCTTTCGGATCAAGGGCACGGCGAAGATCAAAGTGGACAATAAGACTTATTCGGTGGGTGCAAATGAGGTTTTGTACCTGCCCCAGGGCGTTGCCTACACCGCCGAATATGACGATAATGAGATCTTAGCCATCCATTTTAAGACCCGGGAGAGCGACCGGGCGGCTGAGGTTTACACCCTTGCCAACAGCGAGGAGGTTTACCGGGCCTTTTTGCGGGCGGTTGATTTTTGGAAGCAGAAAGAGCCGGGGTATGAGGCCAATGTGCTGGCCCAGCTGTATTCCATTTTTGGCAAGCTCTGCAACAATGCCATCACGGGGAAAATGCCGGAGCATTTTATAAATGCCATCTCCTACATCAATGCAAATTACAGAAGCAGCACCCTCTCGGCGGACAGCATCTGCAAAAATGCCGGCATCAGCGCAACCGTCCTGCGTGCGCTGTTTCAGAAATACTATCAGAAGACCCCCACAGAGTATATCACCCAGCTGCGGCTGGAGTATGCGCGTTCGCTGATCTCCCGGGGCGTGCCCATTGAGCAGGCGGCGGAGAGAAGCGGGTTTAATGACCCCAAATATTTCGCCCGTGTGGTAAAAAAGCACCTGCTTTGCACCCCCCGGGAACTAAAATCCTACGGCAAATAATTGTAGGAGACGGGGTTCGTGTATGAGTTGAAAATAGATGCTGTATGTGATATTATAAAAATATAACAACAAAAAGAGAGGGATTTGTCATGTGGTTTTTCTATATCATGGGTTTGGTTATAGGGTTGATTATAGACTATATGATAGCAAAGAAATTTTCTGAAATAGCGGAAGAAAAAGGACACGAGGGTACAGAATACTTTTGGTATACCTTTGTTTTTGGCGTTGTTGGTATGTTGATGGTTGTTGCGTTGCCGGATGTTTATACAAGGAAAAAAGCTACGGCAAAAGAGCAGGAAAACAATAAGAAGATTGTGCTTGCCCCCACGGCGCCTGTTGTTCCGGCAGATTCTCACGCCACCCATATCTGGAGATGTGATGGCTGCGGAAAAATGAGATCGCAGACACCCTGTGAACATTGTGGCAAACAATAACGAAAACTCCTCTGCATCAAGCAGAGGAGTTTTTCTTTTGCGCAGTATAAATCTTCCTTGTTTAGAGAAAAATATGAAAAAGCGAGGTGAACTTCACCTCGCTTGTTGTTATTTGTGTAGATTTTTCTTTCTCAATATTGCAAGCACCTCGTCGGGATTGTTGCAGGTGATAAGTTCTACGCCAAAGTTTATAGCCTGATCGATGCTATTTTCATTTTTAAGTGAGGCAGGTCCCCAAATGCGAATACCGGTGTTTGTATGAAACCGTTTTATTTCTTCTATCGGCAGTTCTTTTCCAAAAACACAAGCGCAGTAGCCAAAACTGTATAACGGCAACTGGCTTCCTTCCATTTGCATATATCTTTCGGGAAAAAATAAATGTTGCTTGTATTTTCCATTGTACTTTGTAAAGACATATTCGTTCAGTTTTTGATTGAAACTGTTTATAACACAGCGTTCGGCGAATTGATATTCCTCTACTGTTTCTAAAATCTTGTCGCAGGTATAGTAGGCTTTCTCCTCCCATCCATCAACGGGGTATTCCTTAAACTCAAGGTCAAGTGTTATGGTCGGATGGTCTTTTACGAGTTCTAAAAGTTCCCTGAGCGTAGGTATTTGTTCGCCTTTTCCCGCATCTAACTGCTTTAACTCGGCCAAGGTATGGTCGCACACCTTACCCGTACCGTTGGTCGTGCGCTCCAAAGTGGCATCGTGAATTAAAACCAACTCGTTATCTTTCGTAATTCTAATGTCTGTTTCAATTTGGTCCACACCTAATTCAAGGGCTTTTTGAAAGGCGAGCATAGTGTTTTCGGGATATTTGCTGCACCAGCCCCTGTGCGCTGCTACAAAAATATTTTTTTCACTTTGTGTCCAATAATTCATATTATATACCTTTTAGAGTAGCGGTTTAACAACTGTTGGAAAATCCAAATAGTTATCAATGGTTATGTAGTTGAAATCTGATTTATAAACCGATTCATCATTGCCACCCAGGCCGTAATCGTCACCGATGTATACGACCTCGTTATGGGAAAGACCGTTTTCTTTGCAATAAAGGTCAAGGGCGTAGTATTTATCATAGGGCTTCGGTGCCATATCGAAGGAAGAAGACCCGCCAACAAATACACAGTAATCGCAAAAGGTGTTTACGACTTCATCATAAATCTTACGCCTTTTGCGTCTATCCGGATCAAATGAAAGCTTGTCCTCTTGTTTTGCTTTTGTTCCGAGAATCGGAAATGTGACACACCCCGACGGATGAAACTCCACTGTTTCTCCTGCATATTCGGTGTATCCGTATCTTTCTCTTAATGTATTTATCCTGTCTGTTACAATTTCTTTATCACATTCTACGGTTACATCTTTTATAATATCCATTGTTTTGGTTTGGGAATTATAAACACCGTATTGCAAACCATAGTTGCCTATAATATCAATAGGAAAGCCTTCAAGTTGATTGAATATACGCATCACCTGACCGGCACCCACCATAAGAAGCTTGTACTTTTTTGAAAGTTTTGTGAGAATCTTTCTGTGTTCAGCGCTTAAAGGTGTTTTGTGCTGGGTTAACGTGCCGTCCAAATCCATTGCAATAACCTTTATATAATCGTACATTTTGATTTCCTCCTTTACAATCGTGCACAATCAAGTTATAATATTTCAGTCAAAATAAATCAATAATTAACGCGAAAAATGCACATACAATGAAAAGTGTTCGGTTTGTATTTGGAAATCGGTCAAGAACGGTCAGAAAGAGGGGTAAAAATGTTTCATAAAGAACGCGAACAGGAAATAATGAGCATACTGAAAGCTGCGAATGGTTTTGTGTCAGTCAAACAACTTTGCGACACTTTGTTTGCCAGCGAATCAAGCATTCGCAGAGATCTGAAGGCCCTGGAGCAGCAGGGGCTTGTGAAACGAAGCTACGGAGGTGCAGTGCTTGAGAACAATTATTCAAACATCGTTACCTTTAATCACCGCACCAGACAAAATGTAAACGCCAAACGGGAAATTGCCCAAAAGGCCGCCGCATTGATAAAGGACGGCGATATTATTTTTCTTGACCAATCCTCTACTGCCTTTTATCTTGCCGGAGAGCTCATAGACCGCAGTTCGCTCACAGTGGTGACAAACAATATCGAAATTATGATGCTGTTGTCTAACTCTAAAATCAGGCTCATCTCCTCTGGCGGCTTTTTGAGTGACGAAAACCGAAACTGTCTGATCGGTGGTGATGCACAGAGGACATTTCAAAATATCTATGCAGATGTTGCGTTTTTTTCGGTGAAGACTGTGTCAGAGAATGGAGCGGTTACCGATTGTTCGCCGGAGGAAGTGGTGGTAAGGAATGCCATGCTAAAAAACGCAGCGAAAAAAGTGCTGCTTTGTGATAGCGCTAAGTTTGGCGGCAAGGCGCCTTTCAAGCAGTGTAAACTGGAGGATGTAGACATCTTGATCAGCGAGAACGACCAGGCACAGTATTTTGCTGCATACAGCGACAGGGTAAAATTGTTGTAAACAGAAGAAGTATAAATTTCTCCTGTTTACAGACTCACAGCGTAATAGGAAAGCAAAAGCGAGGTGAATTTCACCTCGCTTGTTTGTTTTGTTTTCGATAGGCGCTGGGGGAAAGGCCAAGCTGGTTTTTGAAGGCTCTGCTGAAGTTGAATGTTGTGGAATAGCCTAAAACCACCGCAATTTCTTCCAGCTTTGCCCCTTCTTTCAGCAGGCTGCAGGCATACTCTGCTTTCTTTTTCTGCAGATAGTCGCTGGGGGTTACCCCGTATGCTTTTTTGAAAACCTTGGAGATATGGCTATAGGTATACCCAAAAGAATACGCCATTTCCTCCAAAGAGCAAAGCTGCAGAAAGCGTGTGTCGATATACTGCTTCATGGCGGATACCTTATCGTCGTATGACGAGATCTCGGCAAGGGGCTCGTCCGTTCCCCACCGGGCAATCTTCACCAAAACCGCGGTGATCAGGCAGTCTAAGTTGTTTTCCAGAAATGGCCCATCCGACCGCATAAATTCGGATATGATGTCGGTCAGGTATCCGAAAATTTCCGGCATACAAAAGGTGCGTTGACCCTTTGCCTGTATGGCCCGGAGCAGGGGCATACAAGGCCCGTCTTTGAAATTGATGGCAAGGGTTTGAAACCGTGCGCTTCTGCGACTTTTCAGTGCGTGGATTTCACCGTGAAAGGCAAGATGGAGTCCGTGCTTATCGACGGTTTCCCATACCTCATTTGCCGCGCACAGCAGGCCGTTTATATGGGAAAAGGTCAGCTCCAAATCACAGAACTGTTGGTGATTGTCAATGAAAAAGTCGTGGGTATAATAGGATTCCGCAACTTGAATGATGGTATAGTTTTGCGTTTCAATGGGGGAAAGCAACGCTTTGGTTTCAAAGTCGTAGAACCTGTTTTGAAAAATGCGCTGATCGTTGTTTTGAATTATGTATTTCATAGTTACATTCTATCACAACGGGCGAAGATGTCAACATTTGAAAAGACAAAAAATGATATAATTTCTAAGATATTCGGATATGGTATTATGGATATAAAAGGTGTATTCTAATAATTGGAAGAGACCATTATTTTGCCGGAGGTGTTCTTATGAAAATCAGAATTTTAGGCAGTGGCGGTGGCGAGGGATTTCCTGCCCCCTTTTGCTCCTGTGAGCATTGTGAAACAGCCCGGAAAATGGGCGGAAAAAGCTTAAGATCCCTTTCGCAATCCATCATAAATGACGATTTGCTGATCGATTTTCCTGCTGACACAAATGCTCATTGTTTGCGTTTCGGCGTGAATCTGGGGCAATTGCAAAATGTCCTGATCACCCATTCCCACAGAGACCATTATGTGCCGCAGCTGCTGTCTGATCGCGGTGGCTTTGCCGCCCACAACTTGAAATATCAGGATGTTTATTTTTACGGGCCGGCTAACCTGGAGCGAATTTGTGATGCCGTAAACATTCCGGAACCCATCCGGGAACATATTCAGTTTGTTGCCCTTGCGCCGCAGAAAACAGTCAGCATCGGCGAATATGCAGTTACGCCCCTCAAAGCTTTGCATTCCCCGGAGCTGGGAAGCTTGAATTATATCATCGAACAAGGGGATAAGCGCATTCTTTATCTTGTGGACAGCGGCTATCCTACTGAGGAGATGCTTACCTATCTGCAAAGCCTGGGGAAAATCTTTGACCTTGTTGTCATGGACGGTACCTTTGGTTATGCTCCGGCGAAAACGTATATCTATCACATGGGTTACGAGGAAAACAAACTCCTCAAAACGGAATTGCAGCAGCTTGGTATTGCGGATGCCCGTACCCGCTTTGTGGTAACCCACATAACCCACAACAAATCCGAATACCACGAAAAAGTGGAAGAAATCTTTGCCGGTACCGGAATTGAGGTTGCCTACGACGGTATAGAAATCGAGATATAATAGGGGGACAATAAAATGGCAAAACGATGGATGTTTTTAACGGATTCCTACGAGGGGCTGGAAAAGACAGCGGTCAATCAGTTGTATGCTGTGATCGCCGGCGGTGTTTCCTATGTTCTGCCCATAAAATCTGCTGAGGAAGTAACCAAAGAAGAACTGGAAAACAACAATATCATTTTTGTGGGAAAGGCCACTGCCCCGTTCCTTACCAAATGCAAGACCGATATGCCGGCAGAAAAAGAGGGCTACTCCATTTATGTGGGCAACAGCGCATTTGGGGAAGAAAACCAAATGCTGGTGATCGTCGGTTATGATGCAGCAGGTGTTTTGTACGGCTGCATGGATTTCTGCAATAAATACCTTGGTGGCCCGGTCTATGTGGATAAGAACATTTGGGGCGAAAGCATCTTTGATATGCCCTTTGAAAAAGAGCTGAACCCCTGGAAAATCACCGCTGCCCCTGCCATTAAGCGCCGGGCTATCTGGACTTGGGGTCATGTTATTTACGATTACCGGAAGTTCTTTGAGAATATGGCAAAGCTGCGGCTGAACGAGATCATCATCTGGAATGATGTGGCGCCGCTGAATGCAAAGGATGTGGTGGACTATGCCCACAGCCTGAATATTAAGGTGATCTGGGGCTTTGCCTGGGGCTGGGATACCTCCAATTGTAAAAATGTTCTGGACCGCTTTGGTGACCAATTGATCGCGGAAATCAAAGAGCGGGTCTTGAAGACCTACGAAAAAGAGTATAGCCACACCGGCGCGGACGGCATCTATTTCCAGACCTTTACCGAGCACAGCGTGTCGGAAATTGGCGGAAAACCCGTTGCCCAGATCGTCACGGAGCTGGTAAACGATATTTCGGCAAGCCTTTTTGAGAAGTATCCCGATCTGCAAATTCAATTTGGCCTGCACGCGACCTCTGTGCGGGAAAAATTGGAGCACTTAAAGAAGGTGGACAAGCGGATCCATATTGTTTGGGAGGATTGCGGCAGCTTCCCCTATAATTATCTTGCCGACCATGTGGAGGGCTTTGCCGAAACCCTCGCTATTACCGAGCAGACGCTAAAGCTGCGGGGTGATGAGGAAAAATGGGGCGCGGTCTTAAAGGGTATGCTGAACTTAGACTGGGGAACCTTTGAACATTTTACTGCGCCCTATATCCTGGGTGAAAGAACCGGCAACTATATCAAGCGGCGGCAGATGAAAAAGGACAGGGCCTGGAAGCTCCAGCAGGCAAGTTGGTTAAAAAATGCAGACTATGTCCGCCAAATCATTGCCACGGTTGCCCGTTTTGGTAAGGAAGATACCATTGTGGAGGCGCTGGTTGAAGATGCTATGCTGGGCAATCAAATCACATTCCCGGTGGCGCTGTACGCGGAAATGCTTTGGACGCCCAATCGTGATGCAATGGAAATGGTAGAGCAGGTAGCGCAATATCCTTGCGTGAATTTTGCCAATCTGTGAGGTGCCGCTATGAAAGAGTTATATAACAAACTGAAAAGCGAACTGATGGACTCCTGCATCCCCTTTTGGCTTACAAATGCCCAGGACCGGGAACACGGCGGCATTATCAACTGCCTTGACCGGGAAGGAAAGGTCTATTCCGAGGATAAAAGTGTCTGGATGCAGGGCCGTGCAGGCTGGATGTTCTCTTATATCTACAATCACATCGATCAAAAAGAAGAATATCTGAACTTTGCCAAAAGCTGCATCGATTTTGCTGCAGAGCATTGTATAGACAGCGATGGCCGTATGTTCTTTACGGTCACCCGGGATGGCCGCCCCTTGCGGAAACGCCGCTATTGGTTCTCTGAAACCTTTTACATCATGGCAAATGCGGAATACTATATGGCAACCAAGGACAGCGCCTATCTGAAAACTGCCCAAAAGTATTTTGACTTTGTGTATGGGATGTACAAAGACCCGCAGACAGATCCCTATAAGATCACACCCAAAAGCTACGCAGAAACCCGCAACACCAAAACCCTTGCCAATCCTATGATCCTCATGAATGTGGCATCCATTATGCGGGATGCGGATCAGGAGCGGTTTTCCTATTATGATGGGATTATCACAGATTTGATCAAGGACATTCAGTGCTTTTATAAGCCGGAATACAAGGCCATGTTTGAAAACATCAACGCGGAGGATAACAGCGTGATTTTGAACACAGCCACCTGCAGAGTGATCAATCCCGGGCACGATATTGAGTGCGCCTGGTTTTTGCTGGAAGAGGCGGAACGCAGACAGGATGCTGCCCTTATAAAATTTGCCGCACAGGTGTTTGATGATGCCTTTGCTCTGGGCTGGGACAAGGAATACGGCGGTATCTTGTACTTTAAGGATATTTTGGGCCTGCCTGTTGAGGCCTATGAGCACGATATGAAGCTATGGTGGCCCCACAACGAGGCTATGATTGCTTCCTTGATGCTCTATCGCATTACGAACGATAAAAAGTATTGGGATATTTTCAATCAGGTCAGCGAGTATGCCTTTGCCCATTTCTCGGACAGAGAATACGGCGAATGGTTCGGCTACCTGCGCCGGGACGGCTTGCCCACAGAGCCCGCCTGCAAGGGCCACACCTATAAAGGCCCCTTCCACGTGATGCGCATGCTGGCCAAATGTATGCAGCTGTTAGAGGACTGCCCAAAAGCGTAAAACAGAACAAAAAAGAACCTGACTTTTGAGAAAAAAGACAGGTTCTTTTTTGTTTTAGCGCAGTGGGATTATTTTTTGGCAGTATAACAGGATTTGCCGCGGCTTTTCATTGACAATAAATGCATAAAATACTATAATAATAAATTAGAAAACTATACTATTTTTGGGGGAAAGGAGAGGGGTTTTGTGACAAACAGCAACAGCGTATTGGTTTTCCAAAACAATGGCGCAGACAATGCCTTACAGATACGCACCTTTGATGAAAAGACCATTCCCAAAGAGCTGAACGGCGAAAGTGGCTTCCATATTTACCATGTGCGTATGCTCACGGAACTGATATTGGATCAACTGAAGGAAACGGTTTCCCTGACCGAGGAGCAAATCAAGGCAATTGCCGTGGCATCCTCCTTGCACGACATTGGCAAGTCCAGAATTCCCAAGAGCATTCTCGATTTTCCCGGAAAGCTTTCTCCTTTGGAATATGACATTGTCAAAAAGCATACCACCTTCGGTGCAGAGATCATAGACGGGTGCAGCGTAGATGCTGTTTCCGCCGAGATCAAAAAGTATGCAAAGGAAATTGCCCTTTATCACCATGAGCGGTATGACGGCACCGGTTATCCGGAAGGACTGAAAGGTGAGGATATTCCCCTGTCTGCCCAGGTCGTTTCTTTGGCGGATGCCTATGATGCCCTTACCAGTAACCGCAGCTACAAGGATGCATTTTCTCAGGATGTTGCCATTCAGATGATCTCCAGCGGTATGTGCGGCGTGTTCAATGAAGTGCTGATCGATTGCCTGATGAAGGTGGTGAACCACAGCTCTCTGGTTTCCTTGCGTGAAACGCTGTATCAAAACAGATCTGTGGTATCGGGACACGCAGGTTTTGTGCCGGAGCGGGTGCTGTGCATTGGCAATACGGAGTATTTGACGGAAAGCTTTATAGAGGAAGCCTTCCCCGGCAGTAAGGTCACCGTGGTGGGCAATACGGTTTTGGGCTCTGCGGATAAGATCAAGCTGTTCCGCATCAAGAAGCCCTCTATCAAGGCGATTTTTGAAACCTACGATTTTGATGCGGTGGTGTATTTTTCCGGCGACCTTACCTATCAGACCACCGAGAAAAACGATGCCGAGGAGCTCAGAGAGGTTTTGGAATCCGCCAAAGCCACCGGCAAGGACATCAAGATTCTGTTCCTGTCCTCTTTGGATTCGGCGTTCAAAGGAAAAACCGACAGAGCCATTTTGTCTGAGGCAAAGGAAAAGCTTTGTCAGTTCTATGCAAAAGATTCCACACTGGATATCAAAGTGGTGCAGGTTCCCTATCTGTATTCCGGCAGCTACAGCAAGGATTTCCTCTACAAGATGTTCGAGCAAATCTACAAGCACAAGCCTGTGTCCCTGGAAGCCTTGCCGGAAACCCAAGCGCATTTTATCGCCCTTTCCGACCTGGCCCGGCTGATTGCCCGCATGATCGACAACTGGAAGAGTCAAAGCGGCATTTTGTCCGTGGGCGATGATTTTTCCATCACCTTTCAAGACCTGGCCGAAAAGACGACGCAGCTGTGTGAAAAGGCACAGTTTGACTTTACCGCGACCGGTGACAACGGAAAGCTGGAAGTGAACAACAAGGGCATTCGCAACGCGTATGGCTGGTTTGCCAGAATTTCTCTGCTGGAGGATCTGGCAGAGGAATACGAAAAATACCTGCTCATCAAGCAGGAAAAGACCCTGACCCTTTGGCAAAAAATCAAAAAATGGTTAGAAGAGCATAGTCTGTTTGTAAAGATCGCAGAGCTGATTCTGCTGTTTGTGATCACGGAGCTTTTGCTGTATCTTACCGACTCTGCGGTGATCTTCTCCATTGTGGATTTCCGTATGGCATTCATTGTGGTGATGGCCACGGTCCACGGCCTGTATTTTGGCCTGGCAGCATCTTTTTTAAGCAGTGTATCCTGGCTTGTGGCCAAGGTGGCGTCCGGCACCAATGTGCTCACCATCTTCTATGAGCCCACGAACTGGCTGGCCTTTGTGTTTTTCTTCTTAGTGGGTTCTCTGTGCGGCTATGTTAAGCTCCGCAAGGACGATACCATTCGCTTTGTCAGCGATGAGAATAAGCTCCTGGAGGATAAGCTGGTCTTTACCCGGGAGATCTATGAGGACACCTATAAGGAGAAGCGGGATCTGAAAAAGCAGATCATCGGCTCCAAGGACAGCTTCGGCAAGATTTTTGACATCACCCGCAAGCTGGATACGGTAGCGCCCCAGCAGCTGTATCTGCGGATCATGGAGACCTTTGAAGAGGTCCTGGAAAATAAGACTATTACCGTGTACTCTGTGAACAGCCAAAGCACCTTTGGCAGACTGGAGGTAGCCTCCCGGGATATTATGCAGACGGTCTCCCGCTCTATCTCCACCGAGACCTATGCTCCGGTCATTGAGAAGATTGCCGGCGGTGAGATCTGGCGCAATACCGATCTGAAGCCGGATTATCCCATGTATGCCGCAGGTGTTTACAGAGGAGAAGAACTCCAGTTGCTGATCTTCCTGTGGCGGGCAGAGGTGGAGCAGAGATCTCTGTATTATGTTAACCTGTTTAAAATCCTGCGGGACTTGGTGCAGATGTCCCTGCTGCGGGCCTATGACTATAACCAGGCCGTTTATGAAAAGCAGTACATTGCAGGCACCCATATTATGAATGCAGAGGCCTTCGGGGAAGTGCTGGCAAACTATGATGCCCTCTCCGAAAAGAAGGTGTCTACCTATATTTTGCTGGAGGTAGATATGCAGGGCCGCACCTGCACAGAAATGAACAGTCTGCTCCGGGGCAAGGTCCGGGCCAACGATATTATGGGCGTCACCGAGGAGGGCAAGCTGCAGCTGCTGCTTGCGCAGGCCACGGAAAAGGACCTGCCGTATATACTGCCCCGTTTTGAGGGATTCCAAGTAGAAGTAAAGTAAGGAAAGATTGCAGAATGTGGATTTATATCATCCTACTGATCTTGCACCTGATCATCAGTGCGCTGGTGTTTTTGGGTATTCAATTTGATATTCTGAAAGTCCACAAGTATATGTTCTTCGTGGCGCTGTTTATGCCCTTTTGGGGTGTGCTGACAGTTCTCATTCTGCATTTTCAGATTTTCTTCCATGCCGATGACGGTATCGATGTGGGTGTGGAAAAGCTGAAGTTAGAGTCGGAGCTTTACAGAAGCGTCACCGTGGACGAAAAAAAGGTGGCGGCCAACACGGTGCCCATTGAGGAGGCGCTGTTGGTGAACTCGGCCAAGGAGCGGCGGACCATCATTATGGACGTGCTCAACGACAACCCCAAGGAGTACATAGAGTTTTTGCAGAAAGCCGGCAACAACGAGGACACGGAAGTGGTCCACTATGCGGTTACGGCCATGGTGGAGATTTCCAAGGAAAACGACTACAAGCTCCAGGATTTTGAACGGCAGCATGCCAAGGACCCGGAGAATGTGGAAGTGCTCACCGGCTACACGGATTTCCTGTGGAGCTGCCTTTCCCAGAATCTGATGCAGGGCCAGGTGGAAGTGCTGAACCGGGAGCTGTTTTCCTCCCTTATGGAGAAAAAACTGGCCTTGACTGCAGGCAGCATCACCGATTTTCAGTGGGCGGTGGAAAATGAATTGCGCCGCAAAAACTATACCCAGGCATCTGCCTTGCTGGTGCAGATGCAGACCCTGTATCCGAACAGTGAGGAATATTATCTGAGCCGGCTGAACTATTTGGCGTCCTTGGGCAAGGGCGAGGAAATCAAGACTTTGCTGAAAGAAATTCAAAAGAAACATATTTACCTGTCTTCTGCCACAAAGGAGGTTTTGGCATTTTGGGAAAGCTGAAAGCAAAAATTGAAAATTTCCGCTTTAAGGGCACCCTGATGATTGCCCTGGTTTTTGCTTTGATCGCGGCCATTCTGTTTGTGGAATTGAGCGGCGTGCAGGTAAACTTTACCCAAAAGCAGCTGGACCTGCTCCCTAAAGAGCAGGTGGTCACCAAAACGGCAGCCTACAATGCACTGAAGCAGGAAACGCTGTTGCTGTACAGCACCGCGGACAAGGCCTCCAGCGATGCTTATGGGCAGTTTGAAGTCATTCTTTCCGATATGAAATGGGGCACAAAGGCTGTGAATTTGGCAAAGACGGCCATTCCCAGTCTTGCAAACTACAAGGTGGTCATCATTTTGTTTTCAGACCTTTCCTATGTGGGCGACCGGATTATTGATATTTGCCGGTGGGTCCAGGAGGGCGGCAATGTGTACTTCCCCTTGACCATCGACCAAAATGCCTACTCCTCTGCCATTGAGAATAAGCTGGGCATTGAGGCTTCCTACGAGTATACTCTGGTGGACCACATTTATGTGGACGGCGATTTTATGGTGGGTGGCGGCAAGGCCTTTGCCGTGCCCGATGCCTACGAATCCGCAAGAACCATTCAGCTCAGCCCCAAGACCACAAAGGTTTATGCCCGGGAGGGCGACGAACAGGGTGTGCCCCTTATTTGGGAGGCCTCCTACGGCAAGGGCAAATTTGTGGTGAACAATTTCGGTATGTGCGACAAGGCCTACAGAGGATTCTTTGCCGCATCTTTAAGCCTGTTTGGGGAGGTTTCTCTTTACCCGGTCATTAACGGATCTACCTTCTACTTAGACGATTTCCCCTCCCAGATCCCCAGCGGCAACAGCACATACATCACCCGGGATTTCGGCACTACCATCCGGGACTTTTACATCAATATCTGGTGGCCGGACATGATGAACCTCTCCGATAAATACGGCCTTAAATACACCGGCCTTGCCATTGAATGCTACGACGATGCCGTTGACGGCACCACCGATGCCCAGCCCGATACGGGTACATTCTTAAACTTTGGCAATATGCTCCTGCGCAAGGGCGGCGAGCTGGGCTATCACGGCTATAACCATCAGCCCCTTGCTTTGGGCAATAAGGACTACAAGGATATCTACGATTATAAGACCTGGCAGAATATGGCCGCCATGGAGAAGGCTTTTCAGCACTTGGTGGATTTTTGCGACGAGCTGTTCCCCGATGTGAAGATGGCGGTGTATGTGCCGCCGTCTAACCTGTTGGCCGAGGAAGGCAGACAGATGCTTTTGCAGGAATTCCCCCAGGTGACCACCCTGTCCGGCATTTATCTGCCCGATGATGCGCTGGATTTTGCCCTCCTGCAGGAGTATGAAGTGGACGAAAACGGCGTGGTGGATCAGCCCCGTATTATTTCCGGCTGTGACATTGACGATTTTATGACCATGGGCGCATTTTCCGAGCTGAATATGCACTATGTGAACAACCACTTCACCCACCCGGACGATTCATTGGACCCGGAGCGTGGTGCAGAGCTGGGTTGGAAGGAACTGAAGAACCGCTTTGACAGCTATCTGAGCTGGCTTTACACTTCTGCTCCCAACCTGCGGAACTTTACAGGCACGGAATTTTCTGCGGCGGTGCAGCGCTTTGCGGCGGTTACACCGGAGATGCAGGTGCAGGACCACGAGATGGTTCTGCGTATCGATAATTTTTATGATGACGCGCAATTCCTTGTCAGATTCAATGAGAAAGAACCCGGCACAGTAACAGGCGGCAAGCTGACCCGGCTTACCGGTGACCTGTATTTGCTGGAGGCTGACCGGGATACAGTTACTGTACGGCTGAAATAGGAGAAAAAAGTGAAAATTTGTCTGATTCTGGAAGGTTGTTACCCCTTTATCAACGGCGGTGTTTCAACCTGGATGCACCAATATATCACCGAAATGCCCGAACACGAATTTGTGCTTTGGGTTATTGGTGCGAAAGCAGAAGACAGAGATAAATTTGTGTATACCCTGCCACCCAATGTGGTGGGTGTCCAGCAGGTGTTCTTAGATGATGCTCTGCGGGTGAAGGATACAGGCTTCTTTGATCATAAATTCACGGAGGCGGAGAAAGAGGCCCACAAAAAGCTGGTATCTTCCGATAAGCCCGATTGGGAGCTGCTTTTCGACCTGTATCAGGTGAAAAAGATCAATCCCATGGCCTACTTGAAAAGCCAGAGCTTTTTGCAGACCCTTACGGAAACCTGCCAGACGGAGTTTCCCTTTATCGCCTTTTCCGATGCCTTCCATTCTGTCCGGTCCCGGCTTTTGCCGGTGCTGTATCTGATGGGTACGGAAATTCCAGAGGCTGACTGCTATCACGCCATTTGCACAGGCTATGGCGGCCTTTTGGCAACCATGGGCGCATACATTAACCACAAGCCTCTGATGCTCACCGAACATGGCATCTATACCCGGGAGCGGGAAGAGGAGATCATTCGGGCCAAATGGGTGGCCCGGGCATTTAAGCCCCATTGGATCGACTTTTTCTATATGCTGTCGGATATGATCTACTCCCGGGCGTTCCGGGTGTCGGCGCTTTTTACAAGGGCTATGCAAACCCAAATCGATATGGGCTGCGCCCCTGAGAAGTGCCGGGTGGTGGAAAACGGCATCAGCTACGAACGGCTTTGCAATATCCCCTTAAAAGAAGATGACGGCATGGTGGACATTGGCGCGGTGGTGCGCCTTGCCCCCATAAAAGATATCAAAACCATGATCTATGCCTTCTTTGAGCTTTCCTGCCGTAAGGACAATGTGCGGCTGCATATTATGGGCGGCGTGGACGACCAGGAGTATGCCGATGAGTGCTATGCGCTGGTCAAGCAGCTGAATTTGGAGGACAAGATCATCTTTACAGGCCGTGTGAATATCATTGAGTACTTTGAAAAGCTGGATTTTACTTTGCTTACCAGTATTTCCGAGGGCCAGCCTTTGTCAGTGCTGGAGTCCTTTGCCGCCAAGCGGCCGGCGGTGACCACCGATGTGGGCTGCTGCAATGAGCTTTTGGACGGCTCTCCCGGAGATACCCTGGGCAAGGCGGGCTTTTATGTGCCGCCCATGCAGCGGGAAAAACTGGCAGATGCCATGGAAATGCTTTGCGAATCCCGCCAGCTGCGGCTGAAAATGGGCGAGATTGGCCAAAAACGGGCATATACATATTATCGCTACAACATTATGCTGACAAAATACAGAGATTTGTACAAAGAGGTGGAGACCCAGTGGCAGGCATAGGCTTTGAACTGAAAAAACTGTTCCAGAAAAAGGGCGTGCTGAACACCGCCAAAGCATACGGCTATGCATCGGTGATCTGCGCAGGCCCTATGCTGCTGGGCGTTTTGTTGCTTTTGGGTATTATGTTCCTTTGCAATATCTTTAAGGTGGGTGGCTTCCACCGGGAACTGCTGATTTGCATGATTACCTATACCCTGTTGGCATCGGTGACGGTCACTTCCTTTTTCTCTATGGTGGTGACCCGGTATGTGGCCGATATGCTCTTCGAGGAGAAAAACACCGCGGTACTGCCTTGCTTTTGGGGCTCAACGGTGATTATGATGGCAGTGGGCAGTGTGATCTATGGCATTTTTCTGTGCATTTCCGGGGCAACCCTGCTGCAGGGCATTTTGTGCTTTGTCCTGTTCAATGAGCTGATCGTTGTATGGAACGCCATGAGCTTTCTGACTGCCATCAAGGATTATAAGGGCATCTTCCTGTCCTTTCTCACTTCGGTGGCGGTGTCTATCGGCTTGGGCGCGCTGCTGTTGAGTCTGAAATGTCCCCCGGTGGAGGCGCTGCTGTTTTCCGTGTCCGTGGGCTACGGCGTGATGCTCATTTGGAATATGATTCTGCTCCACCGGTATTTCCCCCATACCGAACTGGGTGCATTCACCTTTTTTAAGTGGATCGATGCCTTTTTGCCCCTGGCCTTGTCCGGCCTGTTTATGAACATCGGTATGTTCTCCCATTTGGTGATCATGTGGTGCTCGGATATTCAAGTCCATGTCCACGGCCTGTTCTACGGCGCGCCCTGGCACGATGTGCCTGCGCTGCTGGCCTTTATGACCGCGCTGATGACCACGGTGAATTTTGTGGTTTCCGTGGAGGTGAATTTCTACCCCAAGTACCGCAACCACTACAGCCTTTACAATGACAAAGGCACCATCGGCGATATTTTGCAGTCGGAAAAGGAAATGCTGGACACGTTGAAAACAGAGGTGTTCTATACCGCCTTGAAGCAGCTTTTGTTCTCGGCGGCCTGCATCGCCCTGGGCGGCTATATTTTGGACCTGCTGCCCCTGGGCTTTAATGAGATTATGCGGGGATATTTCCGCACCCTTTGCGTGGCCTACGGCCTTTATGCCATCGGCAATATGCTGATGCTGATACTGCTGTATTTTACCGACTATAAGGGCGCTTGCGTCACTACCGCCTTGTTTGCGGCCTGTACGGTGGTGTTTACGGTCATATCCCTGTTTTTCCCCAATGTGTATTACGGCTTCGGTTTCCTGCTGGCAACGCTGGTCTTTACGGTAGCCACCGCCCTGCGATTGGATTACTTCACCAAGAGATTACCCTATTATATCCTGTCCGTGCAGCCCCTGGTGGCGGAAGACCGCTCCGGGTTCTTTGCCCGGTTGGGTGTATATCTGGAAGAAAAGTTTGAAAGGAGATAAATATGGCAGTCAAACGCATATTATCGGGCTTTTTGACGGCATCTTTGCTGATGTCCCTCTGCGGCTGCGGCCAGTTTGAGGAGGCTGTGGATACCCAGTTGGGAACCCAGATCGACAAGCAGGAGATCCAGACGGAAACGGATATTCATCTCCGGGACAAAAATCTTTTATACACCCAGCATGACAATACTGAGATCGTAACCATGTACCTGACCGTGTCCAAGGGCAATGACGCTGAGGGAACCAACCACACCTGGGAGGAAGTCAACACCTACTCCGCCTATGACTATGAGGAAATGGGTGTGGACCGTTACAAGGTGGCAGGACTTTTGCAGGTGGGCAATGAGGACGGTTTGGTCCCTGGCGAATTTGGCTATGGCCAGGTAGCGCCCAACTGCACGGTGCAGATAAGAGGTCAGTCCTCCAGCCGCAACCCCCAGAAAAACTACAAGATCGCCATCAAAGACAATAAAGGCGATTGGCGGGGGCAGACCACCATTGCCCTGAACAAGCACCAGGGTGACGGCCTGCGTTTCCGCAACAAGCTGGCCTTTGACCTGATCAGCCATATCGATGAGCTGATGGGTCTGCGAACCACCTTTGTGCGGCTGTATGTGAAGGACACCACAGCCGGCGCCAATGCAAAATTCCAGGACTACGGCATTTATACCCAGGTGGAACAGCTGAACAAAACCGCACTGAAAGCCCACGGCCTGGATAACCGTGGCCACCTGTATAAGGTCAACTACTGTGAGTTCTACCGCTACGAGGATATTATCGTAAAGAAGGACGATCCCCGCTACGATGTGAAGAAGTTCGAGGAGATTTTGGAGATCAAGGGCGACGATGACCACACCAAGCTCATTGAAATGCTTCAGAAGGTCAACGACTTCTCCATTCCCATCGAGGAGATTTTGGAAGAAAACTTCGACTTGGAAAATATCGCCTACTGGATGGCATTCAATCTGATGCTGGGCAATGTGGATACCCAAAGCCGAAACTTCTATCTCTACAGCCCCCAGAATGTGGACAGATGGTACATTCTGCCCTGGGATATTGATGGTGCGCTTCGCCGCACGGAGTATGCGTTGGTAGGCAGAACCGACTACGAGCACTGGGAAAGCGGTATCAGTAACTACTGGGGCAATGTGCTGTTCCAGAGATGTCTGAAGTCGGAAACCTTCCGCAAGGCCCTGGACGATGCTATGCAAGATCTGCAATCAGTGCTGACAGAAGACCTTGTCAATTCCTATGTAGATGCTTACAGCAAGTTGTTAAAGCCCTATGTGTTCTCCGGACGGGATCTGCGTTACGCGCCCCTCACACCGGCTAAGTACGACGCGGTGGTTTCGGGCATCAATGCAGAAATCGATGATAACTACAACCGCTATTTGGAATCTCTCAAAAAGCCCATGCCCTTCTTTATCGGTGTACCCCAGGAAAAAGATGGCGGCTATACCGTGCAATGGGATGCCTCTTTCGACTTTGAGGGGGAGGATATTACATACACCTTTGAGCTGGCAAAGGACTATTATTTCAAAAATCCCATTGTAAAGCAGACAGGCCTTGCCATTCCCATGGCCAAGTTCGATAAGCTGCCCCGGGGTCAGTATTTTATGCGGGTGATGGCCACCAACGAAAGCGGCCAGACCCAATATGCCTTTGACTGCTATGTTTTGGAACGGGGCAAGATCTACGGCACGAAGTGCTTCTATGTGGACGAAAAGGGTCAGATCGTGGAGGATATTTATGTCGACGAATGAGCGGTACAGAAATGAGTGGAAATATCTCATAGACACCGCCCAAAAGGAACTGATCTGCAAGCGCCTGGATCCCATGCTGAAGCTGGACAAGCACGCCTTAAACGGCGGTTATATGCTCCGCAGCCTCTATTTTGACGATTACTATCAATCGGCTTACGAGGAAAAGGATGCAGGTGTTCTAAAACGGAAGAAGTACCGCATCCGTATCTATGACTGTTCCGATAAAAGCATCAAGCTGGAGCGGAAGAAGAAATACGGCGCGTACATCTTCAAGGAGGCGGCATCTCTGACCCGGGATGAGGTCTACAAGATTTTGGACGGGGATTATGAATTTCTGCTCCACAGCGACCAATCCCTTTGCCGGGAGTTCTATGTGGAGTGCGTCAGCAATGTGATGCGGCCCCGGACCATTGTGGACTATGACCGGGAGCCCTGGGTGCTGGATGAAGGCACTGTGCGGATCACCTTTGATATGGATGTGCGGGCGGCTGTGGGCAGCTACGATATTTTCGATCCCACCCTGCCCACCTTGTCGGTGCTGGAGCCGGGCAAATGCGTGATGGAAGTGAAATTCACGGAATTTCTGCCCCAGTTTGTCCGGGAGCTGCTTCCCGACAGGTCGTCGGAATTCACGGCGGTATCCAAATATGTCCTTTGCTATGAGAAAACCGAGTATATGAACAGTTTTAAATACTGGTATGAGAACTAATCGGGGGGAATTATTATGAGTGTTCAGGACTTTATCAAAAAATCAATCTTAGAATCCGGCGCCTTTGACGGCGCAAGCCTGACGAATATCGCGCTGGGCCTAATCACCGCAGTGCTGATGGGCGCAGTCATCTACTTTGTGTACAGCAAGTTTTATGTGGGCGTGATCTACTCCCGGAGCTTTGCCATTACCTTGGTGGGCATGACGGTGCTCACGGCAATGGTCACCCTGGCCATCAGTACCAATATCGTCATCTCCCTTGGTATGGTGGGTGCGCTGTCTATCGTCCGTTTCCGTACGGCGGTGAAAGATCCCCTGGATCTTCTGTACCTGTTCTGGGCCATTACCACCGGCATTACCGCCGGCGCAGGTATGTACCTGCTGGTCTTGGTGGCAGCGGTTGTGATGATCGCCATGATCGTTCTTTTTTACCACAAGCAGCAAAAGGGCCGCATTTACATTGCGGTGATCCATTACCTGGGTGATGAAGCCGGTGACAATGTGATCCGCGCCTTCGGCAAAATGAAGTATTTTGTCAAGTCCAAAACCGTCCGCAAGGGCAAAACCGAGATGGCGGTGGAAGTATACTGCAAAGACAATGATATGTTCTTCTTAGATAAGATTCGTGACCTGGAAGGCGTCGAGGATGCCACTTTAATCCAATATAACGGAGAATATCATGGATAATTTCTTAAAGACAAATGCAGGCTTTGAAACCACCTGCAAGCTGATCGAAACCATCAACCGGTCCACCGATGACTATTTGTTCATTTGGGATATCGAGGCCGACAGAAGATGGTTCTTCGGCGATATCGACAAGTATTACCATATCCGAAAAAACGGCAGCGACACCAACAGCACCCCGGAAATGATGAAGATCATTCACCCGGCGGACCGAAAAGCTGTCCGGGCAAGTCTGCAGGAGATCGCCGAGGGCAAAAAGGATATCCACAATATGGACTACCGCTGGATCAATCGCAGCGGTCAAAAGGTGTGGATCAACTGCCACGGCACGGTGATTCGGGATAACGAAAATAAGCCCCATTTGATGATCGGCAGAGTGTCCGAGGAAAACCTGCGGCATCTATACAATCCGCTAACCGGTCTTTGGAATAAGAACAAGCTCAGAAGCGACTTGAAAGAAGCGGTGAAGCGGAGCAAAGGCTATTTGATGTTTCTGGATATTGACAGCCTGGCTGCAATCAACCTCTCCCACGGCAGGCCGTACGGCGACAGCCTCTTGAAAGAAGTAGCCGAGCTGTGCGAAAATCATAAGCAGGTCAAGACCGCTTACCACATTGACCACAACTATTTTGCCCTCATTTTGAAGGTCGAGACGGAAAAGCAGGTCCGTGACTTCTATGACGCCGTCAAGCAGGCAATGCAGGAAAAATGCACCTTCACGGCCAGTGCTGTACCCATTGACAAGGAACTGTTCTATGATGAGACCCAGCTGCTGGATTCCATCAATATGACCATGAAGAAGGCCAAGGCCATTTCGGATAACCGGATTGAGTTCTTCTCCCGGGAGGATTTAAGCAAAAAAATAACCACCCTCGCTTTGCTGGAAGAGCTGAAGCAGAGTGTGGAAAACGGCTGCGAAGGGTTTGCGGTCTATTATCAGCCCCAGGTTCGTGCAGGAGATTATACCCTCTACGGCGTTGAGGCGCTTTTGCGGTACAATTCCAAGACCCGGGGGATGGTGTTCCCCGATGAATTTATCCCGGTGCTGGAGCAGTCACGGCTCATTAAAGAAGTGGGCCTGTGGGTGTTGCGCCAAGCTGCTGCTCAGTGCAAAAAATGGCGGGAGACGATTCCGGACCTGCGGGTCAGCGTGAATGTGTCTGCGCTGCAGTTTGAGGACATCTATCTTGGCGAAAAAATCATTGAGATTCTAAAGGATATAGGTCTGGAGGGCGCTGCGCTGACCGTGGAGATCACCGAGTCCATAGAGCTTCACAGCAGCGAGCAGATGGAGAATATCATAAAACAGCTCCGGGCCTTTGACATTCGTTTCGCCATCGACGATTTCGGCACGGGCTATTCCAATCTGGGCTATTTAAAGCAGCTGAATGTGGACAAGATCAAGATTGACCGGGTGTTCGTCACCGATATCGAGCAGGACACCTACAATTACAAGCTTATCAGCAATGTTATCGAATTTGCCAAGGGTAATGATATCCGTACCTGCTGCGAGGGTGTGGAAACCACCCGGGAGCTGGCTATATTGGAGCTGCTGCAGCCGGATGTGCTGCAAGGTTATCTATTTGACAAGCCCGACACTGCCCAAAGGATTGAAAAGGCCTACCTGGATCCCGCTGCGCCGGAATATCAGAACCGCCTTGCGTTCCTGCAGAAAATCCATGCATACAAGGAGCAAATGGGCATTTTGCGTTTTGACCCCAAGGGCATTCTCCAGGCAAACGGCATAGGCCTTTGGGCTATGCGCATCAAGGGATCCCAAAGCGATCATGAGCTTCACACCGATGAAATTATGAAACAACTTTTGGCGGTGGAAACGAATTGCTCCCCCAAGGCGTGTTTTGGCTATTGGGAGTCTAACATACACCCGGATTACCGGGCCTATGTGAAAGAAAATCTTACCGAGATGATCTGCGGAGAAAAAGCTGTGCAGATGGAATTCCCCTGGTGTCATCCCCAGTTTGGGGAGATTATGGTCCGCATGAGCGGAAAGCGTGTGGATAACGCAGACGGTATGGTCGTCTTGGAGGGTTATTACCGCAGCATCACCGATATAGTCGGTGCATAAAGGGAGAAGAAAAGAATGAAAACGATCAAAGGAAAAATTTTGACAGTTGTCATTGCCGGACTTTTGGTGATAACTGCCGTGGTGTCCGCTGTGGCGGTCACTACGACCCACGAAATTATGCACAAGGATGCAGACAGAATTCTGAGTAATGTGACCCAAAAGGAAGCGGCCTATATCAACGATGCTTTGGGTGATATCAGCAAATCCGCTGCCATTATGGAGCACTATGCCCTTGGTGAGATCGAGAGCATTGACCAGCTGGCAGACCTTACATTCCGCAGCAATTATCTGCAGAAGACTAAGCGGATGTTTACGGAGATCGCCTTGAACACCAAAGGTATCGAGGGCTTCTACCTGCGACTGAATCCCGAATTCACCGACGGTACGACCGGCTATTACAATTTGGTCGAAAAAAACAATACCGTCAAGGAAATGCAGGTGACAGACCTTTCCAAGTATGCCGAGGACGATGAGCGGAATGCAGGTTGGTACTATACTCCCATTAAGGAGGGAAAGGCCTCCTGGCTGAAGCCCTATTATTTCCCCGGATATACAAAACAGATGATTTCTTATGCTATGCCTATGTATGTGGAGTCTGAGCTGCTGGGTGTCATCGGCTTTGATATGGATTTTGAGCAGTTGGTGGAGCGGATCAACAGCATCTCCGTGTACGAGAACGGCTATGCTGTTTTGCTGGGAAGCGACGGCAAAACCAGATACAACAACCAGGATAAAGAGGACAGCACCGAGCCCCATACCAAGGCTGACGCTGAGCTGCAAAACGGAATGTTCCTGGAGTTGCGGGCAGAGTATAAGGATATCCAGCGGAACATTCGGCCCATGATGAGCAATATCGTGCTGGCATTCCTTGTGGTGCTGGCCTGTGCCATCGTGTATACGGTGTTCATGACCAACAGAATCACCAAGCCCTTGAAGCTTCTTATGGCGGCTGCACAGAAGATTTCCGCAGGCGAAGAGTTGGAGACCAACCGCATTGAGGTAACTTCCAAGGATGAAATCGGAACGTTGTACAAAGTTCTCAGCGATACCTACGAAAAAATGCAGGAGTACACATCTTATATCAATGCTTTGGCCTATAGAGATTCCCTCACCGGCATCAAAAACAGCACCGCCTACACAGAAGCTACCGCAAAGCTCTCCCAGGAGATCAATTGCGGCAATCCCCAGTTCGGCGTGCTGGTGGCGGATATCAACAATCTGAAGCAGACCAATGACCGGTTCGGTCATGATATCGGTGATGAGCTGATCGTACATACCGCTAAGATTCTGACAGATATTTTCAAGACCAGTTCTATATTCCGCATCGGCGGCGATGAATTTGCTGTGATCCTTGCCGGCAAGGACTACGATAATTACCGGACCTTGTTGGTGCGCTTGGATGAAGCTTGCGCAAAGGACTATGTTACCGTGTGCGAAAACAGAATTCCCGTGGCGCTGGCAAGAGGTGTTTCTGTCTTTGATCCTGCCATCGACCAGGTGTATAAGGATGTGTTTGCAAAGGCAGACCATGCCATGTATTTGCACAAAGAACAAAGCAAGAGCGTGACAGTATCATAAAAAAGAAAAACAGCGGATTTCCGCTGTTTTTCTTTTTATACCCGAATGGATTCATTTGCTGTTAAAATGCGGTTCTTTCCTTCCCGCTTGGCGCGATAGAGTGTTTGGTCGGCAGCCTCAAAGAATTTATCTCTTGTCATGCCCGGCTCAAAGCAGGCGATTCCGCCGGAGAAGGTGACAGAAGCGTCCGTAAACGGGAAGTTGTAGCTGCTGAACTCATCCAGCACATTCTCTGTAATGGAGCAGACATCAGCTTGGCTTTTTCCGTTAAAAACAACCGCGAATTCTTCGCCGCCATAGCGATAAGCGGTATGCTCCATGCCACAATGCTTTTGCAGAATCCGGGCAAGACAGATCAAAATGGTATCGCCGCAATCGTGCCCAAAGGTGTCGTTGATGGTTTTGAAATCATCCACATCCAACATTGCCAGGCAAAGCTGCTTATCGGAGGTGTGGGTGGCAATTTTATTATCCAAATGATCAAAAAATGTATTGTGGTTATAAAGACCTGTCATTTGATCTCTGCGCACTCTCTCCCGGAGGCGGTCATTCTGCTGGGCCTGCGATTCGATGGTAGCATAATTCTGCTTTGAAAAATTGATGGAAACGATACCGCACAGGTAGGAAACCACAGCAAGGCCAAATAAAATCACCAGATTCAGAATTGTGGTGAGGGTGATCGCGCCGTCCAGTTCAAAAGCGCCACCTACGCACAGCAAAATAACCAGCGACGCTCCAAAGCTTGTGTTCAGCAATTTGCGGTCATTAAATGCGGCAGAAAGCACCATGGGGAAAATGAAGGCGCAGCTGGTTACGATATACTCTCTGTGGAGGATCGCTACCACAAACGAGGTGACCAGCGCCGCGGTGACGATGCACCGGTTTTTCTGTTCCCGACCCACAGAGGAGTTGTTGATGATACCTCTTGCGACAAAATGCGTGATAGTATTGATGACAATGGGGATAACCACCCCATACCAGAGGTATGCATTTGCAAAAGAGAACTGCTCAATCTGCGAAACGACCAAAACGATATAACCGATGATCTCAAGCAAAGAAATGATCAATACTGTGAGCGCGTGTAAGTGTGTAAATTGTCGACGGAATCCGTCATGTAAAGTCTTGTTGTCCATTTTGAATACACCTGTTGTTGATGAATGGTGCTATCATACCATAAGGACACCTGAAAGTAAACCGATTTGCTGTTTTTCGGCAACCGCACCAAATTCCTTGGGAAAACAGGGGGAATTGTTAGCATTCTGCCTCCAAAAATGAAGGGAATCCGACCACCGGCGTATGAATCGACGGATTTTTACGTTGCAATTTCAAAATGTAAATCCTGCGGTATAATCTCCGTGAGTTTACAGCCTCGCAGCGTAATTTGTAAAATTATTGTAGGGGCTGGCGCCCACGACAGTCCGTTGCACGGTTACGGAAGATATCCTTGCGGGGCGTCGAGGCGCTGCCCCCTACAGACGGTACAAAGTAACAGCGGAGTGAATTTCACTCCGCTGTTACTCTTTATTTTACCAAATACTCAAATCCCAATATAAGAACACCCAACAGCACCAATACAGCACCAACGGCTCTGTTCAATGTTTCGGGCTTTGCTTTGTTTGCAAATACTGCCGCGATCCGTGCCCACATAAAGGTAAACAGAACGCACAGCACCATAATCAAAAGATTTGGGCTGTCGCCGAAGGAAAAGTGGGAAATTGAACCGGTCAGCGCGGTAAAGGTCATAATAAATACACTGGTGCCTACGGCAGTCTTTAGCTCATATCCCAACACGGATGTGAGAATGAGGAGCATCATCATACCCCCGCCGGCACCTACAAAGCCGCAAATGAAGCCAATGAAAATACCGCAAAGAATCGAACCTGCGAGCTTCCTTTTTCTGCTGACGGCCTCCATTTCCTGTTTGGTGGTCATAACCGGTTTCAAAATGAACTTGATGCCTAAAATCAGCGTCATAAAGGTGCTGAAGCTGCCCATAGTTTGTGCCGGGACAACGCTGGAAACATAGCTTCCCACAACTGTGAACAGCAAGACCATAGCCATCATAAGCAGACCATTTTTAATGTCCAGATTTTTGTTTTTTCCATAGGTGAAGGCTGACACCGCGCTTGCCAGCACATCGGAGGCAAGGGCAATACCCACCGCGGTGTAGGGTTCAATCCCAAGGAAAGTAATCAGCATGGGGCTTATGACAGCGGCGGCGCTCATACCCGCAAAACCGGTCCCCAGACCGGCACCCATACCTGCAAAAAAGGTTACGAGCAAAACGATCCAAATATTCAAAAAATCACCTCGAAGGAGCATTATACCACAACGGACTAAAAAAGTAAATCCGTCAGTATAATCTTCTCCCGTTTACAGATACTAACAGCGTAATTTGTAAAATTATTGTAGGGGAGCGATGGGAGCGCCGCCGGTGGCGGGAGGAGCGACCTGAGCGACACGGCCCGCAGGCCGCGTGCAGAGCGCAACCGACGAAGTCGGCGCTTAGCGCGTCGCGGTGGCCGCGGTCTGTGTGCAACGCAGGCGCACCGTCGCCAAGGCGCACACAGGGCACCGCAACAGGGCGATGACCGCTCGCGGGTCGATGTGGGCATCGCCCCCTACGGAAAAGGAGAAAGATATATGAAAGCGCCCGAAGGAAGTGCCCTTGGGGTGCAACTGGCATTGTCAGAAGAGTGGAGGCTCGTGTTATAATAACACAAAAGTCGCTTAAAGCCTTATAAATACTGGGTTTTCGGGCGATTTTTAAAGAAAGATTTTTGACAAAAAACAGCATATTTTGACTGTACATATCAAAAAGGGCTGTCTCAAACGATCATTTTGAGACAGCCCTTTTTGTATATGTTATTGTTTTTGGATTAAATATAATGCCCGAATACGCAGAGTCATAAATGTTGAAAAATATAGTATCCCACATGTGAACAAAAGCATTTCACAAATGGTAAAATATATAAACCAACCTTCTGAAATTTTTCGTACTATATCGCCATGATTAACCAAACAATATGCTTCATCAATGATTTCAGGTCCACCTCCACCTATTAAAAGTGAGGAAAAGCCAACAGCGGCTAAACTGATAGAAACGTATTTAGAGGTAATAAGGCAATAGTCTATTATATTGCGTTTTTGTTTTATTTTTGGAACGAGTGTTTCATCAAAAAAAGCACCCGAAACAATCCCTTGAATTAAGATAGAAACAAAAATACCTACAACCCAAATTCCAGAAATTTCAAAGAAAAACGGTATAAAAATAAAACAGATATTTATAATCCAAGTCAGTAGAGAAAAACAATATATAAACTTATTGATAGGTTTTGATTTCTTCTCCATGATATCACCTCAAGATAGTCATTATATCACAATTAACCCAAAAAGTAAATTACGGCAGTATAAATTCCCACGAGTTACAAATAATAGTAACACGATTTGAAATTAAAGGAGAATTTATATATGAAAGCAACTGGTATCGTCCGTCGGGTGGAGGAATGTGTTATAATAGGACAAAAGTTGTCTAAACCCGCATAAATACTAGATTTTCGCTGATTCTTGTCCAACTCAATTTGCACAAAATATAATATTACATAGCAAACAGCGGAGTGAAAATTCACTCCGCTGTTATATCAAAATTCCGAGATGTTGGCTTTAATATACGCTACAATATAATCTTGAAGTGGAGTTAGTTCGCAATAGGCGTTGTCAAAGGTATCGAAATCATATCGTTCCGTTTGTGCAGTATATTCTTCTACATCGGTAATTTCAAAGGAATCGAGGTTGTGCAGGTCAAGCTGGTTGTTGGCAACAAACGCAGCAAATAATTGGTTGTGCGCTTCTGCTTCCACTGTTTTCAGGCATGGGTTTACATACGGAGCCAACGAACGGGAAGAATTTACAAAGAATTGACACAAACCCCCGTTCTGAATTTCCATATCATAAATGCTCAATATGTATACTGTTCGTTGTACAGGACTGATTTGTGCAAGCGCGGATTCTTCATCTGCAAAGGATTCCACCAAATCAAGAGTCTGTAGATATACTGTTTCAAAAAGCTTGTCATCAGAAAGCTTTAGTAAATCTTCTCCGTGTAAGTGCTTTTTTGAAAAAATTCCACAGGCACTAAGTAATATTAGAAATAATCCGCCGATTATCATAAAAACAGACTTGATATTTGAAAAGAATTTTTTCATAAGATACCACCTCTTAAATAATATAACACGAACAGTATGAAAAGTAAATCAGTCAGTATAAATCTTCCCCTTTTACAAATAATAGCATCGTAATTTGTAAATTAAAGGAGATAGATATATATATATATGAAAGCTACTGGTATCGTCCGTCGGGTGGAGGCTCGTGTTATAATAACACAAAAGTCGCTTAAAGCCGCATAAACACTGGGGTTTCGAGCAGTTTTTGGAGAAAATTTTTTGACAAAAAACAGCATATTTTGACCTATACATAGCAAAAGCGGAGTGAAATTCACTCCGCTTTTACGGTTAATCAATGTATAAATCAATGTCTATTTCTGTTCTGGTTGCTGTGCAAAAATCCATAATCTCTAATGACGGAGCAAGACATGGTGTATCATTGTTTGGATATAAATATGGCACAATCTCAAGGTAGAAACTCACATCGTTTTCTTCTCGTATTTGATTTAAAATATCGATTTTGTCGAGAAGTGGTTTTATTGTTTCTTGCATCTGCTCAGTTATATCAACATTGTAAATATCACATTTTCCGAAATGCCACGCAGCAAAATCAAATAAAGAACCGTTCTTTCTTTTGTCGCCGATTCGCCAAGATTCATATGGTTTTAGTCCTAATTTTTCAGTAATGTCATCAGGATTAAAATCACCGGCAATGCGAAAGTATGTAAAACAGCGATTATCTTCTTTTTTCTTGAAAAAGAACATTATATATTCACCTCAAAATATTTTATATTATTATAACACACTCAACCTAAAAAGTAAATTCGCGCAGTATAAATCTTCCCCTTTTACAAATAATAGCATCGTAATTTGTAAAATAAGGAGATAGATATATATGAAAGCTACTGGTATCGTCCGTCGGGTGGAGGAATGTGTTATAATATGCCAAACAGAAAAAGTTTGGCAAAAGCCGGAGTTTTCGCTGATTTTGTCCACTTTTCAGTCTTGAAAGTTCGTGCCGGTTTTTCTGTTAATCTGAATCAAGGAGGTCGACAGAGGAATCGACATACTTCCCCTTCGTTTGGAGGGCAAATTGAATATCAAGCAACTTATCCGACCTGCCACACAGGTTACAAGCGCCAAACGGCTTCTGTCACACCGTTTGGCGCTTTCCTTTTATCAAGTCACTCGCCTTACAATCAGTTAGGCATTCGCCTTACAATATACGAGGAGGATATATATGAATGTTGGAACATTGGTAAAAAGACACGGCTCAGACCGGATGGATATCCGTTTTTCTCTCTATGACTATCACGGAGGTCTTCATTGCGGAGAAACCTTTGATGTGAAGATCAGTGGTAAGTGGGTCCCTACCCGAATAGAGATGGGAAAGGATTGGTATCTTGTAGGTATCGATGTAGACGATCTGATTGGACTGATCGTCCGAATTTAATAGTTTCCCTTTGGCCAGCAGGAGAAATCTTGCTGGCCTTTTCTATTTCAAGGACAAGGAGGATGGCGGTATGAAGTGCCTGGGCAAGTATGAGTGGGTCAAACTGCCCCGGAGTTATCCGGATATGGGAAAAGGCCTTATGAGCCATTGGGCTAAGCTGGCAGCTCGTGCTGCCTTCCGAAAGGGCAATGCAACATACTGCGGCCATATCAACCCTGTAACAGCAGGAATGTGGGCCGGAGGTATTGTCGGTATAAAAAGCATTCTGGGTGTCAGAAGCCGTGCTACGGCCTTAGAGATACTGGATCAGCTTGCAGCACACGGATATTTGAAATACACATTAGACCGCACAACTAAGAAACTTACTTATGAAATCACAGACTGGGTCGTGAAATGCTCAGGTGCGGAATGTATGACAGGGACTGTCTATGCAACAGATGGGTACGGCTTTCTCTGTTTGCCCAGAAACATTACGGAGCGACTCTTTGAACAAAAGTACATTTTCGAGGAGGCCGATGCCTGGCTCGATCTTTGGTGCCATACCACATTTGAAGACAGGGGGAATGCCTTTTCATATCTCTCCCCAGTTGTTCAGTACGGAAAATACGGTGCCGTTCTAACTTTGGAAACCCTGGGACAGCGTTGGGGTTGGGAAAAGACAAAAGTATGGAGATTCTTCAAGAAGCATGGGGATGTCTTCTCTCTGTACCGCCTGCCCAGCTCCTATGGCTGTCTCATTTTCAATAAGCATTACCCGACAGGAACAGATATTCAGCTTCCTACACAGGATGAAGTTATGAGTATACTTAGCGAAATACTCATAAGCGGCAATTATAAGTACAGCGAAAACAGCGAGAATACCAAGGTCAATCATATGGTTGCCTGGCACAGCGCGAAGGTCATTGCAGGTCGACAGGAGGAGTCTGCCCTTTTGGAGGCAGAATGCCGCGTTGCGCCTTTTGACCATATAACACGCACGTATATTTCTCATGGTTGGAACTGTAAGCATTGTAGGAACTGTCAGTATGCCTGCCCGGGTGCGATTACTGTAAAACCAACAGATTTGTCACAAGGTTCGTTGATACGAGGACCGTGTTTAGACGGAAATCTTTCAACGAAATGGAGGAAACGCAATGAGATCGAAAAAAATAATCCCGTATGATGCGGAAGAGCAAAGGATACATGCTCAATCTGTTTCGATTATGGAGTATTTGAAGAAGAGCGGACGTATTGAAGATGCTCAAATTCAAGATCCAGACATCAGAAAAGCGCAGCAAGAAAAGGCACGGCGAGATTATCACAACACCGAGGTTATGCTTAACCAGTATCGGATGGTTGTATGGGTTCTTGAGTGCATTCCCGATGAGATTTGCGCTGAATTACTTGTTCCAATGAAGGATATAGACAGGCTGGCCGAAAAGCTGGATGTTCAAATGTCCCTGGAAAACAAGCGTATTGAGAGCAGAGTGAATGCGATGATGAAGACGCGGCATCTGGTTGATCGGATTCAGGAAGCTCTTACTATGCTCAGGAAGAAACCCGGTAATGGTGAAGAACTGTATTCCATAATTTACACAACATATATTGACCCAATCGAACGCAAAAACGAAGAGATTCTCGCCAAACTGGGGATGAGTGTGCGCACATACTACAGACTTCGAAGGCTTGCAATTAAGCTTATCTCAATGCGCCTTTGGTCCGTAGCATCCGAGGAAATTGCTGCTTGGCTGGAGGTTTTATCTATGCTTGAGGGCTTCTGAATAGGTGTAAACATTTTGGCACAAAAGCGTAAATAAAGTGGCAGGTTGTTGCTAATGACAAGCAAATGGAAACGTGTTATACTTGTATTGTCCAAAATTGGACGAAGCGATAAGACACTGTTTTGAGAGCTGATTTCAGCCCTTCAAAATGGTGTCTTTTTTCGTTTCCATCCTCGAGGAAAGGAGGTATGTCATATGGTTAAGCAACTCGCCAAGGGCAAGGAGCGACTGACAAACGCCTACTGGTCTGCTGTCGGCATGGCTTCTGTCGCAATGCTGTCTATGCAGCCAGTGATGGCGGCCACGATCTGGGACCGTTTCTCTACGATCCTTCAGGACATCTACGGTCAGATCGTCGCTATTAGCACCATCGTTGCGGTAACTGTGGGTGCCATTGCACTGCTCATCCGGATGATTTCCCGGAACCAGCGAGCAGTTGAGGAAGCAACTCAGTGGCTCAAGAGAATCGTGATCACATGGATCATTCTGAACTCTCTGGGCTTCATCGTTGCCTACTTGCAGCCCCTCATTGCCGGCGGCAGCTACAACCCCGGCGGCGGTGGTGGCGGTACTACTGTCGTCTAAACGATCCGTGTCAAGCAAGGATGGAGGTGAAAACCGATGCTTGACTGGATATTCGAAGGCATTGTCGGCTGGATCGCAAGTATTGTCTCTCAGCTGATGGATGCGGTGTCCGGCCTGTTCCTTGAAGCACTGGGCACCGACATGACAGCTATGGAGGAGTACTTCCCCTTCGTAACGAAGGCCTACGATGTAATGCAGGTTACTGCCTGGGCGATCTTGATACTGATCACCGTCTGGCAGCTATTCCGAGCGTTCGGAGGCCCAATTACTGAGGCGGAGAATCCGTGGCACCTATTGGTCCGAGGCGCACTGTTTGCGTTCCTGATCGGCTATGCCAAACCCATTTTCTCGGTGTGTCTGACAATAGCCAGAGCACCCTATACCGCGCTCATGGACATTACCATGACGGCTTCGGATTTCACCTTCGCCGGCGTGGAACAAGCCCTTACCAACGGACTAACCTCAATCATAGCGGTGGTCAGTGTGGTGGGCATGATCCTGGTCCTCATTTTGGAGATCGCCCTGGGCTGGAACTATTTCAAGCTCCTGCTCGAGACGGTAGAGCGGTACATCGTTGTGGGTGTGCTGTGCTACACCTCTCCTCTGGCGTTCTCCATGGGCGCCTCCAAGGCAACAAACCCTGTGTTCAAGTCCTGGTGCCGTATGGTAGGCTCTCAGCTCCTGCTGCTGGTTTTGAATGTATGGTTCCTTCGTGGATTCTCTTCCTCTGTGGGACAGTACATTGCCAATGGCGGCGCTTTGACTACTGGTAAAGGCAGCATCTTCCTGTGGCTGTTCTGTGCCATTGCATATCTGAAGTGTGCACAGAAGTTTGACAGTTACTTGGGTGCTATTGGCCTGAACGTGGCCCAGACCGGAAGCGGCATGGGTATGGAACTGCTAATGGCTGCCCGTGTGATCACTGGTGTAGGCGGCGGTGCTGCTCGCAGTGCCGGTAATATGTTTGGCAGAGCTGGCGGAAGCGTTGCAACCGGAACCGGTGCCGCTGCAGCTGGCTTTGCACAGGGCTTTGCGAACAGATTCAGCCCCAACTCTTATGTCCGAGATGCTGTCGTACAAGGCGGTCAGCGAATGGGCTTCAGCGGTGGTGCCGGTTTTGTGGGCCGTGCCTTTGGTGGCATTGCCGCAAGAAACGGTGCGACCCTGAACAGCAATTCCATCTCCTCTGTGGCAACCAGAGCACCCAATGCATCCGGCACGATTGCGGGAGACATTGCAGATCGCAGTCTCAGCAACTATATGCCCCAGATGCAAGGCTTCCAACTCCAGGGAACCCAGATCACCGGTGGACACATCAGTACTACGGCGATCTCTCCGGACGGAAAGCAATCCTCTGTGGATATGTACAGCTCGGCTCAGTACGAGAAGCCGGATGTACCTCACAGTGTTGTTACTGCTTCTGATGGAAGTCAGTGGTATCAGATGGCCAGCGGTGAAGGTCGTGGTGCTTTCTACGATGCACCCGTATTCAACGGTATGGCAGCAGATGCACCGCAAGGTGCGGGAACTTCTGCAGGAGACGGTGTACCCGTCGATCCTGCAGGCGGCGGAATGTCCGGTACGCCTGTTGGTGGAGACACACATCTGGATCCCGGTGGTATGGACGGCACTCCTATCAGCGTATCCTCTGAAGCACCTCAGATCAGCGGAGATCCGGGCGATGTATTCATTCCCGGAACGACGGTTGTGGCAGGAGGTACAGAGGTTATTGACGGTGCGGCCGTTGCCGGTGTTGCAGCTGGAGAAGATTTCCCCGAGGTATCTCAGAGCGGCGGCTTTGTCGGTGGTGTTCCTTACCACGGCGAAGAGCCTATGGATGGCTCCGGTGGATATGGTTCTGCAGATGGTGGATACTCCGGATTCTATTCCGAAGCGCCTCTGGTTGCGGCAACATTCCCCAGTGCGCCCGAAGGCACCTCTCTGCGTACAGTGGATGAAGGTGTTATTGAGGCAAGCACACCGGACGGTGGTAATACCCTGTGGTACAACAGTGCCTACTTCCAGGAGCCTGATGCACCCCATACGGTTATGCAGTCTGCTAACGGTGTGGACTGGTACGCTATGCAGCAGCACGCAGATGTGCCTCAGTTTGAATCTGGTGATGCCGCTGAAAGCTACAACCAGGCGACCTTCCAGAACTTCATGCCTGGCTATGGTGAGCAGGTCTATCAGGTGGATGGATCTCATCGCCAGGACGGTCACTTCGAGGTTCGACATGAGGACGGCTCCGGCACCCGCTTTTACGACACGGCGCAATTCGCTGCACCCCGAGGAGACTATCAAGTCTTTGAAGATGCTCACGGGAGCCAGTGGTATGCGATCCGTGGTGAAGCGGCAGTGGAACGCCGGCCCGTCTACGAGCAAGGGCACGCGGTCTATGACGGTGACAAGCTTCGTACCGAGACTGTGGAAACAGTTCGCTACAAGCAAACACCCGCCAGATACTCCGAACCGGAGAAGCGTGGCGACATTGAACGCAAGCCCCCAAGAAGAAAACAATAAGGATGCGGCCATGATTGTTATTGCAGTCATGGCCGTTTTCCATTTCCCCGGTTTCACAGGAGGTGATTCCAATGTCCGAGCCGGCTAAGCAGCAAATGGGAGATGGCCAAGATAATTTTGGTCAAGCTGCCGGAAAAGCCGCTCAAGCAGCAAAACAATTCTCAAAAGAGGCCGCCAAGCAAGCCGCAGTAAAAGGCGCGGAAGCAACTGCCAACGCAGCTGCCGCAACGGTGCAAGCCGGTGTGGAAGGCGGAAAAGCGGTTGCTGAAATTGCAGCCGGTACCGCAGCCGGCGGTCCCTGGGGTGCGATCCTTTCGGCTGCTTGGGCACTGCGGCATACGCTGTTTAAGATTCTGATTTGCATATGCCTTGTGCTGCTCTTTCTGATCGTGATGATCGCATCCCTTCCCAGTATCATCTGGGACTATATCAAAACTGGCGGGAGTGAACCTGCCTTTTCCACGGAGAATGCCTCGGTCGTTGTAGCCTATGATGAGCTGACGGATGAGGTTACCGCTGTTGTGGATACCGGTTATGACCAGGCATTGGTCTCGGTGGAAACCATTATTCAGGATGGCGGATATGACTATGATCTGTCTATGCAAGCCTTGGCCAATTACGCCCAGAGTTCTGCCGGCTATGATGTCAGCTACATTCTGGCGGCTTACTCCGCATCCCTCCAACAACAGAATACCAACTCTTCGGATATGCTCAGCAAGCTGGGCGGCACTACCGGGCAGATGTTTCCGGTGACCTCTGTAGAGAAGGAGATGGAGCAAATCGTTCCGGTTACCTATTCTACATATAAAGAGGTAACGGTAACCGTGGTTACATCTGTGCAGGTGAACGGAATTGTCAATGGCGTTACCCGCTATACCTACACCACAGAACAGCGAACCTACTACCTGCCGGATGAGGTCCTGGAGTCGGAAACCGCTGTTACTGTACCCAAGTACAAAGCTGTGACGGTTACGGTGCCAACCTATTCTAATGGGTCAATTTCCGGCACAAGGAGCGCCACCTACTATGAAGCAGATGGCGAAGAAACCTTAGAGCCCACCACTGAGACTATCAAGTATGTGGAGTGCACCATTCATCCCTTTGACAACAGCGTGATCGCCGCCGCGTTTGGCATCGATATGACTGCACAGTATCCGGGTTCGACAATCACCTATGGAGAAGTAACCCAGAACATGTCCAACTCGCTGAAGATGACTATCTATGGAACGCTCGGAAGCGGATCTGTAGTGCCTCTTACCGATGCGGAGCTGATTGCCTTTGTCAATATGCAGAATTGTAATGCCACCCGAAAGCACATCATCACCACCGGCCTTGCGCTGGTTGGCAAGGTGCCCTACTTCTGGGGTGGCAAGAGTGCTGCAGGTTGGAATGATGAGTGGAATACTCCCAAGTTGGTCACAGCAGCAGGCTCCAGTTCCTCCGGAACGATTCGGCCCTTTGGCCTGGATTGCTCCGGTTTTTCTGACTGGACCTACAAAACTGCCCTGGGCATCAGCCTCCAGGCAGGTACCGGCGGCCAATGGGAAAACTCAGAAGCAATCACCGCTGACGAGCTGCTTCCCGGAGATTTAGGCTTCCTGATGGAAAGCGATGGGTCCGGTTGGAACCATGTGCTGATCTTTGCAGGCTATGCTGAGGACGGAACCCGAATGTGGGTCCACTCCGCTGGCGGTACCGGCGTTGTATTTAACTCGCCCAGCTACGAAGGATCCTTACGGTTACGTCGTCCCAAGAATGTGGACTTCGATCAACCGGTAGGCTCCACTGCTTACGGCAAGCCGTTGTATGCCCTGCAGGTGAATGTGACCCACTACTGTGCGTGCACCAAATGCTGCGGAGAAAATGCCCAAGGCATCACTGCCAGTGGCAAAAATGTGCAGCGCGGAATGGTTGCCATGTCCAGCTATTATCCCTTCGGCACCCAGATCATGATCAATGGCATCATGTATACTGTTGAAGATCGGGGCGGGTCCGGGATCGAAAACGATATTGGTCGTGTGGACATCTTCGTCCCAGACCACAATGAAGCTCTGCGGTTGGGTCGCTATGACACCACCGCATACATCTATCGAATAGGAAGGTAGCATATGCACATCCAAGACTATCGAATCCACCTGATTGGTGGTCGCACGATCCTTGTTCGTGAAGAGTGCAATGGTCCTGTGGACACGTATCTTCACAACCGTTTTTGGCGCTGTAAACCAGACGACATTCTGGTTGTTGGAACTCCCGAGACCAGCCGCGCTTTTATCCCTGCACGCAATATCCTGTACATCTCAACCGGGGAGTCAGTGGAAGAATGACCTCCGGTACATCCCATCGAATAAAGGAAGTGATAAAAATGCTTAGATCCAGCTACAGAATCAATCTCATCGGTGGCTCCTACATTAAGGGCGAAGAGTTCTTTGAAGTAGAAGCGGACCGTGTTGTTACAAAGCTGAAGGATCTGAAACAGGGTGATCTGCTGACTATCAACCACGATTCCGGTATTCAGCTGCATATCCCTTGTTGGCAGATCCTCAGCATTGAGACTACCCCCGTTGTTGAAGTAGGTTGAGTATGGAAGAAAAGGAATTCAGCAATGTGTATGCCATTCCGGCGAACTACACGGATTCCGGAAAGCTCCTCGGCGGCATGGTGGAGACCCGCAATGCCATCGAGGCTGTCTTCTTAGTGATCCTACTTGGTTATCCGGAGCTGATGTGGATTCCAATGTCCACGACAATCCGCATCGTTGTGATGACTGTCACCCTAATTCCGTTGGCTGTGGTTGCTGTTATGGGCATTGACGGAGACTCCCTGCTTCAGTATCTGGGGCATATCGTCTCCTTCTGGTTTGGCCGGCGGAAATTACACTTCAGGAGGATTGGTTATAAGTATGACCCAAAACAACTCAAAAACCCGGGCAAAAAAGGCAAAAAGAAATAAGCCGGAAAAGCTTGAGTTTGTCCAGCCTTTCCTCCCGGTCAAAGATATCCGAAACGGCATCGTGGAGACCACCGACGGCCGTTATGTGAAGATCCTTGAAATCGAACCCATCAACTTTATGCTCCGATCCTCTGAGGAGCAGTACAACATCCTATCCTCCTTCGCCAGTTGGCTGAAGATCTCACCTATGCGCCTGCAGTTCAAGTCTATTACCCGCAAGGCTGATTCTGACAAGCATATTGCAATGCTGCGTCAGGAGATGTCCGAGGAGGACAACGAACAGTGTAAAGAGCTTAGTGAAGATTACATCCGGCTAATTAAGGATGTGGGATCCCGAGAAGCGCTGACGCGGCGTTTCTTTTTGATTTTCCAGTATGAGGCCATCGGCAGGAACGAGTCAGATGACTATTCCAAAATCTACAGCATGCTGGTCAGTGCCGAGCAGAATGCCCGGGCCTACTTCATGCAGTGCGGCAACAACATCCTGCAGCCTAAGAACCCAGACGAAGCAACTGCTGAGATCCTGTATATGTTCTTTAACCGCAGATCCTGCGTAGATGAGCCTTTTACGGACCGGGTCAACCGTGTGATCGTGGATGCGATGGCATCCAAGGGTAAGGTGATCGGTATTGATCCCATCCCGCAGATCCCTGTTCGTCATTTCATTGCCCCCAGAGGCTTGGATCTGACCCACCATAATTACATCATCATGGACGGCAGGTACTACTGCTTCCTGTATATTAAAGGCGACGGTTATCCCAACCGCGTCCGGGGCGGCTGGATGTCCAGCCTTATCAATGCCGGCGAAGGTGTTGATATTGATGTGCACCTGCATCGCGAAAACCGAAGCAAGACCATTGACAAGGTGGCACAGCGCATCCGCTTGAATCGCACCAAGCTCAAGGGTATGCACGATACCAGTACTGACTACGAAGAGCTTACCAACTCCATCCAAGCCGGCTACTACATCAAAAACGGTATCGCTAACCACAACGAGGATCTGTTCTATATGTCCGTTTTCGTGACAGTATCGGCCAGAACCTACGATGAGCTTCTGTGGCGTAAGCAGCAGATGATCGATATGCTCAAGTCGATGGATATGTACCTCAGTGAATGCCGTTTCCAACAGGAAGAAGCACTCCGCTCGGTAATGCCGTTCCTGCAGATCAGTCCCAAGCTGGTGAAAAAGACCCAGCGCAATGTGCTGACCAGCGGTGCGGCTTCTACCTATATGTTCACAAGCTTTGAAATGTCTGATGACTCCGGCGTATTGCTGGGCGTCAACCGGCATAACAACTCCCTCTGTATTGTTGACCTCTTCAATACGAAGATCAACAAGAATGCAAACCTTACCATGTGCGGCACTTCTGGTGCTGGTAAGACCTTCACCCTCCAGCTTTTGGCGCTCCGAATGCGAATGCGCGGCATCCAATGCTATATCATAGCCCCCATCAAGGGTCATGAGTTCAAGCGGGCCTGCAGCAAGATCGGCGGTGAGTTCATCAAGATCGCCCCCGGCTCTCCGCACTGCATCAATGTGATGGAGATCCGGCACACCATCTCCCCGGAGATGGAGCTGATCGATGAAGTGGACTACAACGATATGGACTCGATGCTCGCCAGAAAGATCCAGCAGCTGATGATCTTCTTCAGCCTGCTCATTCCCGATATGACAAACGAGGAAGAGCAGATGCTGGATGAAGCCCTCATCAAGACCTACAACGATTTCGGTATCACCCACGATAACAATTCGCTGTATGTCGATGCCAATGTTTATCCTCCCAAGCTTAAGAAGATGCCGATTCTTGGCGACCTTCATAAGCACCTGCAGGATAATCCTATGACGGCCCGTGTGGCTGCCATCGTCAGTCGTTTCGTTACCGGTTCTGCTCAGAGCTTCAACCGTCAGACCAATGTGGACTTGAAGAATAAGTACATCGTTCTGGATCTGTCGGAGCTGAAGGGCAAGCTACTTCCCGTCGGTATGATGATTGCCCTGGATTATGTCTGGGATAATATCAAGGCCGACCGCACGAAAAAGAAAGCCATTATGATCGATGAGATCTGGCAGCTCATTGGTGCCTCCTCCAACAGGATGGCCGCTGAGTTCTGCTTGGAAATCTTCAAGGTCATTCGTGGCTACGGTGGCGCAGCGATTGCAGCCACCCAGGACCTCAGCGACTTCTTCAGCTTGGACGACGGCAAGTACGGACGGGCCATCATCAATAACTCCAAGAACAAGATCATCTTGAATTTGGAGCAGGATGAAGCCCAGTACGTCAAAGATGTGCTGAAGCTCACCCACACGGAAGTACGGTCGATCACCCAGTTCGAACGAGGTGAAGCATTGATCCACAGCAATAACAACAAGGTTCCTGTTGTGATCAAGGCATCGGCGCAGGAGAAAGAGATGATTACCACTGACCGTGCTGAGCTGGAAGCCATCCTTCGCAAACGGCAGAAGGAGCAAACTTAACCCTTGGGCGTTGTACTCATAAAGCCCGTTATGAGTATAACGCCCTTTATAAGTACAAGGAGAAACACTATGGCACTACGAGAAGAAGAGCATCTGATCGTCCGCTGGCTGAGCCAATACGGTCCAATGTCCAGAGAGATGATCCGAAAGCTTCTGCATTACAAGCCCAGTGATACAGTGACCCGGATTCTGAATGGACTTGTCCGCTACCGGAAAATCGCGATGATCGAGAACCATAAATATTATGCCATTGATCGGTATTGCACCATCGTACCTAAGATGCACGAAGCGGTTTATGTACTGCTTGAGTTTATAGCGAACATAGATCCCCGAAGCCATCAGATTGCGGACAGCCCCTCCCAGATTCGCTTTGTCCAGGAGAAAACTTTTTACGAGATCATTGTCTTGGGCTATGAAGATGCGCATTTGACACATCTTCTCCACCCCGAGAAAAACAAGGTTTTTCTGATAGTGGTCCCGGATATGGACTTCGCTGAAACGGTTTGGCTTCCGGATGCCAAGTGCATATTCGTGACCCTGGAGCCCTCTGGTAAAAAGGCTCCAAATGTTAATTTCTATTCTGCTTAGGAGGAACAACAATGGATTCCAATAGCTTTACCGAAGTTACAGGAAGAGTCCTACGGATTCTTCCCAAGCTTTACGCCGGCACGATCAAAATGCAATATGCGCAGGAGTACGGGATGCTCTCTGAGGCCAATATGTTGGCCTTTGAAAACTACCGTCATGCTGAGGCACTTGCCCTTTGTTATCGTGCAATTCCTACTTACACCGGTCTGCCTTATGCCAAGAAAGAGGTGCAGCGAATCATGTCTGAGGAAGTGCCGTTTGAAATCGGTTATACCGATGAAGGATGGTTTTGTGTCCGCTTTCCCAGGATGCTGCCCAAAAAGGAAAAAGGCGGTGTCGAGTACATTCGTGGTCAACTGTATCCTGCACTGGAGAGGTTCTTCAAAAATGAATTCCCGGTTCGCTTTGATGACTGCGTGATCATCTACCGTCATGTATACGCACAGGGATACCCCGACCGTAAGAAACGTGATCACGACAACATTGAGACCAACGAGATCACGGATGCCATTGCTCTGTTTGTCATGACCGACGATGCCCCGAAATACTGCCAGCATCACCACTGTAGTGTAGAGGGTCCGACCGAGCGGACAGAGGTTTATGTGGTCCCGGAACAGGACTTCGTCAAATGGTATGAGGCATCCAAAACCTTCCCCGAGGAAGGGGTGAAACTGAGTGTTCAATCGTCATTTTTGGGAGAAAAAACCGTACCAAAATCGCCTTAAAATAACGCGGAGGTATTCCGCACACTTTCAAAGTGGGAAAAACCCTTGTGGCTCTAAGAAAATCCGGTTTCAAAACCGTGCCACTTTCGGTGGACAGAGCAGGCACATAGAGGTAAACTCTCCAATTCTGGGGGCGTTGAGATGATACACATCCGACAAGGCTCAATCGCATACGAAATGCTCACTTTTCTTTCCTATGTTGCCGAATTTCCCTATGCATCTATTGCTCTTTTGGGCAATTACGAAACCTATCGCAAAACGATAACCAAGATGGCTCAGGATCAAACCTATCGCGTACCTGACCATCCCCAAAAGATCACTGGACGGCTGCTGAACATATCCGGCAGCAAAAAGCAAAAGACCATCCGATTGGGTCAAAAGGGACTTGAAGTGCTCCGGATGATCAATCCAGATGCCGCTGCCTATTATGTCCGCGTTTATGGGAAAGCCAAAATATCCAGTTCAGCAGAACGGATCGATCGAGCACACCGTCTGGCAGAAACGGCGGCCCTTTTCCGGTTGGCCGGGATAGAGACATCACCCTTTCAGTTGCCTCCATTGCAGCCGACTCGTTTTGATGCAACACCTCCTGACCAACCTGTATTCTATACGAGCCACGAACTCAAGCATATCGAGGAAGACGGAATCAATAAGGTTGCGTTTTCCCGGATCACCGGAATGCTGTTTTCTTCCGGTGGTTGCTATGCCATCTACAACAGCCGTAATTCCAGGATGGAGTGGAACGGGCGTGGTGAGGGCAAGGTTTTGATCCACCTGCGATCTGCCGCACGAACCAATACCGGTCAGAAAGAAATGAGTTCAGCAATTATGCTGGCGGGTGACTACAGTCTCGCGCAGCCGACGCTGGCATTCCTTGGAAAGGTCAATCGTGTTGAGGATCGGTTTGACGAGATCTATGATCATCTGCATTTTGTTCCGTTGGATTCCTTCGGTATCCGTCTTATCAAATTACTGACTCTCCCAGACTGGAATGAAACACTGCTGGATTTGCTGTTTGATGAGGATGAACGAGCTGGAGTGGGAGCAACCTTTTGCTATGACGCAACTCGAGATGGAGCATACGTGCTGTGTTTCCTGGACGGTGATATCTTCCGCTTGAAGGCATTTTGGGATACCGTTCGGGTTCAGAAGTACAAGGCTTCCATCATTTGCTTTCCTGAGCAGGTGCCGTTTCTGCGAAGCTACCTAAGAGACAAGGTTTCCCTCCAGACGGTGACGATGGAAACCGTAGAAAACGCTATTTATGAAGGATGTGGTTCCAATGAATGAGAAATCCCGCAGGGTGGCAATCGTAGTTGCTGCCATACTGGGCTGTGCCGCTCTGCTTTATTTAGGTGGCCTTTTGGGCCAGATATTTACCAACTACAATGTTTGGCTGTCCTCAGGCGGAATGATGGGACAGGTTCAAATGAAATCCCCAGACTGGAATCCGCTGACCTGCTTTGCCAGTGCCTTCACCGGAAACGGTCTCAAAGCACTGCTTCTTATCGTCGGTGTCGGCGCAGCAATCTTCATTTACATCAAGGTCCACGATAAGTTCTCCGGCACATCCTACGATGAGCGAGGATTTACCAAGAACAAGCACGGAACTTATGGAACGGCCGATTGGATGACCGAGGAGGAAATGAAATCAGTCTTGGAGGTGAGCACTCCCGAAAAAGCCACGGGTATGATCCTTGGCGAACGGAAGGGGCAGCTCATCTGCTTGCCTGAAGACACCAGACTCAATCGACATACAGCAGTTTTCGGAGCATCCGGCACCATGAAATCCCGCGCGATCGTGCGCAATGCATTATTCTCAGCGATTCGCCGGGGTGAGTCCATACTCATTTCGGACCCCAAGTCTGAGATGTACAATGAGACCTCTGAGCTGTTTCGCAAAAATGGGTATGAGGTGAAAGTCCTGAACCTGGTAGATCCGCTGCACAGTGACTCCTGGAACTGTATGTCCGATCTGGGAGAAGACACCCTGATGGCGCAGATGCTGACCAATGTCATCATTGGCAACACCAGCTCCGGTAAGGGCGATCACTTCTGGGATAACGGCGAAGCCAATTTGTTGAAGGGCTTGGTTCTTTATGTCCAAACAAATCCGGATATTCCGGCAAGTGAAAAGAACCTGGCAACTGTATATGAGATTCTGACCAACCCACTGTTGACGCATTTCATAGAGAGTGTGCTTAAGGATACAAGAAAACACCCGTCGAAAGCATCCTTCAGCTTGTTTGCCCAATCCAGTGATACGGTCAGGCAAGGCATTATTCTGGGACTGGGCACCCGCTTGCAGGTGCTTCAAGACCAGGCAGTCAAGCAATTGGTTTCTTGCTCCGATATCGACCTCACCGCACCAGGCAGACACAAATGCGCCTATTACATCATTCTCAGCGATCAGGAGACATCGATGGCATTTATATCCTCGCTGTTCTTTTCTTTCTTGTTTATCAAGCTGACTCGCTTTGCAGATAATTCCCCCGGTGGCAAATGTCCTGTTCCGGTCAATATGATCCTGGATGAGTTCAATAACATCGGCCGTATCGGTGGTGCCCCAGACGGATCTGATTTCTGCAGATCCCTCAGTGTTATCCGCTCTCGAGATATCCGCGTGATGCTCGCTGTGCAGAGCTTGGGTCAGCTTCAAAACCGGTATCCCAATAACCTCTGGGCTGAAATCGTGGGAAACTGTGACATTCAGCTGATGCTGGGCTGTACCGATGATGTTACTGCAGACTACATCTCGGACCGCAGCGGTGAAATGAGTATCCAGGTCGATTCCACGATGACTGTGAAGAAGACCGTAGCGCTGGCGCAGGTTATCCCCCAGTACCGTGAAACCCAAGGTCAAGGCAGACGCAAGCTTCTGACATCGGATGAGGTGCTTCGGCTTCCTCACGATGAGATGCTGGTCATTATCCGTGGTCAGAACATGCTGAAGCTTAAAAAGTTTGACTACACCCGGCATCCTATGTCCAAGGAACTGGTGCCCACGACGATTCAGTCCTATAATCCCAGTCGACAATATGCTGTGCCCCAGACTGGATTTACTGCACCACCTGAACCTGAGGCACCCAAAAAGAAAAAGCGTGAAAAACTGAGTCCGACGCAAGTCGTTCAGAATACCAACTAACAAGGAGGAATGTGAAATGGCCCCGCGTGGCAAAGGCCCGCCGTCTGATGGCGTGCTGAAAGCACCAGAACCCCAAACCGACCTGGATCAGACCCAGGTTACCCCCGCATCTGCAGAACCTTCTGCAGATAACACCCCAGACTCCCAGACTGATCCTGTTATGAAGGTGCAGCCCCGGAAGCGCGTATCCGCCCGAGATGTTCTGCCGTCTGCTGGCAAAGCAGCTCCGGAAGCGGAAGCAACTGAAGAACCTGTTCCCCGTACCCGGATCAAGATGGAGGTCCCCATGCCTAACACGGAGATCTTGGCCATTGATGATGAGCTTGGTGTCCAGACCGAACTGGAAAAGGCCCGGGATAAGTTCCTGGACCTGATCGAGTCCCTGAAGACCGGCCGCTATCTTACTGACCGGATCCAAGGTGTTGAGAAGCACTCCGATGGCGGTATGCCCCGGGCAGTAATCTATCACGGAGATTACAAGGTGATCCTTATGGCCTCCATGGTCGTGGATCTCCCCAGAGATCTTCGGGACAGAACGCCCAACGAAATGTACCTGTACATGCTGCAAAAGCGGCTTGGATCGGAAATCGACTATGTCATCAAGGGCATTGATCAGAATACCGGTCTGGCAGTAGGCAACCGAAAGGAAGCAATGGCAACCAAACGGCGTCATTACTACCTGAACCTGACCCGGGAGGGCACATTCCGTGTCTACGAGGGACTGGTTTGTGAGGCCCGCGTGACTTCGGTCATTCCGGATGGCATCTTTGTGGAGCTGTTTGGCATTGATGTTTACATCCCCCTGCGTGAGCTGAGTCATACCAGAATTCCGGATGCGATGGGTTACTTTGAACCCGGCGACCGAATCCTAGTCAAGATCACAAAGCTCGACCGCAGTGATCCAAAGGACATCTTTGTTGCAGCGTCCGTGAAGCAGGTTGCGACCAATCCCACAGAGAAAGCACTGGAGAAGATCGATGTAGGCGGCAACTATGCCGGCACAGTTACCATGATCGATAAATCCGGTATCTTTGTCCAGCTGGATATGGGAGCAGAATGCCGCTGCAAATTCCCGCTTCGTGCAAGACCTCCCATTGATGCACGCGTGATCGTCACCATCGATGGTGTGAGCATGGAAACAAAATCGGTCTGGGGCAAGATCACCTATGTAACCATACCCAAATAATCCCCAGAAAGAAGGAATCTCAATGGAGCAATGTGAACTGAGCAGTGAGGAGATCCTGCGCAGGAAAAACCGTTTGCGAAACACTCGCAAGATGATTTGTGGCAGCTTAGAGATAAAGTCTCAAGATGAGACCTCAATTAAGGCTGTTTATGAGGAATTTGATTTGAAAATCCTCTTTTCAGAACTTCACCCGCTGATGGTCTTCTGTTTAGAAAAACCCCTTGATGACCACAAAAGGGCATTCTCCTCAAAAACAAATTTATTGAATCTCACCAGCGTGTTGGGTAGCCACTGCGTAAATGTGTACACTGGCCTTTATCAATACCGTGCCACCCACTGGCTGGATACCGAAATTACCCAACCCCGCTTCCTGGAGATTCTGGACCGATGTGTCATCGAGGCATCTCGAGGGTACCGAAAATTAGCGAGCTGAGTTGCACTTTGTGATACTCATTCGTGTAATAGTAATGAAATCTATTATGAAGGGAAGAGATATCATGAAAAAACTTATCGCTATTATTCTCGCACTGAGTCTGGTGCTGGTTGGCTGTACTGTCCCAGACTCAGATCCGGCTGCCTCGAGTGGCCCTGATCTCCATCAGAGTGCACCCTCTGAAAGCCAGTCCTCCCAGACTGATCCCACCGATCCCCTGGAAGGTGAGAATGCGGGCCCGGATCCCAGCGCTACGACGTCGACAAGTCCAACTGTGCCAGACCCATCTGAAAACAGCACAGAAAGCACTGAAGGGATCGAGCCGGCCGGGCCGAACGAAGGCACCACCCCCACCGAACCCAAGCCTACTTCTCCGCAGGCAACAGAAAAACCAACAACTCCGACAACTCCGCCTGAGGAAACAAAACCGAAACCCACCACACCTTCGGAAACAGCTCCTACACAGCCCCCGGAAACGACACCTGAAGAAACTGAGCCACCTACAACAGAACCAGAGGAAACTGAACCGCAGATTGATAAGGATTCTTACGAGTTCAAGAGGCAGGTTGCTCAGTACGCTGCACAATACATAAATCAGTATCGCGTGGCAGCAGGTGTGCCCGCGTGCACGATCTTGCCCGGCATGACACTGGTTGCAGAGTATCGAGCTGACCAGCTGACCTATAATTATTCCCATGATACTGCAGATAAGCGTGAAGCACTTGCGTATTATGAGTATGGTAAATGGGTGGATGCAACGCTTGCCGGCTTAGACGCCAGTAAGAGCTATTATGATGCCGAGGCATCCGAGGCGATTTGTGCAGGATTTGAAGGCAAGACCGCAGAGGAGATGGGCAAGTACATCGCTGACCTCTGCCGTAACAGCTCCAGCCACTGGAGCTATGTCGGCTCAAGCAAGTTCAGCTATATCGGTATTGGCGTGGAATACCGCGCAGGGACAGCCTACGGGTGGTATGGCTGCATTATGGTGGGAAGAACCAACTACGGTTAATCCCTTACAACTGAATATGTAAGAAACAGGCTTCTGACCTAAATGGACGGAAGCCTGTTTACTATTTCGAGGAAAGGAATGATTTTCAATGAAAGTCAAAGCGATGCGTGTCCTTACGCTGCTCCTGGCAATGGTCCTAATGTTTAGCCTATTCCCGGGTGTTGCGCAAGCGTCCGCATACGAAGACCCTGATCTTCCTGCGCCGATTGAAGGATATGATCCTCTGGACCCGGATAACCCGTATCCCTACGGCTTGCCGGTGACGGAATACATTCCGGAAGAGGAGCAGGAGATGCTGGAAAGTGGAATCGCACTGTTTGCCTCGCAAGGCTCTATTCCTGACGAAATGTGGGACAACACCATCCTTCGGGCACTGGAATATACGGGATATGACGTTCAGCGGCAGAAAGATAAAGGCCAGCTGTATGTCTACGAGTATATCGCCAGTCGTTTGAAGACCAATGATCCGGATGTTCTGTCTGACATAAGCTACTGGGAGAGCGGCTCTTGTCCCAACGGTGATGAGACAGTTGCCGATTCCAGTACGCCTACCGGCAAAGCACCTAACATCAGCTATTTCGAATCTAATGGTTTAGTGTGTGCCTCCTTTGCCACTTACTACTTGTGTAACTATCTGCCCAATATCGAAGGCATCGATACCAGTGTGGTTTACAACAAGGCGAAGGAAATGGGTGCCTCCGGCAGCTACTATTATCTGACGACTGTTGGTCTGTGGAAGCGAACGCTGGATGCCCTTGCAAATGAGTCTGGCAGTGGTGTTACCAAGTATACCGATGAAGACACTGCCTACGACAACCTGGTCCCTGGTGATGTGGTTATCTTCGGCAAGTCCGACGGTACCTTAACCCACGTGGCCATTTATGCCGGTGAGTACTACATGTACAGCAGTGGTGGCTATAACAACGGTTTAAAGCATTTCATGATCCACGTTGGTAACTCTCGTGGCCCCGAAATCTCCGTGATCGAGTGGATGTCTACTTCCACTGGAAGCAAGGCGTCCGATCCTGTTGGTTTCTACCACCTGGACTTCAATGATATCCAGTCTGAAGGATATATCGAAGTGAACAAGAAGGATCCCAGCGGTAACGCTCTGTCCGGTGCAACCTTTGTTGCAACCCATCAGACTTCGGGTGAACAGTTCGTGATCGGTCCCACCGACAGCAACGGTTATGCCATCAGTGCAGCATTGCCTTTAGGCAAATACACCGTTGAAGAAACGGTGTTTCCTTCCGGCTATCAAGCCAGTGGCACAGCCTCTTGGGAGGTGGAATTGACGGACAGCACGCCGAACATGACGATCACCATAGACGCGGAGAACAAGCTGATTACCGGTGTCGCCAAAATCGTCAAAGCCACCACAAACGGTGGCAGTAAGGCAGAATGGCACTTCACGGTTAAAGACTCAGGTGGAAACAAGGTCGGCGACTATGTAACCGATTCTTCCGGCGTAATTGCCCTGGATCTGGTACCTGGCACTTACTCGGTCACTGAAACTGACGGGGCCTATAAGTATTGGGTAAATGACCCCACGCCCACCAAGACAGTTACGGTCAAGGCCAATGAAACAGCCACTGTTACCTTTACCAACCAATACAGAGGTCAGGCGCAGATTGTTAAGACTGCGACCAATGGCGGTAGCGTTGCTGGATGGCACTTCACCGTAAAGGATTCTGCGGAAAACAAAGTCGGTGACTATGTAACTGATTCTTCCGGTGTGATCACCTTGGATCTGGAACCTGGTACCTATACCGTTACCGAGACTGACGGCGCATATCAGTACTGGGTAAACGATCCCAATCCCACCAAGACCGTTACGGTTACCGCGGGCCAGACTGCCAAGGTCACATTCCAAAACCAGTATAGGGGCCAAGCTCAGATCATCAAGACGGCTACCAACGGCGGTAGCGTCGAGGGTTGGCACTTTACGGTGAAGAATTCTGCTGGTAATAAGGTTGGCGACTATGTAACTGACTCCACCGGCATCATTACCCTGGATTTGGAGCCCGGCACCTACTCTGTCACTGAAACTGACGGAGAATACAAGTACTGGGTCAACGATCCTACTCCCACCAAGTCTGTTACCGTCGTTGCGGGTCAAACCGCAAAGGTAACATTCCAGAACAAGTGGCGTGGTCAGGCGCAGATCGTAAAGACCGCTACCAATGGTGGTTCCGTTGAGGGCTGGCACTTCACGGTGAAGGATTCCGCTGGTAATAAGGTTGGCGACTATGTAACTGATTCTACCGGTATCATCACGCTGGATCTCGAGCCTGGTACTTACACCGTTACTGAAACGGATGGTAAGTACACTTACTGGCATAACGACCCGAATCCTGAGAAAAAGGTGACCGTTGTTGCTGGTCAGACCGCGAAGGTTACATTCCTGAATGAATGGATCGGCAAGGCGAAGATCATCAAGACCGCTACCAATAATGGTAGTGTGGAAGGATGGCATTTCTCTATCTTTGCTGCAGACGGTACTAAGATCAGCGACTACGTAACCGATTCCACTGGCATCATCATCGTGGATCTGGAGCCCGGCGTCTACACCGTCAAGGAAACTGACGGTGAGTATCCCTACTGGCACAATGATCCGGAGCCCGAGAAGACCGTTACCGTGGTGGCGGGTGAAACCGCAGAGGTAACTTTCCTCAACGAGTGGGTTGGTAAGGCCAAGATCATTAAGACTCTGGCCAATCCGGAAGCCGGTACTGTAGAAGGCTGGCAGTTTACCATCTCCCGCATCGTTGGTGAGACCGATGCGGTGTATCTGACCACTGTGACCACCGGCGCCGATGGTACCATCGAGTACGATCTTGAACCCGGTCAGTATCTGATCACCGAACTGATCGAAGAGAATTCCCTGTGGGAGTGCATTACAGATCAGTCTGTGGTAATCACAGTTACGGCCGGTCAAACCACTGAGGTACCCTTCACCAATGCACTGCGGCCCGGCAAGATCAGTATCCACAAGGTCGATACCCGGGGTGAGTCTCTGGACAGCACCGAATTCACACTTGAGTGGAGTGAAGACGGCGTCAATTGGCAGAGCGTCTCCTATACTGATTCCACAGTGCCCCAGATCGGCGGATGTACCACGGCCGGGCTCTTAGAAGGCGGCAAACTGGTCACCGATGAAACCGGTCTGGTGAGCTTCGAAGGTCTGTATCCCACGCTGCAGTACCGTCTGACTGAAACCAAAGCCAAGAACGGTTATCAGCTGCTGCAGTCCTCTGCATACGAAGGTGGCCTGAATGTGGAAAATGAACTGGTCGTTTCCCTCAAGGTCGTGAATGCAGAAGTGTTCACCATGCCCGAAACCGGTGGTAACACCCTGATCGTGCAGCCCTGGATCGTACTTGCCCTCCTGTGCGTCAGCACACTGGCAGTCATCCAGTTAATGCCCCAACCCAAGCGGAAGGAGAAATAACACCATGAAGCGTCTGCCATTTTTGGCCAGGGATCCCCCTGGTCATTTTTTGTTCCCCAATCATCCGAATATCAACCATCAAAATCTTCAATTATGAAAGGAACCTTTGAAATGAAAAAGTTCAAGAACATTTTGACCCTTTGCATGGCGCTGGCTATGCTGCTCTCCTGCATCCCGGCCGTGCATGCGGCAGAAGTCCCCGACGCAACCATCAACTATGATAACAGCTG
>JAFUNI010000002.1 GCA_017482385.1 Oscillospiraceae bacterium | reverse complement strand
TCGTGGTCTTGCCAAGGATCTGCGTATCAGTTTTATTACCACAAAGCGTGCTTACGAAGAACTCGAAAAGGATGGCTTTATCTACGCACTTCCCGGCAAGGGGTGCTATGTTGCCCCAAAGAATGTGGAACTGCTTCGGGAAGAAAATCTGAAAAAGATCGAAGAACACATAGACGAGATCGTTAGACTCGCCGCTTCCTGTAATTTGAGCAAAAAAGATATTATTGAAATGGTTAATTTCAGTATGGAGGAACAAGGATGAACGCACTTGAAATTAAAAACCTAACAAAATCATATCCCGGCTTTATGCTGGATAATTTGAATCTTACCCTGCCAAGCGGATGTATTATGGGACTGATTGGCGAGAACGGTGCCGGCAAAAGCACCACGATAAAGCTTATTCTCGATATGATCCACAAGGACAGCGGAAGCATTACAATCCTCGGAAAAGACAATACGGATAGTATTGAACTCACCAAAGAGGACATCGGTGTTGTAATGGATGAGGTTGGGATTCCCGAGTGCTTGACAGTAAAGCAAGTCGGAAACGTGATGAAACACACCTTCCGCAACTGGGATGATGCGGAATATGCTCGCCTAGCACAGAAACTTGCACTGCCGGACAAAAAGCAATTCAAAGAGTTTTCCCGTGGCATGAAGATGAAGCTTGGCATTGCCATAGCGTTATCTCATAATGCAAAGTTGCTCCTTCTGGACGAAGCGACATCAGGGCTTGATCCCGTAGTTCGTGATGAAGTCATAGAGATGCTCAGCGACTTCACAAGAGACGAAAACCATTCTATTCTCATTTCCTCGCATATCGTCAGCGACCTTGAAAAGCTCTGTGACTACATTGCGTTCATTCACAAGGGCAAACTTCTTCTCTGTGAGGAAAAGGATCAACTACTTTCTGAATATGGACTCATCCACTGTACTACCGAGGAAATACAAAGAATTCCTGCCGATGCAATCAAGTACAAGAAGGAAAATCCTTACGGCGTTGAGGTGATGGTACAGAGAAGTACTATTCCTTCAGGTATTAATATCAGTCCTATCAGCATCGAGGAACTGTTCGTGTTTATGGTAAAGGAGGCGAGATAATTGAAGGGACTTCTCTTAAAAGATTGGTATATGGTGAAGAAATATTGCAGAGCATATCTGCTGATTGCTGTTGTATTCATTGCAGTATCTTTTTTTAGCGATGATAATATGTTCTTTGTGTTTTACCCTTGTTTGCTTTGCGGTATGATCCCGGTGAATCTTCTTGCTTACGACGAACGCAGCAGATGGATGCAATACAGCGGTACACTGCCGTATACAAAAACACAAATTGTTTCTGGCAAATATCTGATTGGATTGTTTGCTCAACTCGCAATACTGATGGCGACCGGTGTTGGGCAAGTCGTGAAAATGTCTGTTGCAGGTGATTTTGTATTCGGGAATTTTGCTGTCCTTATGTTATTATTGCTGATCGTATCCACACTCTCTTCCTCTATTTGTCTGCCGTTTGTTTTCAAGCTTGGAGTGGAAAAAGGACGTACAGCATACTATATCATGATTGGCTTCGTCTGTGGCGCAAGTGTTTTGGCATCCAGTATTCTAAGAGGACAACTTATGAGTGAGATACAGCCCAACCTAATTTTAGCTTTGGTTGCTGTCGTTGGAATCGGCATATATATCCTTTCCTGGTATTTGTCGATTGTGTTTTTCAAGAAAAGAGAAATTCAATAGATAGAAAAAGGAGGATTATTATGCCTGCATTTATCGTAACGGCTTTGGTTGGCGTTGTATGTATTGTTCTCGGTATTTCAAATATGAAAGGCAATATATCATCGTTGCACTCATACCACAGAAGCAGAGTGTCCGAAGAGGATCGAATTCCTTTCGGAAAGAAGGTTGGTCTTGGAACTATCATTATCGGTGTCACTATCATTGTGTTTAGCGGATTGTCTGCTGTGACACTCTACACAGACAAGGAAGTATTCACCTTAATTGGAACAGGAATCCTTATTGCCGGCATCATTGTGGGATTGGTAATTAGTTTCAAGGCAATGATAAAGTATAACAAAGGGATATTTTAGTTCTATTTCGAAAAAAGAAAAATTCAGCACAAAGCAAAGGCGTCGCAGAAATGCGGCGCTTTTTGCATTTTATATCGAAAAACGCTGGACTTGTGAAAGGCGTTGTGGTATGTGTTTGTGTTGCAAAAAGGAGGTGCAACACACATGACAACACTTGAAGATTTATACTACGGCAACATCAGTCCGCACGAAAGGTATATCAAGCGTGGAACGAGGGTGGACAAACTCGTCAAACTGATATGCAAAAACGAGGAAGAACTCAATGCGGGGCTTACAGAAAAGCAGAAAGAAGCCTTCGAAAAGTTCAAGGACTGCACAAGTGAACTCTCCTGTATCACCGAGCGTGAAGCATTCAGTTCAGGATTTATCCTTGCCACTCGCATAATGGTGGAAGTGATGGAAGGCTTGGAGGAGGTCGAGGACATATGAAGAAAATCATAATCCTTCTTCTCTGCTGTGGGGTGCTCGTAAGTATGGTAGGATGCGGCGGCAACACCGCACCGCTGCCTACCGAAAGTCCGCCAACAACGGTAGTGGAAAAGATAATGACAGAACCGCCCACCGAAACAACACCGCCTACAACGGCGGTAGAACCGGCAGAGAAAGAAAAAGAACCTTTCCCGACCGAGAGCGCGGATCAGGCAACCGAGCCGACTGTGACCGCCACAGAGCCAACAACGACACAGCCAACAGAAAAAACAACGGCGACTGTTATAAATACCACAGAAGAAACGGTTACCCCTCCAATTGAAAAAACGGTGCCAAGCGCAACACCGCAGCTTACGGAAAGTGAAACAACGGAAACTAAACCGCCAAAGGACAAACCGAAAGCCGAAACGGAACCTCCTAAGGTGACCGAGCCGGAGCCAACAGAGAATCCTGATCCCTTCGATATCGACCACTGGATTTCCTATGCAAGGAGCTACGCCGAAAGCAGAGGCCTCGTACTAAGTGACACAGCGGTGGATTGTTGGGACAATCCTATCCGAGCAGGCACACACTGCATTTACCTCGAGAGAGATATCCAAAGCCGCCTTGATCGCTATGCAAAGGATGAGGACATCACCGATGTGTGGATCTGGGCAGAAGCCACGGACAACTACTGCTACGACATTTATATCGGCTACGCTTAAAAACAGTATGTTTTCAAGCATAAAACACCCACCAGATACAGTGGTTTGATGCAGAACTTCGCTATAACATATCGCGATTTCTTAACAGAGAAATAGAAAACCAAATAGGATCACAGAAAAAAAGACCGGTCATAACCAAGCAATAGTTTGGTATGGCCGGTTTGGGTATTTTGTGTATACTTTCAAGATTTTCGCAACTTTTTTCGACTTTTTATAACAATATATGCTTTTTTGCGATGCATTCGCTATAATAAAGCTATACAATTGCAAAGGAGGACATTCCCTTTGAAGTTTAGCGATGCAATTAAAACAGTTCGGAGAAAGACTTTGCTTAGTCAGAGCGATTTTGCGAAGGAAATCGGGATTTCATTTTCAACAGTAAACAGGTGGGAAAACGGCAAAGCCGTTCCGAAACTTTGTAAATTAAAATTGATTAAAGATTTTTGTGTAAAGCACAACATCCCCTTCGATGTAGATGCTTATGTTTCTGGAAACGATAAAACGGAAATGGAGTAATAACGATGCCGACCATAGAGCCTTTTGTGCGATGGGCTGGAGGAAAGACATGGTTAATTCCACACATGCCAACTATCGTGGGGGATTTACACATCGAACACTACCATGAACCTTTTTTGGGCGGTGGCGCCATTTATTTTTCAATGGAGCACGCCAAAAGGTCATACCTTTCTGACGCCAACTCGCAATTAATAAATACCTATATACAAGTGAGGGATAACCCGGAAGAATTAATAGAACTCTTCATGCAGCTCCCCAATACTGAAGATGATTATTACAGAATCCGGGCAGAAATCACTGGGGATAACACGGTGGAAAATGCTGCAAGATTTCTGTATCTAAATCAAACATCATATAACGGACTGTATCGTGTTAATCGAGAAGGAAGATACAATGTTCCATACGGATTTCGCGAAAGCTGGGTTTATGATCCAGAAAGGATTAGAGCTGCCAGCTTACGCCTACAAAACACTCGGATCTCTACTGGAGATTTTGAAGTTAACAAGTACCGTATTAAAGAAAACGATTTGGTTTTTCTGGATCCACCATATACCGTTTCTCATAACAATAATGGATTTATAGCTTATAATCAAAAACTATTCTCGCTGGAGGATCAGCAGCGTTTGAAAAGATTCATCGAATACATTAAGGCAAAGGGTGCCTTCTATATTTTGACAAATGCAGCGCACGAAACAATCCGTGAAATATTCTTAACGCAGGGCGACAGAATTGTTGAACTGCAACGCAACAGCCTCATTGGAGGAAGGAACGCAGCACGCGCAGCAATCTCAGAGTATATTTTCACAAACATACCGGAGGTTAATCATGAGTGAGACAAAAACAAAATGGGAATCCATTGTTTCGGATGAAGCTCTATCGAGGGCTCGTACTCTAAGAAGCAAAACGTTTATTGAATCCAAGGAACGTCGCGTTGCACTTCCAGAATTGATTGAAGAAGGCTGGGAGGAATATAAGAGTTATAAAAACAACAAATTTGTGGGTGTTCGCAAAAACAAAAAATTTGATGAGGTTTTTGAAGACCGTGTATGGTGCCTGTTCGCCAAACTCGGTTTTACCCATCTGAATAAGGATAGATATTTTGAGATGTCTTATGACTATCAAAATCCGAACATTACTCAACAAATTGATGTTTTTGCTGCAGATGATGAAACCGTAATTATTGTCGAATGCAAGGCATCCGAAACTATAAAGGACGGTGTCTTCAAAAAGCCGTTGGAAGCCTTTCACGGCCAGATGGAGGGGTTACGTCGAGAAGCCCAAAAACGCTTCCCAAAAGCGAAGGTTAAGTTTATTTGGGCGACCCATAATTTCATCATATCGCCGGCGGATCAAGCCAAAATGCGCGAATGGGATATTGTTCATTTTAGTGATGCAGTTATCAACTATTACTATGAGTTGGTAAAGCATTTAGGCACCTGTGCTCGGTATCAGCTTCTGGGCAATCTGTTTGCAAACCAGGAGATTCGCAATATGGATGATAAAATTCCTGCGATACAGGGCGAAATGGGAGGACATAAGTACTATTCGTTTTCGATCGAGCCGGAGCGTCTTTTGAAGATTGGTTACGTGCTTCATCGTAACGAAGCTAATAAAAACATGATGCCGACCTATCAGCGCTTGATTAAAAAGAAGCGCCTTTCGGATGTGCAAAAATTCATAAATAACGGTGGTTACTTCCCTAACTCGTTGATTATCAGTATTGATTCCGGCGGAAAAGGTTTGCAGTTCGACATGTCTGGAACAAAGGTAGAAGGAGCGCATTCACGGCTTGGCGTGTTGCATCTACCAAAAAGATATCGTTCTGCATACATTATTGACGGACAGCATCGCTTGTACGGATATTCAGATTCCGATTATGCAACTACCGATAGCATCCCTGTAGTAGCTTTCGTTGATTTGGATAGACAAGAACAAATTAAACTGTTTATGGATATTAACGAGAATCAGAAAGCTGTTCCCAAAACACTTCGCGTGACCTTAAATGCTGATATGCTTTGGGATTCTTCAGACTACAATGAGCGTCGTCAGGCTCTGCGCTCTAAAATTGCGCAGATGTTTGGAGAAGAAGAAACGTCGCCGTTAATGGGACGTGTTGTTATTGGTGAGGATGAAAAGTCTTCCATTAAATGTATTACAGTTGAAGCGATTCAGACTGCGTTGAAGAAATGTAACTTCATGACGCAATTTGGAAAGAAGAACATTATTGTTAAGGATGGTACTTTTGATGTTGGAACCAACCAAGGTACCTGTGATTTGTTGTACCCATTTTTGGAAGCATGTTTGCGCTATGTAAAAGACGCAACAGTCGAGGAATGGGAACGCGGCGACAGCAACGACGGAATGCTGACTATGAACCGTGGTATTCAAGCCGTTATTCGCGTAATCAATGATATAGTAAATCATCTTGTGGATCGCAAGGAAATATCTCCCAAGATGCAAAAAACTGAAGAACTGGTGAAACAGGTAGCATTTTACCTTGATCCGTTGAACGAGTATCTTAACAACCTTACACAACAAGAGCGTAAAGATTTAAGAGGATACTTTGGTGGCGGAGCCGACACCAGATTCTGGAGAGCATTCCAGCGTGAAATTGCTAAGGAACGGTCTGATTTTGCTCCCGATGGATTAAGAGAATACTGGGAAAATGAGGCCAAAACATACAACGCAGATTCAATGACCTATTTGCGTGAGATAGAGGTTTGGATTAAGCAAACAATCCAAACAGCACTTATGGATAAGTATGGAGACAACTGGGAAATCAAATCGCTTCCTAAACCTATCTACAAAAGAGCAAAAGGCATCGCTGACGAACGAAACTACGATAGCATCACTTCTGGTGACGGAGCAAATACAGTTTCTGTATGGGATTGCGTTACTCTCAAAGAATGTAAAGAAATAGTTACGGTAGGCAGCCATTGGACGGAATTGTTCGAGCCTTTGCTGACACGTCCAGAAGAAGAAAAAATTAGCGGCGGAAAAGCAGCGCGTACAAAGTGGATAGAGCAAGTAGAGAGTCTACAAAATAAATTGAATATGCCATCATACAGTGTTACGACTGCAGAATTTGAGTTTATCAAATCTGTATACATATGGATTAAAGCGTAACATAACAAAAAGCACCGGCAGATGGAGTGATAGGCTCAATTTGTCGGTGCCTTTTTGTAGCTAAACAAGCGATTTTTTTCCGTTCTTCTCGCACTTTATGCACCTACCTTGACAAAAGTTTCCTGCGTATGGTATAATAAAGCCACCGACAGAGGTCGGGTGAAAACTGAATACCAAGTGCCACGACAGTTACTACTGTCTCTCCTTCGTTTGAAAGACAACGATCATCCATTTAGAGTTATAGACTCGCACATACATCGGCACGGAACATTTTTAAGCGAACCGATACAGTTCGCTCATTTGTGTTTCCGTCTCGATGTAAGTGCGGGTCTTTTTGTTTTGCTCTCGCCTTGATTACAGAAAAATCGAAAGGTGGAATGCAGATGATTGTATCAAAATTCAGAATCATCTCAAACGAAAGGAGGATCGGATGCAACACAAAAATTTCTTTATGGTTCCCAACCGCATCTTTAATTTAGAACTAAAGCCGAGAGACTTCACCGTGTACTGCTGTCTGCTTCGGCACAGCGATAGCAAGGACGGCTCCTGCTTTCCTTCGCGGAGAGTCATCGCAAAAGAATGCGGTATGGATAGAAAAACAGTTGACTCTGCCATTGAGAATCTATCATCCCTCGGTCTCGTGAAAAAGATTCAGCGTCACCGTGAGGACGGAACGAGGACAAGCAATCTCTACTACGTGGCAAACCTTTTGGAGTAGAGTAAATCTTTCATCGGGATAGTGTCAGAATTTCCTATCAAGAAGAAAACCCATAGAACAAAACCCAGGAACTACTACAACAGAAAAAAGAGAATAGACAACCACCACGGAACGTCCGTGTGTCGCCCGCAGACCGCCTGTGTGCCGAAGAACGCAGAGATACGAGGAAACACCCGCTCAAAAAGAAAATCGCCCGTTTGGGGCGATTTGAGGGCAAGGTTGGAAAGACGAATTTCGGAACACAGCAAGGTATCTTTTGGGTATTTTCGATGGGTCGAAAATCAAGCAGGAGAAAGAGTCGGCGTCGTAAACGACGCTCGTCTCGGATCACAGCGGCCGGAAACCCCGACCGCACAAGGGTTTTCGGGATTTTAGATGCCGAAAAATATAGGCGTCGTAAATGAGGCCTTGTGCCTGTGTACGGTGCCACAGATCCCCGAAAGTGCCGTGTTTAAGGGAAAAACATAGGCGCTGTGATAGGGGTTATAACAAGAAAGGAGAAAATATCATGGATTTTGAATTACTGAAAAAGCGCAGAGAGAAATATTTGAAATTACAGAGAGAATTAGGAGAAGAACAGCATATCGGTCTCGGTTACGTGCTGACCGTTGAAGGAAAGCAGTATCCCGTATTGTCTTGTTTCTCTGTCAGTGAAGAAACTGAAGATGCAAAGGATAAACTGAAACACCTTATCAACGGTCGAAAAAGTTAACAAAATTGTTTCAGCAAAGTCGCTGGACTACTCGACCGAGTTGTGATATGTTGTTGCCGTATCCTATTCGGTTTGATTTGACAGAGCCGCACTCGGCTCGGAAAGGAAACGTGTAATGAAATCAGCCGAAAGCAAAAATTTAATAACAGCCATATACTGCCGCCTGTCACAAGAGGACGATCTGCAGGGCGAATCCAACAGTATCAAGAATCAAAAGTTAATACTACAGCAGTACGCAGAGCAGCACCGATTCCCGAACATCCAGTTCTACGTGGACGATGGATACTCGGGAGCGAATTTCAACCGTCCCGATTTCAAACGGATGATGAACGACATCGAACACGGAAAGGTAGGAATCGTCATCGTGAAAGACCAATCCCGTCTCGGCAGAGATTATCTGCAAACGGGAATGCTGATGGAGATCACCTTCCCCCAATATGACGTTCGGTTTATTGCCGTCAACGACGGTGTGGACAGCGCTAACGGTGTAAGTGACTTCTCCGGCATAAAGAATTATTTCAATGACTTCTACGCTCGTGATACCAGTCGCAAAATCAGAGCCGTACAGCGAGCCAAAGGTGAGCGCGGAGAACGAGTCGGAACGACCATTCCATACGGATATATGAAAGATCCCAACAATCCGAAGCAGTATATCTCCGATCCCGAAACCGCGCCAATCGTAAAACAAATCTTTGAGATGTACGCAAACGGAATTGGCATCGTGAAGATCTGCGACAGACTGTCCGCTGAGAAGATCCTCTGCCCAAGCGTGTACGCCTTTAGGAAAAGCGGAAACAAATCGGGCAATCCCGATTTAAGCCGACCGTATCATTGGGCTCAGAACACCGTCCGCAAGATGCTGTCCAATCAGGAATACGTGGGAGACACTGTAAACTTCAAAACCTATTCCAAGTCCAACAAGCTGAAGAAAAGGTTGAAGAACGATCCCGAAAATATCCTCATCTTCAAGGACACCCACGAAGCGATCATCGACCGCAAAACCTTTGAGATGGTGCAACGGCACTTCGCCGGACGGAAACGCCCCGACAAGCAAGGTGAGATGGACAAGTATGCAGGAATCCTCTTCTGCGGTGAATGCGGCAAACGGTTATACCTTCACCGAGGGAAAACCGTAAAGCCGGAGAACAACAACTTCCAATGCGGCGGTTTCCAAAGCAGAACAACTGAATGCACCGCACACTATATCCGTGAGAGCGTTCTTGATACCATCGTATTGCACAACCTCAGAACCGTGACAGCCTTTGCAAGAGATAACCCCGACGAGTTCTATGCGATGGCAACACAGAACGGTGAGGCAGAAGCGGAAAAGTTCTACCGCAATGCCAAGCTACAAAAGGAGCAGCTTGAAAAGCGAATCCAAGACCTGGACAACATCATTCGGTGCTTGTACGAGGACAGAGTATCGGGAAGAATCACTCCCGAACGATATGACTCAATGGCAAACGGATATGAGCAGGAGCAGGCAGAAAAGAAACGTGAGCTGCAAGAATTGGCAGAGAAAATCAGCGAAGTGGATATGCGAGATCGATGCATACAAGAATTTATCCGCAACGCCAAGCAGTATATTGAGATGCCGAAGCTGACACCCGAACTGCTGAGAGTCTTTATCCGCAGGATTGAGGTGTACGAAAAGTTCGAGAAATACTCACGAACAGCAGGAAACCCGATCCGCATACACTACGCCTTCCGACTTCCCGAACAAGAAGGAGTCCCTGCCATTGAAGTCCTCACACAGCCCACAGCAAAAACTGCATAAAAAGTAATAACCGGAAGGTTTTTACACCTTCCGGTTACATACCACCCACTAATTCTCCGTTAAGAACATCACGGAAATCGCGCGGCGCTTTTTATTAGAGTTTTTCTTCTGCAATGGTAGCGCGAATGGCTTCCACCACAAAGGCCGGAACAGCGGGCAGGCCGGAATCGGCGTTATAAAGGTCGGCTATTTCATGGTCGCTCAGCGCCGGATGGGCGCATACCGCCTCTTTCACCTGCAGCAGCGCCTTGGCGCAGATGTCCAGGCACTTGTGGATTTCTTCTGTGCCATAGACTTCGTTGCCGTAGGGGTGGTAATCGTGGGCCATCAGCAGATCTACAACAGGCAGTTCCCGCAGCTTCTTAAGAGCTTCCAAATGCTCCGGAATACAGCGAATGCAAGCGCCCCAGGGACTGCCGCCGAAAATGCCATAGGCCTGGAGGGCATCACCGGTAAAGAGCGTGCCGGTGGTCACATCAAAAAGCCCCTGGGAATCGGGGGTGTGGCCGGGGATATTCACCACCCGGAAGGTGTCTAAGAGCATATCGCCCTCCTTGGGCCTAAGAACGGAGAATTTGGCAAATTTCTCAGCCAGCGCGTCGTTTTGGGTGACGATGCAGGCCTCGGGATAGACCTCCATCAGCCGGTCAAGACCCCAGGCGTGATCCCGGTGGTTGTGGGAGATGAAGATATAACGCAGATTCCGGTTTCGCAGCTCCGGGAGGATGTAGGTTTCCACATCGTAGTCGCCGGAGGCGGTGTCAAAGAGGATTGTACCATCCTTGGTATCTAAAATGAACACGCTGGTGTAAATATCCTTGTAGGGAATGGTGATCCGCCGAATGCGGGAAGAGATCAGTGTAATCATAAAAGCCGCTCCTTTGGTGTTTGGTTACAGTATAGCAAATAGCGGCCTCTTTGGCAAGAAAAAAGCCCACCGTGTGGTGGGCTTTTCGGATCATTTAATTAGTTCTGCAAGAATATCCACCAACCAAGAGGGGGCATCCTTGCTTCCGTCAAAAGGTACATTCTTGACAGTGACCCGATACTGGATACCCTTGTGGGAGAAATCAGCGAAAACAAGGTCCATTTTTGGGGAGATATTGTTGGAATGAAATTCACCGATGATCATTTCCACGCCGTTAATGTTGGAAGGAATGAGGTTATCCAGCCTGTACAGGTAGTCGTAAGGAACACCGATTTTACTGGCGTGAATTGCAATTTCCTGCTCACCTTTGGTGTAGTAGAAGTGGCAATCATCGCAGACCAAAGTGCCGTTGTTTTCATAATAAAATTTTCTTTCATAGTTACCGGCAAACTGGAAACCGTCAGGCATTACCTCGGTCAGGGTGCTAAAGTCACGGCCAAAGTGCTGGGCCATTTCCGCTATATTTTTGGTTTCACTGTAATACATAGAGGTTTCGTAGTTTAATCTTGCGCCGCCGACAAAGCCTTTGACCTGGTTTACCACCCAGGAGATTTGAATGGGTGCGTTTTTGGTAGGAATGGTTGCGTTCCCAATGGTGGTGGTCGGCGTGGGGGTGGTGGGCGTGTAAAGAATGTTGCCGCTGATGGTTTGGCCTCCGGTTACGGGACGGAAAAATCCGCCTTTCCAAAATCCAAAGCCAAGCAGCGCCAAAATGCAGACACAGCAAAGGGAAGTGACGGCGGTTATTCTTTTCTGCTTTTGCGCCGCAACATAGCAGTCTCTGCGGGCAAGCAGATCCTTGGTTAATTCCTCATAATTCTTCATAAACAAAGCCCTCCTTATCAAGTTCTGATTTCAAAGCGCTTTTGGCACGGTATACGAGATTCTTCATTTGACGGGCACTCTTTTTCATAACGGCTGCAGCCTCTGCATGGGAAAGATCCTCAAAATAGAGCAGCCAAAGAACCTGCCGATAGTCGGTGTTCAGCTTTTTCAGCGCTCTATGTACCGTGATTTTCCGCTGCTCAATGATGTAGAGATTTTCCAGGTCGTACTCATCTTGAATATAGCTCTCTAAATCCTCGAAAGATGTGTCCGATATTTTGGCGCTGCGCCGGAGATGGTCGATGGCCACGTTTCGCCCGATGGTGTAGAGAAAGGTTTTGAAAGCGTGCTTGGGGTGAAACTTCGGTTTCTTCGTGATAAGCCGAAAGAAGGTCTCTTCCATTAATTCTTCGGCAAGGGATATGTTATTCACAATGCCGTTGAGATAAAGGGTCAAGCCGTCTGCGTAATCCCGTACGATCTCGCCTAAGCCCTTGTCGTCGCCATTCAGAAAACGGCGGTAGCTACTTGCACCGTTATCCATTGACATACTCCTTTCCGAAAGGTTCTTTTTTAGCCCTTTCACTTATAAAACGAATGAGGGCGCAAAAGGTCTCACTTCTTTTTTGTTATTATAACGAATTTTGTCCCTAAATGCAAAAAGCGCACCCTTGCAGGGGAAACAAAAGGGTTGACAATTCCTGTATTTGTGTTATAATTCAGTATGTTCCCAATGGAGGCTTAGCTCAGCTGGTTAGAGCGCATGCTTCACACGCATGAGGTCGATGGTTCGAGTCCATTAGTCTCCACCAAAACCCTTGAAAACACTTGGTTTTCAAGGGTTTTTTCTTTTTTCTCCCAAAAAGTTAGACTGCATGCCTAAAATACACTTTTTGAGAAAGGCATGAGGTCTAATTATGGCACGAAAAATCACGATGAACGCAAGCAGCAGCAAGCCCGTGGCGGAGGTCTTCGAGGACTTTGTTATCTCCCAAACAGCACAGGGTCTATCCCCTATCACGCTCGCAAATTACCATCACCACTTCCACAGCATCTCACGGCATTTTGACATTGCGCAGCCGATGGAAACACTAACAAAAAACAAACTGGAAGCGATGGTAGTGTCCATGCGGCGGAGCGGGTTAGCCCACAACTCTATATCGTCCTATTGTCGTGTGCTTCGCACCTTCTTGGGGTGGTGTCAGCGGGAAGGAATGACCGTGCCGCCCATGCCCCAAATCAAGGACAAAGAAACGGTGAAAGAGTCTTATACCGATGATGAACTTGCCGCCATCCTGAAACGCCCGAAAAAGGATTGTTCTTTCTGTGAATACCGCAACTGGGTAATTGTCAATTTCCTGATGAACTGTGGCTGCCGTGCTTCTACTGTTCGCAATATCCAAAACAGAGATGTAGATTTAGATACAAGGCAAATCATTTTCCGGCATAACAAAAGCGGCAAAATACAGACCGTTCCCCTCTGCTCGGTAATGGTATCCATTCTGCGGGAGTACATGACCGTCCGCAAGGGCAAGAGCGACGATTATCTGTTCTGCGACCAGTATGGCGGCATGCTGTCAATGAACGCGCTGCGGCTTGCCATAGCCCGCCATAACCAATCCCGTGGGGTATCCAAGACAAGCACCCATTTGTATCGCCATACCTTCGCCCGGAAATATCTTGTGGATTGTGGCGGGGATGCGTTTATGCTCCAAAAGCTGTTGGGACACTCCACGCTGAAAATGACGAAGCACTACTGCACCATCTACGATGCAGACATAGCGAAAAATTTTGACCGCTTCTCACCTTTGGCACAGATGCAGCAGCCAAAAGAGAAGATAAAGCGAAGATAATGGAACATCTTTGCACATAATGCAATAAGAGGGATGATGTCAAAACATCATCCCTCATCTTTTTACATATTAACTCATCTTTGAAAGAAGGTAAAGAAAACTATTCTATTCTCCCTGCATAAATTTATTGAATGAATTTTGAATGGGTTGGGTGTTTTGCAGGTAATCAGGTTCAATATCTTTGTTGTAAAGGTCGGCAATATCGTCGATATAGTTTTCGTAACCCTCTAAGAAATTTTTCGGTCCTATGATTTTTGCACGGCTACCGAAAAAGCTGATGCGGGAATAAAAATCTTCTCTGTCGATGCCCACAATATTAGCAATAAAGTGCGAATCATCGCAAGGAATTAGGAGAGTATCTTCTCCAAATATTGCCAAAACTGTCTGTGTTGCAGAATTGTGGAATTTGATTGTTACGATTTTTTGTGCTGCGATTTCTTCTTCGTCCAACTGTTTGAATAGTTCAATGGCTTCCTGTGTTTTAGGGTCGGGAATAGTATCACAGGGAGTTGACAACATTTTTACTTTACTCATTTCTGCTACTTCAATACCGGGATATTTGACCGGGCCATTGTCGTAGGTTGCTAAGTATATAATTCCACCTACCAATACCAACTGTCGGGGATTTACTATAAAAATGTGATTTGATGTTTTTACTGAATTGCCACGGTCTGGAGCGTAGTAGTGATAGCAGAAGCTAAGCTGTCTTTTTGCTGCAATGGCTTGATGTATGGTATCAATTTTTCTGATGAAGCTTTCCTTAGCCCGGGGAAATCTGTCCTTTACAAGAACCGGACGGTCAAGGGATACCCGGTCGCTTTCAACCGCCAGTTGTTTGATTTTTGAAACCATTGTCGCAACTTCTTCTTCCGTGATAAAGGAAGAAAACTGCACACAATCGACCAATAGGCGTAACTCATAAATGTCAAATAACGGGTTTAACAGGCGGTAGCTCTTTTTGTGGTTGTCGTATTCCAGTTTCACATTAAACTCGGTATCCAAAGCCGCCAAATCGCGGTATAGGGTCTTTTTCTCTATTGGATACCCCTTTTCTTCCAGATACTGTTCCATTTCTCTACGAGTGACATAACGGTTTACTCCGGCGTGAGTTTCAATGTAGTTTTTTAACAACAACAAACGAATGCCAATCGCGTATTTTCCAATGTTCGCCATAATATCCCCTCCTTTGGGTTAGTATAGCATACCAAAAGAAAAGAAAAAAGGGCGGATTCCGGAAAAATCTTGTATTTTGTAAACAGGCGTGGTATTATAAATATGCCAAACAAACCAAATATTTACGAACTATCAGTTATTTGCCCGTAGGGGTAGTATACCCTTTTTGACCTCAACCTTTGATTTTGCTAAAAACGCAATTCCACAGGTTGGGGTATTAGGGCAATACTGTTATTGTTTGTGTTCCAATTTGGTTTGTTTGGCGACAATCGGAGTTGCGTTTTTGAGTGCGGTAACTTCGGTTGCCGCACTTTTTTGTTTTAGGGAGGAAAAGAAAATGAACGAAATCAATATTGAACATTTGTTAGCAAGAGCAGCAATGCTTGAAAAAGAATACGATTATGATGAGGCTCTTCGTCTTTATAATCGCGTTCTTGAAGTTGACCCGGATAATGAAGTCGCATATGATAGACGTCGTGCCATTAGGAGTAGTACATTGCATATTGTTATCGAGCCAAACCCTCACGAAAAGCAAGTTAGTTATCCTCATTATATTGAATTAGATGGTAATCGCATCGGCTCCTTTTACAGCAGACAACAAGACGTAGAAATACCACTCGGTAAGCACAGGTTAGAAATTTGGAAAGTCGGTATGGCTGACAGTGCGAATCCAATTCAAATATCATTCTATGATTTTGTAATGTCGCAGCCAGAACAAACCGTATATCTACGCTACACAAATGATAAACTTCTACATTTTTCGGATTTAGCGCACGAAGAAGGTACACTAGCAGAATTCAAAGGCGGTTGCTATGTGGCCACTGCGATATATGGTTCTTATGACTGTCCGCAGGTATGGACACTGCGCCGTTTCCGTGATAATACGCTAGCAGAAAGCTGGTATGGTCGTGCCTTTATTCATGCATATTACGCAATCAGCCCCACACTTGTAAAATGGTTCGGTCATACCGAATGGTTTAAGACGATGTGGCAAGGCAAACTCGACCGTATTGTTGCTAAATTGCAGGCCAATGGCGTTGAATCCACGCCTTACGAAGATAAGGTATGGTAAAAGAAAATGAAAGATATTTTAGAAGGCGTTCAAACTTGCCCATCTCACGGTGAATTTGCATGGAAAACTATAGTGCTTAGCGGTCATATGGAGAGTGCATTTGGGCGTTTGAGCGATTTATACTTAAATGTGAAGAATACAACCCGCACACCAAACGGCTATGTGGTGGAGGTTGGGTGTCCTGAATGCGGCAGACGGTTCTTTGTTGAATGCGGAAGTAATACATAGCACATATCTCGGGAGCAATGCTCCCGAGATATGTTATATTAACTGTGCGTGATTCTGAATTGCCTGTTCAATACGCTGCGGCTCGATGCCGATATAGCGCTGCGTAGTGGAGGCGGAACTGTGTTGTAGCAGGCGTTGGACAAGGGCGATGTCATAACCATTGTTCTTGTAAATCTCCGTGGCGTACCACTTGCGGAAGCTGTGGGTGCTGATGCCTGTGTAGCCCAAGTAATCGCAAACAATGGCAAGTTGCTTCTGAACGGCGCGCTCGGTGATGGGGAAGATAATGGCGGTGTGCTGGATGCTATTGCGCAAGCAGTAGTTTTCGATATACTGCTGAATGACCATCGGCACGGTGAAGATTCTGTGCTTTCCGGTTTTCTGCTCCACAATCTCCAAGCGGTAGCGGTCTCCATCCCGGACAATATCACAAAGCCGCAACTGGAGAATGTCGCTGATGCGCAAGCCCAGGTTGGCTTCCAGCACCAAGGCCGTAGCCACCCGTTCATTGGGGCGGCAGCCGCAAAAGCCCTGTTTCAATGTTTCGATGATTTCCTTGTATTGCTCTTGTGTCAGAGCCTTGGTTTTCTTGTTCATAGCTACCTCCAATAGCAGAAAGTTCGTAATTTCGTGGCGGGAAGTTCGTTTCCGGGGGCGGGTGTGGAATGGGCGTTGGAGCCGCAAGGATTTTGGTGTTCGTATTATTTACCTTTTACGAACTCTTGCGCTTTTGGAAAACCGTGGGTGGTTGCACCCACGGTTTCGAGCGTTTTATGCGCTGATGGTGAAGCGGCGGCTTGTGGTCTGCTTGGTGTACTGCTTGTAGAGTTCGCCGTAGGCTTTCTTGAAGCCGGTGGTATCGAAGCGGTTGGAGAGGACGGATGTCCAACGGATGATGTACTGACCAACACTCATTTCCTCAGTGTTCCGGCTGAGCATTTCAGACTTGATTTCGTCCCGGAGGGCTTCGGCCTCGGTCTTGGCCTCCTCAATCAATTCTTCCAGTTCCCGCAGGCTTTCGATTTTAGATGTGATTTCGATAGTAGACATTTTTTATTTCTCCCTTTTCTTTTTATATGCCGTCTTTCCGTGCTGCCTCCGCGCTTTTGTGTTTGATTTAGGACTTACAACAGGCGGTGTTGAAATTGGGTTGTCCTTGATTACGATATTATTATACACGATATTTCGTGTATTGTCTATTGACATTATGCACGAAATATCGTGGCTATTTTTGTATACTTTATACACTTGTTTTCGTGTATATTTTGTGATATAATAATGCTACAATGGGAAAGGAGTATAGCTATGCCTTTACAATACAAATTCGATGTGGTGGCCGCCTTGAAGGGGAAGGGCTACACATCCTACAAACTCCGTCAGGAGAAGCTGCTCAGCGAATCTACCATCCAAAAGCTGCGCGCCGGGAAGGGTGTGGCTTGGGAGAATATTGAAACGCTTTGCCGCCTGCTGGATTGCCAACCGGGAGAGTTGCTGGAATATGTAGAGAGTGAGGGATAAATATGGCTAAGTTAAAAGTGGCACTTCGTGGCGGCTTTTCTGACCGCAACAAGATTAAGGCGGAAAATACAACCATCCAGTTCAAAGATTTTGACGAGCGCACACGGACGGCTTTATCAAATACAACTGATATTATTATCCAAAACTGCCTTGTTGATATCGGTTTTTCGCATCGTTCTTCCTTTAATCTTCAAAAACACCAAACATTCATAAAGCATCTTTTAGCTGATGTTTATGGACAAGTTCTTGATTGGGCTAAATCCTACAGGTATGAGGATGTTTTGGCTATAATGCAAGAAACATTTGCAACAGATGATTACGACTCTATTTTGTCTGTTGTAGAGTACATTGCAAACGAAGTTCCCAAATACGAGAAAAAAGGGATACCATACAAAGGTAAACTATATACTATTGAGCAATTATACAATCACATCTTTGAGCAGGAGTATGTAGGATACCGACTCATCAATGGTGAAGCACGGCCTATTACGGACGAAAACGAAATAAATGCGATTAAAGAAACTATTGACACTAAGTACTCCGAGATAAAGCAACATGTTAACAAAGCACTTGGTTTTCTTTCTGACCGCCAAGCACCTGATTACGCCAATTCCATAAAGGAAAGCATTAGTGCTGTTGAACGAATGTGTTCCATCATTCTTGGTCACGCAACCACTTTGGGAGATGCTTTGAAACACTTGGAAGATTCCGGTGTAACTATCCACCCCGCCTTAAAGGGCGCATTTGGTAAGTTGTACGGATATACAAGTGATGCATCCGGTGTTCGGCACGCAGGTGAACTTGGCGGTAAAGATTCCACATTCGAGGAAGCTAAATTTATGCTCGTGTCCTGCTGTGCCTTTGTGAATTATTTGACAGGCCTTTTGGCAAAGCAGCGTTAGTCCCCGGGGCTATATTCCGGGAGCAAAGAGTGGCAGAACATAAAACTTGTTAGGCGTGGCCACGGCAGTTTTCCCAAGGTATTTTAATTTCCAGGGACGGATTTTACGCCCATCATCGATATGAGCATTTTATCCCGTCAGACGGTCTATAACGAAAATAACGGCAGCCCGTCCCGCTTTGGAACAGGCTGCCGCCTTTTTATTTGAAGTCTTTGAGTATTTCCTTCATTGCTTCATCGAAGGTTGCTTTCAGGCTCTTGTGGATGAGTGCCATTATTGACGCTTCCAGCGCACCCTTCTTCTTTTTCTTCTTCCTTTTGGGGTCGCTCATTTGATGCTGACCTCGCTTTGGACAATGACTTCTTCTTCGCTGTCCGTTGCAAGCCGCTGCTCGGTGTAGTTTTCGGTTGCTGATTTGCCATTGAGCTGATACCAGTAGCGTGATGGAAGGGTGCCTTGCTGATAGGATAAGTAAGTTGATAAATCCATAAGTATTTCTCCTTTATTTCTTATTAACGAGGGCAGCCGCAAGCGGCTGTCCCTCGCCGCTGTTAGTTTGTGGTATCACCAAAAACTAACGCGGAACCTTCATATATTCTTGAAATTCAGAAAGGGAGGATTGAACAAAACCGCCCAATCAAGTCAAACCTTTCCAAGATAATAGGGGGCATTTATCTCAGAAAGGTCTGACTAAAATAAGAAAAGCAACTGCCGGGGATAAGCAGTTGCTATTTCACATATTCATCGGTCAGGATGTCGATAAGTTGATTGATTTCGTTCAAGTATATTGCATTCGGTTTCATCTTTGCTTTTCTGCACGGGTGTCCACCCACATAGTTGAACATCCGATAATAGGCAGCGTCCGTCCCCTCGCACTCTTTGTATTCCCAGTAAATGTGCCATCCGGTGCAGTAGGTTTCTTTGCTGATTTCGGTGCAATTCCGCAATCCACCTTTGCGCTTCTGAATTGCGTAGTATGAGCAATCTTCTCTGTCGAACGCAACAAAGTCAATCTTGCCCAAATACGCAACCCATTTGCTAACTGTTTTACTGGATGGCGGGTCTTTTTCGCCTTCTTCTTTTAACACGCTCGCCATCACTTCGTATGGTTTGGTGGCGAACTCCGGGCAGCAGAACAGATGATAGTATAGGGTTTTCACTTTGTTAAAATCTGCTTGTGCGGGGATGCCAAGGATGGTTATACAGAACAGTTTGAATGGGTCATTGATGGCGGTAATGGTTAACGTGTAATCTCTCCAACCATCTATGATGTATTCCACCCCGTAGCCATCCAGTTTTCTTTTGATGCCTTGACGGTCTTCTGTGCCAAGGATATTGATTATTTCATCCTTGGTGTATGTTCTTAACTCTAACATAGCAATACCTCCTTTGAATTCAAGTCAAACCTTTCCAAGATAATATACCCTTTTATTTATACCGGAAATGTTTGACTTGGTTTTTGTCTTATGCGGCATCACCCCGCATTTCCAATATGGTGGCGGCCTTAACGGTCTCCGGCTTGTTGTGGAGATAGAACAGAGGATTCTTGCGGAACTCCGGGAACTGCGCAATAAACCAATCTCGCACCAGCGCATAACGGTTGGTCTGAATGACAGATGCAGAATACCGGAGAAAACTATATTCCTCGAAGTAAACTTCGTTATCCGGCAAGGCCGCCATAAACCGCTCCATATTTTCATATTTGAGGTTCTTGAACTGATTACAGGCAAACTTCTCACCACTACTGGAAGTGTAGCTTGCGGGGGTGCGATGGGTCTTGCGTACCACCGTTAGGCCGGGGATTTCTTGCATCAGGCGGGTGTAGAGATTGTATTCCTCACCCTTGCCGGAAGCGACGGCAGCGCTGAACTCCTTGCTAATTGTCAAAGTTCTGCTCACAACATCCAACTTATACTTTTCCATAGTTTTATTCTCCTTTTCTTTTGGTTATCAAGCTGCTTCGGCGACATCAGTTTCGCCGGAATGGGTGGTGGTAGCGTTTTGGTCCACCTTGGAAACATAGTAGTCAGAAATAGCCTTCTTTGCTTTTGCTACATCAAAGTCCTTGAACTGACCCAGGAACCACTTTTTTACAAAGGGATACTTGTTTGTTCCGGTATCCTCGGCCATCTTCTTTGCAGCGTTATAGGCCTGCATCAGGGATTTTTCGTTAGGCTGGATTTTGATGAATTTTTCCATCAGCTCGAAGTTCAGGCCGTGATAGGTCTGCTTAACCTTATTACTGCGGCTCTTCTGTTCCTTGACTTCAAGTGTGAACTCAGGATGGGCAGCAATTTTGGTTGCCAGTTCGGTGTAGATATCACCGATGCCTTTACCGGCCTTATCGAAGCTGGCCTTTGTGCCAATAATCTTCTTGTTCGCGAAATCGATAACAAAACGGGCGGCATTCTTCTTGTTTTCCATAATTTACTCCTTTATCTGCGGATAGGTCGCAACCCTTATTTTTTATTTGAGTGGGTTTGTTCGCCTCACTCTTTACAACCGCATTATAACAGTCAACCTATCCACAATAATGGGACCGACTTTAAGAAAAAATAATTTTTTCAATTTTTTCTCTTTTGATGTAACGCGGTAGGATGTTGCAGTTTTGCTTAAAGATGACCATTAACGAAGGAAGATGCTAAATGATGTTGATTTATCTTGCTTTCTTGTTCATTTATGTATATAATAGAAGTAAAGGCAGGCGGTCTGTTTTCACGGAAAGAAAGTAGTTCCCGAGTAGCAGACCACGAAGAAGCCAGTGTTTTCAAGGAGTTTTGCGGCTGGTTAGAGCGATAACCCACGGGACACCGTCCCGTGATGCTTCACACGCATGAGGTCGATGGTTCGAGTCCATTAGTCTCCACCAAAAGAAAAACCTACCCAACCGGGTAGGTTTTTCTTTTGGTATCGGTATTTAGGCTAATGGACTCGAAAGGCGGCTCTTGGCAAGTGTCCGGTGGACACTTGCAACCAACCTGGCTTTTCCGCAGAAAAGCGAGTCCATTAGTCTTTTGTTTGTTGCGCCTTTCTTAGCTTTCTTCGGACGCGGTTGATGTGGCGCTCGAAGTCGCCGCTGCTCAGCAGGGAGGCGATGACCAGTTGCTCAAAGGTGGGAACGGTGCAGGAGTAAAAGCCCAGTTTTTCCCGGAATGCAGACACCAACGCTTTGGGCAGCACCATATAGCCGATACGCAGGGCGGGGGAGATGGTCTTGGAAAAGGAGTTCAGGTAGATCACATTATCGGATTTGGAAAGGGAAAACAGGGTGTCCTCAGCCTTGGTGGACACAGAAAACTCCGACTCAAAATCGTCCTCAATGATGTATCTGCCCCTTTCTGCCCAGCGGATATACTCATGCCGCTTGGAGGCGGAGGCGGTGACACCGCTGGGGAAGCTGCGGTAGGGGGTAGTGTGCAGCACGGTGGCGGTGGTGGCGGCCAGGGCGGCGCTGTCAATGCCGTCGTGGGACAAAGGCAAATGCTCCAAAGAAACCTCTGCCGCGCCGTAAACCTGCTCGATCTTCTCATAGGAGGGCTTTTCAATGCCGTAGACCCGGTCACGGCCCAAAAGCTCTATAATGAGGCCATAGAGGTATTCTGCACCGGAGCCGATGACGATCTGCTCGGTAGTGATATTCAAGCCCCGGTTTCGTGCCAAGTACCGGGCAAGGGCGGTTCTCAGTTCCCCGCAGCCCTCGCCGGGGGATTTCTCCAAGATCCGTTCGCCATAGACCGAAAGGATATTCCGCATAGTCTTGCTCAGCACGGAGAATGGGAAGTCCGGGTAGCTGTGGGTAGGCTGAAACTGAGGCACAGCCGCGGTGGGTTCTCCTAAGGAAAACCCGTCGGTCTGCTGAAAGATCACAAAATACCCGCTGCGCTCCCGGGGCTCGATATAGCCTTCGTCAGCCAGAAGAGCGTAGGCGTGTTCCACGGTGACGGTGCTGACCCCCAATTCGTCTGAGAGCAGCCGTTTGGAGGGGAGCTTGCTGTCCAGCACCCCGGAAATGATGTCCGCTTTGATTTGGTTGTAGATCTGCAGGTAGGCAGGCCGGATGGTTTTATCAACTTTGTACTTCATCTGGTTATATATATTTCTCCTGTTTTGGGTATTTTTATATTATCAGTTATAGTATAAACTAAGGAAAACAAAATAGCAAGGAGAAGAAATATGGCTTACAAAAAAATTCTCACCATCCAGGATATTTCCTGCGTGGGACAATGCTCGTTGACGGTGGCGCTGCCCATTCTGTCCGCCTGCGGTCTGGAGACCTGCATTCTGCCCTCGGCGGTTCTTTCCACCCACACTGCCGGCTTCAGCGGCTTTACATTCCGGGATCTCACTGACGATATGCCTGCCATTCAAGCCCACTGGCAGAAGGAAGGCATCAAGTTCAGCGCCATTTACACCGGTTACTTGGGCAGCCTCAAGCAGATCGGCTATGTGAAAAACATCTTAGAAACGATGGGCACAGAGGATTGCATCCGGGTGGTTGACCCCGCTATGGCGGACAATGGCCAGCTGTATTCCATCTTTGATATGGAATATGTGGAGGGCATGAAGGACCTGTGCGGTGTGGCGGACATTCTTGTGCCCAACATCACCGAGGCTTGTTTCCTGACCGGAACAGAGTACAAGGAAGTCTACGATGAGGCGTATATTGCGGCTCTGGTGGAGAAGCTCCTGGCTTTGGGTGCAAAGACTGTGGTGCTCACCGGTGTCAGCTATGAGGCCGGCAAGACCGGTGTGCTGGTCTATGAGAACAATAAGTGCCACTATTATGTACACAATAAGATCGCCAAGGGCTGCCACGGCACCGGCGATATTTATGCATCCGCCTTTGTGGGTGCCTTGATGAATGACAAGACCGTGTTTGATGCTGCTTGTATTGCTGCGGATTACACAGTCAAGTGCATTGAAAATTCCCAGGGTGATCCCACCCATTGGTACGGCGCAAAGTTCGAGACCGCTTTGGGCGACCTTATTCAAATGCTGAAGTAAACAAAAAGAACGACCCGACAGGGTCGTTCTTTTTTAGCTATCAATCTTCTTCGGATTCGTCTTCTTCCGGGTCGGGAAGCTTTATGATCTGCAGCTTGGAAGCGCACAGATTGTCGGTTTCCAACACGGTGATCTGATAATTCCGATACTGGAAGGTGTCGTTTACCTCGGGGTACTTGTCCAAAACCTCGGTAACCCAACCGTTTACGGTGGCGAAATCGCCGTCCAACTCCGGGTCTTCCTCTTCGATGTACTCTAAGAAGTCCACCATCAGCATATCGCCTTCAACCAGCAAATGCTCTTCGGTGACTTCCACAATCTCCGGCTCGATCTCGTCGGTTTCGTCCCAAATTTCGCCCACCAGCTCTTCCAGGATATCTTCCATGGTGGCGATACCCAGCGTTCCGCCGTAGTCATCGGTGACTACAGCCATATGGAACTTGGAGCGGCGCATTTGGTCCAAAACTTCCGGCAGATTCTTGGTCTGGGGAACGAACAAAGGCTCGGTAAGCATGGTGCGGATGTCGGGGGTGGGGTTGTCCAGCATTTCCTTCAGCAGCACATTCACAGGCAGGATGCCGATGATGTTGTCAATGCTGTCTTCGTACACAGGGATACGGGAATACTCGGAAGACAGAGCGGTCTGAATGGATTCTTCGATAGGATCGTTAATATCCAGGGCGGTCATATTTACCCGGTGGGTGATGACCTTGTGGACTTCAATATCGTCAAATTCAATGGCAGCCTGCAAAAGCTCCACGCTGGTCTCTTCCAAAAGGCCTTCTTCTTCGACGATCTCCACCATGGTCATCAGGTCGTCATAGGTGATGGAATCGTCGGTTTTGGCCTTGGTCCAAACCTTGGAGACCAGGGCGATCATCTTCATAAATACCCAAACGAGGGGCGTGGTGATCTTATAAAGCAGATGCAGCAGAGGCGCGGAGAACAGGGCGTATTTGTCGCAGAACTGCTTGGCCATCTGCTTGGGCAAAATCTCGCCGAAGATCAGCAGCAGCACGGTCATAACACCGGTGGCAATAGCCACGCCTGCATCGCCCACAAGATCCAGCGCAATCACGGTGGCTACGGAGGAGGAGGCGATGTTTACCAGGTTGTTGCCGATGAGGATGGTGCAAAGAGCTTTGTCGTAATGCTCTTTGATGTGCAGCGCCCGTTTACCGCTTTTGGAACCGGATTCTGCAGCTTTCCGCAACCGGGAGGGGTTGGCAGAGGCAAATGCGATTTCCGTAGAGGAGAAAAATGCAGAACAAACCAATAAGAAGGCTATTAAGACATAACTCATTGTGCAGCCTCCTCACTGAGCAGTTCGGCAGGGACTTCATCAGCTTCGTCCCAAATTTCGCCAACCAGCTGCTCCAGGATATCTTCCATAGTGACAATGCCCACATACTTATATTCGCTGTTTGTTACCAGACACATATGTCTTCTGGCCTGGTTCATTTCGTCAAACAGCTCGTCGATCTGCTTGCTGTCATCAGTTGTCATAGCCGGATGCATCTGCTCCCAAACGGTTACAGTACCGGGGGCAGCCAAATGGGCTTTGATATAATCTCGGATGTTCAGAAGGCCAACCAGGTTATCCTTGGTGGATTTATAAACAGGGAGTCTGGAATATTTGGTGGCCCGGGCGATTGCCAAGACCTCCTCCGGCTTCATGCCGATCTCCACGCATTCCACCTGATCCAGGGGGGTCATAATGTCAAACACGATGGCATCGTCAAATTTCAGCGCAGAGTGCAGCAGTTCCTGCCGCTCGGGGGTGCTTTCTTCGTTCTCGGCCAAAGAATCAATGGCTTCAATCAGCTCGTCCTCGGTGATGACCGGCTCCGGAGCAACATTGAAGAATTTGGATACGAAAACGGAAAGTCCGTCAAAAAATGCGGAGATGGGGGTCAGAATCTTCATCAGCAAAGAAAGAGAGGGCGCAAAGACCAAAGCGGTAGCTTCGGGGCAGTCCTTTGCAAACTGCTTGGGGATCATTTCTGCCACCAGGAATACCACCACGGTGGTTACCAGGGTGCTGGCAGTGGTAAGATCCGGGCGCTTCAGCACTTCCACCACCAGGTAGGTGGCAAGGGATGCTGTGCCGATGTGCATAATGTTGTTGCCGATGAGCAGGGTGGAGAGGGCCTTGTTGAAGTGATCCAGCACATACTGGGCCCGCTTGGCTTTTCTTTCGCCGTTTTCAACCCGCTGTTTGATGTGAATGGGGTTTACTGAAGCAAAAGCCGTTTCAGCCGCAGCAAAATAGCCGCCGCCAAGAATCAAGAGAATTAAAGCTGCGAATAATAACCAACTACTACTGTCTCCGTCCATAATATGGATGTGTTCTCCTTCCTTTTTTAAAGCGCAGGGGAGCGCTGTTTTTAGGGGGAATAGGGTATACTCCACCTATTAACTGACAGTATATCATAAAATACAGCAGGTTGCAAGATATATTGTTGAAATGGGGAAACGAGAAAGAACGACCGGGGAGGGTCGTTCTTAATGTTTGCTTCTCAGAAAATTTATTTCTTGTCTGTTCTTTCCAGAAGATAATCGGTTGTTGTGCCATAAAAGTCAGCGAGCTTAATTAAAACGGAGGTAGGAATGTCATTTTCGCCGGTTTCATATTTAGAATAGCCGGTTTGTGACATGCCCAGCATTTGTGCGATTTGTGTCTGTGTTAGGTCTCGGTCTTCCCGAAGACTACGAATACGTTGGTACATAAAATCACCTCGCAAAATATTGTACACTAACCTAAAACAGATTATTGACTTTTAACCTGGAACAGGTTAAAATAAGCTTCGGAGGTGATAACGGTGGAGAATAATACATGCAAAAGCTGCACATATTTTCGGCAGCACTACACATTTGATAAGCGCCGTATATTCCGGGTGAATTGTGGACACTGCACATATGGGAGCCCTAAAAGAAAACGCCCATACACGGCAGCTTGCGATAATTATATCTACGAAGAATCAAATGAGAATGGCTTTGTTTCAAAGGAATATCTTAGCAAAGAATTGTTGCAGTATGTATTAAATTTGGAGTTTTTGCCAACCATTGAGGATGCTGTGGATGGCAGGAAAAATAAATAGAATTGGTGCCGGTGTTCCTGTTGCGGTGCCCGGCATCTGCCTGCGTCGACGGCGCTCCTTGGCATCTGCCGACCGCTGCCACTCGCTCGGCTCCCTCCTCCCGCCACAGGCGGCGGTCGCCTCGCTCCCCAAACTCGAACTACGTTCGAGTTTGACGGACACGGCATAAAAATATGGGATACCCCATTAGGGGTATCCCATATTTTGGTGCCGGTGGCCGGACTCGAACCGGCACGATGTCGCCATCGGTGGATTTTGAGTCCACTACGTCTACCAATTCCATCACACCGGCAGGTGTAGGGTAGCTTCATCAGTTACCCACATACTATACACCATATTTTCAAAAAAAGCAAGGGGAAATTATGCAAAAGTTGCATTTTGGGTTTGATAAAGATTTGCGTAGATGCCACCCTGGGCCATCAGCTCCTCGTGAGAGCCGCATTCGGTGATCTTGCCGTCGGCAATGGACACGATCCGCTGGGCTGCCCGGATGGTGGATAACCGGTGAGCAATGATCAAAGTGGTACGGCCCTGGGACAGGGCATCAAAGGCACGCTGGATTTTGGCTTCGGTGACGGAGTCCAATGCAGAGGTTGCTTCGTCCAAAATCAAAATGGGCGGATTCTTCAGGAAGATCCGGGCGATAGCCACACGCTGTTTCTGTCCGCCGGACAGGAGCGTGCCACGCTCACCCACATAGGTCTGGAAGCCCTGGGGCATTGCCAGGATATCTTCGTAAATTTCGGCTTTCTTGGCGGCCTCGATGACCTCCTCCATGGTGGCATCGGGCTTGCCATAGCGGATATTCTCAAAAATCGTATCGGCGAACAGGAACACCTCCTGCTGGACAATGCCGATATTTTTATGAATGGAGCTTTGGGTCACATCCCGGATGTCCTGGCCGTCGATGGCGATAGCGCCGGAGGACACATCATAGAACCGGGGAATCAGTTGACATAATGTTGTTTTGCCACCGCCGGAGGGGCCCACAATGGCCACGGTCTCGCCGGGGGTCACTTCTAAGCTTACATTGTGGAGCACATCCAAATCCCCGTCGTAGGCAAAGGACACATCTTTCACGGAAATCGCGCCCTTTACATTCTCCAGGTCGGGCGCGTTGGGCTTATCCTGCACGGAGGGTTCCATCCGCATAACCTCCACAAAGCGCTTGAGGCCTGCAAAGCCGCTGGCGAACATCTCAGAGAAACCGGATAACTTACGCATAGGGCCTACAAAGGATGTGATATACAGGCAGAAGGTGACCAAGTCCCGGTAGTCCATAGAGCCCTTCATCACATAGTAGCCGCCCACACCGATGACCACCACATTGAGGCTGCACAGGAAAAATTCCACGGAGCTGTGGAATACGGCCATGGCTTTGTAAAAATCACGGCGGGCGGTCTTGAATCGCTCGTTGGCATTGTGGAAGCGCTGGCTTTCCGCCTGTTCGTTGGCAAAGGCCTTGGCGGTGCGGACACCGGACAGGCTGGATTCAATCTCCTGGTTGATATGGCCCATGGTTTCTTTGGAAAGGGCGGAGGCCCGGCTCATGCGCTGGCGCATACACATCACGATGGTGAGGAAAAGGGGAATCATCAGCAGCACGATCACTGCCAGCTGCCATTGGACACTGCCCATGACGATCAGCGCACCAATGATGGTGAGGGTAGAAGTAATCAAGTCTTCCGGGCCGTGGTGGGCAAGCTCCACCAATTCAAACAGGTCGGAAGTAAGCCGGGACATAAGCTTGCCGGTGCGGTTGCGGTCATAAAAATCAAAGCTGAGGGTCTGCATATGGGCAAACAGATCCTTGCGGATATCCGCCTCCACCCGCACGCCGAACATATGGCCAAAGAAGGTCACAATGTAGTTAAGGAGCGAGCGCAGAACATAGCAAACAACTACCGCGACCATCACAATGAAGAATGTCCGGTACAGCTTCCCGGGAAGCATATCGTACAGGGCGCTGCGGGTGATCAGCGGAAAAAGCAGATCCACGCCGGCGATCAGGCAGGCGCACAGCACATCCACCAAAAACAGCTTTTTGTGGTTCTTAAAATAGCTAAGGAAAATAAACAGAGGCCGTTTCCTCTGATAATCTTTCGTGGTCATAGTAAACCTCCCAAACAACCACGTCATTGCGAGGAGCACAGCGACGTGGCAATCTCTTTGCCTCTTATTATACTGAAACGGCTAAAAAATTGCAATAAAATCCTGTTTCTTTTGACTTTAGAAAAATCTCTGCTATACTGGTAGCAAAAGGAGGTGGCGGTATGGAGATTTTGTTTGAGAACCGGGACTTTGTGGCCTGTGTCAAGCCCGTGGGTCTGGATTCGGAAAGCCAAGTGCCCGGGGCGCTCCGGGAGCAGTTGGGCGGAGAGATTTTTCCCTTGCATCGGCTGGACAAAAATGTAGGCGGTGTGATGGTCTATGCCCGGAACAAAAACGCCGCCGCCGAACTGTCAGCAGCCATAGCAAAGGGCGAAATGGTGAAAGAATATGTGGCCTTGGTCCATGGCACACCCCCTGCTGAAGGAGATTGGGAAGACCTGCTGTTTAAGGACAGCCGGAAGAACAAGGTCTTCGTGGTGAAACGGCAAAGAGCCGGGGTGAAAGCCGCCCGGCTGACCTATCAGCTTATAAAGGCCGGGGAGCAGAGCCTGGTGCATATCCGGCTTTATACCGGCAGAAGCCACCAGATCCGGGTGCAGTTTTCCAGCCGGGGATTCCCCTTGGTGGGCGATCATAAGTACGGCAGCCGGGATGAAAGAAAAGAACCGATGCTGTTTTCCCGGCGGATCAGCTTCCCCTATAAGGGGCAGGCGTATGTATTTGAGAAAGAGCCTGAATGGAGTGTAGAGGAATGAACAAGGCAAAGTGCAGCTTGCTGACCGCAATGACTATATTCGGCACAGTGGGTATCTTTGTGCGCTATATCCCCCTGCCCGGCGCAACGGTAGCGTTTTTCCGGGGTGTGCTGGGGTTGCTTTTCCTGTTGGGGATCATGGCGGTCACAGGAAAAAAGATCCAATGGCAGAATCTGAAAAAGAATTTGTGGGTGCTGCTCCTGTCCGGCGGCGCAATGGGCCTTAACTGGGTGTTCCTCTTTGAAAGCTATAACCATACCTCTGTGGCCACAGCTACCATCTGCTATTATTTGGCACCGGTGTTTTTGGTGCTGGCATCGCCCCTGTTGGGCGAACGACTCACGCTCAAAAAGAGCCTGCTCTGCGCCGTGGCGCTGGTGGGTATGGTGTTTGTGTCCGGGGTGCCGGAGGGTGGAATTTCCGGCGGAAAGGGTATTGCTTTTGCCGTGGGCGCTGCGGTGCTGTACGCTACGGTGATGTTCCTCAATAAGAAGTTAGGCCCTATCGATGCATACGACAAAACCATCGCGCAGCTTATCTCTGCTGTTGTGGTGATTTTGCCCTATGTCCTGCTGACCGGGGGCTTTGGCATGAGCCAAATGCGGGGCAGGGATTATGCGCTTTTGGCGGTGGTGGGCATTGTGCATACGGGAATTGCCTACTGGCTGTATTTTGGCGCGCTGGGAAAGCTTCCCTCCCAGACGGTGGCGCTGTTCAGCTACTTAGACCCCGTGATCGCCATCGTGCTGTCTGCCCTGTGGTTGCGAGAACCGTTGGGCTGGCAGGGAATCCTGGGGGCGGTGCTGATTTTGGGCAGCACTTTGGCCGGGGAACTGCCGGCGGAAAAAATGGGCCGAAAATTTGCAAAAAAGGGTTGACAATTGGGCATTGATGCGATATAATACCCAAGCTGTCAACTAAATGCTGCTATAGCTCAGTCGGTAGAGCGCATCCTTGGTAAGGATGAGGTCGCCAGTTCAAATCTGGCTAGCAGCTCCAAGAAAAAGCCTAGAACCCCAACGGGTTTTAGGCTTTCTTCTTTTTTGTGCCATATGGTGCCTACCCTAAAAACCGACACGGCTTTATTTTCATATGCAAAAATCTACTATGATCGCCAACTATGATGTCAAAATGGGCACCTTCATATCGAGAGGAATGTTATGCAATAAAAGTAATTATCCCACCCTTGTCTTAACAAGCACGGGTGGGATAATTCTATATCTAAAAATCATAGGTTTTCCGGAAATCCTTAACTGTTTTTTTGTAGCGTTCCTGGTCTACGCAGTAGCCCATAGCATGGTCTGCGCTGTGAGCAAACAGCATCGGCTCTTTCATTACTTTATTATTTACCAAGAAATTGCTCAGCTAACCCTAAAGGCAGTGAGCGAGAAGCTCACTGCCTTTAAAGGATAGATTCTTAGTAGTTTTCTGCCCGGACCTCGAAGAATGCCTGGGGGTGGGCACAGACAGGACATACCTCCGGTGCCTTCACACCCATGACCAGATGACCGCAGTTGCGGCACTCCCACAGGGTAACGCCGCTCTTTTCAAAGACAGCCTTTGCCTCCACATTGTGCAGTAGTTTCCGATAGCGCTCCTCATGGGTCTTCTCGATAGCGGCAACACCACGGAACTGCTCAGCCAGCTCATGGAAGCCCTCCTCGTCCGCATCACGGGCCATACGGTCATACATGTCTGTCCACTCGTAGTTTTCACCCTCTGCAGCGTGCAGCAGGTTTTCTGCAGTATCGCCCAGCTCACCCAGCGCCTTAAACCAGAGTTTTGCGTGCTCCTTCTCATTTTCAGCAGTCTGCAGGAACAGGGCTGCGATCTGCTCATAGCCGGCCTTCTTAGCAACAGACGCAAAGTAGGTGTACTTGTTCCGAGCCTGGGACTCACCGGCAAAGGCATCCCACAAATTTTTCTCTGTCTTGGAGCCTGCAAAGGGATTCTTGGCAGGTGCTTCCTCTACCTTCACAAACTTATCTGCGCTTTGCTTGCAGAGCGGGCACTTAAAATCAGGGGTCATAGCACCTTCATGAACATAACCGCAAATACTGCATTTCCATTTTTCCATTTTCTTAGCCTCCGTTTTCTCATTAAACTGAATTGTTGTCAAAAGGGTTTCTACGGCATCCACCGGGACACCGGGATAGTTTCTGACTGTTTCCAGAAACGCTCTGGTGTTCGCACTCTGGGGCAGCATAAAGCCTGCCTCTCTGCAAAGGTCCTCCGCCATCAGGCGGGAGGATCTTTCCACTGCGACACTCAGGGCATCCGGCAACTGCGAGGCAATGCCTTCTGCGGCAGCCTTGCTTTGAATCAGCACTCTCAGTGTCTCCACAACAGCTTCCTCCTTCGGCTGCTGGGGCGGCAGTGTTTTCGGCATCATGGAGATAGCACTAGAGGGACAGGCCTCTGCACATTTGCCGCAGCCGATGCATTTATTCGCATCAATAATACTGTTCTCTGTGTCTGTTGCGCCGGTAGGACACACATACAGGCACAAACAGTCCTTTGTGCAAAGACGAAGGTTTCTTACTGCATACTTTTCCGCCATATTTATGCCCTCCCTTCCATCTTGTCGAACTTCCAGCTGGGGACTTTGCAAACAGGGCACATCTCCGGTGCTGCATCGCCAACATAAACGAAGCCGCAGATACTGCATACATACACACCGGTGTTTTCCAGCATCCTGTCGCCCTCCGCTACGTAACGGGTCAGCAGAGATTGGAGCATCCGGGTCACACGCTCGCTCCATACCTGACATCGCAGAGCGCCCCGATCCGGTTTTTCAGAAGCCGTCGCATTGGCGTAGGGATAGCCAACATTCAGATCCTGTTCCAGCTGCTTCAGCAGTTCCTGCACACCGGCTGACGGCATTGGCTCTGCCTTGGACTTAAAGAAATCCGCAAGCTGCCGGAATGCCTTTTCCTGCTCCGGAAGATACTGCTTTTCACAGCCTCTTGCCAGATTGGAGCAGATGATGCTCATTTCCATGGCGGAGAGTTCCTTCTCTACATAGGGCTTTTCTGTCGGCTGTACAGGAGAATCCTCCGCCGCAGCCTCCTTATGGCGAAAGGCGTCCTTGCCAGCACCGCACCAAGGGCATTTCCAATCAGACGGGAGATCCTCCCATTTTGTCCCTGGAGCAATGCCCGCCTCCGGTATTCCAGCTGATTCGTCATAGGTATACGAACAGATGGAGCATATCATTTGTTTCATAGGGTTTCCGCGCCTCCTCATTGATTTTATTTTATCTCTTATCAAGAGAGAATGACGGGTTTACAGATAGGAAAATGATCCGTATTATTGATCCATTCCGCAGCTATAAGCGCTTTCGATCAGCGCACGGTCATTGACCACCGCATCGTAGAAGCGGAAGCCACCGGAAAAGTTATAGGCGGTAAAACCGTTGCCTTCCAGAATGCGGCTGGCGATATAGCTGCGAAGGCCGCTCTGGCAGATCACATACACAGGCTTTCCGGGATCAAGCTCTTCAAGCCGCTGCCGCAACTCATCCACGGGAATATTACGAAAGCCGTCGATATGACCCCGTTTATATTCGCCTGCTGTTCGGGTGTCCAGCAGTGTTACACTGCCGTCCCTGGGAAGCGCATCCGCATTTTTCAGATGCCACTGCTTCAAAATGCCCCGAGCAATATTGTCGATCATAAAACCTGCCATATTGACCGGATCCTTGGCAGAGGAATAGGGCGGCGCATAGGCAAGATCCAGATCCTTCAGCTCCGTGGCCTTCATGCCGACACGGATGGCAGTTGCCAACACATCAATGCGCTTGTCAACACCTGCATAACCGACGATCTGCGCCCCCAGCAGACGGTAGGTCTCCTTTTCAAAGACCACCTTCATAGTCATGACCTTGCTGCCGGGATAGTAACCGGCTTGGCTCATAGGAGACAGCACCACCGTATCCACAGGAAGTCCTGCCTTAAGGGCATTTGTCTCGTTAATGCCGGTGGTGGCTGCGGTCATATCAAAGACCTTAATCACGGAACTGCCTTGGCTGCCTAAGTACCGGCTGTCGCCGCCGCAGATATTGTCAGCAGCGATCCGTCCCTGCTTGTTGGCAGGCCCTGCCAGTGCGATCAATGCAGCCTCACCGGTGACATAGTGCTTTACCTGCACCGCATCACCAACAGCATAGATGTCGGGCACGGAGGTCTCCATCCGGTCATTGACCAAAATGCTGCCCTTCAGGCCAAGAGCCAAACCGGCATCTTTAGCAAGGCTGGATTCCGGGGTGACACCAATGGCAAGCACCACCATATCCGTATGGATGGCTTCTCTATTCTTCAGCAACACATTGATACCGCCGTCTTTCTCTTCAAAGCCCTCCACACTATAGCCAAGTGCCAGTTTTACACCGTGCTTGCGAACCTCGCTGTGGATAAAGGAAGCCATATCTGCATCGAAGGGATTCATCAGCTGCTTAGGCCGCTGGACGATGGTCACATCCATACCCAATTCCCTTAAGTTTTCCGCTACCTCCAGACCGATGAAACCGCCGCCCACCATGACTGCGGACTTAGGTTTGTTATGATCTACAAATTCCTTGATCCGGAAGGTGTCCTCCACGGTACGCAGCGAGAACAGCTTGTCACTGTCCATGCCCGGGAGGTCCGGCCATACAGGCTTTGCGCCGGGAGAAAGCAGCAGCTTGTCATAGCTCTCTTCAAATTCTTCACCAGATTTCAGATCCTTTACGGAAACGGTCTTTCTGTCGGGATGAATTGCGGTAACTTCGTGGTGTACTTTCATGTGAATACGGAACCGGGAGAAGAAGCTCTCCGGGGTTTGGAGGGTTAGATCCTCAGGATCTTCAATAACACCGCCGATATAGTAAGGCAGGCCGCAGTTGGCGTAGGAAATATAGCCCGAACGCTCAAATACGACGATCTCTGCATTCTCATCCAGTCTGCGGATTCTCGCTGCTGCTGTGGCTCCACCGGCCACGCCGCCTACGATCACAACTTTCATATTACCTCTCCACCTTTCCGGAATAAGCGGTGATGCCGCCAATATTGGTCACATTGGTATATCCCATAGACTGCAGCACGGCGGCTGCCTGACGGCTGCGGGCACCGGAGTGGCAGTACACAAACAAGTGGACAGCTTTATTATCGTACGCATCGATCGCTTTGTCAAGTTGCTGCAGAGGAATATTTATGCTGCCGGGAATATGACCCTCCCGGTACTCCTGGGGTGTACGCACATCCAAAAGGACCGCGCCCTCGGTATTGCGGCAATCCGCAATACCCCGGTTGATATCCGGTGTTTTTACGAATTGAAAGAATCCCATTCTTTGCACCTCCTAAAAAGGCGTTCTTTTGTGTTCGGTTTATTTCCATTTTTCAATCAGATTGCGAATTTGTGAAGCGAGTTTTGCGTTGCCTTTGTTGGTGCGGCCTTTGCAGGTTTTCACAAAGGCAAGGAGCGCTTCTGCGGCTGACAACAGATCACCATAGACCGCCCGTGCTCTGGCAGAGCCCTTTGTCTGCTCTTCCCGGCGAATGGGCTTGGAATCTGCAAACACAGTCATTCTTCCGGTTATCAAATCGTACTCAGTGCTGCTGTAGGGTGCTTCTGCGTAGTAGCCCATCTGGGTCAGCAGTTTCTGGAAGATCATACAGGCTCCGTCATCGCCATGATTGACAAACACCATCTGAGGCTTTTCCTTGAACCCTGCGAGCCATCGGATCAAGCCTGCCTGGTCTGCGTGACCGCTGGTGCCGTGGAGCGCTGCGATCTCCGCATTGACAGTAATATCTTCACCGAACAAGCGAACATACTGTGCGCCGTCCTGCAGTTTTCTACCAAGAGAACCTTCTGCCTGATAACCTACAAACAGAATGGTATTTTCCTCACCCCAAAGGTTGTGCTTCAGGTGATGACGAATACGGCCCGCCTCGCACATACCGCTGGCAGAAAGGATCACCTTGGGTCGCCTATCAAGATTTATCTGCTTTGATTCGTCGCTTGTAACGGAAAGGCAAATATCGTCAAACCATATGGGATTGATACCTTGCCTTACCAAAGCAGCTGTTTCTTCGTCGAAACAGCTTTGGTCGCATTGCAGGAATATACCGGTGGCCTCCACCGCCAGGGGACTGTCCACATACACCGGGAATCCGTCGTGCCCCTTAACCATACCTTCCTGCTTGATCTGCCGGATGGCAAACAGCATTTCCTGGGTTCTTCCTACCGCAAAGGACGGGATCACTACATTGCCGCCCCGGTCAAAGGTCCGCTGTAGTACATCTGCAAGCTCTCCAACGGTATTGCCGGGCTTTTCATGGAGACGGTTGCCATAGGTGGATTCCAGAACAAGGTAGTCCGTTTCTTCCACCGGTAAAGGATCTTTGATCAGTGGCTGATCGGTGTTGCCCACATCACCGCTGAACACGATTTTCTTGGTAACGCCGTCCTCGGTCAGCCACAATTCAATACAGGTAGAGCCCAGCAAGTGTCCAATATCGGAAAAGCGAACAACGATGCCCTCCTCCGCCTGGATCACCTGACCGTATTCGCAGGGACGGAAACGAGAGATGGCACCAATGGCATCTGCCATCGTGTAGACCGGTACGACTAATTCATCACCGGCTCGCTGTGCTTTCCGGTTCTGCCACTCCGCTTCGGATTCCTGAATGTGGGCGGAGTCCCGCAGCATAATGTTGCACAGATCGCAGGTAGTTGTGGTTGCGTAAATATTGCCCCGGAAGCCGTCCTTATACAGTTTTGGTAGCATACCGGAATGGTCAATGTGGGCGTGTGTCAGAAAGACCGCCTCAATGGTATTGGCAGGCACAGGGATCGGCACATTCTCAAGTACGTCGATCCCTTGCTCCATACCGCAGTCCACCAGGTACTTCTTGCCGCACACTTCCAACAATGTGCAACTGCCTGTTACCTCATGGGTTGCTCCGATAAATTGAATTTTCATAGAGGTTCACCCCATTCATATTTATTATATCAAAACACAGATAACTTTTGAAGATAAAGTGTAAATAATCAACGGACCACCTCAAACCCAAGGTGGTCCGTGTAACTTTCCTTATTCCACCTTCAGCATCCGGTATCCGATGCCGATATGGGTTTGGATATACTGGGTCTGAGCATCCTTTTCCAGCTTCTTGCGCAAGGTTGCCATATGCACCCGCAAAGATGCCATATCACTTTCCCAGGCGCTGCCCCAGATCTTATTGGTTAGATAAGTGTGAGTCAGCACCTTTCCCGCATCCTTTGCAAGCAGAAACAGAAGCTTGTACTCCGTGGGGGTCAGCTTCAGCTCCTCACCGTTTAGGAAAGCACAGCCAGCGGCATAATCCACTGTCAATTTACCGTTGCGGAACACAGAATCACCGGGCTTGCTCTCAATTGTTGCAATTCGGCGTTGCGCGACCCGGAGACGAGCAAGCAGTTCTGTGACAGAAAAAGGCTTGGTCAGATAATCGTCAGCGCCCGCATCCAGCGCGGCAACCTTGTCCCCATCCTCACTCCGGGCAGATATTACGATAATGGGCATCTGGGACCAGGAACGGATACGCTTAATGACCTCCACGCCGTCCAGATCCGGTAACCCCAGATCCAGAAACACAATATCCGGCTGCTGGGTGGTTGCGGCTGCAATGGCGGCTTCACCGTTGGCTGCGGTTGTGTAAGCATAGTTATTGGATTTTAAAGTAGTAGTGATCAGGTTGCGGACAGTTGAATCGTCCTCCACCACTAAGATCTTGGGATTATTCATGGACTTCCACCTCCCCGGATGGAATGGTAAATGTAAAGATTGTGCCGGCAGGCGCATTGTCGGATACAGTGATCTTGCCGCCGTGGGCAGTGATGATAGACTTGCAAAGGCTGAGGCCCAGGCCCAAGCTTCTGCGGCAGTCGGCAATGGGATTGCTGCCGCTGTAGAACATCTGGAAGACCTTTTCCTTTTCGCTGTCCGGAATACCAGCGCCGTTATCAGCTACAGAGATCTCGGTGTGTTGCTCATTCTGCTTTGTGGTGATGGTAATGTGTGAACCGGCAGGTGTATATTTGATGGCATTGTCCACCAGATTGATAATGACCTGGATGATCAGTCTTGCATCGCACTTGGCAAGGAGCAGCTCGTTTTCGTGATGAACGGTAACGATATGCTCTGTCTGCTTTCTGCTGATGTGCTGCAAAGCCTCCGAGACGATCTCTTCTACCAGATGCGGTTGTTTTTGAAGCCGCATCCTGCCTTCTTCGATCTTGGTGACCGCCAGCAAATTCTCCACCAAATTGGTCAGCCATGCGGAATCGTCATAGATATCTCCGCACATCTGCCGAACGGTATCGTCGTCCAGCTTTTCCAAATCGGAAAGCAGCATACCGGCATTGCCGGATATGGAGGTCAGCGGCGTACGCAGATCATGAGATATGGAACGCAGCAGGTTGGCACGAAGCTTCTCGTTCTCTGCCTGCAGCTTCGCCGCTTCTTTTTCTTTGGCATTTCGGCTATTCTCCAGTGTCAAAGCACACTCACCAAGAATGGACAGCAGCACACTGTTTTCAAAGGCTTCCAGCGGTTCTGCGCCCTCAATAATGACCGTTCCATAGATTCGGTCTTGGACCTTGATGGGATATCTCTGAGCGTCTTTATTGGTACTGGCGACAACACCGGGTAGCACAGATGCTGTTCTGCCCAGCAGCTTGGATACCTGTGTGAGGCAAGCCTGCAGGACCTCCTCGTCTATCTGTGCTTTTTGCAAAAGCTGATTAGTCTCCAGCAGCAGGTTGGTGCGGTAGGCTGCCTGGGTGGATTGCTTTGTCTGTCCTTTCATCCGGTCCGTCATCGTACCGACTGTCAAAGACGCAATGAGCATAATAAGGAAGGTCAGCGGCGCTCCATCCGCATATACACGCAGAGAGAACTGCGGATAGGTAAAGAAGAAATTAAATACCAGGACACTTCCAATTGCCGACAGCACATAGCTTGACCGGGTGGAAGTGACCATTGCCGTGAGCAGCACTGCCAGCAGGTAGATGGCAATGATATTTGCTTCGCTAAAGCCAACCTTGGAAAACAGGAAGGCTAACCCACTGGCAAGTGCCAGAATGCCAACAGAGATGCCCCAGTCCCGGAGTGCAGTCCGTAAATTGACTCTCTTTCGGGCTTTCCTTTGCCGATAGGCCGGGTCCGTGCTGGCATCGGGTATAATGTGAATATCAATATTCGGTGCGATTTGGGTCAGTTTTTCTGTCAGTGTGGGTTTACCTAAGAGCCTGCGCTTGGATGCAGCGCTTCTGCCTACAACGATTTTTGTTACGCCGGACAGTCTTGCGTACTCCGCGATCTGATAGGATACATCGTCACCAAAGACTGTTTCAATGGTTGCTCCCAGTTCCTGTGCTAACGAGGTGTTCTGCCGCAGGCGCTCCTTGTTCTCTTCCGACATTGCCTCATAATTGGGTGTACGGACAAACAGTGCGGTAAAGGTGCCACCGAAGGCATTTGCCATCGTTGCCGCTGTGCGGATGATTCGGGCGTTGGATGGAGCTGATGATAGTCCCACAAGAATATGCTCTGCCATACTGAGCCCTCCTGCGTCATTTTTCTTCATTCTATCACATCCTCCGGATATCTACAACTGTCATCGTAAGTAAAGGTCGGTTCATTGCTTGGCCTGCGTTCTAAAAACTTATCAAGCTTGCGAAGTAAGTAGAACAGATATACCTGACCGCCTATAAAACTCAGCACTGCCAGTATGATCCAAAAAACATTCATGATTGCGATCTTAAATCCGGAAGCATTTCTGGATGTCCTTAAATCTTCCCATCACCATTAAGGACTTCCCCTCGCACAGCAGGGTGTCCGGAGTGATGAAGGAATCCAGCTTGCTTCCACACTTTGTTCCAAGAATATTGATATTGAACTTTTTACGGATATCCAACTGACCGACAGTCTTACCCATCCAGCTCTGGGGGATCGTCACTTCAAAGATCGCGTTCTCGCTGTCCAGTTCGATGTAGTCCAGCACATGATCGGCGCTGTACCGGATGGCGGCCCATCTTGCCAACTGCTTTTCCGGGTAAACTACTTCGTCCGCGCCGTTTCGCAGAAGAAACTTCTCCTGTACATCCGTTGCGGCACGGGACACTACCAGCTTGGCGCCCAGCTCTTTCAGCAGGCTTGTGGTCTGCAGGCTGTTTTGGAAGTTGTTGCCGATACCAACAATGCAGACATCGTAATTGTCTACACCCAGGCTCCGCAGGAACGCTTCATTGGTGCTGTCGCCGATCTGGGCGTTGGTCACATAAGGAAGGATCTCCTGCACCAGTTCCTCCTTGTGATCCACTGCCATGACCTGATGGTTCAACTCCCGGAGTTTCATGGCGATGTGCTTTCCGAAACGGCCAAGGCCAATTAAAAGAATCGATTTCATAGAGATTCCTCCTTATCCAACAGTGATTTTCTCCAAAGGCAGCTTGGAGAGGGTGTTTTTATTTGCGGACAACGTGGCGAAAATCAGCGTCAAACCGCCGATTCTTCCAAGGAACATCAGGCTGATGAGGATCAGCTTGGATACCATGTGCAGTCCTGGTGTAATTCCCAAAGTTAGGCCAACAGTGCCAATGGCAGATGCTGTTTCAAACAGGCAGGTCAGGATCGGCAGATTCTCTACCCGGCTAATGATCATACCGCCAAGCAAGAACAGGGAGATGTACATCAGAAACACGGTCAGCGCGTTTTTTACAGTATCGTCCGCGATCCGCCTGCCGAAGAACCGTCCGTTTTCCCGTCTGCGGAAAACTGCCACCGCACAGGCGATGAGCACCGCAACAGTAGTGGTCTTCATACCACCCGCCGTTGAACCGGGGCTGCCGCCGACGAGCATCAAACCAATGGTCAACGTCTGACCGGTCTCGCTAAGCGCCGTCAGATTTGCTGTATTGAAGCCTGCGGTTCTGGGTGTTACTGACTGGAATAGGGACAGCAGGATACGCCTTCCCATAGACTCTGATGCAAACTCGAAAAAGAAGAAGTAAATTGCAGGGATGATCAGCAGAATGCCGGAAGTAGCCAAGATCACCTTACTCTGCATCCGATACCGCCGGATGTGAATACCATTTTGCCGGATGTCCTGCCAGGTGAGAAAACCGATGCCGCCGATGACGATCAGTAGCATGATCGTGATATTTACTACCGGATGGGCTGCATAGGAAGTCAAGGAAGAATAGGGGCTTTTCGTGCCCATCAGGTCAAAGCCTGCGTTGCAGAATGCGGATATGGAATGAAACACCGCCAGCCAAATGCCTTTTAGACCATACTCCGGAATGAATACAGTCATCAGCACCAATGCTCCCAGCAATTCAAACAGGAAGATTCCTCTCAAAATAAAACCTGTGAACCGGACGATTCCTCCCACCTGAGGGGCTGAGATGGCATCCTGCATGGTGCTGCGCTGCATTAATGATATCTTCTTGCCGGAGGCCATAGCGATGGCCGCTGCAACAGTGATCACGCCCATGCCGCCTATTTGGATCATCAGCAGGATCACGGACTGTCCAAAGGCTGACCAGTAGCTTGCAGTATCCTGAACGATCAGACCTGTCACACAGACGGCAGAGGTGGCTGTAAACAGCGCATCTCCAAAGGGTGCGCTGTGTCCTGTTCTTGTGGCAAAGGGCAGTATTAAAAGCAGCGTGCCCACAAGAATCACCCCGGCAAAGCCAAAGAGAATGATCTGGGATGAACTGAGTTTTCGTTTATGTAAAACCGCCCACATGGCGATACCTCCTGATTGTTTTCTCATTGTTATCATATAAGAAAACGCATAAAGAAGGTGTTAAGGCTCATGCAGGCGGTGTTAAGATTGTATAAAGATGTTGACGGCTATATCCGGGGAAATTATAATACTGTTAGAGGTGAAGCACAATGCAGTATGTTGAATACGGCGCACACAATTCGCAAACCATCATCCTACTCCACGGCGGTGGTCTGTCCTGGTGGAATTACCGCGAAGTTACACAGCTTTTGGCAGATAAATACCATGTGGTTCTTCCGATGTTGGATGGTCATGCAGACAGTGATGCTCCCTTTAATTCCATTGAAGATACTGCCGCAAAGATCATCTCCCATATTGACGAGCATTTTGGCGGGAAAGTCCTGGCAGTTGGTGGCCTGTCTCTTGGTGGACAGATTGCCGTGGAAATGCTGACACAAAGATCGGACATTTGCCGCTTTGCTTTGCTCGAAAGTGCTTTGGTTAAGCCATCAAAACTGACCCATACACTAATCAAACCAACCTTTGGTATGAGCTTCGGTCTGATCAAGCAGAAGTGGTTTGCCAAATTGCAGGCAGCTTATCTGGGAATCCCCAAGAAACTGTTCAATGACTATTTCCGGGATACCTGCAAAATCTCTAAAGAAGATATGATCGCATTTCTTGAAAGCAACAGTGCCTATTCCATAAAGCCTGCTCTCCGGGATACGCAAACCAAGGTGCATATCGTTTTCGGCAGCAAGGAACAATCCTCAATTCGCACATCCGGAAAGCTTCTAAATCGTATGATCCCGGATAGCACATTGGAAGTCCTCCCCGGATACCACCATGGCGATTTAAGTCTGAACCACCCGGAACAATATTCGCAGATGCTTTTGACATTGATTTCATAAGGATGGGTTGTCTATGTTTTTGAGAATGTTCGGTATTGGTGTTAGCGACGCAATTACTGGTGGGCAGACAGAAGGTGTGATCACAGATGTCAAAACCTGCTGGTGGCTTAAAGTCAACACCAAGCCAGTCCGCCGAAACATGTTCGACGGTGCGTTATTCCCTCATATCATCCATTTTACCTACTGTGTAAATGAGCAGACCTACACAGGAAAACGGTATGTAAATTGGAACAAGCAATGTCCTATGAAGGGTGAGAAAATCACCGTATATTATGAACCGGACAGGCCTGATAAATATGTTGTTATAGTTTCTACACCGTTAGATAAGAGACTTTAAAGGAGGTTCTGCTATGCCTGCGTTTATTGTTTCTGCCCTTGTTGGCATCGTATGTATCGTTCTTGGTGTTTCAAATATGAAAGGCAATATATCATCGTTGCACTCATACCACAGAAACAGAGTTTCCAAGGAGGACAGAATTCCTTTTGGCCGGAAAGTTGGACTTGGGACGATCATTGTTGGAGTTGCTATTATTTTGTTTAGCGGTTTATCTGCCGTGACCCTTTACACCAACAATGACCTATTCATACTGATTGGAACAGGGATCCTTATTGCCGGCATCATTGTGGGTTTGGTAATTAGTTTCAAGGCAATGATAAAGTATAACAAGGGAATCTTTTGACCCAAAATCTCGTTATAAAACGCCGCCATAGAGCAAAGCTTCAAGGCGGCCCACGGTACAAAGAAACCCGCTGTGAGATTCAACATCACAGCGGGTCTTTCGTTATACTCTTGCTTTGATCTCGTGCCAATCGGTTGCGACCTGCATCTCGATACCGTTGTCCAGTGCTTCAAAATGCTTTTTGCCGCAGTGGATCTTCAATTGTTCCTGGGTACGCAGATCCATAAAGCTGTCGCTGCCCTTAGTTTCCAGAATGAAGTACAGCTTCTCTTCTCCGTTCTTGGTCAGATACACTGCCCAGTCGGGATTATAAGCACCAATGGGTGTATCGATCTTAAATCGGTCTGGGATTTTGAAGAACATTTTTACGTCCGGATCATTGTCCAGAGCCAGTGCGAAGGGACGTTCAACGGTACTGCTGTCATAGATAATGTAATCGTAAACACTGTGTTCAACCTTTACCGCATTACGGTCCAGATTGGCAATCAGCTCAGCGGTATCGAAGATCTCCTGGACATAGTATTCCTTTCCGTCCAGCTTCACATAGCGGATACCGTCAATTGCCAAGGCGTGCCGATTGTTTTTGATCAGCTCGATGGCTTTCTCGAGGAAAGCTTCCGGATTGTTCAGGAAATCCTTTAGTCTTCCACTCTGCACCAGAATCTCGTTGACTATGGCAGGGGTTAGCAGCGTTGCATCACTGATCGTTGTGATAATATCCGGCAGAGACTGATAAGAATCTGCGATATCCGTTGTGCGCATTTCCCGTTCCACATGATGCACACCGGCTTTTTCGATGTGAATGTCCGCAGTTTGGGAAATGATTCGTGCCTTGGGGATTGCAGGCATTTCCTGCAGCGCTTTTACACAGTTCTCAATTAGCCTGTCCGTATCGATGCTGACCCGGTAAGCTGTTTTCTGCTTAATCCTTTTCCAAAGATCCAGGAACTCGGGAGATACAATAACCTGCTTGTTGATCCGCACCACAACATCTCTGGATGCGTTGCGGATGGGAGGTCTGCGGTCTGCTTTGGAGATGATTTGCTCAAAGCGCTGTCTGGCGGCCTCATATTTTTGCGGAAGATCCAGCGTGTCGGGTTTTGATCGTTATTCCCAGTGGCTCAGCATACAGCTCATTGAATTCCTCAACGGCAGATTCGACTATAGCAACCTCATCTTTTACATCACCAGGGCAAGAAATTAGGAGGTTATACAGTGTAACATTTTGTGCCAAAAATTACACCTCCCAAATGGTTTCATCACCGCAAATATTCCGGATTTTCAGCCGCTTCGGCTGCTTGTCGCTTTGGATAGTGCCGTCCCAGAAGAATTTGGTTTTCTGACCGTTGCGGATGACATAGCCCAGCTTGTCAATCTTGATCTCGCTGTCGGAGTGCCATTCACCTTCGGCGGCGGTGCAGTCCAGGCTCAGGAACTCGATCAGTTCCAGGCCGTCCTCACTGATTTCAATGGGATTGAATGCTTTCTTGGAGTTGAGCATGGCTTTCTGGTTGTATTCCATGATCTTGCCCAGTACACGGTCACTGATGAAGCGGTCTATGGTGACGGTGTAGCCGGTGAATAAGCCCTCAGAGGTCTGTTCACAGCGGAACTCTGCGTGATCACCGATGACCACATCATCCAGAACGGTTTTCAGATCCCGTAGTTCGATCTCCACGGTGGTGCTGTCGTCCTGTGCGATGAACTTACGGATTTCCTCCTCGCTGGTGATGTCGATGTAATAGACGATGACCTTCTTGATGGAGGAATCCAGTTCGGGGATAGCCTGATGGATGACCCGGTTGACGAGAACAGTATCCAGCAGTTTGGAGGAACTGTCCATCAGGTTGGGCACATAGACCGGAATCGTGCCCAGCTTACTGTCCGAAATGGCACCCTCCCAGAACGAATCCAAAGAATCTTCGTTCCGGAGACCCGGAATCAAAGATTTGATCTTGTCCATGGTCTGAACAGGATTGCGGTAAAGCTGAACTCCGTCCTTGATTTCCAGAACATCAAATTCTGTTCCGTTGACTCGTAAGCGATCACGGGTAGTTTGGATAGAGTTTACACCGATATCGCAATGAATAAAACGGCGTCCCATCTTTTGCGCGACATTTGCAGTAACTCCACTACCACCAAAAAAGTCCGCTACAAGCATTCCTTGATCTGACGATGCTCCAATGATACGTTCCAGCAATGCTTCCGGTTTTTGCGTTGCATAACCAACCGGTTCTTCTTTATCAGCAGGCTGCAACATGGATATTTTCCATACATTATCAATTTGCCGTTCGGTACTCAGATAAGTTATGGATTTTCCATTTTCATCTTTATCATTTTGTATGTGACCATTAACAAAGCTATACTTTAATTTTTTGATAGGTTTGTCTCGCTCTTCAGTTAAGTGGTGGAATGTAAAACCAGCATCTCGATTCTTTACATAGTACAAAATCATATCAGTAGCTCGTGGGAAAACCTTCTTCGTTGCGCCGTGTAGTTTATTATAATAGTACCAGTAAACATCGTTTTGATAGTTTTCATCACCGAAGATTTCGTCCATTAATATCTTTACATAGTGTCCTACATGGAAATCAAGATGAACATAGATCGAGGCAGTTTCACTCATGATGCTCTTAATGGCCATAAGGTTTTCGTACATCCAGTTCAGGTACTTTTCCTTATCCCAAACATCGCCGTACATCTTTTCTTCAAAGGCTTTTAGTTCTTCGATATCGACTTCCTGCTCTGCTTGTGCAATAGCTTCAGCCACTTTGGGATTGCGGCGAATATAGACCTGCTTGGCATAGTCTGCACCACTGGCAAAGGGGGGATCAATATAGACCAGATCTACCTGGATGCCCCGCTCCTTCAGATAGGCGCAGGCAGAAATACACTCGCCACGGATGACCATGTTGCCGTCGGCGTTCTTACCCACGGTTTCCTGTTTTTCCATCTCATACAGCGGCATTCCCCGCTGGAGGGTCATAGATACTTCATCCGCACCCTTGTAGCGCAGAATCCGGCTGAAATTCCCCAGTACAGCCTGCCCCTCCACAGGCTCTGGGATGAAGGGTACATATTTAATTGGCATAGATTACAACTCCTTTGCCAAGCAAACTTTTGCAAAATTAATGCCATAGTTATTTAAGGCTACAGTACTTTTGGTGTCCTTAAGTATAAACTCGTTGCCGAATCTCTCAAAAAGCTCTTTACGAGATATAACATATGGGTGGGACATTAATGCCTCGTAATCTGCACCTTTAATAGTTCCATTAATAATTTCAATTAAACCAAGTCGAGACAAATTGATTAGCGATGCAGAAACAGCAAACGGGTCTGCTAATCCGCATAACTCTTCAACAAAATAATCTGGCATTCCTTTACTATATACATTCGTTGAGTCTACAATTGAGAATTTGATGCTAATGCATCGAAGTTGTGTGTAGTTAACAATTTCTGCCATTACTCGGGCATCCAGGGGACTCATTTGTCTAATCGCGTCCACATAAGCAGGGTGCGTTTCCGCATCCTTTCTGGTGTCCATTGCCGAAGCTAATAAATTTTCATACATCTCTCTCAACTCAGCTTCGTCATATGTATACCGCAGTGCTTCTAATGTTGGGCCTGCAATCATGGTTGGTGGAAGCTGGAGATTCTCTTCAGGAATATCCTTTATTTTCTCTTTCAAATCATCCTCAAAAGCTTCCAACTTATAGCGAAAAGTTAAATTAGCTTTCTTTACGGGATACAGAACTACATTGTTGAAAAAGCCAACAACTGTTGACAATGCTCCGTCTGTCTGTTTCTCTGTTTCAGGCAAATTTTGATGGATAGCATCAGAAACCGGAGTAATAATGTCAGGTAACAAAGAAGTATTATTTTCGCTCATAATTTATCTCTCCTTAAAAAACGCACAAATCGTCTCATGTGTCATCCGAATCCGTTCTGCTTCCGGGAAGGAATCTTCCAGATACAGATATTCGAACCGCTCGTAGCCGAACGCCTTGTTATTCTGCCGGGTGAACTCCCGCTCCATAAAGGAGCGCTTGTCCTTAAATGTGGGATCGTTGGCATAGATGGAACCCTTGGTCTCCACGATGATGGCCTTGTGGATCTTTCCGTCCTTCCGCTTCACGATCAGGAAGTCTGGGGTGTACATACCAACATACCGCCATGCACCGGCATCGCCCTTGTAGCACTTGATCTTGAATTCGGTCATGGCCCGGTCTCCGTTGTAGTAGACCTCCAGATCCATGTTTTCTACCTCAGCCATAGCTAGCACCTGATCCAGGAAGGTCTGCTCAAAGCTGCTATCCGTGCGGTAGGGCAGATAGTGGAAGGAACGATTCTTCTGGGGATGGGAGGAACTCTGCTTGCGCAGCATTTCCAGAATGGCAGTATTTCCAGTGGCTTCAGCCAGTTCCATCAGCTTTTGCGTATTGGTATCGACCTTCAGCTTGCCCTTGTCATCCAGAATGATCCGCTCCACCAGATCCTGCTTGGGATAGTAGTCCTCCGGGGTGGTGGTAGAAACAGTGGTAGTAAAGTTTGCGATATTCAGCAAACTGGATTCTTGAGGAATCAGTTCCTCGGTAGTCGTGAAGCTGCGGCGATCACAGAAGGCCTTACGTACATTGGCTTCCACCACATGACGGTCAAACTTAGAACTATAATACCGGGATCCATCCCGCTCATAGGCAATGGCTTCGAACAGCACACGCAGTTCGTCCTCATAGGGCTTCAGCTGCGCCATAGTCAGGGTGCCGAAGCTGCCCTTGACAATCTCCATGAGCCATGTGGTAAAGGTTGCGGGGATAGTGCCGCGCTCCTCATCATCCACCCGAATTGTCTGGGCTTCCATGGTTAGATCGGTGGTTTTCACAACTGCCTGAGCCAGTTTGGAACCCTTATCCGCATTGGGGATATCCCGAACAGGGTTGGCTGCTTCCAGCTGCTGTGTCGCATAGTTCACCCGAAGTTGGTAGAAGTCGATCTTGGGGAGTTTCAAGTATTTGGTGCGGTCATAACGCGACAGAACCTTGCTGTCGGAGCCAGCTTCCTGGAATTCCTTCAGGGAGATCCTGTGCTGTTGCTGCAGCTGGGCATTCAGTTTATCTGCATTGGAGTCGTTCAGATAGATCAGCGCAGTTTCAGGAACACCTTTTTCCACCTGACGCAAACAGCGGCAGGATGTCTGCAACACCATGTTCTTGGGGCAGTCACCTTCTTGAGAAAGAATGATACCAGTCAAGCTCCGGCAGTCCCAACCTTCCTTGCCGATCTGAACCAGTAGAACGATACGAACTCTGGATATGGGGTTATCCAAAGTGTCGAACTGCATCTGGCTGTCAGCAGGTTGTGGATACTGCTTATTGCCTTTATGGAATTTCAGGATCACATCTGCGGACAGGTCATACTCGGTAATGATTCTGGAGACCAGAGGATAAACAACTTCTTCCAGTTTCTCGATGGTGCCACAGTAGATGCCCAGCTTGGCAACCAAGCCGTCTGCATACACTGTATCTTTATAGCTATCCAGGAACTCCCGAACACCGGCTTCGATGATCACGCTGCTGTCCGCAACGTCAGAGATCTTCACCACAGGTCGCTTTAAGAAATTGCCCACACCAGCAATCAACGGATAGTAATAAACGATGTTGGTGATCTCGGCGGTGGCAACAGACAGTTTGTCCGCAATTGCGATTTTTTCGGCTTTCTCCAGATAGGGAGTGCCGGAGAAACCAACAACGGAGTTTACGGTATCGTTTTCTGCCCAGCGGTTGACCACAGCACGAAGCTTGATTTCGTCACTGACCGCATGATGAACTTCGTCGATAAAGACGGCCAAACCGGGCAGCTTACCGATCAGATTACGCAATTCGTTGGCTTGACGGTCCTTCTCGTCATCGCTTTCTTCAAAGAAACTCAACTGCCCCTTACTCTCCTGAATGCGATCCAGAATCACCTTTTCCGCATTGGTAACAGCTACGAGGCCAAATAATTCGGATAGGGGCTGATGATTAGCAATTTTCTGAACATTGGGGTTCTTGGTTTTGTTGGACTTATTTGCGGTCTTTCCTTGATCCAGCACTTCAAAGGAAATCTGCCGTTTCAGTGCAGATGCAGCAGGTTCCGGAACCACCCAAGAGGGATCAAACTTTTGAATGGTTTTCAAACTGGGAACCACGGAGGATTTAAGGCCCGAGGGTGCAAACACGATGAAGTTGTGGGCAAAGGCCGGATTGTTAGGCTCTTGACTCGCAAAATATAAGTCCAGATAAATGAATGCTGCCATCAGGTAGGTTTTACCGGCACCCATGGGAAGGCTAAACAGATAATCGGTGTAGGATACGCCATAGAATGCATCTGTAAAAACCTGCTCATAATCGATGCTTTCAGGGTTCTTTTTGATTTGCTGCTCCAGCTTAGTCGATACCTGCTCACCGGCTTCATTGGTCAGAAGCGCATACTCCAGCAGTGCTGCAGCAGCCTTCCTGCTTTTCAGAAACTCCCGTGTGCTTTTAGAAATCTCAAGATCATCCAAGTCCAGTGTATTAAAGGCACCCTGACAAAACAGCTTCTTCAGCGACTGGCAATTGCACACTACTTTTAGGTAAAGGTATGTCTTAATGGCCTCAATTTGCGCATCCCGCAGATTGCCTGTCAGTGTCATGTAATTTATCAAATCTGTAACGGCGCATTCCGGGGATGCATACCAGCGATCCCGTGCCCGCTCAATCATTTTGTAAAACATTTATATCCTTGCTCCTTTATTTGCAAGACATCTTATTCCTCGATAAAATCCTTCAATTTGGCTAGATCCATTTCAACAAAATAAGTTTTTCTGGATTTATCTGCAACACTTCCTGCAGCATTTCTAACGGAGCCACACAGTTCGCTAATAATGTTCCTAACGCTGCCTGCATAACCGCTCGAATTAGCGATAAACTCCAATTGTGTCAAATAAGGATTTGCATCTTTCTTGGAATAAGCAGAAACGGTACAACGTGCAAGATGTTCGATTTTGTCGTATTCTGTTTGTGTGATTTTTAGTTCCATACTTAAACCTCGTTGTTTTTACATATCCAAACTATCCGCATTCAGCAGGAAGTCGTAGATGCTGATGACCAGGATACCATCATCGGTATACCAGGGAGCAGGGTTGTCTTTGACCACGATGATCTTCTTAAAGGTGTCATCAATGCGGAGCAGAGAATTGGATTCCTGCTGCATTTTTGCGTCATCGGGAATGGCAAATGCAGACTGGACATAGTAGCGCTTGGAGCCTTTATTGCACACGAAGTCCACTTCCAGTTGCTTGCGGGTAGTTTTACCGGAACCGTCATCATCCCGAACGCACACCAGACCCACATCCACATTGAAGCCTCTGCCAACGAGCTCGTTAAAAATGATATTCTCCATAGTGTGGTTTTCTTCGATCTGCCGGAAGTTGATTCTGGCATTACGCAGGCCCACATCACTGAAATAGTATTTCTGCGGAGTGTCGATGTACTTTCTACCTTTGATGTCATAACGGGTTGCCCGGCTGACGATAAAGGCGTCGCACAGATAATCCAGATAACTCTTCACAGTGTTAACACTGATCTTCTTGTTCTTTTTTGTCTTAAAGGTATCTGACAGCTTCTTGGGGTTTGTCAGTGAGCCGATGCCAGAAGACAGGATGTTGATCAATTCTTCGAATTCGTCCTTGTTGCGGATTCTGTGACGGCCCACAATGTCATTGACATAGGTTTCATCAAACAGCCGCTTCAGCAATTCGATTTTTTGCTCGGGAGTAGGCAGAAGCACCACGGAAGGTAGGCCGCCGTACAGCACATATTCCTTCCAGCCGTCGTACTTGTTTCCTTCATAGACCGACATAAACTCGGCAAAGGACAGGGGATTCATATGCAGCTCGTCCCCTCTGCCGCGGAACTCGGTAATGATGTCTTTGGAAAGGAATTTAGCATTACTGCCGGTGACATACACATCCACATTAGGGATGCGCATAAATCCGTTCAGCACAGATTCAAATTCCCCCAGGAGCTGCACTTCGTCCAACAGGATGTAGTATCTCTCGTCATCGACGATTTTTCCTTTTACGTAGGGATAGAGCACTTCCGGATCTCTAAGCTTTTTGCTCTCATAAGAATCAAAAGCGATCTCAATAATATGGTCCGCCGGCACACCGCTCTCCAGCAAATGCTTTTTGAAGATATAGAAAAGTAAATAGGATTTTCCGCAACGGCGCATACCGGTAATGACCTTTATCAAACCGTTGTGCTTTTTGGTTATCAATTTATTTAAGTAATAATCGCGCTTAATTTCCAACGAAATCACCTCTATTGAAAATTTATGGCTACATTGCACACTTTTTTCAGTATCATTATACCCACGAACAAAGATTTAGTCAACAGCTATTGAAAAAATAGTGTTGGCTTGCCGGAAATTTTCAGTAGTGTATGTGAATATCATTATTTCGGCATAGGCAGTTTTCTCTATAAACCCAAATAAAAAGCTGAGGATGCAGCCACTCCGGCCGCATCCTCTATTTGTTAGAAATGGTACTGTATGTTATGCCTGTCGGGGTGTGCATTCATTGGGTTGCCGTTGATGCCTTACTGGCACCCTCGTTCTGTACCTTTATAGCCTCTGCAGCTGTCCTGTATAGCTTTTCGCCTTTCGGCAGAATGCTCCAAACAGAGGTTTCCTGAGAAATCCATTTCCCAAGATCCGTGGCAGGCATCACATATACTTCCGTACACTCCTCCTCGCCAATCGCACAGCAATGATAGTGACGAAACTCTATGGGGAATATTTTACGGAAAACATATGAGAAAAACAGACGGATCACACAGTCAATCTCCGAATCAGCTGGAACGCATCGTTCCCATCCCGGCCTGTGCGTAGAATAAATATGCCGGAACACAATTACAGAATCGTGCGGGGCAAGCTGAAAACGTGGTCTTACTCTCCAGAATTCCTCCAATACAGGTCCCAAACGCTTCTCCAAATATTTCACAGAATGGTTGTCCTTCTTCGGGATAAGCAAGGGAATGCGCACCCCAAACCAGCCTTCCGCATTGAATCCAATTTCAACTGGGTAGGTTGCATCAATGATTCGCTGTACATCTTCTTCACCGGTAGGTGTCTTTTGGCTCAAAATCAGTTCTCTTGTATTCCGGATCAAGAATTCCGCGTCTTCTGCCGTAAGCAATATGAACTTATATACCACATCTTTTTTACCTTCCTGGTTCATCTCACGAATAAATTTCAAATCGTCCAGGATCTTCCTGGTACGACTGATTGCGCGATCCAGCGCGTGGTCAAAATATTCCTTTTTTCGTTTTTCCATTAGTTTTCTCCCTTCCTAACCGTAATTTGTTCTGCCTACCATCACGCAGCCATACCAGCCATAAGCCGTACCGACTCTGTAGTCCACACCAGCGCCAATATAGCTGAACTTACTTGACCCAATATAGCTCCAGTGGCTGGGGCTGTTGTGGCACAGATCTGCAATGTACTTACCCATCTCCTCAGCAGTTTTACCCTCGAAGCCGGCACAGATCGCCTCGGCAGCATCGGCTTCATAATAGCTGTCCTCAGGAGTTAAGCCCACGATAGTGGCATCGATCCATCTGCCATACGCATAATAGGCAAGCGCCTCACGCTTATCTGCAGTATCATGAGCATAGTTTCGTGTAAGCTGATCGGCTCGGTATTCCGCAACCAAAGTCATACCAGGCAGAACCTCGCAGGGGCCAACCCCTACCTCAGCACGGTACTGGTTTATGTACTGTACAGCATACTGTGCGACCTGCCGCTTGAATTCATAAGAATGCTTATCGATCTGCGGCTCAGTAACTTCTGGCTCAGTTGTGGGCGGGACAGTCTCTTCAAGCGTCGTCTCCGGAGGTTGTGTTTCTGATGGCTGTGTAGGAATTGTTTCCGGAGGTGTAGTCGGTGTCGGCTTTGTCTCCTCAATTGGCAGTGTTGGAGTGGTTGGTGTTTCAGTTGCCTGCTGGGGTGCATTGGTTTCGTCGGTGCTATTTTCAGATGGGTCTGGCACAGTGGGTGTAGACGGCGTCGGATCTGATGTCATCGGGCCTGATGCAGCACTTTCCAGGGATTCATTAGGATCAGTCTGGGAGGACCAGTCTTCATAGCGTGTACTCTGATAGAGATCAGGGGTGTTCGTAGTATTCTTACTTGAGTCTGGGGCAGTACAGCCAACCCGAACCAAGCTCAGGATTAAAGTGAATATTATAAACTTACGCATTTTCTTTTCCTTTCTTTATCATTCAATCAAGTTGGATTTGATATTCAATTTGTAGGCAGACAAGCATCAGTTGGGTTGGGTGTGGCAGATATTCTTGCCGGTATTGTGGATCATTTGCGCACATTGATGTAATTGCGATTTCCTCCATTACGCATAACCAAACCCCTTTGATTTGGAAGAATTGAAGCACTGATATGCCTACCCGGGAGGGGTATGATTGGAATTGAAGCAAGGCCAATCATGACCCTCCCTTGCCTGTTCTGTGAAGACACTTGCTAAGGCAAATTGTCCTCACAGAACCCCTTTTTATTTGCGTTTTTTGCCTGCGTCAACGGCTGTCAAATAAATGAGCCTAGTGCAAATTACGGCAGTTTTCAACAGCCTTGAGATTTTTTCTCTATGGCACTTTGGGAGGTGTCATAATTGGTATCATTTTTAGCGGAAAATATCGTGCTTTTCCAGCTCCTCTAAGGCACAAATCCGGATCTCCGTCTGCCCAATTTCACCCCAATCGGCAACAATTCCACAGGCCATATGCTGGAAGTCATCGTCATCAAAGAAGATCCCCTTTAGATTGTTAATGACCACATTGATTGCCCGGTTGGAGGTGTCCCAGACCTGTTTGTTATTAGTGCCCCGGGGCGTCTGGATCCGGATCAGCACGAAGGCCTTTTCAAAGTACGGCAGTCCGGTTTTGCTCTCCTGGGCGATAGCATCGTGGATCATCTGGATCCAGTGTTCCTCTACGTTGCTGGTCAACTCCTTCCGTGCCGGCAAGGGTTCCGGGATGGTCAGCGCAATCATTTTCTTTTCAGTCTGGGATGCCTGCTCTACAGGTTCTACTGCAGGTGTTATGGCAGCTGTACCAAACTGCTCCATGTCATACCGGACGGCAATTAGCTGACTGCGCAAGCGTAGCGTCAATTCATAGGCCTTTTCTATCTGTGCCGTGTCCTGTACTTGGTTCTCCAGCAGCGCTTCAATCTGCCTCAGTGTCTTCATCAGGTCGATATACATACATTGATACCTCCTTCATTCCCGTAACATCCGGATACATTTTTGCTATCTCCAAGTCCTCCTGGTGTACACACAGGATGTATTTCAGCTCACTAAAATGATCTGCCCATTCACCCATCAATAGATGCTGCAGACTTTTTGCTGCAGAGAAGAAATACACCAGCAGAAGGATGTCAAAAGCCGGGTTCAGAAAGTACCGATTGGGCCAATCTACCCAGTTTCCTTCCTTGGAATTGTAGGCGCGCTCACCGTCATCGATGGTAGTTTCGATGGTTTCTTCTTCGTCATAGATCCGTTTCAAGCTTGTGGCGAGCAGCGCAGGGGTTGTCAGATACACGTGCTCATATTGGGCTCTTAGCTTGATGGGTGAGCGGGAATATCGGACAGGCTTGTTCGTTTCGGAATACTGTTCCTTCAGCAGAGATTTGCGGCTCCACATGGTCTGACGGATGATCTGCTTGGCGATCTCATCACGCCTACAGTCTTCACAGATCAGGATCATTCCATGGGCTTTGGTCTCAAAGGACCCGTAGCGGTAATAAAACAGAGAGCTTTCCGCCCGTACCTGCCACTCCATAGTTCCATCTCCAATGTCATAGACCACGTACCGCTTATCATAGGCCATCAGCATTCCGGCAAACCGGGTTGTAGACAGGATCCCCAGAGCGATCTTCCTCCAGCAGGCAGAGGGGATGAAGTAGGGTTCCTCGGTGTCCTGACGATCGGAAAAGGTGGGAACACCGCACTTTCCAAGCCACAAAGCTATCCTAGATACCTGCAATACCCGCTGCTGTGTCGTTACTCCCGTAGCTGTGGAGATCAGTGGCACTTCCTCGGGAAACAGTTCTCTCCCTTTCTTGAGGACAGATACGACCCCTTTCTTGCTTTTGGACAGGTACTTATTCTTTGTCAAGGGCGAAAGGCATAAGACAAGGCGGTACGATTTTTGCTGCCATCCGTGTCCAGCATCTCCAAACAGTCCTGGTAGACCATTAGATTGAACCTGATCAGATGCCGGATCAGATTCAGTTGGTTTTCGTGTAGCTTCATGTGTACCTCCTTAGCTTGTATCAAGATTGAAAAAGGATCTGCCTTCGTATGAGCGCACGGTCCTCTGTACATAGGTTGGTAGATTTACAGGTTTCCCTATATCTATACCTCGGCAGGCATAAATACAGTTCCTACTATTCTTACAGTTCTTACATGAGAAAATTACACGCGCATTATATAGGGCAGAAAGTGCAACACCAGCGCCAGACTCATCCTGAATGGGCGCAGTTTCCCCATACTGATTTTGCGCTTTCTCTTCCAGCGCATCGATCACGCAACGGCTCTTCCATGCGGTATAGCGGTTGTCTTTTTCATTGATCGTACCCTCGGTATGCGTATTTTGGGCGCAAATACGTATTTTGCGGAAAATACTCATAACGGCTTCTTCCTCGGGCAATTCAATTTTGTCGCAGACAGGATAGAACAGGCTGTAGATCACGCAGCCGTAGGAACCGGGCAAGCGGTATAGCTGGAAATAGGGCGCAAACTTTTGAAAGAATCTCCACACTTTGGTTTTCTCCCAGCCCCAGCAGTTCCCTAACTTTTCCAGGGTCAGCATGGAGCCGTATTTCCCGTACTGGATTACAGGAGAAAGAAAGGAGAAAGCATTGCCTTTATCCCGGAAGACAGTATGGCACCACAGATCCAACCAGGCATCCGCCTCTTCGAACTTGTGCCCTTGAGCGACAAGGCGCTCGGTAATATTTCTGGGTATGCAAAGAAACCCGTAGCCGGGTGTTGTATATACAGCTCCATCAATACACTCCGCACCGGAGCATTCCATTACCCAATCAGTAATACGATAGGTCAACTGCTTGGTATCCTCCAGTGTGTAGGAAATATATCCCATATCCTTTAGCGCATCTAGCACCTGCAAAGCCTTCTCCCGGCTTCTGACACCCAGGATCCTTTTAAGACCCACGATGCCGCCGGACCACATTCCGGGATCTACGGGATTCTGGTGACCGCAATAGGTAGCGATACCCTTGCGAAAAGCTGCGTGCTCAGCAAGATGTAGCCAAAAGCCTAGATTGCCCTTCAACTTTGGGATCTCTTCCCGGGGTAGCTTGACCCAGTTGTATTTCAATAAGCACTTCATATTTGCTTCCTCCTTTCTCGCAATATATAAAAATCAGGTGATACGACCGGGCATAGCCTGACCATATCACCTGATGTGTATTCTCTCTATCTCCACAGGAAAGTCCTCACCCCTGTTATCGGTGATTCTTTGGTTCTGCCGAGCCTGCTTTGCCCGAACGGCATATTTCTGTTTTCATTGTGTTGCCTCCAGCTTCTTAAGTAGTGCGGGAATATTGATGTAATATACCCCGCCGCTTTTGATGTGGGGGACAGATCCATCCTTACAGCCATTACGAAGGAAATACCTCGACAGGCCGGTGGTCGCACATGCATCCTGGATCTTCTGGAAGGGAGCGCCAGTGGTTGTTTTGTTTTGCATAGTTATACCTCCTTTGCAATTTCGTTTCTTGTTCTTGGCGTACCATCAGAATGTTGCCTTCTCGTATACTGATTCTGTATTTGCTCAGTTTGTGGAAAACACATTCATTTGATTGTGTTTTGGTTTAACACACTCGTTTGAATGTGTCGATGCTAAAAATCACATATTTTTGATTGCTTTTTCAGAAAAGATATGCTATATTGAATGCGAGGTGATCATATGACGATTGGTGAACGCATAAAGGAAGCCCGAAAATATCGAAAAATGACCCAAAAACAACTTGCTGAAGCTGCAGGGGTAGCAACAGGCACCATCCAACAATATGAGCTTGGCAAGAGAGAGCCGAAATATGAGATTCTTGTTAGGGTTTGCCAGGCATTAAATATCTCTATCCTTGCCTTTCTTCTTCCCGGCTCTACCCCCATCAAGTATCTAACGCCGGAAGCGGCTTACGACGAAACAAACCGAAGCAACCACTTTGATGCCTATATTCATTCATTGGGTTACGAGCTGATTACAGATGGTGGTGACGGCAGCTTAGGGGAAGTATTCTCAATGGATTCTTCCGATGAAACACATGGTCACACCTTGATAATCGATTACAACCGCAAAAGGCTATTTCTTCTTGATAGCGAGGAGTACCATGATACGATAGAGCAAACCATTGAAGCGTACGCAAAATTTCAGTTTAAGGAAATGATGGCAAAAGCGACTGAAGTTTTCGATGACGGAACTGGTGGATGGTTTGAAACCGACCCCAGAGACGAACAGATCCAGAAATTCCTTCTTGACAGCGGATTAAAAGAAGATGAATAAAATTGGTTTTATGAAAGGGAATTACTTATAAAAAATGCTCCAACGCTAACAACACTAGAGCATAGCGAGGTGCTGACTATGACACTGAACGAGATTACAAACCAGCTTTTGAATATAGCCAACGAAATAGAGAACAACACAATGTTCGATAACCGTTTGGGGGCACAGAAAAAGCGTGCTGCGGCAAATCGTCTTACGCCCGTTTGCAAAAATTTAGCGTCCTATGTAATGGGGAATTGCATACCAAGCAAGAGTCAGTTAAAGCTTATATTGAGAAATTTAGATGAAATTTCCAAAGAGTACCAGATAAATGAGCTTAAAGAGCCAATAAAAAATCTAAAGACTTATCTGAAGAGTTTAGGCTAAGCGCAAAAACATGGATACGCCAATATCCAGAATAAAAAGAAAGCCGCCTGAGTGCGCCAACACCCAGACGGCAAATACACAAACACCCACAACGTTCAAATCATAAGGCATCAGTGCGCCCATATTATACCCTTTTTCAGGCGCACTGTCAAGAAAGGAGTATACTTATGGCATCCACAAGAAAACTGAATACGAAGGACGGAACGCCCTTTTACGAGATCTCTGTATCCCGGGGCAGGGGCATTCCCCGGCTTACCACAAGGTGGTATCCACCTGCAGGCTGGAGTCAAAAAGCCATTGATCGGGAGCTGGTCAAAGTGGCAGTGGAGTTTGAACGAAAGGTCAAAGCCGGTGAGGTAATTACCCGGCAGGAAGAGCGCGTGGAGAGCTACCGAAAGGCACTGGAAGCCGCGCAGATAAAAACCCTAAAGCAATATGGCGAGACGGTGTTTATGCCTTCTCTGGCGATCCGCTGTTCTGAAAACACACGGACGGGCTATCAAGGGAATTTGAACAAATGGATATATCCGGTTCTATGAGGTTTTAAGCTTCCGGAGGTCACTGCTGCGCAGATTACTGCTCTGCTGCTATCTATGCAGGCTCAAAGCAAAAGCCACAGCACTGTGATCAAAGTTTATACGGTTTTGCAAGGTCTGTTCAAAATGGCGTATCTGGCAGATCTGATTGACCGAAACCCCATGGACAAGGTGCAGCGCCCTAGACCCCGAAAGGACGAAGTGAAAACGCAGGAAGCAAAGGCTTATACCGCCGAGGAGATCCGGCATATCTGGAGTTGCTTATCTCAAGAGCCGCTGAAATGGCGGGCAATGATCCGGTTGCTGATTGACACAGGCATCCGCCGGGGAGAATGCTGCGGACTGCAGTGGAAGGATGTGGACTTTGCAAAGAACACCATCACCATCTGCGGCAATCTCTGTTATACCCCGGACAAGGGTATCTATCTGGATACCCCCAAGAACGGACGGAGCCGTACCATTGATGTGGATCCGCAAATCATTGCGCTGTTGCGTGAGCTTCGGCTTGAGCAAAGCAGGAAAGCCATCAGCCAATATGTATTTACCCAGGAAGGTAGCCACGAGCCAATACATCCTCAAAGCCCAGCCCGTTATCTGCAAAACTTTGCAAGGAAGTATGGTGTTCAGGGGTTGCACCCTCACAAGCTCCGGCATAGCTTTGCCAGCATCGCCATCACCAACGGAGCGGACATTGCCAGTGTATCAGAAAAGTTAGGACATACGGACAAAGCGGTCACATTGCGGATGTATACCCACGCCGATCAGGAGAGTATCAGGCGGGCAAGTCAGATATTCCGGGACGCAATTAAAGAAGCATGAGCAGCGAGGAATCAGCGATATATGAAACTTTAAACGTCTATTACAAAGAGGTTTCGCATCCGTTAGGGTGCGAAACCTCTTTTTTCCACTTCATGCTTATTCTGTTAATACTTCAATCTGCTATTCTTTAACGTTCCGGAACGGAATTGATGCCCGAATATTTTCGATTAGATTACTGTTTTATTCTGAAGGGCGCAATCAAGCAGATAATGCAACACTCACTTGAGCAGCGACAAAATCTGCCCAATATTTTTCTTTCCAAAAAATACGCTCTGGTTATTCAGCACCATACATGGCACACTCATCACATTGTATTGGTTCTTTAGATTCTCAAAATGACGGATGTCATATACATGTGCGGTAACATTGGGATTTGCTGCGGCAATCCGCTGAGCCCCCACCACAAGATCCGGGCACATCGTGCAGGAAAGAGTAACCAGTATCTTCATATCCGTGTTGTTCGTAATGGCAGCGATCTGTTCCCGGGTGGCTTCATCCAGTGCCTGTCCGGGTCCTGCAGCATTGTACAGGCCCAAAACAAAAGAAGTAAACTCATGACCGCTGGGCACCCCGTGGAAAGCGAGACCTGTTGTTGTACCATCTGCCTGACACACCTCCACACAGGGGGCAAAGGCTGCATCTGCTTGCCTGTCAACCACATTGATTGCCAGCTTATCAGACAGGGCGGTAAGGGCAGTTATAAAGTTTTGCAATTCGGCTGAAACAGGACGGTTGTCCAGATATAGTTTTAGCAGAAGCGGTCTTTCTATTCGGGAAAATACGGTATCCAACTGCTGCCGCATTTCTCTTGTAAAGAGTTCATCCGTATCTGCCGGTTCATGGGTATTAACGGTTACATTTGTTTTGCTCTGCTTTGGAGCAGGAGCGCTGGCACGCAGGCCCGTCTTTCGGTGTACTGCCGCCACGTACTTTTCCAGTTCTGTTGCCGCCAATGCGCCGTCGCTGGTGGCTGTCACCACCTGCCGCAAGGGCTTAATGCACACATCTCCCGCCGCATAGACACCCTCTGCACTGGTCTTTTGGGAAGCGTCGGTTACGATATACCCCTGTTCATTCAGTTCCACGATTCCCTTGACCGACTCTGTCGCCGGGGCATATCCGGCAAATACAAAAACGCCAAAGGATTCTGCGCTCTTGACTTCCGTCACCTCTCCGGTGGCGGTATTTTTATATCGGGCGTAGGTCAGTCCGTTCTCACCGGACACTTCCTCCATCACTGTGTTATACAGTACGGTGATCTTTTCGTGATTCTTCGCCTGATCCGACACAGACGCAGCGCAGGAGAAATCGTCTTTGCGAACAAGGATCGTTACATGCCGGGCAAATTTCGTCAGAAATACGCTTTCCTCCGCTGCCGCATAGCCACCGCCGACAACGAAAATTTCTTTTCCTGTGAAGAACTCGCCGTCACAAGTAGCGCAGTAGGCAACGCCCCGACCTTTGTGTTCTTCCTCGCCTTTGAACCCCACCGTTCTGGGATGGGCGCCAGTTGCAAGCAGGATACCGAAGCAGCGGTAATCCCCCTTACCTGTATGCACAGTCTTGATATCACCGGCAAGGTCGAAGCCGGTAGCTTCCGCAAGCACAAACTCTGCTCCAAAACTTTCTGCCTGCTGCCGGATGGTATCCGTCAAGGCTTTGCCACTGGTCTTGGCAATGCCGGGGTAGTTGACTACCTCATGAGTAATGGAAATCTGACCGCCAAAGGCTTCCTTTTCCAGCACCAGCACCCGGTATTTTGCACGGGCAAGGTACAGTGCGGCGGTCAGCCCCGCAGGGCCGCCGCCGACAATGATTACATCATACAAGTTTTCCATTACAACTGACCAACCAGGTCCAGACTGGGCTTCAAGGTTTCTGCGCCGGGCTTCCAATTAGCAGGGCAGACCTGATCGCCGTGGGCGTGGACGAACTGGCAGGCCTGTACTTTGCGCAGCAGCTCTTCTGCGTTTCTACCCACATTACCGGCAGTTACCTCATAGCCCACGACCTTACCCTCGGGGTTGATGATAAACGTGCCGCGCTCCGCAAGACCGTCGGCCTCGATCAACACCTCAAAATCCTTGGAAATGCTGTGGGTAGGATCCGCCAGCATGGGATAGTTGATCTTCTTAATCCGCTCGGATGCATCGTGCCATGCCTTGTGGACGAAATGGGTATCGGTGGACACAGAATAGACCTCGCAGCCGATGGCCTTAAACTGCTCATATTTGTCAGCCAAGTCCTCCAGCTCCGTGGGACACACGAAGGTAAAATCCGCGGGATAGAAGAAAAAGACGCTCCATTTTCCCAAGATATCTTCCTTGCTTACAAACTTGAACTCATTTTCGTGGTAGGCATAGGTGCGGAAATCGGAAATTTCCTTGTTGATCATAGACATACTTACTTCCTCCATAAATCGTGTTGATTGCAAAATGCGTACACCGCCCGGACTTCGTCCCCATCGCAAATAGAGAACTTTACTTTGGGCTTATCATCCGGGTCCAGGTGGGCATACTGGATGCCGTGCTCTGTTTCCAGACACACCCATTCGATATAGTGTTCTTCGGTCATGGGATGCTCCACAGAGCCCACTGTAACATGGACGGTATTTCCCTCCACCTCATATACGGGAATATGTTTTTCCCCGGAAGCTTCCGTGGTACCAGGAATCAACTCCTGCATTTCTTCACCGCAGCAGTAGACCGGAACCCCCTTATCCCGGATCATAGCGACAATGTTGCCGCAATGCTTGCAAATCAAAAATTTTTGCTTCATATTCGATCCCTCCTGTAAAAAGTGTGTCCAAATATAAACAAATAATGCAAAGAAAGTCTGGGCATACTATCCCTAAAAGGATGTGAACGAATGGCATATAAACGCGGATTTATTCCATACGCACTGGCTGCTCTTTTGATTGGTCTGGTTGGCGGCTTTTCCACGGTTTTAGGACCGGCTTTTGTACAGGACATTGGGATTTCCTATAATAATACTACCTGGACCGCCCTGGCCCAGGCCATGTCTACGGCAGCCTGTGCGCCCATTCTCGGCAAAGTCGGAGATGTGATCGGACGCAGAAAGACTCTGCTCTTGGGTATTGCGGTATTCACCTTAGGCAATGTACTGTCCGCCTTTGCAAACTCTCTTGTATTTATGATGATCGCCCGATTTATCGTAGGTGTTGGCACAGCAGCTATGGGGCCTGTAATCCTTGCCTATATTGCAACGGAGTTTCCACAGGACAAAATCGCGAAGGGATTTTCCCTATATATGCTGCTCTCCAGCGCATCGGTGATCATCGGACCAACCATTGGCGGACTGATCGTTTCTTCTTACGGATGGCGAACCATGCTGTGGGTATGTGTTGCCATTTGCGCTGCTGTTTTTGCCGGCTGTGTTCTGACTTCCTGCAATCAGGTGTCCACGAAAAAGGCACTTCAAAATTTTGATATATCCGGCGCGGTTTTGATTCTGATCTTCTTCAGTTTGCTGCTGTGTGTCCCATCCTTTGGGCAAAACTTCGGTTGGACATCCACACCGTTTCTCATTGTGCTGATTCTTGCAATTGTCAGTCTGGTGGGCCTTGCCCTTGCGGAAAGAAAAAGTTCCCATCCCATCCTGTCGGGCAGCTTTATCAAGCGGAATGCTTTTATCTTAAGTGTGCTGGCTCTATTTTTGACCCAGGGACTCATGCAGGCAAACATGACAAACACCATCGTCTTTGTCAACTACACCCAGCCGGAGAATTCCGCTATCTCCGGCTATGCTATCTCTGTCATGTATGTGGGTATGTCTTTGGGCGCGGTTATTCTTGGACCGCTGGCAGACAAATTTGATCCTAAGCGGATATTGGTGAGCTCTTTTTTGCTCACCGGTATCGGATGCGGAATCCTGTTGCTGTTCACAGAAGTTACCTCCGTACTGTTGCTGATGGCATCCCTTGGTGTCCTTGGCTTCGGTCTGGGAGGAAACGGTACCATCTTTATGAAAGTTGTCCTTTCTGGATTGACACCTCAAAAGGCGGGCGCAGGTACGGGAACCTACGGCTTGTTCCGGGATCTGGCAGCACCTTTTGGTGTAGCCGTGTTTGTCCCGTTGTTTACCAATCAGATCACAGGAAGAATCTCCGCAGGCACAGCGGAATCTGCTGCTGCAGTTGCATCCATTCATTACCTGGCAATCGCAGAACTGCTGTGTGTAGCATTAGGTATTGTGGCGGTTGCATTTCTGCCAAAGCGAAAAGTTATAAAGGAGTCCTAATATGAGATTACAAGATAAAGTTATTCTGGTGACTGCCTCCACCCGAGGAATCGGTCTTGCTATTGTGAAAAAATGCGCTCAGGAAGGTGCTAGGGTCTATATGGCCGCCCGGGATATGGAACGGGCACAGGAAATCGCGAACACACTGGGCAGTGTAAAATGTGTGTACAATGATGCCACCAAACCGGAAACCTTTACTTCTATGGTAGAGGATGTGGTGCGAGATGTAGGCCGTATTGATGTACTGGTCAACAACTTCGGCACATCCAATCCCGGTAAGGATTTGGATTTTGCCAATACAGATCCGCAGATATTCCTGGACACAGTAAATCTAAACCTGAGAAGTGTCTTTATGGCAAGTCAGGCTGCGGTAAAGCACATGGCAAAGCAAGGCGGTGGCAGTATTATCAACATTTCCTCTGTGGGAGGCCTTGTGCCGGATATTTCCCAGGTTGCTTACGGTACCAGCAAGGCAGCCATCAATTATCTGGCAAAACTCATCGCCGTTCAGGAGGCCAAGCACCATATCCGGTGCAACGCTGTCCTTCCTGGTATGACCGCAACGGAAGCAGTGGAAAAGCATCTGTCTGATGATTTCCGGAACCTGTTCATGAAGCATATCCCTTTAGGCCGTATAGGCCTGCCGGAAGAGATTGCGGAAGCAGTGTGCTATTTCGCCAGCGATGCATCTGCCTACACCACCGGTCAAATTCTCACCGTATCCGGCGGTTTTGGATTGGCTACTCCCGTCTATGGCGATTTAGCAAATAAGGACAGCAAACGATAATGCAGCAAAAACTACCCATGCTGATCAAGACTGCATAAAACGGGCAAGTCAGATTTTTCGTAATGCAATTAAGGACGCGTAGAAACCGACACAAAACACCCACCGCAAGCCACAGCAAGGAACAACAAGCAAATCCCGAAAGTCGTTGGTACGCAAGGGTTTTATCCAATAATTTACGATAAGAGGCACAAGGCAAAAATCACTCCAAGATAGTTGGTAAGGATGAGGTCGCCAGTTCAAATCTGGCTAGCAGCTCCAGAAAAAACTCTTGTTCATTCGAACAAGAGTTTTTTCAGTTATATTCGCCTACGGCGAGTGATATTGCTACGCAGTGATATTTAGGCTACGCCTAAGTGATATTGCCCTTCGGGCAGTTAAGAGGCGAATATAATATCACTTTTGCGTAAGCAAAAATATCACTATGCCGTAAGGCATAATATCACTCTGTGCGTAGCACAGAATATCACTAATCTCTTGCGGCTCCGCCGCTTTTATGCTATAATACACATAGGCGGTGATGATATGTTCTTAACCAAAAAGAGTATTAGAAAAATTTTGATTATGGCAATATGCTATTTTATTTTGGGAAGTATCGCAATTTTTTTATGGTTTGTTTTTAACAATATGGGTATTAACGAGAATTTTTTATTAATTTTAGGCATAATCGTATATTTGTTATGTGTTCTTATGATTTTTTGGGGACGATATGCAGAAGGCAAGGGTAAGTTAATAAATCTTGGCAATAAACTTGTTCGTAACGAATTAAAACCTGCTGAGTTCGTCCTGCACTATGAATCTTTGAAAAATTCAAATGACCTTGTGATTAAAAAGTCAAGTGTAGAGGTATTGCAATTGGTCGCTATTGCCTATGAGTCATTAGATGATAAAGAAAATGTACTTGTAACAGTTGATGAAATGATTGATATTGCCGACGATAAGAAAAAAGCTTTCTCAAATCTTATAAAATGCTCTTTTTTGTTTTCTTATGGAAACTTTGAAGAGGCAGAATTGTTTTTTAATGAAACACAAAAACAAAAACTCGATATTATGTGTAGCGGCTTGGTTGATGCTATTTTAAAATGTGATAGAGCAATGGCTATGGGCGATTATAAAACTGTAGAGGCATATAATCTAAAATTATTAGAGCGTTCATTTCCCAAGCTTGATAATCTTGGTAAACTTGTTGTCCATTATAAGTTGGGCGAGGTTTATGAAAAATTGCAAGATAACAGCAAAGCAGCCACTTATTATCAATATTGTGCAGATTTTGGTGGAGAAACAGCAATAAAGAAATCTGCTATTGAAAAACTACAACATATTAAATAAAGAAAATCAGGTTTTCGACCAGTTCTTTTTCGGACACGAATGACAAAAAAGAACCAAGACCGTTTGGCCTTGGTTCTTTTTTTACGCTTTTAGCGATTTGAAATGGCGAAGCCAGTGAAAATTTGGGGAGCGAGGGGAGCGCTGCCGGTGGCAGATGAAGCGACCCGAGCGAGTGGCCGCGGTCGAAAAAATCGAGGAAAAGCGTAAGCCCGAAGATTTTTTCGGGCACCGCAACAGGGGAGTGAGCCGACCGCCGCCGGTGGCGGGAGGAGGGAGGCGAACGAGTGGCCGCGGTCGGCAGATGCCGAGGAGCGCCGTCGACGAAGGCAGATGCCGGGCACCGCAACAGGGGAGCAATCCGACCGCAATCAATATTGCAAAAATAAAAGCCGTGAACTTCACGGCTTTTGTTTTTGCTCCATATCATCTTCTGTGAAAACTAAGATATCTTGAACACGGCAATGCAGGATGTTGCACAGGTCATTCAGTGTTACAGTACTGATTGGACGGTTGTGCTTAAGTCTGTCAAGTAAACTTCGGCTGATACCATATTCGGTTATCAATTTGTAAGTTGAAATATTTTTTGCCTTCAATGTTTCATATAAAGGTTCGTAAGAAATCATCGTAACACCCTCTTGTATCTTATGATAATTTCTGCTCTTTTACTTGACAATACTCTATAAACCGAGTATAATTACTATACTCTACTTGTAGAGCATAAATTTACGGAGGTAATAAATATGGTTACTTATGGCGACAATGATTTTAGAGAGTGGGCGGAGGATAACGGCTTCAATAATGGAGATTTGGTCATCCTTCGCAAAGCGGCAAAGCGACGTGTCTTATGGTGGTTTATTTTGCCTACATTGACTTTAGGTGTTGGCAGCTTGTTCTGCGCACCGTTGATGTTCAATGCCTGGAGAGTTTCTAAGTGGATCGAGAAGGGCACTTTGGAGCCAAGTCCCGGACTAACCGGTACATTGTTGTATTTGTTGCTCTTTATTAGCTTCTTTGGAATCATACCTTTAATTGTATGGGTAAAAATCAAGGATGATCCTTCCTTGCCGGGGAGTGGTCTTAAAAAGCTGATTAAGAAAGGCAAAATAGCCAATTCCTAATTCATATTTTAGGCGCGTTTTATTCGTGTGATTAAGTTCAAAACGCTCCCCCAAAAGAACCAAGACCGTTTGGCCTTGGTTCTTTTTTATTTCTCTTCCTGCTCCAGGGATATGGTCACCACAGTGGCATCGTCCTGGGGGCCGGGTTGGGCGGCGGTGAGGAGGGTAGTGGCGATCTCCCTGGGGGTTTTGCCAATGCTGTTCATACAGCACCGCAGGGCCTCAGTTTCACCGATGCCGTCGCTGACCATCACCAAAAGCTGACCCCGGCGCAGAGATAGCTTGTCCACACTTTCCCGGTAGTCGGTGACGGACAGGCCGGGAGGGGGCGTAGCGGCGCCGATCTTTTCTACACCCACGCCACCCATCAGATAAGAGGGCACAGCGCCCCATTTATACAAAGTGACCTTGCCGGAAGAAAGCTGGATCTCTGCCAAGTCCACGGTCACCGCGCCCGCCCGATCCCGGAGGGCGCAGATGCTGTTGACACTGCGCAGGGCATATTCGGCGGGATAACCAACGCTTAAGAGCCGGCGGAGCATAGTTCCGGCCTCGCGGCCCTCCTGGATCGCGCCCAGGCCTGTGCCCATTCCGTCGCACAGCAGCACATAGTACCGCCCCTCTGTGCCGGCAAAACGCAGGCAGCGGTCGCCGTTTTCCTCCTCCGGACGGTTGCCGAACACAGCCACCCGGGGACTGTAAATGTTGGGCTGCTCTGTCCGACGGGAAAGGCCGTCGGACAGCTCCCGGAGGAAGTCGGACAGGAATCGGTACTGCTGCTCCACAGCCGCCCGGTACTCTTTTTGCCGCTCCCGGTCGGCCCGGATGGAGCGCAGCTGTTCCTGGGAGCGGTGGAGCTCGGCAAGAAAACGTCCGCTTTTTCGGCAGATGATGGGCAGCTCCTCGGTTTGCAGTAGGGGCTTGTGGAGAAGTGTGCCCGGGAGCATACCAAGTCGCTGGATGTCCTTGCAATTTTTGCGGTTGGGGCAGTTGGCGCAGGCCCGTTCCGCTGCCCGCATTACCAGGGCATCTTCGTCCACCGGCACTTCCGGGGCTTCTGCCAAAAGCTGCTGGGTTTGGTTCAGCACCCCGGCGGCCAATTCCAAGCGCACCTGGGCAGTGCCGGTTTCACCCCGGCGGTGGGGGATCTTTCCGGGTACGGGCAAAAAGCCGCCGATCACCGATCCCAAAAGCAGAGCGGGCAGCGGGTACAGATCCCAGACATTGCACAGCCACATAATGAGGAAATAGGTTGCCCCCGGGGCAAGCCGTCCGAAGAGCCCGGTAGGTTTGGACAGCAGCCGGGGCAGGTAGGCCAGCACCAGTACGGCGGTCATGGGAACAACGGTCACCTGCGCCAAATCTAAAGCAAGGCCGGCGATAGCAACTGCCGGAAAAGCGCCTACTGCGGACAGCATACCGGCAGCAAAAAAACCGAAACTAAACCATTTGGACGGGGCAAGCTGTACCAATGCCAGCACCCCTAAGCCGCAGGCCAGCCATTCCAAGATGGGGTGTCTGCCACGGCGGACCTGGGCAAAAAGCCGGGTCGCGCCCATTGCCAGGGCCACCCGGATTATGTACAGGGAGATGGGGGAATCCTCTAACCCTAAGTTTTGAAACAGAACCCCACAGGATGCCACGATCAGCCCGGAAATGGCAGGCATCAGCAGTGGGGTTTCCCGGCTGAGCTGTCTTTTACCCAAGGCCAGCGCAGAAAGAAGACCTGCGGTCAGCCATACGATAGGTTGCTGCCCCACACCCCAAAAAATGCGGTAGCCCATAATGCCACCCACAGCGCTGAGCACGGCCGGCCAGCCGCTGCAGGCGCACACCAAGGCCAGAGACAACGGGAGAATGCTCTGACCCAAGCTGGCGGCGCTTAACACAAATCCGGCAGCCAGGTAGCCGGTTATCCGGAGAAAAATATGTACCCGGGGATCTAAGAGCCATCGGCGGAGAATATGTTTGCCCCGGCGTACATAAGATTCTATTACGATCATATACTTCACGTCCTTCCTGTGTATAAAGTACCACGCAGGACGCGATTTTTTTGTCGGAATATATTATCCCGGAAAGATTCTTGCACTTGGGCAAAAGAAGGTGTATAATAGAGAAAAATTTCAGGAGGGGCGACGATGGCAACGGAATATGAATTGAAGTTCAAAGCAGTGGAAGCAGTTTTGTCGGCCATCGATGCGGCCTTTCCCGGTGGGATCGTGTTGGAGATGGAAACCGCTTATTATGACACCCCCACCGGGGCAATGTCCATGCGGCGATATACCCTCCGTCGGCGGCTGGAAAATGGGATTTCCGTCTGTACCTTGAAGACCCCGGCGGGCGATGCCCGGGGGGAGTGGGAAACAGAATGCCAGGATATTGCAGCGGCGATCCCGAAGCTGATTGCAATGGGCGCACCGGCGGATTTGGAAACGCTTACAAAAGAGGGGCTTGTCCACATCTGCGGCACGAAGTTCACCCGGTTGGCGAAAACCGTGACCCTCCCGGAATGCACTGTGGAGATCGCCCTGGACAAGGGCGTTTTGCTGGGCGGCGGTAAGACAGAGCCACTATGCGAGGCAGAGGTGGAACTGAAAGCCGGCACAAAAGCTGCCTGCGATGCATTTGGCAAAGCGTTAGCGGAGCGGTTTGGTCTTGTGACCGAGGAAAAGAGTAAGTTCGCCCGGGCGCTGGCCCTTTACAGAGGAGATTGATATGTTAGATACCTTGTTTGCAAAATATGACCGGCTCATGCTCTTTGATACAGAAACCACCGGCTTGATCTTTAACCGGGATGAGATCATTGAGTTTGCCGCCGTGGTGGTGGAAAAGCAAAATGGAGAAATCGTTGTTACCCAGGAGTATGACGAGCTGATCACCCTAAGCCCCGGGGGCTTTGTGCCGCCGATGATTCAGAACCTTACGGGCATATCCAATGAGGATCTCCGGGCAAAAGGCATTCCCAAGACGAGGCTTTGCTGCGATATCGCCCGGATGGTGGCGGGGAACACCCTGCTTTTGGCCTACAATGCCCATTTTGATTTGAGCTTTCTCTACTATCTTCTGCTCCGGGACGGTGACCCCACCATCTTAAAGGGCAAGGATAAGCTGGATTTGCTCACGGTCTACAAGGACCGCCACAGCTATCCCCACAAGCTTTGCAATGCCATTGAGGTCTATGACCTGGCAGGCAAGGTGGTCAATTCCCACCGGGCGGTGGATGATGTGCTGGCTACGGTGGAAGTGATGAAGGCTATGGAAGTTGAAAAGGCAGATTTAGAACATTATGTAAACCTGTTTGGGTACAATCCCAAGTACGGCGTTGAGGGCAAGCCCATCGGCACTGTTACATATAAACCTCAGAAATTTGATCCACCTGCACCCCTGTATGAAATGTAAGGAGAAATACTATGTATAACAAAACTGCGTACGAGATGGGCACAAACGGCTGCACCATCCGGGAACTGGCAGCCTACGGCGCTGCCCGGGCTCAGATCGTGGGCGAGGAGAATGTGTTTAATTTTACCATCGGCAACCCCAGCCTGCCCGCCCCCCGGGAGGTAACAGACACTGTCCGGGATATTTTGGACAATATGGACAATTTGGCTATCCACAGCTATACCAGCGCCACAGGCGATCTGGCTGCCAGAAAGGCCATCGCCAAGGATCTGAATAATCGCTTTGGCACGGATATTACAGCCGACGAGCTGTTTTTGGGCTGCGGCGCATCCCCGGAGCTGTGCGCGGTATTTGGCGCATTGTCAATGGATGGCGGCGAGATCATTGCCATTGCTCCGTATTTTTCCGAGTATGAGCCCTTTGCCCAGTCTGCCGGCTGCACATTGAAGGTGGTGGCGGCGGACGTTCCCAATTTCCAGATTCGCCTGGATGCGGTGGAAGCAGCTATTACACCCAACACCGTAGCCATCATCATCAATTCTCCCAACAATCCCTCCGGTGTGGTCTACACCCGGAAGACCCTGGAGCAGCTTGCGGAACTTCTTAACCGGAAAGCAAAGGAGTACGGTCACGCGATTTACATTGTTGCCGACGAACCCTACCGGGAACTGGCTTACGATGGGGTGGAAGTGCCCTTTATTCCTACGATTTATAAGGATACGATTGTGTGCTATTCCTATTCCAAGTCTTTGTCTTTGCCCGGCGAGCGCATCGGTTACATCTATGTTCCCCGGCAGGCTACCGATGGACCGGAACTGTACACTGCTGTTGCCGGCGCGGCCCGGGGTATCGGCCATATTTGCGCACCCTCTTTGTGGCAGCATGTGATTGCCCGGTGCGCCCATTTGCAGCCGGATTTAACAGAGTATGACCGCAACCGCAAGGCCCTTTACGAGGGATTGCGGCAGGCAGGCTATGAAGTCGCCAAGCCCGACGGCGCTTTCTATATGTTCGTGAAAGCTCCCGGTGGCGATTCGATGGCCTTCTGCGAAAAGGCTAAGGGGAAAGATCTGCTGGTAGTGCCCGGCGAAGGCTTTGGCTGTCCCGGCTGGTTCCGCCTGTGCTACTGCGTCAGCTATGAGAAGATTCTGCGGAGTTTGGAAGTTTTCCGAGCTTTGGTATAATAAAAACCGCTACTCGTCAAGAGTAGCGGTTTTTTTATTCTGTGATAAAGTTACCTGGGCCGCTGACGGGCACAGGGTCGCCCAAATAGGTGGGCTTGGGCTTGAAAATAGATGTAAGGAAGTCCTTGTTCCGGGCTAAGATCTCCCGGACATCCCGGTTGGTTTGCCCGGCATAGACCTGAGTATCGCAGGCAACACCGTAGGCATCCAGCCCCATAGCCTTGGCGATGTACAGGGCTCGGTGGAGGTGGTATTTTTGGGTGACGATGAGGATCTTCTTAGCCTGGAAGATCTCCTTGGCCCGGTACATACTTTCATAGGTGGAAAAGCCTGCATAATCCAAAAAGATATCCTGGGAGGGAACACCTTTTTCCAAAGCGTAATTACCCATAGTGACCACTTCGTTGTATTCTACCTGGCCATTATCACCGCTCATCAGCAGCTTGGGCGCAGCGCCGTTTTCGTACAGTTCCACGCCCCGATCCAGCCGTTCGGCAAGCATGGGGCTGGGTGTGCCGTCGGGGCGGACAGCGCAGCCCAAAACCAAAATGCATTCCACATCCGGCAGTGCGGCAGCTTTCTCAACTGTGACGATCCGGGAAGCGGTGCTTTGGATCACCCAATCGTTGATGCCCACAGGAATGGCCACAACCAAAAGGGCCAAAATAAAAAGCCACAGAAAAATTTTAGTCAGGTTCTTGCGGGATTTCTTTGCCATCTGCACCGCTCCTTTCCTAAGATTTGTATTTATTATAGCACAGGGGCAGGGTAAATTGCAATCTCAAAAGGTTGATAAAAAAACGAGAAGACTTTCTGTAAAAACTGTGGTATGCTGTGTATGCCAACAGCAGACGCAAGACGCGAAACGGAGTACCCGCAGGTACTTCGTTATTTTTATGGAAAGGGGAGGATGCTTAGAGGATCATGGCAAAGATATCACCGGAGAAAATCATAAACGAGCTGGCGGCCATTGCCTTTGCAAGAGCGCCGGATCTTTTGGTGGTGGAGGACGGACAGATCCGCTTGCGGGAGGATTTGAAGCCCCGGCAGCGGGCGGCGGTTGCATCTGTGGAAAAATCCACCACCGGCATCAAGGTGAAGTTTTACGACAAAATGAAAGCCTTGGAACTGCTGGGGAAGTACTTAGGTCTTTTCGAAGGGGCGGATATCCGGGAAGAAAAAGAAAACAATCTGCTGGAGGCGATCCTGCAAGCAACCGGACAGGAGGTGGATACCTGTGATGTATCAGAGCTTCAGTAAGCGGCAGCTGTTGGCAATGACCTGGTGGAATAGACCGAAGCTCAAGGAGCGGGAGGGTATCATCTGCGACGGCGCTATCCGTTCGGGAAAGACCTTAAGTATGGTGACTGGGTTTTTTCTGTGGAGTATGACCTGCTTTGATGGGTGCTGTTTCGGCCTGTGCGGCAGGACCATCGGTGCGCTGCGGCGAAATATCATCGGCAATCTCCCGGCATGGCTGGGGGATGTGGTGCAGATTCGGGAAAACCGCAGCGAAAATAAGCTGGTGGTCACCGACCGAGCGGGAAGATGCAATACCTATTATCTCTTTGGCGGTCAGGACGAAAGCGCCTATAAAGTGATCCAGGGCATTACTTTAGCGGGGGTGCTGCTGGATGAGGTGGCGCTGATGCCCCGATCCTTTGTGGAGCAGGCCTGCGCCCGGTGTTCGGTGGCAGGGTCAAAGCTGTGGTTTAACTGCAACCCGGAAGGGCCGGAGCACTGGCTCTATAAAGAATGGATTCAAAAAGCCCGGCAGAAAAACCTGCTCCATCTGCACTTTACCATGGCGGACAATCCGGGGCTTGATCCGGCGATCCGCGCCCGGTACGAGGCAATGTACACGGGTGTGTTTTATCGGCGGTATATCCTGGGGCAATGGTGTATGGCGGAGGGGCTGGTGTACGAGTTTGAGCCCCAACGGCATATCACAAAGGATATCCCCCAAAACGGCCGGTACTACATTTCCGTGGACTACGGCACAAGAAATCCCTTCTCGGCGGGCCTTTGGTGCGTATCAGATGGCCGGGCGGTGCGAATAAGAGAATTTTATCACAGCGGCCGGGACAGCGGGAAAATGCTCACAGACGAGGAGTACTACCGGGAGCTGGAGCGCCTTGCGGGAAGCTTGCCGGTGGAATTTGTGGTGGTGGACCCTTCGGCGGCATCGTTTATCGCAACGATCCGTGCTCACAGACGGTTCTCTGTCCGCAAAGCAAGAAATGAGGTGCTCTCCGGTATTCGGTTGGTGGGGTCACTGCTCCGGGAGGGGTACTTGCAATTTGCCCCTTGCTGCAAGGATGCCATCCGGGAATTTTCCCTGTACCGCTGGGAGGAAGACGGGCAAATCGATCGTGTGCAGAAGGAAAACGATCACGCAATGGACGATATCCGCTATTTCTGCGCCACAGTATTGGGGCGCAAACGACGAAACAATGGAGGAAGAAGTAATGAAGAATTATCTGGTGAATAAATTCCTGCCTATGTGGGCCAAGGAGACCGTGCTGCGAGAAAATCGGCTTTTGAAGCAGGAAAACCAGGCCCTTCAGCAAGAAATTGATCGGCTGGATGCCTATGCCCGGGGGTTAAAGACAGGCCTGCGGGCGGTAGGGCGCAGCCGGGGAGGTGAAAAATGAGTATTTACAATTACGAGCAGGCCTTTGGCGCTGCGGACAAGACCAGCAGCGCAATGCGTAAGGCCATCGAGCGATGGTTTCAGATGTATTATGAAAGCACCGCCACGGAGCATACAGACCCGTGCCAGCGGATTCCCTATACTGTGGTGAACAAGCTGGTAAAGTCGGTATTCGGTGAGTACAGGGCAGAGGCAGATACCCCCTTGGGGCAGTGTGTTCTGAAAAGCTTAGACGAGAAGAAACGGATCGCCATGCAGCTGGCGCTGGTTGGCGGCAGCTGTTACATCAAGCCCTGTCCGAATGGGACGGGGTTTTCCTTTACCCTGGTTCCCCGGAACAGAGCGCTGATCTTTAGCGCCGATGGGGCAGGTCGGCCCACGGATATGGGTCTTGTGGAAAAGAGCGTATGGGGCAATGCCTATTACACGCTGCTCGAGCGCAGAAGCGTGGATGCGGAAGGGTATCTCACCATTCAAAACAAGCTCTATCGCAGTGGCGACAGCCGGAATTTGGGTGCGGAAGTGCCCCTTAAGAATGTTCCGGCTTACAGCAATTTGGCGGAAAGCTACCGCTTTGAAAAGCCTGTGGGCTCTGTGGGCCTGGTGACGATGAAGCTGCCTATGCTCAACTGTGTGGACGGCTCCAACGACGGCGTGGCGGTATATGCCCCCGCTGAGGGCCTGATCCGTAATATTGACCGCAACGAAGCCCAGATGAACGGAGAATTTGAGCGGGGCGAGAGCCGGGTGTTTGCCTCCCGGGATCTGCTGGATGCAGAGCAGGGACTGCAGGATCATCTGTTTGTGGGCTTGGATGACGACCCCGAACGGGTGGGGCTGACGGTGTTTTCTCCCCAACTGCGGGAGGAGTCTTATCTTGCCCGGAAGCAGGAGTATCTGCGCAATTTGGAGACCCTTTTGGGCCTGCGCCGGGGTATGGTATCTGACACCAATATGGATGACCGGACTGCCACGGAGATCACCGCCAGCGCCATGGAGTATTCTCTGACGGTGTTGGATTTTCAGCATATTTGGCAAACGGCAGTGGAGGAAGTGATGGCCCTGTGCGGTCAGCTTGCTGAGCTTTACGGGCTGCCTTGCCGGGATTTGGGTGAGGTTCATTTTGACTGGGGCAACGGTGTCCTTTACGACCAGGAGAAGACCTGGGCGGATTATATGGAAATGGTTTCCCGGGGCATCCTGAAGCCGGAAGTGGCCCTTGCCTGGCGGTTCGGTATGGCCGATGCAGACGATAAAACCATCCGGGAAAAGCTTATGCCGAGTTAATGGTACTTTCTTGTTTCGCCAAGAAAGTACCCAAAGAATGCGCCATAGGGGAGGGGCTGAGCCGCAACTCCCACTTGCGAACCGCCCCTCCCCTATGTACCCCTCCGGCGCATTACCGGAGGTGCGGTTTAAGGTTTCGCAGTTGTTGTTCGGTAATAGAAGAAGGGCTCGAAAAAACAATTAAATCTGTTAAGAAGGTAGCCGAAAGGCTGCTTTTTTATATGCCTTGGCCGGCGTAAAAAGGCCAAAACGATCGGGATGCGACCCCGTATAAAAGCATAGGAAAGGAGAACGTATGAAACGAGAATTTTTGCAGGGATTACAGGTGGAGGGAAGCCCTCTGCCCAAGGAGGTCATCGATGCCATTATGGCGGAGAACGGACGGGATATTGAGGCCGTGAAGGCCCGCTTTGCAGAGCTTGACGGCGCGGCAGGCGCTTGGGAGGAGAAGTATAACCAGGCGTTGACTGCTCACCGGGAGGAACTGCAAAGCGTGATCTTCGGTCACAATCTGGAAAAGGCAATTATGGCGGCAAAGGGCCGCAATGCCAAGGCCATCACCGCCCTTTTGGATGTGGATGCCCTGAAAGCCAGCGAAAATCAGCAGACCGCTTTGGAAGAGGCGCTGCAGACCTTGAAACAGGAATGTAGCTACTTATTCCAAACGGAGACCCCGCCCCCTTACGCAAGGGGCACAGGTGCAGCAGCACCGCAGGAAAACAAAGGTCCTGCCACCTTGGCAGGCGCATTATTTGAAAAATTTGAAAGGAAGTAAATAATTATGGCAATTACATTAGCAGAAGCAAAAATCGGTATGGCGGATAAGGTCGATCAGCAGATCGTGGATATGTTCCGCCGCAGCAGCCTGTTGCTGGATCAGATGGTATTTGACAATGTCATCTCTCCCGGCACCGGCGGCAGCACTTTGACTTACGGCTACATTCAGCTGAAGTCTCCCTCCACCGCAGCAGTACGTACTGTGGGCGGTGAGTATACCCCCGGCGAAGCCAAGAAGGAAAAGAAGACCGCTAATGCGATCATTATGGGCGGCGCATTCCAGATGGACCGGGTGATCCAGAATACCGCCGGCGCAGCCAATGAGATGGCGTTCCAGGCGGAGCAGAAGATCAAGGCAACCGCCAATTATTTCCACAACCTGGTCATTAACGGCACCAGTGAGGGCGGCACTTTTGACGGCCTCAAGAAGCTGCTGAGCGGTACTGCCAATGAGCTGACCAGTGCTGTCAGCCTGAAGACCTCCGACGAACTGGACGAGAACTACAACGCATTCCTGGACGAGATGGACAGCTTTATCAGCATTCTGGACGGCACGCCCTCCATGCTGCTGATGAACCGCTCTATGCTGGTGAAACTGCGTTCCATCGCCCGCCGCGCCGGTTACTATGAGCGTACCCAGGACGACTTCGGCCGCACTGTGGAGACCTATGCCGGTGTGCCCATGGTGGATATGGGTCAGTTCTACAACGGCGAGACCGTAGAAGATGTGGTAGCCACCGAGGCTGGCAAGACCGCCATTTATGCGGTTTCCCTGGGCCTGGACGGCTTCCACGGCATTTCTCCCATGGGTGACGGTGTGATCCAGGCATATTTGCCCGACTTGAACGCCCCCGGCGCTGTGAAGACCGGTGAGGTGGAGCTGGTGGCAGGTGTTGTGCTGAAGAACACCCTGAAGGCCGCTGTCCTCAAGGACATCGCCATCGCCGCTAACTGATAAGGGAGGCGCTGCCTGTGGTGGATTATGAGTTCTATGTGAATGATTACCTGGGCAGCGCCATTCCGGAAAAGGCATTTTCCGGTGTGGCGGCTCAGGCCCGGCAGTGGCTGGAGTGTTTCAAAGGTAAATATCGTGTTGTGTCCTCCGGCTGGTCGGCAGAAAATATGGCCATATGCGCCATGGCGGAGTCCTTGTGGAGCCGCGCTCGCGGGGAGCTGACTTTTTCCGGCAGCAAGACCGGTGAAAGACAATCCCTCGGCCGGGAGCTTTACGAGAAGGCGTCCATCTATTTGGATATTTACCGGGGAGTGAAGCAGTAAATGGAAATTTTGGAAAAGCTGCGGCAATTCCTGCTGGGGTTTCCCGGCTTTGACGGGGATTTGCCTGTAGATTTTACCCAGGACGGGCCGGGAAATTCCGGCCTGTTTCCCGGGGAACTTACAGAGGTGGACAGGTATGTGGATCTGCTGGGAAATATGCAGGTGCGGTATCAGTGCTTGTTTACCCTGTATCATCGGATGCAGCCCGGACAGGACAGCGCCCAGTGGCTGCTGGACTTTGAAAACTGGCTGACAGAGCAGACAAATGCAGTACAGATAAAGAAGGCCGAAGCAAAAGAAGTTTCCCGGCTGAATTGCGGTCTGTGTACCGTGACACTGGCAATTAACTTCTGTAAGGATATTGACGCAAAGGAGGGGCTGTATGCGAACGACGGATTTATTTACCATTGATGGCAAACCTATACTGGTGCCGGACGGAAATCTTGCATTTTCGGAAGAGGATGTGGAGACCTTGGATTCCGGGGCGGATGAAAACGGACTATACCACAGATTCGTTCTGCGGCGCAATGTCCCAAGCTGGGACTTTTCCTATTCCCGGCTGTCACGGGAGGAGTATGCCTATATGGAAGGGCTATTTGGTCAAAAAGATACCTTTACCTTTGCTTTTGAATCTCCCTATAACGGTGTTAGACAGGAGATCACAGCCTACCGGAGCAAGCACAGTATTTTGTGGCATTGCGCTGCTGACGGTCAGTTCCGGGATTACCGATTCCGGATCACCGCTTGTTAAGGAGGAGATCCTATGGAGAGAAATCTGATCGTTCTGGCCGATGGCAGGCAAATTGGGGGAGACGTTATTTGCCGGTTAAAGCTTACCGAAAAGGTGAATGAAGGAAAGATCCTAAATCCCGGTGCGGTATGTCCCACTGTGCTGGAGGCAGAATTGCTGTCACCCAGCGGGAATCTGCATATTCCTGTTGACTCGGAGCTGACCCTTTACAAAGTAAATGACGATGGCGCACGGGAGCAGGTGGGGCTGTTTACGGTGGAAGATGCTTTTTATCCCAGCCCTAACCGCTATTTGATCACAGCCTATGACCGGCTGCGTTGGCTGGATAAGGATTTGTCCACATGGGTGGATAATCTTGAGGGATGGCCTTATAAATTGCAAACCTTTGCCCAAATGGTATGCGATGCCTGCGGGGTACACCTGCTACCGGGGTATTTTACCAACGGTGAGTGGCCTGTGCATCGATTCACTGTGGTCAATGTTACGGGCAGCAAACTGATGCGCTGGGTGGGAGAGCTATCCTGCCGGTTTTGTCGGGCTACTCCCGACGGAGATATTTCCCTGGAGTGGTATGCCGATGCAGAAGAGCCGGTTTGGGAGGGGGAAAACAAGTTTGTTTTTCTGGATTCGTTTTCTCACGGCGATTATTTGACCCATGCAATCGATAAAATTGTCATCCGCGCGGACAGAAAGGAAAGAGGCTATATTTACGGAAGCGGTGGCAATGCCTATGTGATCACCGGCAATCAGTTGATGGCGGTTGTGCCCAATGAATCCTTTGAGGGCTTGGCCCGGGTGCTCTATGAGCATCTAAATCCGCTGCAATATACTCCCTGCAAGGTGGCTGTGCCGGTGGCGGTCCGGGTCAAGTGTGGAGACATTCTTCGACTCCGGGACAGAAATGACCGGGAGGTCCTTATGTATGTGATGAAAAAAACCCAATGTGGTCAAAAGAGTATTCTGGAATGTACCGGTACTTACCGCAGGAATATTCCTATGTAAATCAGAAAGGAGGAAATGATGGAGAAAATTAAATTACAAGTGTCGGGCAGCCAGATCCAAGTGGTGCAGCGCCCGGCAGCGATCACAGCCGGCACAGTGGGTCTGGAGGCAGAATTCAGTTTTGACAGCCACTGGAATAACTTGGGAAAGACGGTAATATTCCAGGCTGGGGATAAGGTCATCACTGCCGCCTTGGAAAGCGATACCCATATTGTTCCCTGGGAGGTGCTGGAAAAGCCTGATCTGTGGCTCACAGTTGGCGTTTACGGCGCAAACCCGGAAGGAACAGTGGTGATTCCCACCCTTTGGACCAAGGTGGCGGCAGTTTACACCGGTGTAGACCCGGAGGGCGATCCTGCGTTGGAGCCTTCCAATCCTATTTGGCAGCAGACTTTGGCCCGGGTTGCTAATATGGAACCGCAGCTAAGTGAGCATATTGGCAATACAGAAAATCCCCATGGTGTAAACTGCGATCAGATCGGAGCAGTCACGCAGAAAGAATTCCGGGATGTGGTCAGCAATTTAGATGGCAGCAGTGATCCGGATGGGCTCATTCCCCACCTGCTCAACCGGGATAACCCCCACGGCGTAACGGTGGCCCAAATAGGCGCTGCACCCGCTGGCTTTGGCTACGGCGGAGAGCAATTGCCGGTAGTGGAAGGCGCAAATACAAATGAGATCAATTCCGGCATTACAGAACTTATCAGAGCAATGCCTCCGATATTCTGTACCAGGCAATTCAAGTGCAAAAACCCTGTTACAGGAGGCGGTCACTTATACGGCACGATCTATAAGCAGAATGACACCAATGCTGTTGTGGTGCTGCATCAACTCAGTTACAGATACGAATTGAGAGGACAGTATACGCAAGGCG
>JAFUNI010000032.1 GCA_017482385.1 Oscillospiraceae bacterium | reverse complement strand
TATGGATTCCGACGAAGCGGTTACCAGCGCCGGTCTGATTTTCTTCAACACCAATCTGGCCGCTGCGGTAGCCTGCTGTGTGACCCTGATCTTCACCTGGATTCGCTACGGCAAGCCTGATGTTTCCATGACCTACAATGCTGCCCTGGCAGGCCTGGTTGGCATTACCGCTGGCTGTGATGCTGTTTCTCCTTTGGGTGCTGCCATCATGGGTGCCATTTTCGGTATTGTGATTGTTCTTGCTGTTGAGTTCTTCGACAAGGTAGCCAAGATTGACGATCCCGTTGGTGCTGTTTCTGTACACGGCGTTTGCGGTGCTTTGGGTACCATCCTTACCGGCTTCTTTGCCACCGGTGTTTCCACTGAAAAGGGTGTCTTCTACGGCGGCGGTTTCCACTTCCTGGGTGTTCAGGCCCTTGGTGTAGTGAGTGTTGCGGCTTATGTGGCAGTCATCATCACCGCAGTGTTCTTCATTATCAAGAAGACCATGGGCCTGCGTGTCAGTGCCGAGGAAGAGATTACCGGTCTGGATGTGTCCGAGCATGGTCTGCTGACCGCTTATTCCGGCTTTGCCATGCTGCCAGATACCACCTATGAGGATGCTCCTGCCGTCGTAGCCGGCGACATTCCTGTTGCCGAAGCAGTTCCCGTAAAGAAGATGCCCACCTTCGAGAAAGGTGCCGGTCCCAAGTTCACTAAGATTGAGATTATCTGCAAGGAGGCACGCCTGGAGAGTCTGAAGAATGCCATGATCGGCATCGGCATTACCGGTATGACTGTCTCCCATGTTCTCGGCTGCGGCACCCAGAAGGGCAAGCCGGAATATTACCGTGGTGTTCAGGTGGAGTCCAGCCTGCTGCCGAAGGTGCAGGTAGACATTGTAGTCAGCAAGGTGCCTGTCCGGGCTGTGATTGAAACTGCCAAGAAGGTGCTTTATACCGGACATATCGGTGACGGCAAGATCTTCGTTTATGACGTAGAAAATGTTGTGAAGGTCCGCACCGGTGAGGAAGGATACGATGCCCTGCAGGACGTAGAGTAAACAGAATAGCCCGGGAGAGCTGCTGTGCGGCTCTCCCGCAAGGTGTTATTACAGGAGGTACAAACAATGGAAAAGAAAGAACAGCTTTATGAAGGTAAAGCCAAGAAGGTTTTTGCCACCGACGATCCGGATCTGCTGATCGTCCAGTACAAGGACGATGCAACGGCTTTTAATGGTTTGAAAAAAGGCACCATCGCAGGAAAGGGTGTCATCAACAATCAAATGAGCAACCGGCTGATGGCAATGCTGGAGTCAGAAGGAGTCCCCACCCATTTTGTCCAGGAGTTGAGCCAGCGGGAAACACTGGTAAAGAGGGTCAGTATTGTCCCATTGGAGGTCATCGTTCGCAACATTGCCGCCGGTTCCTTCTCCAAACACTACGGTGTTGAGGAGGGCATGGTTTTCGACAAGCCCACCATTGAATTCTCCTACAAGAATGATGCCCTGGGTGATCCGCTGCTGAATACCCGCCATGCGCTGGCATTGAGGGTTGTCACCGAGGCAGAAATCGAAACCATCAAGGCCTACTCCTTCCGCATCAACGAGCTGCTGCAGGCTTTCTGGAAGTCCTGCGGCGTGACATTGGTGGATTTTAAGCTGGAGTTTGGCCGTCTGTCGGACGGAACCATCGTTCTGGCAGATGAGATCAGCCCGGATACCTGCCGCCTGTGGGACAGCAAAACACATGAAAAACTGGATAAGGACCGTTTTCGCCGGGATCTTGGAGGTGTGGAAGAAGCCTACGCAGAAATCATGAAGCGGCTGGAAGCCAAGCTGGGGGGATAATAATGGGAAACTGTGCAATCGTGGGAATCAACTGGGGCGACGAAGGGAAAGGCAGAATGGTAGACCTGCTGACGGAAAGCTATGATATCGTCATCCGTTACCAGGGTGGCGGCAACGCAGGCCATACCGTGATCAATGAATACGGCAAATTTGCTCTGCATCTGCTTCCCTCAGGCATTTTCCGCAAGGGTGTTGTAAACATCCTTGGAAACGGTGTTGCCCTTGACCCGGAAAATCTTTGGAAAGAAATTGAGGAAGTCACAGCCAAAGGCGTTCCGATTACACCCGAGAACCTAAAAATCAGCGACCGGGCATCGTTGTTGCTGCCTTGGCATCGAGAACTGGACGGATTGGAAGAAGCACGCCTTGCGGATAAGAAATACGGCTCCACAAAGCAGGGCATCGCACCCTTCTATTCGGACAAATATCAAAAGAAGACAATTATGGCGGGCGAACTGCTGTATCCCGAGCATTTGACGGAGCATTTGGCCGACCTGCTGGGTTGGAAGAATCTTACGCTTGCCGGTGTTTACGGAGCGGAACCTGTAAAGGTGGCAGAGCTGCGGGAGTGGATCGATACCTACTGTGAGAAGATCAAACCTTTTATATGTGACACTGGCGCATTTCTGAGAAAAGCCCAGGCGGACGGGAAAGACATCCTTTTTGAAGCACAGCTGGGTGCCTTGCGGGATCTGGACTACGGTATCTATCCCTACACCACATCCTCTAATTCCATCGCCTCCTACGCCCCAGTAGGATCCGGCCTGCCCTCTGCCAAAATCGACGAGGTCATCGGCGTAGTCAAAGCCTATTCCACCTGTGTGGGAGAAGGTCCCTTTGTTTGCGAACTGTATGGGTCGGAAGCGGATGCACTTCGGGAAGCCGGTTTTGAGTATGGCGCGAAAACCGGCCGTCCCCGCAGAGTTGGTCCCATCGACATTGTGGCTACCCGCTACGGTGTTCAGGTCCAGGCAGCTACCAATATCGCACTTACCAAGCTGGATGTGCTGAGCTTTATGGACAAGATCCCGGTTTGCACCCATTACACGGTTGGCGGTAAGGAAACGGACGAATTCCCCTTCCCCTCTGTGCTGGATAGTGCCAAGCCGGTGATCGAGTATATGGACGGCTGGAAGTGTGATATTTCCGGTATCCGCAAGTGGGAAGACTTGCCTGTCGCCGCACAGCGGTATGTAGAATTCATTGAAAAAGAAATCGGCTGTCATGTAGGCTTCATTTCCGTTGGTCCGGAGCGAGACAGTATCATTATTCGTTAAGGAGAATCATCATGACAGAAAAATACGAATCCCCCCTGAGCTCCCGCTACGCATCCGACT
>JAFUNI010000011.1 GCA_017482385.1 Oscillospiraceae bacterium | reverse complement strand
TAGCGCTTAAAAGCACTAATAAGACCAAGGGAAATCCCAGACCGAAGCCAAGGTTGATTGGATCTCGCAAAATCTCTTTGGCACATCTCTTGGCAAAAGTCATCATTCTCATTACGCACCCTCCTTTACAATAGAAACGAAAGCTGTTTCAAAATCGTTTGTTCCAGCCGCTGCGTTCAATTCTTCTACTGTTCCTACTGCAAGAAGTCTACCGCTTTTCATAATACCGATGCGATCAGAAAGTGCCTCAGCTTCTTCCATATAGTGTGTCGTAAGGATGATCGTTATTTTACCTTTCAAAGCACATATCGATTCCCATAGATCGTGCCTTGCAAGGACATCCAAACCAAGCGTGGGTTCGTCCAAGAATAGAATTTGGGGTTCGCTAATCAATGCCATAGCAATGCTGACACGCCGTTGCCAGCCGCCGGATAATTTACCGGCTTTCCTCTGAAGAACACTGTCCAGGGAAAACTGCTTGGACAGTTCCTGTATCTTTGCTTTCGTTTTTTCTTTTGAAAAACCGTGGATACCGCAGATTAGTTCTAAATTCTCTTTTACGGAAAGGTTAGGAGCAACGGCGGTTTCTTGCGGAGATACACCAATCAGCCGCTTTACCTGTTCCGGTTCATTTGTAATGCTGTATCCACCTACAATAGCATCTCCACTCGTAGGTTTTGTCAGGCAGGAAAGCATTTTAATAACCGTAGTCTTTCCGGCACCGTTCACGCCGAGAAGAGAGAACAATTCGCCCTGCTGAATTTCTAAACCCAGCTTGTCTACAGCAGTCAGATTCTTATACTGCTTGACAAGCTGGGTAGTTTTTATATCTTGCATATATGTCATCCTCCTTTTTCATTTGCAGTACCATAATAGCAAATAAAAAAGAGGAAATGTTGTTTTTTGCCTATTCGGTCGTTTTCAGTGTCTCATCGGTAATTACCTTTGTGATTTACTGTCATTTGAACTATTAAATAGTATTATACCACATAATTATAGCTTTTTCCACCCAAGCCAAGATAATGCCGTCACTTCCTATTTCGCTTTTGCATAAGAAAAGACAGTATAGCATTTGCCATACTGTCAATTTCTATCATCCTACTCGGTTTGCGTAAACTCCGTTAAGGATAACACGCTTTTGCGCGGCGCTTTTTATTTTACTCAGTTAAGAATTTGAAAATCTCCGGGAGCATATCGTCCACCTCCGGGTGGAACTGGACACCTAAGATATTGCTGCCGTTATCCAGGCCCTCGATGGTGCCTGTGCCGTCGGTTGCCCAAGCATTGACCGTCAGCGCTTCCACGGGATCTTCTACCCGCCAATGGTGGAAGCTTGCCGCACGCGCTTTCGTTCTGCCCAGCAAACGGTTCAGCACAGTGCCGGGTACTACATCCACATCGTGCTTAGCAGCGTCCTTACCCTGCTGCAGGGGGTCATGCTCTATCAGCCAATGACCTTCTACGGCATGGAGCAGATCGTGGCCCACCGCTTTGTTGTAGAACAGGTCCATGATATTCTCAAGAACATCGCCCTCCAAACCCATATCCGCCACCATTTTTCGCATAGCATAATACCGGTGGATCAGCTGCATACCCAGGCAAATGCCCAAGTATTTCTTGCCGGTGTTATAGGCGTGGTCGATCACCTGGAAATGGTAGGGCCACATTTGGGTGCCACCCTGGGCGACAAAGCCGTCACACATCTCCAGCTGCTCCTGGGTAAGCCGACCGTCCACAGGTGCCAGGCACACGGGAATGCAGCCAGCCTCCTGTACCCGCTTGATATAATTGTTGACCAAGGTATATGTATCGCGCTTTTCCGGATCACAAAGGATGCCAAACGGGAGAATGCCGATTACTTTCTTCTTCATAAGGTTACTTCCCTTCCGCGTTTTTTATCATTATAGACGTTTTCCTAAATAAGTCAATTCCTTTGCTTGCAAAATGGCGAAAATCTGCTATGCTATTAAAAAGAGGTGTGCTTATGGAATACAAAAACATCGTGCCGGGGGTGTTTTTTGCCCGGCCCAACCGATTTATTGCCCATATTGAAATTGACGGCAAGGAAGAAATCTGCCATGTCAAAAACACCGGCCGCTGCCGGGAGCTGCTTCCTGTGGGTGCAAAGGTTTGGTGCGAAAAATCCGACAATCCCGCCCGAAAAACCGGGTATGATTTGATCGCCGTACAAAAGGGACACCGGCTCATCAATATGGACTCCCAAGCCCCCAACGCTGCCGCTAGGCAGTGGCTGGAAAAGGGCGGATTGGGACAAATTGAAAACCTAAAACCCGAGAGCCGCCAGGGAGATTCCCGGTTCGATTTTTCTTTCACCCGGGACGGCAAAGCCTGTTTTTTAGAGGTAAAAGGTGTGACCTTAGAAAACGATGGGGTGTGCGCCTTCCCCGATGCCCCCACCACCCGGGGTGCCAAGCATTTACGGGAACTGACCGCCCTTGCAAAGGCGGGCTTCGGCGCATATGTTTTGTTCGTTATTCAGATGGCAGATGTAAAATACCTGCACCCCAATGACATAACCGACCCGGATTTTGGTGCTGCCCTCCGGGAAGCCGCCGCTGCCGGTGTGCAGATTTTAGCAATGGATTGCAAAGTCACCCCGGATTCGATGGCTCTGCATTCCCCTGTAGAAGTAAGATTGTAAAAAAACACGGCAACAAAATCGTTGCCGTGTTTTTTATACCAATCTCTTGTGGATCCATTTGCCGCTGCGGTAGCGGATAATATTGACGACAGTACGGACAAACCAGTCTGCCCACATACCGATGTAAATGCACAGAGGGCCAAGCTCCGGCTTTATCCAATAGGCCACAAAGCTGAAACCCACACGGAATACAAACATGCAGGCACTGGAGAAGATCATCGTAAACCGAATATCTCCCGCCGCCCGGAAACCGGTGGCCGGCACAAAGGAGAACGAATACAGGCTCACCAGAGATGCGATTGCGCCCACTCCGGTGTAGTAGGCTGCCAATTCGAGGGTCTCTGCCTCAAAATCATAGAGGTGTACCAAGCTGCCCCGCAAGAAGTAGATACCGGCAAACAGCACCGCCAGAACAACCGTTGCTGCGCCCACCAGCTTCTTCATATTCAGCTTTGCCTGCTTCACTTCTCCTGCGCCCACACATTGTCCAACCACCGGCAGCATCACTGTACTGAAAGCGCTGACGATCACCCAGCCGATATTGTTGATTGTGTAGGAAGCAGAATAAGCCGCAATGGCAGCCGTGCCAAAGGTGGCAAGCAGGCCGGAGATCAGCACCTTGCCCACGTGGAACAGGCTGTTTTCCGTTCCGTTGGCGATACCGATCCGGAACACCCGGCGCAGAATGTCATGATCCAGCCGGAACTTCAACACATCCTCAAAATGCGCCTGCAAGGATTTATTGTGAGCAAACCACAAACCGATCGCTGCATAAATCACCCGGCTAACAGTGGTAGAAATGGCAGCGCCTGCCACACCCATATGGAAACCGTAGATCAAAATGGCATTGCCGATCACATTGAGGACATTATAGGCAATGGCCGTAGACACTGCCTGGCGGTTTTTGCCCACAGACCGCAGCACCGCAGTAGAAGATGCGCCCATAGCAAAGAAGGGAAAGCCCAAGAGGGTTATCCAAAAGTAGGTAACGGCATTTTGGAACACATCCTGTTCCAGCTGGCCGTACACCAACCGCAGAACCGGCTCCCGGAAGCAAAGCAGAACAGCCATCAAGCCCGTTGCCACAGCCGTTGCTAAGTACAAAAGCTGATTGGCGCTGATGCGGGCCTTCTCATAATTCCTGCTGCCCACATACTGAGAGGTGATCACACTACCGCCGTTTGCCATACCGGTAAAGGCTGTGATAAACAGCAGATTGACCGTATCCACCAGCGAAACCGCGCTCACTGCCGCCTCGCCGGCAGCAGATACCATGACCGAGTCCACAAGCCCCGCCACAATAGCCAAAACGCCGGACAGCATCTCCGGAATCACAATTGCCGCCAACGCCTTATTGGTAAATAGTAGCGGCTTTTGGTCTGTCAGTTTCATAGATAAACCCTCCTACAAAAGGCATACTCTATTCACCCGTATCATACTCCTTTTATTTCTTTTGTCAACCCCCTAAAACAGAAAAACGGCAACGATTTTTCGTTGCCGTTTTTGTCTTATAATTCGATCCACTTGTTGTATTCAGGCAGGATGAACCGGATCTCCGGAGCAATCTCTGCCAGAGCATCTTTGAGGGCATTGGTCTGGCGCATATAGTCGCCGGGATAGTCGATATGGTGAGGAATAACCACCTTGCAGCCCATCTCCTTGCAGGCTGCCGCCATATCCTCGGCCTTATTTGTGCCGGTGACCTGGATGATGCCAATATCCGCGCCCTCTGCCTTCAGCATATTCCGCTGGTCGGGACGGGCAATCTTATTGCCCCAAATCAGCATCTTGGTGCCATTGGGAGTTGTGTACAGGAAATTCCGATATTCAAAATCGCCCAAAATGCCCAGTTCTGTCAGCACTTCGCTTTGTCCGTAGAAGGGACTTGCTTTCAATTTCTCAATTCGCTCCAGACCGGTGCCGGGCAGCGGGCCGTGGCGGCCGTAGAGCGCCTTGATCTTCACCTTATCCATATCCAGTTCCAAATTGGCGCTCATCGGGTAGACCCGCATAGGATTCACATTGGCCCACTTCATCATAGGCAGAGCTGTCTGCTCACCGCACATCAGGTAGGCAGGAAATTTTTCCATCAGAGCAGGAATATCCCTAATGTGATCGCTGTGGGAGTGGGTCAGGGTGATATAGTCACACTTTTCCACATCCTCCCAGGTCAGGTCATTCTTTTCGTTGACGGTGATCCAGGGGTCGCTGACCACGTGCAGGCCGTCAAAATCCATCTCAAAGCAGGCGCAGCCCAGCCATTTCAATCGAATACCAAACATAATCTATCTCCTTTATCTCGGCTTGTATGCCGCCACGCTTTGACGGATCAACGCACGCTTCAAACGGGCTTCTGCCAAATGAATATCCGTGTTGCTGGAGGTTTTATCTGCAAGGATCTCCTTAGCCCGTTCCTCGGAGGCTCGAGCCCGGGCGACATCGATTTGATCCGCCCATTCAAAGGTAGTGGGCACTAACTTCACGCTGCCGTCCAGTACGGTTACCATACCGCCGATACAAGCGCCATAGCGCTTTTCCCCATCGATCTTCACCGTGGCCATACCCATTCCCAAGGGAGCAACGCAGTTCATATGCCCGGCCAAAATACCTAAATCGCCGCTGACTGCGCGGACGATCAGTTCCTCCGCCTGACCTTCAAACTGCAGGCCGTCGGAGGTTACAATTTTCAAAGAAAAGGTGTTCATAGGGTCTCCCCTTTCAAATTACTTGCTAAAATGCCCGATTGCGATACGGGCAATGGTAGCCCGGTGCATGGGGAACATATGGCCGTCCTCCAGCAGATGGCAGGTTGCATCAAATCCGGCCTTCTTCATTTCTTCCACCAGCGGACCCATTTTTGTAGAGGTTGTATCCTTGACGCCGTCGATGAATGCCATAGGCACACGCTTATCCCAGGAAGCCATCAGATTGCGGAAGCTCCACTTTTCTGCATTTTCCCCCGCATCCTCTTCCAGGGCATTTTCCGAAGCAAGGTTAAAATAACCGCTTTCCTTGCAGGCCATTACGCTGTCGAAATTGGGGCGGTTATACAGATACTGATATCCGGCATCGTAAGGTGCCATCAGCACTGCGCCGCTGACCTTCAGACCGCACGCCATAGCGTTCAGCGCAGAGAAGCCGCCCATACTGTGTCCGAACAGGAAGACCTTCTCCGGATCTAAACGATACACCTCCGCCTTTTCCCGCAGGAAGTCTACCGCGGAGATCACATCCTCAATGTTGTGGGACAGCAAATAGTTGCCATGGCTGCCCCAAACACCCCGATAGGACATCACAGCCACTGCAAAGCCGTTAGCCCGCAACGCCTCACCGATGTCTAAGTTCTTATCGCCGCCGGGATGACCGTGGAGCATCAGCACCACAGGGCAGCGGCTTTCCTTGTCGAAGAAATCCGGCAGCAGAAGTCTGCCGAACAGGCGGCTGCCGTGGCTGTCAAAGGTGATATAGGTACCGTGGGCAGGTTCTACTGCCTCCGGGTTTCCGTCTTTCAACAAGTAAAGATCCATACTATCCTCACAATCCCTGTGCAGGCCGCAAAAGCAGGAACGCAAAGCGGCCAAACAGACTGTCTATAAATGTATCCATCTCTTCACCGGAAATGCTGCGGGTCTTTCCACCCGCTTCAAAGCAGCCGATAAGCTTTTCCCCGTCAAAGAAGGCGCTGTAGGCAACATCTCCAAAGCTGTCCTCCAGACAAAGGATCACATCACCGGGAAGCAGATCAGCAGCAGAAATAAATGTAGTGCGCACATAGCTGCCGGCGGCCATTTCCGGGGTGATCACATTCTTACCGCCAAAGCCGGTGTAGACCGCCAAGTCCTCAAAGGGCTTTTGGGGGCGGCGGGAAATCACATCGCCGACGGGGGTATCGTGGTAGCAGAATTTGCCCCAGCTGTAATGCTTTTGCACCGGGTCTATTTGAATACCCAATCGTCCATAAGCCTTGGCAGCAGCGGCAACAGAGGTCTCGCCCTTAGCCAGTTCTGCCAAAGCGGTTTCCTTAACAGTTTCCCACTGACTATCTGTCATCTGCCGACCCAACAGCACCGGATGGGCATAAATGATCAAATCATTGACCGTCACCTTGGGGCCTTCTAACTGGATAGCGGTGTTGCCGCCGTCCACAGTGACAGAGAAAGTCACGCGCTTTTCTTCGCCGGCCTGCAAGGCAAATTCCGCCTTGCCCTCATCGGCAAAAGTCGTACCGGCAGGCGCAGCAAAGGTCACAGCGATGTCCTTTTCCTCCGCATTTTGATTGCGGACGATCACGGTATAATCTACTTTACCGCCGGGATAAGCCTGGCGCAAGCCGGGGGCGGAGTTTTCCACCGCGCACCACAAATCCTTGGCGCTCCCCATACGCAGCTTTGCCTGGGGCAGGATATCTCCCACAATTTCCAGAGGCCGGTGAATCGAGAAACGCTTAATGTTTTCGTGGAACAAACCCTTGTTGTTCTCCCAATCTTCCTGGGTCAGGGGGAATTTCACATCCAATGTGTCACGCCACCACAGGCCGCGCTCATAGAGCTGGTTCTTGCATTCTTCGTAATTATAGCTGTTTTTCATTTTGGGCGGGGTTGTGCATTCGGTGTAGCGCCCCTCACCCAGGTACATAACGATATGACCGCTGCCCGTATACCGCTGCCAGGTGATCAGATCACCAGGCTGCAAAATCGCATACATCTCATCCTTGACCCGCTGAATATCTGCAAAGGTCTCCTCGTGGGTCAGGTTATACAGATATTTCCGGGGCTCCATCTGATCCACCATGATCCAGGTCAGATCGGAGGGCAGCTCATAGCCAAAAGCAGTCAAATAGATAGCGCTCATATAGCCGGAGCAATCCAAAAAATGGGTATACTGACTGTTACCGGCCTCCGGAGGCAGATACTTTCTGCGCCGGGGTGTGACCTGGATCAGACGGTCCATACTCCGCTGGTCATACTGGGTGTAAACGCCACGGTCATAAAAAGCTTTCGCCACAGTCAGCACCGCTTGCTGCTTTTGCTCCATAGAATCCATTTTTATTTCTCCTCAGTTTTATGCTTCGCAACCACATCGTCAATGGAGCCTGCAAACAGGAAACAGGACTCAGGGATAGCATCGTGCTTACCTTCAATGATTTCCTTGAAGCCACGAACGGTTTCTTTCAGAGGTACATATTTGCCCTCATAACCGGTGAACTGCTCTGCCACCGCAAAGGGCTGGGACAGGAATCGCTGCACCTTACGGGCGCGGGAAACAGTGAGCTTGTCCTCTTCGCTCAGCTCGTCCATGCCCATAATAGCGATGATGTCCTGCAGTTCCTTATACCGCTGCAGAATCCTCTGCACGCCACGGGCAACCTCGTAATGCTCCTGGCCCACCACCTCGGGGGTCAGAATACGGGAGGTGGAGTTCAAGGGGTCAACAGCGGGATAAATACCCAAAGAGGCAATGCCACGGTCCAAAGCAGTGGTGGCATCCAAGTGGGCAAAGGTAGTCGCAGGCGCAGGGTCAGTGTAGTCGTCAGCAGGCACATATACCGCCTGGACAGAGGTGATAGAGCCGTTCTTGGTGGAGGTAATACGCTCCTGCAGCGCGCCCATTTCTGTTGCCAGGGTGGGCTGATAGCCAACCGCAGAGGGCATACGGCCCAGCAGGGCGGACACCTCAGAACCAGCCTGGGTAAAACGGAAGATATTGTCGATAAACAGCAGCACATCCTGGTGCTTCACATCCCGGAAGTACTCAGCCATAGTAAGGCCACTCAGACCCACACGCATTCTCGCTCCGGGGGGCTCGTTCATCTGACCGAAGACCATGGCGGTCTTCTTGATAACACCGGACTCGGTCATTTCCAAAAACAGGTCATTACCCTCACGGGTACGCTCACCAACACCGGTGAACACGGAATAGCCGTTGTGCTCGGTGGCAATGTTGTAGATCAGCTCCTGAATGAGAACGGTCTTGCCAACACCGGCGCCGCCGAACAGACCGATCTTGCCACCCTTTGCATAGGGGCAGATCAGATCGATGACCTTGATGCCGGTTTCCAAAATCTCCGTAGAGGTCTCCTGCTCCTCATAGGAGGGGGCGCTGCGGTGAATGGGCCACCGCTCCTCAGCGTTAATTTCTGCGCCGCCGTCAATGGGCTGACCCAGCAGATTGAACACCCGGCCAAGGCATTCTTCGCCCACCGGCACGGTAATGGCCGCTCCGGTGTTCTCTGCCTCTGCACCACGGGCCAGGCCGTCGGTAGAACTCATCGCGATACAGCGCACCACATTGTCACCAATGTGCTGTGCAACCTCCGCAATGATGGTCTGCTCCCCGTTCTTTACGGAAATCGCCTGCAACAGCTCGGGCAGGGCATCCTCCGGGAAGCGAATATCCAAAACAGGGCCCATGATCTGAACCACTGTTCCTTTTACATTAGACATAGGATTCAACTCCTTATCGGTTTTAGGAACCGGCAATAATTTCTGTAATTTCCTGGGTGATGGCGGCTTGTCTTGCCCGGTTGAACTGCAGGCTGAGGCCGTCAATCATCTCCTGGGCATTTTGGGTAGCCGCATCCATTGCGGTACGGCGAGCCGCCTGCTCGGAAGCACGGCTCTCGCACAGCGCACCATACAGCACACCGCCCAAATATTCCGGCACGATGGCTGCAAATACAGTTTCGCTGTCCGGCTCATAGAGCATTTCCTGCACTGTGCCGGAGGGGGCATCCCCCTGCTTTTCCAAAGGCAGAAGCTGCAAGCAGCGGGTCTCCTGGGAAAGCACAGAACGAAAATCCGTATACACCACATATACTTTATCGTACTGCCCCTGCAAATAGGCCTTGCAAAGCTGCTTTGCAACAGAGAAGCAATCGCCGATGTTGACAGTTTCGGCAGTGGTGTAATTCTCCGTCAGCACAGGGATTTTGTGGGCCTTAAAATAGTCCGCGCCCTTTTTGCCGATGGGCAAAATGGCAGCATCCTTGCCCTCCATTTGGGCGCTCAGCAGCTTCAGCACATTGCTGTTATAGCCGCCGGCCAAGCCCCGGTCACCGGAAATCACGATAAATGCCGCCTTGTTGCCATTTCTTCCCGCAAGGTAGGGGGAAGAAAAATCCCGATCGTGATTCACGATATCCCACATGGTAGCGTACAGGGTCTCAAAATAGGGGCGGCAGTTCAGCGCCTGGGTCTGGGCCTTGCGCAGCTTGGCGCTGGCTACCATCTCCATGGCTCGGGTGATCTGCCGGGTGGACTCCATACTGCGAATGCGGGTTTTGATTTCTTTGGTAGAAACACCTGCCATATCAGCCACCCATTTCGCTTAGCAGCTGCTGCAAAGCTTCCTTGATGCTCTCTTCAGCAGCCTCTTCCAGCTTGCCGGTCTCCCGGATGGAAATAAGGGCCTTTTCATAGCGGGTCTCCATCAGCTCGGACAGCCGACGCTCAAACTCGGGGATCTTGTCCACTTCCAAGGTGTTCAGCCAGCCGTTTACCACAGCGTACAGAATGCAAACCTGGTGGGCAACCTCCACGGGGGCATTGTTCTTCTGCTTCAGCACCGCCACGATCCGCTCACCCAAAGCTAGTCTTGCCTTGGTGTCTGCATCCAGGTCAGAACCGAACTGGGCAAAGCTCTGCAGCTCCCGGTACTGGGAGTACAGCAGCTTCAAAGAACCTGCCACCTTCTTCATGGCCTTGATCTGGGCAGCGCCGCCCACACGGGACACGGAAATACCCGGGTTCACCGCAGGCATAACACCGGCATTGAACAGCTCGCTTTCCAGGAAGATCTGTCCGTCGGTAATAGAAATAACGTTGGTGGGAATATAGGCAGACACGTCGCCGGCCTGGGTCTCGATAATGGGCAGAGCGGTCAAGCTGCCGCCGCCGTTTGCCTTAGACATATGGGCGGCCCGCTCCAAAAGCCGGGAGTGGAGATAGAACACGTCGCCGGGATAGGCTTCCCGTCCGGGGGGACGGCGGATCAGCAGAGAAATGGCACGGTAGGCCACTGCGTGCTTGCTGAGATCATCATAGATCACCAGCACATCCTTGCCCTGCAGCATAAAATGCTCACCCATAGTACAGCCGGTATAGGGGGCAATGTACTGCATAGGCGCCAGCTCCGATGCGGTAGCGGAAACCACAGTGGTGTAGTCCATTGCGCCGCCCAGGGTCAAGGCATTCACGATCTGGGCCACAGTGGAACGCTTCTGTCCGATGGCCACATAGATACAAATAACATCCTTGCCCTTTTGGTTGAGAATGGTATCGGTGGCAATGGTGGTCTTACCGGTCTGCCGGTCACCGATGATCAGCTCACGCTGACCCCGACCAATGGGGATCATGGAGTCGATGGCCTTGATACCGGTCTGCAAAGGCACATTGACGGGCTCACGCTCGATAATGCCGGGTGCCGGGGATTCGATAGGCCGGTAGGCATCCGCCTCAATGGGGCCCTTGCCGTCGATGGGCTCACCCAAGGCATTCACAACACGGCCAATGAGGCCCTTGCCCACAGGCACGGACACCACCTTGCCGGTACGCTTGACGGTGTCGCCCTCTTTGATGCCGTTATCGCTGCCCAAAACCACGATGGAGGCAGTATCCTCCTCTAAGTTCTGCGCCATACCATAAGCACCGTTGGGGAACTCCACCAGCTCGCCGGCCATACACTTGTCCAGTCCCGACACCTTGGCGATGCCGTCACCGGACAGGATCACCGTACCTGTTTCGCTGGTCTGTAATTTATTTTCGTAGTTCTTGATTTGACTACGGATGATTTTCGTAATTTCTTCCGGTCTAAGTTCCATAATTTACCTCATTTTTCAGAGTCTTGCTCATTTCATCCAGGCGGCCCTGGATGGTACCGTCCACCTGGCAGCCGTCATAGCGCAGGCGTACGCCGCCCAACACGGCAGGATCGATCTTACAAAGAAGAGAGATTTTCTTGCCTGTGAGGGCAGTGAGCTTGTCCGTCAAACGGACTTTTTGGGCATCGCTGAGGGCAATCGCCGTAAAGACCTGCACCTCCAAAATGCCCTTGTCAGTATTGTACTGCTCCCTGTAGGCTTTACAGCACTCCGGAAACTGGCGGATATGGTTCTTCTCCGTCAGCAGTTTGAGGAAATTCAGCACATACTGATGCACCTTCCCCCGGAAGCTCTCTTCCAAAAGGTCAAGCCGCTCCTGCAAGGGGATGTTGTGGGAGGCAAGAAGCTTCAGAAATTCCGGGTTTTCGCCAAATGCGGTCTGCAAAACCGCCAGCTCACCCAAAATCTGTTCTTCCAAGCCTTCCTCCTGCGCCAGGGTATAAAGACCCTGGCCGTAAACAGTTCCTGCCTGGCTCATGGCTGCTCACCCAATTCTTCCAGGAAGCTGTCTACCAGCTGCTCCTGCCGGGCTGCATCCAAAGACTGCCCGACCACCTTGCCGGCGATCTCCATAGCCAAAGAGGAAATCTCATTTTTGGCTTCACTGACAGCCTGTTTCTTCTCCCGGGCGATGTCCGCAGAAGCCTTCTCCCGGATGGCATCGGCCTCCCGGTTTGCCTGGCGGATGATCTCCTCCTCCCGGCTCTTGCCCCGGGCCACAGCCTCTTTCACCAGCCGGTCGCTGGTTTCCTGGGCAGTTTCCAGCTTGGTCTGATATTCCGATTCCAAAGCCTTCGCACTGTCCTGGGCGGATTGCGCCTGGGCATACATATCGTCAATTTCCTGCTGGCGGTCGTGAATAATCTTCATAACCGGACCGAAAAGGAATTTCTTGGCTACGAAATAAATGGTCAGCGTGTTCAGCAGAACGAACAGAGCAGTCCAAAAGTTTACGCCTACAAATGCTTCAAATCGTCCCACTTCTGCGTACTCCTTTCAAATAGTCTTTTGGGAGATCACAGAAGGAACATAATCAGCAGCGCAATAACCAGAGAGTAAATACCGGTGGTCTCTGCGATAGCACAGCCCATGATCATAGTGGAACGCAGAGTACCTGCAGTTTCGGGTTGACGCGCCATACCGTCCAGCGCGTGAGCTACAGCATTACCTTCACCGATACCGGGGCCAATAGCGCCGATACCCATACACAGACCTGCACCGATAGCCTTGCCGGCGATTGCGATTGCGTTTGCTAATTCCATAATAATTTCCTCCTAATATTGTTGTTTATAATTACTTATGAATTAAGTTTTTTCTTTCTCTTGGGATTCCGGGAGAGATCCGGCAATATACACCATCGTAAGCAAGCTGAATACATAGGCCTGCACAAAGCCGGAGAACAGATCGAAATAACAGGAAAGCACGGCAGGAATACCGTAAGACAGGATGGGAATACCCGAAAGCACACCCAGCGCCTGCAACAGGCCAAACAAGCCAAGCACCCCAGAAAGGATGCCAAAGACCAGTGCCGCTCTCTTTCCTTTTTTCTTCCACAGGAAACAAAGACCTGCGCCAACCGCCATCATCACTGCGCCAACCAGCCAACCCTGCGATGCGATCAAATTCAAAATTGCCACGGAGGCCGCGCTGAGCGCTGCGTAGATAATGGTAGTAATAACACCGCCGCCGGCCACATTGCCGAAATGACGGAAAGCCATAGACAAAGGCTGGGCGATCTCCGACACGATATTCATCGGTGTCATCACCACGATAGGCTCAGTAAAGCCCTTGAGCCAGCCGCCAAAACCTTTGTTTTTGATGCTGTTATACCAAATGATCGCCGTGACCATCAGCGCCCAGACCATCACGCAGCTTACATCCGCTGTTGCCGAACGCAGAAAGCCTGTTAATCCGATCAGTGTACCGCAGATGGAGCTGAGGAATATGGTGCCAATAAAGGGAGTCCAATGGACATTATGAGCGCCCATAGTTTCCACCACCATATTTTGCAGCATCATCACACCTTTTTCCACCATCACCTGCTTGCCATCCGGGCGTTTTTTCAGCCCCTTGCCTAAAGCAATGCAGGCCCAGCACAAAATCACTGTTACGATCAAAAACGATACTGTGGTCTGGGTAATAGGGATCCCACCGAATATGGGAATGGTAAAATAGATAAATGCGCCGTCAACACTTATATTCATACTGACTTATCACCCGGCTTTCTTCTGAAAAATTCCCAAAGGGTCAAGGTAAACCGCACAAACACCAGCGGCACCACCAGGGCGATCACATTGCAGATGCCGCTTTTGGCAAAGGCAAACAGCACCACTGCCATTACAAGCATTCGCAGCGCATAAGAGCCCTTGATAGCCGCCTGTCCGCCCTTTACATCCTGGTTTTGAGCCTTGTCCGCAGCAATGTTTACGCCGATGGCCATCACAAAGAAATTGGCAATTGCCACCAGGCCGCCAACGATGCCGCCCCAAAGCACACCCATATCAAATTTCCCCAGCAGGGCAAAAATTCCTATCATAGCCGCCACGCCCAGGGCTTCGCCCAAGGCCACAATGCCGGTCTGCCGGAGGAGTTCTTTCCGTACGTCCATTTATGCTCTCCAATCAATCGTGTTCCCCAAAGGAAACAGGGGGTTCTTCTTTTTCTTTATCCTTGCTCAGCCTGTTTAGCACCTTCAGATTCCGGACAAATCCGTCAACGGCGCAAAACAGCCCCAATCCAATGCCCAAAAGCACCACCCACAGGCCCAGATCAAAACGGTTCTTCAGCCAAACAGCCAACAGAACAAAACCTGCCAGGGGAACTGCGGTGCTAAGACCCAGCTGGGTCAGCCAAACAAGCAGGTGCAAAGTTTTCATACATTCCACCCCATTATATATTGTCTTATATTATACCAAATTTTCCATATTATGCAAGTAGCCTTTTTTCAAATTATTTCCCAAAACCTCTTTATAATTTCCCAAAAATATAGTAAACTTACAGAAGACAAAAAAAGACAGGAGGCGATCGCTTGCATCAACAGGAATTGGAGATTTTACAGGGCACCATTGGCGCCGTTGTTTTTCAAAATTATGATAATGGCTACGCCGTCCTTCGCCTGCAGTCAGAGGACGGTCAAACCGTCACAGTAGTGGGCACCATTCCCCTGCCGGCTATCGGCGAACGGCTGATGGTCACCGGCAAATGGGCCACCCACAGCAGCTACGGCAAACAATTCGAGGCAGAATTTTTGGAGCGGCTGATGCCCCAAACCGCCCCGCAAATCATTACATATCTTTCTAGCCGTGTCATCAAGGGCATCGGCCCTGTGATGGCAAACCGGATCGTGCAAAAATTCGGCGATCAAACCTTAGTGGTTATGGAACGGGAGCCGGAGCGCCTTGCAGAGGTTGTGGGCATCTCCGACAAAAAGGCTATGGAGATCGGCGAGGCCTTCCGCCTACAGGTGGGTATGCGCCATTTGATGGAGTTCTTCACCCTCCACCAGCTACCCACAGAACTGGCAGTAAAAACCTATAAAGTTTACGGCGAGGCCACCATCGACCTGCTTTATGACAATCCCTATTTGCTGATGGACGAAGACTTGGAAGCGCCCTTTGGCGCTGTGGACCGTTTCGCCATCGACTTAGGTGTTGCCGGAGACGATCCCCGGCGAGTCAGCGCAGGCATTCTCTTTGAGCTGCGCTACAATCTCACCGCAGGCCACAGTTTCCTGCCGGAAGACAAGCTCATCGGTGCCACCGCCCAGCTTTTGAATGTGGACAATGCCACCGTAGAAATGGGTATTGCCCGGCTTTTGGAAGAGGAGCAGCTGGTGCGGGATTATTTGGCGGACATACAAATTCTCTATCTGCCCCCGCTGTACCGGGCTGAAACCTACTGCACCCAGCGTTTACTGGCACATACCGCCACCCGCTACCCCGCCCCGGCATCCTTCAGCAAGAAGCTTCGTACCGCCGCCCAAAGTAGCGGCTTAGAATACTCCTCTCAGCAGGAGCTGGCACTGCAGGAAGCTGCCACCTCCGGACTTTTGCTGATCACCGGTGGCCCCGGTACCGGTAAAACCACCGTTCTTAACGGCATTTTGTCCCTGTACGAGCAAATGGGGCTGAAAACTTTGCTGTGCGCCCCCACAGGCCGGGCCGCCAAGCGGCTGACGGAAGTGACAGGCCGGGAGGCATCCACCATTCATCGGCTCTTGGGTGCGGGCATTGACCCCCACACCGGCAAGCTTTTCTTTGCCAAGGACGAAAGTGACCCTCTGCGAGCTGACGCTGTCATTGTGGATGAGATGTCCATGGTGGATGTGCAGCTTTTGGGTAGCCTCCTGCAGGCCGTTCCCCAAACTGCCCGCTTGATTTTAGTAGGCGACCCGGATCAGCTTCCCCCCGTGGGCCCGGGCTTTCCCTTCAGTGATATGCTCCGCAGCGCTATGCTCCCGGCTGTAAAACTGACGGAGATCTTCCGGCAAGCCCAGGAGAGCCTTATCGTTATGAATGCCCACCGGGTAAACCGGGGCGAAATGCCGGAGCTACGGAACACAAAAAGCGACTTTTTCTTCCTGCAAGGCCGTTCCGAGGAACAGGTGGCCCAAACCATCGTTGGCCTGTGCGCTGCCCGGCTGCCCCAAAATATGGGCATTCCTGCCGACCAAATTCAAGTGCTTTGTCCCACAAAGAAAGGCCCAGCGGGCACTGTGGCTCTGAACAAGCTGCTCCAGGCGCACCTAAACCCCGCCGCCCCCACCAAGCAGGAGAAAGCCGTGGGCGACACGGTATTCCGGGTGGGTGACCGGGTCATGCAGATCCGCAACAATTATGACCTGCTGTGGAAAAAAACCGACGGCAGCGCCGTGGGCGCCGGTATCTTCAACGGCGACGTGGGTATCGTCACCAAGGTGGACAACCAGTTGGAAGTGCTCACCGTAGTCTTCGATGACCGGGAGGCAGACTATGATTTCACCCAGTTAAACGAACTGGAGCTGGCTTACGCCATGACCGTGCATAAGAGCCAGGGCAGCGAGTACCGGGCTGTGATCCTCAGCGCCTGGAATGCGTCAAGCTACCTGCTCAGCCGCAGCATTCTCTACACCGCCATTACCAGAGCCCGGGAGTTGCTGATCATTGCAGGTCGTCCGGAGACCGTGGCTACCATGACCCAAAACGCCAAGACCGGCCGCCGTTACACAGGCCTAAAGCTACGCCTGCAGAACAAAGGAGCGTAACCCTTGTTTTCCTGGCTGCTCGACTTGCTGTTTCCACCCAAATGCGTGCTGTGTAAGAGCCTTCTTTCCCGGGAAGAGACGGATATTTGTCACCGTTGCCGGCAGAATACCCCGGAAATGGAAAAACCAAAATTTAGGCTTTCTTTTGTTGCAGGATGGACCGCTTTGTGGTATTATAAAGATGATGTTCGATCAAGTATGCTCCGATTCAAATTCGGCAAGAAACGCCATTATGCTCTGTCCTACGGACGGGCATTGGCTATGCATCTGCAGCAAAAGGGTTTTGATCAGTACGATGTGCTTACCTATATCCCTGTGTCGCCCTTACGAAAATTCCACCGCAGCTACGACCAGGTGGAGCTGATTGCCGGAGCTGTGGCAAACGAATTGGATGTTAATCTCATTTCCACCCTGCGGAAAATCCGCAACACACCGCCCCAATCGGGCTTCAAGGATGTATCCCAGCGCCGGGCCAATGTGCTGGGCGCATACAGGATCAAAGACTCCGACCCGATCCGGGGAAAACGGATCCTTCTGCTGGACGATGTGATCACCACCGGTGCCACCGCCTCAGAATGCGCCAGGGTCCTTCTGGTGGCCGGTGCAAAAGAAGTATACTGCGCCGCTATGGCAGCGGCCCATCAAGATAAGAATAAGTAGGTGAGGTTATGCAATTTGTATCCCAAGACTTAGGTATTGACCTGGGTACTTCCAATGTTTTGATCTATGCCGCAAACCAGGGCATCACCGCAAGAGAGCCCTCTGTGGTTGCCGTGGATAAGAACTCCGGTAAGATCCTCCAGGTTGGCGCTGCCGCCCGGAATATGCTGGGCCGTACCCCCGGCAATGTGGTGGCTATGCACCCGTTGAAAGACGGCGTGGTCTCCGACCACGAAATGACCGTGAAGATGCTGCAGCATCTGATCCGTTCCGCCACCAACAAATCTTCCCTCTTCACTCCCAAGCCCAGAGTGATCATCTGCGTGCCCAGCAGCATCACCGAGGTGGAAGAGCGTTCCGTTATCAATGCCGCTCTGGAAGCCGGTGCCCGCCGTGTGTACCTGATCGAAGAGCCTTTGGCAGCAGCTCTTGGCGCAGGTCTGGACATCAGCGGTCCTAAGGGCCATTTGGTCGTAGATATGGGCGGCGGCACAACTGATATCGCTGTGCTTTCTATGAACGGCGTGGCAAATGCCACCTCTTTGAAGATCGCCGGTGACCATTTCGACGAAATCATCGCCCGGCATATCCGCCGTAACCACCAAGTCGTTATCGGTCAGTCCACCGCAGAGGATATTAAAATCCAAATCGGTTCCGTACTGCGCCGGAACGAAGAGCTGTTTATGGAAGTCAAGGGCAGAGATGCCAAGTCCGGCAGACCCAGAAGTATTGAAGTCAATTCCACGGAAATCTGCGGCGTTCTTTACCGGCCCGCCCTCCGAATCGCCGAGGCGGTAAATGCCATGCTGGAGGATACCTCCGCAGAATTGGTTGGCGACCTCAATGAAACCGGTATCGTGCTCACCGGCGGCAGCAGCCAGCTTTGGGGTATGGATATGCTCCTGGAAAAGGAAGTGGGTATCCCCTGTACCATTGCTGACGATCCCGCCGCCTGCGTGGCTTACGGCTGCGGCAAGAGCCTTGCCTGGATCACCCGTATGACCGACGGCCCAGTAAATATTGCGCGAAAGCGTTTGATGAGAGGATAAAGATTATGAACACATTACAAGTTGGTTTTTCCCGTGTAAATGTCACCCCTATGCTGGGCATCGGTATGGCCGGTTACCAGATCCGCCGGAACGCTGACGGCGTCCTGGATGAGCTGGAGATCAACTGCCTGGCTGTTGCCTGTGGCGACAGCAAAGCGGTCCTCATTGCCATTGACCACTGCGGCATCGTGAAGTCCGTGCTGAATCCTATGCGTCAGCAGATCTGCGATGTGACCGGTCTTCCCTGGGAGGCTGTGTACATCCACTCTACCCACACCCACACCGGTCCTTTCCTGAATCCCAACCCCACCGATCCTCTGGAGATCGAGTATGCCCAAACCGTCACACGGAAGATGGGCGATGTAGCCAAGATGGCTTTGGATGATCTGAAGCCTGCCAAGATGGGCTACGGTGTGGGTCATGCACCCAACATTGCCTTTGTCCGCCGTTTCCGCATGAAGGATGGCTCTGTCCGCACCAACCCCGGCGTGGATAATCCCGACATTCTCCACCCCATCGGCGATGTGGATGAGCGGGTGAATGTGCTCCGCTTTGACCGGGAAGACGGTCAGAGTTTTGCCCTCGTTAACTTCGGCAACCATCCCGACACCGTTGGCGGCTGCAAAATCTCCGCTGACTGGCCCGGCTTCACCCGTAAGACCGTGGAAAAGGTGCTGGACAACACCAAATGCATTTTCTTCAACGGCGCCCAGGGCGATGTGAACCATGTGAATGTTCACCCCACCGGCGGCTACCTCAACGATATGTTTATGGACTTCGACGATGTGGCCCGTGGCTACAAGCACGCAGAGTACTTAGGCCGTGTGGTCACCGCAGGCGTGCTGCAGACCTGGGATAAGGTCAAGTATGTGGATGTGGACTCCATCCGTTTCACCCAGAAGATTTTGGAAGTCCCCTCCAATATGCCTACGCCCGAAGATGATATGGCAGAAGCCCATCGGATCCAGCAGATCCATGCAGAAGGCCGCGACGAGGAGCTGCCCTGGGTGGGTATGATGCGTACCACCGTTGTTGCCAAGGCCTGCCGCCTGGTGCGGCTGGAGAATGGCCCTGCAAGCTTCCAGATGCCCCTTTCCGGCATCGCCATCGGCCCTGTGGCTATGGTTGGTATCCCCGGCGAGCCCTTCACCGGTGTAGGCCGTGGCTTGAAGGAAGCTCCCGATTGGGCAATGGTCCTGCCCACCTGTAACACCAACGCCAAGGAAGGCTACTTCCCCATGCTGGAGTGCTACGAAGAGGGCGGCTACGAGGCCGGCGGCTCCAACTACAAGGCCGGCGTTGCGGAGATCCTCATCAAAGAGGGTCTGGATATGCTGAAAAACCTCAAATAAAAACGAACCCCCGGGAACTACCGTTCCCGGGGTTGTTTTATGCAATTTCAATGGTTGCAATATGGGGTCTGTGGTCGGAAGACACGATGGCGGGGATATCCGCGCTGAGAACCTGCAGATCCTTGGATGTAAAAATGTAGTCGATCTTCATCGTGGGATCGTCCGAAGGCCAGCTAAGCTTGGGCCCGTCAAACTTCTCCGCCGTATCGTAAAGCCGCTCCCGGATGGGGTTCAAAATCTCATTTTCCGGCTGCATATTGAAATCGCCCATTAGGACACATCTTTCATCAGCCATATTGGCAAGCACTGTATCCACAGCATTTTCGTGCTCATCGGGATTCAACCCAAAGTGGCCGACCAGCACAGTCAGACCACCGGCCACATCCAGCTTTGCCTTCAGCAGGCAGCGGGTTTCGTAGTAACCGTGGTATTTCTTCTCCACCGGATTGGGGATCATGATGGTCTCCGCCTCCAAAATGGGATACCGGGAAATAAGAGCATTTCCATAATCGTTGCCGTCTTTGGCGTGGAGTGCCGATGCAAAATAGTGGTAAAAGCCCAACCTTTCTGCCAAATGCTCTGCCTGGGGAAGGCGAACCGATCCCACGCCCTTTTTATACATTTCCTGCATACCGACGATATCCGCACCGCACTTGCGTATGGTATCTTCCATAATATCAAAGTCGATTTCCTTGGTCAGATAGTTCATACAGTGCTGGGTATTGTAACTCATAAGGGTAATGTTCATTTCGTAACACCTCTTTTACGCAAGTTCAATGGTTGCAATATGTGGTCTGTGGTCAGAAGATACGATGGCAGGGATATCTGCGCTGAGAACCTGCAGATCCTTTGTGGTAAAGATGTAATCGATCTTTCCTCTGGGCTCATCGGAAGGCCAACTACCCTTTTCTCCGTTAAACAGCTCCGCAGTATCGTAGAGACGCTCCCGGATAGGAACGATCCGTTCATTTTCCGGCCGCACATTGAAGTCGCCCATCAGCACACCTTTTTCCCGGGGCAGATTGGCGATCACTGTATTCACAGCATTCTCCTGCTCGTCAGCATTCAACCCAAAATGGGTAACCAGCACATTCAGGCCACCGGCCACATCCAGCTTTGCCTTCAAAAGGCACCGGGTCTCATAATACCGCTTGCCGGTGCGCACCTCCGGGTCGGGGATGATCACCGTTTCCGCCTCCAGAATAGGATAGCGGGACAAAAGACCGTTGCCGTAGGGATACTTCCCCTTTTCCAATTTGGTTGCCTCGGCAAAATAGTAGTAGAATCCCAGCTTTTCTGCCAAAACCGCCGTTTGCTCTGTAAACGCCTCGGTTTCGCCCAAATTGAACATCTCCTGCAGGCCAATAATATCTGCGCCGCACTTGCGGATGGTGTCCGCCATAATGTCAAAGTCGATTTCCCGGGTCACGTAGTTCAAACAATGCTGGGTGTTATAGCTCATAAGGGTAATCTTCATTTCACCGCACCTCTTTGCTTTTTTCTAAGCATAGCACAATATCTTCAACTTTGCAACCAATAAAAAGAGCGTACTGCAATCGCAGCACGCTCTTTTATTTGTTATGAACCGGGGATCAAACCAGCTCGATGACTGCCATCTCAGCAGCATCGCCGCGGCGGGCGCCGATGCGGGTCACACGGGTGTAACCGCCATTGCGCTCAGCATATTTGGGAGCAATCTCATCAAACAGCTTCTTAGCCACGTCTTCCTTGGTGATGAAGGACAGAGCCTTACGGTAGTTAGCCAGGCCCTGCTTCTTGCCCAGGGTAATCATTTTTTCAACAACGGGCTGAACTTCCTTAGCGCGGCAGAAAGTGGTCTCGATCTTGCCTTTTTCCAGCAGATCGGTTACCTGCTGACGCAGCAGCGCTTTTCTCTGTGCGCTGGTCTTGCCCAGTTTACGAGTACCGAACATAAACGTTTCCTCCTAACTCAGAATTAGTTGTTGCTGCCGGAATCCTCGCTGGCCAGGGACAAGCCCATCATTTCCAGCTTCTTCTGCACTTCGTCCAGGGACTTCTTGCCCATGTTACGCACCTTCATCATATCCTCACCGGTCTTGCTGATCAAATCAGCAACAGTGTTGATATTGGCGCGCTTCAGGCAGTTGAAGCTACGAACGGACAGATCCAGCTCGTCAATGGTCATTGCCAGCTTGGTATCGGGGCGATCAGCGGACTTCTCCACAACAGTGGAGCCAGTGCCGACAGTGTCAGACAGGTTGGTGAACACTGTCAGATGGTCGGACAGAATCTTAGCGCCCAGGGACACAGCGTCCTTAGCGGAAATGGTGGAATCGGTCCAGACCTCCAGGGTCAGCTTGTCAAAGTCAGTCTTGTCGCCAACACGGGTGGGCTCCACCGTGTAATTCACCTTGGTAACAGGGGAATAGATGGAGTCAATGGGAATCACACCGATCACGGTCTGTGCGGTCTTGTTCCGATCAGAAGGAACATAGCCGCGACCCTGGGACAGGGTGATCTCCATATTGAATGTTGCACCTTCACCCAGCGTGCAGATGTGCAGCTCGGGATTCAGAATTTCAACCTCGCCATCAGCCTTGATATCGCCGGCGGTGACCTCACAGGGACCAACAGCGTCGATATATACGGTCTTGGGCTCCTGGCTGTGCAGCTTCATGATCATACGCTTCACATTCAGAACGATCTCGGTCACATCCTCGGTAACACCGGGAATGGTGGAGAACTCGTGCTGTACGCCGGCGATCTTCACAGAAGTTGCGGCGTAGCCGGGGAGGCTACTGAGCATGATACGACGCAGGGAGTTACCCAAGGTCATACCGTAGCCGCGCTCCAGGGGCTCAACAACATACTTGCCGTAAGAAGGATCCTCGGGAGTATCCAGGCAAGTGATACGAGGCTTTTCAATTTCTACCATAGAATCTTACCCTCCTAATTTAGTGTGCGGGGTGTAGAATGCACCCAGCAATAGCATTCGAACGGACAGGGTGTCGATTACTTAGAGTACAACTCGACGATCAGGTGAACAGCGATGTCGAAGTCGATATCTGCCTTGGTGGGCATAGCAACGACCTTACCGGTGAGAGTGTTCTTATCGCGATCCAGCCACTTGGGAGCAGCAACAAAGGTGTCAGCTTCCTTCAAGCCCTTGAAGAAGGCATTGGAAGCGCTCTTCTCGCAAACTGCCACAACATCGCCAGCCTTGATCAGGTAGCTGGGAATGTTCACGCGGCCACCGTTTACGGTGAAGTGACCGTGGTTGACCAGCTGACGGGCCTGACGGCGGGAGTTAGCGAAGCCCAGACGGTAGACAACATTGTCCAGTCTGCGCTCAACCAGAGTCAGCAGGTTGTCGCCGGTGTTGCCTTCCTGGCGAGCGGCCTTCTCGTAGTAGTTACGGAACTGCTTCTCCTGGATGCCGTATACAAACTTGACCTTCTGCTTCTCAGTCAGCTGAGTAGCGTACTCGGACTTCTTAGCTCTTCTCTGACCGCCGGGGTTCTTGTTGGAAGTCTTGCTGTAACCCATTGCGGCAGGAGAAACGCCCAGCGTTCTGCAACGCTTCAGCACAGGCTGCATATTCTTAGCCATAATTCAAATTCCTCCTATTCCGAAATCAGACACGACGTCTCTTGGGGGGACGGCAGCCATTGTGAGGAATGGGGGTGACGTCCTTGATCATAACGACTTCCAGACCTGCAGTCTGCAGAGCCCGGATAGCAGCCTCACGTCCCTGACCGGGGCCCTTAACATAGACCTCGACGGACTTCAGACCGCAGCTGTCAATAGCAGCCTTGGCAGCAGTCTCTGCTGCAGTCTGAGCAGCAAAGGGAGTGGACTTACGGGAACCACGGAAGCCCAAACCGCCGGAGGAAGCCCAGCTCAGGGCATTGCCTTCCAGGTCAGTGATGGTAACCATGGTGTTGTTGAAAGAGGAACGGATATGTGCCGCGCCCTTCTCAACTACTTTGCGCTCTCTGCGGCGCTTAACAACCTTCTTAGTAGCCTTAGCCATTTACATATCCCTCCTTACTTCTTCTTGTTAGCAATGGTCTTCTTGGGACCCTTGCGGGTACGGGCATTGGTCTTGGTGCGCTGGCCGTGCACAGGCAGGCCACGACGATGACGGATGCCACGGTAGCAGCCGATTTCGCTCAGCCGCTTGATGTTCATAGCGGTTTCCCGACGCAGGTCACCTTCGATGATGAAGTTACCTTCGATGGTCTCACGCAGCTGTGCTTCCTGATCTTCGGTCAGATCCTTAACACGGGTGTCGGGATCGATCTTGGTCAGTTCCAGAACCTTTGCTGCGCGGGCGGGTCCGATGCCGTAGATATAAGTCAGCGCAACTTCAATACGCTTCTCGCGGGGAAGGTCAATACCAGAAATACGTGCCATATTCTAACTGCACCTCCTATTAGCCTTGTCTCTGCTTGTGCTTGGGGTTTTCGCAAATTACCATAACGCGACCCTTGCGCTTGATGATCTTACACTTTTCGCACATGGGTTTAACGGACGGTCTTACTTTCATACTGTTTAACCTCCAATAGAGATAATCTCTTGTTTCTTACTTACTTCTCCAGGTGATCCGGCCATGGGTCAGATCATAGGGAGACATTTGAACAGTTACCTTGTCACCGGGCAAGATTTTAATGAAATTCATACGGAGCTTGCCGGAAATGTGTGCCAGAATGATGTGTCCGTTGCCGATATCGACATTGAACATAGCATTCGGCAGTGCATCGGTTACGATGCCTTCAATTTCGATTACGTCGTCCTTTGCCAAGTCGTTAACCTCCTATAGGTTGATTACCTTGCATTCCTTCGGCGACGGTGAGTATTTCCGGCTCCCCGTCGGTGATGAGTACAGTATTCTCATAGTGGGCAGACAGCTTACCGTCGGTGGTCACTGTAGTCCAGCCGTCTTTGAGAACCTTCACATCAAATGTGCCCTGGTTCACCATCGGCTCAACTGCCAGTGTCATACCGGGAAGTAATCTGGGCCCGTGCCCGGGGTTTCCGAAATTCGGCACCTCAGGCTCTTCGTGTAACTGTGCGCCTACGCCGTGACCTACGAATGAACGCACAACTGAAAAACCGTTAGACTCCACATACGTCTGAATGGCGTGGGAGATATCGGACACTCTGTGTCCGGCTTTGGCGAAGCGCATTCCTTCAAAGAAGCTCTGCTTCGTCACTTGGATCAGCTTTAGGGCCTCGGCACTTACCGTACCGCAGGGGAAAGTAGCTGCGCAATCTCCGTGAAATCCCTTGTAGTAAGCGCCCACATCAACAGAAACGATATCGCCGTCCTGCAACACATAGCTGCCGGGAATCCCGTGGATAACGGTATTGTTGACGCTGATGCAAGTACTTCCGGGGAAGCCGTGATAACCGAGGAACGACGGTTTTGCGCCCTGGGTCAGGATAAACTCCCGCACGGCTCTGTCAATCGCTTTTGTAGATACGCCCGGTCTTACCATTTCCCCTGCCAAAGCACGGGCTGCCGCGGTAATTTTACAGGCCTGACGCATCGCGGAAAGCTCTTGTTCATTTTTGATTGCGATCATTACTCTACTCCCAAGGCCTTCAAGATATCCTGGAATGCACCTTCGATGGACTGGTTACCTTCCACAAGGCGAAGCTTGTTTTGGGCAGCGTAATAATCCTTCAAGACCTCAGTGGTTTCGTGATAGATAGCCAAACGGCTCTTCACGGTTTCCGGCGCGTCATCCTTACGGATGATCAGCTCGGATTCACATTGGTCGCAGGTGTTGTCCTTTTTGGGAGGGTTGGCGGTGATGTGATAGCTTGCGCCGCACTTGGGGCAGACACGCCGTCCGGTCATACGGCCTTCGATCACAGCATCGTCAATTTCCAGGGAAACAACGTGGTCCAAACGCACGCCCATCTCGTCCAAAGCCTTGGCCTGGGCCAGGGTGCGGGGCACCCCGTCCAGGATAAAGCCGTTTTGACAATCGGGTTTTGCAGTCCGTTCCTTCACAATGCCGAGAACCAGCTCATCGGAGACGAGCTTGCCTTCGTCCATTGCCTGTTTCGCCTGCTTGCCCAGCTCGGTACCGTTTGCGATAGCCTCTCTGAGCATATTGCCGGTAGAAATGGAAGGGATCTGCAGCTTTGCAGCCAGCATCTCCGCCTGTGTTCCCTTACCGGCGCCGGGGGCACCCAAAAGAATCAAATTCATCTGTTTGCCTCCGCGATCAATCCAGGAAACCCTTGTAGTGGCGCATCAGCATCTGAGCCTCCAGAGCCTGTACAGTCTCCAGAGCAACGCCCACGATAATGATGACGGAAGTACCACCGATGGCCAGGCTGCTGACACCGGGCACCAGCTTGCCGCCAACCAAAGGCAGCAGAGCTACGATAGCCAGGTACACAGCACCGAAGACCACGATCTTGTTGATGACCTTCTTGATGAAGTCAGCGGTGGGCTTGCCGGGACGGAAGCCGGGGATAAAGCCGCCGTTCTTCTTCAGGTTGTTGGACATCTCGGTGGGGTCATACTGGATGGTGGAGTAGAACCAGCTGAAGAAGAAGATCAGCAGGCCGTACATAATAACGTAAACCCAGCTGTTGCTTGCAAACAGAGTATCATACAGCTTGCCCTCATCCTTACCGATAAAGGTGCAGATAGTAGCGGGCAGGGATACGATGGACTGTGCAAAGATAACGGGCATAACACCGGACATGCTCACCTTGATGGGCATATTGGTGTTCTGGCCGCCGTAGACCTTACGGCCCACAACACGCTTGGCGTACTGAATGGGAATCCGGCGCTCTGCATCGTTGATGAACACGATGAAGACGATCAGCAGCAACAGAATCACTGCGATGATGATGGCAACCCACCAAGCAAACATATTGGAGCCAAACAGAGTGTTGGCAGTTGCGGGCAGGCTGGCAACGATGTTGGCAAACAGGATCATGGAGATGCCGTTGCCGATGCCGAATTCGGTGATCTGCTCACCCATCCACATAACTACGGAAGAACCGGCAGCGAATGCCAGGATGATCACGATAGCGGGCAGAATGCCGTCATTGGTGATAATACCGGACTGGCTGCTGATCATGGTGTAGTATGCGAAGCCCAGGAGTACGCCCAGGGCCACAGTGGTGTAGCGAGTCAGACGCTCAATCTTCTTCTTACCCATCTCGCCCTCTTCCTTGGACCAACGCTCCAGAGCGGGGATGGCAATGGTGAGCAGCTGAATGATAATAGAAGCGTTGATGTAGGGCTGAATGCCCAATGCCAGAACGGATGCCTGAGAGAAGGCAGAACCGGACATAGCATTGTACAAGCCCAGGATAGTGTCGCTCAAAGTTGCGCTGAAGTACTCAGACATGGCTGCAACATTGATATAAGGAACGGGAATTGCATTGCCGATCCGGTAAATGAGCAGCATCATCATGGTGAAGATCAGCTTCTTACGAAGGTCGGGAAGCTTCCAGGCGTTTCTTAATGTGCTAAACACTTAAACCACCTCGGCCTTTCCGCCTGCCTGCTCGATTTTTTCCTTAGCAGACTCAGAGAAAGCCGCAGCCTTAACGGTAACCTTCTTGGTCAGAGTACCGTTTGCCAGTACCTTCAGGCCATAGGGGCAAGCATTCAGAATGCCTGCTTCAATCAGTGCAGCAGCGTCAACAACTGCGCCATCTTCAAAGCGGTTCAGAACTGTCAGGTTAATGGCAGTCAGAGGCTTTGCGAAAATGTTGTTGAAGCCACGCTTGGGGATACGACGAACCAGAGGCATCTGGCCGCCTTCAAAGCCGGCGCGAACCTTACCGCCGGAACGGGCGTACAGACCCTTGTGACCGCGGCCGGCAGTCTTGCCGTTGCCGGTGCCGATGCCACGGCCCTTACGCTTGGCTACCTGAGTGGAGCCAGCAACAGGAGAGAGTTCGTGAAGTTTCATTTGTCTTCTCCTCCTTATTCTACTTCGGTAACCTGCAGCATATAGCCGATCTTGGCGATCTTGCCGCGGGTCTGGGTGTTGTCGGGCTGGATGGTGGTCTGGCCGATCTTACGCAGGCCCAGGGAGTGGGCGGTAGCGATGTGCTTTTCCAGACGACCGTTCAGGCTCTTAACAAGGGTAATCTTCAAGTTAGTCATTGTCAATTGCCCTCCTTACACGATTTCTTCTACGCTCTTACCACGGATCGCAGCGATCTGCTGGGGAGAACGCAGGGACTGCAGACCCACCATAGTTGCCTTAACAACGTTCTGGGGGTTGTTGGAACGCAGGCAGCGAGCGGTGATGTTCCGGATGCCAACTGCTTCCATAACTGCACGGACAGCGCCGCCGGCGATAACGCCGGTACCTTCGGGTGCGGGTCTCATCAGCACCTTGCCAGCGCCGAAGATACCGGTAACCTCGTGAGGAATGGTGCCGTGGGGAGCCAGAGAAACCTTGACCATGTTCTTCTTGGCATCGGTGATGCCCTTCAGAATAGCCTCGGAAACTTCGGCTGCCTTGCCCAGGCCGTAACCGACGGTACCCTTACCGTCGCCAACAACGACCAGAGCGGAGAACTTCATAACACGGCCGCCCTTAACGGTCTTAGAGACACGGTTCAGGTAAACGACCTTCTCAATGAGCTCAGGAGCTTCATTCTTAGGAGTCTTTTCGTAAGCCATTTCTTTTCCTCCTCTACCTTAGAAATCCAGGCCGCCTTCACGGGCGCCCTCAGCCAGAGCAGCAACACGGCCATGGAAAATATAGCCGCCGCGGTCGAACACGACCTGCTCGATGCCCTTAGCCTTGGCCCGCTCGGCCAGGACCAGACCTACCTTCTTGGCAGCCTCAACGTTGCCGGTAGCGCCTTCAAATTCCTTTTCCAGCGTATTGGCGGAAACCAGGGTTACGCCGTTTACGTCGTCAATGATCTGAGCGTAGATGTTCGCATTGGAACGGAACACGTTCAGACGGGGACACTCAGCAGTGCCGGAGATTTTGCCACGAACGCGGATGTGACGCTTCAGGCGCATTGCGTTCTTATCGATATTCTTAACCATTTCGCAATACCTCCATTACTTCTTAGCACCGGCTTTACCAACCTTGCGGCGGATAACTTCGTCGGTGTACTTGATGCCCTTGCCCTTGTAGGGTTCGGGGGGACGCTTACCACGAACTTCGGCAGCAAACTGACCAACAGCCTGCTTGTCAATGCCGTGGACAATGATCTTGTTGGGGTTGGGAACTTCAACGGTGATGCCGTCGATCTCTTCCATGATGACCTCATGGGAGAAGCCCAGACGCATAACCAGCTGGGTGCCCTTCTTTTCTACACGGAAGCCAACGCCGTTGACGTCCAGCTCCTTGCTGTAGCCCTTCTCAACACCCTCGACCATGTTGTTGATCAGGGTACGGGTCAAGCCGTGCAGGGACTTGTGCAGATGCTCCTCGTCGGGACGCTCAACAGTCAGAACATTACCCTCGACCTTGATGAGCATATCGGGGTGCATGGTCTGAGTCAGGGTGCCCTTGGGGCCCTTCACAGTAACAACATTGCCTTCGGCAACGGTCACTGTAACATTTGCCGGGATGGTAACCGGCTTTTTACCAATTCTAGACATTCTGCTTTCCTCCTTACCAAACGAAAGCCATGACTTCGCCGCCGATGTGCAGCTCACGGGCCTTCTTGTCGGTCATAACACCCTTGGAAGTGGAAACGATGGCAATGCCCAGGCCCTTCAGAACGCGGGGCATCTCCTCAGCGCCGGCGTAGACACGCAGGCCGGGCTTGGAAACGCGGCGCAGACCGGACAGGACAGGCTGCTTCTTTTCCAGATACTTCAGAGTGATGTGAATGACGCCCTGGTTGCCGTTTTCCACGATGGAGAAAGCCTTGATGTAGCCCTCGTCCAGCAGGATCTGAGCAATAGCCTTCTTCAGGTTAGAGGCGGGGACATCCACGGTGTCGTGCTTTGCAGAATTCGCATTCCGGATGCGGGTCAGCATATCTGCTACGGGATCGGTGATTTGCATGTTAATATCCTCCTTTTAGAAGTTACGGGCTCAACCCGTTGAGATTCGGGGGTATCCGGGGAATGCGAGCTGCGCCTTGCGGCGAAGCTCCATCTTCCCGGGACGAACCGAACCATGTTTACATTAAAAATTTACCGAGGTACAGTTAGTTGTACCAAACCAATTTTCGCAATCCTTAAGGGGTCGCTTAAATTTGTTATTACCAGCTTGCTTTTCTGACACCGGGAATCTGGCCCTTGTAAGCCAGCTCACGGAAGCAGATACGGCATACGCCGTAGTCGCGCAGGTAAGCATGGGGTCTGCCGCAGATCTTGCAGCGGTTGTAGCGGCGGCTGGAGAACTTGGGCTCAGCCTGCTGCTTCAGGATCATAGAAGTTTTAGCCATTTATTCTTTCCTCCTAAATTAAGCCTGGAAGGGAGCGCCCAGCTGGGTCAGCAGCTCTTTGGCTTCCTCATCGGTGGTAGCGGTGGTGCAGATGCAGATATCCATACCACGGATCTTGTCTACCTTGTCGTACTCAATTTCGGGGAAGATCAGCTGTTCCTTCAGACCGAAGGCATAGTTGCCACGGCCGTCAAAGGAGTTGGGGTTGATGCCACGGAAGTCACGGACACGGGGCAGCGCAATGCTGAACAGACGGTCCAGGAACTCGTACATCTTCTCACCGCGCAGGGTGACCTTCACGCCAACAGTTTCGCCCTCACGAAGCTTGAAGTTAGCGACGGACTTACGAGCCTTACAGGTGATGGGCTTCTGGCCGGTGATGGTGGCGATATCCTTGCAGATAGCCTCGATCTCCTTGGCATTGTTCTTGCTCTCACCGCAGGCAACGTTCACGATAACCTTGCTCAGCTTGGGAATCTGCATAACGCTCTTGTAACCGAACTTCTTGTTCAGAGCAGGAGCAACCTCGCTAACATACAGTTCTTTCATTCTAGCCATTGATTAACTCCTCCTCTCTTAGATTTCGGCGCCGCACTTTTTGCAAACGCGGACCTTCTTGTCGCCGTCGATCTTGTGACCAACGCGCACGCCCTTACCGCACTTCTCGCAGTACAGAGCAACCTTACAAGCGCGGATGGGGGTCTCCTTCTTTACGATGCCACCGGTCTCGCCCTGCTTACGGGGCTTGGTGTGGCAGGTAGCGACGTTGACCTTCTCCACGATAACCTTGTTTTCTGCGGGCATAGCGACCAGCACCTTGCCCTTTACGCCCTTGTCCTTGCCGGACAGGACGATAACGGTATCATTCTTCTTAATGTTCATACCTTGTTACCCCCTTAGATAACTTCGGGAGCCAGGGAGAGGATCTTCATGAAGTCCTTCTCACGCAGCTCGCGGGCAACCGGTCCAAAGATACGGGTGCCTCTGGGGTTCTTGTCTTCCTTGATGATAACAGCAGCGTTCTCATCAAAGCGGACATAGGTGCCGTCTTCACGACGCACGCCCCGCTTGGTACGGACGATAACAGCCTTAACTACATCGCCCTTCTTAACAGTGCCGCCGGGAGCAGCCTTACGAACAGAAGCAACGATCACATCGCCGATGTTGCCGAACTTCCGTCTGGAGCCGCCCAGAACCCGGATGCAGTGGATTTCCTTGGCGCCGGTGTTGTCGGCAACCTTCAGGTAGCTTTCCATCTGAATCATATCTGCCGACCTCCTTACTTAGCCTTTTCAATGACGCGGATGAGTCTCCATCTCTTGTCCTTGGACAGAGGACGGGTCTCCATAACCTCAACGGTATCGCCGATGCCGCACTCGTTGTTCTCGTCGTGTGCCTTCAGCTTGTAGGTCCGCTTCATAGTCTTCTTGTACAGAGGATGCTGCACGCTATCCTCAATTGCAACCACAATGGTCTTGTCCATCTTATCGGAGACGACCTGACCGATTCTGGTTTTACGGAATGCTCTGGTATTCTCAGTCATTTACGTTTCCTCCTCAGACATTGGTCTCTTTCTCACGAATAATGGTCTTGATGCGGGCAATATCCTTCTTGACCGCTGCAATCTGCATGGGGTTATCCAGCTGATTGGTTGCGTGCTGCATACGCAGCATGAACAGGTCCTTCTTCAGGTCCTGCAGCTTTGCCTCCAGCTTCTCAACGGAGAGGCCGCGGATTTCCTTGATTTCTTTTGCCTTCATCATTATTCACCACCAATCTCAGTGTCTGCTTCCCGAGCGATGATGCGGGTCTTGATGGGCAGCTTGTGCTGAGCAAGACGCATAGCCTCGCGGGCCACTTCCTCAGAAACGCCGCCGATCTCGAACATCACTCTCTGGTTCTTTACAACAGCGACCCAGCCTTCGGGTGCGCCCTTACCGTTACCCATACGGGTACCCAGGCCCTTCTTGGAATAAGGCTTGTCGGGGAAAATCTTGATCCAGACCTTACCGCCACGCTTGGTGTAACGAGTCATAGCGATACGGGCTGCTTCGATCTGATTGCCGGTGATCCAGCCGGGCTCCAGAGCCTGGATGCCGAAATCACCGTAGGCAACCTTGTTACCGCGGGTGGCGGTACCGGTCATACGACCGCGCTGCACCTTACGGTGCTTCGCTCTCTTGGGCATCAGCATTAGCGGTTACCTCCTTCTCTGCGGTAGTTAGGACGGTCACCCTGACGGCGCTCACGGCGCTCACCGTTACGCTCGCCACGACGCTCGCGACGCTCACGCTTCTCGGGCTCGGGAGCAGCTGCGCGCAGGGTGGTGTTCAGGACCTCACCCTTGTAGATCCAAACCTTAACACCGATGCGGCCGTAAGTGGTGGCAGCCTCAGCGAAGCCGTACTCGATATCAGCACGGATGGTCTGCAGGGGGATGGTGCCTTCGTGATAAGTTTCGGAACGGGCAATTTCAGCACCGCCCAGACGGCCGCCGCAGGTAACCTTGATACCCTTAGCGCCCAGACGGGTAGCCTGCTGCATTGCCTTCTTCATTGCGCGACGGAAGGAGATACGCTTCTCCAGCTGAGCAGCGATGTTCTCTGCAACCAGCTGAGCGTTCAGGTCGGGGCTGCGGATCTCAACGATGTTCAGGTTCACTGCCTTGCCCAGACGGGCCTCAACGTCCTTGCGCAGGTTTTCGATCTCAGCGCCAGCCTTGCCGATGACAACGCCGGGGCGAGAGCAGTTGATGTTGATCTTGACCTTGCCGTTGGAGCGCTCGATCTCGATCTTAGCTACGCCAGCGGCGTAGAGCTTTTCCTTCAGATACTTACGGATGTTGTAATCCTCGACAACCAGGTCGCCGACCTTGTCCTCGCGGGCATACCAGCGGGAATCCCAGTCCTTGATTACGCCAACACGCAGTCCATGGGGATTAACTTTCTGTCCCATAGCAACCTCCTGTTAAGCCTTCTCGCTCACACCGATGGTGATGTGAGTGGTTCTCTTCATAATACGGACGAAACCACGACGGGAGGCGATGCGGCCTCTCTTCAGCACGGGACCGGGGTTAGCGATCACAGTGGAAACGTACAGATTATCGGCGTTCATACCGTGGTTGTGCTCAGCGTTTGCCACAGCGCTCTTGAGCAGCTTGGCCATAGGCTCGCAAGCGGCCTTGGAGGTCTGGCTCATATAAGCGGCGGCGGTCTTCACGTCCTTGCCCCGGATCATGTCGCAAACCAGCTTCACCTTACGGGGAGACATACGGACGTACTTTACATGTGCAAATGCTTCCATTTCAGTACCTCCTTACTTGGAATTGGCGGTCTTGCTGCCGGAGTGACCGCGGAAGGAACGGGTGGGAACGAACTCACCCAGCTTGTGGCCGACCATATCCTCAGTGATATAGACGGGAACGTGCTTCCGGCCGTCGTGAACAGCGATGGTGTGACCGACAAAGGAGGGGAAGATGGTGGAAGCTCTGGACCAGGTCTTCAGAACCTTCTTTTCACCGGCCTTGTTCAGTTCCTCCACGCGCTTGTACAGCTCAGGAGCAACGAAAGGGCCCTTCTTGATACTTCTAGACATATCTTAGTTCCTCCTTACTTGCTGTTTCTGCGCTTGACAATAAACTTGTCAGTGCGGTTCTTGGTCTTACGGGTCTTGTAACCCAGAGCGGGCTTACCCCAGGGGGTAACAGGTCCGCTGCGGCCAACGGGAGCGCGGCCTTCACCACCACCGTGGGGGTGGTCATTGGGGTTCATAACAGAACCGCGGACGGTGGGACGGATACCCATGTGACGGGTACGGCCGGCCTTACCGATGTGCACGTTCTCGTGGTCAACGTTGCCGACCTGACCGATGCAGGCGGTGCAGTTGGTGCGAACGTAACGAACTTCGCCGGAGGGCAGACGAACCTGAGCCAGGTCGCCTTCCTTAGCCATCAGCTGAGCAGCGGTACCGGCGGAACGGACCAGCTGTGCGCCGTGGCCGGGCTGCAGCTCCACATTGTGGATAACAGTACCGACAGGAATGTTAGCGATGGGCAGGCAGTTGCCGGGCTTGATGTCGGCATTGGCGGAGGAGATAACCTTGTCGCCAGCCTTCAGGCCGTTGGGAGCCAGGATGTAAGCCAGCTCGCCATCGGTGTACTTGATCAGAGCAATGAATGCGCTGCGGTTGGGGTCGTACTCCAGGCGCTCAACAGTAGCTTCGATGTCCAGCTTCTGACGCTTGAAGTCGATGATACGATACTTACGCTTGTTGCCGCCGCCGCGATGACGGACGGTGATGTGACCATAGCTGTTGCGACCGGCGTTCTTCTTCAGGGTCTCAACCAGGCTACGCTCAGGTTTTGCCTTCTTGTCAACACCCTCGAAAGCGGAAACAGTCATGTTTCTTCTGGACGGGGTGTAAGGCTTAAAAGTTTTAATAGCCATTTGCGTTTCGCTCCTTTATTGAGATTAGATCATACCCTCGAAGAACTCGATGGTCTTGGAATCAGCAGTCAGGGTAACGATCGCCTTCTTGTAGGCGGCGCGACGGCCGGCGGGATAAGCACCGGTGCGCTTGACCTTGCCCTGCATACGGACGGTGTTGACCTTGGCAACCTTCACGCCGAAGATCTCTTCGACAGCAGCCTTGATCTCGGTCTTGTTGGCGTTGATGGCGACCTGGAAGACGTACTTCTTGTCGGCAACATCAGCCATGGACTGCTCGGTAATAACCGGCTTCAGAATAATATCATAAGTGTTCATTATGCGAATACCTCCTCGATCTTCTGGAGGGCAGCCTTGTCGAGAACCAGCTTCTTGGCGTTCACGATGTCGTAAACGTTCAGCAGGTTAGCGAAGGTGACCTGGCAACCTTCGATGTTACGGCCGGACTTGATGACGTTGGTGTCAGCAGCAGCGGTAACAACCAGAGCCTTGCCTTCCACGCCGACAGCCTTCAGGAAAGCTGCGAACTCCTTGGTCTTGGGAGCATCCATCTTGATCTCGTCGATGACCACGATTGCGGTCTCGGCAGCCTTGGCGCTCAGAGCGGACTTCAGAGCCAGACGGCGGGTCTTCTTATTCAGCGTGTAGCTGTAGTCGCGGGGCTTGGGAGCGAACACGATACCGCCGTGAGTCCACTGGGGAGCCCGGGTGGAACCCTGACGGGCGCGGCCGGTGCCCTTCTGTCTCCAGGGCTTTCTGCCGCCGCCGGAAACTTCAGCGCGGGTCAGAGCGGACTGAGTGCCCTGACGCTTGTTAGCCAGGTGGTTCTTAACAACGTCGTGAACCACGGACTGGTTGGGAGCAATGCCGAACACAGCTTCGGACAGTTCGATCTCGCCAACCTGCTCGCCGGACATATTATAAACCTTAGTAAGCATAGTTTAAGATCTCCTTTCCTTAACCGTTTCTTGCAGATGCCTTCTGGGGGTTTCTGCCGGAAGCCTTCTGCGGGTTCTTGCTGATGTCTGCACCGGCCTGCTTTACCTTGTGGGTCTTCACAGTGTTGCGGATGTAGACCAGACCGCCCTTGGGGCCGGGGATGGCGCCGCGGATAACGATCATGTTCAGCTCTGCGTCAACCTGGACGACTTCCAGGTTCTCGATGGTGACCTGCTCATTGCCCATCTGGCCGGCGCCGATCTTGCCGGGGAAGATACGGGACTGATGAGAGGAAGCGCCCATAGAACCAGCGTGACGGTGAACAGGACCGCCGCCGTGGGTCATATCGGTACGGTGTGCGCCGTGGCGCTTGATGACGCCCTGGTAGCCGTGGCCCTTGGAAATACCGGTCACGTCGATCCAGTCGCCAGCAGCGAAGGTGTCAGCCTTGACTACATCGCCCACATTCAGAGCAGAGCAGTCTTCCAGACGGAACTCCTTCAGGTGCTTAACAGCCTCAACGCCAGCCTTCTTCAGATGGCCAGCCTCGGGCTTGGAGAGCTTGGACTCCTTAACGGACTCAAAGCCCAGCTGGACGGCCTCATAGCCGTCGGTTTCGATGGTCTTCTTCTGAGTAACGGTGCAGGGGCCTGCTTCCACGACGGTAACAGGGATCACCTTGCCGGTCTCATCGAAGATCTGGGTCATGCCCACTTTCTTGCCGATGATTGCTTTTTGCATTTTGGTTTTACTCCTTTTTTAGGTTATTGGTTGACGCGGAGCATTGGGAACTCTTTGCCAACATGACCCGTCGCCCGATGCTTTTCAGTGCGGGCAGCGGTGAATCCTTATATATAATGTATAAGGATTACAGCTTTATCTCTATCTCAACGCCAGCGGGAAGATCCAGGCTCATCAGAGCCTCAACGGTCTTCTGGTTGGGGTTGAGGATATCGATCAGTCTCTTATGGGTTCTGCGCTCGAACTGCTCACGGCTGTCCTTATACTTATGAACAGCACGAAGGATGGTAACAACTTCCTTCTTGGTGGGCAGGGGGATGGGGCCGGACACAGCAGCGCCGTTGCGCTTAGCGGTGTCGACGATCTTGGCTGCGCTGGCGTCGATCAACTGATGATCGTAAGCCTTCAGCCGAATGCGGATCATTTCCTGGTTTGCCATTGTTTGTTTTCCTCCTAAATTTTCGTACTCAGTTTGCTTGATGTCTGGGTACGGTGAACTGTTGTCCGCGCTACCGTGCGTATCATTCCGAGCCAAGAAAAATGGCCGACCCGAGGCCGACCTTTCCTCTGCCGCAGCGATATACGCAGCGCAAAACAGAAGCAGTTCAGCCGCCCGATGACCGGACATACTCCGCAGAAGTTACCGCTTTTTAGGCGCAATCTCCTGCATCATCGCATCGCACGCGCAGAATGTCCCTACACGCGCTCGATTATGATACCACCATATTAGACAGTTGTCAAGCATTTTTTTGGAAAAAATCACAAAAATTTCACTGCATTTTCGTACATTTCGCAGAATTTATTTTCCGCCCAAAATCCGACACAATATCTTGTGTATATTCCCATTTTCACCCCCATAAAATGTGCCGGGAGGGATATTATGCGTAAAAAGGATATTTGGATCGCTGTGGGCGCCGTGTGCGCCGCTATGATACTGGGAATCACCCAATTTTGGAATTTGACCGTAGAAACCGGATCCTGGGGTCTTTCTTTCCAAACGGAAGGACAGCCCCCCACCGGCCCGGCAAACACAAAGCAGCTTGAATACTATGACGCAGCCTATTTGGGTAATACCAACGAAAAGGTCATTTACCTCACCTTCGACTCCGGCTACGAAAACGGCAGCACCGCTAAAATCTTAGATGTGCTGAAAAAGCACAACGCCCCCGCCGCTTTCTTCTTGGTGGGCAATTACATAGAGCGCAACGGCGACCTGGTAAGAAGAATGGTGGACGAGGGTCACATCGTGGGCAACCATACTATGCACCACTTTGATATGAGCAAGCTCTCAGAAAAAGAGGCCTTTGCCAAGGAGCTGCAGGATTTGGAAACCCTGTTCAAAGAAACCACCGGCAAGGAGCTGCCCAAGTACTACCGGCCACCCCAGGGGATCTACAACCAGCAGAACTTGCAAATGGCAAAGGACTTGGGTTATAAAACAGTGTTTTGGAGCCTTGCCTATGTGGATTGGCGGAACGATGCCCAGCCCACCAGGGACGAAGCCTTTACCAAGCTCCTGCCCCGCATTCACAACGGTGCCGTGGTGCTGCTCCACTCTACCTCAGCAACTAACGCAGAGATCCTGGACGAACTGCTCACCAAATGGGAATCTGCCGGCTACCGCTTCGCCTCCATCGACACGCTGTTTTGATACATATTATATATAATGTATCATTGCCCTTTCCCTCCTTATGTGCTATACTGGGCACATAAGGAGGGATTTTTATGAAATCTCGGAAATTCTATTTGGCCCTGGTGATTTTCAGCCTGGTAGGACAGGTTGCCTGGGTTATGGAGAATATGTACTTTAACGTATTCATCTATAAAATGTTCAACGCCAGCGCAGAGGCCATCTCTGCCATGGTATCCGCCTCTGCCGTGGCCGCAACGGTCACCACCTTGCTGGTAGGCGCATTTTCCGACAAGATCGGCAAGCGAAAGCTGTTTATCTGCGGCGGCTATCTGTGCTGGGGTGTTTCCATTTTAAGTTTTGCGCTGATCCGTATGGATGTGATCAACGCCCTGTTCCCCACTGCAGCTTCTGCCGCCAGCATTGGTGTGTCGCTGGTAATCGTTATGGATTGCGTTATGACCTTCTTCGGTTCTTCTGCCAACGATGCCTGCTTCAACGCCTGGGTCACAGATTCCACCGACGAAACCAACCGGGGCGCTGTGGAGGGCATCAACTCCATGATGCCGCTGCTTGCCATTTTGGTGGTCTTCGGCGGCTTTATGGGTGTGGATCTGAACAAGCAAAGCGGCTGGACGCTGGTATTTCTTGTCATCGGTGCTGTTGTGTTTCTGATGGGCCTTTTGGGCTTCTTCCTCATCGAGGAAAAGAAGCTGGACACCCGGGGTAACGAACATTATTTTGCAAATCTGATCTACGGATTCCGCCCGGGAATCATCCAGGAAAACAAAACCCTGTACATCACCCTGCTGGCTTACAGTGTGTTCGGCATCGCCATCAACATCTTTATGCCCTACCTGATCCTGTACTACACTGTCTCCTTGGGTATGGACAACTATGTCCTGCTCTTTGCCCCGGCCATCATTTTAGCTGCTGCTTTTACCTTCTTTTACGGCAAGGTTTATGACCGCAAGGGCTTCCGGATCAGCGTATTGCCTCCTTTAGGCCTGCTGATGGGTGGATTCCTTGTGCTGTTCTTCTTCAAAAACACCGCCTTGGTCTTTGCCGGCACACTGATCATGCTCTGCGGCTACCTTTCCGGTATGGCTGTGTTCGGTGCAATGCTCCGGGATCGCACCCCGGAAAAGAAAGCCGGTATGTTCCAGGGCCAGCGGATCATCGGACAGGTGCTGATCCCCGGTGTCATCGGCCCGGCCATCGGCGCCTGGGTGCTGCGGAATGCAGATACCATCGTCAATGACGACGGCACTACCTCTTTCGTGCCCAACGAGAATATCTTTTTGGCGGCCTTTGTGGCAGCAGTTTGTATCTTCGGTGTGCTGCTGCCCCTGTTCGGCCTGCTGAAAAAGGAGAAGAAAAATGCTGAATGATTTATACACCGCCCGTGGCGAAGAAATCACCAAAGCCCCCTGGCAGGAATACCCCCGCCCCCAGTTAAAACGGGATAGTTATGTAAACCTAAACGGTCCGTGGGATTTTGTCATATCAAACGATAGCAAGTTGCCGGAGGAATACAATCAAGAGATCGTTGTTCCTTTCTGTCCCGAATGTATGCTCAGCCTTGCCGATGTAGATAGCTATACCGGGAAATGGCTTTTCTATCGCCGTAGCTTCACCCTCCCGGATGGTTTCCGGAAAGGCAAGGTTCTGCTGCATATCGGTGCGGCAGACCAAACCGCAAAGATTTATGTAAACCAAAAGTTGGTTGGCGACCATGTTGGCGGCTATGAGGCCTTTTCCATGGACATCACCGCGGCATTGGAAGAGGAGAACGAAATCGTCGTTGCAGTTTACGACGATCTGCGTGACACCACCCTTCCCTACGGCAAACAGACTTTGAAGCGGGGCGGTATGTGGTACACTCCCGTGTCCGGCATTTGGCAGACGGTGTGGCTGGAAAGTGTTCCGGAACAATATATTGAGAACTTGGATATCCAGGTAACTTTGGAATCCGCGACTATTTCCGTCACCCCTGCCCTGTCCGGTAAAATCCTACTGGAGGACAAGGAATATCCTCTATCTGACGGCAAGGCGGTCATCACCCCGGAAAATCCCCGGCATTGGACGCCTGAAGACCCCTATTTGTACCACTTCTCCATTGAAACGGAATTCGACCGGGTAGAAAGCTATTTTGCCCTGCGCGCTGTGGAAACCAAAGAGATAAACGGCATCCCCCGGCTGTGCCTCAACGGCAAGCCCTATTTCTTCCACGGCCTGCTGGATCAAGGCTATTGGAGCGACGGCATTTACACCCCCGCCAGCCCCGCCTGTTTTGAGGCAGACATCCTAAAAATGAAAGAGCTGGGCTTCAACACCCTGCGCAAGCATATCAAGGTAGAGCCGGAGCTGTTTTACTATGCCTGTGACCGGCTGGGTATGGTGGTTTTCCAGGATATGGTGAACAACGGCGATTATAGCTTCTTCCGGGATACCGCGCTCCCCACCATTGGCATTCAAAAACGGAATGACAAGAAGATGCACCGGGACGAAAATACCCGCAAGGCCTTTTTGCGAGGAATGGAATCCACCGTCAAGCAGTTAAAGAATCACCCCTGTATCCTCTACTGGACCATCTTCAACGAGGGCTGGGGACAGTTCGACGGCAGTGCCGCCTATGAACAGCTAAAAAGCTTAGACAGCAGCCGCATCATCGACACCACCTCCGGCTGGTTCCGGGGCACGGAAACCGATGTGGACAGCCGCCATATTTACTACACCCCCTGGTCTGCGCTGAAACCCTCGGACAAACCCTTGGTGCTCAGCGAGTTCGGCGGCTACGCCTACGCCGTGGAGGGCCACCTGTTTAACCCGGACAAGGCCTACGGCTACAAAACCTGTAAATCCCGGGAGCATTTCCAAACTTCCCTGTCGGAGCTGTATATCACCAAGGTGCTGCCCGCAATCGACCGTGGCTTGTGCGCCGCCATCATCACCCAAGTGTCCGATGTGGAGGATGAGATCAACGGCATGCTCACCTATGACCGCCGGGTGTGCAAGGCAGATGCAGAATCTATGCGGCAAATCGCCACAGCCTTGCAAGACGCTTTTGCAGCCAGCTGTATAGCGCCATTGCCCCAAGACTGAGGGGAATCCATAGCAGAAAAAACCGCAGGCAGATCTGCCCGTGGAAATTCACGGGCAGATGCCGGTAATCCCAAACCCCGTAATCCCGGTTGAATACAAGCCCTGCCAGCAGTTCGATCATCGTAATGATACCTGCCCCGACAATACCCCGGGCAAGCAGAGGCAGCCTGGGCCGGACGGTATTCAGCTTTCCCAAAAGCAGAAAGCAAGTGCCCCCGGCCAGGAACATACTGAAATGGCTCCACCCCCGCCACAGAAGTTCCAGGGCAACATAGCCTGTTCCACCCACAAAAAACAGTGCAATCGGTTTTATAAACCGCATTTTATCACCTCAAAAAGGATTCTTTCCAAAAATTCCCCGGAAAATACGCAAATAATTCTTGACAAACCGACAAACCCTGTGTATAATGACAAAGCTGATTTTCCATAGTGAAAATATGGCGGCGTAACTCAGTTGGTAGAGTAGCCGGTTCATACCCGGTATGTCACCTGTTCGAATCAGGTCGCCGCTACCAGGCCCGTTGGTCAAGCGGTTAAGACACCGCCCTTTCACGGCGGTAACATGGGTTCGATTCCCG
>JAFUNI010000010.1 GCA_017482385.1 Oscillospiraceae bacterium | reverse complement strand
CCAGGTCACCAAACCTGTCTGGCCTGCATAGGCATTGTCTGCAATGTAGTACATGAAGACTTCCTTCAGCAGTGCGGGATTGCGCAGCTTCAGGTTCACCTGGCCATTTTCTGCAACTGTTACATTTGCCAGGATATCAGATGTCTCGTCGACCTTAGTGTCGGTTGCGCCGCAGCCGTTATCGCAGGAAGCAGTCTTGTAGCCATTACCGTCAGATACATAATTCGTAAAGGCGTGGCCCAGAGCTGCGATCTCCTCGGTGGTCTCGCTGATGACCTCGCCGCAAGCAGCGCAGGTCACGGTGACCTTCTTGGAGCCAGCGGTTTCACAGGTTGCTGCACTCAGAACTTCCTCGGTGGCAGCGGTTTCAGCATGCTTGCAGCCGATTGCGGGGATCTCTTCCTGGGCTACCAGGATCTCACCACAGACGGAGCACTTCTTGCCTTCAGTCAGGCCGGGCTCATCTTCTGTGGGCTCCTTACCGGGGAGGATCTCCTCGGTGTGGTCCAGCTTTTCGAGCTCTTCCTGCTCGGTGTTCCATGCGCCACAGACATTGCATTTTTCACCTTCGGTCAGGCCGGTTTCGGTACAGGTTGCATCCTTCCCGGGAATGGTGATCCACTCGTGCTCCAGGGTCTCGATCTCAACAGTTTCTTCGCTGATGATCTTTCCGCACTCGCAGGTCACGGTGACCTTCTTGGAGCCGGCATTGGTGCAGGTGGCCTCAGTGATAATTTCCTCGGTAGTGGTGGTGTTGGTATGTGCACAGATCTCAATAGGCTCTGCGCTGATCTTCACATATACCTTTTTAACAAGATCTTCGGCGTCGGTAACTACCTTAGCAGTTTCCTTGCTGGAGCCGGCAACAGCATTCCAGCCCTCGTAGCCGCTCAGATCAGTAAATCTATACCATGCACCAGAATTACCAGTGGCCTCAATCTCGCCACCGTTGATGATGATGGTTGCTTCTTCGTTCTTGTCGTTGACGCTGATTGCATAGCCGGCACCTGCCAGGTTGTAGGTGCCGCCGTTGAGAATGACATGGTCATAACCATACAGAGTCAAACCGTTGCTGGATTTAGCATTAACAACACTATTGTTAATAGTCAGTGTTCCATTTGTTGCATTAATGGCGCCAACACCATTTGTAGCCGAAGTAAATGTACTATCAAGATCCAATTCGGCATTGTTAATAGTAATATCGCCACCGCTAGCTATAATGCAAGAGTTTTTCTCTGCTTTGATCTTTAGCTTACCGCCATTGATGGTCAGATTGCCTTCACCCTTTGTGCCAATGGGGATATCCTCACCACCAGCGGATGCCGTCCAAAGATCCAGATTGACATTCTCCATCACCAGATCATATCCGGCCTTCAGATTGATGGCACCAAATGTTCTGCCGTTACCGGACAAGATGCTGCCCTCTTCACCAACAACAGTCACATTTTTGAAATACTGAGTTCCGGTAACAGAAGCACGAACAATGCCGTAAGGAACGTCAATGTGGTTATTGCCCTGCAGGACGATCTTGATGTCGGTCATTGTACCAGCCTTAGCCATAATGCCGGAATAGGTACCGGAAAGCTGCTTCAGGGTTTCGCCATCCTTGTAATACAGGCGGTTTCCGTTCTCGTCATAATAGTCAAGAGTTGCATCCTTCAGGGTCAAGGTAGGAACACCGCCCATGGGATACTCAAACTTAAAGTTCCAGTTGTCTGCAGTACCAGAGCCATAGGTCCAGTACACACCGTTCTCCTCACCTTCAGCATTGAATGCAGGCTTAGAAACGGAGGTGCGATAGGAAGGTGCGCCACCCTCGGTAGCAGACATATCGCCATAGTTCAAAATTCTGATAGCCGCGGTCTTCAGCATGGGGATCTCTTCGCAGCCGGAGAGGATCTCGCCGCAGCGGGCGCACTTGGTGCCGGCAGTGTAACCTACAGTAGTGGTGGTGGGTTCCACGCGCGCCACCTCTACTACCTTGTGGCCGGCAGGAACTTCGACCTGCTCCTGCAAAACCTTGCCGCAAACAGAGCAGGTCACGAGGTCGGACAGACCGGGTTCGGTACAGGTTGCGGTACCGGGGGTAATTACCTCGGTGTGACCTTTGTCCTCACAATAGGGTGTGACAGTGATGTAGGGTCTGTAGTAGATGTTGTTCAGATTGGTCTGATTGATCTCGGTAACTGCAGCGCCGTCTGCAGGCTTACCGTACTTCAAAACATAAGCGCCGTTGTATTGGGTCAGATCCAAGCAGGTGCCATCATACGCAGAACACTGTCCGCTGTAAGCGCCTCTTGAGCCGTGACCTTCCAGGCTCAGCCGGCCGCCTTTCATAATCACCTTACTTGCCGTAGCAGATAACAGCGCAAACTGTTTAGCCGCTACGCCGGTGAAGCTGCCATCGTTTATAATAATGGGCTGGGCGCTCTTAATGACGCCGAGGTTGTTAGACTGGATGTTTACATCGCCGCCGTTAACGGTGATCACAGCATTGGCGCCGTCAGTCTGAATCGCGCCGTGTGTGTTGACTGCTACCGCATACCGGGTGTCGATGGAAAGATTGCCGCCATTGATGGTAATATCGGCAGTTTCACCGCGGGTTCTCATAATAATTGAAGCCGGTCCTGTCCAAGCGGTTCCACCATTGTTGCAGTTGGCGCCGGAAGTATACTCAGTTACAGTAGACTTGAGGCTGATATTGCCGCCATTGATTACGATATCGCCATCTGCACTGCTGGTGCAAAGCAGGTGGGCATTATCACCTGCCCATCTGGGCATAAACATATCCAGATTGGCATCCACATACAAATCGCCATTGGGTACATAAATGCCACACTTGCTCTCGGTCTTCAGTGTTGCACCGTTGCGGCTTTCAATATACAGATCCGTGTTATTACTGGAGTCGTTGTATACATTGCTGTTGGTGGCAATATAGCTATCCTCAAGAATAACAATCTTCAGCGGAGTCTTGCTCTCATAACTCTGACCGCCGATTGCATACATGGTGGACTTGATGGATGTGTTGTAGTTGCCGGTAGCCTCGTTCAGCAAGTCCAGACGGGCGCCCTTCAAATAGAGGGTAGGAATACCGCCTGCAGGATACTCAAATTTTCCGTTCCATACCTCGGGTTCAATCATGGTACGGCCGTTTTTATCCCGGTCTTCACCGGTAATTGCCCAGGTAGTGCCAGTAAAGGTCGCACCATCTTCGCTGGTGGTTTCAACTTCCTGGTTTACAAAGTAAGTAGAGGCACCGTTTGTAGATGCATAGATCGTCCAATCATGCATCACACGGATGGCCTCCGTCAGCACTTCATCCTCTGCATGAGCGTGGGGAATTGCCACAGCGGGCAACAAACCAACGATCAAACACAGTGCAAGAAGCAAACTTAAAATTCTTTTCATTCGTTTTTCACTCCTTTTTAAGTTTTCGCCTTTGCAAGAAATCGCATTCCACCATACGCGTTTTCTGCAAAAACAGGACATGTATTCCGCACAGGGAAGACATGTGTATTTATATACAAATATAGTATAGCATCGTCAAAACCTATTTTCAAGGAAATCATAGAAATATTTGGCGGGCAAAATGACTAAATTTTCACCTTGAATTTGTATATTTGCACAACTTTGTCCGCTTTTTTCTTTGTGAATATATAAAATGATAAAAAAAGGAAATAAAATCGCTTTTTGAATGCCACGCCAAGGAATAGGTCATAGGTGCGGCTGATTTTTATGGGGGATCACAGGCATCTCCCATTGTTTTTCCATATTTTGCGTCATTTTCCGAAAAGAAACAATCATATTTTCTTCATAACAGGCAAAGCTATGGTTGCGGAAAGAGAAAACGCTTTCTTGGAAGTGTTTGATCTTTCCAAGAAAGCAATGGTTTGAAAAAACCATAAAAAAGGAGAGAGTACAATGAGCAACAAGAACAACAACCAGATCAATATTCCCCAGGCACGGGAAGCTATGGATCGTTTCAAGATGCAGGCTGCCCAGGAAGTTGGCGTGAACCTGACCAACGGTTACAACGGTCACCTGACCTCCCGTGAGGCCGGTTCTGTCGGCGGCCAGATGGTCAAGAAGATGATCGAGGCTTACGAGCAGGGCATGCAGTAATTTTTTGGCGCAACCGTTGATAAACCCGCCTGCGGACGATGACGGATCTTTTGCCCTCGTCTCTTGCCGGTTCATCACCGGCTGCGCAGCTGCACCAATGCCAATGGTTCTTCGGAATCATTGGCATACATATTTGCAAAAAAGGAAAAACTGTGGTATACTATTTCTATCCTGCCAAGAGGAGGGGAGATTATGCGCATTCAGGAATCCGGCGAGATGTACCTGGAATCCATTTATGTACTGCTTAAGAAAAACGGCAATGTCCGGTCTGTAGACATCGCCGAATATATGGGCTATTCCAAGCCCAGTATCAGCCGGGCCATGGGTCTGCTGAAAGACGGCGATTTTATCCGGATCGCCAAGGACGGTTCTATTACTCTGACCCGGGCGGGTATTGCGGTGGCGGAGAAGATATATGAGCGCCATACGCTTTTGACCAATCTGTTGATTCGCCTGGGTGTCAGTACCGAGGTGGCCAGTGAGGATGCCTGTAAATTGGAGCACGCCATCAGCGATGAATCCTTTGAGGCTATCAAAAAATTTGTAACCGACTATGAAAATAAGCCTGCCGATTGATCGGCAGGCTTTTCTTTATTTTCTGCGCCAAGTGCCGCGGGAGAACAGGATCAGAATGGGGAAGATCTCCAAGCGGCCGGCAAGCATTGCCAAGCTCATAGTCAGCTTGGACAGTGTGCTGTAAGCGGCAAAATTGCAGGTGGGGCCGACAGCGGCCATACCGGGTCCGATGTTGTTGAAGGTGGCAATGGTCGCTGACAAATTGGTTTCCAAATTAAATCCGTCCAGGGAAAGGATCAGCGTACACACCACCAAAATAATGACATAGGCGGCAAAATAGGCATTGGTGTTAGCCAAAACCTTTTCGTCTACCACCTTGTCGTTGCTGCGGACTACCAGCACCTTCCGGGGATTGAGGATCTGCCGGATATTTCGCCGCAGGGCCTTAAACAGCAGCAGAACCCGGATGCACTTGAGACCGCCGCCGGTGGAACCGGCACAGGCGCCCACCATCATCAGCATCAGCAGGATCGCCTTGGAAAAAGCGGGCCACAGGTCATAGTCGGTGGTGGTGTAGCCGGTGGTGGTCATAATGGAGGATACCTGAAATGCGGCGTGGCGGACGGTTTCTTCCAAGGTAGCATACAGTGGCCGAATATTCAGCACAATGGCAAGGATGCTGGCCACGACCAATCCCACATACAGCCGCAGTTCTTCGTCCTTGAACACGCTGCGCAGCTTGCCAAGAAGCAGCAGATAGTAGCAGCTGAAGTTTACACCGAACAGGAACATAAACACGGTGGTCACATTTTGGATATAGGGGCTGACATTGCCCAGAGAATCGTTAAACACACCGAAACCGCCGGTGCCGGCAGTGCCGAAGGCGGTGCACAAGGCGTTGAGCCAGTGCATCTTGCCAAATAGCAGGAATATCACATTCAAAATTGTGAGCGCTATGTAGATCACATAGAGGATCGAGGCGGTCTGCCGCATTTTCGGCACTAATTTACCCACATCCGGGCCGGGGCTTTCCGCCCGCAGCAGATGCATAGTAAAGCCGGAGCCGCCTCCGCCGGGAAGAATGGCCAGCAGGAAAACCAGCACGCCCATACCGCCGATCCAGTGGCTGAAGCTGCGCCAGTAAAGGATGCCCTTATAAAGGCCTTCCACATTGGAAATCACAGAAGCGCCGGTGGTGGTGAAGCCGGAAATGATCTCAAACAGAGCATCTATGTAGTTGGACACTTGGCCGCACAGCACAAAGGGCAGCGCACCCAAAAGACTCATTACCATCCAGCTCAATGCTACGCAGGCAAGGCCCTCCCGGGCGCCGAAGAGCTTTTCGGCCCGGCGGCACAGGGCATAAAAGATACCGGACAGGCAGAGCATAATGCCCAAGGTGATGGCAAAGGCCTTCACCGCAGCCCATTCGCCGTAGCCTAAGCTGATAGCCAAAGCCGGAATCATAAAAACGGCTTCGACCGCTACGATTTGGGCGATAAATCGCCCCATCATCTTATAGTTCATACTCAGCCCCCGTTATGCGAAGATGTCGCCCAGCTGCTGCAGAGAGCCGCGGCGGCTGGTGACAACGACTACCCGGTCGCCGGGTGCGAACTGGGAGTCGCCGCCGGGGATCTGGGAGCTTGTGCCGTGAATGATGCTGGCTACCAGCACATCGGGCTTGAGCTTCATAGCTTTCAGCGGCACACCGCAGTTGGGGGTGTTTTCGTCCACCAAAAATTCAATGGCTTCCGCCTGGCCGTCGGCAATGGCGTGGACGGATACCGCAGCACCGGTTTGATTTTCCATAGCCCGGACATAGTGGACGATGATATTGCTGGAAAGCTCCTTGGGGCTGATGATGCTGCCCAATGCCATAGAGCCTGCAATGCTGATGATCTCCTCCCGGCTGAGCTTGGTGACGGTTTGATTCACGCCCCGGGTATTGGCATAGAGGGAGAGGATGATGTTGGTCTCGTCCAGGCCGGTAAGGGCTACCACCGCATCGCAGTCCTGAATGCCCTGTTCTTCCAAAAGGGCCTGGCTGCTGCAATCGCCCTGGATCACCTGGGTGTTGGGCAGACTTTCTGCCAAAGTTTGGCAACGCCCCGGATTTCGTTCCAAAAGCAGAACGGAGATGTGGTCATCCTCCAAAGCCTGAGCCAAATAGTAAGCCACACGGCCGCCGCCGCAGAGCATCACCCGGCGCACAGGACGGGTGGTAATGCCCAAATTTTTCAGCAATACAGAAAGATCGGCAGTGGGGGCGGTCACGAAGATTCGGTCGCCCTCCTGCAAGACGAAAGTACCGCTGGGGGCAACAGCCTGTCCGCCCCGTAAAACGGCGCAAACCAGTACACGGCATTTGACAACGCTGCTCATATCCATCAGCGCCACATTGTTAAGCTTGCTTTTGCCATCGATGCGCAGTTCCACAATCTCGGAACGGCCCTTGGCAAAGGATTCCCGCCGTAAAAAGCCGGGGAATTTCAGCAGCCGCTCGATTTCCAAAGCGGCCTGCTTTTCGGGATTGATGGTCAGGGACAGGGGGAAGGTGTCCCGCATGGTCATGATCTGCTCGGTGTATTCCGGGTTGCGGATCCGGGCGATGGTGTGAATCTTGGGGTTGAGGCCGTGGGCGGTCATACAGCACAGCAGATTGACTTCGTCTGCGTTGGTGGCGGCGATGAGCAGATCCGCATTATGTACATCTGCCTGCTCCAAAACCTCCTTGGAGGCGCAGTTGCCCTGTACACCGATGGCATCGTAGCGCACCACCAAAGTCTCCAAAGTGTGGCTGTTCTGATCGATGACAGTGAGGGCGTGCCCCTCGGCAGCCAGCTGCCGCACCAGAACTTTGCCTACCTTACCGGCGCCTGCAATGATAATGTTCATACAAAAACCCCCATAAAAAGGAAATTATCTTTCATTATAACACACTGCGGTCAAAAAGGCAATGCCCGGTGCAGTTACGCACCGGGCATTTGTTTTTTTACAATAGGATATGTATTTACGGACGGAAAGCCGAGCAATTTTGCGGGTGGCTAAATCTCAGGGAACAATTGCGCCGGTTTGCGCAATGGAAGCATCTGTTTTCTGCTTCTCTTTTGGCTCGATCAGCAGCTTGATTTGCTTGTCTGCGCGCATCATCCTCTGCTTCTTTGCGGCGGCGATCTTCCTCACGGCGGTAGCGCTCTTCGTCCTCACGCTGTTGCCGATATCGCCGCTCTTCGTCTTCGCGGCGCTGTTCTTCTTCCCGCCGGCGCTGCTGCTCCTGCTCACGCTGCAATTCCAGCTGCTTTTCCCGATAGAGGATACCTTCCAACTGATTGAGGGCCTCTTTCAGATCATCCGCTCTGCCGCTCTTGAGCAAATCAATGATGATGTCCGTGTGGGGCAGATCGCTTTCTGCCAGCAAGTCGTTGCAGGCATCCAGCTCAGCTTTTGCAGGCACATATTCCTCTACACGGATCTTTTCCTGGGCGACCGCTTTGTCAGCTTCCAGCAGCTTTGCGATTTTTTTCTCTTCCGCAATATGCGCAAGCTGGCTTTTGTTCCATTTGGTGTACTTTTGGACGAAAGCAGCTTTATCTTGCTCGTAAGCAGCCAAAGCATCCAGGTAGTCTTTTAATTCCTGCTCGTACTTTGCCTTATTTGCTTCCAACGTCGTTGTTTTTATTCTCTTGCCCTTCAAGAAAACTATGACACAGACCGCGATAAGAATCAGATTGAAAACAACTGTGAAGAAATCCTCTGCGGAGAAAAGCGCAATCAAGCTCATACCGGCAAGGATGCCCGTGGGAATCGTCATACAACCGGTTTTTGTCTTTGTCTTGTCATCGAGACCCTCTTCCGTAGGTTTCTTCGGCTTTGCGGAAATTTCGTAAGAATAGGATAGTGTTCCGATTTCTTCTTCATCAGACATATCGGAATACTTAGGGTCACACCGAACCTCAAGCCATAGACGCCACGCATCGCATTCCTTCTCGTTGAGATCCTCGGAAAGGCTTTGGGGCTCCGGGAAAGTTCTTTCGTATGTATCTTCGGGTTTAAAATCTTTGATTTTCTGTTGGATCGCAGCAGTTTTCTTATAAGCTGCGGAGATCTCTTGCAGCTTTTGGATCAACTCGCTTTTGGAAAGGACTTGATTATCTTGCATAAGAGTTCCTCCTGTTATGAATATGAGTGGCTTTGCTTATGGATTATTATAAAACTAAAGTCATAAAAAGTCCTATGCTGTCAGCATAGTTAAAAACTTTTTCCAAGGAAATCCTTTGAAAAAGAAATCAGCACAGCCGAAAACTGTGCTGATTCTCCATAATCCCAAAAATAAGAAGAACAGTTATAGAATTGATCTTTTTCTGATCAAAGCCCAAAAGTGGCCTTAAAAGCATCCAACTTGTGGATGTTGATATCCATAGTGGTCTTTTTACCGTCCTTAAATTCTACATTAAATCTCAATGTAGGAATCTGCGCCTGATTGCCGTTGGCATCCTTGGCGCTCAAAGCGTGACCGTCTCCGGCAAGTGTAAAGGTAACGATATCGCCGGGTGCGAAGATGTAATCCTCATCGCTTACATTGTAAATAATGCCTTTTCCGTTCTCTACATTAACATAGCTGAGATTTCTGAAATCTTCATTGGGATCTACTTTGCCGGGTCTGTAATTAACATTACCGTACAGGTTATTGCCGTTAATGCGAGCGGTGGTTCTTGCGAAATATTTGTTGTCTTCCTTTATTTTCTTGAGAGTGTCTTTCATTTTGTCGAAAAAACCCATAGTGATCTCCCCTTCTTTATTATTAGAGTTTTCCTTCTTTTTGGGATCTGCTTATGGATTATTATAAACCCCAAGTCACAAAAAAGTCCTATGCTGACAGCATAGTTGAAAACTTTTGTCGAATATGGTATGCTGATAGCAAACAAAGAAAAAGAGGGCAATTATGGAAAAGAACACTTCGGAAATCGTAAAAGAGCTGGGGCTTTGTCCGGATTTTCAGACCTTTTACACGGAAAACAAGGATTATATGGTCTCCCAAAGATTGACAGATCTGCTAAGCCAGTTGCTGGAAAGCAAGGGTTTGCAAAAAGCCCAGGTCATCAAAAAGGCGGAGCTTTCGGAAGTTTACGGCTACCAGATCTTCTCCGGTATCCGGGTGCCGGAACGGAAGAAGCTGCTGTGTATTGCTGTGGGTATGCACTTAAATATTGAGGAAACCCAGCAGCTGCTCAAATGTGCCGGCTATGCCCAGCTGTATGTAAAGCTGCCCTTTGACAGCATCGTGCTTTACGGACTTTGCAAGGGCTTGTCCGTTGTGCAGATCAACGGACTGTTGTATGAATACGGCTTGGAGACATTAGGATGAAAGAATGTCCGTATTGTAAGGCGCAGATCGAGGACAATGCCCGGTTCTGCCTTTACTGCATGAAACCCTTAACGGAAAAAGAGATTATACCACCGCAGAAAAAAGATATGCGGTGGCTCTTTGCCGTGGCGGCTTTGGCGATGGCTGTAGTGGTTATCCTGCTGCTGCCGGACAGAAAACCGATAAAGCCACCAAAGCCTTCTGCGGATATAGCAGGTGCGACTGTTGCTATAACTACACAGACCGAAATGCCTACCACTGGGCCAACGGCGGATTCTGTGCAGGAATCTACCGGGGAAACAGCAGAACCTACGGATGCGACTTCTACGGAAAGTACCGTAATATCCGCTACAGAAATGCCTGCAGGCTCTACCGGCGCGATTGCAACGAAACCAAAACCCGGAACCAAGCCTGCCACCAAAGGAACCGAAGGCACCACTGCGCCTGCTACTATACCGGTTGCGCCCGGAACGAAGGGTACAGTTGGAACCGGCGTTGCAGCCACTACAAAACCCACGGGCAATACCGGTACGAAACCCAATACTGCGGCAACTACCGAGCCCACCACTGCACCGGCAACAAAGGCGACCGATGCGCCGGCAACTGTCTTAACCACGAAGCCTGCAATGACGCCTTCTACGAAGGCTACTACTGCGCCTACAACCGCACCGAATACAAAACCGGTTACACAGGCCACTACCGCGCCTACCACACCCCCCACCGAACCTGTGGAGGTGGACTCTCTGCCCAGTAAATGGTGGGAAGATCCCGATACGAACCACGACTATCGCTACCGCCAGGCAGTACAGGCGGATGTTTTGGGTCTTGACTACCAGGTAACTGCCAATGATATCGTGATTACAAAGATCGAGCTTTGGGAGGGCGGATATCTCCAAATCCCTTCTTATATTGAAGGGAAACGAGTCATTGCCCTGTCTTCCGCGATCTTTCCCGAAGGTGCCCCTGAATACTTAGAGCTTCCGGAAACGCTACTTGCGCTCCACAGCGGTGTATTTATCGAGCGACCTATGGTGTCGCCCCGGGTGTATGTTAAGGGTGAAGTTCTGGCAGTTGGAGATGAAACAGAACCCTGGAGAGATATATATACCAGCAAAACCTGCGTGAATCAATACGGTGAGAAATTCTCGAATTACAGCCGATGGGTCGAATGGAACAGGTGAGAGTATGACAAGAGAAGAATACATAAAAAATCTGCTTTCCATCTATTCTTTGGTAACGGTGCTCAGTGAGAAAAACGACTGCCGTGTGCTGCGCCTGCGGAATAAGCAAACCGGGCAGGACTTGGTACTGCGGAGCTTTCCCAAAGCGGTGGATGCCTATGAAGTTCTGTGCAGCATTCGCTGTGAGAACCTGCCGGAAATTTACGATGCCATCGTTCTGGAGGACGGACAGATCGTTTTGGAAGAATACATCGACGGTATCACTGTGGCGGAGGTTATGCAAGCGGGCAAATACCGCTATTGGGGCGCAAGAAAAGTACTGACAGATGTGTGCAATGCGCTGTCAGTCCTGCACAGCCGGGGGATCATTCACCGGGATGTGAAGCCGGAAAATGTGATGGTGGACGGAAACGGCCGGGTGGTGCTCATTGATTTTAACGCCTCCCGGAAAGAATCCACCGCTTGCAAGGACACCAAAATTATGGGCACTGTGGGCTATGCCGCCCCGGAGCAGCTGGGTCTTTCCCAGTCCGATGCCCGGACGGATATCTATGCCGCCGGGGTGCTGCTCAATGTTATGTTAACTGGAAAACATCCAACAGAAACCTTTGCCCGTGGCCGCGCCGGATGGATCATCCGCAAATGCACGGCACTGAATCCCGCTAACCGCTATCAATCGGCAAAAGAATTAGCCGCAAAGCTGTAAAAAAGCCTTCTGTGATTTCACAGAAGGCTTTTTTGTTTGGGTTAGAGAAAATTGTTCCTTTGGGAATGATTTGGTCTGTTCTTTAACAACAGGGTTATTTCCTCACAATAGTGTCGGTGGCAATGCCGCTAACTTAGTGACATTGACCCTTTGGGGTGGGTAGTATGCTTACAGATCCTTGGGCTGCATACCGTAGAACCAGTGGGAGAAGGGCTTGGCCATAGCCTCGGAAACATAGCAGGTGCCCTTGCCCAGTCTTGCAATGGAGGAGGGGCAATCCTTGCTGATCTCCCCGTACAGCTCCATACGGGAGATCATCTTCTGCCAGCCGTGACCGCCGCCGTCCACACCGTCGTGGACAACAAAGCGCTCCTTGGCATTGACGATATCGTAAGGTCCGATGGTGGCAGCCTTGGGAGGTACTGCCCACAGGTCACCGGCCTTGCCGATCTGCATACTCAGAGAGTCCTCGCAAACGGTGATCAAAGAAGGGGTAACGATACCGGACTTGATCTGGCAGAACTCCTCCAAAGTGCCGTTCATGCCTTGATGCTCGGGCAGGTCGGGGTCGATGAAGGCCATATGGCCGGGCCAGCCGGTGGCAGAATAGATAATGTCCGCGCCGCCCTCGTCCTCGATCATACGGGAGTACACGCCATAATCCTTGTTGTCGTTGTTGAAAGTGTGCCACTGGGAAATGTCCGGGCGCAGATCCTCACGGATGCGGCCGTAGAAATTGTGCATAAAGGAATAGCCCAGGCCGGGAGCATAGGTGGTGGGACACACATTGCCGTCTATGTCGGCAAACTCGTCCATAGCGAAGGCGTGGACATTGCGGCAGCTGACATTGAACTTATTCAGCATTTCAACCACGGAAATATACCGCTTCACCCAGGGGTTGGGGCAGATCATAACCAGCTTTTCGTCCTTGATATCGGACATCAGAATCCGGTAGAACATATCCTGCACAAAGCACATACCGGTATCAATGACCACCTTGACACTGTAGCCGTGCTCATTGGTGTACTCCATATCCTCCCGCTTGATATTGCGCAGGCGGTCGTATTCCTCCAGGGGGAGCTTTGCGTTGGGCAGGTTGGGGTTGGGGGTGAACTTAAAACCATCGTAAATAGACATGATTTTCTCCTTTAGAATTTGATATTGTAAAGCTTGCTTGCATTTTCACACATAATCTGGAAGATTTCGGCCTTGGAAAGGGTCAGGTCTGTGGCCGCTTGCTTGAAACCACGGAGAATCTCGTAGACGAAATTTGTAATTGCCCTTTCGTCACTTTCCCGCATATGAATATCCTGGGACACATCGCCGTAGGCGCCCCGGGGGATCACATTCACATAGGTCCCGTTCTCTTCCACCCGGTACATCCGCATTTTTGCAATGGGAAGATCCGTGCCGAACAGAACCCGCTGGGTGCCAAAGGTCTCAATGGCCTTGCGAATGATCTCGCCGTTGGTATTTGCGGAAAAATCAAAGCGCATATTCTGGGTGGATGCCAGCCGTTCAAAGGCATCGCCGGCATCGGAAGGGATGTAGGCTCTGCCGATGTGGGCCACGATCAGCTTCACATTGGGATACTTCTGCTCAATATCCAAAAGGGTGTCGATATTGGATTTGCTTTTGAATCTTTCGCTCTTGGAAATGTGCAGAACTACCTTCAAACCCAGCTTGTCCGCAACCTCTAAATGCTTGGGGGGCAGGAAATCGTAAATATCCGCCTCGGCAGGCTTGACTCCCTCCCGGCAGCCGCCAAGATAGGGCTTGAGACCCTGGTAGCCGCTGCGAAGCACTTGTTCCTCCACAAATTCCGGCGTCATTTCGTATTTCGTCCAGAACAGGGTAGGAAAGCCATAGTCCCTTCCCACGGTTTCAATGTAGGCATTGTGCTGCATACAATTGACCACCGAATTGCCGAAAACCACGGGAATGACCTTTTTGCCGGGGAACAGATCCTTGTAGGTTTGGATCAGATCCTCTGCCGGGCACTGGCCGGCAACCAAATTGGTCCATTTCTTTGGGAATTTGCTCCGATCGAAGGGATCGTCCTCCACCCGCCAGCAGTGGGCGTGGGAATCCACGATGGTATCCGGCAGAAATGCCTGCAATTCCTCTTCGTAGACCTGCTTGTCATAATCGGTCATTGTAAAGCCAAACACGGTGCTCACCTGCTTTCCTGTTCTTTATTGTAGCATTGGGGGAGCCGGAGAATCAATTATAAAAACCGCCACAAAAGTTATAGAATTTCTGTGTTATAGGATGTCGGTTGTATCTTGCTTTGCGATTTTGCTGCGGAATTGTCCGGGGGGCAAGCCAAATTGTTTTTTGAATGTGGTGGACAAATAGTTTACGGAGGAGTAATTCATCTTCTCTGCGATTTGGGAGATCTCCAGCCCCTCCTCCAACAGCCGGAGCGCCTCGATACCCCGCATATCGGAATAGTATTTTTTCGGAGAGATGCCTGCAAAGGTCTGGAATAGGGCTTTGATGGTAGATACGCTGATTTTGTTTCGCATAGCGATCTCTTGAAGGGAGAGATTCTCGTATAGGGCATCCTCCATAGATTTCAGAATCTTATGGTAGGTGATGCTGTTGCGGGAATTGCTGTGCTTGTTGTGAGGGGTATGCTGCCGGGATAATTGCATAAGAAAGGATTCCATAGCGCTGGTTGCCTCAGCGCCAAGCTCCGGGTCCGGCTCTCCCAGAAAGTAGGCCTTTTGAAGCCGATAAAAAATACCGGTGAGCTCGTTGATTTCTGACGGTGACAGGTAAAACACACCCTCTGAGAAAATCGCCGGGAAGGTGCCGGTAATCTCAAAGGAAAAATTCAGGGTATGAAAGGGCGCTGTGATGCGGTTGCTGTGAAAGACCATAGGGGGGATGGCCAGGAGGTTTCCCGGCCGCATATGGAAGATCTCGTTTCCTCTGGTGGTTTCGGATTCGCCCTCCAGCCTGCAGATAAACTCCCAGAAATTATGGCTTTCCCCGGAAAATACAGTATTTGCCGGTCCCCGATACTCGTTTAGGGTTCGGTAGGCGGTGATCCGGAAAGGATGCGTAACCTCATAGCGTTTGTAAAGAATGTCCAAAATTATAATTCTCCTGTCAAAAACTGTATTGAATTATGCTTTTCGCAACTTTACTATATAATAGACGATGAAAAAAGTCAAGATTGGGGATGCTCTGCAATGCAAAGAGCCCGGGAAGCCTTGCAACCGGGGAAATGCCACAATCGTTTCTTGATGTAACGCAAATAACAAGGGGACTGCATGATGAGAAGCTATGTAATAAAGAAGATCCGTAGCGCTCCGGATTGGAGCACTACTGCGGTGATGCCCATTGATAACCAGCCCTGGGGCGAGCCGGTGGATATTTCTGCCCAGGCACAAATTTGCTGGGACGAAGAGGCTTTGTATATCCGGCAGGAGGCTGCGGAAAAGCATATTCGCAGAGAAGAAAGCGGCCCGATGTGCCGTGTGTGCAACGACAGCTGCCTGGAGTTTTTTATCCGCCCCACAGAGCGTATGGATTTTCTCAATTTTGAGATCAATCCCAACCGGGCCGTTTTCCTGGGTTACGGCAATGGACAGGATCCCCTGCTGCGGATCCAGTTCCACTCCAGGCGGGACACCGTTATGCAGGAAAAACTGGACATCCGGACGGAGATCACCGATACCGGCTGGGTGCTGACTTACAAAATTCCCTTTGCCCTCATCCGGCGCTTTTTCCCGGCGTTTCAGCCGAAGGTGGGCCTGCGGGTTTACGGCAATGCTTATAAGTGCGGTGATCTGACTGCCCAGCCCCATTATATTGCCTGGAATCCCATTGACCGACCGGAGCCGGCATTCCACTGTCCTGACCAGTTCGGCTGCCTGATTTTTGGCGAATAAGGAGAAACACAAATGAAGGCTATTGTAAATACCAAACTTATTATGGAAGACGGTATCATCTGGGATGGCGCTGTTACCTTTAATGATGAAAAGATTCTTGCCGTAGGTAATCGCCAGGAGGTAGATATCACCGGCGCGGAAGAGGTATACGACGCAGGCGGTCTTTATACCGCCCCCGGCCTGGTGGATATGCATAACCACGGTTCTACGGAGCATAGCTTCGCTGCCGATCCTGCTGCAGCCGCCCGCTTTTTTCTGAGCCACGGCGTGACCACCGTGCTGCCCACCTTCTATCATAATATCACGAAAGAGGATATGATTGCCGGTGCGGAAAGGGTTCGCCAGGCCGCAAAAACCGGCCCGGGCAGGATTATGCGGGGTCTGTATATGGAAGGACCGTTTATGAGCCTCATGGGCAGTATGCAAAGCGAGATCAAGTGGGAAGGCGCCATTCAAGAAGCTGACTATGTGGACCTGATTGAAAACTTCGGTGATATGGTTATGGTTTGGGCCGTTGATCCCGACCGGGAAAATATCGAGGCATTTATGCAGTACGCCAAGGAAAAGACACCCTGGGCGGTGTTTGCTCACGGCCATTCCAAGGCCACCTTTGAAAGCGTGGATAAGCTGAAGCACTATGGCATCAAGATCCGTACCCACATCGTAAATGCCGGCCAGGCACCCTCCCGATGTCAGTCTCGCAGCGGCGCCGGCGGCGACCAGTTCTGCTTCTACCATCCGGATATGTACGCCGAGCTGATCTGCGACGAGACCGGTATCCATGTGCCTCCCGGATACATAAAAATGATCGTCCGTACCAAGGGCTATGAAAAGGTGTGCCTCATTTCCGACCATACCACCGTCACCGGCCCCGAGCGCTACAAGAATAACGAAGAGCGGGGCATTTGGTACGGCTCTGACTTAAACTATGACGATCAAGGTTTGCTGTCCGGCAGCCTGATGACTCTGGAAAATGGTGTGCGCAATATGATGACCCACACAGGCTACGGCCTGTGCCACGCCATCCGGATGGCGTCTTTGAACCCTGCTGCTGCCGTGGGCATCGACCGGGAAGTGGGCAGCTTGGAAGCCGGCAAGAAGGCAAACCTCATTATCATCGATGATGCAGTGCATGTGCAAAAGGTCTTTTTGGAAGGCCGGCTTGCCGTGGAAAACGGCGAAGTTCTGATTTAAAAATGGTTTTATTCGAAGTTACCGATTACGATAAGTATGGAAAATAATATGAAAAAATTTTTACTTGGTATTGATGTGGGCACCACAGGTACCAAGACCATTCTGTTTTCTCAAAGCGGCGAGCCTTTGCGCCACGCATACCGGCCCTATCCCACAGCCCACCCTAATATCGGCGAATCGGAGCAAAATCCGGCTGACTGGTGGCAGGCTATTGTCGATACTGTGCGAGAAGTTACCCCGGACTGCGGCAGCCAGGTGGCAGCCATTTCCCTGTCCACCCAGGGCGGCACCCTGGTTCCTGTGGACGAAAAGGGAGAGCCGGTTCGACCTGCATTTGTGTGGAATGACTACCGTTTCACCCACCAGCGGGAGCAGTATCTGCAGGAGGTCGGCCCTGCCGAAACCCTGTACCGGACCTGCGGCTGGAAGCTGGGCAAAGGCCTTCCTCTGCTTGCCATCCGCTATATGCGAGATTGTGAGCCGGCGCTTTTCGCCAAGTGCGATAAGTTCCTGTCCGTTCCCAGCTATGTGGCACTGAAAATGACAGGCAACGCCAAGGTGGATATTTCCAATGCCGGCATCGAGCAGCTTACCGATATCCGGGCCTTCCGCTACGACAAAAAACTTCTGAATTTTGCCGGAATCCAAGAATCCCAGCTGGCGGAGGTTGTACCCTCCGGTACGGTCATCGGCAAACTCACCAGGGAAGCCGCCGAAGCGATGGGTCTTTCCGAAAATGCTTGCTTAGTTGCCGGCGCCCACGACCAATATGCCGTGTCCTTGGGCGCAGGCGCTGTCAGCGCAGGTGATATTCTCATCGGCTCCGGCACCTGCTGGGTGGTAACAGCCAGCGGCAGCGAGGAGGATTTCGCCTCCGGACTTGCCCAGTCCGTTGCCGCCGTTCCCGGCCTTTGGGGAACACTGCGCTCCCTGTCCTCCGGCGGCGTTTGCTTAGAGTGGCTTCGCAATAATATCCTTGCCGGAGAAGACGGTAAGACCCTAAATTACGACACCATCAATGCCCAAGCGGCCAAGCTTCGTGCCGCAGAAGACGGTCTGTTCTTCTACCCCTTCAAGGGTATCTACGGCGACGGCTCTTTCTCCAAGGGCGCATTCGTGGGCCTGGATCTTTCCCATACCCGGTTCCATATGGCCCGGGCTGTTATGGAAGGCGTGGTGTTTCAGATCCTTTGGATTATGGAGTCCTTCAAAACCAAGCCATCCCCTGAAGGCTTGAAGCTGGCGGGTGGTGCGTCCAAGAGCGACCTGTGGCCCCAAATTCTGGCAGATGTTTCCGGACTACCCATCCGGATTCCCAAGGTGGCAGATCTTGCCTGTGTGGGCGCTGCGATTTTGGCAGGTGTAGGCGCAGGTCTCTACCCTAGCTGTGAAGCCGGTTATAAGGCCTTTGCTATCGAGGAAACCGTTGTTCGGCCCAGAGCGGAAATGACCGCCATCTACCAGGAACTTTTCAAAAAGTATAAGAAGCAGGCGGCTGTTTTAGGCCCCTCTTACCAACTATAAGAAACAGGAGAAGCTTATGAAACAAGTGATTCGCACCCCCTATTTTGAGATCGGCACCAAGAACTACATCTACGGCGACAAGGTTCTGGAATATGCCATCGCAGCCGACAAGGCCGCCGAAAAATACGATATTGATGTCCTGTTCATCTGCCCTGCGGTGGAAATTCGCCGGGTCTGTGAGAATACCAAACATCTGATCGTGCTGGCACCTTATATGGACACCCTCCGTCCCGGCCGCGGTATGGCTGACACTTTGCCCGAAGGCCTGAAGGCCGCCGGCGCCAAGGGTGTTGTTATCAACCACTGCGAGAAGCCTATGAGCCTGCCTCAGATGAAGGCCACCATTGACCGTGCCCGGGAGCTGGACTTTTTGGTATTTGCCTGCGCAGATACCCTGGCAGAGGCCAAGGCCATTGCCCAGCTGCATCCCGATATCATCAATCCCGAGCCCTCCGAGATCATCGGCGGCGGCAACGGGGTCAGCCCTATGGCGTATGTGAAGGACTCCATCAAGGTTATCAAGGAGATCTACCCCGACATTATGGTGGAGCAGGCAGCCGGCATCACCAACGGCCAGCAGGTCTATGACTTCATTATGGCAGGCAGCGAAGCTGCCGGTGCCGCTTCCGGTATTATGAACGCAGAAGACCCCATCGCTATGATCGACGAAATGATTGCCGCAACCCGTCGCGCAGCCGACGATCTGAAGAAACTGGAGGGTTAATTATGGTATACAGAGAATCCTTTAAGCTGGAATCCCGGCATAGAGCCGTCAGCTTCCACGATGTGACCGATAAGGTCAAGGAAATTGCCACCAAGACCAAGATCAAGGACGGTATCGTGGTGGTCTATTCCCACCACACCACCTGCTCCGTCATCACCCAGGAGTGCGCCTTTGATATGTCTATGACTGGCCTGGAGACCTTGCAGCAGGACTTAGTAAACGCATTTGAAGAGTGGATGCCCACCTGCCGCTGCGAAGGTCAGTACCTCCATCCCGGCCCCAAGGCGTTGGTTTTTGCGGAAGAACACGGTGAGGACAACTTCGGCTGCCACAACACCGATGCCCACCTGCGCAGCTCCGTCATTGGCAGAAATATTACTATCGTTGTAGAAAACGGAGAGATGGACCTGGGCGAATTTGGCCGTATCCATTTCATTGACTGGGATCAGACCCGGGGCAGAACCCGCACTGTCCAGGTTATGGTAATGGGCGAATAATTCCCAATAAAAAGCCCCCCGCCGGATGCAATTGCATCCGGCGGGGCTTGTTTTGTCTGTTGCTTTGGGGGTTGGGCTGTGATATAATGGGCTACAAGAGATTCTGCAAATACTGTTTCGATTCGAAAGGAGACAGACTATGAAATTTGAGGAAATCACCATTCAGGGCACACCCTATGAACGAGGCCTCTCCTATGGTCAGCAGTGCCAGGAGGAGATTGGTGTATCCATCAAGGTTTATGGTACACTTTTTGAAGAACTGAAAGGACTTTCCTGGAAAGATGCCCGGAAGATTTCGGAATTTTATCTGTCCAAGACCCGTGATTTTGCTCCTGACTATGTAGAAGAAATGCGTGGCATTGCCGAAGGCGCAAATGTAGATCTCTTGGACATTGCTGCCCTGAATGCCCGTACGGAAATCATGTTTGCCCAGTTGGATGCACAGGAATGCACTACCCTCAGTCTGTTGCCTCCTGCCACAGAGGGCGGACAGGTCATTGCCGCACAAAACTGGGATTTTTACCGGCAGCTCCGGGATAGTATAGTGATTCTGCACGTTCACCAAGAGAACAAACCCAATTTTGTTATGGTATCCGAGGCAGGTATGATCGGCGGCATTGGTATGAATGACCGGGGCATTGGCATTTTGTTAAACGCCCTTACCGCCGACACAACCTGCCAGGGCATCCCCCTGCGGACCCGTATGCGTGCGATGCTGGATTCCGATACCCTCGCCGAAGCCTATGCCAAAGGAAGCCACAAGCCTACTTCCGTAGGGCATTTGGTGGCAACCCACAAAGACGGCGTAGCCGTCGCCTTTGAGATGGATTCCAAGGGCATTGAGACAATCATTCCGGAGGATGGTGTTTGGGTACATACCAATCACTACCTAGGACCGAAAATGTATCAGGCTCACGATGCAGCTCCCAGAGCCAGCACTTACATCCGGCTGCAGCGGATCCAGGCCCTGGTGAAAGAAGCCCACGGCAAGATCACCAAGGAAACTGTGATGCATATGCTCCGGGATCACGCAGGCTATCCCTATGCACTCTGCACCCACGAAAACTCAAAAGATCCGGTGACAACCCAATACGTTACCAATTTCGCGATCATTATGGACTTGACCGAAGGCTGTTTCTATCTGGCTCCCGGCAATCCCTGCGAGAGTGAATTTATAAGATACGAGGTATAAAAATGAAATACATCAATCAAAAGGAATACCCCCATTGGCTGTATATCACCCGTCAGCTTTGCGACAAGGAAGAAGACAGAGAAAAAGGCAAGACCACTACCATCAGCAGCTCCGGCTGCGGCATTTGCAGTTCCATTATGGTAGCCCACAGACTGCTGCCCAACTGCGCATTTGATCTGACGGATGCCATCAACATTTCCTATGAAGCCAAGGCGAATGTCAAAATCGGCACGGACTACCAGCGGTTTGCTCCCGTTTTTGCGGAAAAGCTGGGTTTGGATTTTGAAAAGACCAACGACCCGGAGCGGCTGCGCTACTGCCTGCGGACAGGTGGCGCTGCAGTTCTGCATATGAAGGGAGACCGGGACGGTCATATCGGCGTATTTTCCAACGGCGGCCATTATATTGCAGCCATTTCCGAAGAGCGGGATGGCCGCATTGCAACCATGGACCCCTCCTTCCGCCCCGATAAGTACGATGCAGAAGGCCGTAAAGGCTATGTGGAAATCAAAAACGGCGTCATTACCCTTACGGATATGCAGGTACTGATCGATGACAGCGCTCCGGCGCCCTACAGTTTTTACCTGTTCTGGAGAAAATAATATATGTACATAGCAGCGCAAATTGTGGGTATTCTTGCGGTGGCAACATACCTTTTAAGCTACCAGCTGAAGAAAAGGAAACATATCATCGCAGTCAACGCAACCTCCAGCTTTTTGTATGTGCTTCAGTATATACTCTTAGGCGCGCTGGAGGGCGCGGCCATCGATGTTTTGTCAGCGGTGGGAGCGGTTACGGCCCACAACAAAGACAAGAAGCTTATCGCAAAACATACAAAGCTCATAATTATCCTTTTGAACCTGCTGTTCTTAGCGACAGGACTTGCCTTGTACAAGAATGTGTTCAGCTTGTTCCCAATTGCGGGCGCTATATTGCAAATGAGCGCATTTTGGATCACCAGCGAAAAACGGATCCGGCAGGTTTCTTTTTTAGGTACTCCCTTTTGGCTGACATACAATATAGCATGTCAAGCCTACGGCTCTGTAATCGGAAGTGTTTTGTGTATGGTTTCCATCGGTTCTGCAATTTACCGATATGATATTTATCCCAAAAGAAAAAAGTGATAGCAAAAATGCTCTGCCGGAATGATATGCACCCCAAAAGTTAGACACTTTTGGGGTGTATATTTTTATGGCAAAAAAGGGACAAGAATACAAAAACTATAGCGCAGAGTACAAGCTCAATGTTATAATGGATATGCGAGAACACCGGTTGGGGTATGTGG
>JAFUNI010000009.1 GCA_017482385.1 Oscillospiraceae bacterium | reverse complement strand
CTCACGCAGTCCATTGATAACATCATCAAATTCTGCCTTAAACGCATCATTTTTAAGGTCTGCACGGTGGTCATCCCATGACGAAAAGAAGCCTAAACCATTACTGCCAAAGTCCGCACGGAGATGACCGATACAGCCTGTCTGCATAGTAAGCTGCTGGCTCTGCGAATAGCTGTAATTTCGTTCCTGCGGGGTCATGGGTCTTATGGTCATTTCCATCATCGCTCACGCTCCTTTCGGCTGTGTTGCCGTTGGTTATCATCCTTGCTGCCTTTGTCAGCAGACTGCGTATAAGCAGTCCAATAATCCGGGTGGTGTCGCTGTAAGCTGCCGTCGATACACGCGCTGTATTCGCCGGGTTTCCAGTGTTCATTGACAGGGGCGGCATACAGGTTTTTATCCAGCAGTTCGCGGATCGCAACAGGCGCGTCGCAATCTTCCTCAAAACAAAGAAATCGTCCGTCCCAAAAGCCGCATTTCTGCGCATTTTCGGAAAGAACGGTCGTTGCAACATCTTTAACCGCCATAATACCGCCGTGACTTGCGGTGCTGACGGAATAGATACCGGGACAGAGTTCTTTGCAGTTCTGTACCTTTCCCCAGGGGGAATAAATGGGTTCATACATCATCGTTCACGCTCCTTATCTTTGTTTTTCTGCCGGTCGCCCCGGCGCTGGTCTTGACGATCCAGCTCGTCCTTCGCACGTTCCAAGAGATCGCGGTCTGCTTGGTGGCGTTCATTGAAATAATGCCCCCAATAGTAGTTATCACCGTTACTGCACTCCCAAGTGACAAAGGGCTGTGGCGCTGTGGGATGATGCCCAATAACAAATTCTGAATTGCCGATCATCAGCGATTGGACGATGGTATAACCAGCACATTGGCGCTCACTCATATCAGCGATCCTCCTTTGCTTTTGCTTTCTTCTGGCGCTGCTGTTGCAGATAATTTTGCAGACCGTGTTCCGCCCATTTGGGTAACTGCTCCCTGGTCAATGTACCAAGAACATCCCGGCGCTCATAGCGCGCTTGATCTCCGCTATAAAGGTCAACACAATAACAAGCAGAGCCTCGGCTGTTTGGGTATGCTCCAAAGCCACCGGTACACAGCTTGATTTGGTGGGTAGCAGAACGGTACTCGCGGCGTAAAACATCCTGCTTGATGACGATAAACCTGTCGTTAATATCATCCTCGTAGCTGATAGGGGTGCAGTCTGCAATCGTTAGCGGTGTGTTATTGATGCCTTGGATTACAGGTGTTCGCAGTTCAATCCGTGTTTTTTCGGCTTGTTCTGCAATACGCTCACCAAACATCTTTACCATTTCCGGGTAGTCGTCGCTACCCATGCAATCGTCGTAAAATACCAGAATATCGTTTTTGCGGCAATAAGCACACATATACTTTTGCCCGTTGGTATCTGCTTGGTTTTCTCCGAGGACAATTTCACGGTCGCCAATATGCACAGCCTGTATGATTTCATAATCACCGGCCATACGTTTCTCATTCTGTTCCATGTTCAACCTCACTTTCTGCACCGTTCAGCAGTTCGCGGATAAGCTGTCCCTGTTTTCGTGTGTTGCTCTCCGCAAGGATCTTGTTCTGCACACACAGCACGGCGCGGATATTGGGGACAGTGATACCCGGTATCTCCACCATCTCCTCCGGTGTGACCGTCAGAATACGGATGGGAGAATACCCGGCCTGTGCGAATATGCGGAACAGGCGCTGTTCAAATCGTTCTCTTTTCATAAGTGCATACACTCCTTTCAATTTGGGTATGTAAAAGGGCGGCTTGTTCAGCCGCCCAGGGACATTATTTCTTACTGCTTCGGATCTTCACGATGACAAGCGCCGCGACAACGCAAAGCACAAGGACAATACCCACAATCGTTTTCGCATCCATTATTCGATTTCCTCCTTTCTGCGCTTTTTAAGGCTTACAAAGGTTAAGCCGATCAAGGCAGCGCCGGAAAGTCCGGCAAGCCCAAACCAAAGGGCAAGATTGGAGGTGTCACCGGTCTTGGGATTATCGGGTACGACCGGCTCCGGCTCGCGCTCGTTGTGCATTTCCACGGTCGTGACAGCACCCTCGAACACAGCCACCGTCTTATCTTCGGGAAGGATATAGCCGTCTGCGGCTTCGTCATCCACCTCGGAAATGATATAGTTGTCGCCAATGCGGAGGTTTTCAATCAAGATTTCACCGTTAGCATCGGTCACAAACACCTCGTCATAACCGTTGGGGCCAGTGACGCGGAAAGAGAAGCCTTCGACCTTACCATCGCTGGAGGTTTTGACGATCTTAATGCTGCCGACTTTTGCCGCATTGACAAAGCCCACGCCCTCCACATTCTCAACGGTTACGGTTTCGCCGTCCGTTTCAATGCGGAAATAGTAGTAATTGTCATCGCCGTTGTAAAGCTCCGGTGTGGTGCTTTCATGCAGGAAATAGCCACCGTAGCGCAGGTCATCCATACGGAAAGCGCCTGTTTCCAGTTCGGTCATAGCACCGACCAGCGTATCAATGGCAGGGTCAAATTCGCGGTTTTCATCCACATCAGCATAGATTTCAAAACCGGCACCGGGCAGCATGGTTTCGGGATTATCTTTATCCACCTTGTTTACTGCAACGGAGCCGCGCACAAAGGTGTTTACAACCTCGATTTCAATAATCTGCCCATCCTCGGTTACAGATACCGGGTACAGTGTTTCATTGAGAATAAAGGCAGGGTTGCCGGTTTCCAGTTCGCGCACGATGAAATCGCCTACGGGGATCTGTTCAAAAGCAAAGCTGCCGTCCTCACCGGAGGTCGCAAGCATAAGGGCGTTTTCCTCGGTAAATTCCTCGGTAGTGGAGAGGAACAGACCAAATACAGCACCGGCGCGGAGGTTGCCATCCTCGTCCTTTTTCACTCCGTGGATGCTGCCGTATTTCAGTTCATTGTGGATAACTTCACCGTTGTTTACCTTGATTTCAACAAGTGCCACAGTCTGATCGGCGTACTCATATATCACGGGATATTCGGTGTCGGACAGCTTGTAGTGACCGTCTGTTGCGTACTCCTTGATATACAGGGATGCACCCACGGGAATGTCGGTAGTAAATACGATGCTACCGTCAACCGCGCAGGTGGCAATTTCAAGCAATGCGCCTGCCGGGATCTGCGTACCGTCAGCGGCGGTCAGTGTTTCCTTAACATACAAGCCAAATGAAACAGCAGAGATTTCGCCGTTGCCGCCGATACCAAAGAGGTCATTCTGTTCCATATCCTTGGAAAGTGTTACGACCGCTTTCTGGCGCTCATTGACCATATCAGCGGCGATTTCAGTGATTTCCACTTCCTGTCCCGCATAGGTCAGTTCTACATCTTTCGGCTCGGTGTTCAACACGGTGCCGTAGCTTGCCTTGGTTTCTACGATGGTATATTTGCCCAGGTACAATTCGATGGACGATACAGGCTTATCCGCCAGTGTGGTGACGGTATCAACGACCGTACCCTTTGCATAGCGGAGAACACCGCCGCTGTAAATGTCCTCGGCAGCGATAATGTCATAGACGGCACCGGGCAAGCCCTGTACCTTATACACCGGCTGATATACGCCGTCTGTTTCGGTCACGGTGGCGAACACTTCGCCGGTCTTGCTGATCTTGATAATGCCTTTCTGCGGCATATTCGGGCGCACGACTTCAATGACCTTTACGCCGTCCTCGTCGGTTGTATCATCGGGAACAACATCAAAATAGACGGGCGTAGGGTCAAGCACATAGTTCTCCGGCGCAGATACCTCCACAAGATAATAGCCCTTGCCGTACTCCAACGGCTCCGGGGTAATCAAATATCCATCAGAATTGGTGTAGAAGGTGTCAACCTCCGTTACCTGCGGATAGGTGTAGGTCATGGTAATCAGCTCACCCTCCGGGGTGTAGAGCTGAAAGCCTACATTGGCGCAAGGGATGGTGTTGCCGGTCTCCGCGTCGGTCTTAACGATCTTCACATGGCTTTCAAACAGGGAGTTGTTGGCAAGAAAACGGTAGGTGCGCCCTTCCTCGGAGATAAACACCTCAAAGTCCGGGAGCAGTTCACAGCCCTCTTTGCCCGATACCTGATGCACCACATAGGTGCCGTAGGGCAGCCACTTGGTTTCGGCAAAGCCGTTTTCATCACAGATTAGATAGTCGCGCTCGGATTCTTTGGCATCCTCATAGCTGCCTGCAGATTTGAGATAGACTTCAAATTCTGCACCGACCTCCGGGGTTTCGATCTGTGTGCTGCCATCGTCGGAGTGTTTGATAATACTGATCTTACCGATGATGACATACTCGGTAACATCCAGATACTCGGTATTCAGTTCCACAGAGTAGTTACCGCAGTCCACATCCAACCAGTACACTTCATCAGACAGCAGATAGCCGCCGTCCTCTGCAACACTGATTTCACGAATATTCCAGTTGTTATCACCGCAGGGGTAATAATCGGTCAAGAAATAACCATTTTCATCGGTCACATAGGTGTCCACAAGGGTGTCGCCGTCAAAAACACCGTAGGTGTGACCGGCAAGGGTCGCGTCGCCCTGTGCTACACCGTAGGGGTAGCCGTAATCCTCGACCATAGCATCGGAATCAAGGGAGAGCGCCATCGGCACAAGTTCTTCCGGAACACCACCGCCCATGTCGGTGTCATAGTAAAGGTCGTAGTCCACCTTGAACACATCGGCGCGCCACTTCTTTGTGACATTGTGGAAGCTGGCTTCGGTAACGGTAGCCCATTCCACAGCTACGGTCTGTTTTTCGGGCAGTACATAGCGGTTGGGGGTGTTTACTTCCTCCAGTGTAAGATTGGAGGACATCAAAACATCCTCAAAAACGGCAATGCCTTCGGAATTGGTCACAGCGTATTCATCCACGGGAATACCACTGAAAGATGTGCCGTACAGGTGGAATTTGATACCCTCTGTCAAGCCATCGTCTGCGGTTTTCGTGACCTTAACGGTGCCGCGCTTCAAAATGTTTTCAAAATACACCTCGGAAACTGCGTCCCATTCGACAATGGCTTCCTGTGCATCCGGGACGATATATTGCTCCCCGGTGTTGATTTCTTCAATCACATAGGGGCTGTGACCGGAAATCAGCACATTCTCAAAGATCGCCACGCCGTTTTCATCGGTCGTGGCAAACTGCTCTACGGCATGACCACTCAAAGAGGTGCCGGATAACTTAAATTCGATACCGGCCACCATGTTATCCTCAGAATTTTTAATGACTTTCACCGATCCGCGCTTCAAAACATTATCAAAGGTTACGGTAGCAGTCTGATTGCTGACTACGGTGACGGTCTGGCTGTTCTGCGGCTCGTAACGGTCATCCACAAGTTCGGTGATAGTAAATGTGCCGGGTCGCAAGCCATCTACGGTGATAACGCCGCCGTTTGCGGTTTCCACTGTTTGGTCAACACCTTCGCCAACAATGCGGAAAGGAACACCGTCCACTACGCCATCCTCGGAGGTTTTGACGATCTTTACGGAGCCGGGAACAGGGATATTGACCACCTCAAGCGTGATGGTAGCGTTGGGTGTATCTGCATCCAATGTTCTTGTCCAAGAGGTCGTTCCACCGGATTGGTAATTGGCCGGGAACACCGATTCTACGATTTCATATTCGCCGTAAGGGATAGGCATTTCAGATTTTGCATATCCCGTGCTGTCAGTGGGGCCGATGCGGTACTGAACGCCAGTGTCCTTGTTGGTAGCAATGAAAACTGCACCGGCAAGTCCGGTTGCTTTATCATCAGTCTTGAAAACTTCAATGCTGCCGTCATCCTCCCAAATCTCATCAGGCAAATGGAAAAAGGCGTTGGGGTAGGAGGATTTGTCACCGGCTTGGCTCATCCAGTCGATACGGGTAATTTCGGGGCCACGATCATTGCCCACATGGATCATAAACGGGATGCCGTTATAATGACCGGCATACATACCGATGTGGGTGTGAGAGTTTTCCGCTGTGCCAAAAATAACAAGGTCGCCGGGAACCATTTTGGAGTAGTCCACATTACTGCTGCTGGTGCCGACCTTTTCGATCTTACCCTCATTTGCCAATTTGTTGAGCGCCGTCTGCCATGTGATAACAGCCTGTGTGTTCATCCCGGTGGCTAACAGCTCGTCCGTAATAAATTGCGTGTCCTTACCCTCAATGTTCGGGAGGTAGTTGCAAACAAAGTAGCTTGCAAAACCGGCACAGCACAAACCGTACTGTTCAAATCTTGCAAGGTCGGGTGCCAATCCTGTGATGGTAGAGCTGTCCGCGACGGTTTCTCTGCCGGAAGGAGATGTGCCGTAGTGAATATCCGACAGGATATTGGGGTCATTATTGAGAAGCTGCGACCCGTAATGTCCGTACTGATAAAGGGTGCCTTTGTCTTTCTGTGCCTGCACGTCGTAACCGGTGTATTCCAATGCTCTCAAAATGGAGTTGTCGAGCATTTCTTCCGGGATGTCGCTGGCAGGGGCGGCAAATGCCGACATGGGCATAATGGAAAATACCATGATGACCGCCAAAAGCGCCGTCAAAAGGCGCGTGGAAAACTTGTTTTTCTTCATAGGGTTATCCATCCTTTCAAATCAAGAAATAAAAAAAGAACGCTTGGTTTTTCAAGCGTTCTGTGTGTGGGGAGTATTCAGTTTCAGCCACCGTAGTTCTTACTGCTCATGCAGATGCAGCAGTACCATGTGGAGTTGGAGGGGTCATAGACAACACCCACAGCCATATAGCCGTATTCATCGCTGCCGACATACGCCCAATGCTTTGCACTGTTCTTAAAGCCGGTGACGATGCGCTGGGCGAGATCATCAGCCGTACCTGTCCAGTTACCTTTAGCAATGGCTTCGCGGTTATAGCCTTGATAATAATTGGAGCTTTCCGGGCATCCATACAAGGTCATATCCACAAATTCACCGTACTGGAGCGCAGTACAGACGGTTGCGCTGTCTGCATGTGAGAAATTGCTGATAAGCTGATTTGCGCGGTAGGTCGCTACCTCGCCAAGTCCCGGCAGAATGGTCGCCGGTGTGCTGCGGTATTGATTAACATACTGTGCGACCAATGCGGCAACCTCATAGCTATCAGCCTGCGCCAAGCGGGGTGGCTCGGTGGTTTCAATGGTTTCGGTTTCTTCCGGCTCTGTTGTAGTAACAGGCTCGGTCGTTTCGGTCTGCGGTGGTTCTGTGGCTATAGGTGCTGTTGTTTCGGGAGGATCTGTCTGCACCGGCTCCGTTGTCTGCGTAGTTTCCTGCACAGGGGTCTTCTGTGGCTGGGTAGCCGCTGTACTTTCCTCTGTGCTTTCTACGGTAGGCTCGGTTTCCTCGGTGGTTTCATTACCAGCCGAAAAAGAAGGCAGGGTTTCATCCGCATCTTCCGCAGATTTTGTATCCGTGGGCGCGGTGTCGTGGCTTTCCTCTATCGTTTCATACACGGTGGATACCGCCGTGCTTTCCGATCCGCTATTCAATTCCGTCGAATTGCGATTACAGCCCGTCAGTAGAACAAGCAGCATAGCGATGATTACTAACAATTTTCTCATGTGCAAAACCTCCTTTGCGCTTTCAGTTTACCGAAAACTGTCGATTGACGCAAAGGTGCGACATACAGCCGACTGCAAATACTCTTTTTTCGGCTGGTACAGCAAGGTTTTGAGGGGGTGAGGTGTGGAGAGGGGGAGCCGCCGAAGCACCGCCGTTCCCGTCCTTAAAATGGGCGCACTGACCCCTTGTTAGTGGGTTATCGCTGCTGTTCGCGTTGTCTTTTCCGATAAAGCTCCAAAGCCTTGATAATGGTGTCCTCGATCTTCTGCGCGGGCGTCCCCGGCGCAAAAAAGCGGTTGATTTTTTCTCGTGGCATACGAAACTGCTCCTTTTGGTTAGGCTTTTCCTGCTGCATGAGGGACAGGATCGTTTCTTCCGTCAGTTCGCCCCGTTCTGAAGCCGCGCGCATTTGGATTGCCTGGGCATGGGACGGTGTGCAATCCTCCAAGTCAATGGTATCAAGCACAAGCCGCTGTTCGTTTTCGGAAAGGTAGGACAGTTCCACGGCAGGCCGCAAAGCGATCTGCTTTATTTCCTTATCTTTAAGGACAGAATTATCTACCATTTCCAAAAGCTCCGGGATAAGATAGGTCAAACGGATAAATCGCTGGATTTGGGTCTTGCTGTCGGGAGCGTCTGCGGCAAGCTGTTCCACCGATACGACCCCTTTTAACTTCTGCCCCAGTGGGTCAGAAGTTAAATCCGTTCTTTGACCTTGCCGTTTCATAGCATCCAGCTTCATTTTATAAGCAAACGCTTTCTCGGAGGGCAGGATTTGGTCGCGCTGCAAATTGGAATCGACCATAATGATAATGGCTTCATCGTCGGTAAGATTACGGACGATACAATCCATTTCCATCTGTCCGGCAAGGTTGCTTGCCAGTTTTCGCCGGTGTCCTGCGATCATTTCATAGCCACCGTCCGGGTTAGGACGAACAATGGCAGGAACAAGTACGCCGTGGGCCTTCACGCTTTCCACCATTTCCATCATGCAGTCATCCATACGCACCTTAAAAGGGTGGTTTGGAAAATCGCTGATTTCATCCAGCGGAAGTTTTACGATTCTTTCGCTCTTGGCTTCGTCCCGTTCCTCTTGAGTCGTGAACAGTTCATCTACTGATGTCAGAAGGCTTGCTGCGCTGTTTTTCGCCAATGCTCTGCACCTCCTTTACCAGACTGCCATAGGCTTGGGCGGCTTTTCCGTTTGGCTCATGCTTAAAAATGCTCTTGTCTGCGGTGCTGATCTCGGCAAGCCGCACGGTTGCGGGAATGACCGTCTGCAACACGGGAAAATGCTTTCCGTAGTTCTCCTTGACGGTGGCGACAATATCCTTGCGAAAATTGGTTTCATTCGCCATTGTCAAAAAGATACCGCCGACTTGCAGTTTAGGGTTGATCTGCCGTTTGACCTGCCGCACCGTGCCAAGCAGTTCCGTCATGTCCTCGGCTGCCAGATAATCCGCCTGCACGGGAATCAGCACATGATCCGACGCGGCAAGCGCATTGATGACCAGCATACCAAGGGAGGGACGGCAATCGAGCAACACATAATCGTAATCGCGCTTTACGCTGTCGATGTACTGGCGCAGTACAGTTTCTCGGCTCATAACATTCACAAGCCCGATTTCCACCGCCGACAAGCTACGGTTGCCGGGTACAAAGTCAAAGCCTTCGTGATGGTGCATAATCTCCGGGTGTTCATTGCCGCCGACCCCAGCCACCACATCGTTCATGCAGTTCGCAAGGGTCAGCGGCAGATCATGCGGCTTTCTCTGTCCCAACATCTTGGTTAGGTCGCCCTGCGGGTCAACATCCACAAGCAAGACCTTTTTGCCGTTAAGCGCAAGACCGGCACCCAGGTTATACACCGTGGTGCTTTTTCCTACGCCGCCCTTTTGGTTGGCTACGGCAATTACTTTGGTTTTCGCCATTGGGTTTCCTCCTTTACATAGAATTAGCCGCCCATCGGTTTTCCGGTGGACGGCTATGTAAGCTATGTAAGCTGGGGGCAACAAACCTCTTGATTTTATTAAGAATGTCAACTATACTAAAGGATACACGGGGGAACTATGTTCACTTTTTCAGTTGAACGTTGTTCCTAAAAACCGCCCCAGCGCTAATTTTTTGCTAATAGAAACCGCTGAACGGCGTGATATTAGCAAATTTAGCATGAAACAGTAGGAAACTCAGAAAGTCCAAAAAGCCTTGCGCCACAAGGGTTTTAGTGCATTTAAGGAAACATCGGTGTACTCCGGTTTTAAGTGACTTCTAAACTCCTAAGCGCGAGGTAGTGAGTCCGAGTCTCGCCGGGGGTGCCAAACACCGTGATTTCACCGTAAATCACGGTGTTTTCATAACTATTTGTCCCATTATTAAATTGTCAGAGTGTTTCCATTTGGCAGCCGCAGCTCTTATGGGCTGCCAAATGGATTCGAACACTTTTTTGAATTTTTGCTAACAAAATCGCATTTTTGCTAACAGACGGTTTTGAACGGTTTGGGATTATCCGGACACATTTGCATTCGCGAGCCCATTCAGAAGGGTCAACAGTGCCGGATTTTGCTGCAGCTGAACGAGCAGCTGCACGATATCCATTCCCGGCTGTTGCACGGGTTGCGTGCGGAATGACTGCTCCAGTCCACGCAGATCAGCCCTCGAATAGAAGCCTGCCTCAAAGCGCTGGGCATTGACCTTGCGGTCTTCGTCCAGAATGTGGGCGTAAACCTCAGTGACCATGTCAGGCTGTGCGTGGCCCGTATCGCCCTGTGTTGCCTTGATGTCTCCGTGGTTCAGCTTCAGCTTATAGGTCGTGCTGGAGTGCCTGAGAGAGTGAAAGACCACATCCGGAAGGTCTGCGTTCCTTTTGAGTCGGTTGAAGGCATTGCCGATCACCCGATCCTCACAAGGCCGTCCATTATCAAGGGTGAGCACCAGGTTGTAATCGTAGTAGGCATCCCCTAAGTAGGCCTTTGCCTTGTCCTGACTTTCCTTCCAGGCTCTCAGCAGCTTGGCAAGAGTCACCGGGATCCACACCTTGCGGATACTGGATTCGGTCTTAGGCTTCTTCAGAACCAGCCGGGTCTTGGACTTTCCGTTAACAACAGCCGGGAAAGTAAAGAATATGTCATTCTCTCCCAGCGCATCAACTGCGCCTTCGTCCACACGGGCCAACACCTTCTCAACCTTTAGATAGGCATTGCCACTGGCGATAGCCGCATCGGAAACATCCAGACAGTCCCATGTGAGCCCACAGATCTCCCCAAAGCGAAGAGAACAGGCAAAGGAAAGATGGATAGCTAAGTACAAACGGTCATCCTCACAGGCATCCAGCGCCCTACGAATGGTCTCTGCATCCCATATGGCGCGCTTCCTCTGTTCCCTCTTGGGAAGGGTCGCGCCAATAAAGGGATTTCTGCCAACCATACCCCAGCGGATTGCCTGTCCAAACGCGCAACGCATCAGCTTACAGATCTTCTCAATGGTACACGGGGTGACAAACTCCGTTTTTGCCCTTCTTCCGTTGCAGTCCACCGCTTTGGTTTTCTGCAATGTGGCAATAAACTTGTCCACCACCCGGGCATCCACATCCTGAACGTTTACCTCACCCAAAACGGGGTTGATATAATTCCGGATTAGTCCCGAATTGGAGGTGTACATAGACAACCCCCACTTCCGCTTGCCATACATATCCACAAAATCAACGAGAAAATCCTTGATCTTTATGCTGGCGGGTGGAATAAATGTACCAGTGTCGATCTCATGCTCGACCTCGCTTTTACGCTTTTGGGCTTCCTTCTTGGTCTTAAACGACTCCCATTTTTGCTGGGAATTACCGTTCGCGTCATCATAGCGAAAAACTACATAGAAATTTTTTCCTCGCTTAACAATTGTCGCCATAACACTACTCCTTTACATGATTAGTTTCCTCGACCGTCTAACCATGCATCGAAGGGCTCCTTGGGGATCCGGATCAGACTACCGACTCGGATCACCGGGAAGTATTCCTTCTTGATAAGCTCGTATGCACCGGTGCGGCTGATCCGCGCTAACTTCGCGATCTCCTCCACCGTGTATACCCGCTCATTCGCGACATTGCTTTCCTGCAACTTACTCATAAAAACTCCTTTCTTCAGGTAAGCCACAGGTACATTTATATTATACCATACCGTTCGACTCCCCGAAACAAAATTCTTTGTAAACTTTTTTCTTCATGGTATGATTTCTCTTTCGAATAGGATAGTTATTCAACGAACTTGCCTAGGGTTCTATTGTTTTTTCCTGAATTCATCACCTCAACAATTACGCAGCACTAATAATCGAATACAAAAACGCAGCAAGTCTTAACAGAACCTGCTGCGGAGAAATCACTGTATTCACCTGTTTTTGATTCGCGCCGAATCGATAAAAGGCATTTGTGTATCTAATAATATCGATCCGTTTTTCCGGGTATCAAACAGGGCCGCTGCTTTATCTGTAATTCCATCCTATCACAGATTTCCCCGGATGTCATCGGCATTTCCCTGCCAATTTACTGCCAATTTTGTGCCACAATTGTGCCAAAATGTTGCCAAATTATTTTACCAGTTTTGCCACAAAACAAGGACCGGGAGGATGGCTACAAGCTTTGCCTGCACGTCTGCAAACATCACTTCGGCGTAGCCAGCACTCCCGGCAATCGATTCGAAGACCTTCACCGATTATAGACCACTACTCCTTCTTTCGCTGGTCCGTACCGTTCCACTGTCACCCGACAGTGTCAAACGGTGGGCGCACTTCCACCGAGACGGTAGCCTGGGTGCTTGATCTTGCCTTAGTAATATTATAGCACAGATGTTCGACAAAGTCAATTTAACTCCCGTTCCCAAATGAGTCTGGGAGATAAATTTCAAAAAATTTTTTGATATTTTATTGTCAAGTTACATAGGGTACCCCTCTACATATAAAGGAGTCATATAAAACAGAAAATTCTATCAATTTGCAAAAATATTTCGATTATTTTCAAATCATCGTGTGATCCCCCCTCTACCTATAAAAACGCATTCAAAACCTCGATTTGTTTCAGTTTTGAAAAATATTTTCTCTTCTACCTATAAAGATGCTTTCAAAAACGGCATTTCTGCCACTTTGGTAAAATGTTTTCAAAAAATTCACACTTTGTGTTGTTTTCGGTTGCATCCCCTCTACTATATAACCACATTCTCAGAGGGCGAAAATCTTTCACCTTCAAGAAAAATGTCATAAATTTATCCATTCAATCTTATTACACGATTCACACCCCCAAAATGCAACTAAATATGAAAAATATTTCTAACATTTTTCAAATATTAAAAGGTGCAGTCTTTCATAGGCTGCACCTTACTTAAAAATGAGAATATTCGAATCCGAGATCGGCTGGATCTGTGTAGCAGAGCCAGATAGTATGCAAGATAATACGCAAGATGATCATATATCCCGATCATCAGCGGTTGTATATACAAGAAAACTGGGGCTTCTTCCGAAGTCCCAGTTTTTCATATTAGGATTATAGCACAGATGTTCTGCCAAGTCATTGTCATTCTTCTGCCAAAACCGTGCCAGCATCCTGCCAAATATGTGCCACCATTCTGTCACTTAAATCTTAGTAATTAGTTTCCAGCTATGCCGATTTTCCTTTTTTTACAATTTAGTTCTAATCTCGGTTAATATCCCACCAGAACACCGAAATACAGCACTGCTACGGAAACTGCAAACAGCAACATCTGGAGTTTCCAAGTCCATTTCAGCCATTTCCAGTACGACACATTCGCCATAGACAGGCCGATCAGTAACACGGGATTTGTGGGCAGGATCACATCGGTAAATCCGTCTGCCATACAATAGGTCAGGATTACCAACGTGGGTGAGATGCCTAATGCATTGGTAATGGGCAGGACAATGGGCATAACCAGGAATATTTTTGCCGATGCCGAGCCGATAAAGAGCTGCAGGAACAGGATCAAGGCATAGATCAAAAGGATCGTTACAAACTTGCCCTTGCCAACCAAAAGCTGCAACACGGCATTCATGACCGTGTCTATGATATTACTCTCCACCATAACCAGCTTCACCGAGGAGGCCAGCGCAATCATCGCAACAGCCGGGAGCATTGCCACAGCTCCTTGCAGGAAGAATGCAAAAACTTTCCGGAAGTCTTTGCACACGATCTGTCCTGCAATTAAGCCGAATACCAAAAAGCTTGCTGCAAGGATCGGAATTGCAAGGCCGGAAATTGCTCTTATGCTGGCAATTGCTACCAACAGTACGCCTTGGATGGCAAAGAATGTAGCATATACCCGAAAGATCTTCTGTTGGTCCCGGGGAGCATCATCTCTGCACAGGATCAGGCTCTCACGCTTTTTCTGATCCATTTCATAAGTAGGTGATGCTTGGGGGTTTTGCTGGATCTTTCTTAGATAGCTTATCAGAAAGCAGCACAAAATCAGATAGACGATTACAAAGAATACCACTCTGAGCCAAACACCGGAGGATACCGGAACCCCTGCCAGTTGAGCGGCTGTGCCCACTGAAAAGGGATTGGTAATGGCGGTAGAAAAGCCAAAGCACGCTGCCATCAGGCACGCACCCAGTCCCGCCATCGTGTCCAGCTTCATAGACAGCATGAACACAATGATCAGCGGAAGAAGGGTCACCAGCTCCTCAAACATACCAAACAGACTTCCGAAGAGCATAAACAGTAGTATCATAATACATACCACCGGGCCACCGCTGTCCCGCAAGCGGCGCATAATAAACTCAATGAATGTTTTAATGCCTCCGGTTTTGTCCAGCAGGTTGAAAACGCCACTCATCACCAGCAGGAAAATGCTGATCATAATGATAGTCAGCGCATCCTCCGATGCAAACACACGGATTGGGGCGGTGATTACACGCCAGAGCGCAATTCCTTCTACGGTTCCCGCCTGGTATGTACCGGGGATAATGTTGGTGTCTGCATCCCTTTCAAAGGCTCCCTGTGGGATGAAATAGGAAAGTGATCCGCAGAAAAACAACACCACCAGCAGGAGCACTGCCACCGTCACAAAAGAACGGAAGCTGATGTTGGAATATGCCTTCTGCTGCTCTCTTTTCTTTCTCTCTTTCGTAAGGATAACAATTCCTCCTCATTTGGCTCGGTCGTGAAGGATCATAGAGGTCATATACCATTCCACAGCCGAACGTTTTTCTTCGGGCACAAAGAACAAAATCTCAGACCCATCGTATATCTCAAAATTCACACCGGCTCCGAAAAGCAACCGATATATTTTCTGTATAGAATAATGGAGTTCGACGATTTCTCCATCCTTGGTACCGGAATATGTCAGTCCGTCCCGGCTTAAAGTACAAACGCCAAAGCCGCTGTGTCTTGTCAAACTGTTGCCATTTCCACGCAACCGCAACTCCACTTTGGAAATTAAAGTATAGTCCTCGTTCTCAGCAATTTCCTGCTGTATAAGCATCTTCTGCCAATCATACCACTGAGTAAAATTGTCAAAGCGGAAATCGCCATCAAACGCATAACGGTTATTTAATGATGTTAGATAACCACAGTGTTCGCAACTGACCGCATTCTTCTTGGTTGTGATGGTATACTTTCTGCCGCAAACTGGGCAGGCGCTCAGAATATTTTCCAGGCCCTCTGCCAAATGTCCTGACCGGTAGTGTACATTGGGACGCTGCTGTAGCCAGTCGAACTCATCATAGGACAGCCGCTGCTCGATCCCTTGCTTCACCTGCTCCAAAGAAAGGCTGTTCACCTGTTCTGCGGTATATAGAATATCCAGCTCTGCTTCCACCACAGAACCTCTACGGAAGCCCTTGCCCCACTTGGGGTCGGCAAGATAATCGCCGTGGATCTTGATGGTATACACACTGACTCCTGCCCTCTTGATAAAGGAATAGGTGTTGCTCTGAATGTCCTCAAACCGGCCGGTTGTAGAAAGCCGCGCTTCTGGCATCATTGCCAGGATCTCATTGTTTTTCAGCACTGTCAAACAGTTCTTGGCGTTCTCCATGTCCATTGCAAACATGCTCTTAGGGAATGCACCTACCTGCCGTAGAAGCCAACCTAATATGGTGTGATAAAAATAAAGTCTTGCCACAATGAAGTGCGGCCTATATTTACGAAGCAATGCTGCCGCATAAATGAAGTCGATAAAAGAACCGTGGTTGCACAGAATGATGGAAGGTTCTTTCGGCTTACCAATTTTGTTGATTGTCTTCAAACTTACGCCGCAAAGAGAAAGGCAAACTCTTACAGCGCAGTAAAGAACGGTCATCAAGAAACCATTCACCGAACGGACCTTGTATTGAGCCGCACCTTTATGGTGCTTTGCGTAGCTGTGCAGTTTGTCAAACAGAATGTCCTTCTTCCAAACTAGAACGCCTGCAAATAAGATAAGCACTGCGAATATGCAGACTGTCACGATCCAGTCGGACATAATGGCTATATAACCCAATCCTACACCAATGCAAGCAGACGGTAATGAACCTAACATTGTGACAGTGATATAACGTCGGTAGGACATTCCCAGGCTGGCGGCCAGAAAACAAATCATACCGTATGGAATTGCCGGAAGGAAATACAGAATAAAAATGATAATAATGGCTTTGCTGGATTGGGCAATCAATTGTAGATTCAGATTCAGCTTCTTAACAAAGAAGCTTCGCAAACGGTCGCCGTAGGTCTTTTGCAATATGTAGATCAGTGAATTCCCACACAGAATACCAATCATGCAGCACAGAAGGCCAACTGGGAATGAAAAGGTAACACCAGCTAGAACTTGAATGGGCTCCGCCGGAAGAAAAGTGCACACGACTTGCAGCATAGACAGCGCCGTGATCACAATATAACCACGCCACCCAAAGCCGGCTAAGAGTTCCTTCATCTCCTCGTTGGAGAGGTCGTGGATAAACAGGCTTTTTATTAGCGCCAAATTGCCTCCGGAAAGCGCAAGCAGCATCAGCAGTGTCAAAACGACAGCTACACTAATTACAATCAGGATTTTTTGCTTCGCATGTTGCTTGAACGCCATTAGAACGAACTCACCTCTCTATCTCTCACTATTCATTTACAGGAATCAAAAAACTATTTGCATAAGCTCTGTACAGTTTTTTATAGCAAAAGTTATTTACTTACTCAATGTGTCTTCCTTGCCACGATAGACAACAAACTTACAGAACAGGAATTCCAATACAAAGTTTGACAGCATAGTGACGATCAGAATGATAAAGTCATTTATGCCTGCACCCTCTGCCAGATTGCCTAGATATGTAGACAGAGGTGTGAACACCAGGTAGAATCCAACCACCTTCGCCATAGCCACCGGTACATTGACCGCAGACTTAAAGGTATAGCGGCGGTTAAGGGTAAAGTTCCATAGAATTGACAGCACCAGAGAGATCAGATATGGAATCCAATAATCCTTAATAAAGATTTCCAGTAGTGCAAAAGAACCAATCTGAATCACACCTGCGGAGATGGAGAACAGTGTAAATTTCAGTGCCTGCCAAAACTGTTTTCTATTTTCTTTCATACCATTTCCTCTTACCTATCTATTGATTATCTGTGCCATAGCACGCAACCTCGGCCTATACATCTGCAGAGCCTTTCACTGCAACAGCATAAAGCCAATCGTGTTAATGGCAAAATTGGCAAACATATGGGTCAGCCAGGAGCAGTAGATCGTATCCAGCTTTTCATTCAGCCAGTTGAAAATCATACCACCGATCACCAGTCCCGCCATGACGAGCAGGAAGAGCGCCGGAGAGAACCAACCGATCATCATAGCCACATGGTACAGACTGAACACTGAAGCACTGAATATGTACGCCAGTTTTCTGCTGGAGTGCTGTTTCAGATTGGTAAAGACAAAACCTCGGAAAAAGAATTCTTCCAAAAAAGAATTTGCAAAGGAAATATACAGGCTCACATAAAGGAAGTTATCCTTTGTGACACCTGCGTTATCTGTCAAGGCACCGGCAATCTGTGAGAAGTCAAAGAACGGCGATATCAGGAAGTACCCACCGAGGATCACCACATAGATGCCTACGCCAAGAGCGATGGCCGGAAGCAATCCTTTCTTCTTGGGTCGGAGCAGTTGTAGATACAGGACACTACGATCCATTTTGGAGGCAATCAGCGGGATCAACATAAAGAGTGCTATTTTGATTGCGGATTTGACCGCATAGCCGGGACGCAGCACGCCGTCCACCAGTGCCATCGCAAGACAGCATATAACCGTTACAAAAAGAACGAGTGTCGTGCTTCGTTTTTTCATACGCTGTACTCCTTTTCTCGAATGATTCATACGGCTATCATTTAACCCGATGTTCTCGTTTCATAGTAGAGCGTAAGCCGATCTCTGTTCCTTTCCATATGCGAACATAGTTGACGTTGTGTTTCGCAATGATTACCACAGTTGCAATGCAGGCGGCAGTAATCGCAACCCAACCGGCAGAGGTAACCATTAGATAAACCGGAAGACTAATGACTGTAAAGGTCGTACCAAGCACCAAATAGTCCAAAACGATCGTGATCACGATCACAGCAGCCAATATGATCAAGGCAAATTTCCAGTTCAGTGCCAGTATCATTCCTATGTAAGACGCAAATCCTTTGCCGCCCTTGAATTTCAAAAACATCGGGAAGATATGACCTAAGACGCAGGAAGCACCAGCGACCACCGCAATACCATTCGTGTCCGGAAACAATACTTTAGCCAAGATAACGGCAAGTAACGCCTTCCCCGCGTCATGAACAGCGACAAGAATGCCGAGACGCCATCCCATCAGAATCGTTACATTGGATGCGCCGGGATTTCCACTTCCTCCCCCTGCCAAATCAACGCCCTTTGCTTTAGCAAGAAGAAAGGCCAGATTGGAGCAGCCGAGCAAATATCCAATTATACACATAACGAAATATGCCATATACCAACCCTCCCGTCAGTAAGTCTAGATTGTTTCTACGTAAAGTTTACCACAGGAATAATACCATTTCAATATTTCGTAAGTAACAAAGGCGGCCAAACGCCGCCTTTGTTGATTATTTCGTTTATTATCTTACCGGTCATCGTGCATACAGCATTCCAACTATCCAGTTTCGCAGGCGGCAAGGAAGAATTTTGCACAGTACACTCAGACACTTATACCCCATGCCCAAGGTGTAGATCGGCTTTACATTCTTTCTAAGTGCAATCTTAGCGATATACTTACCTGCAGTCTCCGGTCTCATACCGTTTTGCTCGTCCTTTTCCATACCGGCAACACTTCTGGAAATTCGACCGTGGTACACATCATCTCCCACAGCCGATTTGCGGCGAGCTTGTGTAAAGCCTGTAGCAATATCCCCAGGCTGAACACAGGTTACAGATACACCAAATGGCTTGACTTCATTCGCAAGACAGCAGGTATAGGATTCGATAGCTGCTTTAGATGCGGAATAGTAGGTCTGGAACGGAATATGTGCAACTGCGGCAACGGAACTAATATTTACAATTTTTCCGAGCCCTTGCTGCCTCATAACGGGCAATATAGCCTTGTTCATATTAACCATGCCGAAGAAATTCACTTCAAACTGTGCTTTGGCATCTTTGAGTTCCGTGAACTCCACCGCACCGGAAATACCGTTACCTGCGCAGTTAACCAAGATATCAACTCGTCCGTTATCAGCGGTTATCTGATCAATAGCAGTGGCAATACTGTTTTCGTCTGTCACATCAACACCGATATGGATCACTCCGTCAATCGCATTGTTTCTACGGCTGAATTCATAAACCTTGCATCCGGCCTGACTGAGAGCAATTGCGGTGCAGCGGCCTATTCCGGAACTGCCGCCAGTTACGATTGCAACTTTAGTTTTCATCGTTCATCACCGCAGCTAGGATATCCGCAGCTTCATCCAGAAGCGGATAAGTGTGTGCTGCCATCAGGCTTGTGCGGATCAGGCACTCATTAGGAGCGCAGGCAGGAGGAAGCACAGGATTGGCATAGACACCTGCATCGTAAGCCTTTCTGGTCTTTTCCAATGTATTAAATGCCTCGTATGTGTAGATGGGTACCACAGGAGTGGTGGATTCAATGATCCGAACACCTCTGGTTTTCAAGGCGTTGCGGAAGTAAGAGCTATTGTCAGCCAACTTCTGCACGATTTCCGGATGGGATCTCATATAACGAAGGGATGCCAACGCGACTGCACAGGATGACGGTGGAATGGACGCGGAAAAGATAAAGGGCCGGGACGCATGCTTCACATAGTCCACCACCTCTGCACTGGCTGCCATATAGCCGCCCAACGAGGCAAGGGACTTGCTGAAGGTACCCATATAAATATCCACCTGATCCTCCAGACCGAAATGGCTGGCAGTGCCTCTGCCGCCTTCGCCAATCACGCCGAGGCCATGGGCATCGTCCACCATCACACGGGCACCGTATTTCTTCGCCAAGGCGCAGATCTCCGGAAGCTTGGCAATATCGCCACCCATGGAAAACACACCGTCCGTGACGATCAAGCAGCCCTTGTTCTCCGGCACCTCCTGGAGCTTCTTTTCCAAATCTGCCATATCTGCATGCTTGAAGCGGAGCATTTTTCCATAACTCAAGCGGCAGGCATCATAAATGGATGCGTGATTCTCCCGGTCCAAAATGACATAGTCGCCCATACCGACAATGGCACTGATGATGCCAAGATTGGACTGGAAGCCGGTGGAAAAGGTTATCACTGCCTCCTTTTTCAGGAATGCTGCCAGCTCCCACTCCAACTCCAGATGCATTTCCAAAGTGCCGTTGAGGAAACGGGAGCCGGAGCAGCCGGTACCGTACTGTTCCAAAGCTTTTATGCCGGCCTCCACAACCTCCGGCTGTGTGGTCAGACCCAGGTAATTGTTAGAGCCAAGCATAATGCGGCGTTTGCCTTCCATAATGACCTCAACATCCTGGCGGCTCTCCAGCGCGTGGAAGTAAGGATATATGCCCTTTTCTCTTACTTCGTGTACCATGCCGCGTTTTCTGCATTTTTCAAAGATGTCCATATGTAGTTGTTCCTCTCTTCTATATATCTTTCGGGACGATTATAAAGGATGCGCTGATATTTGCCAACTAAAAAAAGAATTTTCTCTCCATTCTTTCCCGGGCAGAGCTGTTAATAGCCAAGAAGATCAGTAATCCACCCAGCAGCACAAACACGATCAGCGGATACACTGACCAACCCACAAACGCAATGTGGAATGTTACCGACAGCAGCCACTCCACCAGAAGCATCACCGTGCCCATGGCAATGATCGCGCTGCCAAAAATGTACAATCTGCCTTTTTGCAAGTACCGCAGCAGTACCACCACTGAGGTTACGATCAGGCCAACACTCACGGTCACCGGGAGTGCAAAGCTTAAGTACCATTTGCCTCCTGTCAGCAGATTGATCAACAGTAAATACAGTGCCGATGCGGCAAAATCACAGGGGACAAAAATCACGGGATTTGGCTTTCGAAACCAGATCGGCAGCGCAAGTACAACATACGCCAGCACAAGCGCTCCGGCCACATACCAGAACCAATCCAGCTTCTGCCCAGTTTGCAGGTCCACGAAAAATGTAACAAGCAGTGGTATCAAAAACAAGACAAGGATCGTACTGTTAACCGCGCTGGGTTTTACAGTTACTTCGGGATAACGGTTTTTGGGATATAATGCTCTCGCCGGTTCTCTTCTATTGAGAGGTTCCCCAGGTACCGTGTTGCATAAAGGACACTTCTCCTCCGTGTCAGCAAGCTTGACACCGCAATTTACGCAATACATACCACACACCTCATTCCTGATTGCTTTCTACAGTTACAGGGACACCCATATCCCGTAAGACCAGATAAAAATGCCGTTCCAATTCTGCATCCCGGATATTTCGAATGAAATTGATATAGACCGTGTCCCCGTAAGATACTACGCCGCAGTTATAGGGTGCTGCTGCCTGTACGCCCAGGATAAAATCAAAACGGCAAATGTAAGGTTCCATAGCCTGAGGAACCTTTACCAAACCCAAATTCGATAAGGTCAGGCAGGACTTTCTCTCGCCCACACTGTCAAAAATGGCTTTCATAACCATATTCTTGATCGGCAGTGGGATTAGTCGTACCAAAGGATTTTTTTCGTCATTCACATTGGTAGCGATCACAGTGCTCATATGCTTCGGAGTTATTTCGCTACCCATTTTGTGCTGAATCACTTTGCATATTTCATCAAAGGTATATTCGCCCAACCGGGGATCGATCTCCGGAATGGTATACATAGCAAAATTGCGAAGGGTCTTACTGGGAAACAGCTGCCGCAAATTCACCGGTATCAGCAACTTGATACCCTTCCGTCTTCGGTAAGATCTTACTTTTTCCTGCTGCAAATTCAGCAGTGCCTGCATCATGACCGCACTTAAGAATACTGTTAACGAAACACTGCGATTGTGCGCCGAAGCAAGCACTTCCTTTACAGGAAGTCTGAAACAGGTCAGATTCAGGCCACCGCCGGGCTGGGGCACACCGCGCATTCTCCATGCGTTTGTGTCCCTTCGGCTGGCTGCTACTGTTCCGGCGTATTTTAGAAAACTGTCTTCCAGTTCTTCTTCCAGCGGTTCCTGCCGTCTGTCTAAAATGCCATCTTCCGCCGGGATAGATACACCGTACTTTTGCTCCAGATATTCCGCTGTCAAGCTTTTCAAAAAGATTAGAGCGCCTGTTCCGTCTGTTAGCGAATGGAAGAATTCTACGGCAATGCGGTTTTCGTGGGCTATGACCCGAAAGGCACATTTCCGCATTTCCTCCCGGTCCATAAATACCAGAGGATAACTATACTCCCTGCTTATTTCCGGAGCTTCGGCAACCTGCTGCAGGTAATACCAAAACACGCCTCTACGCAACCTTGCTGCAATGGACGGAAACCGTTTCACCGTTACATCCAGTGCACTTTGAAGCACCTGAACATCTACATCTTCTGTCAGTGTTACAGACTGGCGGAATAGATTGCTCCAGTTTTTTCTTCGGGCCGCCGGATATATCTTTGCAGCATTATCCAGCCGGACCCATCTTAGTGCCTGCTTCTTTTCCATGCCGTTAATACTTTTCAAAGCCAACCAGCAGGCCGCCCTTTTCTGCGTAGAAGCTGCACAGGCCCAGATTGATACCGATCTTCACGGTCACGCCCGGCAGATCTGTCTCGATCATACTTTTCAGTGTATTGGCAGCGGATTCGTTTTGGCAGTGCGCCAGCTGCACCTTGCCGGTCTTGAGGCCGCTATCCTTCAGATGCTTAAGAATCGTATTCAAGGATTTTGCCTCGCCCCTGCACTTATCTGTAGGCTCTAAAGTGCCTGCATCGCTGGCCTTGCCTACAATGCGAATGCCCAGAACGCCGGCGATCTTAGCGACAGCCGGAGAAACTCTGCCATTGGCCGCAAAGTTATTGAGAGATTCCAGCATGAATAGTAGTCCGGTCTTCTTTTGATACTCCGGCATGTAAGAGCAGATCTCTTCGTAGGACTTTCCTGCGACAATCAGCTCTTCCAACTTTTCTACGATCAGTGTCAGCTCCGGACCGGCAGAAAGAGAGTCGATCACAAAGACTCGTCTGCCGGGATGCTCCGCTTCATACATATCCTTTGCAATACAGGCAGCATTATAGCTGCCGGACAGACCGCTGGTAATGGCAACACAGAAAACATCATCTGCATCGCCAAAGGTTTTCAGCCAATCCTCGGGATTGGGGCAAGAGCTTTGAGATCTTCCTTTGTAGGATTTGAAGAATCGAATCATTTCCTCTAAATCCAGATTCCGGTCGTCCACAAATTCCCGCTGGCCGGTAATGATCTTCAGCGGTGCCGCGTCAAATGCGACGGCCTTTAATTCCATCAAATTCGCGGAGGAATCCGCAACAATTTTTACAGTTCTCATAGGTAATATACCTGCCTTTCGATTTCTAACTTAGGGTATCATTTCAGCAGGCAGTTTTCCACCTACTACAGGGATTTGGACTCTCTTGTGGGTAGAAATACGACTCTACCGCAAGTTCCTATGTTATCTATGCTTACCGATAAAGAAGATTGCAAGAGTGCCGGGGCCCGCGTGGGAGCCGATGACCGGGCCGATTTCTGTAATTAAAGTCACCTTGACTCCGTGGCGCTGCAACAGAATTTCTGTTAAGTGCTTTGCGTCCTCCTCGCACTCGGCATGGGAAATGAAAACAGGCGTATTCTTCTCTTCGTAGGACAGCTCAGCATACTTATCTGCCAGTGCTTCAATAGCCTTCTTTCTGCCACGGGTAGTGGAGACCTTGATCAGATGACCTTCGCTGTCCATCTGCAGCACCGGCTTGATTCCAAGCACACCGCCTGCAAAGGCAACCAGAGGGCTGACACGGCCACCGCGCTTCAAGTATTCCAGATCATCTACGGTAAACCAAATGCAGTGCTGAGAAGTCAGAGATTCGATATAGGCAGCATTCTCCTCCAAAGAAGCACCTTCGTTTTTCTTGGCAACTGCCATATACACCATCAAACCGCTGCCGGCAGAAGCTGCTAACGTATCCACAATGACAATTTTCCGGTCCGGATATTGCTCCCTCAGTTCTTCTGCTGCCATGTGGGCCGAATTGAATGTGGTACTCAGGCCGGAGGAAAACGCCACATAGAGGATGTCCTTGCCTTCTTCTAAAATCGGCATGAAGGCACGGGCGAAGGCATCTGCGTTGATCGCTGCGGTCTTGGCACAAGCACCCTGACGCATACGCTCATAGAATTCTTTGTTAGAAATATCGGTGCCAATATATTCCTTGTCCTCTCCGTCAAAAGAAAAGGTCATATTGGCATAGGGTACGCCCCACTGTTGCAGCAGCTCAGGCTTAATGTCACAGCAGGAATCGGTAAAGATAATATACTCGTTCATTTTTACATCTCACTTTCTCAAATTTATCTCAGGAAGAAGTGCAGCAACTTGCCGTATAGGCCGCGCTTGTAGGGTTGGTACCGCATAGGAAGATCCATCCAGGTCTTCTTATCCAGAACGGATTTGGTATGGCTGAAGGCATCAAACCCGGTTTTGCCATGGTAGGAGCCCATACCGCTTTCACCAACACCACCGAAGCCCATGTTGGAAGTAGCAAGATGGATGACCACATCGTTGACACATCCACCGCCATAGCGGCATCGCTGGGTCACATCACGGATGACCTTTTTGTCCTCGGAGAAAATATACAGTGCCAAAGGCTTCGCTTTATTTGCCAGCATAGCATATACTTCTTCTAAATTCTTGTAAGTCAGAATGGGTAGAACAGGCCCGAAAATCTCCTCCTGCATCACTGCGTCGTCCCAAGTGACATCACTCAAAACAGTAGGCGCAATCTGCAAGGTGTCCTCGTTCCATTTGCCGCCGATGACGGCCTTGTTGGGGGCGATCAGCCCCTTGATGCGGTCAAAATGCTTTTGGTTGACGATCTTGCCGTAGTCAGGGTTGCAAAGCGGATTCTCACCGTACTGCTTTCCGATCTGCTTACGAAGTTCCGCGATCAACTCGTCCTTCACGCTTTCGTGGCAGAGGATATAGTCCGGCGCCACACAGGTCTGTCCGCAGTTCAGGAACTTACCGAATACGATTCTTTTTGCAGCCAATTTGATCTTGGCACTGCTGTCCACGATGCAGGGGCTCTTGCCGCCCAGTTCCAGCACCGCAGGGGTCAAGGTTTCAGCAGTATGCCGCAGCACTTCCCTGCCCACGCTCTGAGAGCCGGTGAAGAACACCATATCAAACTTCTGTTCCAGCAGGGCAGCATTTTCTTTTCTGCCGCCGGTTACCACTGCCACATACTGAGGATCAAAACATTCGGTAATGATCTTCTCGATGATAGCGCTGGTAGCAGGAGAATAGGCGCTGGGCTTGACCACAGCTGTATTACCTGCCGCAATGGCATCCGCCAGAGGATTCATAGTCAGCAGGAACGGATAGTTCCAGGGGCTCATGATCAGTACATTGCCATAAGGCGAAGGCTTCACATAGCTGCGGGAAGCGAACTGGGTAATGGGCGTATAGACCGTCTTTTCTTTTGCATAGCAACGGACATGCTTAATCATATAGCTGATCTCGCTGCGCACAAGACCGGTCTCGCACATAAAGCCTTCAAAATCACTCTTGCCCAGATCGGCGGTCAGTGCTTCGCCGATATGCTTTTCATACTTATTAACTGCCGCCAACAGCTTTTTCAGCATGGCAATCCGAAAACTTACCGGCAGAGTTGCGCCGCTTTGAAAGTAGGAGCGCTGCTTTTGCAAAATCTCATCAATCTTCATAACTTAACTCCAATCTGCCACCTGGTAATAAAACTGCTCCAGTTCCTTCACTGTCATCAGCTTCGGCACAGGATAAAGGGGATTTGCTTCCTTTGCAGCGTGCTTGGCAAGTGCCGGAATATCGTCCTTCTGAATACCCGACAGCTTGGTCGGAATATTCATATTAGCATTCAACGTCTTGATAGCATTGATAAATTTGACGGCACCAGTCATAGGTGCATCGTCTTCCGTTGCGACGCCTGCGGCAATGCCCAAGCGGCGCAGCTTTTTATACACGCATTTTCCGTAGTTTTCCAATACGTAAGGCATCAACACCGCATTGGCAAGACCATGGGGTGTGCCATACTTGCCGCCCAAAGAATGGGCAACGGCATGAATATAGCCAACATACGACTTGGAGAAGGCAATACCTGCCTTGTATGCTGCATGGAGCATATTCTCTCTGGCGTTATGATTATTGCCATCTTGATATGCTGCTTCCACATTTTGGAATACAAGCTTTGTTGCCTCCAACGCAAGTCTGCGCGTTTCCTTTGTAGTTGAACGGCCAATATAGGCTTCCACTGCATGGGTCAGTGCATCCACACCTGTAGATGCCGTAAGATGGGTTGGCAACGAATATGTAAGAGAAGCATCCAGCACCGCGTATTTTGGAATGAGGGGAAAACTCATGATTGCGTATTTGTGATGCGTGGTTGTATCGGTGATCATGGCCGCCAGTGTGGTTTCACTGCCGGTGCCTGCGGTAGTGGGAATAGCGATCAATGTAGGTAGCTTGCGCCATACCTTCAGCTTTCCGCCCAACTGATTAACAGTTCTTTTGGGATAGGCAACACGGGCACCAACCGCTTTGGCGCAGTCCATAGCCGAACCACCGCCAATGGCGATCAGGCAATTGCACGCATTTTGCTGATAAACTGAGAGGGCATCCTCCACATTTTGAACTGTGGGGTTTGGCATGGTTTCATCATAAATCACATAAGGAATTTTCTTCTTTTTTAGGATCTGCTCTACCGGTACAACAAGTCCGTTGGCGGTGATCCCTTTATCCGTCACAACAAGGACTGAGCTGACCTTTTCTTTTTTGAATACGATATCGAGCTTAGAGCAGGATGAAATGATCTCCGGCTCTCTGTACGGAAGGACCGGTAACGCCATTCTAAAAGCTGTTTGAAAGACACGGCAGTAGATTTTTGCAAAAATATTCATCGTTTGGGGAGACCTTCCTTGCTAAGAGTTTGGAGATTGGTGGTGATCAGCTCCAGGCAACGGTAAAATACTTCCCGCTCCTCGTCTGTCATACCGGAGCCTGCCAGTTCCACCGCAAGAGCGGCACGCTCCTGCAGGTGCTGGGCGGCGATTTTGCCCTCGTCCGTCAGTTTCAGCAGCGCCCGGTACATATTCCCTCCAGTAGCTTCCTTCCGCAGAAGACCTTTCTGCTCCAGAATGGAAACCATACGGGATACATCGGCTTTATCTTTGCAGCACAGTTCGCCCAGCTTGGCAGCGGTAATTCCGTCCTCTTGCTGATACAATGTGATCAGGTAAACTACATGCGGACTGTTCAGCTTATATTTTGTTAGTTCCTCTGCTGCCAGTTTGTGCCAGCATCGGCTGATTTCAGAAATAGCAAGTGAGAAACGCGCAAATCGGTCTAACATATAATACCTCCAAGAGTACAGATGTTGAAATGTCAACCTCTGCATTATACACCCCAAAAGTTGATATGTCAACATCTTTGTGCAACAAAAACAGCACCGCCGAAGCGATGCCGTTTTTTAATCTTAAAGTATGGAAAGGAATTCCTCCAACGCATCAAAGCCACCATGGGGATATTGATCGATATCTTCCCCTGTTTTGTTGATCAGGCAGTCGGTCAGCAGGAACACCTTCATACCAAGTTCCTCGGCAATCATATCTTCAACCACATCGTTGCCCACCATCAGGCATTCTTCGGCTTTGACATTCAGTTGCGTCAGAATATCCCGATAGTAATCCAGGTTGGGTTTGCAGTACCGGGAATTTTCGTAGGTGGTGTACAGTTCAAAATCCTCCGGTGTTAAGCCTGCCCACTGGATGCGCCACTGGGTCGCACGGGCCGGGAAGATAGGATTGGTTGCCAGTGCAACCCGGTATCCCTGTTCCTTCAGACCATTCACGATCTGTGCTGCAGCGGGATGATAACCGCAAACAGCCTTGATCTTGTCAAATTCCTCTTCATAGAATTCATCAAAGAAGCGCTTATCTTGTACAATCCGGTCACCATAGACAGTAACAGCATATTCCCAGAACGCCTCTTCGTTTGTCTTGGTGCCATCGTTTTTCACCATGGCAGCAGTTCCACGCCATATGGTATCAATCAGTTTTTTAGGATCGTATCCCTGTGGTGCCAGCTTTGCAGCGATCCGACTGAAATAATCCTTAACAAATACATCCTGGTCCATCGGCAGCAATGTACCATCCAGATCAAAAAGAATAGTCGTAATTGGCATGATAATATCTCCTAACATATAGAATCCATCACGGTAACGGATTTCAACAAATTGGCAACTGTCACACTATCCAAGTATTCGTTGATACGTCGATCCAGTTCTGTCCAGACGGGCAGTGTCCGGCACTCACCGGCTCGGTCGCAGGGAGCAGCGCCGCATTCCAGACATGCCACGGGGGCAAGGGAGCCTTCTGTCAATCGCAGAATCTCCCCAAGTGTGTACTCCTCTGGTTTGCGAGTCAGACGATAACCACCGGATTTTCCCTGAAGACCCTCCACGATATTGTTTTTCACAAGCACGGGCAGGATCTTTTCCATATATTTCAGAGATATCACCTGACGCTCTGCCACATCCCTCATAGGAATGTAACCCTCGCCCTGATGCTCTGCCAAGTCGATCATGACACGCAAACAGTAGCGTCCTCTGGATGAAATCATCATAATCAGTTACTCCTTAATCTTTTTTGTCATTATATCATGTAAGCAGGTAACTTTCCAGCAGGATTTCTCTGCATAGCTATTTTCTAAGGAATACTTTCCGGTCGAAAAGTTCAACTAATCTGCACTTCCAGCATAGAACCATTCCAGCAATCGCTCCCACAACGGCTTGCAATATCTGATAAGGCAATTTCAAAATCGCATATTCCGGTGTGCTGTAAACAAATGCTCTGCCTAGCGAATAACCTACGATCATAATAACAGCACCAATTGCAACTCCGATTCCGGAGGAAATTACCCGGTGCTTTTTCATAACATAGTGGGAAAACAGCGAAATGGTGACCGCCTGAAGACCGTGAGTTACCAGTGATACAAACATTGGAGTCGGGTAGAAAAACAGGTCGCCCAAAAATGCGCCCACACCACCGACCATAAAAGCTGCTAGAGGATCTAATAAAATAGCTGCGGTGCAGATGATGATGTCATTCATATATAAATGTCCTCCGGGAACCGGTACGCTGAAAGAGCTCATAGCAATATTGAGCGCCATAAATAACGCGGTGGTGCAAATCCAGTATGTTGTGTGCCTCATTTTTACATTACTTGTAAAAGACATAATGTATACTCCTTTCCATAAACACTCCGGCAGCTGCTTTTGGCGGCTGCCGGAGTTCCAAGTCAGTCGTTAAAAAGTGGGGTGGACAAATATCTGTCGCCAATATCAGGCAGGAGGACGACAATGGTCTTACCGGTGTTTTCCTCCCGCTTTGCCAGCTCTATAGCAGCCCAAACAGCAGCGCCGGAGGAAATACCCACCAAAACACCTTCAGATTTGCCGATCCGCTTTCCGGTGGCGAAGGCATCCTCATTTTCCACGGTGATGATCTCATCATAGACACCGGTGTTCAGCACGGCAGAGACAAAGCCTGCGCCGATGCCCTGGATCTTATGGGTGCCAGGCGTACCCTTACTCAAAACCGGCGAGCCAGCAGGCTCTACTGCTACGACTTTTACAGCAGGATTTTGGCTCTTCAAATATTCGCCAACACCGGTAACAGTACCGCCGGTGCCGACACCGGCAACAAAGATATCTACCTTGCCATCGGTATCCGCCCAGATTTCCGGACCAGTGGTTGCCTTATGAACAGCAGGGTTCGCAGGATTTGTGAACTGTCCGGGAATGAAGCTGTTCGGAATCTCCGCTGCCAGTTCTTCAGCTTTTGCGATAGCACCTTTCATACCCTTCGCACCTTCGGTCAGTACGAGCTCTGCGCCGTAGGCTTTCATCAACTGCCGACGTTCCACGCTCATGGTGTCGGGCATAACGATGATAATCCGGTAGCCTCTTGCAGCAGCCACAGAAGCCAATCCAATGCCTGTGTTGCCGGAAGTTGGCTCAATGATCACGCTGCCAGACTTCAGTTTGCCGGTGCTTTCCGCATCATCGATCATCGCCTTGGCAATCCGGTCCTTAACGGAGCCTGCGGGGTTAAAATACTCCAATTTAGCAAGGATCGTTGCTTTCAGATTAAATTCTTTTTCAATGTGGGTCAGCTCCAAAAGGGGCGTTTTTCCAATCAGTTGGTCGGCAGAAGTGTAAATGTTAGCCATAATTATACCTCCTTTACTGCGTCAAAACCGCGTTGCAGATCGGCAAGAATATCGTCAATATGCTCCGTGCCGATGGACAAACGGATGGTATTAGGCTTTATGCCCTGGTCCAGCAGTTCTTCTTCCGTCAGCTGGCTGTGGGTAGTGGTAGCCGGGTGGATCACCAAGCTCTTCACATCCGCCACGTTGGCAAGGAGGGAGAAAATCTGCAGGCTGTCGATAAACTTGTGCGCCTCTTTCACGCCGCCCTTGATCTCAAAGGTGAAGATAGATGCACCGCCATTGGGGAAATACTTTTCATACAGTGCATGGTCGGGATGGTCCGGCACGCTGGGATGGTTGACCGTCTCCACCTGAGGGTGATTTGCCAGGAACTGAACAACTTTCTTAGCATTTTCCGCATGGCGCTCCAAACGCAGGGACAATGTTTCTGTGCCCTGCAGCAGCAGAAATGCTGCAAAGGGAGAAATGCAGGCACCGGTATCCCGGAGCAGGACCGCCCGGATATAGGTCACAAACGCGGCAGGGCCGACGGCTTTTACAAAGGAAACACCGTGGTAGCTGGGGTTAGGATCTGCAATGGCAGGATACTTACCGGAAGCAGCCCAGTCGAATTTGCCGGAATCCACGATAACACCGCCCAATGTGGTGCCGTGACCGCCGATAAACTTGGTGGCAGAGTGGACAACAATGTCTGCGCCGTGTTCGATGGGGCGAAGCAGGTAAGGTGTAGCAAAGGTGTTATCCACCACCAAGGGCAGGCCGTGCTTATGAGCAAGGCTAGCCAAAGCATCGATGTCAGGAATGTCACTGTTGGGATTGCCAAGGGTTTCAATATAGATAGCTCGGGTGTTCTCTTGAATTGCGTTTTCTACTTCAGCAAGATCATGGATATTTACAAAGCTGGCGGTGATGCCGAAATTAGGAAGTGTATGTTCCAGCAGGTTATAGCTGCCGCCGTAAATGGTCTTTTGGGCAACAAAGTGGCCGCCATTCTGCCCCAGAGCCTGCAAAACATAAGAGATGGCAGCAGCACCGGAGGAAACCGCCAGCGCAGCCACACCGCCCTCCAAGGCAGCGATGCGCTTCTCAAAAACCTCCTGGGTGGAGTTAGTAAGGCGTCCGTAGATATTGCCGGCATCCGCAAGGCCAAATCGGGCTGCGGCGTGAGCGCAGTTATGGAACACATAGGAAGTAGTGGCGTAAATGGGAACGGCGCGGGAATCGGTTGCGGGGTCAGCAGCCTCCTGGCCAACATGGAGCTGCAAGGTTTCAAATTTGTAGTTAGACATAGTCAATTTCCTTTCTGATCATAAAGTGTGGATATGCGGGGGTAACAGCCATACATTCGACCAAAACGGAAATTGGCTCTGACCAGAGCTTCAAAGTAGTTCTTCACTGTGAACACACCTTCTTGTCTAAATACTTACCAAGTTGGTAGGTGATTAAAATATAGCACTTAAAACCTACCTTGTCAATCGGTTTTAGGAAATTTTACATAAATAGTGCTCTAACCCGAGTGTCATTCAAATACGGGTTGCCTGCTGTTCCTTCCCTAACACGTAAACGCATAATACCACAAGTAAATGTCATACACGAACAAAAGCGGCTCTCCGGACGGAAAACCGCTTTTGCACATGTTGGGGGGGAATATTTGAAGGAAAAAGTTGCCTTGATTATTACTTATTTCCGCTGCCACTGCAGCCGCCACAATTGCCAGAACATCCAGAGCAGTTACCGGAGCATTTGGCGCTATCCGGGCAACCGATGCACTGAATGCCCTTTTTCTTTGATCTGTGAATATACCAAAGCACAGCGCCGACAATCACAGCGATTACTGCAATGACAAGAATATCGATGGGTTTCATAAGAAATTACTTACCGCTCAGAGCGTACTCAGCAGCCAGGCTCTGATTGGTCTTCTTGATCATGCCTGCGATCACAACACCGATTGCCACCACAACGGCAAGGCCAATGATCGCAGCAACAATGTTCAGAGAAGCAGGAGCAGTGATCAGAGTGCCGATAGTGTAGACCAGGTAAGCAACTACATAACCGGTAGCGAACTGAAGTGCAACGCCGCCCCAGAACCACTTGCGGTCGTTGATCTCAGAGTTCATAGCACCCAGAGCAGCGAAGCAAGGAGGGGTAAACAGGTTGAACATCAGGTAAGCCAGCGCAGCGACCTTGGTAATAGCGAAGACGGTAGCAACTTCTGCGCCTGCGCCTTCCATCAGAGCCAGCTCTTCGGTGTCGATCAGGTTCTCCAGGCCGACGAAGCAGACAGCCAGGGTGCCGACGACATTTTCCTTAGCGATGAAACCGGTAACAGCGGCTGCAGCCAGCTGCCAGGAAACAACACCAACAATGGGAACCAGCAGGTATGCGATGGGAGAAGCGATGGTAGCCAGAATGGACTCGGAAGCAACCTCAGCCTCCTGGAAAGACCAGTTGAAAGTCTGCATGATCTGAACAACCGTGTTGCAGACCAGGATGACAGTACCGGCCTTCACAATGTAAGCCCAGCCACGGCTGCACATGGAAATGAATGCGCGCTTGACGGAGGGAACCTTGTACTCGGGCAGCTCGATGATGAAGAAGGACTTACGAGCCTTGTGG
>JAFUNI010000008.1 GCA_017482385.1 Oscillospiraceae bacterium | reverse complement strand
AGTTGGTAGAGCAACTGACTCTTAATCAGTGGGTCCCGGGTTCGAGTCCCTGAAGGTGCACCAATGGCCCGTTGGTCAAGTGGTTAAGACAGCGGCCTCTCACGCCGTTAACATCGGTTCGAATCCGGTACGGGTCACCAATTTTTAACAGCGTAAAACAAGTTGTTAGAGCATAAAAGCTTTGGCATATATAGTTCGTGTTGATTGTCATGAGGGTCCACCTGTTCCCATCCCGAACACAGAAGTTAAGCTCATGTACGCCGACAATACTTGGCGGGCGACTGCCCGGGAAGATAGGTAACGCGAACACAAAAGAGTCAGGAGAAATCCTGGCTCTTTTTCTACACTTAGAATGAACGCTCCGGTCGAGTGACCGGAGCGTTTGACTACTTTAAATACGGTTTATTACGATGGTGGGACATATAGGAGTAGCCATTGTTGTAATTAATTTCTCGAGTTAGAATGAACAGAGCAATTACTTTGTGAGAGGGACGGGTGTTGTAAAGAACCCGTTGTTCGCCGTTCAACTCCACATTTAGCTTGTGCACAAGGTTTAAGTTGTGCAGGCACTCCAGAACGGTGTCCAAATCCTCGCCTCCTAAATCACACTCCATACCCATCAGCGCCGGTTCAAAGACAAATTCTTCTTCATGCCGGTGAACCCAAAGCACCGCTCGCATCATTTCCGGTGAAGACATTGCTTCAAAGATCTTTCGTACTTCCTCACCGTCGCCAATAGCCTGGGTCAAATTGTCACCGTACTCAGGAAATACCGCAAAGAAGGGTGTCAATCCGTTGGAAATATGAGTAAAACCGTAATCTCTGAGATAATAGGAGGAGGACTTCTTTTGGAGTATTTCCTGCGGTGAATAAGGTTGTTCTAATGCAGGTCTGCTGCCAAAAAGACCTTTCTCCATTTGCCAACCCAGATCACGAATCATGTGCAGACGGTCCTTTGCTGGTGTGCGTGCTAAGAGATTTTTTATTCGGAGAGAAATATCCTCCATTGTATATACTTCGTTTCCAAACAGCCTGTCTAAGGATACGCCAAGCGCCTGTGCCAGGGGGACCAGCATAGAGCCGTCCGGATAGGTTTCACTGGTCTCCCATTTAGAAACAGCCTGGCCGGAAATGCCTAACTTGGTGGCCAGTTGCTCCTGGGTTAGATTCTTTTCCAAACGGAACTGTTTGATGTTTTGAGATAATGTCATTGTTTTGCACCTCCAATCAGCTTGCCACTACTGCCGTAATAATACCCGTAGCTGTTTGATCCACACAGCTTTTCGTAGGCAATGGAAATAATGGACAAAAGTAGACCATCTCCGAAGGATTCGTAAATAAAGGTTTCACCGTCTTTTAGATGGGCCGTGGACTTGGTACATAAACCCAAATCATAGCAGGTTTCCAGAATCGCTACCATTCTGTCTATTCCAACACCTGTGTGTTTTGCGGCATAATCGGCTGTAAAGTGCTTGGAATAGCTTGTGTTATGGATAAAATACATTACCTTCAGAACATCTGCATCTGCAAGGAAGTGGAGTAACTCTACAATTTTTGCCTGTATTTCAGGTGCTAAAAGCCAGGCAAAATCCGCTTGGTTTTGCCATTGCATTACAGAGAGGTTCACATTATCCGAGTTTACAACAAAACCGTAAAATTCCTCTACGGAAATACTCGATCTAGGTGCAACATCCGGCTTCGGAGGAATGGGGGAGGTTGTTGCGTTTGTTTTTCCAATCTCGGAGGCGGGGTGGCCAATTGCGGTAAAAAAGATACCGTATATGATTTCTGAAATTTTTAAGATCAGTTCATTTCGTTCCAGCCCACTGAGGGTGTTGGAAATGGCAACGGGGATGCTTTTTATATCGTCGGAAAGACCCAAAAGTGTATCGGTGGATACGTTGTAGTATTCGGCAAGAGCAACCAGCATAGTAAGATCGGGGGAAGAAGTTCCGTTTTCCCATTTTGAAATGGTCTTGTTGGAAATGCCTAGGGCTTTTGACACATCATCCTGTGTCACGCCCTTTGAGGTCCGCAATTGGGCCAGTATTTCTGCAATTTTGATGTTCGTCATTGTAATCACCTCGAAAAAATTTTAAGTACCGGTCCTTGTGCTTTCACTATATACGAAACCAATGGTAGAATCAATAGACAGATATTTAAGAATATCGTCGAAATGGAGAACAATCGAATAGATGTCGTTTGTGAGTTGTGGCGAAAATGTTAAGTTTTTGAATTGTTCTTGCTTTTCGCTATTTGTTATATTATAATCTATCCAAACAGTGTTGGGAGGTTTTTCTATGGAAACGTATGAATTGAGCCAAGAGATACCGGAAGCTGAAGATTTAAAAGGTAAGAAATTCACTGCGTGTCTTTCGTATCTGTTTTGGTTTGCGGTGATTCCTATGATTTATTCCACCGAATCCAAGTTTATTAAATACCACGCAAACCAGGGCTTTGTGCTGGCTACTGTGGAGACTATTTTCTTGGTCATAACGGTGATTGTCAGCAAGATCCTGTGGTCTGTATCCAGGGCTACGAGCCTGCTGGTGGAAACCACGATGCTTATGGTCTTTGTTGGCGTGTTTGGGGTGCTGTCGCTGATCGGCATTTTCAATGTAATCCGCGGAAAGGAAAAACCCATTCCCACCTTTGGACATATTAAGCTTTTGAAATAAACAACTGGCGTGCTTAGCAGCACGCCAGTTTTGTTATTGTTCCTTCTTGCGGAATTTTTTCATTAGCTTGGGGTTGTACAGAACGACTGCAGCGCCTACAAGGGCTAAGGTAGAAACGATCGCTACAGCTGCGCCCAAGGTGAGTGCCTTGTTTTTGTACACGAACTGTACGGTGTGGTCGCCCTGGGGGATCATTACGCTTACCATTGCGTTGCCGACGGTTAGGATCTCGGCGGGCTTTCCGTCGACCAGGGCCTCCCAGTTGCCATTCTGCGGGATGGAGGTGTACATCAGACCGTCTTCCTTCGCAGTGATGGTACCTTCAATGTTGGTGTTGCTGAAATGGGTAATGTCCAGGGTGGATTCTGCCAGCTTTTCGTAATGCTCCCGGAAGAATTCCTCGGTCAATACAGCAGCATAGACCGTGGCATCGCCGGTTTCTTCTTCAGCCACATTCAGCCAAACACTGACTTCGTCGCCGGGCTTTACGGCGCAAACCGAGGACATGATCGGCAGGCTGTAGCCGGATACAGAAAGATAATCCTTGTGATCACTGTGCCAGAAGGAGTAATCGTTTTCCTCGGAGCGGTCAATGAACATACAAACCAAACCCTCGTCCTGGGCGGTGAATTTGTAGACGATATGGCTGCTGGATTCGTTGTGGGAATTGTCATAGGAACAGGCGAATTTGTTGTTGGGGTCGGGGGTAACATTCGGGCCGGAAGCAGGCGGGTAGATCTCCAGGTCTTCCATCGTGGACCAAACGGGTTTGTCAATGCCCGATGCTGCCGAGAGCAGTTCGTTCTGGAACATGAAAGGATTGCCGGTGAAACTGAAGTCTACATCTGCCAACTGGGGATCGGTTAGGAAACCCAGGGGGAGATAGGCGTTGTTTTCTAATAAATGCACCTTTCCGGCGGAATAAACATCATGAAAATAGGGGTTTTCCTTTACCTTGCCGTCCCGTTCGATCATATATTTCAGATTCAGGAACAGATTGGAAACGGGGGAGGATTCTCCGTAGCTGTAACGGTTGTAGGTGTCTTTGCCACTGAAGCCCAAAGCGACCATAAAGCGGGTCACATTCACATTGGCGGAACTGGTAAATGCGGTGATGCCGTGGTAGCCATACAGTGCGCCGTCATTGAGGGTCTTTCCGTCGGTGCACTCTGTGCGGAAGAAGGCGTTGTCCTGTTCCCGCTCATACATATAGTCGATAATGGTGCTGGCATCGTTGGGGCCGACGGGCATTTGGGGATTGTTGGTAGAGGGGAATGTAGTGCCGAAGGTGATCACATTCAGAACCATCTCGCCCACCATAATGCACAGGAAAGCCAAGGTGCCAACGGCTTTTAAGGTTTTCTGTTTGGACAGCGCTGCAACAGCGCCCTTAGTACCGGAGGGGATGGGCTTGTTGTTTTTATGCTGGAATACCAACACAACTATATACAGTGCCAGCAAACCCAAATTATAAGCAAGGAAGCCCTCGGCCTTGATGTCCTTGTAGCAGAACATAATGGCGATTCCGCAAACGGCAGCCAAAGCAATATGCCAAAGCTTAAAATGCTTGCGATTTACCCAGGCGGAATAGGCCATATACAGCAGGACAAAGCTGTACAGGAAGCTGAACCGGTAGGGGATCATATTGGTGAAGTGGAATCCGTGCCAAATATAATCCAGCCACCGGATGGCAAAGCTCATGTTGATGAACAGCAGAAGACCTGCGGCGCAGACCTTATCCCGCTTGCGGATCTGAGAGTTAAACAAATAGAGGACACCCAGGGCGGTGGCAAACACACCGCAGTACACATTGGGAAGACCTTCCTTGTAGGTGGGCTCGTAGCCGCCATTCATATTGCCGGCCACCTGGCTCATAGAGTCCATCAAGCCCCAAATGGTAGGATTCCAGTAGTTGTCCATATTTAACCGGAATTCCGTGGGGAAGGAGTTTACGCTGGATTGGGTGGTCTGCAGGGCAGCCAAAGCGGGAATCGTCAAGAAAGCGGTCATGCCAATGGCGATCACCGAGAACACTGCAATGCGGACAAAGTCTTTTAAGAACCGCTCTCTGCTCTCGCAACGGCAGAATTCATAGCAGAAGAAGGTCAGCAGTACGAAAATGCAGGTAAAGAAGCCAATATAATAGTTGATGCCGATGGAGAGGAACAAGGTAACGGTGTATAGAATAAACTTCTTATCTCGCAGCAGGCTTACCATACCCAGCATTACCAGAGGGAGCAATGCGAAGGTGTCCAGCCACATGATGTTCCATTGATAACCCAGCGCCCAGGCACAGGTGGCATAGAAAGCGCTGAATACAGGAACGGACAGGTCACGCTTGTTGAAGATCTTTTGCAGGAAGATGCCGAAGAACATACCGGCAAGGCCCAGCTTGATGGGCATCAGCATGGAAAAATAGTCCAATACAGCCGCATCCGGAATGAGAACACCCAAAAGATACAGCGGAGATGCCAAATAATAGGAAATGAGACCTAAATAATCCAATCCCAAACCTACGCTCCAGTTGTAAACCAAAGACTCACCGGACAGCAGAACTCTGCGGAATTCCTTGAAAAACGGGAAGTACTGGTGGTACATATCGGAGTAAAGCAAGGTATCTTTTCCGAAGGGGGCATACCCGTTTACAAGCAAAAGCGTTGTCATGGTAATAAAGGGAATGAGGAATGACAAAGCGGTGTAGAGCCAGTTGCGATAGGAGGTTTGCTTTAATTTCATAGTAATATCCTCTGAGTGCAAAATTTTTAGATATTATACCACAAAACCAGCACAAAGTAAAGAGAAATAGGGTGTGCTTTTGCACACCCTATTGCAGAACAATCAGATTATCAAACAAATCAACCCGTTTGCGCCTTCGTTTACCACCCGGGACAAAGTACCGCGGAATTTTTCCTGCACATCGGAGGGGGTACGAATGAGCTTGGAGGTCAGGCCGTCCTGGATCAGATCATAAACAGATCTGCCGAAAATATTACTCTGCCACAGCTTATCCGGATCTTCGGAGGATAGATAGGTGATAAGATCCTGGGATTGCTGTTCGCCGCCCACCATAGGGCTGATCTCGGTGTCGATATCTACCCGGATCATATGAATGGAGGGTGCGCCTGCTTTCAGCTTTACCCCAAATGCGCCGCCCTTGCGAACCACCTCCGGTGCTTCCAGGGTCATTTGCTCCGCATCGGGCATTACAATGCCGTAGCCGGTAGCCTTGGCAGAAGACAGGGCATCGGAAATCTTGTCATATTCTGCCTTTGCCTGGGAAAGCTCTGTAAGTAACGACAAAAGCTGGGCATCATTCTCAATAGAGATACCTGCCTTGCTGCTGAGGATCTGGTAGAATAGTTCTTCCGGGAAGCTGAGGCTGCAGCAAACCGTGCCGGTGGCCAGATCAATGTTCCGCAGGGAATAATCCTGCACTGCATCCAAAGTCCGCAGCCCACCCAAAACCTCGTCAGCTTGGGCAAGGGTGGCAATTTCCGAGAAATAGCGCAGCAATGCTTCGTACAAAGAGGCTTTTACAGGATGGTCAGCCTCCAAAGCATCCAGCCACCGGGGTAGATGGATGTGCAAAGCCTGCATAGGGAAGCTGTACAGCAGCTGCTTCAGCAGTTCCTTAATATCCTCTGCGTCCAGCGTCTGGCAATCTGCGATCATAGCATCCATGCCAAATTCCTCCCGGATCTCCCGGCGTACCGCTTTGGCGGCATCACCGTCCGGCTGCTGGCTGTTGATGATCACCAGGAAAGGTTTGCCGGTTTTTTGCATATCCCGGATGGCTCGCTTCTCTGCCTCCACATAATCGCTGCGGGGAATGTCGGTGACAGTTCCATCGGTGGTGACTACCAGCCCAATGGTGCAATGCTCCTGCATCACCTTGGCAGTACCCAGCTCTGCCGCATCGGTCATGGGAATTTCATAGTCAAACCAGGGAGTTGTCACCATCCTGGGTGAGCCGTCTTCCTCAATGCCCATAGCGCCCTCTACCATATACCCCACGGAATCGATCATCCGTACCCGCAGCCGGGTGGTGCCGTCGGGGGAGATCTCCACAGCCTCCTCTGGAACGAACTTTGGCTCGCTGGTCATAATGGTTCGTCCGGAGCCACTTTGGGGCAGCTCATCCCGGGCCCGTTCCTTGCGATAGGGCTCGTGAATGTTGGGAATCACCATTTGTTCCATGATCCGTTTGATCAGGGTGGATTTGCCTGTGCGGACCGGCCCCACCACACCGATATAAATATTGCCGCCGGTTCGGGCAGCGATGCTTGCATACATAGTTTCCAGCCTCCTTTTACCACAGAGTATGTCCCAAGGCTGACAGATAGAACTCTATTGCAAAAAATCCGGTGCGTGGCAATCTCTACGAATTGCTGCAACCCGGAAAACACAATATATTGTAGTTGTGGTTGACTTTACAGCACAAAAAGTGTATAATTACTTGGTAAAACTATGTAATTCGGCAGGTAATGATTTTATGGCTACTGCAAGAAAAGAACAATACAACAACGAGAGTATCGTCTCGCTCAAAGACGAGGAGCGTGTCCGGAAACGCCCAGCAGTCATCTTTGGTTCTGATGACCTGGAAGGCTGTAAGCACGCTGTGTTTGAGATTCTCTCCAACGCCATTGACGAGGCCCGTGAGGGTCACGGCGATACTGTCATCGTCACCCGGTATGAAGACCTCTCCGTTGAGGTGGAGGACTTTGGTCGTGGCTGTCCTGTGGACTATAACGAAAAGGAAAAGCGCTACAACTGGGAGCTGGTGTTCTGCGAAATGTATGCCGGCGGTAAGTACGGCGAGAACGGCGAGAACTATGAGTACTCCCTGGGTCTGAATGGCCTGGGTTCCTGCGCCACCCAGTACGCATCTGAATTTTTTGATGCCACCATCCGCCGTGACGGCTTCCGTTACGATCTGCACTTTGAAAAGGGCAGAAATAAGGGCGGCCTCAAGAAAGAACCCACTGACCGGGGCAAGAAGACCGGTTCTGTTTTCCGTTGGAAGCCGGACAAGCAGGTATTCACCGACATCAATATCCCCGCAGAGTACTACCGGGATGTGTTAAAACGCCAGGCGGTTGTGAACGCCGGCATCACCTTTAAGTTCCGCAACCAGGTGGGAAGTCGCTTCGAAACCGAGGAATATTGCTATAACGATGGTATCCGTCAGCATATTGAAGAGCTGGTAGGGGATAACGCATTCACAATGCCCGTGTACTGGGAAACGGAACGCCGTGGCCGTGATGCGGAGAACCGCCCGGAAATGAAGCTGAAAATTACAGCGTCTTTCTGCTTTTCCAAGCAGCTCAGCCATACGGAGTATTACCATAACTCTTCCTGGCTGGAGTATGGCGGCAGCCCCGATAAGGCTGTCCGTTCCGGTTTTCTGGCAGCCTTTGATAAGTACCTGCGCGATAACAATAAGTATAATAAAAATGAGAGCAAGATCATCTTCCAGGATATCCAGGACAGCCTGGTGATCGTCACCAACTGCTTCTCCACCATCGGCTGTTTTGAGAACCAGACCAAGAAATCCGTCAACTCTAAATTTACCCAGGAGGCAATGACTGCTTTCTTCAAGGATAAGCTCCAGGTGTGGTTTATCGAGAATAAGCAGGAAGCCGACAGGGCAGCAGACCAGATTTTGGTCAACAAGCGTGCCCGTGAATCTGCGGAAAAGACCCGCACCAATGTAAAGAAGAACCTGTCCGCCAAGGTGGATATTGCCAACCGGGTGCAGAAATTCGTGGATTGCCGCAGTAAGGACACAAATGTCCGGGAGCTGTATATCGTGGAGGGTGACTCTGCGTTGGGTTCTGTTAAGCTGTCCCGGGATGCGGAGTTCCAGGGCATTATGCCTGTCCGCGGTAAGATCCTTAACTGTCTGAAGGCGGATTATGTTAAGATTTTTGCCTCTCCCATTATCACAGACCTTATGAAGGTCCTGGGCTGCGGTGTAGAAGTAGAGGGAAAGAAAGCCAAGGAACTGAGCAGCTTTGATATTGATAACCTCCGTTGGAATAAAGTGGTTATTTGTACCGATGCTGACGTGGACGGCTTCCAGATCCGCACATTGATTCTCACAATGCTTTACCGGCTTTGCCCCAAGCTGATCCGTGACGGCTATGTGTATATCGCAGAATCTCCGCTCTTTGAGATCACCTGCAAGGAGAAGACCTGGTTTGCCTACAATGAGCAGGAAAAGGTGAAGATCCTCAAAGACTTAGAGGGCAAAAAGGTTACCATCCAGCGCTCCAAGGGCCTTGGCGAAAATGACCCGGAGATGATGTGGATGACTACCATGAACCCGGAGACCCGCCGGCTCATTAAGGTGATGCCGGAGGATGCAGAGCGCACCTCCCACTATTTTGATGTTCTGTTGGGTGACGCACTGAACGAACGAAAGAATTTTATTGCAGAAAACGGCGCCAAGTATTTGGAACTGGCCGATATTTCTTAAAGGAGTGCAACAATGGCACGAAAGAAGAAAGAACCTGAAAAGAGCAAAGCAAAGATCAATACCGATAACATTATGGGCCTTGTGGGCTCCACCACGGAGCAGGCGATCTCCGAAACCCTGGAGATCAACTATATGCCCTATGCCATGTCGGTGATCGTCTCCCGGGCCATTCCGGAGATCGACGGCTTTAAGCCCTCCCACCGCAAATTGCTCTATACTATGTATAAAATGGGCCTGCTGAACGGCGGCAGAACCAAATCCGCCAACATCGTAGGCCAGACTATGCGCTTAAATCCCCACGGCGACGCAGCCATCTATGAAACCATGGTCCGTCTTGCCCGTGGCAACGAGACCTTGCTGCACCCCTTTGTGGATTCCAAGGGTAACTTCGGTAAGGTCTATTCCCGGGATATGGCCTATGCAGCTTCCCGTTATACCGAGGCCAAGCTGGAAAGCTTCTGTAACGAGCTGTTCCGGGACATCGATTCCGATACCGTGGATATGGTGGATAACTACGATGCTACCATGAAAGAGCCCAGTCTGCTGCCCACCACATTCCCCAATGTGCTGGTGTCAGCCAACCAGGGTATTGCTGTCGGTATGGCCAGTAACATCTGTTCTTTCAATTTGAAAGAAGTGTGCGATACCACCATCGCACTCATGAATAACCCGGACCATGATATCCTGTCTACACTGCCCGGACCGGACTTCTCCACCGGCGCAGAGCTGCTGTTTGACGAGACCACCACCCGGGATATTTATTCCAGCGGCCGTGGCAGCTTCAAGCTTCGTGCCAAGTGGAACTATGTGAAGGGCGACAATGTGATCGAAATCACGGAAATCCCATATTCCACCACCAGCGAAGCCGTTATGGATAAGGTGGCGGAGCTGATCAAGGCAGGCAAGATCAAAGAGATCGCCGATATGCGTGACGAAACCGACTTGGGCGGCTTGAAGCTGACCATCGACTTAAAGCGCGGCGTAGAGCCGGAAAAGCTGATGCAGAAGCTTTTCCGTATGACTCCCTTGCAGGATAGCTTTGCCTGCAACTTTAATATCCTCATTGCCGGTATGCCCCGGGTTATGGGCATTGGAGAGATTTTGGAGGAGTGGACTGCCTGGCGTACGGATTGTGTGAAGCGCCGCCTGTTCTTCCAGATTCAGAAGAAGGAAGACCGCCTCCACCTGCTGAAAGGCTTGGAGCGGATCTTGCTGGATATTGACAAGGCTATCCGCATTATCCGGGAAACCGAACTGGAAAACGAAGTTGTTCCCAATTTGATGATCGGCTTCGGTATAGATGAGATCCAGGCCAATTATGTGGCGGAAATCAAGCTGCGTAATATCAACAAGGAATACATCCTCAAGCAGACCAAGGCCATCGACGACCTGGAAAAGGAGATCGCAGACCTGCAGGATACCTTAAACAGCAACCGGAAGCTGAAAAATGTGATTATCAAGGAGCTGCAGCAGGTATCTGAAAAGTACGGCAAGCCCAGAAAGACCGAGATTGTCTATGAAACTGCCGAGATTCAGGTGGATGACGAGGATGAGCAGATCCCCGATTATCCTGTTACTGTTTTCGTGTCCAAGGAAGGCTATCTGAAGAAGATCACCCCCCAGAGCCTGCGTATGTCCGGCGAACAAAAATTCAAGGAAGGGGATAGTCTGTCCTTCTCCCGGGAAACCTCTAATAAGGCAGAGCTGTTGGTGTTCACCAGCTTGTGCCAGTGCTATAAGACCCGCCTGTCCGATTTCGAGGACGGCAAGGCCTCTCAGCTTGGTGATTACCTGCCGCAGAAATTGGGTATGGACCCCGGCGAAACGGTCCTGCAGGTGTTGCTTCCCGGGGATTACAAGGGCTTTGTCCTGTTCTTCTTTGAAAACGGCAAAGGCGCAAAAGTGCCGTTGTCTGCCTATGAAACCAAAACAAACCGCCGCCGCTTGACCGCTGCTTTCTCTGATAAGAGCCCGCTAATTTCTGCGATGGTGATCGATGAGGACAAGCAAGTTGTTCTCTATTCTTCCGATAACCGGGCAGCCATTGTTTCCACAGCCCAGCTTACGCCCAAGACCACCCGTAATACCATCGGCGTGGCGGTGATGAGCCTGAAGAAGAAAGCGCAGCTTTCCGCCGTGCGCCCCTTGGAGGAGAGTGGTATTACCAATGCCTCCCGCTACCGGAATAAGACCATTCCCACTGCAGGCGCGATTATCAAGGAAGAGGATTCCCAGGAAAAGCAAATCAGCTTTGATGTTTAGGAGGAACTATGAATAAGAAATTGCGGCCTGTAGTTGAGCTACTGGAGCTTGTGGCAGGCTGTGCAGTGTTTGCTGTTGGATTTAATTTGTTTTTAATGCCCAATGACTTAAATGCCGGCGGCCTGTCCGGTTTGGCGATGGTGCTGTACCGGGTACTGGGCTTTGGCTCTGTGGGTATCTTTATTGCCCTTATGAATATGCCCCTGTTTATTGTCAGTGGCTTTAAGATCGGCAGGAAATTCTTTATCGGTTCTCTCATCGGTATGGGGCTTAGCTCCGTGTTTATCGACCTGTTTGCATTCTTGCCGGTGGCAACCAAAGACCCGCTGCTCTCGGCACTCTACGGCGGCACGATCTGTGGCCTGGGTTTGGGGCTGGCATTCTTGTCCGGCGCATCCACAGGCGGCTCGGATATTGCTGTGCGGCTGCTGAAACGGAAGTATCAGAATGTTCCTATCGGTACGATCAGTATTTGCTTTGATGCCTGTGTTATCATCATTGCGGCGGTGGTGTTCAAGAACTTTTCCATCGCCCTGTACAGCGGCATTGCCAGCTTGGTTTCCGGAAAAATCGTGGATGCTGTGGTGTACCATTTTGACTATTCCAAGGTGGCCTTGATCATCACCAAGAAACACGAAGAAGTGGCGCTGCAGATTGAGAAACAGTTGGATCGTGGCGCAACCTACCTCCACGGTGAAGGTTCTTATACCCGGGAGGAGATGATGGTGGTGCTCACCGCCGTCAAGCGTCACCAGGTGTCGGACTTGAAGCGGCTGGTGATGGAAGTGGATCCTGCTGCCTTTGTGATCATGCAGGAGGCCCACCAGGTTTTGGGCGACGGCTTCTCCCGCTATTCCAAGGATTCCCTGTAAAGGCCCCTTTGCCTAAAGGGGGCTGGCAAACGCAAAGCGTTTGACTGAGGGATATAAATATTTTCAAGAGGTGGCAGAATTTTCGAAAAAAGGTATTGACTTCTGCGAAAAATCTGCTATAATACCTCTTGTTCCGCGGGTGTAGCTCATCTGGTAGAGCGCCACCTTGCCAAGGTGGAGGTAGCGAGTTCGAGCCTCGTCACCCGCTCCAGAAAAAACCTCTTTTGTCATCGACAAAAGAGGTTTTTGTTTTATCACAATTTTTGAGGAGAAGAAAATATGTTGGATTTTAAACTATTAACCGAGAAAATTGAAGAAATTCGCATCAAAAATAATATTGCCGGTATGTCTGTAGCGGTTACGGATATAAACGGCACCATCTATAAAAAGGGTTTTGGTTTTGAGAATGCGCTCCGTCCTGAAGTGCCTACATACCCGGATGCCATGTACAAGATCGCATCTATGACCAAGACCGTCACTGCTGTTGTAATCCTGCGCTTGTGCCAGGAGGGAATTTTGAACCTGGATATCCCTGTTAAGCAGTATCTGCCTTGGCTGAAGCTTTCCCGCCCCGAGGCTGAGAAGACTATGACCCTGCACCACTTGCTGACCCATAGCTCCGGCTTACCTAAGGATATCGGTTATATTCCGGATGGTATCCGGGAAGAAGCCGGTATTGACGAGGTTATCAAAGCAACTTTACCTATGTTGCCTATGGCATCTGTTCCCGGTGACAATGTATATTGCTATTCCAATTGGGGCTTTAACCTGGCAGCCTGCGTGGCTACCACTGTGACCGGTAAAACCTTAACCGACCTGTATAAGGGATATATCCTGGATCCTTTGGAGATGGATAAAACCACATTTGATTTCCAAATTGCAGCCACTTATCCATTCAGCTTGCCCCATAGATTGGGAAAGGATGGGAAATTTGAAGTGATCCACCATCAACGGATCAATATGGCCTATGCCGGCGGCGGCGGTCTGTACTCCTGTGCGGAAGATATGACCAAATGGGGCAGATTTCTTCTGCGTGGAGGTGTGACCGATTCCGGTGAACGGCTGTTGGCTGAGGAGACTTTTGGTGATATGTGCAGCAAGCATATTCTTCGGGAGTCGGCTACCGGTACCTATTATGGCTATGGTATGCTCATCTATCCTTTTGGTGATCGCTATGTTTATGGGCATAACGGAAACCTCGACCCCTACAATTCGTCCATTTTTATAGATCATAAGACCGGGTTGAGCGTCACGGTTTTGATGAACTCTGCTGCGCCCAATATTCGTATTGAGCTTATGGAAATGATTTTTGCGATGGCGGAAGAATGACAGATAAACGCAGGTGAAATCCTTACCTGCGTTTACTTTTTGAGGTAAATATGATATAAAATAGGCAGAAGAACGGAGGATGTTTTTATGATCCATTTTTTGTTGCTTTTGATCTATCTTGCGTTTATTAGTCTGGGCCTGCCCGATGCGCTACTGGGCTCCGCTTGGCCGATTATGTCCGGAGAATTTGGGGTGCCTTTGTCCTATATGGGGTTGGTGTCTTTGCTGATTTCCGGGTTTACGGTGGTATCCAGCTTGCTCACCGACCGGGCAGTAAGCCGCTTTGGTACCGGTAAGGTGACAGCTGTGAGTGTTGCCCTGACTGCTGTAGGCCTGTTGGGCTTTGCTTTTACCGGAAATTTCTGGCTGCTGTGTGTTTGGGCTGTGCCTTATGGTTTGGGCGCAGGTTGCGTGGATGCCAGCCTTAATAATTACGCAGCCAACCACTATGCCAGCCGCCATATGAGCTGGCTGCACTGTATGTGGGGCGTAGGCGCAGCCATCGGACCTTATGTGATGGGTGCTGTCCTAACTGCCGGCCAAAGCTGGAATAATGGATATTTGTACATAGCCATTTTCCAGGTGGCGCTGACCGCCGTTATGCTGCTGAGTATTCCCAAATGGAAATCTGTGACTGGGGAGAAAAATGAGGAACATTCTCACTTGACTTTTCGGCAGGTTTTCGCACTGCCCGGGGTTAGGGAAGTGGTGCTGATCTTCCTGTGCTACGGTGCTATTGAGGCAATCGCCGGTCATTGGGCCAGCAGCTACCTGGTACTGCACTTAGGGATAGACGAAGAGCGGGCAGCAAGCCTTGCGGCAATGTTCTACTTAGGTATTACCGCCGGCAGAGCAGTCAGCGGTTTTGTGACATTGAAGCTTAATGATAAGCAGATGGCCTATATGGGTATGAGCCTGGTGCTTTGTGGTCTTCTGATGATGGTGTTGTTCCGCATAGAAATCCTTTGTATCATCGGATTTATGGTTATGGGTGTTGGCTGCGCCCCTATTTTCCCATGCCTTATCCACGCAACCCCCGCGCAATATGGCATGTCCCGGAGCCAGGCTGTAATCGGCGTGGAAATGGCAAGCTTCTATGCAGGCACATGCTTTTTGCCCCCGGCTTTCGGCATTTTTGCGGATTGGGCGGGGATCGGCAGTATGCCTTTGGTGCTCCTGGGTTTTTCCCTGTGGATGCTTTGGCTGCACCTGCGGTTCTATCGACTGTCGGAAAATAGTAGTTGTAAATAAGGCTAAAATGGTATATACTGTATAAGTTAAAGGCGAATTTATTTCGGGAGGGGAACCTCAATGAATAACAGAATTGAAGAGCTGCGCGGCTATCTCCAGCCGGGTCGCCATATTCACCTGATTGGCATTGGTGGCGTTTCTATGCGCCCTCTGGGCCTTGTACTCCAGGGAATGGGCATGATCGTGACCGGCTCGGATATGAGCCTGTCTGCGTCCACCCAGGAGCTGACAGACAAAGGCATTACCGTACACATCGGTCACCAGGGCGAGAATATCCAGGGTGCGGATTGTGTGATCCGTACCGCTGCTGTCCATAACGATAACCCGGAGATCGCGGCTGCCCGCAGTGCCGGTATCCCCGTTTTTGAACGGGCTCAGGCCTGGGGCGTGATCATGCGGGAGTATAAGAATGCTGTCTGCATTTCCGGTACTCACGGCAAAACCACCACCACCTCTATGATGACCCATATTCTTATGGAGGCCCAGTGGGACCCCACTGTGATGATCGGCGGCTACCTGCCCCTGCTGCGTGCAGGCCACCGGGTAGGCAAGGGCGATACCATTGTGCTGGAAAGCTGCGAATACTGCGATTCCTTCTTGAACTTCAGCCCCACCTTGGCTGTTGTTTTGAATGTGGAAGCTGACCACTTGGATTATTTCAAGGACCTTGCCGATGTGCAGAAGTCCTTCCGGGCCTTTGCGGGTCTTTCCACCAATGGCGTGCTTGCCAACGGCGATGACCCCAATGTGGTGGAAGCACTGAAGGGAACAGACTATATCAGTTTCGGTTTGAAAGAAAGCAACCGGATTCGCGCTGAGCATATTTCCGATTGGCGGCATATGGATGTGACCTGTGACGGCGAGTTTTATTGCCATTTAGACTTGCAGGTGATTGGTCGCCATAATGCACTCAATGCTTTGGCAGCCATCGGCGCTGCCTGGATGCTGGGTATTCCCGGTGAAACGGCCGCAAGAGGTATCGCTACCTTTACCGGCGCAGAGCGGCGTATGCAGTTCAAGGGCAAGTATAACGGCGCGGATGTTTATGACGATTATGCCCACCATCCCGATGAGCTTTGTGCTACCATCGAGGCTGTGCGCACCTTGGATTATAAGCGCCTGGTTGTGGCATTCCAGCCCCATACCTATACCCGCACCAAGGCTTTGTTCAAGGATTTTGTCCGGGAACTGAAAAAGGCGGACTTGGTTGTGTTGGCGGAGATCTATGCTGCCAGAGAGCAGAACCGTGTCGGTATTTCTTCCAAGGATCTGCAGGCAGAGATCCCCGGTTCTCAGTATTGTGAGACCCTGCCGGAGGTAACAGCTTTTCTCCGGGAGAATGTCCGGGAGGGCGATGTGGTGCTGACCGTAGGCGCCGGTGATATTTTCCGGGCCGGCGAAGCCCTGCTGAAATCAGAATAACGAGGCGATAGAAATGAAGTTGAATGTTTGTGTCCTGTTTGGCGGCATGAGCCCCGAGCATGAGGTATCTCTGCGTTCGGCTGAATCGGTGCTGAACAATATGGACCCGGAAAAGTATAATATCTTCCCTGTGGGCATTACCAAGGAGGGCAACTGGCTGCTCTACGGCGGCGCAGATTATTCTCTTCTGCCCACTGGACAGTGGCAGGATCACCCCAATAATCGCCCTGCGGCCATCTCTCCGGTCCGGGGTCAGGGTTTGCTGAGCTTTGAAGGTGACAGCGTGGTCCGGGAGCAGATCGATGTGGTGTTTCCTGTTATCCACGGAGAAAACGGCGAGGACGGCGCTATCCAGGGCCTGCTGCAGCTTGCCGGCATTCCCTATGTAGGCCCCCATATCTCTGCATCTGCTGTAGCTATGGATAAGACCCTTACCAAGTTGGTAGCGGACAATGCAGGCATCACCCAGGCTAAGTGGCTTTTGGTGCGAAACAGCGAACTGCAAAACCGCATGGACGATATTCTAGACACTGTTGAGGGCAAATTCCCATACCCCGTATTCGTAAAGCCTGCCGGTACAGGTTCTTCTGTAGGCGTGTCCAAGGCCAGTAATCGCGAAGAGCTGAAAGACGCACTCCTGTCCGCCGGTGTCTATGATGAAAAGATCCTGGTGGAGGAGTTTATCGACGGCCACGAAGTGGAAGTGGCCGTGATGGGTAACGAGACCCCTGTAGCCTCGGAGGTTGGTGAGATCGACTCCGGTGCAGAGTTTTATGACTACGATGCCAAATATATTTCCGATACTTCTGTGGCCTATATCCCGGCCCGGATCCCTGCGGAAATTGCCGAGGAGCTTCGCCAGCAGGCCGTGCGGGTCTATACCGCCATTGGCTGCCAGGGCATGAGCCGTGTGGACTTCTTTGTCACCTATGCCGATAACCGGGTGGTGTTCAACGAGATCAATACCATTCCCGGATTTACCTCAATTTCTATGTACCCAAAGCTGTTTGTGGCCAGCGGCATTCCTTATAATGAGCTGATCGACCGGCTTTTGCAGCTTGCAATGGAGGCGTAAGATGAAGAGAAAAGTTATGCTTTCCGTGAAGGGAACGCAAAGCTATATGGACCAGGATCCGGAGAACATCGAACTGGTGACGGAAGGTGTCCTGGAGGATGCGGATGGCGGCTGGAAGATCAGCTATGCTGAAAGTGATTTGACGGGCCTTTCCGGTGTGGAAACCACATTCTTTGTGAAGGGGGACACCGTAATCCTTACCCGTACCGGCAAGCTCAGCTCCCAAATGGTGTTCAAGGAGGGCGTGAGCCAGGACTCTTTGTACCGAATGGAGTTTGGCGCTTTGATGATGACTGTATGCGCTACCCGTGTGGAATCTGATCTCACAGAAGACGGTGGAACGATCGACCTAAGCTATAATATCAGCGTGGAGCAATCCGCTGCCGGTGTTATCGATTATCACTTGGAGATCAAATCAAAATAAAAAATGCGTGCTGATTTTGAAGTGAACCCCAAAGTTTAGACAAAAATTTAATATTAACTTGCTTGTGAATGAGTTCGGTATTGCACCGGACTCATTCCTTTTAATTTTAGTGATATTCTCTCGTTGTTGTAATAATAGATGTAATCATCCAGAGCTT
>JAFUNI010000007.1 GCA_017482385.1 Oscillospiraceae bacterium | reverse complement strand
CAATTGCGGCAGCGCAGACGGTATTTTCGGCGCGAAAACGGAAACCGCCGTCCGAAAATACCGGCAGGCGAATAAACTGCCGGTGACCGGCGTTGCCGATGCTGCCACGATGGGCTGTCTGCTGGGCTTAAAGTAGGAGGGCGCGATGTCAGAAGCGATTCTGGTGGCGCTGATCACCGGTGGCCTTTCCCTGGTGGGTGTGGTGGTGACCTGCCTTGCCACATCAAAGAAGACCGAAAAAGCGGCTGCGGTTGCACAGGCGGTGACCGATACCAAGATCGAAGAGCTGACCCGGGAGGTCAGACTTCACAACGGTTTCGCCCAAAGAATGCCTGTGGTAGAGGAGCAGATCAAGGTCATCAATCACCGCCTGGCGGATTTGGAAAGGGAGGTATAGGATGCAGGAAATTCTGAAAAAGTTTGCAGAGCTTCTGAAAGTGAAAACCATTGTCACCTTCGCGGTGGTGGCGGTGTTTTCCGTACTGGCTCTGCAGGGACGGATCAGTCCCGATAATGTGATGATTATCGTGTCTATGGTGGTGTCTTTCTACTTCGGCACCCAGCACGAAAAGACCTATAATACTTAATTGGCAGATGCCCCCGGTGAAAACCGGGGGCATTTTTTGCGAAAAGAACAGGCGGATTCTTCTTTTCCTGTTGATTTTTGGGATAAATGCGTTATAATGTAAGGTGATATGGGATGGGCAAAACCATCCATTAACCTTTCATAAAAGGAGAAGCTGTAATGATTATTACCCAGAAGAAACCCATTGAAGAAGTTATGGCTCTGGTTGGCGACGCAAAGACCGTTGCGATCGTGGGCTGTAACAGCTGTGCTACCGCTTGCCAAACCGGTGGTGAGCCTCAGATCAAGGAGCTGGCTGCTATCCTGGAGCAGGCCGGTAAGAAGGTAGTTGCCACTACCATCGCTGACTACTGCTGTATGAACCTGGGCGTGAAGGCTAAGATGAAGCCCATCAATGCCGCCAACCCCGACTGCGTCATCTGCATGTCCTGCGGTGACGGTGTGCAGTGTGTTGCCAAGAACGCACCCACCATTCCTGTGTATCCCTCCAACAACACTATGTACTTAGGCGAAGCTGTGAAGTTCGGTGTTTGGGAAGAGTCCTGCCGCTTCTGCGGTGACTGTGTCCTGGGCCAGACCGGCGCTGTTTGCCCCATCACCCAGTGCGCCAAGAGCCTGGTGAACGGCCCCTGCGGCGGTCAGAAGAACGGCAAGTGCGAGGTCAACCCCGAGAATCCCTGCGCATGGATCAAGATCTACGAGCGTCTGGAGGCTACCGGTCAGCTGGATAAGCTGTCTGTTCGCCGTAAGGACAAGGGCTATGGCGACTTCGCCTACCCCAGAACCATTAGCTTGAGAGGTAAGAAATAATGAGTCTGTTAAAAGAAGCACTGGAAGCCGGCAAGTTCGGCATTACCGCAGAAATGGCCCCTCCTAAGGGTTGTGATTTTACTGAGCAGATGGAAGCTGCTGAGCTGCTGAAGGGTAAGGTTCACGGCGTGAACGTTACCGATATGCAGTCTGCCAGCCTGAAGGCCACCGGCCTGGGTCTGTGCATTAAGCTGAAGCAGGCAGGCGTGGAGCCCATCCTGCAGATGACCGGCCGTGACCGTAACCGTATGGCTCTGATGGGCGATGCCCTGTCCGCTGCCGCTTTCGGCATCGACACTATGCTGGCCCTCACCGGCGACCACCCCGTTGTGGGCGACTGCCGGGATTCTAAGCCTGTTTATGATTTGGATTCCGTTGGTATCCTGCAGATGCTGACCAATATGGAAGAAAGCGGCCGTGACTGCGGCGGTAACCCCCTGTCCGGCAATGCCTACGACAAGGAGACCGACACTGTCACCGACAAGTCCGCTACTCCCAAGTTCTACAAGGGCGCTTCCGTCACTCCCGTGTATGAGCCCCTGTTCCTGCAGATCAACAAGCTGCGTCAGAAGGTAGAAGCCGGCGCTATGTATGTTCAGACCCAGGGTATCTTCGATCTGGACACCTACAAGCGCTTCCTGGAGGCTGTTGACAAGGCCGGTATCAAGACCCACATTATGGCCGGTATCATTCCTCTGAAGGCTGCCGGTATGGCAAAGTACATGAACGAGAATGTGCCCGGTATCGATGTGCCTCAGCACATGATCGACCGCCTGGCCGCTGCTGCCGCAGAGGGCAAGGAAAAGGGCGTCAAGGGTCTGCCCGCTAAGCTGGGTATCGAGATGGCCGCTGAGATGATCGCGGAGATCAAGGCCCAGGGCCTGGGCGATGGCGTTCACATTATGGCAATCGGCGCAGAGAAGAATGTGCCCACCATTCTGGAGAAGGCTGGCCTGTCCATCTAAGTTACATAATAAAAATCGTGTTGCCGAAAGGCAACACGATTTTTGTTGCAATTGTGGATCAGCTGTGCTATTATGAATATAGTGATAAACTTCAATTTGAAAAGGTTGTACCACAATGGATAGCAAAGCATTTACTAAATATATATCAGCATTATTGCTGTTTGGGCTTAACGGGATAGTGGCAAGTCAAATACCCCTGAACAGTTATGAAATCGTTTTTTTAAGAACACTTATCGGCAGCATTCTTTTAATAGCTCTGTTTTTGATTGGCAAAGGTAAATTACATATAAACATATATAAGAAAGATGCCCTTTTCGTTGTTTTATCCGGTATTGCAATGGGGACGAGTTGGATGTTCCTTTATGAAGCATATCAACAAATAGGGGTGAGCTTGTCCTCCTTGCTCTATTATTGCGGACCTATAATTGTGATGATTTTATCACCGATTATCTTCCGTGAAAAACTGACTGCGCCTAAACTGTTAGGGTTTGCGACTGTGCTTGTTGGCATTTTTCTTGTAAATGGGAATGCACCCCAAGGCAATAGCAATACTTGGGGATTGTTATGCGGAGCAATGTCGGCGGTAATGTATTTCTTTATGGTAACACTCAATAAGCAGTCCAAAAGCATCAGTGGTATGGAAAACTCTGTCATACAACTGGTGGTTAGTTTCTTAACTGTAGCAATATTTACAGGTATAAAACAAGGTTTCGTTATCCATGTACCTGCAGCGGCCTGGATTTGGATTCTGATTCTCGGGGTTGTAAATACAGGCATAGGGTGTTATCTGTATTTTTCGCCACTCACAAAACTTCCCGTGCAAACAGTAGCGGTATGCGGTTATTTAGAGCCGTTGTCAGCGGTTGTTTTTGCAGCTGTGTTACTTGGCGAAAAAATGACCATAGTTCAAATCATTGGTGCGGTTTGTATCATCGGCGGTGCAATGATTGGAGAACTGATAAAACCCAAAAAGCATAAATTATGATTTCCCAAATAGGAAAATCCGGCACCCATTGGGTGCCGGATTTGTGTTGTTTAGGGGGTTACATCTTTTAGGGAAAGGTCATTCTCCCGGGCGATTTTGGCTAAATCTTCGTATTCGTACTTGCTTCGCTCCACGCCGTAGCCGGTGGCGATCTTTTGCCGTACCGGGCCGTAGGGGGTCTGAACGATGTCCGTTCTCCGGGTGAGGGTGTAGCGATTGCAGATTTTTTCCCGGATACCTAAGGTGGTGGTGTGCTTGAAAATGAGGGGGAGGAATTTTTCCTTATCCTCCATACGGCACAAAATGGTTAACATAACACCAGGGCGGCTCTTCTTCATACCAATGGCGGTGGTGAACACATCCAGCGCGCCGGCACCCAAAAGCACTTCCATGGCAAAGCCGATGGCCTCGCCGGTCATATCGTCTAAATTGCAGGAAAGCTCCACAATCTGCTCAGTGGTTTCTTCAGTTTCACCCAGCATTGCCCGGACACAGTTGGGGGCTTCAAAATCCTTCTTGCCCATGCCGTAACCAATTTTGGATACTGCCATAGCCGGCATATCCCCAAAGCTTTTCACAAAATGCTTCAGCAGCGCCGCGCCGGTGGGGGTGCAAAGCTCACCCTTGATTTGGCCGCCGTAGATGGGAATGCTGGTTAAGATGTTGGCGGTAGCAGGGGCAGGAACAGGAAGCAGGCCGTGGGCGCATTTTACCTGGCCGCTGCCCACATGGACAGGGGAGGCAATTACTTTGTCGGCTTTCAGCTTGTCCATCAGATAGCACACGGCGGCCACATCGGCGATGGCATCCATCGCGCCAACCTCGTGGAAGTGGATATGGGTCACGGGTACGCCGTGGACCTTGCTTTCCGCACCGGCGATGATCCAGTAAATATCCATAATTTCTTGACGGACTTCCTTACTGACAGTTAAATGCCCCACGATGTGGGCAATATCGTCCATACCGCTGTGGGGGTGGTGGTGGCCGTCCTCTTCGTGGCCTTCCACCAGTACCCGCATATGGGTGCCGCCAATGCCGCATTTTTCACTTTTTTCCGCAATATACTGGACCCCGGGGATACCCAAAGCATTCAGCTCTGCCAACACGGCATCTTTATCGGGGAATAACTCCAGCAGTGCGGCTGTGAGCATATCGCCGGCAGCGCCCATACCGCAGTCTAAGTAGAGAATCTTCATTTTGCGCCTCCTGTGCGGTTGATCATACTGGCGAGATAGCCGGCGCCGAAGCCGTTGTCGATGTTCACCACAGACACGCCGCTGGCGCAGGAGTTGAGCATAGACAGCAGTGCCGCAAGACCGCCAAAGGCGGCACCGTAGCCCACACTGGTGGGTACAGCGATCACCGGGCAATCCACAAGACCGCCCACCACACTGGCAAGAGCCCCCTCCATACCGGCAATGGCAATGACTACGCTGGCCTGCATGAGCTGCTCGGAGTGATTGAGAAGCCGATGCAGACCGGCAACACCCACATCGTAAAGTCTGACAACCTTATTGCCCAAGAACTCAGCGGTGAGGGCAGCTTCTTCGGCCACGGGAATGTCGCTGGTGCCGCCGGTTGCCACCACAATAGTACCGATGCCGCCGGGGGCAGCCATTTCGCCAGCTACGGCGATCTTGGCATTATCGTAATAGGTGAGGGGAACTTTTTTGCTGATGAGATCAGCCTTATCCTGGTCAAGCCGGGTAATCAGAACATTTTTCTGCCCGTTTTGGGCCATCTTTTCCAAGATGCCGATGATCTGTTCCGGGGTTTTGCCTGCGCCGTAAATTACCTCGTTGGCGCCCTGGCGGACCTTGCGGTGCAAGTCCACCTTGGCATAGCCCAAGTCCTCAAAGGGCTGCTGCTTCAGCTGCAGGAGGGCATCGTCTACGCTGACAGTTCCGTCCTGCACTGCCTGCAAAAGGGCTTTTACATCTGTATGCATTATCGTACCTCCAAATCCAGAAGGACTTCTGTGTAATCATTTTTTAGCTTTTTCAAAATGGTTTCCCGGTTTTCAAGGAGTAGGGGCAGTTCCTGTTGGGAAACCTGCAGCTTTGCGGAAGTTCCTGTAAAGCGAATGCGAAAATCCTGAAAACCCAGGCTGCGCAGGAAACATTCGTTTTGCTCGGTGATAGCAAGCTTTTCCGCTGTGATGGGTGTGCCGGTGGGAATGCGAGTAGCAAGGCAGGCATAGGCGGGCTTGTCGTGGGTGAAAAGCCCGGCATCTTTGGAAAGTTTGCGGATTTCCTCTTTCGTAAGACCGCATTCCCGTAGGGGAGAGCGGACTTCCAATTCCTTGAGCGCTGCCATACCCGGGCGGTCGGCAGCATCATCCGATGCATTTGTGCCGTCGATTATGAGAGAATACCCGTCAGCTTTTGCCTGCTCCAAAATAGCGTTAAATATCCGCTTTTTGCAGAAATAACACCGGTTTTTGGGGTTTTCTGTAATGGCATCATCGGAAAGCACATCCAGATGGATCGTGACCATTTCTGCGCCCAGCTGGTTTGCCAAACGCAGAGCATCCGCATATTCAAATTCCGGCTGGAACGGGGTCTTCACATAATAAGCCTTTACATCCGCGCCAAAGCTGACAGCGGCGTACAAAAGGTAGGCAGAGTCCACGCCCCCGGAAAACGCCAGGGCCAATTTGGGATTTTCTTCAAAAAAAGCTTTGAGCACCGCGCAGACCTCCTTTCCTTATAGCTACATTATCATACCACAGTTGCGCCCAAAGGGCAACTGCTTTTCCTTGACTAAATTTGGGGGCTATGCTAAAATAAAATAACTATGATTTGGAGGTGAATCTATGGGAATTTTGCAATCTTTTCGCCAACGCTTTGACAAATTCCTGTATTCGCCTTTTTATTTTGTGGTGCTGGGCTGTTTGGCGGTTTTGGCAAATGTGTTTGGCCAGGAGCTGATCGCCTATACGGTCTTGCTTCTCTTAGCTGCCTGCGTTTGCTTGTTTGGCCGAGATCTGCTGCCGCTGATGCCGGTGTTTGCCTGCGCATATATTTCCCCCTCAGCGGCCAATAACCCCGGTGTGAATGAGCAGTCTATTTTTTCTCTGTCCGGCGGGGGAATTTACTTAGGTGTGCTGCTTGCTGTGCTGGCAGGAAGCCTTGTGTACCGGCTGGTAAAGGATCCGGATTTCGGCGGTAAAAAATTTCTGAATCAAAAGCGAAAACTGCTGTCCGGTATGTGCGTGCTGGGCATCACCTATGCCATTTCCGGCTTGTGCAGCGGTCACTGGGCAGAATACGGCTGGCGGAATCTGCTGTTTGCAGCCATCCAATTTGTGGCGGTGGCGGGGCTTTATTGGCTGTTCAGCGGTTCAGTAAAATGGGAACAAGCCCCCAAAGCCTATGTGTACTGGATGGGTATCTGCGTTGGCTATGTGCTGGTGGCGGAGCTGCTTGGCATCTATCTCACAAAAGAGATTTGGGTCGGCGGCACCATTCACAGAGAGCATATCTTCACCGGTTGGGGCAACTACAACAGTATGGGCGCCCTCCTTGCCATGATGATCCCGCTGCCCTTCTATTTGGCGATCAAGGGCCGTTTCCGCTGGTTCGGATTTCTGTCAGCCTTTGTGTTTTTCGCAGCATTGCTGTTTACCTGCTCCCGGGTTTCTATGATCATGGGCGTGCTGATTTTTGTGGTCAGTTATGTGTTCTATCTGATACACACACGCCACACAAAGGGACGGATCGTGATCTATGCCATCAGCGCGTTGATTCCTTTGCTGGTCCTGCTGATATTCCAAAAGGAAATTCAGCTCCTGTTCAGCCGGATGTCCGACATTGGCCTGGATTCCTTTGCCGAGCGCCGAAAGGGCTACGAAGAGGGCATCAAGCAGTTTTTGAAATATCCTATATTCGGCGGAACATTCTTCCCTGTAAATTACAAAGAGCTTTATGTGTGGGCACAGGTAGATAATTTTACAGCCCTGTTCCCACCCCGCTGGCACAACACACTGATCCAATTGCTGGCAACCGGCGGTGTTGTGTGCCTGTTCGGTTACATCGTTCACAGAGTTCAGACGGTAAAGTTATTCTTAAAAAATCCCTCCAAGGACAAGACCTTTGTGGCGCTGTCCATACTGGCACTGCTGCTGACAAGCCTTTTGGATTGTCACTTTTTCAATGTAGGCCCTGTGCTTTTGTACTCGGCTATGCTGGCCTTTACAGAATTTAAGTTAGACAAATAAAAAATCCCACCGCATAAGCGGTGGGATTTTTGTTTTCGTAAGCTTATTCGTCCTTAGCCTTGGAAACAACCAGGTTGACGATGATGCCCAGGATCAGAGCGCAGGCGATACCGGTCAGAGTGACCTTGCCGATGGCCATAGCCATACCGCCGATGCCGGGGATCAGAATGGAAGCAACCACGAACAGATTCTTGTTCTGGTTCAGGTCTACCTTCTGGATCATCTTCAGACCGGAGCAAGCGATGAAGCCATACAGAGTGGTGCAGACACCGCCCATGACACAGCCGGGGATGGAATCCAGGAATGCAACGAAGGGTCCGAAGAAGGAGATCACGATGCACATAATAGCAGCTGTGGTGATGGTAACAACGGAGGCGTTCTTGGTGATAGCCACGCAGCCAACGGACTCACCGTAGGTGGTGTTGGGGCAGCCACCGAAGATAGCGCCGGCCATGGAGCCAACGCCGTCACCCAGCAGGGTGCGGTGCAGACCGGGGTTCTCCAGCAGATCCTCATCAATGATGGAGGAGAGGTTCTTGTGGTCAGCGATGTGCTCAGCAAAGACCACGAAAGCAACGGGAATGTATGCAACTGCAACGGTAGCAATGTAAGAGCCGTCAATTTCCTTAACGCCCTTCAGAGCGGTCAGGAAGGTGAACTCGGGAACAGCAAAGATGGTCATATCCTTGAACAGGGAGAAATCAATGACAGGAATGCCGCAAACGGTGAAGATAGCAGCCACAACATAGCCGGCCAGGATGCCGATGATGAAGGGGATCAGCTTGGCCATCTTCTTGCCATAGGTGGAGGTGATCACAACCACCAGCAGGGTAACCATAGCGCAGACAAAGGAAGCCCAAGCGGGAGCGCTCATAATGAAGGCGCCGTTGGCATCCTGAGGACCGTAGGAGAACACGTCCTTGATAGCAGCGCCAGCCAGGCTCAGACCGATCAGAGCAACGGTGGGTCCGATAACCACGGGGGGCATCAGCTTGTTGATCCACTTAACGCCAACCAGCTTAACCACGATAGCGATGACCACATAAACAAGGCCTGCAAACACAGCACCCAGGATGATGCCTGCAAAACCGGCAGAAGCGGAAACCGCACCGGCGAAGGCTGCGACCATGGAGCCGATGAAGGCAAAGGAAGAGCCCAGGAACACGGGGCTGCGGAACTTGGTGAACAGCTGGTAAACGATGGTGCCAACGCCTGCGCCAAATAAAGCGGCGGCGGCGGACATACCGTTACCGACGATTGCGGGAACAGCGATGGTAGCTGCCAGGATTGCCAGAACCTGCTGGAATGCGAAGATCAGCATTTGGCCAAATTTGGGTTTGTCTTTGATGCCATAGATGAGTTTCATTTTCTTTCCTCCAATTTTCTTTTTCAAAATACAACCTGCAAAAAAGGAGAAAATGCCACTGCAAAAACAGCGAAGCACTTCCTCCTTCCCCAAGTTTTATTTCTTTCCCGATTATACACCTTGTTTCGACAAAATGCAAGTATAATTTGTGGATAAAGGAAAGTACCGGCACCACATATTGTGGTGCCGGTACCCCGCAAAAAGAGAGATAAGAAGATGAAAAGGAGAAATATTGTTATTCATGAATTGATTATACCACCATAAATTGGAAATTGCAAGGGTGGTTTTTGGGAATTTCCGATTATGAAAGTAAAAATTTAATAGACAAAATTGTGCAAATTGCACAAAAACTATTATAAATGCAGAACTCTGTCCTTGATCTCCTGGGTGCGGCCCTGGTTCCAGTACTGGGTGCCGATATAGCCGCAGGTGCGGCGGGCCACATTCATCTTGTTCTGATCAGTATTGCCGCACTGGGGGCAGACCCAAATCAGCTTGCCGTCATCCTCCCGGATCTCGATCTCCCCGTCAAAGCCGCAGCACTGGCAGTAGTCAGATTTGGTGTTCAGCTCGGCATACATAATATTATCGTAAATGAACTTCATCACTTCCAACACAGCGTCGATGTTCTGCTGCATATTGGGCACTTCCACATAGCTGATAGCGCCGCCGGGGGAGAGCTGCTGGAACTCGGATTCAAACCGCAGCTTGGTAAAGGCATCGATCTCCTCGGCCACATGGACGTGGTAGGAGTTGGTGATATAGGACTTGTCGGTGATGCCGGGGATCTTGCCGAACCGCTGCTGCAGGCACTTGGCAAATTTGTAGGTGGTGGACTCCAGGGGTGTGCCGTAGAGGGAGAAGTCCACATCGTGCTTGGCCTTCCAGCCCTTGCAGGCATCGTTCATATGCTGCATCACCTGCAGCGCAAAGGGCTTGGCCTCCGGGTCGGTGTGGGAGCGACCGGTCATATACTTTACACACTCATAAAGGCCGGCATAGCCTAAGGAAATGGTGGAATAGCCGCCGTAGAGGAGCTTGTCGATGGGCTCGCCCTTCTGCAGTCTTGCCAATGCGCCGTACTGCCACAGAATGGGAGCGGCATCGGACAGCGTACCCTTCAGCCGTTCGTGGCGGCACAGCAGGGCGCGATAGCACAGATCCAGCCGCTCGTCGAAGATTTGCCAGAACTTGTCCATATCCTTGCCGGAGGACAAAGCCACATCCACCAAGTTGATGGTGACAACACCCTGGTTGAAACGGCCGTAGTACTTATGCTTGCCCGGCTCATAGTTGCCGGCGTTTGCAATGTTGCCCACACCGGCCTCGGTGAACCGGTCGGGGGTCAGGAAGGAACGGCAGCCCATACATACATAGGTGTCGCCCTTGTATTCCAGCATTTTCTTCTCGCTGATGTAGTCGGGAACCATCCGCTTGGCGGTGACCTGGGCAGCCAACCGGGTCAGATACCAGTAAGGGGAGTCCTCGGTGATGTTGTCCTCCTCCAGTACATAGATCAGCTTGGGGAAGGCGGGGGTGATCCACACGCCCTTTTCGTTTTTCACACCCTCGTAGCGCTGACGGAGCATTTCCTCAATGATGAGCGCCAGGTCCTTCTTTTCCTGCTCGTTCCGGGCCTCGTTCAGATACATAAATACAGTAATGAAGGGGGCTTGGCCGTTGGTGGTCATCAGCGTGATGACCTGGTACTGAATGGTCTGAATACCACGCTTGACTTCTTCACGCAGCCGGGTTTCCACCAAATTGGAAACAGCTTCCTCGCCGGGATCGATGCCCAATTCTGCCATCTCCTTTTCTACAGCCTTGCGGATCTTCTCCCGGCTGATCTGCACAAAGGGTGCCAAATGGGTAAGGCTGATGGACTGACCGCCGTACTGGTTGGATGCCACCTGGGCAATGATCTGGGTGGCAATGTTACAGGCAGTGGAGAAGGAATGGGGCTTCTCGATCAGCGTGCCGGAGATGACCGTGCCGTTTTGCAGCATATCTTCCAGGTTCACCAGGTCGCAGTTGTGCATATGCTGGGCATAGTAGTCGGAGTCGTGGAAATGAATGATGCCGGCGTTGTGGGCATCTACGATCTCCTTGGGCAGTAAAATCCGGTTGGTAATGTCCTTGGATACCTCGCCTGCCATATAGTCACGCTGCACGGCGTTGATGGTAGGGTTCTTGTTGGCGTTTTCCTGCTTGACTTCCTCGTTGTTGCACTCAATGAGGGTGAGGATTCGGTCGTCAGTGGTGTTGGACTGCCGGAGGAGGCTCCGGGTGTAGCGGTAGGTGATGTAGCACTTGGCTACCTCAAATGCGCCGTGGGCCATAATGGCCTTTTCCACTAAGTCCTGGATCTCCTCCACAGCAGGACTGCGGCCCATTTCCTCGCAGCTGATCTGCACATGCTCGGTGATCCGCTGGATCTGCAGGGGGGTCATACGAACGCTTTCGTCCACCGCGTTGTTGGCTGCGGTAATGGCGGCGGCGATCTTGGCCGGGTCGAAGGTCACTTCGGCGCCGTTTCTCTTGATTATTTTCATATGTATACTCCTTTGAAGATAGATTCCCATAGGGTGTGTTTGTCTATTATACTACATATTGTGGTTTTTGCAAGAGGAAAACACAAAATATCGTAATTTTTTCTGTTTTCACAGAAATATTTGAAAAGCAATATACCATATTGTATAATTGTATCACTGAACAGATCGATTAAGGGGGATTCCCAATGGAAAGACGACCCTTTGGTATACTTCCCAATGGAAAACAGGCATTTTTATACACCATATCGGGTGGCGCGTTGACAGCGGAAATTTCGGATTTTGGTGCAACGCTGGTGCGGCTGTATGTTCCGGACAGGCAAGGCGTGCTTGCCGATGTGGTTTTAGGCTTTGATGATGCCAACGATTACCTTGCCAGCACCACCTATTTTGGCGCAACAGTGGGTCGGAATGCCAACCGGATCCGTGGCGCTTCTTTTTCTCTGGGTGGGGAGACTGTGCAGCTGACCCCAAACGAAAACGGACACAGCCACCACAGCGGTCCGGATAGCTATGCCTTTCGTCTGTGGCAGATAGAGCGGCAGGAAAAAAACAAAATCGTATTCTCCCTCCACAGCCCCCACAAAGACCAGGGGTTCCCGGGCAATGCGGATATCCGGGTGACCTATGCTTTGGAAGAAACGAATACCCTTTGTATTACCTATGAGGCGGTCAGCGACCGGGACACCGTATTTAATCTGACCAACCACAGCTATTTCAATTTGGCTGGTCATCAAAGACCGGAGCTGGCAATGGGGCAAACCTTACAGCTGCAAGCAGCCTATTTTACCCCCAGCGATGCTCAAGGTGTTCCCACAGGAGAACTGCGCAGCGTGGCGGGGACACCTATGGATTTCCGCGTTCCCAAGGTCGTGGGGCAGGATATTGACGAAGACTATGAAAGCTTGCGCCTGCAAGCCGGTTATGACCATAATTTCCGGATAGATGGGAACCCTTGTGCGGTGCTTTGCGATCCGGTTTCCGGCAGGAAAATGGAAATCACCACCGATTGTCCGGGCATTCACTGCTACTGTGGCAATTTCTTTTGGGACGAACAGGGCAAGGACGGGGTGATCTACTGCCACCGGGGCGGTATTGCATTGGAAACCCAGTGTTTTCCCGATGCAGTGCATCAGCCTAAGTGGCCGCAACCCATTGTGAAAGCCGGAACACATTATCGCTCTCAAACCAAGTATACCTTCCGATAAGTCCAAAAAACCGGGATGTTTCTGATACATCCCGGTTTTCCTTTGCACCTTGCAGCCTGTGGGCGCATAAACTGTCCCATAAGCAGATGCTTATTCTCCCCAAAATCAATAGGAGGTATGATTATGTCAGAGCGTTGCTCCGGAAGCGTGCGCTGCAATATTGAAGATTTGCAGGAAGCCCTTTCCATCCACACCAGAAAAATCACCGACAGCTGCCGGGATAAGGATTGCATTGAGGATCTGCGGGTGTACCTTACCAAAACATCCCAGAATATTTTGGATGGCTGCGCCAGCGCCAAAGTGCGGTGCGCAGAGTTGCTGTATACTTATATAGATGTAGAGCCCGTGGCCTTCGATGGCCATCACTACTGTGTGAATGCCACCTTCTTCTATCGTATTTTGGCCGATGCGGTGGTAGGCTGCGGACGGCCTGTGACCCTGTGCGGCGTGGCCACCTTCTCCAAGCGGGCAGTGCTGTGCGGAGAGGAGAGCAAGGCTCATATCTTCACAAGCCGAACCCGTTTGGGCGGCCCCGATGGACTGAGCCGCGTCAGCGCCAATCTGCCCACCGCCGTGGTGGAGGTACTGGATCCCATGGTTCTCAGCTCCAAGGTGATGGAAGTAAACTGCTGCCCACGGGAGGGCGCTGTAAAGCAGCTCCCCGAGGCTATTTGCGGCTGTTTTGACGAGGAGCTGGTGCTGTGCGGCGAGGAAAGACGGCTTTTGGTGACCTTGGGCCAGTTCTCCATCATCCGGTTGGAGCGGGATGCCCAGTTGGTCGTGCCTGTGCTGGACTACAGCCTGCCCACCAAGGAGTGCTGTGACAATCCCGGCTGCGCCGAGGATCCCTGCGAGCTGTTCTCCAAGATCCCGTTCCCGGCCCAGGCTTTTGCCCCCACAGGCTGCGATAAGGCTTGCGACAAGGACGATTGCGGCTATACTACAACCTAACAAAAAGCCGCCGGGAACCGGCGGCTTTTTGGATAAAGAAAACCACCGGCATTGCCGGTGGTTTTGATTAAATTAGTCAAACATTTCGTTGATCTCGTGGATGGTTCTGCGGGTGAGGAGATCGCCGCCCTCGTGGCCTATATTGCCGCTTGACACATAAGCGCTGTAGTGGCCGGCCTTTTCTGCCTTTTCGGTGGGCAGATAGCCGGAGCTGCCGCAACAAAGCTGTACCACGAAGGTCTGCTCAGCCTTACTTCTGGCCTTCATACGGTTGCCGTAGTCCAGGAACAGCTCGAAGGGATTTGTGGCAATGGCAATGTCGCCAAAGCGGATGACATGGTATTCGATGGGATAGATCTCAGTATCCTGCTGCATCTCATAACGGAGCATCACACCGCAGTGGACATGCATCCGGGCGGTGTCCTCGAAATTGAAGACCTCTTTGTCCTTGTTCTTATCAATGTAGTATTCCAGTTCACGAATGGCATTCTGATATTCTGCCATAGTGACCTTCCGCAGGGGCAGGTCCAGATCAATGACCTTGTGCTGGAAAACGGCGGAGTCCTTCAGTTCGGTGATCTCCTCGTAGACGGAGACGATCTCGTTGGCAATGCGCTTGCCTACGCGGTTGCAGCCGCTGATGTCATACATAGAGGGATCTGCCTTCCGCTTCAGAGGGAAGGGACGCTTCACATTGGGATCGTCAATGGGAGTCTCGGGAGTCACCCAGCGAACCAAGTCACGGGGGCACTGGTCACCGCCGGCGCCACCCAGACCCAGCAAATAAATATCCTTACCCAGCTTTTCCCGGAGGATGGCCTTGGTGCGGCCCCAGTAGTCAGCGGAAATAAAGCTTCTCTGCTCCAAAATTTGGGCAGGGCAGGCGATGTTTGCCACCACGCCGGTGAGCTTGCGGTCCTTGTTGAAAGTAAAGAGCAGCTCAATGCCGGAGTCGTTGCCGCCCTCCAGGGCTACAAAGTTAGCGGTGTTCACATCGCCCCACATTTGGGCGCTGCCGTCGTCATAGCTGACACGGCGGCACATACCCACAGCTGCGCGGCCGAATTCGTTGGTATAGAGAGATTCTTCGCGATTCTCCCAGGCCCGCTTGGCAGCCAGGGCGATCTTGTTTACAACAAATTCGGTGGCTTCTTCGGGTGTGATTACGCTCTCATCGGCAGTTACCAGGGAGGTGTATTCCTTACCGGCAGGCAGGTATTCTTTCAGCAAAGTCTTGGCGGTTCTTACATCGGAACTCTTTCCGGGATTGCGCACAAGGGTGTGGGTGGTGTGGGTATGGGTAGCGGCCACCATCAGCTTCCGGGGGTCTACCTCGGGGCAAATCTCCGCGAACTTAGCACGGACCAACTCCATAAAGTAAGCAGTTACAGAGGTCAGGTCCGCAGACACCATGATCATCTGATCTCCATTGGCCTCTACCGCCATAGCGGTCACGGTGATCTCGGACTCCACATACTCAGAGATCCGCTCAAAGAACTGGCCGCCAAGGCTCACCTTTTTATCGGGCACGATGCTCTCTTCAGCCCAACCGATCAAAAGCTTTTCCATAATCATTCTCCTTACATAATGAGTTCAATATCCATCATACGGCAGAAATCCTTGATGGCTTCTATGTAGTTGCCATAAGCCACGATCACGTGCTGGCATGCCACATTCTGGGCAAATTCTTCCACGGTACAGCTGTCCGGGGCAACCTCCAGACTGGGCAGCTGGGGTGCGGGATCGTCCCAACCGAACTCATTCCACTGGGGCGGCTCCTTGGCCTCGGCAGTGTAAACATGCATTTTGTACTTGCCGTGCATATAGAACAGGCGGGCACAGGTCACATAGCCGGTCTTCACCTTGGATACATTCAGCAGCGAAGCGCTCAGCAGGCCGAATGCTGCAGGCAGCACAGTCACATCGCCGCAGGTCACAGACTTGGGTACATAGTCCGGCACGCCGATGAGCATGCTGTTTTCAAAGAACTCGTAGTACTCCATATAAGCAACATTCTGACCGGACAGGTACTTCATGATCAGCTGGGTCACAGCGCCCATCACATCGTTCTCGGGAACGGTGAGCACGCCGCAGTAATGCTCCAGCAGCATAAAGACCATAGCAGGGGGGAAGCCCATCAGCTTCTTCATGCCATCCACATCGATGAGGGTAATGGCTTCCCAGCCACGCTCGCGGATCTTCTTGCTGATGGCAAGGGCATATTTCACGCCCTTTTCGATCACTTCATCAGCGCAGGGCTTCTTAAATACCCAGTTTTCCTTCACAAACTTAACGCCCTCGGCCACGGCATCAGGATCCAGTGTTTCCAAAGTCTGTACCATTTCCAGCATTTCGTAGGGCTCTACTTCCACGCCGATCTGACCCCGCATGGAATTGCCCTCGAACTGGGTGCCGTACAGGAGCATATCCCGGTAGCCCATAGTGCCGACCCGGGCGCTGCGCAGTGCTTTCCGGGCGCAGCATGCAGAAAGAAATGCATCCAGCTTTTCCACAGGATAAGGCTTGCCGATCACATTGTATACATATTTAAATGTATAGCCCAGTGCCTCCAGGGCAGGTCTGAGGGCAGTGGTGCCGGCCTGCTCTGCGGTGGTGATGATGCGGCCATTTTCTTTCCAGCCGCAAAGACCCCACAAAAGCACAGGGATATGGCGGAAATTGTCCGTCACCCGGATCACTGCGTGGGTGGGAACCCAACCTGCTACGCAGACCACCAGGCAACTCATATCCACCCCCTGCAGCTTGGCAATTGCTGCATCCGCGGTTTCATAGCCGGGATCATCGATGACCAGGCCGCCATCTACAAAAGTGTAGTCCAGCTTTTCAAGAACTTCCAGTGCTTCTGTATGCTTCATTTGCAGGCGCTCAATGGGGGTATTGACCTCGCCGAAACATACAAATCCGATTTGTTTTTTCATAAGCCTTGCTCCTTTGCTTTTTTGTTTATTATAGCATTTGTGTTTTTTTACATCAAGAGAAATGCGAACGAAAAAGTTTCGAAATGTTGGGATAATGCTTGCGCTTTTGGGAATTAACGGATACAATTATAAAGCAGGAGGTGGCTGTATGATTACCTTATCCAAATTAGCATCTATGGCCCATGTTTCCGTTTCTACTGCATCCAAGGCCTTCTCTATGAGCAGTGAGGTCAGCGAGCAGACCCGGGAGACCATTTTCCGAATTGCCCGGGAGCAGGGCTGCTTTAAGAAATTCTTCAACGCCAAATACCCCAAATATGTGATCGCGGTGATCTGTCCGGAGTACAAAAGCCATTTTTATAATTCTGCCCTATCCCACTTGCAGGAACGGCTTTCCGCCCATTCCTGTGAAGTATGTGTGGCTTCCACCAATTTTTCTGCCCAGACGGAAGCCGACCTTTTGGAATATTACAGTCACTACGCCAACGTAGACGGCATTATCGTGATCAACGGCAAGGTCCCTCTGAACTTGCCTGGGGAGATTCCCGTAGCTACCATACTTCCCAATTTGGGTTGTGAAGGCGCTATCACGCTGGCCACGGATTGTATCGACGCAATCACTGAAGCGATCCGACATTTCTTGGGTTGCGGTATTACGGATATCGGCTTTATCGGTGACCGCCATACAGTTTCCAAGGAAAAGCTTTTTCTCAGCACTGCACAGATGCTGTCTTTGGATAGGGAAGCGATTCGCTGCTCTGTCACGGAGGAGCGCTTTGAGACCGGCGGATACAAGGCATTTGAAAAATATTTGGAAAGCGGTCACACTCCCCGTGCCATTTTCTGCGCTTATGACTATATGGCCATCGGCGCTATCCGCTGCGCCTGTGAGCACGGACTGCGGGTTCCGGAAGATGTGGCCATTGTAGGTATGGATAATATTCCGGAGAACTGCTATCTCAACCCACCCCTTTCCTCCATCGATTTTAATATGGACAAGCTCTGCGCCATTGCTGCGGATGCCATTATGCAGCGTATGTCCAATCCGGACTTTGCCCTGCGGCACAAAGTCCCGGCGACTTTCCATTTGCGATCTTCCGCTATAATCAAATAAACAGCCCAAGCCGCCGGTTTCCCGGCGGCTTGCTTTTGCACCGATTGTGCTAAAACACACCGGGAAATTTTAATATTATTTCAAGAAATCTTTACAAAATCTTCATTTCCAAATACGCCCAATTGGTATAATAATGTTCGTTAAGGAGGTGTTTTATGGCTGTACAGACAGTTTTTAAGCGGTATGAGTTGAAGTTTTTGCTTACCGAAGAACAAAAAGCACGACTATTGCCGGAGATTGAAAAGCATATGAGCCTGGACAAGTACGGCAGAACCCTCATAAAAAATCTTTATTTCGACACGGATACCTACCGGCTGATCCGCCGCTCCCTGGAAAAGCCGGCCTACAAAGAAAAGCTCCGCATTCGCAGCTATGGGAACACCAATCCAGACAGCACGGTTTTTGTGGAACTGAAAAAGAAGTATAACGGCGTGGTGTACAAGCGTCGCATACCCATGGAAGAACAAGCCGCGATGGCGTGGCTGCAAGGCCGGGGAAATGCCCCCGAATCCCAGATTGCCGAGGAGATCCGTTATTTTGCTGGCTATTATGAAACGCTCCATCCCACGGTGTTTTTGTCCTATGAGCGGGAGGCCTATTTTTGCAGAGAGGGCAGCGATCTTCGGCTGACCTTTGATGATAATATCCTCTGCCGACAGGAGGCGTTGTCCCTCTGCGCTGAAAACTACGGTACACCCCTGCTTGCACCGGGACAGGTGCTGATGGAGGTGAAATGCCCCGGAGGAATCCCCTTGTGGCTGACAAGCCTACTCTCCCGGGAGAAGCTTTATAAAACATCCTTTTCCAAGTATGGCACTGCCTACCAAACTATGATTTTTTCCAAACGGAAGGAGAATGTAACCAATGTTTGATTCCTTTTTTCGAGGCCTTTTTGACACGGAACTGACCACTGTGATCTCTGTCACAGATTTTCTGCTGTGCATCGGCGGCGCACTGGCGCTGGGCCTGCTGTTGGCCCTTGCCTATATGTTTAGGACCCGCTATACCAAAAGCTTTGTGGTGACTTTGGCTGTTTTGCCTGCGGTTGTTTGTGTGGTGATCATGATGGTCAACGGCAATGTGGGTGCAGGCGTTGCAGTGGCTGGCGCATTCAGCCTGGTGCGGTTTCGCTCCGTGCCCGGCACAGCCAAGGAGATAGCCGCTTTGTTTTTGGCCATGGGCGCAGGTCTCATTGCCGGTATGGGCTATTTGGGCTTTGCGCTGCTGTTTACGGTGATCCTGTGCGGGGTGTTTGTGCTTTATAATGTGCTGGACTTCGGCGCAAAGAAGAATGCAAACCGCTATAAAACCTTCCGCGTTACCATTCCGGAGGATTTAGACTACACCGGCGTATTTGAAGAGGTTTTTGCCGAATATGTCACCGATTGCCAGCTGACCGGCGTGAAGACCACCAATATGGGCAGTATGTTCCGCCTGACTTATGATGTAACACTCCGGGATCCTGCCAAGGAAAAGGAACTGATCGACAAGCTTCGCTGCCGCAACGGCAATTTGGAGATCACCGTTTCCCGGCAGGCTACCATCAATACCGAGCTGTAAGGAGAATGCTATGAAACGGACTTTTGCGATTTTCCTTGTCTTGGCGCTGTGTCTTTGCGGCTGTCAAAAGCCGGAAACTCCGGAGCCTGCGGCCAGTACCGCCACAAATCCTACCAAAGCAAGTACTGCGGCTTCCGTTGCGCCGTCTACATCTTTTGCGGAAACCGACAAAGAAATGTTCACGGACCGGGATAGCGACACTTCGTATGATGACAGCACGGTGAAGATCACCCTCAGCGGCAATACGGCCACCGCAACCTCCAATGCGGTGCAGATCAGCGGCAGTACAGTCAAGCTTACCGAGGCGGCAACCTATCTCGTCACCGGCAGCTTGGATGACGGAATGCTGGTGGTGGATGCCCCCAAGGATGCCAAGGTGCAGATCGTTCTGAGCAACGCATCCATTACCAGTAAGACCTACGCGCCGATTTTTGCATTGCAGGCGGACAAGGTCTTTGTGACCCTGGCCGAGGGCACAGAAAACACCTTGTCCGGCGGAGAAAGTTTTACAGCCATTGATGACAACAATATTGACGGTGTGGTCTATGCCAAAACCGATTTGACCTTCAATGGCGCAGGTTCACTTACGGTCACTTCTCCTGCCGGACACGGCATTGTTTGTAAAGACGACTTGGTATTCACCGGCGGTAATTATACGATTCAGTCCGCCTCCCACGCCATCGATGCCAACGACAGCGTGCGCATTTCCGGCGGCGCTATCACTGCCGATGCGGGCAAGGATGGCATTCACGCGGAAAATAATGACGATGCCAGCCTGGGCTTTGTATATATCTCCGGCGGTGCTTTCAAAATGGAAGCAGAGGGCGACGGTATCAGCGCCGGCAGCTCCCTGCAAATTGACGGGGGCAGCTTTGATATTACCGCCGGCGGTGGCAGCGAAAACGGCGATAAGCAATCCTCTGAAAACTACGGCGGCTTTGGCGGCGGATTCCCCGGCGGCGGAATGGGCGGTAAACCCCAGCGCCCCGGCGGGCGTGCGACAACTACCACCATGGAAACTGCGGAAACCACCGAAAGTACCAGCATGAAGGGTCTGAAGGCCGGTACGGATATGAAGATTACCGGCGGCACATTGGGCATCAATTCGGCCGACGACGGCGTGCATGCCAACGGCTCTTTGTATTTGGAAAACGGTGCGTTCAGCGTTGCCACCGGTGATGACGGATTCCACGCAGAGGAAACCATGTCTGTTTCCGGCGGTACTGTCACCATCACAGAAAGCTACGAGGGCTTGGAGGCTTTGCATATCAAGGTTTCCGGTGGCGATATCACCCTCACCGCCAGCGACGACGGTCTCAATGCCGCAGGCGGCACAGACCAAAGCGGCTTCGGCGGCCGGGATGACGGACAATTTATGGGTATGGCTTACGGACCGGGCGGCCACGGCGGCATGGGCGGAATGTCCTCCGGCAACGGCAGCATCGAGATCTCCGGCGGTAAGCTGAATATCACCGCCTCCGGCGACGGCATCGATGCCAACGGCACCTTGGAGATCACCGGCGGTTATACCACCGTCTGCGGTCCTACCCAGGGAGATACCGCAACGCTGGACTATGACAAATCCGCGGTGATTTCCGGCGGCACCTTCATTGGCACCGGCGCATCGGGAATGGCACAGACCTTCAGTGATGCAGAGCAGGGGCTGATCTCGGTGCGTGTGGGCAACATCACTGCGGGCACTCAGATCACCCTTACCGACAAAGACGGCAATGTGCTCATCGAGCATACACCGGCATTGGGTTATAATGTGGTGATCCTGTCCGATCCTAAGCTCAAAGCAGGGCAGACCTACACCTTGCGCGTAGGTTCTCAAAGCAGTGAGGTAACAGCCGACTGATAATCTTCCTGCCTCCTTTTCCCCAAGGAGGCAGGTTTTTGCACCATAAAAATCAAAGATTTGGAAAAAAGTTGTTGACCTATTGGGTTTTTTCGGTTATACTATCTTAGCGTGACTATGGACATAGTCTGTAATTTTGTTCCGCTGCAGCTGAAAAAGCTGTCGAGCATATGTGATTTTAAGGAGGTGTTCACCCATGAAGCGTACCTACCAGCCCAGCCGCCGCCACCGTTCCAAGGTTCACGGTTTCCGGCAGAGAATGGCTACTTCCAACGGCCGCAAGGTTCTTGCCCGCCGCCGTGCCAAAGGCCGTAAGGTCCTGTCCGCTTGAGTGAAGTGAGGCTAATTTGATTGCAGGCCACCGCTACAAGCAAAATGGGAGTCCACGCGGGGCGAATGGCGATTCGCCCCGCTCCCTTTTTATATGGGCAGACTTTCTGAAATGTCTTGCCGTGCCTTGGCGGATCTTTTTCCCCAATGCTTCACAACAGCCCCTTGAAATACACAAAGTATTCCTGCGGGTCTGTTGCTTGCCTTGTGAAAAAATCTCTCGCCAATTCATCGACAATACATTTCTTCAAGCCTGCCCGGGTTTTCCGCAGATAGTGGATACCTAAGGAGAGAGTTTATGAAATTTTCCTGCGCGTTGAAGCTGAATCATGTTTTTAGGCGACTGTATGCCACCTCCGGCCAAGCCAATGGGTATCTGGTGCTGTATGCCCGGCCCAATCGCTTGGGAATCAACCGGGTGGGTATTACCACCGGCAAAAAGCTGGGCCACGCCGTGGTCCGCAACCGGGTGCGCCGTCGCCTGCGGGAGGTTTACCGCCTCAATGAGGACAGGTTCACTCCCGGTTGGGACATCGTGGTGGTTGCCCGGAGCCGGTGTATCAAAGCCGACTTCTGCAAGCTCACCGACGCATACCTGTCCCTGGCTGAAAAAGCCGGGATCCTGAAAGAGCAATGAAAAAACTGCTCCTGTCTATGATTCGCTTTTACCGGCGCCACATCTCTCCCTACACGCCTGCCTGCTGTCGATTTACGCCTACCTGCTCCGCTTACGCAATGGAAGCTATTGAAAAATATGGGGCCATGAAGGGCGGTTTCTTAGCCCTGAAGCGCTTTTTGCGCTGCCATCCCTTTTACAAAGGGGATTTCATTGACCCCGTGCCTTAAGGAGGAAAACTATGGATTTTATTCGTGTCCCCTTTGGCTATCTGCTGTCCTGGCTGTATCAGCTCACCTCGAACTACGGTGTTGCGCTGATCATCTTTGCCGTTCTTTTGAAGCTGATCCTGCTCCCGGCTACTGCCAAGAGCAAGAAGAGCACTATGAAGATGTCCCGTCTGCAGCCAAGGTTGCAGGCCTTGCAGAAGAAGTATGCCAATGACCAGCAGAAGCTGTCTGAAGCGACCCAGGCTCTTTATAGGGAAGAGGGCGTGGGTATGGGCGCAGGCTGCCTTTGGAGCCTGATCCCGCTGTTCCTGCTGATTCCTTTGTACGAAGTGGTGCGTCAGCCCATTACCTATTTGCTCCACGAGAAGGAAGCAGCAGCTGAGATCGTTAAGATCATTAAAGAAGCTGCACCCGCTGCGTTTGGTAAGAACAATTACTATGACCAGTTGACTGCAGCCCAGCTGATTCCGCAGTATGCAGAGCAGCTGAAGGCTATTGTGGCCCATCCGGAATCCCTTGAGGGTATCCACTTTGGTTTCCTGGGTATTGACCTGGGTCGGATTCCTTCCTTCAATGTGTTTGCATGGAAGGTTTGGGACTGGGCGACCATCGGCGCATTCCTGCTGCCGTTGCTGTCTGCCGGCGGCCAGGTGCTGAGCATGCTCATCTCACAGAAGATGAACAACTCCCTGGTTACCGACGAAAAGGGTCTGCAGGACAAGGAAACTGCCAAGAATTCCCAGGCCAACCAGAGCAACAAGGTTATGATGTATATGTTCCCCTTGATGTCTCTGTGGATTGGTTTTACCATCCCCTGCGCATTGAGCCTGTACTGGTTTATCCAGGGCTTGGTGTCCACTGGTATCGATGTGTATCTGACTAAGAAGTATCGGACGATCTACGATGCCGAGGATGCTGTCCGCCTGGCAAAGGCAATGGAAGAAGAGGCGATCGAAGCCGAGAAGGAGCGCCTGCGCGCTGAGCGCCGGGCCGCAAACCCCGACGGTATCACCGCCAACACCAGCAAGAAAAAACTGCAGCAGCAGCAACAGAGGGAGCAGGAGGCCGCCAAGGCCGCCGCTGCCAAGGAGTATGCCATCAAGAAGGGTCTGATCACCGAAGAGGAAGCCCAGGAGAAAGCGCCCAGCGTTATGTCCGGCATTCCCAGCCGCCCCTACTGCAAGGGCCGCAACTATGACCCCAACCGGTATGCTTCCCAAAATACGGAGGAATAAAAATGGAAAAGACCATTGTAACTACGGGCAAAACCATCGATGCTGCCATCGAAAATGCCCTTGCCCAGCTGGGACTGGATCGGGACAATGTTTCCGTTCAGGTGCTGTCCCAGGCCAAGGCCGGTTTCCTGGGCTTTGGTGCGACCCCTGCCAAGGTGCAGGTGACTTATGAAGCACCTGATCCCGAACCCGAAGCACCCAAGGTAGCACTGTCTTCCGCTTCCCGTTCCAAGCCCAAGGCCAAGTTTGTGCCCAAGGAAGAGCCCAAGGTGGAAGCCCCCAAGGCTGAGCCCAAGCCCGCAAAGGCGGAAGCTCCCAAGCCTGCAAAGAAAGCAGAAGCCCCCAAGCCTGCGGTTAAGGCCGAGCCTAAGGAGTACGCACCCGCCGCTCCCGGTTCTGTTGAGGAGAAGATCGAGGTATTCCTGAAGGGCCTGTTGGAGCATATGGGCTCTGATGCTGTTCCCCACGCATGGAAGGGCGAGGACAACACCTATATGGTAGAGCTCACCGGCGAGGACCTGGGTTATCTCATCGGCCGCCGTGGCGATACCCTGGATGCTCTGCAGCACTTAGCCAACTACACCGTCAACCGCGGTGTTGAGGGTCATATCCGCATCAATGTGGATGCTGAGTGCTATCGCCGCAAGCGCGAGGACTCCCTGCGCCGTTATGCCAATAAGAAGGCCCAGCAGGTGCTGAAGGCTCACCGCCGCACCACCTTAGAGCCTATGAACGCTTACGAGCGCCACGTGATCCATGCAACCTTGCAGGACACCGACCGCATCACCACTTATTCCATTGGCACCGAGCCCAACCGCCGGGTCGTCATCGAATACGTTCGCTAATCAAAAACCCGGGAGATATCTCCCGGGTTTTTCTTCTTGCTATCTTGGATCGAATATAGTAAAATGATGTGGTAAAAAAAGAAAGAGTAGGTACCCCGCAATGAAAATCAAAACCAAACGGCTTCCCTACGAAAAAGTAATGGCCCTGCCCCGATCTAAGCATTGTAACCCCATAAAACCCCTGCTTTTGCTGCAACTTGTAGTGCGTGTGCTGGCTGTTTTCGACCTGTTTCCCACCAAATTCACCTATAAGACCCACGGAATGGAGAAAATCCATAAGAACGAACCTTGTCTGATACTGATGAACCATTCCAGTTTCATTGACCTGAAAATCGTTTCCCGGATCTTTTTCCCCAAGCGCTACGGCATTGTCTGCACCTCTGACGGCTTTGTGGGCAAAAACTGGCTCATGCGGCTACTGGGATGCATTCCCACCCAGAAGTTTGTCAGCGATGTGAGCCTTATCCGGGATATGGAATATCTGCTGAAGAAGAAAAAGGTCAGCGTGCTGATGTACCCGGAGGCCAGCTATTCCTTTGACGGCACAGCCACCCCCTTGCCCCGGAAAATGGGTGTGCTGCTGAAAAAGCTGAATGTGCCGGTGGTGACGGTGATCACCCAGGGCGCCTTTGCCCGGGATCCCCTGTACAACTGCCTGCAAAAGCGGAAAGTCACTGTCCGGGCAGATGTGACCTGCCTGGCGACCAAGGAAGAATTGAAAGCCTTGACTGTGGCGGAACTGGATGCCCGCCTGGACGCGGCATTCTCCTTTGATAACTTCCGCTACCAGCAGGAGAATAAAATCGTGGTAGACGAGCCCTTCCGGGCTGACGGCTTAAACCGCATTCTGTACAAATGCCCCCACTGCAATGCTGAGGGCCAGACGGTAGGCGATGGAATCACCCTTACCTGCAAAAACTGCGGCAAGGTCTATACCTTGGACGAGCATGGCTATCTGCAGGCCGAGAGCGCTGCCTTTACCCATATTCCCGATTGGTATGCCTGGCAGCGGCAGCAGGTCCGTAAGGAGCTGGAAGATGGTACATACCGGCTGGAAAAAGATGTAGACATCGGCATTTTGGTAAATACCAAGGCGCTCTATATGGTGGGAGAGGGTAAGCTTATCCACGATGAAAACGGCTTCCGCCTCACCGGCTGTGACGGCAAGCTGCAATATGAGCAAGGCCCGCTGGCCTGTTACAGCCTGTACTCAGACTACTATTGGTATGAGATCGGCGATGTGATCTGCATTGGCAATCACGATGCCCTTTATTACTGCTTCCCCAAGGACGGAGATGTGGTAGCAAAGACCCGCCTGGCCGCCGAGGAACTGTACAAGCTGAAAAAACGCAGAAAAGTAACTGTATAAGAAAAGCCACCCCGTTGGGGTGGCTATTTTATATGGTTTCTAAAAGTGTTTCCAATTGCGCAAGGGAGGAGATCTCGTGATCGGGAACGATATCCGCCCGGGGCTGTGCGCCCTTGGGGTTGACCCAGCAGGTAGCAATTCCTGCCTGCTTGCCGCCTAAGATATCCGAGGTCAGACTGTCACCCACGATCATAGCCTTTGTGGGATCGAAACCGGGGATCCGGGCAAAGCACCGATCAAAATAGCCCTTATCCGGCTTGTTGATGCCAATGTCCTGGGAGATGAAAATATCCTGGAAGAAATGGCTGATAGCGGCGCTTTCCAGCCGACCGGCCTGGATCTTGGAAGTGCCGTTGCTGGTAATGTAGAGCTTGTACTTCTTGCTGAGGGTCTCTACCGCCTCCCGGGCGCCGGGCATAAAATAGTGACCGATGGACAGATTGTTTTCGTAAGTCCGGGCACAAAGCTCTGCTGGCACTTCCATACCAAATTCTTCCATCAGCTGGGCAAAGCGGCTTACCAGCAGAAATTCCCGGGTGATCTCCTTGCGCTCCAGCCGCTCCCAATGCTCCTTGTTGATTTGGCTGTAGCGGCTCATCACCGTGTCCGTGGGTTCTAAACCCAAGGACTGCAATGTTTTCTTCAAAGCCACATGCTCTGCTTTGTGGAAATCCAAAATGGTATCGTCCAAGTCGATGAACAGAAATTCTATCATTTTGCTTTTCTCCTGTAAATGGCGTTGGACAAACTTGCAAACTGGGCGATGGACAAGGTCTCGCCCCGCACATTTTCATCAAAGCCGCATTCGGCAATGATTTCCGCTAAAGTCTCTTTGCCTAATTCCGAGAAACCGGCAGCCAATCCGTTGAGAAGCTTTTTCCGCCGCATAGCAAAGCTGGCCTTGACGGTGCGGAAGAAGGTGGCCTTGTCCGCAATGTTCCAGGGACAGTGCTCGTAGGTCTTCAGGGTCACCACTGCGGAAGTGACCTTGGGCTGAGGCAGGAAACAGTGAGCCGGCACATCAAAGAGAATCTCCGGCTGGGCGTAATACTGACAGAACACCGTAAAGGCGCTGTAGTCCGCTGTGCCGGGCTTTGCGGCGATCCGCAGGGCAACTTCCTTCTGCACCATCACCGTCACCGCCTGGAAACACTCTGCCTCCAGCAGGGCGGATAAGATAGGGGAGGTGATGTAGTAGGGCAGATTGGCGCAGGCCATAGGCCGCAGGCCGGGGAATTTCTCCGCAACCAACTGGGGGATGTTTTGCTTCAGCACATCGTCCCAAATGATTTCCAAATTGGAAAACTCGCCTACAGTGGCGGCAAGGATGGGCTCTAACCGCTTGTCCAGCTCCACAGCGCAGACTTTTCCGGCCCGCAGGGCCAATTGCTGGGTCAGCGGGCCGATGCCCGGGCCGATCTCCAGCACGCCGGCAGTAGCATCCACCCCGGCTTCCTCCGCAATTCGCTCCGGCACCCACCGGGCGATGAGAAAGTTCTGACCCTTTGCTTTTGAAAAATGAAAGCCGTGGGCTGCAAGCAATGGCTTCATAATTTGAATATCACATACATCAAGCATAAAAAACCGCCTTTCTCCTGCTATCATAGCACGAAAAAGGCGGATTTGCAACGAAATTATGCGTTGTCTTTCCAGTCAGCATCGCCGAGGAAGTATACGGTGCAGTTACGGACACCGAAAGCGTAGGCTTGCTCCAAGGTGGGCATATACAAGTCTAAACGCTTCTCCTTGATGTCGCCGCCGCAGTCCTCTGCGGTGCTGAGACCGTAGACATAGGAGCCATCGTTGGAAACAATGAACATCCGGGTGCCGTAGGGGATCACGCTGGGGTCAACAGCAACCACACCCCATTTGACCTTAGCGCCGTTGGAGGTGAACTCGTCACAGCCGGCATCGAAATGGGTGTAAGCGGTAGCAACAAATGTTTCGGCACGGGTGTAGTTCAGAACCTCACCGGTGGGCAGGACGATAAAACCGTTGCCGATGATGGGCTGGTCACTTACCTGGCCGACCTGCTCGCCGGTACCCACGGCGATCACCTGATCCACAGGCTCAGTGGTGACAGTCTCTTCCAGGACGGTGCGGCTGTTTTCCTCGCCGTTCAAATAGGTCACGGAGGAGGTACGGATGGCCTGACCGGGTACACCGGTTACCAAAATTTTCTCTTCGCCCAGGGGCAGGGAGGGGTCGTCGCAGTAAACGGTCTCAAAGGGGACCTCTACGGTGTAACGCTCGGTGGACTGGCCCAGGCTGTCAATACGAACCTGCATACCGGAGTAGGTGATGGTATCCAAAGGAACGGAAACCACAGTGTTTTCGTCAATTGTGACTCCCAAACGGTCAAGAAGCTCGCTCAGAGGCTCGCCATATGTGGTGGATGTTAAAATCTCATTGCCGTTGTACACTGTGATGTTCTGCACCCGCTGGACGTTGATCTCAGATACACCGTCATTTTCGGTGGTGGTATAGGAGTCACTCTCGGTCAGGGAGAAACCTGCTTCTGCAAGGACCCGGGCGGGATCGGTGGCGGTGGTGGTGTGAACCTTGACCGCCTCGCCGTCGGTGATCACAAATGTATTTTCGGCTTGTGCCGTGTGGGAAAGGGTACCTACCAGGCAAGCTGCCACCAAAAGCATCGCAATCATCGCCCAAAAGCGATTCTTCTTGCGAAACATTGAGGGAGCAAGAAACTGCATGGGAAGGACCTCCTTTCATAAAATTCAAAGTCTTGGATATCGTTACAAACGGTATCAAAAAGTTACAAAGAAATACAATCCGAAATCGGATTGCAAAGGTATTATAACAAAAAAATTGAAAAAGTCAAGTCTTTTCTGGAAAATGCCGCAAAATGACAACATTTTGGGTTTTTCTGCAAGAAATATTATGTAAACTTCTTGTAAATTTCTTGCGATAACTATGCAATTTACACACAAGATATTGGTGTTTGCTGTCAATTTTTGACAAAATAGGGAAAATTATGTACCCAGCGCCAAAAATAACGGTAACCCCAATTATGGTAAACCGATTTTGTAACTTTTTCCGGGATTTTACTCCACTAAAGCGAAAAATCACCCCCTTGACAACGCATCTGCCCTCCACTTTGACTCGAGGATTGACAATTTGTAATATATATGGTATAGTTGTGAAGTCAAAAAGCTGTGACGAAGACATGCGCGCCTGAATTGGCTTCCCAGAGAGAGACCTGTCCGGTGAAAGGGTCTTGTAGCGGTTGGGTGCGATACCACTTCTGAGCCGCCGGTCGGAAATGGCCGGACGGGAGCACCCGTTATAGTGCCAATGAGTGGCAAGGCAACTTGCAACCAGGGTGGAACCGTGGAATACTTTGTATCCCACCCCTGATTTTATCGGGGGCTGGGTATTTTTTATACCTTCCCCAATATAAAAGGAGGAAAATAAAATGAGCGAAGAAAATCTGTACACCTTTGAAAACCCCGAATACCGGAAAACCTTCTGGCACACCAGTTCCCATGTAATGGCCCAGGCCGTCAAGCGCTTGTGGCCGGAAGTGAAGCTGGCCATCGGCCCCGCCATCGATGAGGGCTGGTACTATGACTTTGATGCCCCCTTCTCCTTCACCCCCGACCATCTTTCTCAAATCGAGGCGGAGATGAAGAAGATCATTAAGGAGCGTATCCGCTTAGAGCGCACCGAAAAGCCCCGGGCGGAAGCCATTGCCTACATGGAGTCTATGCAGGAGCCTTACAAAGTAGAACTGATCGAAGATCTGCCCGAGGATGCTGTGATCTCTTTCTACACCCAGGGCGAGTTCACCGACCTGTGCGCCGGCCCGCACCTGGACCACACCGGCCGCCTGCGCCATAACGGCTTTAAGCTGACCAAGTCCTGCGGCGCTTACTGGCGCGGCGACTCTAACCGCAAGATGCTGCAGAGAATCTACGGCATCGGCTTCCCCACCAAGGACGAGCTGGATGCCTACCTGGCCGCCCAGGAAGAGGCTTTGAAGCGTGACCACAACAAGCTGGGCCGTGAGCTGGAATTTTTCACCACAGTGGAAGAGATCGGCCAGGGCCTGCCCATCCTGCTGCCCAAGGGCGCAAGAGTGATTCAGACCCTGCAGCGCTGGGTGGAGGACGAGGAGCAGAAGCGCGGCTACCTGCTGACCAAGACCCCTTTGATGGCCAAGAGCGACCTGTATAAGATCTCCGGTCACTGGGATCACTACTTAGACGGTATGTTTGTGCTGGGTGACCCCGCCGATGAGACCAAGGAGTGCTTTGCACTGCGGCCCATGACCTGCCCCTTCCAGTACCAGGTCTATCTGAACCGGGCCCGTTCCTACCGTGACCTGCCCATGCGCTTGGGCGAAACCTCCACGCTGTTCCGTAATGAGGACTCCGGTGAGATGCACGGTCTGATCCGTGTCCGCCAGTTCACCATTTCCGAGGGTCACTTGGTTCTCCGCCCCGATCAGCTGGAAGAGGAGTTCCGTGGCTGCCTGGAGTTGGCTAAGTACTGCCTGGATACTGTGGGTATGCTGGAAAACTGTACCTTCCGTTTCTCCCAGTGGGATCCTGCCCGTGCCGGCATCAAGTACGAGGGTACTGCCGAGCAGTGGGAAGAGGCGCAGCGCGTTATGGGCGAAATCCTGGACAACCTGGGTGTGGAGTACACCATTGGTATCGACGAAGCCGCCTTCTACGGTCCTAAGCTGGATATTCAGTATAAGAATGTATTCGGCAAGGAAGATACCATCGTTACCATTCAGATCGATATGCTGCTGGCACAGAAGTTCGGTATGGAATATGTGGATGCCGACGGTCAGAAGAAGACCCCCTACATTATCCACAGAACCTCCCTGGGCTGCTACGAGCGTACTTTGGCCTACCTGATCGAGCGTTACGCAGGTGCACTGCCCCTGTGGATGATGCCCACCCAGGTCCGTGTTATGCCCATTACCGACCGGGCTCATGAGTATTCCAAGAAGCTGGCTGACCAGCTGAATGCTATGAATATTCACGCAGAGACCGACTGCCGCAGCGAAAAGCTGGGCTACAAGATCCGGGAAGCACAGCTGCAGAAGATCCCCTATATGTTGGTCATTGGTGACCGGGATATGGAGAACGGCACTGTGTCCGTCCGTACCCGTAAGGGCGAGGACCTGGGCGCAATGACTCCCGAGGAGTTCACCGCCAAGTGCCTGATGGAGATTGCCACCAAGAGCAAGGAAGTCTAATAAATAAAAATCGCCGCTCATCCGAGCGGCGATTTTTTGCATAACACCCTTTTTATTGGACGCAAATTGTTGTATAATAGAGGAAAGGGGTGATAAATGTGTTTTTAAAATCTCTAAAATTACAGACAGATCAGCAGGAAGTGGCATTTCTGCTTGGGCAAAAGCGGACTTGCTACAACGGTGTGTATCCTTATAAAATATTCCCCGAAAAAGAACTGGAAGAAGTAGAGTTTGCGCCTATCACTATTTTCTACGGCGGTAACGGCTCCGGTAAAACCACCCTGCTCAATATCATTGCGGAATTGACCGGAGTCACACGGCATTCTGCTTTTAGCGGCAGCGCATTTTTTGGGGAGTATGCCGATGGCTGCAACTTGTCTGCCACGGAGATACCCCAAGGCAGCCAAATTCTCACCAGTGACGATGTGTCGGATTATCTGCTGAATATCCGCTATCTCAATGACGGCATTGATGTGCGTAGAAATGAATTGTTTGCAGAGTACTTAGACAGAAAATACACCAGCCATCGGCTGGAATCCTTGGAAGATTACGACAATTGGAAAGAATACCAGGATGCCAAATCCAAGACCCAATCCAAATTCGTGAAAAGCCGACTGATGCGCAATGTGGATATGCAATCCAACGGTGAAACCGCAATGCGCTACTATGTGGAGCGGATCGACGAAAATGCCCTGTACCTTATCGACGAGCCGGAAAATTCTCTCTCTGCTGCCTTGCAGCAGGAATTGGCGGATTATATTGTGAAATCCGCAAGATTCTTCGGCTGTCAGTTTGTGATTGCCACCCATTCTCCATTCTTTTTGGCTATGCCCGGCGCAAAGATATACAATTTGGATAGCATTCCCGCAGAAGAATGCAAGTGGACAGAGCTTCCCAATGTAAGAGCCTATTATGAATTCTTCAAGTCCCACGAAAACGAGTTTTGAAAAATCGCCGCTCATCCGAGCGGCGATTTTTTATATGCAATAAACTATTTTAAGGAATCTTCGCCGAAGCTATAAGGGAGCAGGTCACCCAAGGTCAACGCCTTGAAACCATCCTTGTGGGCAAGGTAGACAGGGAAGTCATCCTTGCAAAATTCCCGCAGTACCTGTCGGCAGACACCGCAGGGGGTGCAAAGATTGGCAATAATTCCGTTCTTGCCGCCGCAGACGGCAATGGCGGTAAAATCTCTGCGGCCCTCGGATACCGCCTTGAAAATGGCAGTGCGCTCAGCGCAGTTGGTGGGGGAGTAGGCGGCATTTTCAATATTGCAGCCGGTGTAGATAGTGCCGTCGCTGCACAAAAGTGCCGCGCCCACCCGGAAACCGGAGTAGGGGGCATATGCTTTGCCCATAGCCTCCACAGCCATAGAAATCAGTTTTTCCGGGGTCATAGGATCTCCTCCTTAAAACTCTTACCGGGGGTGTCCAAAGATACATTAAATATATCGGCAATGGTGGCGGCGATGTCAGAGAAGCTGCCCCTTGTGCCTAAATTTACAGGCGTTACGCCCTTGCCCAACACCAAAAGGGGAACGTACTCCCTTGTGTGGTCGGTGGTGGCGGTGTAAGACGGATCGCAGCCGTGGTCGGCGGTGATGAAGACCACATCTTCCTCGCCCAAACCGGGCAGGAAATTGCCTAACCAGCGGTCAAATTCATTTAAGGCATTGGCATAACCCACCGCATCCCGGCGGTGGCCGAAATGCATATCAAAATCCACCAGATTTACAAAGCACAAACCCGCAAAATCCTTGGCGGCAAAATTGTCTGTGTGAGCCATTCCATCTGCATTGCTTTTGTTATAGACATATTCGCCTAAGCCCCGCCCGGCGAAAATATCGTGGATTTTGCCCACGCCGATGGTGGCAAGGCCAGCATTCTGCAAAGCATCCAGCAGTGTTTCCTTAGGCGGCTCTAAAGAGAAATCGTGACGGTTGGCGGTGCGGGTGAAATTGCCCGGTGTGCCCACAAAGGGACGGGCGATGACCCGGCCCACACCGTGCTTGCCCTGGAGAAGTTTTCGGGCAATGCGGCAGTATTCGTAAAGCTGCTCCGGGGGTACGATCTCCTCGTGCGCGGCGATCTGAAATACAGAATCAGCGGAAGTATAGACGATCAGATCTCCGGTGCGCAGATGTTCTGCGCCGTACTTTTCAATGACCGCTGTGCCGGACCATGGCGCATTGGCCAAAATACCCCGGCCGGTGGCCTCGCAGAAAGGCGTGATAATTTCCTCCGGGAAGCCCTCCGGATAAGTAGGCAGAGGATTCTCAGATACAATACCGGCGATCTCCCAGTGACCGATGGTGGTGTCCTTGCCGGCAGAGGCTTCGGCGAGTCTTACCACAGCTCCGGTCAGATTTCCTTTGGGCAGACAGGTGACCCCGTCGATCTGTCCCAAACCGGCATTTGTTAAATTGGAAATATCCAGTTTTCCGGTGGCGGCGCAGGACAATAGGGTGTTCGCGCCCTTGTCGCCGAATGCTTCGCTATCCGGCATCGCGCCGATACCAAAGGAATCCAGTACGATCAAAAAAACTCTTTTCATAAAATGCACCTCAATTTTCCTCGTCATTGCGAGGAGCGTGTTGCAGAGCGCAGCGAATCGTTAATAACTATGATTGCCGGGGGCAATCATACCTTAATTCACGCGACGTGGCAATCTCCTGCTTACTTCTTATCCATCGCGACAGCAACATCCAAGGCCACTTCCATCATCTTGGTGAATGCGGTCTGCCGCTCAGCAGCGGTGGTCTCTACGCCTTTCAGCACATGGTCGGAAATGGTGCAGATACACAAAGCCCGCTTGCCGTACCGGGCTGCATTCATATAAAGGGCGGCAGCCTCCATTTCCAAAGCCATCACGCCCATCTTTTTCAGGCCATATACGCTGTCCAGCCCCTCGGGAACACCCTCGTGATCTCCGTAGAATACATCGGAGGAGTTGATGTTACCCACATGGTAGGTGGCCTTGTGATTTTCGCAGGCCTTCACCGCCTCGCACAGCATGGTAAAGTCGGCGATGGGGGCAAAAGTGCCGGGCAGATGGAACTGGACAGCCCAATTAGAATCAGTGCAAGCACCTTGACCCAGTACGATGTCGTAAAGATTGATGTGCTCCTGGATAGAGCCGGCAGAGCCTACCCGGATGATATTCTCCACACCGAACCGGGTGAAGAGCTCGTGGGAGTAAATGCCCATAGCGGGCATACCCATACCGGTGGCCATCACGGACACCTTTACACCTTTATAATAACCGGTGTAGCCGTTGACACCCCGGACATTGTTCACCAATACCGGGTTTTCCAAAAAGTTTTCCGCAATGAATTTGGCCCGCAGAGGGTCACCGGGCAGCAGTACGGTCTTACCGAACCCGATCTCATTCAAAACATTGATGTGCGGTGTTGCAGGGAAGTCAGCCATAAAAATACCTCCTTAATAAGTTCCGTCGTTTTGCAAACCCTTGGCGATCTTTACAATGCGGGAAGTGCCCAGGCGGTCAGCGCCCAGGGCGATGAATTTTTCAGCATCTTCCAGGCTGGAAATACCACCGGCGGCCTTGATCTTTACCTTAGGGCCGATGTGCTTGGCAAAAAGTGCCACATCTGCAAAGGTAGCCCCGGCAGTAGAGAACCCGGTGGAAGTCTTGATGTAATCCGCCTCTGCGTCGGTGACGCATTTGCACAGGGCGATCTTTTCTTCGTCTGTGAGCAGGCAGGTTTCAATAATCACTTTCAGGATCTTGCCGCAGCAATGGGCCTTCACCTGCCGAATCTCCTCGGTAACGGCATCAAATTTGCCCTCTTTCACCCAGCCGATATTCACAACCATATCCACCTCGTCTGCGCCGTGGGAGATGGCATCGTAGGCCATAAAGCACTTGGCGGCAGTGGTAGCGTAGCCGTTGGGGAAGCCAATAACAGTGCAGATGGGCAGCTTACCCTCCACATATGTCTTGGCCTGCTGGACAAAGGATGCGGGAATGCACACCGATGCGGTCTTGAATTTTATACCGTCATCGCAGATGGCTTTGATATCTGCCCATGTGGCGGCGGGGGACAGCAGGGTGTGGTCGCATCTTGCCAGAATTTCCGAAATCTCCATAGGGATTCTCCTTATTACATATTGTAATACCATTATAACGAAAATAGTTTCCGTATGCAAGAATAAAAAAGCCCCGGTACGCGTTTTGCGCACCGGGTTCGCTTATTTGATTCTTTCGCCGTTTAGTACGGCTTCTGCCAACTTGTCGCCCTCATAGCGAAGCTTCAGCAGAAAGAAGGGCGCATCCTGCCACAATAGGTCTAAGAAAATCTTATCGCCCTCCCATTGGGGAAGTTCCGATAAAAACGCCCGGCTCACCCACCGCAGCTCGCCTTCGTCGCATTCTTTGAGGTCACCTTCGAAGCCGTCGGCGGTGAACAGATACATATATTCGCCTTCCCAAGGGCCATTTGTGAGGAAAGTGACAATGCCCCGGCACTTCCAGGAAGTGAGGGTCAGACCGGTCTCCTCCTTTGCCTCCCGCAAAAGGCACTCGTCGGGGGTCTCGTCAGCTTCAAACTTGCCGCCGATGCCAATCCATTTGTCCTTGTTCACATCGTTTTCTTTTTTGACCCGGTGGAGCATCAAAACATCATCTCCCCGGGTGATGTAGCACAAAGTTGTGTTGCGCATAAGCTACCTCTCAGTGAACCAGCTGAATTGCGTGATGGAGATTGGAAACGGTCAGTTCCTTAGCACCGTCAGCCATTTCTCCGTCCAAGGTCCAGGTCATATCCTCGTTTGCGTGGATTTGCACGGTTTTGGCGGTACGGAAGGTCATCATCCGGCTGTTGTACTGCTGCTTTTGTACAGCGGTAATGCACTCGGTCAGTTCAAAAAGATCCCGGGGTGCCCGCAAAAGCAGGATTTCGAACTTGCCGTCGCTCATATCCACCTGGTTGGGATCTAAGGTCAGAATGCCGCCCACACTGGTGGAATTGCAGATGGCACCGAAAATATAGTCGTCCTCCACTACTTCACCGTCCAGCTCCATGCGCACGGGCGTTTTGCGAATGGATGCGATCTCCTTGATACCCTCCAGAACATAGGCGGTGTGGCCCAAGGCGTTTTTGACACTTTGGGGGGTGGCATAGCTTACTTTGGTAAAAGCGCCGAAGGAAGCCACATAGGAGAAATAACGCCCGTTAAAAGACCCCATATCCAGGGGCTGGGGCGTGCCTTCGATGATGGTTTTGGCAGCCTTTAGGGGATGCAAAGGAAGCTTCAAAGAGTTAGCGAAATCGTTGGTAGAGCCGGCGGGGATATAACCCACAGGAATGGAAAGACCGGTTTCCAAAAGGCCGGTAACGGTTTCGTTGAAAGTGCCGTCGCCACCGCAGCACACCACCAGATCCATACCGGGGGCAAACTGCTTTACAGCGGTCACGGCGTCCTTGGGGCCGGCGGTCACATATACCTGCACTTGGTAGCCGGCCCGGTTAAAGGCGTCCAGAATGTCCGCAAGGAATCGGTTGGCTTTTTTGGTGCCGGCACAGGGATTTAAGACAAAAAGCATTTTTTTCATAAATATCACCTGCTTCTATTATACCACCGATGCAGAAAATGGCAAGTAAAAATATGGAGTTGACAGAGGAGGGAAATGGGGTATAATAAAGAAAATGCATAGGACAGTTCGTGACCATCCTGTCGGTAAACAAAACTATGGAAAACCGACGGGTGCAGTATGCGCTGCCGTTTGTTCGATGTCATTGCGAGGGCGCTTGCGCCCGTGGCAATCTCAAGGACGCTTGGCAGCAGTGATATGCGCCCGATTTTTTGTGGGCACGGCTGTGCCCATTTTTGCGTTTCAGGAGAAAAAATGAGAAACAAAAGCCGTTTTTTGGCCCAGGGGGCGATGATCGCCGCCCTGTATGTGGGCCTTACCCATCTGCAGAATGTTCTGATTCCCAATTCTGCCTCTTTTGCCATTCAGTTCCGGGCCTCGGAGGCCCTGTGCGTGCTGGCGCTGTTCACCCCGGCAGCGATTCCAGGTCTTACTGTGGGCTGCGCGCTGGTCAATCTGACCTTTGCCGGGGCACTGCCCTTGGATGTGCCGGTGGGCGGTCTTGCCACCTTGCTGGCGGTGTCCGGCATGTACAGCCTGCGGAAAGTGAAGATCAAGGGTTATCCTCTTTTTGCTATGCTGCTGCCGGCGCTGAGCAATGCCTTTTTGGTGGGCTGGGAGCTGAGTGTGTACATTGGCGGGGGATTTTGGCTGAACGCATTGTATGTAGCCGTTGGTGAATTGGCTGTTATGCTCACCTTAGGCACAGCTCTTTACTATGCGCTCCGCTCCCGGGGCCTTGCAGACCGCATATTTCGATAAAAAAGCCACCCGAAAGGGTGGCTTTTTTGTCAGTCCTCAAATTCCAGAACATCCTTGTAGCGCTCTTTGAAGATAGCGTAGACCGCATCTAAGGTTTCTTCACTTTCCACAGCTACATAGTTTTCGTTTTCCTCGTCCACGGGCTGGATCTCCAGAATCACGATCTCGTTGGATTCCTCGGGCATCAGTACCAGGTACTCAGTGCCGTCCATTTCAATGCAATCCAGGTATTCAAACCGCAGCTCATCGCCGTTTTCATCGGTGAGGGTGAGGATGGATTCCTCTTGCTCCAAAAGTTCTTCATTTGCCATAGGTGTTACCTCCTTTGTTTTTTACATTATAAGAAAAATATGCTGCGCTGTCAATAAAGGGGTTTTGCAGAAAAAAGGGGGAATTGGAAGAAAGTGCTTGCAAAACATCCTGTTTGATAGTAAACTATGAAAAGATGTTTGTAAATAATTTGGAGGCAATATTTATGGAGAAGAAGCAAAACCGTGGTAGCTTTACCGGCCGCTTGGGCTTCGTTTTGGCGGCAGCCGGCAGCGCGGTGGGCTTGGGAAATATTTGGCGTTTTCCCTATTTGGCAGCAAAGGACGGCGGTGGCTTGTTCCTGCTGGTGTATTTGATCCTGGCATTGACCTTTGGCTTTACCCTGCTGATCACGGAAATATCCATCGGCAGAAAGACCGGGCTCAGCCCCTTAATGGCTTACAAAAAGATCCACCCCAAAATGGGCTGGGTGGGTGTGCTGGCCTGCATTATTCCGGCGCTGATCCTGCCTTACTATTGCGCCATCGGCGGTTGGGTGCTGAAATACTTAAGCGTTTTCGTGACCGGCCAGGGTGCGGCTGCGGCAGCGGACGGCTATTTTAAGAGCTTTATCAGCGACCAGTGGAGTCCCATCATTTGGTTTTCTATTTACCTGATTGCCACATCCTTTGTGGTTTACAAGGGCGTCAACAAGGGCATTGAGCGACTGTCCAAGGTGCTGATGCCGATTCTGCTGGTGCTGATTTTGGGCATTTCGGTGTATGCTTTGTTCCTGCGGCATACGGATGCCGACGGCACTGTCCGCACAGGTTTGGAAGGCTTTAAGGTTTATTTGATCCCTAATTTTAGCGGAATGACCCTCAAACAGTTCCTGGTAGTTCTGACCGATGCGATGGGCCAGCTGTTCTATTCCATCAGTGTGGCAATGGGCATTATGATCACCTATGGCTCCTATGTTCCCAAGGAAACGGATCTGAATAAGTCTGTTACCCAGATCGAATTCTTTGATACCACCGTGGCATTTTTGGCCGGTATGATGGTAATTCCTGCGGTGTTTACCTTTATGGGCACAGAGGGCTTGAATGCCAGCGGCCCCAGCCTGATGTTTGTGGCACTTCCCAAAGTGTTCACCGCCATGGGCCCGGTGGTGGGTCTGATTGTTGGTGTTTTGTTCTTTGTGACGGTGTCCTTTGCAGCGCTTACTTCCTCTGTTTCCATTATGGAAGCAGTTGTTTCCTGCGTTGTGGATCGGTTCTCTATGGAGCGCAGGAAGGCGACAGGCGTAGTAACGCTGCTTGCCGCAGTTGTGGGACTTGCCGTTTGCTTAGGCTATAACACACTGTATTTTGAGGCTGACCTGCCCACTGCACAGAATGTTCAGCTGTTGGATGTGCTGGATTATGCCAGCAACTATGTGCTGATGCCTGTGATCTCCATTGCCACCTGCATCTTTGTGGGTTGGATCGCAAAGCCGAAGATGATCATTGACGAAGTTACCGTTGGTAAGTTTAAGTTCAGACGGGAAAAGCTGTATGTGGTTATGGTGAAGTACATTACCCCGGTGCTTCTGACCTTCCTGCTGCTGCAGTCTGTTGGTGTGATCAAATTCTAATTCAAATACGCAAAAGCCCCGCCAATGGCGGGGCTTTTTGTTTTCAGAAATTCACAGCGGCAGAGCGCATCTGCAGCTGGAGCTTGTCTGCGATGAGGGCAATGAACTCGGAATTTGTCGGTTTGCCCTTGGTGTTACTGACAGTGTAGCCGAAGAACTTTTGCAGGGTGTCCAGGTCGCCCCGATCCCAGGCTACTTCGATTGCATGGCGGATAGCCCGTTCCACACGGCTGGGTGTGGTCTGGAAGGTCTTTGCCACCTGGGGATAGAGGATCTTGGTGATGGCGTTGATCACGTCCATATCCTCCACGGCAATGATAATGGCCTCCCGCAGATACTGATAGCCCTTGATATGGGCAGGTACGCCGATCTCGTGAATAATGTTGGTGACCATGGTTTCAATGTTTTGCTGACCGCTGTGACGGGCGGCAGGTGTCCGCAGGCTCTCCCCACCCCGGATCTCCTCCAGCCGTTCTACCACTGCGCTGGTATCGCAGGGCTTCAGCATCAGATACCGAACCCCCAAGTTGGCGGCGGCTGATGCTACATAATCTGTAATAAACCCGGAGGTGGCCAGTACCGTGGGTTTATGTTCCAAAGTGCCGATGGCCTTCAGGACGCTGATGCCGTCCTTTTTCGCCAGCATCATATCCAAAATCAAGATATCCGGCTTCTGCTCCGACACCAGGGCGATTGCCCGTTCTCCGTCGTTGGCTGTATCCAAGACCCGGAACCGGTCGGTTTGATGTAGTGCGGCGGTGAGAGCGCTGCAAAATTCTTCTGAATTGTCCGCAATAACTACGGAGGTGTGATTGTCCATAAATTCCTCTCCTGACTTTTGAAGATATTCCCCATTTTGGTAGAAAGCCTACCTAAGTTGCGACAAATATAATTTAGCATATCCTTTCGCTTTTTGCAAGGAAAAATAAAAACAATTGCTCGACAAAAAACGACAAATTTCATAAAAACTTGGTAAAAACGGAACATTTCGACGCAATTCGACCTGTGGAAAACTTTTGAGCCTGCGGTTGACGAAAGAGTGGAAATCATATAATATAACTGTGTCATTGCGCACCAGTCCGCAGACTGGTGTGGCAATCTCCAAAACCAGAGGAGGATTCGTATGGACAAGAATATGAAAGCGTTAGCCCAATTTTTGAACAGCGCCCACAGCGTTTACCATGCTACTGCGGCTTTGGAAGCAGAACTTCGGAAAGCGGGCTATACCCGCCTGCAGGAAGATAAAGCCTGGGAGCTTGTTCCCGAGGGGAAATACTATCTGACCCGTGGCGGCAGCGCAGTTTTGGCATTCCGGCTGCCCAAGGCAGCACCGGAGGGCTTTCTCATCAGCGCCAGCCATACAGACCGGCCCTGTTTTAAGGTGAAAGAAAACGGCATTTTAGCGGGTGCGTATACCCGTTTGGCAGTGGAAAAATACGGCGGTGCGATCATCGCCCCCTGGCTGGACAGGCCTCTGTCCGTGGCTGGCCGGGTGACAGTGGAAACCGAAGAGGGTGTTGAGAACCGCCTGGTGGATTTTGACCGGGATCTGCTGCTGATTCCCAATGTGGCCATTCATATGAACAGGAAGATCAACGAGGGCTATGCCTGGAATTTGGCGGTGGACACCATTCCGCTGCTTGGTGGTAAAGATGCCGGGGACAGGTTTTGGCAGGAGCTGGAAAAATTAGCCGGCGGCAAGGTGCTGGGCCACGATCTTTACCTGTATGTGCGGCAGGAAACTTCTGTTTGGGGTTTGGAGGAGGAATTCTTCTCTGCGCCTGCCATTGACGATTTGGAATGCGCCTGGGCCTGTACACAAGGCTTCCTGAAGGCAGGGGAGACCCCCAACATTCCCGTGCTGGCTATCTTTGACAGCGAGGAGGTGGGCTCCGGTTCTTACCAGGGCGCAGCCGCAGACTTTATGGAAAGTGCTTTGGCCCGGATCTGCCGGGAGCTTAACTTGGAAGAAAGCTGTCAGAAGGCAAAATCCTTCTTAGTGTCGGCGGATAACGGTCACGCCCTGCATCCCAACCACCCGGAGCTGTCCGATGGGAATAACGCTCCTGTGCTGAACGGCGGCGTGGTGATCAAGTTCAATGCCAATCAGAAGTATACCACCGACGGCCAGTCCGCTGCCATCTTCCGGAAGTTCTGCCAAAAGGCCGATGTGCCCGTGCAGACCTATTGCAACCGGGCAGACATTGCCGGAGGCTCTACCTTGGGCAATATCTCCCTGCGCCAGGTGGCAGTGCCCAGTGTGGACATTGGTCTTGCCCAGCTGGCCATGCATTCCTGCTACGAAACTGCAGGCGTGCAGGATGTGACCTACCTGCAAAAGGCAATGACCGCTTACTATGGTATCACCCTGAAAGTGACAGAAAACGGGGGATTCACCGTAAAATAAGCACAATGCACAAAATTTTTGCCAAGTTCTGTGAAAACTAACAGTTGACTGCGCAGGAAATCTGTGCTATCATACTACCATCCCATCGCACGGCCTTAACTCCACAAAATTAAGTCCGTGACGTAAAAAAAGGAGGAAATTTATCCGTTTGACTCACGGTGCGGCAGTGTGGAGACCTGTCGTAATGCTGACCGGACATTTTTACGCCGGCAGTGAGAGCATACGCGAGGAGTCGGTATGTTTAGAGTCGAGAAGTTATGGCAACTGTTGTTCTGAAGAATGTCAAGAAGATCTATCCCTATCTTGGCGACGAAGAGAAGAAGGCCAAGAAAAAGAACAAGAAGAACACCGAAGGCGTCAGCACTAAGGTCAATCTGCAGATTACCGATAAGGGCGTCGTGGCTGTTCAGGAGTTCAACCTGGAGATCGCAGACAAGGAATTTATCGTTTTGGTCGGTCCTTCCGGCTGTGGTAAGTCCACCACTCTGCGTATGGTCGCCGGTTTGGAAGAGATCACTGAGGGCGAACTGATCATCGACGACAAGATCGTTAATGATGTAGCTCCTAAGGACCGCGATATCGCAATGGTCTTCCAGAACTACGCTCTGTACCCCCACATGACTGTTTATGATAACATGGCTTTCGCTCTGAAGCTCCGCAAGGTTCCCAAGGGCGAGATCGACAAGAAGGTTAAGCAGGCTGCTGAGATCCTGGAGATCACCGAGTACCTGAACCGTAAGCCCAAGGCTCTGTCCGGCGGTCAGCGTCAGCGTGTGGCTATCGGTCGTGCTATCGTCCGTGACCCCAAGGTCTTCCTGATGGACGAACCTCTGTCCAACTTGGACGCCAAGCTGCGTAACCAGATGCGTGCTGAGATCATCAAGCTCCGCAAGCGTATCGATACCACCTTTATCTACGTTACCCACGACCAGACCGAGGCTATGACTCTGGGCGACCGTATCGTCATCATGAAGGACGGCTTCATCCAGCAGATCGGCACTCCTCAGGAAGTGTTTAACCACCCCTACAACCTGTTCGTCGCTGGCTTTATCGGCGCACCTCAGATGAACTTCTTCGAGTCCAAGCTGGTTAAGGTTGATGGCAAGTACGCTATCGAGCTGCACGGCCACACTGTTGTGCTGAGCGAGGAGAAGCAGGCTGCCCTGACCGCTAACAAGGTTGAAGAGCAGGCTATCACCCTGGGTGTCCGTCCCGAGCACATCACTCTGGGCGACAAGGGCGTTGAGGCTGAGATCGACGTGCACGAAATGATGGGTTCTTCCGTCCACCTGCACATGAACGCTTACGGCAAGGACGTTGTCGCTGTTGTTTCCACCATGGACATGAGCGAAGCAGAGGTTGCTGCAATGAAGTCCGGCACCAAGGTGACCTTCGACTTCGGCGGCCACAACTGCCACGTGTTCAGCAAGGACACCGGCATCAACCTGGAAGCCTAATTTACTTAACAAGAAAAACCTGCGAACTTGCGTTCGCAGGTTTTTTGTATAGTTATAGTTAAAAATTGAACCTTTTCTGTTGTTTTTTAGGTTGCACATAGGAGTAGATAATGATACAATTCTTCTAAGAAAGACTTTGAAAGGGGAATGCCTATGTTTATTTTGGCACCCAAGGCAGGTGGCCCTGCCTATCAAAAAGCGGCTGAAATTTTCCGGGATTTGTATGCGCAAATCACCGGCACAGAGCTTTCTGTCAAGACTACCCCCAGCGATACTGAGGATATGGTGGTCATCGGCGCAGACGATGTGCAGCCCTTTGCCTTTGCCAAGCTGGAGGGAGGCTTTCCTGTCCGCAGCGGCACCGACGATTACTGCATCATCTCTCAGAAAGAGGGAGACCGGAACTTTTTGTTTATTGCCGGCGGCCGGGGTCGTTCTACCTTATACGGCGTGTACGATTTCTTCGAGCGCAGAGCCGGTTGTCACTATTTCTGGGACGGCGATGTGATTCCCCATCAAGACACCATTGATATCACCGATCTGCATATTGTTGAGAGCCCCCGGTTTCAGTACCGGGCTATCCGCTATTTTGCCCACCGGGGCTTGACCCGATTCCAGGCGGAGCACTGGGACTGGGAGGAATGGAAACGGGAGATCGATTGGTTGGTAAAAGCCCGGCTCAACACCTTTATGCTCCGCATCGGTATGGACGATATCTTCCAAAAGGCCTTTCCGGATATCGTGCCTTATCCCCCCGAGGATGAGAAACTGCCCGGTGCCGGTGCAGGCTATAATAACCGCACCACCGCATGGCCTCTCCAATACCGGGGAGAGCTTCGGAAAAAGGTAATGGATTATGCCTTTGCTCACGATCTGATGCACCCGGAGGATTTCGGCACCATGACCCATTGGTACTCCCGTACCCCCGTGGAGTTTTTGGAGGCGGAAAAGCCCACCCTTATGAGCCAGGTAAGCTCTACATATTCCGAGCAGACCGGCCAGGTTTGGGATATATTCGATGATAAAAATGTAGAAAATTATATGAAGCTCACCGAGGCCAGCGTGAAAGAATACGGCAGACCCGATCTGTTCCATACCATCGGTTTGGCTGAGCGGAAATTCAGCGACGACCCCAAGAAAAACCTGGAACTGAAAAAGTTTGCCTACAAGCGGTTTTTGACCCATATCCACGAGAATCACCCCAATGCCAAGGTGCTGATCGCCGCCTGGGATTTCTACTTCCGCTTGACCCCGGAGGAAGTGCAGGAAATCGTCAAGATGTTCGACCCGGACAATACCTTGATCCTGGACTATACGGTCGATCTGAAGTTTGAAAAGAGCAATATGGACAAGTGGGGCATTATGGGCAAGTTCCCCTGGATATTTGGCCTGTTCCACGGCTATATGCCTCAGACCAATACCCACGGCGACTATGATTTTATCGCAAGGAAAATTGCCCAGGCCGATGCCGATCCCTGCTGTAAGGGTATGGATTTTTGGCCGGAGATGTCCCACAGCGATACTTTGATGCTCGCCTACTTTGCAGAAAATGCCTGGAAACCCACTGGTCGCAGCATCAGCCAGGTGGCAAGTACTATGTGCCAAAACCGCTATGGAGAAAATGCCGAGGTAATGGATGACATTTGGCAGAGCTTTGTGCCCATGCTGAATTTGGCAGACATTGACTATACCAGCTGCGTATTCAACCTGCTGAAAAGCGGCATTATTAAGGCTCTGGCAGATGTGAATCATCCTAACCACGAAAAGGCTATGGAGAAATGGTCCAAAGTGGTGGCAGAGCAAAAGCCTTACAACAGTCAGATTGTTGCCCTTTTGGAAAAAATCAAGGCGCTGCCTGAGAATGTGCTGCGTAGCCCCTTTGTTTTGCGGGATTGCGTGGACTTAGTTCGCTCTGCGCTGACCCAAAAGCTCCATATCGACTATATAGATGCCTGTATCACCTTAGCCGAAGGCAAGAAGGACGCGGCGATTGCCAAGTTTGCCGCCAACAGGAAATTGCTGGAGGGTTTTGCCCGGGTGCTCTCTGCCCACAGCGACTATTCTATGTATGAGACCCTGTGCCACCAGGGTAAGAACCGGAAAGTCAATCCCTATTTTGAGGATGCCCTCAAGGATAATATCCTCAATGATTATTGCCGCACCGCGGCCTATGAGCTGGTGGCATTCGTCTACACCAAGGAGGCGGATGTGCTGGCTGCCTGGGCGCAAAACAGCGAAAAGGGTGAAGCTATTCCGGACTTCCTGGCAGAAAGAACCGAAATTTTCGATGGGTTCAAGGCTCTGCCCCTTAAGGATATGCATCCTGCTGAACCCTGTGACCTGTACACAACAATTGATGATCTTCTCAAGGAGGAAGAACTATGGAACTGATCTCTACCGTAAAAGAACTGCATAAAAAGCTGCCCGGCTATGAATTTACTCCGGAGCAGGAAAAGGCATTGGCTGACTACCTGGCATTTCTGCGGGAGCGGGAGGATCTGCTGGAGCTGATCCAGACTTACCACGATGATATTTTTGACAACAAAAAGTATACCCTGGCCCAGGTGGAGGCTCTGCCGGAAAAGGACGGGAAAGAAGAGGGTTTCCTGTTTGCGGTGCTGTTCCTGGCCCGCTATGAGCGGATGGATGAAGTGTTGGGCCAAAGGGGCATACCCAGCTCCTATAAGCTCGGCGCACTGAAAAAATACAAAGAATCCCTGGAGAAGAGCAAAACCCAGTATGGCAGCTACGGCCTGCGGGGTCTGCACCGCTACTCTATGGTCAATCATTTGATTCCGCTGGAGTATCGGATCGGAAGACTCTTGTTTGAGATCACCAAATTTAACAGCGCTTTTGAGGTTTACCGGAATAAGCAAACCGGGCAGATGATTTCTGTTGCCCTCCCCGGATTCCAGTATATGCCCACCGGCAAACGGCCCCCATCCACCTATACCGGCGAATTGTTTGAGCCGTATATCCGGCAGGACGGGGACTCCATGGAGTGCTTTACCTTTGACGAAGAAGGTAATTTCTCTTCTACCCCCATCACCATCAAGATTTCTGACTATGAAAAGGTACTGCAAACTGGCGACGATGTACTTTCTGTCCACATTCCCGCCGATGGCAGAATGACGCCGGATCTGATCGACGAGGCCTTTGCCCTTGCGGACAAGTTCTTTGCCGACCATTATGCGGATGTAGATTTTAAGGCCTATGTTTGCAGCTCCTGGCTGCTGAATACCGACATCAAGGAATTTTTGAATCCGGAATCCAACATTGTCCTCTTCCAGAAGCGGTTCCGCATTGTGGTTACCACCGTCAATGGATACTCCCTGTTCTGGCATGTTTTCGGTACGCCCACGATTGGACCGCTGGATGAATTGGTGCCGAAAAATGATTTCCAGAGGAAGTTCTTGGAGCGGGTCAAAGCCGGCCAGACACTCTATAACGGCTACGGCTATATATTGCGATAAAAAGTAAGTAAATACATATATTTTTCCAAAAACGGGTCTGTTTTACAGATCCGTTTTTGTCGTTTTTTCTACATTTTTGCCGTGAAATCCCCGGAGTTTTGCGAAAATGGCGAAAATTACGAAAGCGCCGCTGTTTTTCTTGACAAAACGCCAAAAACATATTACTCTAAACAGGTATAGGCAAAGGTGAAAAAGTATGAAAAATGCTGTAATGGCAATACTTTTCCAGCCCGGAACCATTGGGCTTGTTCTGCCATACACTGCTTTGTGAGAGATTTCAGATAGGGGGGAGTCAGTTGCGGGGAAGCGGTATTTTAATGCATATTACCTCTCTGCCCGGACCTTATGGTGTGGGCACGATGGGAAAGCAAGCTTATCGCTTTGCGGACTTCCTCCACAAGGCCGGACAAAAGTATTGGCAAGTCCTGCCTTTGACGCCCACCGGCTACGGAGATTCTCCCTACCAGTCCTGCAGCGCATTCGCCGGCAATCCCTACCTTATCGATTTGGATTTGCTGATGGAGCAAGGCTTGCTGGAACAAGGGGAGATCGATGCCTGCAACTGGGGCGACGATGCGGAAAAAGTGGACTTTGGTCTACTTTATGTAAACCGATTGGACCTTCTGCGGAAAGCCTATGCCCGGTTCCGGGACGAAGATGCCCTTACCGAGTTTTGTGCCAAAAACGAAAGCTGGCTTGCGGAATTTGCCCATTATATGGCGCTCAAAGACCAATTTGGCGGCAAGCCCTGGTATGAATGGCCGGAAAAACTGAAATGCCGTGATGGATATGCGGTAAACGAATCCTTCCGGGAACTGAACAAAGAAATCAAATTCTACCTGTTTGTCCAGTATCTGTTTTTTACCCAGTGGGAACAGCTGCGAGAGTACTGCCACAATTTAGGCATTTCCATCATTGGAGATGTGCCCATTTATGTGCCTTATGATTCCGTGGAAGTGTGGAGTGAGCCCCGCTATTTCTGCCTGGACGAAACGCTGACACCCACCGCTGTTGCCGGGTGTCCCCCGGATTATTTTAGTGAAGACGGTCAGCTTTGGGGTAACCCCTTGTACCGGTGGGAAACCCATAAAAAGGATGGCTACCGCTGGTGGCTTCGCAGACTAAAACAGGCAGCTAAGCTTTATGATGTGATCCGCATTGACCATTTCCGCGGCTTTGCCGGCTACTATGCCATCCCCTACGGGGCAGAAAATGCCCGGGAGGGTCAGTGGCTGAAAGGCCCTGGTATTGACTTCCTGCAGGCGGTGAAAGCGGCCTTGCCGGATACAGCGCTGATTGCGGAAGACCTGGGATTTTTGACCCCGGATGTCCATAAACTACGGGATGAAGCGAATTTACCCGGTATGAAAGTGCTGGAATTTGCCTTTGATGGGGACGGAAACAATGCCTACTTGCCCCATAATCATATAAAAAATTCCGTCTGCTACACCGGCACCCACGACAATATGCCCCTTGCCCAGTGGTTTGCTGAAGCAGGAACGGAAACAACCTCCCGCGCCATAGACTATATGGGGCAGCCCAAAGACCCGGTATGGGGTATGATTGTCCTAAGTATGGCAAGCGTTGCCGATTTGGCAGTGGTGCAGATGCAAGACTATTTGGGCTTGGGAGAAGAGGCTCGGATGAATTTCCCCGGAACTTTTGGTAATAATTGGACCTGGCGGGCAAAAGACGGTTTTATTACCGAGCCATTAGCAGAGAAAATAAAAAAACTGACCCGTATTTGCGGGCGTTAAGGAGTTTATATGAGCTATAATTGCATGAATATTTTGAAGTGGACCGAGGCTAAGCTGAAGTACACCTATGACGTATCCTTGCGGGAGGCCAGTGCCCAGGAGCTGCATGAGGCTTTGGGCGAGGCTGTGATGATGTCCATTTCCGACAACTGGAATCACGCCAAGCATACCCGTATGCCCGCCCGGAAGGCCTACTATATCTCCGCCGAGTACCTTATCGGCCGATTGGTGTATTCTAACCTTTATAACCTGGGAATCCTGGACGAAATGAAGCAGCTCTTTGCCCAGCGGGGCGTGGACCTGGCCATTTTGGAGGAGATCGAGGACGCTGCCTTGGGCAACGGCGGTTTGGGCCGTTTGGCTGCTTGCTTCCTGGATTCTGCTGCCAGCACCGATATGCCCCTGTCCGGTTACGGTCTGCGGTATCGGTTCGGCCTGTTCAAGCAGAGCTTTGATGCCAACGGTTCCCAAAGGGAAAATGCCGACGATTGGGCGAAATTTGGCGATCCCTGGTCCTACCGCCGGTATAACCATACCGTCAAGGTGAAATTCCCCGATCATACTGTTTTGGCTGTGCCTTACGATGTGCCTGTCATCGGCTATGGCACACAGAATATTAACACTCTGCGCCTGTGGCAGTGCGAGGCAGAGGAGGAACTGGACTTCAATGCCTTCAATGACCAGGATTATCTCCGGGCCTTGACCCAAAAGAACAAGGCTGAGGATATCACCCGTGTGCTGTACCCCAACGATTCTACATGGGAGGGTAAGCGCCTGCGTATCAAGCAGCAGTATGTGCTGTCTTCTGCATCTCTGCAGGATATGCTCCGGGTGTATAAGACCACCCATGGCACGGATATGAGCCATTTTGCGGACTTCTACTGTGTCCAGCTGAACGATACCCACCCGGCTATGTCCATTCCCGAGCTGATCCGTCTGCTGATGGAAGAGGGTATGGATTTTGAGCAGAGCTTCGAGATCGCACAGAAGACCTTCTCCTACACCAACCATACGGTTATGGGCGAGGCTTTGGAAAAGTGGGATTTGGATCTGCTTCGCAGCGTTGTGCCGGAGATCGTGGACATCATTTGCCGCATTGATCAGAAGCTGAAGAGCGAGCATCCCAACCTGTTCATCGTGAAGGACAATACCGCCCATATGGCAAACCTCAGTGTGTACGTGGGTACCTATGTGAACGGCGTGGCGGAGATCCATTCGCAGATCCTCAAGGACGACGTGTTCCGTCAGTGGTATGAGGTGTTCCCGGAGCGGTTCCAGAATAAGACCAACGGCGTGACACCCCGCCGGTGGATGGGCCTGTGTAACCCTGAGCTGACCCAGCTGATCAAGTACCGCATCGGCGGTGACTTCCTGAAGAATTTAGATAAGCTGAATGACTTGAAGCCCATGATCAATGACGATCTGGTCCGCCAGTTCAATGCGGTCAAGCGGCAGAAGAAGGAACAGCTTTGCCAGCTGATCCACAAGAAAGAGGATATTCGCTTGAATCCCGATTTCCTCTTTGATGTGCAGGTCAAGCGGCTGCACGAGTATAAGCGCCAGCTACTGAATGCGCTGTCCATTATGGATATCTACTTCCGGTTGAAGGATGGCAGCCTGCAGGACTTCCAGCCTACCGTGTACCTGTTCGGCGCCAAGTCCGCTCCCGGCTATGCCCGGGCCAAGGCCATTATCCGCTATATTAACCGTATTGCCCGGCTCATTAACAATGACCCGGATATGAATGATAAGATGAAAGTGGTGTTCGTGCAGAACTACAACTGCTCCTATGCCGAGTCCATCATTCCTGCCGCGGATATTTCTGAGCAGATCTCTCCTGCCGGCACAGAAGCCTCCGGCACCGGCAATATGAAGCTGATGCTTAACGGCGCTGTGACCCTGGGTACTTTGGACGGCGCCAATGTGGAGATCGTGAAGGAAGCGGGTATGGAGAATAACTATATCTTCGGCCATACTGTTGACCAGATTAATGCCGCCCGGGACAGCTACAATCCCCGTGGCATCTATGACAGCAATCCCCGCCTGCACCGAGCCATCGACACCCTGGTTGACGGCACTGTACCCACCGACGATGACCAGAGAGAGCTCTACCACGCTCTGCTGGACGGCACCCATTGGCACCGGGCAGACCACTACTTCCTGCTGCTGGATTATGAATCCTATGTGGAAGCCAAGCTGCGGGCCAACCGGGACTATGCCGACAAGCTGGCCTTTGGCCGCAAGTGCCTTTGGAATATCGCCAGCGGCGCAAAGTTCTCCTCTGACCGGACCATCCGTCAGTACGCAGAAGAGATCTGGCACATCGAGCCCACTCAGTATTGATAAAACGCCCCCACTTTTCTGTGGGGGCGTTTTTGTACCGAAATGGTTCAGTTTTGAACAAATAGGGTGAGGAATTTGGCTGTACATACGGATCGTTTCGTGATAAAATGAACCTATATTAGGAAAATGCCCTTAATATTTCAGGAGGAACATACCATGGAAAAGAAGTATATCCAGGCGATCGATGCCGGTTGGGAAATGCCCAAGTGCGCCTATCCTTATAACGGCGAAATTCTCTACCGTAACGGCAAAACCGACAAGACCAAGGATGAGCTGCTAGCCTCTCCCGATTGGAAGCTGCCCGAGCTGATGGTAATGAATGACGGCACACCCGTCACCGCAGATAAGTGGGCGCAGCGCCGGGAGGAGATCCTCTATACTGTCCGGGAGTACGGCTTTGGCCACACCCCCGCTGCCCCGGAAAAGCTGGACGCAGAGATCGTTTATTCCTCCGTATCCAAGACCTATGCAGGCACTGTCAAGAGCTATGCCGGCAAGGCAATTGTGGAGCGGATCAATCTGTCCTTTGATGCGCCCTACGGCCGCTTCTCTTTCCCCATTCAGTTTATTCGCCCCATCTATGAGGAAAAGCCCCCGGTGATCATCCACCTGGCCTTCAATCCTTCTTTGCGGGAGCTGGCTCCCACCGCCGATGTGGAGACCCGGTATGCCCCCATTGAAGAGATCATTGACAACGGCTTTGCCTATGTCCATATGTGCTACAATGATATTATCCGGGATAATTTTGCCAAGACTTACCCGGAAGCTTTGGGCGAAAACGGTATGGGCAAGGTGTTCTACAAGCCCGAGGGCCGGGCAAAGAATGAATGGGGCAAGATCGGTATGTGGGCCTGGGCAGGCAGCCGTATTGTTGACTATCTGATGACCCGGGACGATATTGACAAGGATTGCATTTCCGTTGCCGGTCATTCCCGTTTGGGCAAGACCGCCCTGTGGTGCGGCGCTCAGGATGAGCGTATCTTTGCGGCTTTGGTCAACTGCTCCGGTTGGGGCGGCGCAGGTCTTACTGTGGGCTTGGACGAGAGCAAGCTGAAGACCCTGGTTGCAGAGGGCTATATGCAGTGGTGGTGCGACGGCCTTGCCGACTACCAGGATCATTTCCGGGATATTCCCTACGATGCCCACTTTATGGTGGCAGCCATTGCGCCCCGGTATGTAAACCTGCTGGCTGCTGACGGTGATATGTCCCGCTACCAGCTGGCGGACTTTATGAGCGCTGCTGCGGCAAGTCCTGCCTTTGAGGTGCAGGGACTGAAGGGCTTCGAGTCCGATCCCCAGATCCCCTGTCCCACAGTGGTATATAACGAAGGACATATCGGCTATGCTCTCCGGCCCGGTTCTCACCACTTCTCCCGTTGGGACTGGAACCGGCATATGGAATTTGTTCTCAAGCACCGTGGTAACAAATAAAACAAAACTCCCGTGTTGCTATGCAACACGGGATTTCTTTCTGAGAATTACTTAACCAGCAGTTCAGCGATCTGAATGGCGTTGGTAGCAGCGCCCTTACGGACCTGGTCACCGCAGCACCACAGGCAGATGCCGTTGTCGTCGGTCAGGTCGGGACGGATACGGCCCACATACACGATATCCTGGCCGCTGGTCTCCAGAGGCATGGGATATTCCTTCTTAGCCAGGTCGTCAACCAGCTTACAGCCAGGAGCCTTGGCAATAGCCTCACGAACCTGCTCCACAGTGACAGGAACATCGAAGTGGCAGGACACGGAAATGGAGTGGCTGCGGATAACAGGCACACGGATGCAGGTGCAGGAGACTTTCAGCTCGGGCAGGTGCATGATCTTGCGGCCCTCGTTCTGCATCTTCATTTCCTCGCTGGTATAGCCCTCGAACTGCTCACCGCCGATCTGAGGAATCAGATTGTAAGCGATTTGATAGGGGAATACCTTGGGCTCGTAGGTCTCACCCTTACTAAGGGCTTCCACCTCGTTCATCAGTTCCACAGGGCCCTCAGCACCGGCGCCGGACACAGCCTGGTAAGTGGAGGCGGTCATAGCGCGGATGGGGGAGATGGCGTTCAGCGCATTGACGGCGGTGACAGTGATGATGGTGGAGCAGTTGGGATTGGAGATGATACCCTTGTGCCACTTCACATCCTCGGGGTTGACCTCGGGAACAACCAGAGGTACTTCCGGATCCATACGGAATGCGGAGGAGTTATCCACGAACACAGCGCCGGCTTTTACGATAGCGGGAGCAAACTTCTTGGCGATGTCATTCTCAGCAGCGCCCAGCACAATGTCCACACCCTCGAAAGCCTCGTCGCAGGCCAGCTGGATGGTGATATCCTCGCCCTTGAACTTCAGGGTCTTGCCTGCGCTCCGGGCGCTGGCAAGGGGGATCAGCTTGCCGACAGGGAAGTTGCGCTCTTCCAGAATGTTCATCATTTCCTGGCCCACAGCGCCGGTGGCGCCCAGCACAGCAACGGTATACTTTTTCATAAAACTACCTCCGATTACTTAATGAAGCTATTGTACAGAACCCGGATGGCGTTGGCAAAATCCTTGTTTTCCACGCCGAAGATGATGTTCAGTTCATCGGGGCCCTGGTTGATCATACGGATGTTGATATCTGCCTGGCCCAGGGCGGCAAAGATCTTGCCGGACACACCGGGACGGAAAGCCATCTGATGGCCCACGGCAGTGACGATGGAGATCTGATCCTGGACAACCACATTGTCGGGGTTTACCTCTTGCTGCAGATCTGCCATAAAGGTGTACAGATGGGGAGCAATGGTGGCAGTGGGGATCACCAGGGAAACATTGTCAATACCGTTGGGAACGAATTCCACAGAAATATTGTACCGCTCCAAAACGGACAGGATCTTCCGCAGAATGCCGACCTCAGAGGTGAGACCCCGCTTAAAGATGGTGATAATGGAGAAGTCCTTCTTGCCGGTGATACCGGTGATGATCCGGTCGGGATCGGACTCGGTCTCAAAATGCTTTTTGATCATAGTGCCGGGAGCGGAAGGCTCGTTGGTGTTACGAATATTTAGGGGAATATCCTTTTCCCGGACAGGGAAGATAGCACCCTCGTGGAGCACGTTTGCACCGGCATAAGCCAGCTCCCGCAGCTCGTCATAAGTGATCTCGGAGATGGGCTGGGGATTCTCCACGATCCGGGGGTCAGCCATCAGAATACCGGAAACGTCGGTCCAGTTCTCGTAAACGCCGGCATCCAGTGCAGCGGCTGCCAAAGAACCGGTGATGTCACTGCCACCACGGGAGAAGGTACGGATGCTGCCGTTGGGCATCACACCGTAGAAGCCGGGGGTCACGATGCCCTCGCCGGTCATTTTCTCTTTCAGCGCGGCATAGGACTTTTTCTTGTTCACAGTGCCGTCGATGTTAAAGAATACCCACTCTGCGGCATCCACGAACTTAAAGCCTAAGAATGCAGCCATCAGCTTGGCGGAGAAATATTCGCCACGGCTGGCCATTTCGTCCTGGGTGACCTGCTTGGCATCCAGCCGCTGTTTCAGCTCTGCAAAATCCTCTTCCAGATCCACTGCAATGCCCAGCTTTTCCCGGATCTCTAAGTAGCGGGATGTGATCAGCTCGTAGACGGGATCGCAGGGAACACCGTACTGGGTGTGGGCGTGGCACAGGTACAGAAGATCGGTGATCTTGTGGTCCTTGCTGTGGCGCTTGCCGGCAGCGGAAACAACCACGACCTTGCGTTCCGGGTCGGACAGGATAATGTCCCGCACCTTCCGGTACTGACCGGCGTCTGCCATAGAGGAGCCGCCAAATTTGGTAACTTTCAGCATAAAATTCCTTCCTTTCGGGATGAATCAGTTTTCAGCAAAAGCGGCGATGAAGGCCTCGGGATTGGCCTTGCGCCATGCGTGCATTTCTTCCACGGAAACGGGCTTTGTGATGATGGCATCGCCCCAGGTTTCCTGGGTGTTATCCTTCAGCCAGCTATCAGCAGCGCCGCTGACATAGTAGGAAAGCACATCGGTGTTCTTGGCAGCGACCTTTTCGCCGTAGGGGCTGTAGAAGCCCTTGCCTGCCAAAACATCAGCGCAGTCCTGCACTACATTGTATGCAGTGGGGTAGCGGCCTGCGCCCTGGCCGTAGAAACTCATGCGACCGGAGGCTGCGCCCACAAAGGTGATCAGATTGTAGTTGGCGGGAACGGCGGACTCGGGCTCGCCCTGCTTTACCAGGGTGGGCTGCACATAGGCGCTGACCTTGCCGTCCTGGCACTTACCGGTGGAGATCAGCTTGCACACAAGGCCGTGGGCAGTGAAGTTTTCTACATCGGAAGCCTTGATTTTGCTGATGCCGGCAACAGGCACGGTGTCGGTGTCCAGGCTGATACCAAAAGCAATGTTGGAAGACAGGATCACCTTGTGCCAGGTGTCGATACCCTCCACGTCAGTGGTGGGGTTGGCCTCTGCATAGCCCAAAGCCTGTGCCTGGGACAGGGCATCGGCGTAAGTAAGACCCAAACGGGTCATGGAATCGAGAATGTAGTTGCAGGTGCCGTTCATAATGCCGCCCACCTTTTCGATGGTCTGCATACGACGGGCCCGCTCCAGCTCAGACAGCCAACCAATGCCGCCGCCAACGGCAGCGGTGCAGCGGAAGCAAACACCCTTTTCCTTAGCTAAGGGAATCAGCTCGTCATAGAAGCTGGCAACCAAAGCCTTGTTGGAGGTGACGATGTGCTTACCGGCCTCAATGGCAGCCCTGACAAACTCATAAGCCGGGTGCAGGCCACCCATAGCCTCTACCACAGTATCGATGGTGTCATCGCAGAGAACATCCTGGAAATTCTTTGTCACCTCGGCATCGGGGAGGGTCACATCCTCCAGGCATACAACCTTGGCAACTTTCATATCATCCCGGGTGGCGGTCAGATCGTAAACGCCTCTGCCAACCACACCGAAACCAAGCAAACCAATCTTCATTGTCTTTCTCTCCTTATCAGTTTTTTCTATAACCCGTAAAAGCTTTTGTAAATAATAACACTTGCAATTTGATAAATTAGAGTATATCATATACCTTACATAAATGCAATAACCTTAAAAAACAATAATTCTGCAAATTCCCCGCTGTTTTTGTGCAGATAGCGCAAAAGGGAAAGAGATAAGAGGAGGATCTTTATGTTATACCATTCCACAAGAAACCATCAAGCTACCGTTGACAGCGCCCAGGCGGTGCTCTCCGGCCTTGCCCCCGACGGCGGTTTGTACGTACCTGCCCAGCTTCCCAAGATCGATGTGGAGGCAACCTTGCAGGAAAATACCATGGCAATGGCTGCCCGGATCATCGGCGCTATGCTGCCGGATATCCCCAATATGGAAACCCTGGTGGACAGAGCTTACCGGGGCAAATTCCAGACCGAAGAGCTGACCCCCACCGTGGACACCGGCAAGTTTACTGTGCTGGAGCTGTTCCGTGGGCCTACCTCTGCCTTCAAGGATGTGGCCCTGTGCATGCTGCCTCAGCTGCTCACCGCCGCTAAGACCGAGAAGGGCATGCAGGAGGATATCCTCATCCTCACCGCAACCTCCGGCGATACCGGCAAGGCTGCATTGGCGGGCTTTGCGGACGTGCCCGGTGTGAAGATCTGCGTGTTCTACCCCGACGGCGGTGTTTCCGCTGTCCAGCGGGCACAGATGGTGACCCAGGAGGGCAATAACGTGGCTGTTTGCGCTGTTAAGGGTAATTTCGACGATGCCCAGACCGGTGTAAAGAATATCTTTGCCTCTGCGGAAAATGGCCGTTTGCCTGCCGGCAACAAGCTCCGTCTGTCTACGGCAAACTCCATCAATATCGGCCGTTTGGCCCCTCAGATCACTTATTATTTCAAGGCCTATGCTGACCTGCTCCATCGGGGTCAGATCAAGATGGGCGACACTGTGAACTTCTGCGTTCCTACCGGTAACTTTGGTGACATCTTAGCCGGTTGGCTGGCAAAGAAGCTGGGTCTGCCTGTTGGCAAGCTGATCTGCGCATCCAATGCCAACAATGTCCTCACCGACTTCATTCAGACCGGTACTTATGACCGTCGCCGCCCCTTGCACAAGACCGAGTCTCCCTCTATGGATATTTTGGTTTCCTCCAATTTGGAGCGTCTGCTGTACTTCCTGTCCGGTGACACCGCGCTGGTTGCTGACCTTATGAAGCAGCTGAATACAGAAGGTGTGTACACTGTTCCCGAAAGTCTGAAAGAAGCCATTCTGTCCGAGTTCTGGGCAGGCTTCTGTGATGATGAGAAGGCTCTTGCCACTATCAAGAATGTATTTGAAAAGCAGAACTACCTCTGCGATACCCACACCGCTACCGGCTGGGCTGTGGCAGAAGATTATGTAAACCAAACCGGCGACAACCGGCCTATGGTGGTCCTGTCCACTGCCTCTGCCTATAAGTTCCCGGCAGCCGTGCTGTCCGCTTTGGAAAAAGTAGAGGAAATGGACGAATTTGCTCAAATGGAGTACCTGGAAAAGCGAACCGGCTGGGAGATCCCCAAGAATTTGGCAGGCCTGCAGCAGAAAAAAGAACTTCATACCGGCGTGATCGAGAAGACCGCTATGCTTAGCTTCGTAATGGGGTTGTAATATGGGCAGTGTAACGATTCGTGTCCCGGCTACCACTGCCAATATGGGCCCGGGCTTTGACGCTTTCGGCTGTGCTCTGCAGCTTTATACCGATGTGACCTTTGAGGAAACGGAATGCGGCCTGGAGATCACCGGCTGCGATGAGGAATTTACCGGCCCGGACAATTTGGCCTATGTGTCCTACTGCGCTGTTTTGTCTTCTCTCAGCGAGGAGATCCGGGGCGTGAAGATCCATATTGATGCCCATATTCCTATTTGCCGTGGCCTGGGTTCTTCTGCCGCCTTGCTGGTGGCAGGCGCAATGGGTGCCAATGTGCTGCGGGGTAACCGCCTGTCCACCCAGGGCCTGCTGAATATCACCAACGCTATGGAAGGTCACCCGGATAACTTAGCGCCTGCTTTCTTTGGCGGACTGACCGCTGCCATGGTGGATAGCGGTCTGCCTGTGGCGGTGAGCTTTCCCCTTCATCCGGAGTGGGAAATTTTGGCGCTGGTTCCCGACTTTACCCTGCCTACGGTGAAGGCAAGAGCGGTTTTGCCGGAGCAGATAAGCCGGGCTGATGCTATTTATAATATCGCCCACGGCGCTATGGTGCTGAAAGCTTTGGAGTTGGGCGATGAAAAGCTTTTGCACAATGCCATGCGGGACAAGCTCCATCAGCCCTACCGAAAGAGCTTGGTTGCCGATTATGAAGCTATCGAAAGTTTGGCCCGTACCTATGGCGTTGGCTTCTGCCTGAGTGGTGCTGGTCCTACGCTCCTGTGCATCACCCGCAATAAGGCCATCCGGGAAAAGCTGGAGGCCAAGCTTCCCACCATTACCACCCACGATTGGACCATTATGCCTCTGCATATCGACTTTGAGGGCGCAAGAGTGGTGTAAATCCTTAAAATAGGAAGAAAAAGGGTGAAAAAGTCCTTGACTTTCCGGAAAACCTCTGCTAAAATAGTCAAGCCGCATTGAAGAGGCTTAAGTTGGTGCGCCCAAAATGCACCCGCCTTTAGAGCGAGTCTGCAAATAATAAAGTAGGTGAAAAAGAAATGAAAGCTGTTATCGTGACCGGTGGCAAGCAGTATACCGTAGCTGAGGGCGATGTTCTGTACATCGAGAAGCTGGAGGTAGAAGCTGAGGCTACCGTGAAGTTCGACAAGGTCCTGGCTATCCTGGACGGCGAGAACTCCAAGATCGGCGCTCCCGTTGTGGAGGGCGCAACCGTTGAGGCTAAGGCCATCAAGAACGGTAAGGCCAAGAAGATCACTGTCTTCAAGTACAAGGCCAAGAAGAACGAGAAGAAGAAGCAGGGCCATCGTCAGCCCTACACCAAGGTGGAAATCACCAAGATCGCACTGTAATTATGACAAAATGCGAATTTTTTACCGAGGAAGACAGAATCACAGGATTCTCGATCTCGGGTCATAGCGGATATGCTGAAAATGGCAAAGATATCGTCTGTGCCGCCATCTCCGCTATTGTGACCATGGCTGAAGCCACCATCAATGATGTGTGCGGCGCAAAGGCCAAGGTCCGGGTCAAGGAAGAGGATGCGCGCATCACCCTGACCCTCCCCGCCGCTTGCGATGAGGAAGAGAGTGTCCAGGCAGTACTGGCCGGTATGCTGCTGACTCTGTGCAATATGCGGGATGAATATCCGGATTTTATCGAAGTTTTGGAGGTGTAATACTATGCTGAAGATTGGTATTCAGTACTTTGCTCACCATAAGGGCGGTGGTTCTACTAAGAACGGCCGTGATTCTGAGGCAAAGCGCCTGGGCGTAAAGCGTGCTGACGGTCAGTTCGTTCTGGCTGGCAACATTCTGGTTCGCCAGAGAGGCACCCATATCCACCCCGGTGTCAATGTGGGCATCGGCAGTGATGATACCCTGTTCGCTTTGGTTGACGGCACTGTCCGTTTCGAGCGCAAGGGCAAGGATCGCCGGCAGTGCTCTGTGTACGCTGCTGAGCAGTAATGGAAATGAGGGGCTGTCGCGCATTGCGACAGCCTTTTTCTCTGTGCGCGAGGATTGATAACAATGGGGAAAAAGGGAAAACTGGATTATAAATGGGTCATTGCAGCGGCCTGTTTTGTTCTGTGTGTGGTAGGCCTGGGTCTTTGCAGCGGCAATGCGGGGCTCTTTGTTGTGGCCACTACCGAGGCACTGGGAATTTCCCGCAGCGCCTATGCGGTGAGCAGTAGCCTGCGCTATGTTTCCACAGCCGTTATGAATATGTTCTTCGGAATGTTGGCGCTGAAATTCGGTACGCGAAAGCTGATCGGCGCAGGTATGCTTGCCCTCGTTTTGTCCTGTGTTGCCAATGCACTGGCCACCAATGTGATCGGCCTGTACATCGGCGGCGTGCTTTTGGGTGTAGGCTTGACCTTTGCCGGCACGACCATCATTGGCTATGTGATCCGGCAGTGGTTTGCAGAGCATCAAGGCGTTGTTTTGGGCGTGGTGCTCAGCGCCAATGCCTTGGGCGCGGCGGTTTCTGCGCCCTGGTTCAGCTCTGTGATCTACGGTGGCGAGGTCTTCGGCTATCGGAAGGTGTACTGGGTCGTTGCCGGCATTTTGCTGGTGTCCGGTATTGTGCTGGTGCTGCTTTTCCGGGATGTCCCCAAAGAAGATAAGAAACGCCCCGTGGCCGGAAAGCAGTTGGAGAAGACCCGCGCCTGGAAAGGCAATGCTTATGCGGACAGAGCCGTAAAACCCTATTTTTATATTATCTGCGCCTGCTTGATCCTCACAGGTATGGTGCTTGCCAGCAGCGCAGGTGTGTCAGCGGCCCATATGAAGGACCAGGGGGTAGACCCCACCTATGTTGCCCTGGTCACCAGTGTGTATTCGCTGATGCTGGCGGCATCCAAATTCCTGATAGGCGCTGTCAGCGATAAAAAAGGTCTGCGCTTTGCGGTTTTGACCTGCAATGGAGCAGCACTTATAATGGTGGTCCTGCTTTGCGTGGTGTCCGGCTCTGCAATGGGTAAAGTGATTGCAATGACCTATGCGGTATTTGCCGGTTTGGCATTGCCTTTGCAGACAGTACTGCTTCCGCTGATGGCGGGAGATATGTTCCGGAATGAGGACTATAGCAAAGTGCTGGGCATTTTTACCGCAGCAAACAGCATCGGCTTTTTGCTTGGCAATACCCTGGCAAATTTCTGCTTTGACTTGTTTGGCACATACCGTCATATCCTTATAACGGATGGCATCCTGATGGTGGCCATCAGCGCTGGTTTTGTGTTTGCTTATCAAAAATTGACAGCAAGCCGAAAGAAAACGAAAGCTTAAACCGTCCAATGGAGGTTTTTCAATATGGAAATGTTTGTAGATAAGGTGCGCATCACCGTCTGCGGCGGACGCGGCGGCGACGGTGCGGTGGCCTTTCATCGGGAAAAATATGTGGCAGCCGGCGGCCCGGATGGCGGCGACGGCGGTCACGGCGGCAGTGTGATCCTGCGGGTGAATGACAACCTGTCCACACTGCTGGACTTCCGCTATAAGCGCAAGTACGCCGCCCAGTCCGGCCAGAACGGACAGGGCCGGAATATGAGCGGCAAACGGGGAGAGCCCTTGATCATTCAAGTGCCCCGGGGCACTGTGGTCCGGGATGCCGAGAGTGGCGCCGTGATCGTGGATATGTCCACCGGCGAGGATTTCATTCTTGCCAAGGGTGGCCGGGGCGGCTGGGGTAACGGCCATTATGCAACCCCCACCCGGCAGGTTCCCCGGTTTGCCAAGGCAGGTCTGCCCGGCCAGGAGCGGGATGTGATCTTGGAGCTGAAGCTTTTGGCAGATGTGGGTCTGGTGGGCTTCCCCAATGTGGGTAAATCCACGCTCCTTTCTGTCACTTCCAATGCCCGGCCCAAGATCGCCAATTACCACTTTACCACCCTGTACCCCAATTTGGGTGTGATCTATGTGGACGAGGGCGTGTCTTTCGTTATGGCGGATATCCCCGGTATTATCGAGGGCGCGGCTGACGGCGCAGGCCTGGGTCACGACTTCCTGCGGCATATTGACCGCTGCCGGCTGCTGGTTCACGTTGTTGATGTGTCCGGCTGCGAGGACAGAGATCCTGTGGAGGACTTCGATGCCATCTGCGAGGAGCTGGCCAATTACTCTGTGGATCTAAGTAATCGGCCTATGATCGTGGCGGCCAATAAGTGCGACCTGCTGATGCCGGAATCCGACAACTTGGAGCGGCTGCGCAAGCACGTGGAGGCTGCCGGCTGTGAGCTGTATGAGATCTCCGCCGGTACCACCCAGGGCACCCGGAATCTGATGCGCGTGGTGGCAGAAAAGCTCCGCACATTGCCTCCGGTGACCATTTACGAACCGGAGTATGTGGAGGTCATCGAAGCCGCCGGCGATCCCAAGGAATTGGAGATCGAGCATTATGGCAGCACCTGGCTCATTACCGGCACGTGGCTGGAGAGGCTGATTATGAACATCAATTTTGACGATTACGAATCCCGGAACTATTTTGATGTGCAGCTGCGCAAATGCGGCCTGTTCAAGCGCCTGGAAGAAATGGGTATCCAGGACGGTGACACCGTGGACATCTACGACTTCCAGTTTGAATATCAGAGATAAACAAAAGCCCCCTCGGAAGAGGGGGTTTTGCTTGACAAAACCACTTTCTCATAGTAAACTAAAGCGGATAACGAAATGGCGAAAAATGGGGTTTTTCAAGGTTTTTTGCCAATAATGGAGGTTACTATGGAAGGTAAGAAAAGACAGTTTGGCAGTCGTTGGGGTTTTATCCTCTCGGCTGTGGGTTCTGCCGTGGGCATGGCCAATGTGTGGGGCTTTCCCGCAAAGATGGGCGCCAATGGCGGTGGCGCTTTTTTGGTAGCGTATCTGATTTTTGTGGCCCTGTTCAGCGCAGTTGGCCTGTCTGCTGAGTATGCCATCGGCCGCCGGGCCAAAACCGGTACTTTGGGTGCTTATAAGGAAGCCTGGGCAACCCGCGGCAAGACCATGGGAAAAGCCGGCGGTTTGCTGGGCACACTGCCCCTGGCAGGTTCTTTGTGCATTGCCATCGGCTATGCGGTCATTATCGCCTATGTGCTGAAGGCCTTTTTCTCATCCATTACCGGTGAGCTGATGCACGTGGATACCGGCGCTTGGTTTGAGGGCTTCTCCGGCGCAGATATGTCCGTTGTACCTTTCCATATCATCGTGGTGGTGGGCGCAGCGCTGACCCTGCTTTTGGGTGCTAAGAGCATCGAGCGAAGCAATAAGGTTATGATGCCTGTGTTCTTCGTCGTGTTTTTGATCCTGGCGGTGCGGGTGGCATTCCTGCCCGGCGCAGCAAAGGGCTATCAGTTTATGTTCACCTTCCGCTGGGAGGCATTGAAAGACCCCATGGTTTGGGTTTGGGCAATGGGACAGGCCTTCTTCTCCCTGTCCGTTACCGGCAGCGGTATGATCGTTTACGGTGCTTACCTGGATGAAAAGGCCGATGTGGTGAAGATGGCAGTGCGGACCGCTGTTTTGGATACTGTTGCAGCCTTGGTTGCGGCGCTGGTTATCATTCCTGCCTGCTTTGCCTATGGTCTGAATGTGGGCGCAGGTCCTTCCTTGTTGTTCGTCACCTTGCCCAAGATCCTGCAGGATATCCCCCTGGGCCGGCTGTTTGCCATCTTCCTGTATACCGCTATGGTTTTTGCAGGCATTAGCTCTCTGCAGAATATGTTTGAGGCTGTGGGCGAGTCCGTGGAGAACCGCTTCCCCAAGGTAAACCGGAAGCTTGCATTGCTGCTGGTCAGCGCAATCTGCCTGGGTGTGGGCCTGTTTATGGAGCCCATCCACAAGTGGGGTCCCTGGATGGATATCGTGTCCATTTACATCATCCCCATTGGCGCAACTTTGGGTGCAATCTCCTGGTTCTGGATTATGAAGAAAGACCAGCTGCTTGGAGAGATCAACAAGGGTGTTGCCAAACCCCACGGCAAGCTGTGGTACAATGTGGGCCGCTGGGCCTATGTGCTGTGCGCACTGATCCTGTGCGCAGTGGCACTGATCAAAAAAGTAGCATTTTAATAGACTTGGGCGTGTTCATAAGAACACGCCCAATGTTTTTCAATATTTTTTTATCGAATACTTGCTTTGCGCTGCTTTTTAGTGTATACTATACAAATCATACTATTAGAATGCGAGTTTTGTTATGGATTTTAAGGTTTTGGCGGTTGGCGATGTGGTTGGCGGCCCGGGTATGGATCGGATTTGCAAGAGCCTGCGTTGGATGAAGAAAAAGACCGGTGCGGATTTTGTAGTGGTCAATGGCGAGAACGCCAGCGTCGTGGGAATTACCCCCAACCAGGCAGAGGATATTTTGGATGCCGGCGCTGATGTGATCACCATGGGCAACCATACCTATGCCAAGCGGGAGATCGTAGACTATATGGAGGACGCCTCCCGGATTCTGCGCCCTGCCAATTATGCGCCCCAGGCTCCCGGCCGGGGTTATGGAATTTATGAAACCTCCATCGGCCCGGTGGCGGTCGTTGACCTGCAGGGCCGGGTGAATATGGATTACACCCCGGACAATCCCTTCCTGGAGATTGAAAGAATTCTGAAGGAGATCGATACCAAGATCATTTTGGTGGAGCTGCACGCAGAGGCAACCTCTGAAAAGCTGGCCATGGGCTATATGCTGGACGGACGGGTCAGCGCCCTATGGGGCACCCACACCCATGTTCCCACCGCTGATGCCCAGGTGCTTCCCCAGGGCACAGGCTATGTGACCGACCTGGGAATGACCGGACCGAAGATTTCTGTGCTGGGCATTCAGCCGAACCTGTCTATCGCCAAATTCCGTGGGGATTTACCGGAGCGTTACCGCTGGGCAAATGGCCCTACCAAAATGGAAGCGGTCCTATTTACCATTGACAGCCAAACCGGCCTGTGCCGCAAGGCGGAAAGGGTGGATTACTATGAAGATTCTGCACACGGCTGATTGGCATTTGGATGCCCCACTGGTGGGCCACGGTCCTCAGTTGCGGAAGGCCTTAGAGTCTGTGCCGGGAAAGATTTTTGAAATTTGCCGCAATGAGCAGTGTGATGCGGTTCTGATTGCCGGCGACCTGTTTGACGGCGCCTATAGTCCTCGCGGCTATCAGATTGCTTACGATGTGCTGAAGGCTATGTCCGTGCCGGTGTTTATCACCCCGGGCAACCACGATTATTGCGACAGCGCCAGTGCCTGGCTGAAGGAAATGTGGCCGGAGAATGTCCACATTTTCAAATCCTCCCGGATCGAATCCGTGGCAGTGCCCCAGTTTGACCTGCGGGTCTACGGCGCAGGCTTTGAGAGTATGGATTGCGATGCTTTGTTGCAGGGCTTTTCTGCCCAGTGTCCGGAGAAATTTGCCGTGGGCGTTTTCCACGGTGACCCCACCCAGGCGGGCTCTCCCTATAATCCTATCAGTAAAGCCCAGGTGCAGGATTCAGGCCTTGCCTATTTGGCTTTGGGACATATCCATAAAGCCGACCAATTCCGCGCCGGCAGAACCTTGTGCGCCTGGCCCGGCTGCCCTATGGGCAAGGGCTATGACGAGCCGGGGGAGAAGGGCGTGTATGTCGTGACCCTGGAAGATACCGCTTCTGTGAAGTTTGTGCCCCTGGATACACCCCGTTTTTACGATTTGGAGGCAAAGCCGGAGGAACTTCCCCGGGTGCTGCCTCCGGTCAGCAGCGAGGATTACTACCGTGTAACGCTGGTGGGTGCTTGCGATGCTCCCAACCTCACTGCGTTGCAGGTAGAATATGCTCACCTGCCCAATTTGGTCCTCCGGGATAAGACCACCCGGCCGGCAGATATTTGGGGCAGCTTGGGGAAAGATAGCTTTGAGGGCGTGTATTTTGGCCTGCTGAAGCAAGCGCTTGATAATGCGCCCGAGGAGGAAAAACAGGAGATTTTGCTGGCAGCCAAGCTTTCCCGGAGCCTTTTGGAAGGTGAGGAGGTGGTCCTGCCGTGAAAATTCTTTCGATGACTGCTACCTTTGGCAAACTGTCCCGGCAGACTCTGACCTTTGAGCCGGGCATGAATCTGATCGAAGCCCCCAACGAGTGGGGTAAGAGTACCTGGTGTGCCTTCATTATGGCGATGCTCTACGGCATTGACACTGCCGCCCGGTCCAAAACCGGTGTCCTGGCAGACAAGGAGCATTATGCCCCCTGGTCCGGCGAGCCTATGTCCGGCAGAATGGATATTTTATGGCAGAACCGGGAAATCACCATTGAGCGGCAGAATAAGGGCCGTGTTCCCATGGGCGATGTGAAAGCCTACGAGACCCGTACCGGTATTCCTGTGCCGGAGCTGAGCGTTGCCGCGCCCGGACAGGTACTTTTGGGCGTGGAACGGTCGGTGTTTGCCCGTTCCGGATTCCTGCGCCAGTCAGAGATGCCTGTGACCGAGGACGAATCCTTGCGCCGCCGGCTCAATGAACTGGTTACCACTGCCGATGAAAGCGGCGCGTCCGATGACCTGGCCCAAAAGCTGAAGGATCTGAAGAACCGCTGCCGTTTCAACAAAAAGGGCCTGCTCCCCGAGCAGGAGGCAAAGCTTGCTGAACTGGAAGAAAAGCTGCAGCAACTTTCTGCATTGCAGCAGCAAGTAGCCGCGATTGAAGAGCGGCAAAAACAAAATGCGGCAACAGCAGAGGTTTGGGAAAACCATAAGCAGGCACTGGAATATGCAGAATATCTCCGGTATGCCGAGAAATTGACAGCCGCCCGGGAAGCCCGGGATGCTGCTGCCCAGGCCCTTGCCCGGGCCCAGGAGGATTGCGCAGGCATTCCTGCCCCGGAGAAGCTGCAACAAGATTTGCTCACGGTGCAGAAGCTTCGGCAGACCCGGGAAGAACTCCATTCCCAGTCTGCACCTGCCGTGCCCCAAATGCCGGAGGTGGATGAACCCTTCCGGGGCAAGGATCCGGAAAGCGCAGTGCAGGATGCCGTTCTTTACCGAAAGGTGCTTTCTCAGCTGGAAAACGATCTAAGAAAGCCCGTGCCCTATATTGCAGGCGGTATTTGCGCGGCGTTGGGTATTGCCATGCTGTTTTTTGTACCTGCTGCCGGCGGCGTGCTGCTGTTTTTGGCAGCTGTGCTGTTTTTCTGCGGTGTGAGAAAGCAGAAAAAACTGCAGGAACAAATTGCTCAGCTGACAGAACGCTATCATGGCATTCCGGCTGACCGTTGGGAAGAGAAAGCTGCGGAATATGCAAAGACCCAACGGGAATATGAAAAAGAACTGGCAAATTATCAGCAGGCTCTGGAGAAAATAAACAGCGGGTTGGAAGAAAATGACCGGGCGATCCGGGATTTGACCGGTGGCGAAAGCCTTACCCAGTTTGAAGAGAACTGCCGTGTGATGCAGCAGAAGCACAGTGTCCTTACCCAAAAGCAGACCCTTGCCAAGCAGGCAGAGGATGTCTTGCAGGCCCTTTCCGGTGCAGGCAAAATCGTGGAAGCACCCCAATTCCCCGATACGCTTACCTGCTCACTGGAGGAAACGAACCGGATCATAGCCCAAACGACTGCAGAGCAGCATAGCTTACAGCAAAGATTGGGCCAGTGCCAGGGTCAGATGGAAACCTTGGGCCAGGCGGAGCAGTTAGAGCAGGAAAAAGCAAAAGCCCAGGCTCGTATTGCGGACCTGGAACTGCACTACCGGGCGTTGGTTCGTGCCCAGGAGACCCTGGTGCAAGCCACCCAGGAATTGCAGCGGCGGTTCGCACCCCGTATTTCTCAAAGGGCGCAGAGCCTGTTTGGACGGCTGACCGGTCAGCGGTATAACAGGTTGAATCTTTTGCAGGATCTGTCTGTAGAGGCGGGCGCAGAGGGCGAGAACACCTTGCGTAGTACGCTGTGGCGCAGCGACGGCACAGTGGATCAGCTGTATCTTGCTTTGCGCTTGGCAGTGGCTGAGGAGCTGACTCCGGATGCGCCTATTATTTTGGACGATGCCCTGGTCCGCTTTGACGATAACCGTATGCGGGCTGCTCTGGAAATTCTTCGGGAGGCGGCAGACAAAAAACAGGTGATCCTGTTTACCTGCCAAAGCCGGGAACGAAATGTGGAGGGAACGAAATGAAACCTATCGTAACAGAGAAAGCCCCCGGCGCTATTGGCCCTTATTCCCAGGGCTACCGGGTAAACGGCATGGTGTATACCTCCGGGCAGATCCCTGTAGATCCTCAAACCGGGGCGATCCCCACAGGAATCGTGGCACAGACCCACCAAAGCTGCAAGAATATCGGCGCTATTTTGGAAGCTGCCGGCGTGGACTTTACAAAAGTGTTCAAAACCACCTGCTTTTTGGCGGATATGGGTGATTTTGCAGAGTTTAACCAGGTGTATGCCCAGTATTTTGTTTCCAAGCCTGCCCGCAGCTGCGTGGCTGTGAAGAGCCTGCCCAAGGGCGTTTTGTGCGAGATTGAGGCTATTGCAGCGGAATGATTCCCAAAATGAAACATAAAGATGTAATGAGGTGGAGATAATGGAGCTTAGAGAAGTGACATATTTGGCAGTGGCGGTGCGCATTGTGGCGGCGGTGATCATTGGTGGCCTGCTGGGCCTGGAGCGGGGCATGAAGAATCGCCCTGCGGGCCTGCGGACTTATATGCTGGTGTGCGTGGGTGCGTGCCTTATTATGTTAACCAATCAGTACATATATCAAGTGTTTGGGACCGGCGATCCGGTGCGTATGGGTGCCCAGGTCGTCAGCGGCATCGGCTTTTTGGGTGCCGGTACGATCGTTGTGACCCGCCGGAATCAGATCAAGGGTCTGACCACCGCTGCCGGTCTTTGGACAGCGGCAGGTGTGGGTCTGGCTTTGGGCATTGGTTTTTATGAAGCGGCCCTTGCAGGTGGCTTTGCAATGTTCTTTGTCATTACCGTGCTGCAGCGGATGGATAACAATATGCACCGCAAGAGCCGTCAAATGGAAGTTTATATCGAACTGTCCAATACAGTGGCATTGGGCGATTTTCTCCGGGCTGTCCGGGAAAAGGAGCTGGAGATCTACAATGTCCAGCGGGAGCAGGAATCTGACAGTGATGCCGGCAACCGTGCCTACATTGCTACGGTGAAATCCAAAAAGCGCAGCAACCACTTGGAGGTGCTGGAGCAGGTGCAATCCGTACCCGGCGTAGCGTACTTGGAAGAATTGTAAGAATAAACCCCCGAAACGAATGTTTCGGGGGTTTGCCTTATTTGATTTTTTCTTGGATGGTTTCGTAAATTGTCTTTGTGACGGATTCGTCGATGCCGTTGATTACCAAAATCTTTCCATCCACATTCAACACCACACAAGGTTTACTGCCGGTGTAGGTGTAACGGGTGTAGTTACCAAATTCCTCGTTTTGGAATATGCCAACCAGCAGCCGGGCGCTGCCAACACCGTTGGCGCGGGTGCCGGGAACGCCTTCTTCCCGATACTCGATGCTTTCAATGGCATCATACTCTACAGTCAGATCAGACCAAAAGCTTGCTTCAATGGTAAAGGCAGTTTCTGTATAGTTGACCTTCACATTGCCTGTGAACATAATTATCGCCACAAGAACCAAGATAATGGGAACTGTTACCAAAGAGATGATCTTGGCGGTCTTGGTATTGAGGCAGGGAAGTGGTTCTACCTCGTAGTTACCGGCTTTGACCTGCTTTTTGTAATAGACATAGGAATAGATGACAGGCGTAAGAATCAGCACCAGCAGGGCGATACCACCGGCCCAAAGAGCAATGGCGGTGGGCAGGAACATACAAGCCAATAGGAAAAATCCGCCAATCACATAAACTTTGCCTCCGAAACGGTGGGTGGCATACCAGTTTTCCTCGTTTTGGAGAGCCCACTTGATTTTGATACCGGCAGCGATATTACGCTTACACTTGGGCAGATAGTTGCCGATGGCGATGAACAGAATACCAATCAGCGGAAATACAAAGAACACCGGATTGATCTCCTTGCCGAAAGCAACTGCGTAGATAGTGCCGTTTGCGGCCAGGGAAATAATGGGAATGATCCAAAGCACAATGCCGAGTAACTTGGGGTTCTGGTCGTTACCGCCGGGCAGCTTGGTGGAAAGCAAAAAGCAGAGCCAGTGCAATGCCAACAGGATCAGTGGCAGAGTAAAAATAGTAGCGCTTTTGGTCATCCAGCCGTCGGCCTGACCGTCTGCGCCCCAGTGGGTAGTCAGTTCTTCAGGGAGTTTATTCCAAAAGATAAGTCCAAACAGGATGGGCAGCAGGATAACGATGGAGGAAAACAGCAGATTCCATTTGTTCTTCTTAATCATGTTCTTGATCTCCTTTCAAATCTTTGACCCAAAGCAGCATTTCTTCCAGCACGGAAGCGTTCAATTCGTAGAAAATGAATTGACCCTCCCGGGTGTCCCGGACTAAGTCTGCCTCTTTCAGCACGGACAGATGCCGGGAGATGGATGCGCCGGTCACAGGGAAGTGGTCGGTGATCTCTCCGGCGGACATCCTGCCTGCTTTGAGCATGTTGAGAATTTCCCGGCGGATGGGATCAGCCAGGGCCTTTAGTGTTTGTTGCAGTCCCATTGCATAACCTCCTTTTAACATTTAACCTAATTGTTAAATATAGTATATACAGAATTTTTCAGTTTGTCAAGGGAAATTATAAAAACAACTGTAAAAATTTTTGCCGCACTATGGAAAGTGCGCTTGGAGGGGTACATAGGGGAGGGGCGGTTCGCAAGCGGGAGTTGCGGCTCAGCCCCTCCCCTATGGCGCTTTCTTTGGGTACTTTCTTGGCGAAACAAGAAAGTACCGCCATCGGCAGATACCAACAAAAACATATCCACCGGCCGATGACCGGTGGATATGTTTTTAGTTGCGTTTTGTTTTCTTTTTAGGCAGGAACAGGAAAGCCGCCGCAATACCCAATCCTGCAAAGGTCAATATCACAGGCAGAGCAGAGGGTTCTTCCTCGCTTTCACTGGTGTCACCACCGCTGATCCGAACCTCCATAAACAGGTTATCCATCAACCGGTTTACTTCCGGGGGCAGGAACAGATAGCTGGTGCCCTTTTCCAAAATGGAATCCTCGGGATAAATGACCTGGCTTTCGGCAAGGTATTCATCCATATGATCTCTTGCGCCCTCAATGGGAGAGGCGTAGCAGATATAATCCATATTGGCGCCGGAAATTTCCGGCTCACAGAGGAAGTTGATGAGTAGCTCCGCCTCTTTTTGGTTCTCACTGCACTTGGGAACGCACATAGCGTCGATGAACAGGTTGAAGCCCTGTTCCTCCGGGAGATAGAACTGCAGATTCTCGTTGGCATCCATCATCATCATACAGTCGCCGGCATAGTAGGGAGCGATCCAAGCGTTTTCATCTTCCATAGCGCCGTAGATCTGATCCATCACATACTGCCGAACCAAAGGATTCTGCTGGGCCAGCTTGTTTGCTGCCTGCTGAAGCTCTTTTGTGTCGGTGGTATTGATGCTGATGCCCTCTAAGAACTGGGTGATGCCAAAGGCATCCCGGGAGTTGTCGAACATCAAGATCTTGCCGGCGTACTTCTCGTTCCACAGCAGCTCCCAGCCGGTCACATCGGCTTCGTCTACAAACTTGGTGTTGTAGATAATACCCACCGTACCCCAGGTATAAGGAACAGAGTAGGCATTATCCGGGTCGTATGCGGTGTTCTTGAACCGCTCCTGGACATACTTGTAGTTAGGAATGTTGTCAAAATTCAGAGGATTCAGCATATCCTCATCGATGAGCCGGGCGATCATATAGTCCGAGGGGATAATGAGGTCCACCGTCACACCGCCGCCGGCCAGCTTGGCATAGAGGGATTCATTGGACTCGTAGGTGGTGTAGTTCACATCGATGTGGGGATACTTTTCCTCGAAAGCGGCGATGATGTCCATGGTTTCGTCGCTGCCGTCAGCGATGTTCTGACCCCAGTTCATCACATTTAAGGTGACCTTATCCTGCCGGGTGGAGAAGATAAGCCAACCAGCGCCAAAGAAGATGGCAACGGCACAGAAACCTGCGCAAACCCGACGGAAGATCCGACCGGATTTGGTGGTTTCCTGCTTTGCGGTCTTTTTTCGCTCAGAACGGATCTGCAGCAGATTCATAACCACCATCAGCACAAAGATCAGCAGGAACAGCAGGGTAAACATTGCGTAAACCCGGGGCTGCATGGGCTTTTTGGTGTAGGAATAGATCTCAATGGGCAGGGTGAGGAACCCGGAGCCGGTGACAAAATAGCTGATAACAAAATCGTCAAGGCTCATGGTAAAGGCCATGATCGCACCGGAGATAATGCCGGGCATGATCTCGTGGAGGGTGACCTTAAAGAAGGATTGCGCCGGGGTGCAGCCCAGATCCATTGCCGCATCCTGCAAAGCGGGGTCCATCTGTTTCAGCTTGGGCATCACATTCAAAATCACATAAGGCAGATTGAAGGTGATGTGGGCGATGAGCAGCGTCCAAAAGTTCAGACTTTCCTTTTGGTGCAGCAGGGTCGTGCCAATAAATACGAACAGCAGCGACAGGGAAATACCGGTCACAATGTCCGGATTGGTCATGGGAATGTTGGTCAGGCTCATCACCGTCTTGCGCATACGGGGCTTGAGATTGTGAATACCCACAGCGGCGAAAGTGCCAAAGCCTGTGGCAATGGCAGTGGACAAAATGGAGATAAGCAGGGAGTTGCCCAGCAGACCCAAAAGGTCCTTGTCCTGGAACAGGTCTTTGTAATTGCCCAAGGTGAAGCTTTCAAAGACCGTCAAATTCTTGCCCGTGTTGAAGGATGCCACGATCAGCACCAGCATAGGCAGATACAGGAAGGCAAAGATCAAAATCGTGAGGATTCGGTTGGTTTTTTTCATACCACCACACCGCCTTCCTCATCTTCGTTGCCGAAGCGATTCATAATGCCGGTGCAGACCAGCACCATCAGCATCAGCAGCAGGCTCAGCGCCGCGCCTAAGTTGGGGTTGTTACTGGTCTTAAATTGCTTTTCGATAATGTCGCCGATGAGCATAGTCTCTGCGCCGCCCAGCTTTTGGGAAATATAGAAGGTGGAAACAGCGGGGACAAATACCATCGTGATGCCGGAGAGGATTCCCGGCACGCTGAGGGGCAAGATCACCCGGCCAAACACCTGCAGGCCGTTGCAGCCCAAGTCTTCAGCAGCCTCGATAAGGCGGCTATCGATCTTTACGATGATGGCGTACAGGGGCAGGATCATATAGGGAAGGTAGTTGTAGACCATACCCAAAATCACCGCGCCGGGCGTGCCGATGGCCTCCACTGTGCCAAGGCCAAACTTACCAAGGATCACATTGATGATGCCGTTGGTTTCCAGCAGGCCTACCCAGGCCAAAGTGCGGAGCAAAAAGCTCATGCACATGGGCAGCATAATGAGCATATACAGGATCTTTTGCGCAACTGCGCCCCGGTGGGCAATGAAATAAGCCACAGGATAGCCCAGCAGCAGGCAGATGATGGCCGACAGCAGGGAGTACCACACCGAAGTGCCCAAGGTGGGCAGAAACAGCCCCAAATCCCGTAGATTCCCTAAGGTAAAAGCGCCGGTGTCCGGGTCTGTGAAAGCATAAAATACCATCACACCCAAAGGAATCAAGGTAAAGAGCAGCATCCACAGGATGTAGGGCGCGCTCAAAAGAATGGACTTATTCTTCTTCATCGGCTACATCCTCCGTCAGCTCGTCATACTCAGCAGAGTAGGAGCTGTAGTCACCGAACATACCGGAGTACTCGCTCTTGTGCATAATGTGGATATCCTCGGGGTTTAAGCGGATACCCACCGTTTCGCCCTCGCCGTGGTAATCGGTGGTCTGGATTAGCCACTTGAAGCCACGGAAGTCCACAATAATATCATAGTTGAGGCCCTTAAAGGTAACACTGGTGACAGTGCCCACCAAATGACCCTCGCCGGCGGGGACAAAGTCAATATCCTCCGGGCGGATAACCACATCCACCGGCTCATTGGGGGCAAAGCCCTTATCCACGCACTCAAAGACCCGGCCGAAGAACTTGACCTTGTAGTCAGCAAGCATCACACCGTCTAAGATGTTACTTTCGCCGATGAAGTCGGCAACGAAAGCGTTCTTGGGCTCATTATAAATATCCTCGGGCTTGCCGATCTGCTGAATGCGGCCTTTGTCCATAACCACCACGGTGTCGGACATGGAAAGGGCCTCTTCCTGGTCGTGGGTCACATAAATAAAGGTGATGCCCATAGCTTGCTGAATGCGTTTCAGTTCGTTCTGCATATCCTTGCGCAGACGCAGGTCCAAAGCCGCCAAGGGTTCGTCCAAAAGCAAAACCTTGGGCCGGTTCACCAGCGCCCGGGCAATGGCAACACGCTGCTGCTGACCGCCGGACAAAGAGTCGATACGGCGATGCTCATAGCCTTTCAGACCCACAACGGCCAGGATATCCTGTACCCGTTCCTGGATCTCTTCCTTGCTGAGCTTTGCCACCTTCAGACCGAAGGCTATGTTTCCGTACACATCCAAGTGGGGAAACAGGGCATACCGCTGAAAAACGGTGTTGATCTGCCGCTTGTAGGCAGGCACATCGTTGATGCATTGGCCGTCAAAAAGCACTCTGCCGGAGGTGGGGGTCAAAAAACCGCCAATAATTCGCAGAGTGGTAGTCTTGCCGCAGCCGGAGGGGCCAAGCAGCGTGAGAAATTCGTGATCGTTAAAATAGAGATTGATACCATCAAGTATCCGCTCCCCGTCGAACTCCATAGTGAGATCCTGGAGTCTGATGAGTTCTTTGGACATTATCCTCCCCCGTTCCTTGGTTAGAATTTTGGATAAATTTCAACATTATAGATATACCTTAAAATACGACATTTGTCAACACTTTTGTGGGGTAAAGCGTATGGCAAAACAGGGAAAAAACAAAAAAGATTCCAAAATCCGTTTAGAACTGAAAATACTGGTAATACTTGACTACGGAGGTGCTATAAAATGAGCAAGAAAAAGTATTCTGGCAGCGTGAACGGTAGGGGCTACTACATAGCCCTTGCGCTATGTGCTGCTGCCATCGGTATTGCGGGACTTTTGTACTATCGCAATGCCGAAGACCCCAATGTATCCATGGAAGATCCCGTGCCTACTATCGTAGGTTCCAATCACCAGGCAGTGGTGGCGACCGGCCCTAACGGTGAGCCAATTACCCAGCCCACCACAACCCCCAAGGTAACCATCAAGACCGTGTCTCCTTTGGAGGGGCAGACTGTGGCAGTGTATGCTATGGATAGCCTGACCTATAACCAGACTACCCGGGATTGGCGTGTCCACAACGGTGTGGACATTGCTGCCGAGGCTGGGGCAAAGGTCTGTGCGGCTGCTGACGGTGAGGTGTATTCTGTCTATGATGACGATGCCATGGGTATGACCGTGGTGATCCGTCATGACGGCGGCTATACCACCCGCTATGCAAGCCTTGCGGAAACGGTCACCGTGAAGCCCGGTGAAAAAGTCACAGTTGGGCAGGCAATCGGCGCTGTGGCCAATACCGCGTTGCTGGAAAGCGCGCTGGGCGACCACCTGCATTTTAGTGTCACCTGCGACAGCAAGCCTATGGATCCCGCCAAATTTTTGGAAATGAAATGAGAAAAAGCCTTGGCTCAATGAGCCAAGGCTTTTTCTTGCAATTGAAGGCCCCCTGTGCTACAATGACAAAAACAAGGAGGGAACGAATATGACCGATGCAGAGCGTGTGCAAATGATCAAGGACACAGACACGGAATACTTGTCTACATATATTCCCGACTATTGGCAGATGCATTTAGAAGAAAAAATTGCCCGCATTCACACCTTGCAGGTGCAGGCTGGGATTTCAGGAACCAGCTTTGGACTTGTCACCGATTTTCATTGCGGTGATAACTGTATGCATTCTGCTGCCCTTATGGAGAGGGTACTGACGGAGTGTGGGATCCCTTATTTCTATAATGCCGGCGATTTTGTGTCCGGCATGGGCATTATAGATCCGGCGGACTTGATCCGGGAGATTGTGGTGACCCGGCGGCTGTTTTCCCGGATCGCGGACAAACAGCTGATGGTGTTGGGCAATCACGATATGGCTTATTCCACCTACCAGCCGCCTCTTTATTATGCGGAATTTTTGACGAAGGAAGAACTCGAAGAATATATATTTGCCCCCCAAAGAGCCTTCCTTAATCGTGTATTTGGCCCGAGCGGGGCATTCTTTGCCGACGATGTTGACCATAAGCTACGCCACATTACCTTGAACACCCACGACACCCCCAGCGATGAGATAGGCCCCGACGGTTTTGCGGTTTATAATAAGTTCCGGCTGACCGGCTTCCGGCAAGATCAAATTACTTGGTTTGCAGAGGTTGCCTTGCAGGTACCGGATAAGGACTGGACGGTGGTACTCTGTACCCACGAATCCATAGGAGCGGATAAGGGCTATGTGTTCTATAATCAGGAATTGATGTTAGGCATTATCGATGCCTTCCGCAGACACACCGCATACCGGGCTGAAACTTGCTATAAAGATGTTGCCGGCTACGATGCTGCCATATCGGTGGATTTCTCCGGCAAGGGCGGCGATTTTGCCGCTTGGGTGGGCGGTCACTGGCACAGGGACGATTCCCGAATATGGGATGGTGTGCTGACCATCGCCAGCGTGAACGACAGTATGCATAACTCTGCCCTTTCTCCGTTTGTGCATAAACCGGAGACCATTACGGAGCAGGCGTTTGATATCTTTACCATCAATAAGAAAGAGCATAAGCTCTATGCTACCCGGATCGGTTGCGGAGAAGACCGGGAATTTACTTACGATGTATTCTAACAGAAAACGGCCACCGAGAAATCGGTGGCCGTTTTATATTACAGATCAAAGTAGCGCATAGCGTTGCGGCAGCTGACACCTTCGATAATCTTCTTGAGAGAAGATTCCAGGTTGGGGTATTCGCCGTTTTCCACCCATTTGCCAACTAAGTTGCACAGGATCCGACGGAAATAATCGTGCCGTGCATAGCTGAGGAAGGAGCGGGAGTCGGTGAGCATACCGATGAAGTTGCCCAGCAATCCCAAGTTTGCCAGGGAAATCATCTGCTCTTCCATACCGGTCTTGTTGTCGTTGAACCACCAGGCAGAGCCGTGCTGGATCTTGCCGGGGATGCTTGCATCCTGGAAGCAGCCGATGAGAGAACCCAGCTGGGCGTTATCCACAGGGTTCAGAGAGTAGAGGATGGTCTGGGGCAGGCTGCCTGCCTCGTCCAAAGCGGACAAGAGCCTAGAGATGTTACCGCCGCAGGTGTTCTGAGCGATGGCATCCACGCCGGTATCGGGGCCCTGTGCCTTGAAGATCCGCTGATTGTTGTTACGCAGGCAGGAGTAGTGCAGCTGCATGGTAATGTTCAGCCGGGTGTAGGCCTTGCCTAAGTGCAGAAGGATCACAGTCTGGAAGCCTTCCACTTCCTCGGTGGTGAGCTTTTCACCCTTCAGAGCCTTCTGGTAAACGGCATCTGCCTGCTCGACGGTGTAATCCTGGAAAGGAACATAGTCCAAGCCGTGGTCACTGGCCTTGCAGCCCCGGGCGTGGAAGTATTCCACTCTTTCGACCAGAGCATCCAGCACATCAGCCATAGTAGCTAAGTTCTTCTTGCCAACGGAGGCGGCCAGTTTTTCCATATATTCCTTCCAGCCGGCCTTGTGAATGTTCACAGCCTTGTCGGGACGGAAGGAGGGGCCGACTACCACATCAAAAGTTTTGTCGGCGGCGATCTTTTCGTGCCACTGCAGATCGTCAATGGGATCGTCGGTGGTGCCGATGAAAGCCACATTTGCCTTCTTGATGAGACCCCGGGCGGACATCTCCGGGTCATTTTGCAGCTTGTCATTGCAGATCTCCCAGATCCGGGGTGCACTCTCGGTGGTGAGGGGCTCATATACGCCGAAGAACTGCTGCAGCTCTAAGTGACACCAGTGGTACATAGGGTTGCCAATGGCCATTTCCAGTGCCTCAGCCAGCTTCAGAAAACGCTCGTAAGGAGGCTTGTTACCGGTGACATAGCTCTCGTCAATGCCATTAGAGCGCATCAGACGCCACTTGTAGTGGTCGCCGGCGAAAGAGCCGTCGGGGTTCTGACCGCCCAGCCATACTTCCACGATGTTGTTGAAGCGGCGATCCTCATAGATCTCCTGGGGATTTAAGTGGCAGTGGTAGTCAACCAGGGGCATTTTTTCTGCATAGTCGTGGAACAGGTGCTTGGCGGTTTCGGTTTCCAGCAGGAAATCCTTATCCATAAATGCTTTCATACTCATTCTCCTTTTGCGTTATTTATAGGACCAGTAACCGGTGATTAAATCGGCAAGAGTGAGTGGCAAGAGATTTTAGTCCAAATTAAAGCTTGGGAAACGCAGGAATACTTTGTGTATTTCAAGTTTTCAAAGCTGAAAAGTTGGGCTAAAAGATCCGCCAATAACCGCGGTCGATTTGTTCAGCGGTTACTTAAAAAGGGAGCGCGGATATATCGTTCGTGGGAGGTGGCAGTGGGGCGTGCATACACGCCGGATACCAATCCCAGCATTGCGTACAGGGTAACGATGGAGGTAGCGCCATAGCTGATAAAGGGCAGGGTCAGACCGATAACCGGGCCGACACCGGTACACATAGACACATTGATCAGCAACTGGAAAATAAGAGCGGCTGCAGCGCCGAAGCAGATCATCCGCCGGGCATAGTCCTGGCTGCGCAGGCCGACCCAAATGCACCGGGCAATGATGCAGGCAAGCAGCAACAGTACCGCAATGCAGCCCACATAACCCAATTCTTCACCGATGGTGGAGAAGATGAAGTCCGTGTGCTGACCGGTAAGAATACCGTTTTGGGTGCGGTGACCGCTGAACAGGCCCTGGCCGGTCATGCCGCCGCCGGTAAGAGACTTCAGCGACAGATTTGTATGCCACCGAACACCGGTACCGGATGGATCCAGCGCGGGGTTAAACAGAACTTCAATACGAAGCCGCTGATAATCGTCCAGGTTGGCCCAAACAACGGGGAACACCAAGGCAATACCACCGCCTGCCACGGCAAACCAAAGGTAGTTTACACCGCCAACAAATGCCATGATCACAAAAATGAAAATAAAGATGGAGCACACACCCAGGTCACCGGAAAGGATAAAGCTGGTAACGAACAAAAGTCCTAAGTGGAATGCCATGGTGAAGACAGAGCGGATAGAGGATATCCGTTCCTTGTGGGCATTCATGACCGATGCCATAATGAGAATGTAGGAGATCTTGCAGATCTCAGCCACCTGGATGTTAAAGGGAACACCGGGAAGCTTGACCCAGCTTCGGTTACCGCCGATCTCTTCGCCGAAGGGGATCAGCAGTGCCAGGATCAAAATATTAAAAATAACCAGGACCAGCCGGTGCTCCAGCCAAAACTCTGCGTCCACGGTCGCCATAATGGCAAAGAAGAGAATGCCGATGCAGGCAGCGACGAGCTGCATACCGATATAACGGAAAGATTCCAGATAGCTGGTGGCGCTGGCAATCACAAGGCAGCCAAAGGCGGTGGTGATGATGCAAAGCAGCAGCAAGACCCAGTCGCCCTTGCGGATAGCGTGGCCAATTTTATGTAAAAATTCTCGCATCAACGCACCTCCTTCGTGATATGTAGTATAACATTTTTCTTACGAAATGTAAAGTTAAACAGTGCCGAAAACAGCTAAAAGTCCCAAGATTAAGGGAATGGATATCAAAATAGAAACGGAGTTGGCGCTGGCGGCCATAGCCGGGTCGCCGCCGGCCTTTACAGCCAAGGCAGTGGACACTGTACCCACAGGTGCCAAAACGGTAATGGCCAAAGCCTGCCGGATGGGCAGCTCAAAGGGCAGCAGGAAATAAAAAGCAGCCGCAGCAGCAAACGCTACAATATAGCGAATGACCAAAATGCCGCTGATTTCCTTGATCCGGGATTTCTCAATGTGGAAATCGAACATCAAGCCGATCATAAACATGGCCAAAAACGCATTGGCGTTAGATGCCGGGGTGACGAAAGTCACAACTTCCTCAGGGACCCGCAGACCCACAATGCAGATAAGCAAAAGGATGATCTGGGTAAGGAAGGGCATGGATTTTAGCAGTGTTTTGCCGATGCTTTTTAAGTTCAGTCCCTTAGTGCCCTCCATAATATTCATGGAGATGGCATAGGTAGTGCCGTTGCACATCAGTGCATTGCCGGTATTAAACAGGCAAGTGCCCACCAAGCTGGCAGGGCCTAAAAAGCTCTGCACAAAGGGCAGGGCGAAAGTGCCGATGTTGTAGCCGGTGACACAGTTCAGCCAGACGGCCCGGCTGGGACGCTCATAGCCCCGGCTTGCAAACCAGGCGATCAGCAGCATCAGCCAGTTCATAGCAAAGCCCAATAATACCACCAATAGCAAAGATGTATCCGGTGGATATTTGGAAAAGCTCACGATGTTGGCGCAGGGCAGGGTGATGTTCAGCACGATTTTAGACAGGATCTTAAAATCGGTCTTGCCGAAAAGACCCTTGCGCTTGAGAAGATAGCCCAGCGCGATCAAGCATATAAACGAAGCGGATTTTAGCAGAATTTCAGCCATAGGAAACCTCTATATGTAAAATGAAGGCAGGCGTGCCGGGTCGGCACGCCTGAAAAACCGGTTATGCCAAGTAAATTGCTTTGCAGGCAAGCATGGTCATATAGCAGTCCAGCTTGCTCACCAGTTCCATCGGCGCGTGCATGCTGAGGACAGGCACACCTGCGTCCACAGTAACGATGTTTCGGTTTGCCATATAGGCAGCCACCGTACCACCGCCGCCCTGGTCCACCTTGCCCAATGTGGCGATCTGCCACTTCACACCGGCCTTGTCCAAAGTAGAGCGGACGTGACCCATGGCCTCAGCGGAGGCATCGGATGCGCCGGCCTTGCCACGGGAGCCGGTGTACTTCAAAATGGCAATGCCGTAGTTTAACTTGCAGTTATTCCGCTTGTCGGAAACCTCGGCAAAATTAGGGTCAAAGGCATTGGAAACGTCCGCAGACAGGCAGAAGGAATTGGCAAGGCACTGCCGCAGATTCACGCCCTGGGCCTGGCAAAGCATTTCCATAAAATACTCGAAAGCATCGCTCTGCATACCGGTCACACCCACAGAGCCGATCTCTTCCTTGTCGGCCAAAATGCATACAGCGGTGTGCTTGGGGGTGTCGATAGCAAAAAGAGAGTAAAGTTCTGCAAAGGCGCAGACCCGGTCATCGTGACCGTAAGCACCCAAAAGGCTGCGGTCAAAGCCTACCTCACGGCATTTGCCGGCGGGCAGGACGCACAGCTCAGCGGACAGGAAATCCTCTTCCACAAGGCCGTACTTTTCGTTCAGCAGCTTCATAATGTGCAGCTTTACCAAGTCGCTGCCCTCGCCCTGGAGGGGCTCAGAACCTAAGATCACATTCAGCTGCTCGCCTTCAATGACCTTGGCTGCGGTCTTCTGCAGCTGGTCAGCAGACAGATGGATCAGCAGGTCGGAGATATAGAAAATAGGATCGCTTTCATCTTCGCCCACAGTGACGGATACCACAGAGCCGTCCTTGCGATATACAACACCGTGGATAGCCAGGGGAATGGTAGCCCACTGATACTTCTTCACGCCGCCGTAGTAATGGGTCTTGAAATAGGCAATTTCTGCATCTTCATAAAGGGGATTGGGCTTTAAGTCCAGGCGGGGAGAGTCTACGTGCGCCGCGCAGATGTTAGCGCCCTTGGCCAGGCTTTCGCTGCCCACAACAGCCAAGATAATGCTCTTATTCCGGTTGTTAAAGTACAGCTTGTCGCCGGCTTTCACTTCCTTGCCGGGCACCATTTCTGTAAAGCCGTTTGCTTTTGCGGTTTCCACAGCCCAGGCAGTAGCCTCCCGCTCCATTTTGCAGGTGTCCAGAAAGGTTCTGTAGCGGGCACAGTAGTTTTCCATTTCCGTGCGCTGGGAATCGGTCAATTGAGCATAGCCGTTTTGCGTTTCATTCAGCAGAGATTTCTTCAGTTCTTCCATCATAATTCTCCTTCAAGCCTTTTCCTTTATTATAGACAGCTTATCAAAAAAGGCAAAACATTTTTCTTGGAAATTGCTGGCTGTGCCATTGTTTTCCAGAATGTAATCGCAGTTCTCCCGGAACCAGGATTCCGGCTTTTGGGCATGGATACGAAGCTTTGCCTGCTCCGGGGTGATATTATCCCGAATAGTGAGCCGGGCAATACGGTCATCCAAAGGCGCAGTGACAGCCACGGTGACATCGCAAAGCGCAGCCAAACCGCCTTCAAACAGACCGATGGCATCGATGGCCACAGGTGCAGTTGCTAAATCCAACCGCCGCAGTACTTCAGCTTTGACAGCGCCGTGGGTGATGGCATTCAAATCCGCCAAAGCCGCTGGGTCAGAAAAGACAATCAAGCCCAACTTTTTGCGGTTTAATGTACCGTCTTCTACGCAGCCGGGGAAACGGTTCTCAATAGCGCCTAAAAGGACAGTATCGGTTTTCAGCAATTGGTGATAAATGGCATCGCAGTCCATGACCACACCGCCGATTGCTTCAAAAGCCTTCAGCAAGGTGGTCTTGCCGCAGCCCGTGCCGCCGGTGATACCCAAGACAAAAAGCTCTGCATTTACCCGGTGGAATCCTGCCGCCTTCAAAAGCCGATTCTGCACAGCCATTGCTTTGCCGCTGCCTGCGGGACAGCGGGCAAACACCGTGCCGATACTGGGGTCGTCCAGTTCCCGCAAAGCGGCAAAGAGCCCTGCAAGCAAAGTGTCCGTGTCGGCTTCTTTGCCATAGGACAGAGGCGCAAAATCGGAGAAAGCCTGCAATTCTTCTTCAAAGCACAGCACCCGGTTGTTGGGGCTAAAGTGCTTTCCTATGTACCGGGCGGCAGCTTCTGTAGAGCCGTCCACAATGATGACGGAGCATTCCGGGGCGTAGTGCCGGTACTTCATACCCGGCGCTTTTACAACAGTATCCTTGTCAATAGAGCCGGTGACGGCCTTATCAATGACGATCTCGCCCACGATTTGTGCCATTGCCTCAAGGGTAATGCCACCGGGCCGCAGCAGTCGGGGCTTCTCGTCGGTCAGATCAAGAATGGTGGATTCCACGCCCACCCGGCAAGGACCGCCGTCCACGATCAGGGGGATCTTTCCGTTGTGATCGTGATAAACATGCTCCGCTGTGGTGGTGGAGGGCTTACCGGAGAGGTTCGCCGAGGGGGCAGCAACAGGCACGCCGGCCTTGCGGATAATCTCTCTTGTAATCTCACAATCCGGGCAGCGGACAGCTACCGTAGGTAAACCTGCGGTGGTGCATTTGGGAACAATATCCTTAGCGGGCAGCACCATGGTCAGTGGACCGGGCCAAAATGTTTCCGCCAATGTCCATGCACTTTCCGGAATGCTGTGGCAGAATTTTTCCATGTCCCTGGCATCGGCAATATGGAGGATCAGAGGATTGTCCTGGGGGCGACCCTTGGCTTTGAAGATCTTGGCAACGGCCTCGGGATTCAATCCGTCAGCACTCAAGCCGTAAACAGTTTCCGTAGGAATTGCCACCAATTCGCCATTAACCAAAAGCTCAGCAGCGGCGCTGACTACCTGCTTATCATCGGCGCAAAGAATCTTTGTTTGCATATACTGTCCTCCTTTCTGAATATCTTATTTATTTTACTGTATTTGTTGCCAAAATGCAACAGTTTGCAAAAAAAGAGACCGCCCAATGGGCGGTCTCTTTAAGGTGAAATTACACAGTGGGCTGATTTGCAGCTTCGATGATCTGAACGAACTTCTCGGGAACCAGGGAAGCGCCGCCGATGAGGCCGCCGTCGATGTCGGGCTGAGCCAGCAGCTCGTAAGCGTTCTTCTCGTTCATGCTGCCGCCGTACAGGATGGAGATGGCGCGGGCGTTCTTGGAAGCGTACAGCTTGCGAACCACAGCGCGGATGTTCTCACAAACCTCCTGTGCCTGCTCGGGAGTAGCGGTCAGGCCGGTGCCGATAGCCCAGATGGGCTCGTAGGCGATGACTACCTTGCGGATCTTGTCCTCGGAAACGCCCTTCAGAGCCAGCTTGATCTGCATAGCGATATGCTCGGTGGTAACACCGTTCTCTCTCTGCTCCAGAGTCTCACCGCAGCATACGATGGGGGTCAGACCGGCTTCCAGAGCAGCCAAAACCTTAGCGTTAACAGTAGCGTCGGTCTCGCCGAACATCTCACGGCGCTCGGAGTGGCCGATGATCACGTACTTACAGCCGGCATCCACCAGCATATTGGTAGCCAGCTCGCCGGTATAAGCGCCCTTAGCCTCGAAGTGGCAGTTCTCAGCGCCGATGCCCACCCGGGTCTCACGCATAGCGCGGACAGCAGCGGGAATGCAAATAGCGGGAACGCACAGGGCTACATCGCACCAACGGCCCTTGGGCATGATCGCCTTCAGTTGGGTCATAAACTCCTTGGTCTCGGAGGGGGTCTTGTTCATCTTCCAGTTACCGGCAATGACGGTCTTACGATACTTTCTGTTCATTTCTTATTTCTCCTTCTTATATGTGCATCGAAATTCGATGTAATTTACAAAGTTATAAAATATGTAGGGTGGATACACGGGCGATGTAGTGGCGGGAGCAAGCTCCCGCCCTACATTATAAATTCAAGGGATTATTTGTCCTGCAAGCAGGCGATGCCAGGGAGCTCCAGGCCTTCCAGGAATTCCAGGGAAGCGCCGCCGCCGGTGGAGATATGTGTGATTTGAGAAGCGAAGCCCAGCTGCTCGCAAGCGGCAGCAGAGTCACCGCCACCAACGATGGTCACAGCGTCGCTGTCAGCCAGTGCCTGAGCAACAGCAATAGTGCCCTTTGCCAGGGTGGGGTTCTCGAACACGCCCATGGGGCCGTTCCAAACAACGGTCTTGGCAGCCTTAGCGGCAGCAGCGAACTCAGCGCAAGCCTTGGGGCCGATGTCCAGACCCATCTGATCAGCGGGGATAGCGGTGCAATCCACATAGTCAACAGCAATCTCAGCATCGATGGGGGAGGGGAAGGAAGCGGCAACAGCAGTATCAACAGGCAGCAGCAGCTTTACGCCCTTAGCCTCAGCCTTAGCCATCATTTCCTTGCAGTAGTCTAACTTTTCGTTGTCAACCAGGCTCTTGCCAACGGTGTAGCCCTGAGCAGCCAGGAAGGTGTAAGCCATACCGCCGCCGATGATCAGAGTATCGACCTTCTCCAGCAGGTTATTGATAACATTCAGCTTGTCGGAAACCTTAGCGCCGCCCAGAATAGCCACGAAGGGACGCTCGGGGTTGGCCAAAGCCTTGCCCATGATGGAAACTTCCTTCTGAACCAGATAACCGGAAACAGCGGGCAGGTAGTCTGCTACGCCGGCAGTGGAGGAGTGGGCGCGGTGAGCGGTACCGAAAGCGTCGTTGACAAAGATATCAGCCATAGAAGCCAGATCCTTGCTCAGCTCGGGATCGTTCTTGGTCTCGCCCTTGATGTAGCGGGTGTTCTCCAGCAGCATCACGTCGCCCTCTTTCAGAGCAGCGGCCTTAGCCTTGGCATCCTCACCGGCAACATCGGCAGCCATGATGACTTCCTTACCCAGCAGCTCACTCAGACGGTCGGCGACCACCTTCAGGCTCAGCTCGGGCTTCCACTCACCCTTGGGCTTACCCATATGGGAGCACAGAATCACCTTGGCACCCTTTTTGACCAGGTACTCGATGGTGGGCATAGCGGCAACGATACGCTTGTCGGAAGTGATCTTGCCGTCCTTGGTGGGGACGTTGAAGTCGCAGCGGCACAGAACGCGCTTGCCGGCTACTTCAATGTCTTCGATGGACTTCTTGTTGTAGTTCATTGTTCATTCCTCCGTAATGTATTTGCATTGTTTAGATTTTCATTTTGCCAAAGTCCTGCAATCCTGGGAAATCCAATTGCCGCAGGGCTTCAAAAACGGTGATAGCCACCGCATTGCTTAAGTTCAGACTGCGAGCCTCTGCCCGCATAGGGATGCGCACGCAGCTGTCGAAGTGAGCATCCAGGAAATCCTCCGGCAGGCCCTTGGTCTCCTTGCCGAAGAACAGATAGCACCCATCTTCAAACTTGGCCTCAGTATAGCACCGGGGAGCTTTGGTGGACAGACACCACATTTGGCGGACATCATTCTTTGCAAAGAAGTCCTCCAAATTCTCATAATCCCGGACATTTACCAAATTCCAGTAGTCAAGACCAGCCCGCTTTACAGCTTTTTCGGAAATGTCAAAGCCCAAAGGACGGATCAAGTGGAGATTGCAGCCGGTGGCAGCGCAGGTGCGGGCGATATTACCGCAGTTTTGCGGAATTTCCGGTTCTACCAGAACGATATTCAGCATTCTGATCACCTCGGATTCGTCACTTTTGCTGCCTGATGGCGCGTGCCCAACTATTGTATGACAAAACTCCCATAAAATCAATGGAAAAAATGCAAAAATTTCAACTTTTCATAGTATTCACATAAAAATTTTTTCACTGTGGGCAAATTTGTGGAAAATGTGTATATAAAATAAAATCCCATACCATAGTCATTGACATTTGCGGGTTTTTGTGAGAAAATAAGCTATCAAATTGAACAATAAGGGGACTTTTAATATGATGCAATCCAGAACCCATACCTGCGGAGAGCTTCGCCTTGCCAATGCCGGTGAGAATGTCACCATCGTCGGCTGGATGGAGAATGTCCGTGAGGTTGGCGCGAATTTTGCCTTTGTGGTGCTCCGTGACTTCTACGGCACTACCCAGGTGGTCGTTGAGACCGAAGAAATGATGAAGGCTATCAAGGGCCTGAACAAGGAAACTACCATTTCCGTCACCGGTACTGTCCGGGAGCGTGAGAGCAAGAACCCCAAGCAGGCCACCGGTGAGATTGAGGTGGTTCCCACCGCTATCAAGGTGCTGGGCAAGTGTGTTCACAACAGCCTGCCCTTTGAGATCAACAAGTCCAAGGACGCAGACGAGAATGTGCGCCTCAAGTACCGCTATTTGGATCTGCGTAACCCCGCTGTGAAGCAGAACATCATCCTGCGCTGCCAGGTGGTAGCTGATATCCGCCGCCGTATGACCGAGAAGGGCTTCTTGGAGATCACCACTCCCATTCTGACCGCATCTTCTCCCGAGGGCGCCCGTGACTACCTGGTACCTGCCCGGAATCACCCCGGCAAGTTCTATGCGCTGCCCCAGGCACCCCAGCAGTTCAAGCAGCTGCTGATGACCTCCGGCTTTGATAAGTATTTCCAGATCGCTCCCTGCTTCCGTGACGAGGACGCCCGTGCTGACCGTACCCCCGGTGAGTTCTATCAGCTGGATATGGAAATGGCCTTTGCCACCCAGGAGGATGTGCTGTCCACTTTGGAAGAGGTGCTGGGCCCTGTGTTCCAAAACTTCGGTAAGTATGACCGGGTCTCTCCCTGGCCCTGGCGCCACATTCCTTTTAACGAGGCTATGGAGCGCTACGGCTCTGACAAGCCCGACCTGCGTATCGACCTGGAGGTCCAGGACATCACCGCAGAGGTCCAGGGCTGCGAGTTCGGTCCTTTCCAGAATGCTACTGTTAAGGCCGTGGCTGTTGACAACTTTGCCGAAGGCCGTAAGTGGATCGATAAGCTTTTAAACGATGTGGAAGTACAGACCGGCAATAAGGCCTGCTGGGTGAAGGTGGACGAGAACGGCCAGCTCACCGGCGGCGTTTCCAAGTTCCTCACGGACTACACCGCAGTGCTCACCGAAAAGCTGAACTTGAAGCCCGGTTCCTTCGTCTGTATGGCTGCCGGCAAGAAGACCGCCGCGCAGAAGACCGCCGGCGTGATCCGTACCATGATGGGCCGCCGTATCCCTGGTCACTTCGACGAGAACCAGTACGCAATGTGCTGGATCGTGGACTTCCCCATGTACGAAATGGGCGAGGAGTCCGGCGAGCTGGAATTCTGCCACAATCCCTTCTCCATGCCCCAGGGCGGTATGGAAACTCTGCTGGCTGCCGAGGGCGACCAGGAGAAGCTGCTGGCTATCAATGCCAACCAGTATGACCTGGTGGTCAACGGCTATGAATCCGCCTCCGGCGCTGTCCGTAACCACGATCCCGAGATCATGGTCAAGGCCTTCCAGATGGTAGGCTTGGGCGAAGAGGATGTGAAGGCCAAATTCCCCGCAATGTACAATGCCTTCACCTACGGCGCACCTCCCCACGCAGGCGCAGCCCCCGGCATCGACCGTATCGTGATGCTGCTGTGCGGCGAGGAGAGTATCCGCGAGGTCATCACCTTCCCCATGAACAAGAACGCCCAGGATATTATGATGGACGCTCCCACCACTGTTTCTCAGAAGCAGCTTGACGATGTCCACATTCTCATCAACGAATCCCATCTGCAATAAAAACAAACCCGGCTCCATTGAGCCGGGTTTTGCGTTGTCAATTTTCTAAAAGATCAGCAGAGAACAGATGTACTTTTTCCGCGCCGTTGGTGGCAAGCCACTTTACTGTGATCTCTTTTGCCTGTATATGCAGCGGCACCTTAACCAAGCTGAGATAATTGTTCTCAATACGGGCAACCTCTTTTCCGTCAGCGTATACAATAAAATCCTTTACGATGGTCGCAGCGACACGAACCGGCGCAAAATCCTTTCCGGTATGAAGCTTCATTGCAAACAAACGCATTTTCCAGTTGTCAGATATGGACATACGGGAGAAATCCGGGTCGAATTGCAGGCGCAAGGAAGCAATTTTCTGCGGCTGCTCGAAGCTTAGCTGCAAAGTGTCTCCCAATTCTTGCCAAATTCCGTTCTCGTCACCCTCCACACGGGGGCGCTCCAGTCCGTTCAGCAGCCGCTGCCGGTCATCTTCCGGTATGTTCAGCTTTGCCCGCTTTGTCAGTTGGGAGGGCTCTCTGAGTATATGGGGAAGGAATGCGCCGTCATCCATCAGCCGTTTTTGTACAGTTTTGTAGTGCTGCAATACAGCGTCTTTGGGAGAAATACCCTTTTCCAGTGCCAGCGCCGCAGCAGTACCGGCGGCCTGCCCGATCACTGCGCAGGTGGCCATGACCCGGGTGGAAGATAGGGTGGTGTGGGTGACACTGATGTTTCTGCCGGCAAACATCAAATTGTCCACATTCTTGGAGCACAGGCAGCGCAGAGGGATTCCGTAAGGCTCTTTTACCGGGATCACGATGGAGGAAAACTGCTTATCGCCACCGCGCCGCATTCCGTAGGGATTGTGGTCGTCCAAGGGCCAGCCGCCATAGGCGATCTCATCGTCAAAATGCCCACCGGAAACAACATCCTGTTCGGTCATCACATAAAGACCGATATAGCGCCGGCTTTCCCGCTTTCCGGGAAGGAAGCCTACCCAATCCAGATCCCAGTTTTCCATACCGTGATCACCTTGGTTTTTGATATGATCCCATACACCGTAGATGGCCGCCAGCAGCTCATCCCGTACCTGCTCGGTGTCGTGAATGCTGTCGAGCTCACCGCCCAATTCTACCCACCAAAGATTTGCGCCGCTGGTTTCGATTTTGTGATCTCTCACCGCCGCGTGTACGCTTTCACCCACATCACCGGCAAAACAGCTGTCATCCGGGTAAATATTGGCAAAGTCCGGCCGCACAAATTTGACCGGGTGATCCAATTCCCGGGCTGCCAGGATGATCGACATACCCATGGTGCGGCTGTCTGCTTTTTCCCGGGCAAGGGTCTCACCGTATTCGGCGATGGCTTCTCTGCCGTGGGTGTACTGAGCCCCGACCAGAGGCGCCAAAATGCTGTCACCGGAGCAATCCATAAAAATGCTTGCTTTCACGGTAAAATATGTATAAGTGGTCAATTGCCAGCCGGTGATTTGCCGGATATGTCCGTTTTCTGCTTTGGCATCCAAGCAGCTGGTGTTAAGAAGCATCGTGATGTTTTCGTTTTCCCGGAGCATTCCGTAAAGCGTAGCATCGAACAGAGAATGCACCAGGGTGGGATTGCCGTGAATGTTGCGCTCTTCCAGTTCTTTCAAAAGCCCGGATTCCTTGTTGAAAACGCCTTTTGCGCCCCGGACCCACATACGGATCTCGGAAGAGGCATTGCCGCCCAGCATTGGCCGGTCTTGCATCAGGACGACCTTGGCGCCGTGTCTTGCAGCAGCAAGCGCGGCAAAGGAACCGGAAAGGCCGCCGCCAACTACGCAAAGGTCACAATTTAATGTTTTTTTCAATAGTCCGTTTTGCTGCATAAGCAGTTCCTCCTATAAATTTTGTAGTATATACAACAGAATAGCACCCGCTGTTGACAAACACAATGGAGAGATTTATAATTTTTTTATAAAAAATTACAGTAGGTGGTCGCTTTGAAAGATTGTGTGCTATTTTACAACATGAGGGAAAACTGGGACACGTTTCAATTGGAATCCGGCGTGCGGACTTGGGGGATCTTGATGCTTACAACAGCGGGACGGTATACCCTGGAATTGCCGGAAACCGGGCAGAGATTTACCGTTTTGCCCAATATGATTTCTTATATTCCCCCCAATACCCAGTTTATCCGCAAGATCCAGGAACCTATCGATTTCCACCAATTCCATATTCGGTGCGAAGAACACCCCATTACAGCCAAGCTGCGCCCGGGTATTTTGACGATTCCCAAAGAACAGGTGGTGGCCATTGCCAGGAGTTTGCATTGCGTAAAAACGGCGGCGGATCAGACAGATATGATCCGGCATATTGCAGAGCATATCCTTGCGGAAAACTATTTGTTTTCTATGAAAACCGCAGATTCGGCCTATAGCGGGGATATTGTCCGGGTGCTGGAGTATATGCAAACCCATTTGGCGGAGCCGGTGAAAATGGAAGTGTTGGCAGAAATCGCAGGATTAAGCGCCACAGGACTGATTTGGAAATTCTGCCGTCAGCTCAATACCACGCCAAAACAGTATTTTATAGGCTTGCGAATGCAGCAGGCCAAGCAGCTCCTGCTGGAAAGTGATTTGAACGTAACGCAAATTGCTGAAAAATGCGGATATAGCGATGTGTACTATTTTTCCAATGCTTTCCGCCGGCATACAGGCATCAATCCCACCGCATTCCGAAAATCCCCAAAGGCTTGACCCATACAGAAAAACACGGCTGTACCAATTCGGTACAGCCGTGTTTTTTATTTCTCTTTCAGTACTTTGGTGTAACCCTCGCCGTACTGCACACACCGGGAGATCCGGCTCAAGGTGGCGGAGGAGATATCCGTCTCGGCAATGACCTGATTGTAGGTCTTGCCCTCCATCAGCAGCTTTGCGGCATAGAGCCGCTCTGCCATTTTCTCCACTTCCTTCTTGGTGCAAAGATCCTCAAAAAGCAGCTCGCATTCCTCAGCCGAATCCAAGTCGGCTATAATGCGGTACAGCGCAGCGATTTTTTCATTCTTTCCCATAGAGCCTCCTGCTTAGAAGCTCTCCCGGAATCCGTGGAGGAATGCACGGGTCTTTTCGCTCTTGGGGTTGTCAAAGACCTCCTCGGGTGTGCCGATCTCTTCAATGACACCGTCGGCCATATAGATGATCACATCGGCAACGCTCCGGGCAAAGTCCATCTCGTGGGTGACCACGATCATGGTGCTGTCCTCACCCTTCAGACTGCGGATAACACGCAGCACTTCGCCGGTAAGCTCCGGATCCAGCGCGCTGGTGGGTTCGTCGAAGCAGAGGATCTCCGGATGCATAGCCAGCGCCCGGGCGATGGCCACCCGCTGCTGCTGACCGCCGGAGAGCTGACAGGGATAGCTTTCCAGCTTGTCCGCCAGGCCTACCTGGGTAAGCAGTTTCTTGCCCAATTCATCCAACTCTTCGGCCGTGCCTTTGTTCAGCAGGCTGGGAGCCAGGGTAACATTTTGCAGCACATTGTATTGGGGGAACAGATTGAAATTCTGGAAAACCAAGCCGAAATGCAGCCGATTCTCCCGGATCTGATCGTCGGTATACTTGGTGCCGGCGGAGAACAAAGTCTTGCCGTTTACGATGATCTCACCGGAATCCGGGGTCTCCAAAAAGTTCAGACACCGCAAAAGTGTAGTTTTGCCGCTGCCGGAAGAACCGATAATGGCCAAAACCTGTCCCTTTTCCAAAGAAAAGCTGACATCCTTCAAAACCTTGGTTTTGCCGAAATCTTTTTTGATATTTTTAACTTCCAGTATCATATTAACTCCTGAAATAGCTGAGCTTCTTTTCCCATTTGCCAAGCAGTATGGACAAAACACCAACGAAGATCAAATAGAAAGCGCCGGTGTAGAACAGAGGCCAAATGAGAGCCTTGGTAGCAGCCAGTTCGTTTGCCTGCTTGATGATCTCGCTGACAGCGATACAGTTGGCCAAAGCGGTATCTTTGATGAGAGTGATGATTTCGTTGGACATAGGGGGTACGATCCTCTGAATCACCTGTTTCAAGACAACCTTGCGGAAGACCTGCTTTTTGGTCATACCCAGCACATAGCCTGCCTCGTATTGGCCCTTGGAAATGCTTTCGATACCGCCCCGATAAATCTCAGAGAAGTAGCAGGCGTAGTTCAGGACAAAGGCGATCATTACGGCAATGACCCGGCCTGCGTCCAGAATGCCGAACTTGAGGAAAAAGTAAGTATCGACCTTGGCAAACAACGGGAACTCAAACAAAAGTCCCGGAACAAAATAGATGATGAAGATCTGCAGCATCAGGGGAACGCCCCGGACCATCCAGACGATCACCTTTGTAATGGCTTTCACAGGCTTGAAACGGCTCATGGAACAAAAGGCTATAGGAAGACCAAGCGGTGCGCCGCAAAGCAGCGTCACCGCAAAGATCAGCAGAGATATTTTGAAGCCGTCAAGCAGGAAAGCAGTAACTTCCCAAAATGACATATGGTATCTCCTGTGGGATTATGAGATTACTTCTTCTGGTCGGAGAAGTCCTTGATGGCAGTGTTGGCAACACCGTACTTGTCAGCCAGAGCGGAAATGGTACCATCCTTGGCCAAAGCGTCCAGCTGTGCGTTGACATTGGCGGTCAACTCGCTGCCCTTCTTGAAGCCAATAGCGTAGTACTCAACCTCGCTGTCCAGACCTTCAACGATCTCCAGGTCAGCGTAGTCGCCCTGACCGCAGTAGCTCTTTGCCAGCTGTGCGTCCAAAATTGCGAAGTTAGCAGTACCGGACTTGACTTCCAGCAGGCACTTGGTCTGCACATCGAAGCCCTTAATAACAGCGTCCTTAAAGGTTTCCTTGCCGTAGGTTTCGCCGGCGGAACCGGTCTCAGCGGCACCTAGCTTGCCCTTCAGATCAGCAGCGGTCTTGATGCCGGAATCCTTCTTGGCAACGACGACCTGACGGTTTTCCATGTAGTTGTAGGAGAAGTCAACCTTATCAGCGCGGGCAATGCCGTCGTCATCGGCGGTGTTGCAGGTGAAGCCGTTCCAAATGCAGTCGATGGAGCCGGAGTTTACTTCAGTGTACTTAGCCTTCCAGTCGATCTCCTTAAAGATGACCTTGTAGCCCAGGTTTGCGAAAACCTTCTCAGCCAGCTCGGTGTCGAAGCCGATCAGCTTACCGGATTCGTCCTTGTAGTTCATGGGCTCGTAGATGGTGTAACCGACGGTAACGGTCTTGTCGGTGGGCTTGGCAGCTTCGGTAGCCTCAGTGCCTTCGGTAGCTTCGGGAGCCTTGGTGGCGGTGGTGTCAGCGTTGTCAGCGGTGGGGTCGTCGGTCTTGGGCTGGCAGCCGGCGAACATAGCGGCCATCATCACAACGGCCAAAATCAGTGCTAAAAACTTTTTCATAATAATCGTTCCTTTCTGATTGTGGAGGGGATTCCCTCCGTTGGTTGATGGCTGTATTATACTTCACCAAATTAAAGTTGTAAAGTGTTTTTTGCGTTTTTTTCCAACTTTGGCACTGTGCACAAAAGAACGGCTGATTTGCTGCTTTAGTTAGGTAAAGTGCTGTGAGATTCCACAAGTTTTTTGAGAAATGCACATATTTTCCTGCATTTGGGAAATACTCACAGCAAAGGTGGTGAACAGATGGAAACATTCTCCTGTACAACGAAGATCATTTCCGGCCACGGTGCGATCCGGGAATTGAAACAACTAAAGAGCAAACGGCTTTTGGTGGTGGCTGCGCCTTTTTTTAAGGATACGGATGTGCCCCGCAGGCTTCAGGCTGCCGCCGGAGCGGACAGCGTGGCCTATTTCTATGAGGTAAAGGGAGAGCCTTCCGTGGAGCTGGCGGCAGAGGGAACGGCCTTAGTGCAGAAATTTGAGCCGGATACGGTGGTGGCTTTGGGTGGCGGCAGTGTGATGGACTGCGCCAAGGCAATGATCTACTTTGCCGGCAAGCCTATTCCTCTAGTGGCCATTCCCACGACCTCCGGATCCGGTTCAGAGGTGACGGATTTTTCGGTATTGTCCCATAACGGCAGTAAGCATCCCCTTGTGGATAAAGCCCTGCTGCCGGCAATGGCTATTTTGGACGGGGATCTGCTGCACACTTTGCCCAAAAGCATCATTGCCGATGCAGGCTACGATGTGGTCGCCCACGCCCTGGAAAGCTATGTAGCCGCCGGGGCGGGAGCAATGTCCAAAGCCCTGGCCCGGGATGCGTTTGTTACGGCTTTGCAAAAGCTGCCCGCATCCTATCGGGGCGATACCAATGTGCGGCAGGAAATCCACTTGGCGGCGACTATGGCGGGTGTGGCCTTTTCCCAATCAGGACTAGGCCTGTGTCATGCGATTTCTCATGTTTTGGGCGGCAGATTCCACATCGCCCACGGCAAACTCAATGCCATCCTCCTGCCTGCGGTGGTGGAGCATAATACCGCCGCTTACGGCGCTTATGCGGAGCTTGCCCGGAGCGCAGGCTTGGGAGCTGCAGCGGATACCATAGCGGTGCGGAATTTGCGCAATGCCCTTATGCGATTGCGTAAGGAACTGCAGCAGCCCCAAACCCTGGCCCAGGCGGGCGTGTCTCCCCGGGAAGTGGCGCAGCAGAGTGCGGCTATTGTAAAGGCAGCATTGGAAGACCCCTGTTGCAAAACCAATCCCGTACCGCCCACAGAAGCTATGGTGCAGCAGATCCTTTCCCAGGTGACAGGTCTTGGGTAAGCTGATCAGTGTGGGGCTGGATGTGGGTACCACCACCACCCAGCTGATCCTTTCGGAGCTGACAGTGGAAAACCGGGGCAATGCTTTTTCTGTACCCAAAATGGTCATCGGTCAGCGGCAGATCCTCTATCAAAGCCCCGTGATTTTCACACCCCTTATTTCCGGGGAACTGGTGGACGGACAGCGGATTGCGGGCTGGGTGGAGGAGCAGTATCTTGCCGCCGGAATCACAAAAGCCCAAGTGGACACCGGCGCGGTGATCATCACCGGAGAAACCTCCCGGAAAGAAAATGCCAAAGAGGTACTAAACCATTTAGCCGGCTTTGCCGGAGATTTTGTGGTGGCCACCGCCGGACCGGATTTGGAGAGCGTGCTGTCTGCCAAGGGGGCGGGGGCAACGGAGTATTCCGCCAAAACCGGAAAGACGGTTTTGCATATGGATATCGGTGGGGGAACCAGCAATCTTTCCTTTATTGAAAACGGGAAAATCATTCGTACCGGCTGTCTGAATGTGGGCGGGCGGCTGGTGAAATTGGATGCATCCGGAAAAGTGACCTATCTTTCGCCGGTTCTTAACGGTTTGACGGATTTGCGTTTGGGGGATATCCCCACCGAGAGCCAATTGAGGACAATAACAGACAAACTGGTAAAAGCTTTACAGATGGCTGCCGGACTGATACCCCCCACGGACCTGCTGGAAAAACTCACCACCAAAGAAAACGCAGGTCATTGGACACCGGAAAGACCGGAAGTCATCTCCTTTTCCGGGGGCGTTGCCGATTGCATCGAAAAGGAAGCAAGCCCCTTTGCCTATGGGGATATTGGTGTTCTTTTGGGAAGAACGATTCAGGAAAGCTCCCTTTGCCAAAACTACCGTCTGGGAGAACAGACTATCCGGGCCACAGTGATCGGTGCAGGCTGCCACAGTACCCGGCTTTCCGGCTCTACGGTGTTTTATGCGGATGTGGCCCTCCCTAAAAAGAATCTGCCTGTGTCGGTGCTGACACAGCCCATTACCCCCCAAGCGGTGAAAGCTGCTTATGCAGGTCAGGATGCTGAAAATATTGTATTGGCGATTCCCGGCAGCCTTTCGTGCAATTACGAAGAAATTAAAGCCTTGGCTAAAACTCTGCTTGCTGGCAGCCGGGGAGAGCTTTTGGTGTGCTTGGAGGCGGATATGGCGAAGGCGTTGGGACATTGTATCCGATTGGCAGAGCCTAACCGCCCTTGCCTGTGCATCGATGGGCTGCAGCTGGAAAATGAGAGCTTTTTGGATATTGGTAGCCCGGTTGGCCCGGCGCTGCCTGTAGTAATCAAAACACTTGTATTGTCAACGGAGGGAAAAAGTGGAACTGGATAAGGATTTGCAGGCGCGCCAGCAGGCCAGAGAACTGGCTCGACAGGCGGAGCAGGCGCAAAAGACATTGGCCCAAATGCCCCAGGAAAAGCTGAATGCCATTGTCCAGGCTGTAGCCGATGCTTTTGCAAAGGCAGCGCCGGAACTGGCAGAGCTTGCTGTGCGGGAAACGGGCTTCGGCAATGTGGCCGATAAAATCACAAAAAATGAATTTGCCTCCAAGCGGGTGCTGGAGGCGATCCGGAATATGACCTGCGTGGGGGTATTAAAGGAAAAACCGGAGGAAAAACTATGGGAGATCGGTGTGCCCATGGGGGTGATCGCCGCCATCGTGCCCAGTACCAACCCTACCTCCACCGTGTGCTATAAAGCACTCATCGCCATTAAGTCCGGTAATACCATCATCTTTTCGCCCCACCCCAAGGCCATAGCCTGTACCATGCGGGCGGCGGATATCGTAACCAAGGCCGCAGAGGCTGCCGGCGCGCCCAAAGGAACGGTGGGCTGTTTGAGCATCCCCTCGATGGCCGGGTGTAAGGAACTGATGGAAGCGCCGGAAACCAGGCTGATCTTGGCAACCGGCGGCCCGGCAATGGTGAAGGCGGCCTATTCTTCCGGCAAGCCTGCCATCGGTGTGGGGGCAGGTAACGGCCCGGTGTATATCCACCATTCTGCGGATGTAGAAAAGGCGCTCAGCTGCATTCTCCGCTCCAAGACCTTTGACTACGGTACTGTCTGTGCATCGGAGCAGAGCATCATTGTGGAAGCGCCTATGGAGCAGGCGGTAAAGGAAAAGGCATCCAAGATGGGCTTTTTCTTTATGGATAAGGAGCAGGCCGGAAAGCTTGCCAAGCTCTTGTTTAAGCCCAACGGCACGCTGAACCCGGAGATCGTGGGCAAGCCCGCAACCGCCTTGGCGGAGATGGCAGGCTTTGCCGTGCCACCGTCCACAAAGGTGTTGGTTGCCCGGGAGCAGGAGGCAGGCCCGACCCGGCCCTATTCCATGGAAAAGCTTTGCCCGGTGCTGGCTTTCTTTGTGATGGAGTCGGAGGATGCTGTCCTTGCCAAAGCTATCGAGGTGCTGATCCATGAGGGCAGCGGTCACACCTTCGCCATGCACGCAGAGGACGAAGCCGTGATCCGGAAATTTGCCTTGCAGATCCCGGTCTCCCGGTTCCTGGTGAATACCCCGGCAGCCCTGGGCGGCATCGGCGCATCTACTGGACTGTTCCCGGCGCTGACCTTAGGATGCGGTGCGGTGGGCGGCAGTTCTTCGTCCAATAACATTTCCCCTATGGATCTCATCAATATCCGCCGGGTAGCCTGGGGAACAGACCATATTTCCGCACCCCAATGTCCCCAGGGTGATCTGGTGGAGATCATCACAGCAAAAATTTTGGAACGATTAAAGTAAAGGAGTCATTATTATGAACACGAATTCTTTGGGTATGATCGAAACAAAGGGCCTGATCGGTGCCATTGAGGCAGCCGACGCCATGGTAAAATCCGCCAATGTCCAGTTGGTTGGCAAGGAGCAGGTAGGCGGCGGCCTTGTGACCGTTATGGTCCGTGGCGATGTGGGCGCAGTAAAAGCAGCCACCGATGCCGGCGCAGCTGCCGCTGAGAAGGTTGGCGAGCTGATCTCCGTCCATGTCATAGCCCGTCCCCACACTGAGGTAGACAATATTCTGCCCAAGGGCAAGTCCGGTCCTGCAGCCCCCGCTAAGTAATGCTGTATTCTAAGGACGCTGTCCGGGATAATATTCGTAACCGGGACGGCAAGCGGGTGTTTTATTTGGGTAAGGGCGACCAGCTGACATCTGATGCCAGGGATTATCTTACCCGGGAGCGGATCGAGATTCTCCCGGCAAGTGATGCCAAGCCCGAGCGCTACCGGCTCTTAAACGGCGGTTATATGGACTCTAAACCCGAAAATATGACCCATCTCAATGGGTTTGTACTGGTGCCCAAGACCCATCCCCGGATCTTGCTCCGGGGGTCGGTGGATACCTTGGAGGCGGAGCTTTTGGTTTGCTGCACAGCTGCTACCGGGCATATCCGCAAGCAGCTGGAGGAGGCCTTGGCCTTTGCCCGGAATCTACTGCGATATGAGGTGCTGGGCGAACCTGTTAAAGAAACCCTTTTGGGCGGTATGGACGAAAAAGCCCTCCGGGAGCGGAGCCACCGTCCCCAGGAATTTTACGGCCAACCCCATTTTATGCCCAGCCCGGAGGACAGCAGCCTGCTTTTGCAGGTAAACAAGGCCCGGTGCGCGGCCCGGGCGGCAGAGCTGTATGCGGTGGCGGCCTTCCCGGACAGCCGGGAGGATCTGCTCCGTGGATTTAACCGCCTGAGTAGTTTTTTGTACCTGATTATGATCCAAATTAAAGTAGATTGCAAGGAGTGATACTTTGCAGTATGAAGATATCGTCCGTCGGGTGATGGACCGGATTTTTGTGGAGCTGGAGGCTTCGGGACGCCATGTCCATGTCACCGAAGCCCAGGCCCAAGCTTTGTTTGGGCACCGTCTTACCCCCAAGCGGGAGCTGTCCCAGCCGGGACAGTTCTTAGCCAATGAACGGGTGACGGTGGTTGGCCCCAAAGGCCGTTTTGAAAATGTGGCGGTGCTGGGCCCGGAACGAAAGGCAGGCCAGGTGGAGCTGTCCCTCACTGACACAAGAACTTTGGGTATTCCTGCCCCTGTCCGTATGTCCGGGGATATTGCCAATACCCCCGGTGCGGTTTTGCAAGGGGAGATGGGAACGGTTTCCCTCCAGGAGGGTGTGATCGTGGCCCGGCGGCATATCCATATCACCCCCCGGGACGCAGAGCAAATGGGCGTGAAGGATAAGCAGGTGGTGCGCCTGCAGGTCTATACGGACAGACCTCTGATTTTTGAAGATGTGGTGGTGCGGGTAAGTCCCGACTTTCAGACCCGTGTCCACCTGGACTATGACGAGGCCAATGCCTGCGGGTTTCAAAACGGAGACCTGGGGAGGATCTTATCATGAGGGCGTTGCTGATAGGGGATAAGCCTCCCTGTGATTTGGGGTATTCTTATGAAAATACACCCCCTTATGATGCCATTGTGATCGGTTCGCTGACATTGGGGCAAGCCCTGTGCTTTACCAATGAGCTGGCGCTGACCTTTTTGGCAGAGGGAAAGCCGGTTGTCTGTTATGCCCCCGGATTTCCCCAAGCCCCAAAGAACCGGGCGCTGGGGGCGGCATTGGCATCCAGCCGTCGGAACTTAAAAAACTGGGGTATTGTCTTTACCGACGGGGGACAAAAGCGGCTTGTCACCGCTCAGGAGGCAAGACTTTTGCGCCAGGCGGGCAAGCAGCCGCCCCCCGGCGCGGTATTAACACCCTTGGCAAAGGAGATTATGGAGAAGTGAAAATAGGAACTGTAACAGGGGCCGTGTGGTCCAGCCGAAAGGCCCAATGCCTGCAAGGGCAGACCTTTTTGGTGGTGGATACCATGCTGGGCCCGGTGGTGGCGGCAGACCAGGTAGGCGCCGGTAAAGGGGATAAAGTGCTTCTGGTCACCGGCACTGTGGCCAGTAAATTCTGCATGGAGGCGCCGGTGGATGCGGCGGTAGTTGCCATTGTAGACCCGGAACAGCACCCCGGAACGGAGTGATACTATGTCTGTCCACGAAATCTTAATTGCTGTGATGGCGGCCTTTGCCGCCTTGGGCGCCATTGACAGGATTTTAGGCAATCGCTTTGGCCTGGGAGAGTCCTTTGAAGAGGGCATTTTGGCAATGGGCACGCTGGCCCTGGCAATGCTGGGTATTATCGCCCTTGCGCCGGTACTGGCAGAAATACTCAACCCTGTGGTTGTGCCGGTGTACCGCTTTTTGGGTGCAGACCCGGCCATGTTTGCCGGCTCCATACTGGCCTGCGATATGGGCGGCGGCTCTTTGGCCCAGCAGATGAGCAATGATCCTCAATCTGCCCTTATGGGCGGTGTGCTTTGCGGCAGTATGCTGGGCGCGACCATTGTCTTTACCATTCCCGTGGCAATGGGAATCCTCAAAGCCGAAGACCATCCCGCAATGGCAAAGGGCATTTTGGCCGGTATCGTCACCATTCCCGTGGGTCTTTTAGTAGGCGGCTTGGTTGCCGGATTCCCAGTAGGAATGGTGCTGCGAAACCTCATTCCCATTGTGCTGATGGGCGCGCTGATCGCCGTGGGCCTTATCTTTGCAGAAAAAGCAATGATCAAGGGCTTTGGCATCTTCGGTAAGGGCGTGATTATCCTTATTACCATTGGCTTGGGTGCTGCCATTGTGGAGGAGCTGACCGGATTTCAAATCATTCCCGGTATGGCCTCTTTGGAGGAGGGCTTTGCCACCGTAGGCGCTATTGCCATTGTGCTGGCTGGCGCATTCCCTTTGGTAAAGGTCATCACCAAGCTGCTGCGAAAGCCTTTGATGGCTTTGGGCAAGCGGCTGGGCATCAACGAGGTAGCCGCCGGCGGTCTGATCGCCACATTAGCCAATTCCATTGCTACCTTTGAGCAGGTAAAAAATATGGACAACCGGGGCAAGGTGGTGAATGTGGCCTTTGCGGTGAGCGCCGCCTTTGTGTTCGGTGACCATATGGGCTTTACAGCAGGTTTTGCACCGGAGATGCTCCCGGCAATGATTGCCGGCAAACTGGCAGGCGGTGTCAGCGCTGTGGCGGTGGCAATGCTGCTGACCCGGCAAAAGAAGTGAAAGGATGTTTCCATGAAACTGAAAACTACCCTGTTGGGTAAAACCTATATATTTAAGAATGTAAAAGAGGTTCTTGCCAAGGCTAACGAGGAAAAGACCGGCGACAAGCTGGCGGGCCTGGCAGCGGAGTCTGCCCAGGAACGGGTGGCGGCCAAGGTGGTGCTGTCGGCACTGACACTGGCGGATTTGCGGGAGAATCCCGCTGTTCCCTATGAGGAAGACGAAGTCACCCGCATCATCCAGGACGATGTAAATACTCCCACCTATGAGAAAATCCGAAACTGGACAGTTGCTGAACTGCGGGAGTGGCTTTTATCCGAAAGCACCACTGCTGATGACATTGCCAAGGTGCGCCGGGGCCTGACTTCTGAGATGGTGGCAGCAGTTGCCAAGCTGATGAGCAACTTAGACCTTATCTATGCGGCGGCAAAAATGCCTGTCACCGCCCATTGCAATACCACCATCGGACTGCCTGGCACGTTGTCCTGCCGCTTGCAGCCTAACCATACCACCGATGACCCGGAGGGCATCACAGCCTCCACCTTGGAGGGCCTGTCCTTCGGCGCAGGCGATGCGGTGATCGGCCTCAATCCTGTGACAGACTCGCCCGAGCAGGTAGGGAAGATCCTCCGCCGCTTCCAAGAGATCAAGGAGCATTGGGAGATTCCCACCCAAATTTGCGTCCTGGCCCATGTTACCGCCCAAATGAAAGCGGTCCGTGCCGGCGCGCCCTGTGACCTGATTTTTCAGTCCATTGCCGGCAGCCAAAAGGGCAACGAGGCCTTCGGTTTTAATGCCCAAACCATCCAGGATGCCAAAGACCTTCTGCTTACCGACGGCACAGCAGAAGGCCCTAATGTGATGTATTTTGAAACCGGCCAGGGTTCGGAGCTGAGCAGTAACGCCCACCACGATACCGACCAGGTAACCATGGAGGCCCGGTGCTACGGCTTTGCTAAGCGGTTTTCACCCTTTTTGGTGAATACGGTGGTGGGCTTTATCGGCCCGGAGTATCTGTACGATGCCCGGCAGGTGACAAGAGCGGGCCTGGAGGACCATTTTATGGGCAAGCTCACTGGTATCAGTATGGGCTGCGATTGCTGCTATACCAACCATATGAAGGCTGACCAAAATTCCATCGAGGATCTGGCGACCTTGTTGACCGTTGCGGGCTGTAATTACTTTATGGGCATTCCTCACGGCGATGATATTATGCTCAACTATCAGACCACCGGCTTCCGTGAAACCGTAGCCCTCCGGGAGCTGACCGGCAAGACCGCCATCCCGGAATTTAACCGGTGGCTGCACAAAATGGGCTTCCTGGAAAATGGCAAGCTGACGAAAAAGGCCGGCGACGGCTCCGCTTTGTTATTCTAAAGGAGGAAGCTATGGACAAACAGGAATTAACCAGCCTGGTGGCGGAGATCTTGAGCCAAATGAACGGCGAACAGCCCCAGGTGAAATCCAGTGACTATACCACAGTGGTGTATAATGAGGACCGACCCAAGGATGCCGCCAAGCCCGGGGAATTTGTAGAAGATGTATCCAGGCTTGACCTGCGAAAGCTTTACTTGGTAAATGATCCTGCTGACGAAAAGGGATTCCGGCGGCTCAAGGAAAAGACCCCCGCCCGGTTGGGCAGTGGCCGGGCAGGCCCTCGCTATAAGACCCTGACCATGCTCCGTTTCCGGGCAGACCACGCGGCGGCCCAGGATGCGGTGTTCTCGGAGCTTCCCGATGACTTCGGTGAGAAGAATGGCCTTGTTTCCGTGAAGACCCGGTGCAAGGATAAGGATGAATACTTGACCCGTCCGGATTATGGCCGGGGCTTTGACGAGGAAAACGCAAAGAAAATCAAAGCCGCTGTTCCCGGTACGCCCCGGGTGCAGCTGGTGATTGGTGATGGCTTGTCCTCTGCGGCCATTGCTGCCAATGCAATGGATTGCGCCGCTGCCATCCGTGACGGCTTAAAGGTCCGGGGCATTGAGCTGGGCCAGGGCATCTATGTAAAGTATTGCCGTGTGGGCGCAGGCGATGCGGTAGGCGATATCACCGGCTGTGAGCTGGTTTGCGTGCTGGTAGGGGAGCGGCCCGGCCTGGTGACGGACAAGTCCATGTCCGCCTATATCACCTATAAGCCCCATACCGGGGTGTCGGAGTCTTCCCGTACGGTGGTTAGTAATATCCACGCCCAGGGCACACCCGCTGTGGAGGCAGGCGCTTATGTGGCAGAATTGATTGATACCATTCTGCGGAAAAAGGTTTCCGGCGTGGGCCTGCATATGGAGGATGCCAAATGATCCCGGTAAATGTTTTGGCGGTGCGGTATTTGGCCAGCGCTACTCCAACATTGTGCAAGGCTTTGGGCGCGCCGGAAAGCACCCCTTGCTTGGGTCTTATCACCACCGATTGCGACGATGCCACCTATATTGCCTTGGACGAAGCCACCAAAGCCGCCGAGGTGCAGGTATGCTTTGGCAATAGCTTTTATGCCGGGGCAGCCAACGCATCTACCCCCAATGCCGGAGAGGTGCTGGGCATTCTTTGCGCATCCACACCCGGGGCAGTGCGCAGCGGTATGGAAGCGGCCTTGGGCGCGTTGGAGCGCATCGGCTTTGAGCAGGCGGGGGAAGTGCCCTACCTTGCCCATACAGTATCAAGCTGCGGCAGCTTTTTGGCCAAGGAAGCCGGGGTCAAAGAGGGGAGCGCTTTGGCGTACCTCATCGCCCCACCTTTGGAAAGTATGTACGCAATGGATGCGGCACTGAAAGCGGCAGATGTAAAGTTATGTAAACTGTATGAGCCCCCCAGCCCCACCAATTTCGGCGGTGGCCTGCTCACCGGGACCCGGTCTGCCTGCGCGGCGGCCTGCGAGGCGTTTGCAGAAGCTGTGGCAGAAGTTGCCCGGAATCCGAAATAATTCACCCCAATATTGACAATTTTCCTCCCATTTGGTATGCTTAATGCAAAGTTTTGTTGTCATAGCAAACCACTTTCGGTGTCATTGCGAGCCAGTGCGCACACTGGCGTGGCAATCTCCGGGGCAAGATGGTTTCGCGTAGTGGCAATCTAAGCAATCAAACGGGAGGATTATTTATATGAAACGCACCGACTATATCTCTTGGGACGAGTATTTTATGGGTGTTGCCATGCTGGCAGCCCGGCGGAGCAAAGACCCCAGTACCCAGGTGGGCGCTTGTATCGTATCCCAGGATAATATTATTATCTCCACCGGCTATAACGGTATGCCCAAGGGCTGTTCCGATGACGAATTCCCCTGGGATCGCACCGGTGAGGACACCAAGTACCCCTATGTTGTCCACGCAGAGCTGAACGCGATCCTCAATGCCAATGGCCGTGACCTGCGGGGGAGTAAGCTGTATGTGGCGCTGTTTCCCTGTAATGAATGTGCCAAGGCCATTATCCAGAGCGGTGTGAAAGAGCTTTATTACCTGTCCGATAAGTACGCCGACACCCCCACCACCAAGGCCTCCAAGCGGATGCTGGACGCCGCCGGCGTGAAGTATACCCAACTGCGTACCGGAGTAAAGACCATTACCTTAGACTTCATCCCCGAGGAAGAAAAATAAATATAAAAAGCAGGAGATGTATCTCCTGCTTTTTTCTTGTGTTTTCGTCAGTGCTATGTTAAACTGAATATAGAAAAATTTGGGAGGGATGGCTATGAAACGGTTTTTTGTATGGATTGTTACGCTGGCACTTATGATTTCCGGCGCTGGGTGCAGTCGTGTGCCTGCTACAGATCCAACAGTTACAGAATCACAGCCGACACAAACCGTCTGTGAGACGACTTCTCGAAAAGAGACTACCAAGGCTACAACCCCAAAGAAAAAAGCAACCAAGAGCACAAGTCCGAAGAAAACGACGGCCAGTATGCCCACACGCCCGAAACCTCCACAGAATGTAACCCGGGCAACACTCCCGGAACCGACGGTGACGGAAGAAACACTCCCGGAGTTAGAGCCGACGGTAGTTGAGCAAACCCTTGCAGAGCCCACCGAAAGCGAGGAGACACTTCCCGAACCGGAGCCAACGGCTGAGGATACACTTCCCACCGAAGAGCTAACGGTTGTCCCGGAAGAAGTGCCGTTTCAGGAGATCGTTCCTTGCGGTGATTATTTCGATATGACGTATTTTTCGCCCACAAACTCACCGAATAAGATCCAATGCCTGTTCCATGAGCCTGTTCGGCAGAATGCGGAGAAATCTTACCCCCTTATCATCTATCTCCACGGCAAAGGCGAAACTTTAAGCGCCACCAATTGGGGAAGCGGTAAGGTGTTTATCGAGAGCCTGATGGATATGGAAAACGCCGCTGAAAAATTCGGCGCATATACGCTGGTTCCTGTTACGCCCCTTGGCAAGAATGGGTGGTGGACAGATACGGAATTTATATTCCTTAAGTGTCTGATCGACCGCTTGGTGCGAAGCTATCATATTGACGCCAAACGAATTTATGTCACCGGCATTTCTATGGGTGGATATACCACTTGTCGGCTGTTGAAAGAAATGCCCCCCGATACATTTGCGGCGGCAGTTCCTTTGAGTGGCGCCTACACAATGAATGATCCTGTGGCCGTTCACAATACAGCGTTTCGCATTTATCACTCGGCAGCGGATACGGTGGTGGATGTTTCCCGATCCCGGGATCTGTACCAGCAGCTTGTCGACAGCAACCATCCGAATGTAGAGTATTTTGAATCGGAATACGGCGGGCATATGTCTCCGCTGCAAACTGCTTATGGCGACCCGTATTTTTACTTCTGGCTCTTTGAACAGCAATTACCATAGCGCAAAAAGAATCCCGGGATGTGCATTGCACATCCCGGGGATTTTATTGCTCTCGCCATTGGAGGATATAATCGAAATTTTCCTCGTAATAATCGGAAAGACACTTGTATGCTGTGGCATTCGGAATGCTGTAACCGCTGAAGCCGGAATCCATTCTTACGAGATCCTGTGCAGAAGAGGTTGGGTAAGAAAGGTCAAAATAAGTATCCAGACAGTCGTTTGCTAAATAGTATGTAGCCTGTTCTGCAACAAATTCGTCCGGGGCATCAGTTAGTTTCACAAGATAGGGAATACCCTCGTCGCCCAAATGGTAAATGGCTTCCACATCGATGGATTCCAGCCTGCCGGAGCAGTAGCTTTCGTAGTTGTAAGCCGCACAGATGCGGTTTACATTGGCTGTGCCTAAAATCAGCACAATACAGCCCGCGGAAATCAGTCCGGTTTTCAAAATGTTGATTTTAGAATTGTAGATCCGCAGAATCAAACTGATAAAAATAATGCTCATAAACACCATAAATGCGCTGGTTGTGAGCCGCAGAACAGTCATACCGTAAGCATCGATGTAAAGGACCATTTTGGATATCGCCGTGGCAATAATAATGAGATTGAAAAGACAAATAAAGGTGGCCACAGCCTGAACACCGCCGCTGACTTTACCGTCTTTCTTTTTGGCAAGGAGCAGCGAGGAGAAGACAATGCCTAAATTGATAACCGCAATGGTACACATTTCAAAGAAGCCTTTCCGGGCGTATTCGGCATAGGTGATCTTGCCGTTGGGCAAAAAGCCCTGGAAAGCGCTGAAGAAGTAAGCAAGCTGGGAGAACAAAAATAACACATAGCATACGCTGATGGCTGACAGGAAAGAAATAATATAAATACTGTCCATTCCTTTGTAACTACTGGGCTTGATTTTGGATACTCTGCGGTTTTTTAAGGAAAAACCGTAGGAAATCAATGGCACAGACAGAAGAATACCACCGATCACCTTTGCAAGGGTTTCGGGCGTTTCGCTGAACATACTGCGCATCATACCCTGGAATGCATCATCCGAGGCTAAAAGCAGCGGTAAAACAACTATCAGCACAGGTACTGCGCACAGGCAGCTCAGCAAAATCTTGCCCAAGACCTTTCCACGGCCATTGCCGCTGGCAAACAGAGAACCTATGGAAACTGCCATATTTTCCAAAGAAGAGAAAGCAGAAAGAATGATTCCTAAGGTCTGCCGATTGCCCTTCGTGCTGCCAAATACCAACCCGTCAAAGCACAAAAGTGAAAGCAAAAAGCACAGGATAAAGGCGAAGAAACGCACAGAACTGTTACTGGTGCAAATAAACACCAAGGCATCAGCCAAAGTCAAAACACCCCAAACAAAGCTCCGGCCCTGCGGTTTGGCGCGCTGTGTCAGATACCCGGCAAACAGAACAACCGTCAGCAGTACAGTGAGAAAAAAGCCCAACGCAAAGCCGTCAAAAATTCCGAACAGCGTAGTGAATATACCCAAAACAATGGCGCAAAGGGCGAAGATGATATCTTTTTTCTTCAGAGCAAATTTTGGACGGTTTTCAGCAGGGGTAGGGGAATAGTATTCATTTTCCATAGTAATTACTCCTCGTCACGATATTTGATAATATCTCCCGGCTGGCAGTCTAATACCTTGCAGATGGCGCTCAAGGTGGAAAAACGGATTGCCTTGGCCTTGCCGGTTTTTAGAATGGATAGATTGGCCGGGGTGATGCCGATTTTTTCAGCAAGCTCTAAGGAAGAAATTTTCCGCATTGCCATCATAACATCCAAATCAATTACGATCATAGCTTACACCCCGCATCAAATAGTGAGTTCGTTTTCGGCTTTGATTTCCACAGCATTTTCCATAATATTCTTTACAACCCGCAACAAAAGTCCAATAAATGCGGCAGCAATGGTAATGAAGAAGAAGGGAAGATAAAATACACCGCCCACTGCGGTAATGACTGCAACGCTAAAGCAGCACCAGCTGATGCGGCGCAGATTACGAACATTGGACACAATGAAAATTTCTCCTTTACGAATATTAAGCAGGAGTTTTATCAGACTGTATAAGGTTACAAAGCCAAAAGGCGCGCTGGGATAAAAGCAACAGTTGAAGATCTTTACCAATTGCCGCAAGCCATCGCTGCCTGCTTCCCAGCCTCGATAAAGTTGAAACCACATCCGAATGGCCCAGGGACCGAGAAAGAGTCCTGCGATGAGCAGAGCGGTAAAGAAATAACAAACCGCCAACGAGAGGGTAGTTGATTTTTCCTTGTTCCACATAAGAATTACCTCCAAATTCTTTTCTACACAGCCATCGTAGCACTAAAAATATCGTTTGTCAATAATTATTTCTCAAATTTCGATAAAACAGAGCGCAAAAAATCCCGGGATGTGCTTGGCACATCCCGGGTGGTTTTTATTTTGCGTATTCCACAGCCTTGGTTTCCCGGATCACATTGATCTTGATCTGGCCGGGGTATTCCAGCTCAGCCTCGATCTGCTTTGCGATGTCACGGGCCAGGAGGATCATGTTGTCCTCGGTGACCTCCTCGGGCTTGACCATAATGCGGACCTCACGGCCAGCCTGGATGGCGTAAGCCTTCTCAACACCGGGATAGCCGCCGGTGAGCTCTTCCAGCTTCTGCAGACGGCGGATGTAGTTCTCCACATTCTCACGGCGGGCGCCGGGTCTTGCGGCGGAAACGGCATCAGCAGCCTGGATCAGCACAGAGATCACATTGGTGGGCTCCACGTCGCCGTGGTGTGCCTCGATGGCGTTAACAACAACAGGATTTTCCTTGTACTTACGGGCCAGGTCAGCGCCCAGCTGAATGTGGCTGCCCTCAACTTCGTGGTCGATGGACTTGCCCAAGTCGTGCAGCAGACCTGCCCGCTTGGCCAGGGTCACATCCACGCCCAGCTCAGCAGCCATCAGACCTGCAATGTGGGCAACCTCAATGGAGTGATTCAGCACATTCTGACCGTAAGAGGTGCGGTACTTCTGACGGCCCAGGATCTTCACCAGCTCGGGGTTCAGACCGTGCACACCGGTCTCGAAGCAGGCGCGCTCACCTTCCTCACGGATGGTGCGGTCTACATCCTTGCGAGCCTTTTCAACACAGTCTTCGATGCGGGTGGGGTGGATACGGCCGTCAACGATCAGCTTTTCAAGAGCCAGTCTTGCGATCTCCCGGCGAACCGGATCAAAGCTACTGACTGTGATAGCCTCGGGGGTATCGTCAATGATCAGATCAACGCCGGTGATGGTTTCCAGGGTGCGGATGTTCCGACCCTCACGGCCGATGATACGGCCCTTCATCTCGTCGTTGGGCAGGGGAACCACGGAAACGGTGGCCTCTGCGGCGTGGTCAGCGGCGCAGCGCTGAATGGCGATGGACAGGACTTCTCTTGCCTTCTCATCCGCCTCGTCCTTCATCTCCTGCTCGATCTCTTTGATCTTCATAGCAGTTTCGTGGCGGACTTCCTCCTCCACGGTCTTCAGAAGGAACTGCTTGGCCTGCTCCTGAGAAAGCCCGGAGATCTGCTCCAAAGTAGCCAAATGGGCTTTCTTCACAGACTCAGTCTCTTCCTTGAGCTTAGCCACTTCCTCCAGACGGCGGGCCATATCTTCTTCTTTCTTTTCGAAGTTTTCGGCCTTTTTATCCAGAGTTTCTTCCTTTTGCTGCAAACGGCGTTCCTGCTTGGTCAGCTCGTTGCGGCGCTCTTTGATGTCTTTTTCGTGCTCCGTACGGGATTTATGGATTTCGTCCTTGGCTTCCAGAAGCATTTCCTTCTTGCGGCTCTCACCGCTGCGGATCGCTTCGTTGATAATGCGGGTAGCTTCCGCCTCAGCAGAGCTGATCTCACGCTCGCTGACACGCTTACGGTAGGCGATACCCAGCCCAAAGCTGATACCGGCTACAGCAGCTGCACCCAGGACAATCAATACGATTTCTAAAGGTCCCATAAATTCTAAGCACACCTCCTTTGTAGAATAAGCACTGCCAAAGGGGTGGGCACAATGGGCCTGATGGCATTGTTCAGTTGTAAATAAGATGTGCCGAAACGGCAGATAATAAATGAAGAACAAACGCCATAAGGCGCAAAACCCGACCTTGGCAAATGCAAGGTTATCATGAAACGCGGGGGCATTCTGCCGCCAGCGTACACCATACCAAATCTATTTTACCCGTAACGCCCCCCAATGTCAAGGAAAAATACAGAAAATTTCCTGTGGGATTCTCCGTTGACAACGAAAGGTTGCCGTGATAAAATAGCGCTGTTCATTAAATATGCGGATGTGGTGGAATTGGGGAGCGATGGGAGCGCCGCCGGTGGCGGAGCCAAGCGACCTGAGCGAGTGGCCGCGGTCGACAGATGAGGAAGGCTTTTGAAAGCCGACGAAGATGTCGGGCACCGCAACAGGAAGACGAAATAAAATTGAATATATGCGGATGTGGTGGAATTGGTAGACTCATTGGATTTAGGTTCCAACGCGAAAGCGTGCAGGTTCGAGTCCTGTCATCCGCACCATCAAAGGGCAATGAAAAAGATATTGCCCAAGAAACCCCCGATTTTATCGGGGGTTTCGCCGTTTCTACAGTCGAAATTTTTACAAGCGATTTTGTAGATGTGAAAAAGGTATTTTTCCCTTTCTGTAGTGAGCCGAACTCTCACACAACCGAATACAAGCCACCGAGCGCATGGATAAGAACAAATCCATGCGCTTTTTTTATTCCCACAGAAAGGAGGAAAAACCATGCGAAAGCAAACCGACCTGGACGAGATCAAACGAACAGCCATCACCTTGCTCCACACCGATATCTACGAAACCCCATACTCCCCGATGATCGTCAAGCACCCATTCGCCGACACTGGACTAACCGCCCTTCCCGATGGCAACGGTGGCATCACGATGATCAACCTTATGGAAGAAGATGCACAGAACCGATGGCGGCAGACAATGGCTCAGTCTATCAACAAGGCAAACAGCGCCTACGAGATTTATATGATGGTCACCAAGCCCTACGCGCTGACGTTTTTGAAATTTGCACAGCCGAGTCTGTCAAGAGAAGATATGTCCCAAATCCTTGCAAGCGCATGGACGAGATCAGAAGCACCGCACCAGGATGTGAATGTTACAGTCAATCAACTCCTGCGGATGTTCAAGCAAGCCGATCCGACCTGCCTCATGGAGCAAGACGAGTATATCCAATTCAAAGCGTTGGATGACACCGTAACCGTTTACCGTGGAGTAACAACTCACAATGCCAAAAGCGTGAAGGCATTGTCCTGGTCGCTGAGTCAGGAAACAGCCGAATGGTTTGCTCACCGCTTTGGTGAGGACGGAACGGTCTACGAAGCACAGATTGACAAAAAGCATATATACGCATATTTCAGCGGAAGGAACGAATCCGAAGTAATCGTCGATCCTTCCTATCTGACAAACATTACGGAGGTACAGGATCTGTCCTCCGATTTTTTATTATCACAATAACGGAGGTAACCAAATGACCATATACCAAGAAGAAATGCAGCGGAAGGCACAGCACTACGGATGCCTTACAGATTACGATGAAGCAGATCAACTCCTGCTCATCTCGCACAAAGGAGTCCATCTCACCGCAGTCAACCCCGAAGGATTTATGTACTACAACAACAAGGATCTCACCGATTCCGAATCCCGTGAGGTATTCTCCCACCTTGTAGATGATGCCGAAGTCGTCCGAGAGTATGTTGGTCTCTACGTGTCAGCCCCACAGATGCAGCCGAAGGATGTGCAGAACTACCGCAAATTCTCCGAGTACGGCGACGTGGTGTTCGCCGGAATGTACAGCGAAAAACACGGCTTCATGTTCTGTAGCTGGCGACAGTCGGACGGTGGCAAATACCTTGCCCACGGCGACTACTCTCCCGACTATCTCTCCTCCAAAGAGAATTATGCAGTCCGCGCCGGACTCATCGTCAAAGACAAGATCTTCACGCAAGCAGAAGCGGAAGAACTGTTCAAGTGTGCAGCTTTCGCAAGAGATAACTGCGACTCGCTGACCTACGAACAGGATCGAGGTCTCATGGAACTGATGGAGAAGCTCCAGGATGCCTATCCTTCCCTCAAGGAAAATCCGCCCACCTTTGATGACGGCGAAGCCCCCATACTAAATATGTAATAAATCATACAGCCCACGGTTTTGAAATCCAAACAAGACCGTGGGCTTTTTCTATTTCTACGAAAGGAATCAACGCCTATGTATTTTTCAGACAGTTACGAGCTGCGACAGCTCGAAAAGCTTATGAGATCGATCCCCAACTTCCGACCGAGAGGTCACGGCGTGGTCATCCTCCGCCGATACGAATACACCGAAAAGGACTGCGACTGCCGTGCCTGTCCCCACCATATCAGCAGAAAGAAAGGATGCGGAACAGATAAATGCCCGTGCATCAACGAAAGGATCACAGCCGGAGCCGCAACACTGAAAGAAGCCGTTGCTGAAACAATGGCGGCGATCCAGTATCCGCCCTTTGTAAAACGACTGAATCAATATCTGAAAGAAAGCGAGGAAAACCCCATGTACTTCAAAAATGAGAAGCACCGCACTACCTTCACTGAAGCGGTTGCCAAGTTGGATAAAAAGGACTACGCGCTCATGGCGGCGGTGTATCTGCTCACCGCAGACTGTCGACTGTGGAGCTGTACCGGACGGTACGTGCAGAGAAACGAAATCCTCTTTGAGAACATCCGTCTCAAAGGCAGCACCGCAAACGGATACACCCTGTACTGCACCGCAAAGGATCTGTACCTCGGCACGAAGAATCTGACCGTCGCAGACCTTGCGGATACCACGATCATCGAGCCGAAGATCTTCGGCGTTATCTGCAACGCAATGGCAATCCGCAGATACGGCGTGGGTGCCGTGAAATTCAAGGAAAGGACGGATAACCGATGATTAAAGTAACCGTACAGTATAACGACCACCTGGTCGACATCCACTTCCCATGCTCCGAAACCACACTCCGGTCAGCACTCATGGAGATACACGCAGCCGACGATAACCCGCCCGAACTGTTCGTTACGGATGTTATCTTCCCCGAAGAACTCGACCATCTGAAAGACCGCTTCGTCAATCTGGACGAGCTGAACTACCTTGCCAAGCGTATGGAGAGCTTCTTCGGTACGGAGGAAGAACAGTTTTACGAAGCCATGAAACAAGAAGGATTCACCGAGCTGAAGGATCTCATCAACCTGTCCTTCAATCTTAACAAATACTGCCTCATTCAAAATATCGGCAATATGGGCAAGATCGGTCAGGAATACCTCTTGAACCGTGACGGATCCATTCCTGCCAACGACGATGCTAACCCCAAATATGCAGAGATCGGTAGACGGCTGATGCAGTCCGGCACCGGCATCGTCACCGAACACGGAATCCTCTTCGTGGATGAGGACGTGCAGTTCCAGGAACTGTATGACGGGCAGGTGTTTCCGCCTTACCTCTACGATGCAAGCATTCTCTGCACCGCAAAGGCAGAATACCACGGCAAGGTGGAACATCTGTACCTGCCCTGTGAGAGAGCCGCCATCGACAAATCCATCGGCAGGCTGGGCGCACCCGATGCCGAGTCCGTCAGCATTATCCTCGATGACTTCATGGTAGATAACCCCGAATGGATGCGCCGTCTGCGTGAAATGACATCAAGCGAAAGCATCTATGATATCAACGACCTTGTGGGAGCCATCAGCAATGCGGATATGCAGCTCGATAAGCTGACCGCCGTAGCGGAATATGCCGGAGTCGAGGATGCAAAGTCCATCACAGCTCTCGCCAACAGCCTTGGTCTCTTCACACTGATCGAGGGTGCCGAGGATAATGAAGATGTGGGCAAGCATTTTGTGGAACACGATCCCGACTACGGCGTACCCGAAACCGTGGTGGATTTCATCGACTATGATATGCTCGGTGAGCATATCGCCGACGAGCTGAACGGTCTGTTCGTCTCCTCCGGCTTCGTGTGCATGGAATCGGGATACTCCATCAACGACGTACTCGACACCGATCAAGGAATCCGTATGGGAGGTATGTAACAATGATAACAGCAGTAATTCAGCATAAAAAAGACACCCTGGTGGTAGAGCTTCCGAAAGCCAACACCGACCTGCAAATCAAGCTACTCTCCATTGGAGTAAGGACACTGCCGCAGAACATCAAGCTGTTCGGCGGTGAGGATGCCGAGATCGATGTGCAGCTCGCATCAAGCAGCCGAGTCGGTCAGCACCTGTGCCGACTGTTCAATACCGAAAACAGCCTCGGCGACGTGAACACCACCGCCTACCTCGTACAGACCGCAGACGAAGGCATCAAGACCGACCTGGAACACGATATCTACTACGACCAATACGGCACAGCCGCGGAGCTGATAAATGACATCAAGGACAGAACCTTGGCGCTCGGCCCCGTGAAGATGAGCCTGTATTTTCCCTTGACGGGTAATATTGACGAAGGCGACGGCAACCCCTTCACCGTGGGCGACTCCTTCCTCTACGATTACCGATACGACATCAACGACCTCATCGAGGAATACCAAGACCGTGACGTGGAAAGTATCCTCGAATACTTCGACGGCGACGCAGGCGCGAAAGCCAAGCTGGTATCGGCACAGTGGTCGACCGAGATCGTGGACGGAACGCTCTACGGCAAGGTGGATCTGCGGCTCCGTGAGGAACTGACCGAGGATGAGTTGACCTCCGTGAAGGATTGGATCGCCGGACAGAACTCGGACGGAGCCTTTGAAAGCCTCGAAGATCACCCCATCGACAGTGAGGACGGCAAACTGTCAATCTCGCTCTGGCACGGCGGTAACGACTACTTCGTATCCACCCGTGACGAGCTGGATGAATATATTGCACAGCAAAATGAACCGAAGATTGGAGGGATGTGATATATGGCTGTGTTATTTTCCGCAGTAACTATAACCTCGGACAGCGACCAAGCGGAATTCCTCGTTGCAGGTGTTCCCAAGAGCTATGCTGATCTCGAAGGCTGGACTGCATTTGAGAGTTTTATGAATGAGGTGGACACGGAACAGGATATCAAAGTCCACGTGGCAGCGTGTCTCTACGGAGAAGGAGAAGTCTTTACAGCTACCCCCGAAGAAGTTGCGTACTTCACCATAAGGGCGGCGCAAACCGATGACTTCTTCTACGACCACTGCACCGATGCCGGACACAGCAATTTCACCATACCGTGGTCACCGAAAGAACTATTCGGAATGGAGATGAAATAGTATGTCAATTTACGATGATTGGAACCGTATGGCAAAAGAGAACCGAGCGAAGTATCCGCCCGGCACTCGCATCCTGCTCCTCGGCATGGACGATCCACACCATCCCGTACCGCCCGGTACGAGAGGAACGGTGGATCACGTCGATGACGGCGGTAATATCCACATGAAATGGGATAACGGAAGAACCCTCAGTCTTTGCAGCGATGCGGACTCCTTCCGCACACTGACCGCCGCCGAGCTTGCGGAGGAACAGGCACAGCAAGAGAATCCCACCGTGGATGAAGGCGAGGATGAAGGCCAGGACGAGGGCGAAGCTCCCGTTATGAGTATGTAGGAGGACTGCCTATTGGAATACGAAATCTATATCCCACAGCCCCAAGCGGATGCCCTTCTTGCAGAAGCGGCTGACCGCAGTATCTCGGTAGAGGAACTTCTCACCGAGATCATTCAAAACTATATGGAAAGGAACGATGACATTGGCTGACGAAAAGAAAGGCATTACCGTCAAGATCGATGCCGACCTTCACGCAGAGGTCAGAGAGTATATCGAACAACACGGAATGACGATGGCAGAGTTTATCACCCTTGCTGTCGACAACGAATTACACCCCAAGTACCAAAACAAGGAGGAAAAGAACATGGGTAATATGCGCACGATGGCGTTTCAGGTGCCGGAGGAACTGTTTCAGAGGATCAAGGGCTACCTGCAGCGCAACAACATGAGTCAGAAGCAGTTCGTCCTCGGACTGATCGAAGCCGAGCTGGACCGTGAACAGGCACAGCGAAACGGTGTGACCGAGGATCAGCAGACCGGAGGTGTCGATACCGAGGAAGGAATAAGCGACGATCCCGAAGCCGTAGACGGCACAGGCGGTGACGGCACCGACGAGGATGAAACAGAGGACGAAACCGAAGGCTTCGGCATGAGTATGGGCGGTATGTAAGCTACCGCAGAATCGAGGTGAAATAACAATTAAATAGGAACGGTCGGATGCCCTATGGCGATCCGATTTTTTGATATGTTCGCAGGTATCGGTGGTTTTCGCAGCGGACTCGAAGCGGTGGGCGGCTTTGAATGCATCGGTCATTGCGAGATCGATAAAAAGGCAAACCAAGCCTACAACGCAATCTACCAACCGAAAGGAGAAATCTACTTTGAGGACGCTACAAAAATTGATACAAACGACCTGCCGGACATTGACCTCATCTGTGCGGGCTTTCCATGCCAAAGCTTCAGCGTGGCTGGCAAAAGGCTCGGATTCAGGGACGATACAAGAGGAACTCTCTTCTTCGAGGTTGCCCGAATCGCTGAAGCGAAACGGCCTCCACTTCTTCTCTTGGAAAACGTTCCCGGACTGCTATCGCATGACGGAGGCAGGACGCTGTTTACCATCTTCTCCACGCTTGTTGAATTGGGGTATGATATCGAATGGTGTGTGCATAACAGCGCGTTTTTCGGAGTCCCCCAGCAGCGGCGCCGCCTGTATATTGTCGGATATCTTGGAAACCAATGTACCGGAGAGCTATTTCCTCTCAACTGCGGCAATGCGGAAGATCTCAAGCAACTCATCCCCGGACCGCAAGGTCAGCGTGTCTACGATCCAAGCGGAAGTGCCTGCACTCAATGCGCCGGCTCCGGTGGATGGGGTGGTAAAACAGGACTGTACTTCATAGACATGAACCCCGATCCTGTCATTACCGATCATGCACGATGCATCACCGCAAGACAGGATTCCGGCATCAGTAACCACCGAGGTGAACACTCAGGTGTCATCGTAGTGGATGACGAGGATGAGCCGAGAGCAGTCCTTACTCCCGACCGAGAAACGGTACGTCAGCAAGGGCGACGTGTGAAAGAACCGAACGAAGCCATGTTCACGCTTACAGCACAGGACAGACACGGCATATGGCACAGAGGCCGTATCCGTAAGCTGATGCCCATTGAATGCTGGCGGCTCCAGGGCTTCACAGATGAACAATTCTATAAAGCACAGGCGACCGGACTCAAGGACGGTCACCTATATAAGATGGCAGGCAATGCGGTGAGCGTTCCTGTCATTTCTGCTATTGGGCGCAAACTCTTGCAGCTCGATGAAATCTATCACCTAACGAAAGGACGGTGTGAAACGTGGTAAAGGAAAAAACACTAACCATAGAGCTGTCGCATGAGAATCCACTCGGCGACGGCTATTTTTATGCCATGCTGGATCTGCCTGCCGAAGAACATGAGATCAGGGATGCCATCCAACGAGCGAGAATGATCGGTCGTGAGGAAAGCTTCCGAAGTATCGGCATCCTCGACTGTGGTGCGTGGCCGGAGCTGTTGTATTACAGACTGGACTCGCCGACCATCGACGAGCTGAACTTCTTTGCTAACCGCATCGCACAGATGGATGACAGCGAACTCGCTATCTTCCGTACCATTGCACCGAAGGTGCTTGGCAGTCCTGCGGATGACCTTCTCAGTATGAAGGATCTGATCAACTGCACCTACGGATACGACGAGATCATGGTGGCATCCAATATCCGCACCGACGAGCAGCTCGGACAGTTTATCATCGAAAACGAACTGCATGACGACGTGAATAACATCCCCGAATCGTCTCTGTACCTGCTTGACAAAGCCAAGATCGGTGCGCTTTATCGGACTTCGCTTAACTGCGATCTGACAGACGGTTACGCCAT
>JAFUNI010000006.1 GCA_017482385.1 Oscillospiraceae bacterium | reverse complement strand
CCCCACTCCCGACCGTAAGGCTGATATGCCCTTCCTGATGCCCGTTGAGGACGTCTTCACCATCTCCGGCCGTGGTACTGTTGCTACCGGTCGTGTTGAGCGTGGCGTTATCAACAAGAACGACAAGATCGAGATCGTCGGTCTGCGCGAAGAGAAGAAGGAAACCGTCTGCACCGATATCGAGATGTTCCACAAGCTGCTGGACTACGCAGAAGCTGGCGACAACATCGGCGCTCTGCTGCGTGGTGTTGACAAGAAGGAAATCGAGCGCGGCCAGGTTCTGTGCCAGCCCGGTTCCATCAAGCCTCTGACCAAGTTCGCTGGCCAGGTTTACGTCCTGTCCAAGGAAGAAGGCGGCCGTCATACTCCCTTCTTCAACAACTACCGTCCTCAGTTCTACTTCCGTACCACCGACGTTACCGGCATCATCAACCTGCCCGAGGGCACTGAGATGTGCATGCCCGGCGATAACGTTGTTATGAACGTTGAGCTGATTACCCCCATCGCTATCGAGAAGGGCCTGCGTTTCGCTATCCGTGAAGGCGGCCGTACCGTTGGTTCCGGCGTTGTTACCGAGATCTACGAGTAATCAATAGCTTTCTAAAAACAAAAACCTCCAGTCTTCGGACTGGAGGTTTTTTGCGCCCCGGCGCTAAGCTTCGGGGGACGGGTTATTGCATAATGTAGTACAGCTTATAACCGGAACGGTCTTTCATATAAGGCGTGTTCAGCATGATCTTCTTGGATACGGCCAAGGGATACCGCTCGCTGATCTCGGTAATACCAAAGCGCTTCAGATCGTTAAAAAAGTCGTCTACAAGTGTTTCTCGGTTTGGCGTATCTATGGGCATACGGGCTAATTTTAAGAAACGAATAGACAGGTATTCCTTTTCGATCCGCTGGCGATGGGTATTGTTTTCGGCCAGGGCCATAGCTTCTGTGAAGATCTTATCTGCTTGCGCAATGTAGTCGTCTGTGATATATTGGGCGTCCGGATGCTGAAAAATTTCCAACGGAGCGCTTTCGCAAAGGGTATTCGTCAAAGCGATATACTCCTCCATTTTGGCGCCGGCCGCTTCTCCGTAAACAGCGCAGCAGAAATGGTGGACATCTTGCATTATATCAGAATCGGGATCCCATAAAAGCCTGCTGATAATATATGCCTTCAGCTCATCCAACGAGACACCGCCGCCGTAGGCAAAATTGCCTTGCTGCAGCACACCTCTGATACTCGTCTTTTTGAAGAGCTTGATATTTTCCTGCAGTACCCGCAGGTGCAGGAAAGGCTGGGGATAGTGATAAAAATTCACAGCGTAATCCCAAACATAAAGGCGGGATGCGTGCTTTGCCCAATTGTGAAGGGCATCCACAAACTCCGCTTCAGCAGGGGAGCCTTCGGCTGCAAGAACCTGAAAGGGCTTGTCAAACCGGCAGGAAATGGAACAAAGACGGACGATCACATTATCTCTTGCAATGGCATATTTGGGCGCGGGAAGTGAATATTGGTATGCGAAGGTGTGAAGAAGCGCGCGGGGGAATTCGTCCTTGATCCTGTCAGCAAGGGTGTTGACGAAGTGGATGATCGGGCCGGCGGGACTGCCTTCTTTTTCTTCCAATGCGCGGCAGCGTTCACAGGCGCAGCGCTTGTAATTGTCGTTTTGCGCAATGGAAAAAACTGTGCATTCCGGGTTTTCCCGGATCCACCTGCGCAAGGTTTTCTCGGCGATCTGCGCTACCTGCGGATTTGTAAGGCAAAGCTGACCGTCGGAAATACGGATGCCGTTTACCTGGGAAAAATACTCAGGGTGTTCTGCAAAATATAGATCCGGTGAAACAAGATCGAAAAAAGAATGGTGAAAGTTAAACCATTTGGTGCGGCCGCCCTTGGCTTTTGATAAATCTCCCAAGCTGGTGTTGGAGTGGTTTTTCGCACAAAAATCTCCGTCGAAGGCAAACCGGAAGTAGGTATCCCGGAATTCAAAGGCGGGTTCGACGCAAATATCGTCCAGTTCAATTTTTAGTACTGGGTGACGGTCGATAACCTCCACATCTTTTGTAAAGCACCGAAAACCGCAAAATCTCTCCAAAAAACCGTAAACACCGTAAAGAACGCCTCTTGCGGTATTACCTACAATGTAAATGTCCTCGCCGCGGGAAAAAATCCGGTAGCTTTCCTCTTCTGCGCCGGCAGGAATGTACGCGGTACCGCGAACATTTTGTCCGATTCGGATTTCAGGGCCCCTTTGCGGGCATCTGTCAGAGTGATAGGGGATGGCGGCATTTGTGGATTTCAGAAGATACTTTTGCAGTTCAGATGCTGCGTAGCGAACAGTTTCGTCTGCGTATTGATGGGCGGTGATGTGATAAACGCTCTCGCCGTTTTCCGCAATGATAAAATGTGCCATAAAAAACTCCTTGCAAGATATATTTTTATTATAAGGACCTTTTGCAATGGAGTCAAGCAACCTGCAGGCGATACAGTTTTTTGAGCCCAAATGAAAGTTGCCCAATCTTGCGCTATCGGTTTACATCGTTCATTTGCTGTGATATAATGTGACATCATAAAAACGGGAGGAGCTTGACTATGAAAGCCTGTGTGATGCAACCGCCTTATTCCCGGGATACCGCCTTCTCGGATGCTAATTTTGCGGAGAAAATGAAAATGCTGGATCAGTGCGGCACGGATATGGATATCATTGTCCTGCCGGAGTACAGTGATGTGCCTTGCGCCACAGCCACGATGGAGGAAACTCTGTATTTCCACAATAAGTACATCGACACCTTACTGAAAAAATGCGCCGAAACCGCAAAACGCTGCAACGCCCACTTGTTTGTGAATGCGCTGTCCAAGGAAGAAGCCGGCTACCGCAATACAACTTACTGCTTCGACCGTTCCGGTAACCTGGCAGGCAAGTATTTCAAAAAGCATTTGCCGCCCCTGGAACTGGATATGGGGTTGGACAGCACCTATACTTATGAGGCGGACAAGCCCTTTGTTTTGGAGCTGGACGGCCTGCGTTACGGCTTTTTGACCTGCTATGATTTCTATTTCTATGAGGCATTTCCTCGCATTGCCCAAGAGAAGGTGGATATCATCATCGGCTGCTCCTTGCAGCGCAGTGACGGCCACGATGCCATTGAAACCATGTGCAAATTCTTAGCATACAATACCAACGCCTATGTGCTGCGGTCCTCTGTAAGCTTTGACGAGGATTCCACCGTCTGTGGCGCCAGTATGATCGTTTCTCCCGAGGGGAAGGTGCTGGCCAATATGGGTGGCAAATTCGGTGTTGCCAGCGCAGAGTTTGATCCCCACAAAAAACATTTGAAGCCCGGCGGTTACGGCAACCCCCATATGGCCCATTGGGAATATGTGAATATGGGCAGATCACCTTGGCAGTACCGGGCCTGCGGTCCGTCCGTAACCTTGTCCGATGCAAAAATGCCATATCCCCGTGTCTGTGCCCACAGAGGCTTTAATACCATCGCCCCGGAAAACAGTATGCCTGCCTTTGGTGCGGCAGTGGCTATGGGTGCGGAGGAGATCGAATTTGACCTGTGGCCCACCACCGACGGTGTGCTGGTGTCCTGCCATGATTCCACCCTGGACCGGGTCAGCAACGGCCATGGAAAGATCTATGAGCATTCCTATGCAGAACTGCTGGAACTGGATTTTGGTGAAAAGCACGGTGAGAAGTTCAAGGGCTTGAAAATCCCCACCTTTGAGGATATCCTGCGCAAATTTGCCGGGCAGGTCATTATGAACATCCATGTAAAACTTTGGGATTGTGATTTTGCTGACCCTATGATCGAACAAATTGTGGCATTGATCCGCAAATACGATGCCCAGGAGCATGCCTATTTTATGACCACCAACGATAAGATCATCCGGCAGGTCATGGAATATGCCCCGGATATCCGCTGCTGCGTGGGATGGGACGGCAACAAAGATTCCATGTCTATGGTGGACAGAGCCATCCAGCTGGGCGCTTATAAGGTGCAGCTGTTCAAGCCCTATTTCAACGAAGAAACGGTGAAAAAAGCCCATGCTCACGGTATCCTTTGCAATGTGTTCTGGTCCGATGACCCGGAAGAGACCAAGCGTTTCCGAGAAATGGGCATTGACACCATTCTGACCAACGATTATAACCTGATTTCTCAAGTGGTGGAAAGATGAGCAGATCCTCCAGTCTTCGGACTGGAGGATCTTTTGTTTACAATTTGGCTATGGTCAAAATAGCTTTCTTCTGCTATAATATATAAAAATGCTTGTTCGGGAGTAGGTGAAATATTGAAAGAACTGAAGTCGAAAATTATAGAAGCGCTGATCTCTGCGCTGCCGATTACCGCCATTGTGTATTTGTTAAGCCTGACACCTTGGTTTAACTTTTCCGGTGCAGAGCTGATTACCTTTACTGTGGGCGCTGTGATGCTGGTTTTGGGCATCGGTCTTTTTAATATGGGCGCAGACCTGGCAATGACCCCCATCGGTACCCATGTGGGTTCCGGCCTTTCCCGGCAGAAGAATTTGCCGCTGTTGTTAGGTGCTTGCTTTGGCTTGGGGCTGCTGATTACAGTGGCTGAGCCGGATCTGCAGGTGTTGGCAAATCAAGTCAAAGCAGTAATGAACGGCACAGTTCTCATTTACGCAGTTGGCTTTGGTGTGGGCGCATTCTTGGTGGTTTCGGTGCTGAAGATCGTGTTCCGCAAATCTCTGTCCCACATTTTGATGCTGTTTTATATGCTCCTGTTTGCCCTGGCGCTTTTGCTTGTGGTGCGGGGGAATGCATCGCTGCTGCCTGTAGCCTTTGACTCCGGCGGTGTTACCACCGGCCCAATTACAGTGCCCTTTATTATGGCGCTGGGTGTTGGTATCTCTGCTATTTTGGGTGACCGCCGCAGTAAGGATAACTCCTTTGGCTTGGTTGCCCTGTGTTCGGTAGGCCCAATTTTGGCAGTGCTGCTGTTGGGCGTGTTTTCTAAAAATGACCTGACCTACACCGTTCCGGATTACACGGTCAGTGAAGATGTTGCAGGCGCATTTACAAACACATTGATCCATACCAGCAAAGAGGTTGCTATTGCGCTGGGAATGATCGTGCTGTTCTTCCTGGTGTGCAATATCTTCTTTCTGAAATTGTCTAAGCGCCAGCTGCTGCGCATTGCCATCGGCGTGGTGTTTACTTACATTGGCCTGGTAGTATTTCTTACAGGTGTCAATGTGGGCTTTATGCCTATCGGTTATAAGTTGGGTTCTGAACTGGCAAAGATCAGCAAACCCTTCTTAGTTCTCTTTGGCGTAGTGGCTGGCGTGCTGGTCGTGCTGGCTGAGCCGGCGATCCATGTGCTGAACAGCCAGGTGGAGGAAGTAACCGGCGGCCTTGTAAAGAAAAAATCCATGCTCATTGGCCTGTGCATAGGCGTAGGCGCGGCCTTGGGCTTGTCCATTATTCGCATTATCTACGATTTTTCCCTGGTGTACTATGTAATTCCCGGCTACTTTATTTCTTTGGCGCTGAGCCTGTTTGTGCCGCCTATCTATACCGGTATCGCTTTCGACTCCGGCGGCGTGGCCAGTGGCCCGATGACCTCCGGCTTCATCCTGCCTTTGGCGGTGGGCTGCTGTGTCAGCCTGCAAGGCCCGGATGCGGTGCTGCGGGATGCTTTTGGCGTGGTGGCACTGGTTGCTATGGCACCGCTGATCACCATTCAGCTTTTGGGATTCCGTGGCATTGTGGCGGACAGACGCAGTGAACGCCGGGCTATGAAACGCATTTTGGATGCTGACGATCAGCAGATCATAAACTTTCTATAACAGGAGGGGCGTATGAGCAATACAGTAAACGATTCTGCCATCAAAAAGCTGAAACTGCTGTTTACCGTGGTAGACCGCCCCAAGGGTGAGTTTTATTTGGATGTGATCAGTCAGTTCCATGTGAATTGCCAGTTGGCAGTAGGCGGTTTGGGCACAGCTACCTCTGAGATAGTGGACCTGTTGGGCCTGGAGCCCCACAAGACGGTGATCCTCAGCGTGGTTCGCGAGGACTTGGTGGACACCATTATGCAGACCTTAGAGGATAAATTTGCCACCATCCGGGGCGGCAAGGGCATTGCCTTTGCAGTTCCTTTCAGCAGTGTGATCGGTGTGAATCTCTACCGCTTTTTAAGTGACAATCAGATGGGGAGGGAGTAAAGCTATGAAAACAGATAATTTTGAAGTGGTGTTTGCCATTGTCAATTCCGGCTTTGCCGACGATGTAATGGCGGTTGCCAAGACCCAGGGTGCCCGGGGCGGTACGATCCTCAATGCCCGCGGCGTTGTGAATGAAGATGCAGCGGCCTTCTTTGGCATTACTCTCCATGCGGACAAAGAAATTCTGATGATGGTGGTGGAGAAGGATATTCGTGACGATGTCCTCAATGCCATCTACAAGGAAATGGGTATGGACAAAAAAGCCAAGGGCATTGCTTTCAGTTTGCCTGTGAGCGATGTTGCCGGTTTGGTTCAGCACCAAAACGAAGCCGAATAACCTTAGGAAATGACCAAATAGGAAAAAGGGGTTGCGAAAAGCAACCCCTTTGTGTTATAAAAGACTTATCAAACATTCTTAGGAGGGTGTCAATGGAAGATATCATCAAAATTGACAGGCTTTTCAAGGCCTTTGGAGAGGTAAAGGCGGTGCAGGACCTGAGCTTCCGGGTGAAGACGGGGGAGCTGTTTGCCTTTTTGGGTGTGAACGGCGCAGGTAAATCCACTACCATTAACATTCTGTGCGGACAGCTGTCCAAGGACGGCGGCAAGGTGGAAATTGACGGCACGGACCTGGACAAAAATGTGAATAAGATCAAGGGTATCCTGGGTGTTGTGTTCCAGGATTCTGTGCTGGACAAGGCGCTTAGTGTGTATGATAATCTGCAAAGCCGGGCGGCCCTGTATGACATTACCGGCGAGCGTTTTCAGAAAAGGCTGGCAGAACTCTCGCAGCTGTTGGACTTTGGGAATCTGCTGAAGCGGCCTGTGGGTAAGCTCTCCGGCGGCCAGCGCAGAAGAATCGATATTGCCCGGGCGCTGCTCCACAGCCCCAAAATTCTTGTTCTGGACGAGCCCACCACAGGCCTGGATCCCCAGACCCGGAAGCTGCTTTGGAATGTGATCTCCCGGCTGCGGCAGGAGGAAAGTATGACAGTCTTCCTCACCACCCATTATATGGAGGAGGCAGCAGAGGCAGATTATGTGGTGATCCTGGACAGCGGTAAGATTGCCGCCGAAGGCACACCCCTGGAACTCAAGAACACCTACACCGGCGATTTTGTCACCCTTTACGGGGTGGACGAATTGGCTGTTAAGGACTTGGGCGTTGCGTATACTGCCTTGCGGGATGCTTTCCGTCTGCAGGTGTCCAATACTGCCCAGGCCACGGAACTGATTGTGAAGCATCCCCATATTTTCACCGATTACGAGATCACAAAGGGAAAAATGGACGATGTGTTCTTGAATGTCACAGGCAAAAAATTAGAAGGGGGTGGGGGAAATGCTGAAAATCTTGATTAAACGGAATGTAAAGCTGTTTTTTAAGGATAAGGGGATGTTTCTCACGGCCTTGATCACCCCGGCCATTTTGCTGGTGCTGTATGCTACGTTCTTAGGAAATGTCTACCGGGATTCCTTCACGATGAATCTGCCGGAAACGGTGAAACTTCCGGAAAAACTGTTGGACGGCTTGGTAGGCGGTCAGCTGATCTCTTCCTTGCTGGCGGTGTCCTGCGTGACCGTGGCTTTCTGCTCCAACTTTTTGATGGTGCAGGATAAGGCCATCGGCACCATCAAAGATCTACGGATATCCCCGGTGAAAGCATCGACCCTGTCCTTAAGCTACTACATTGCAGCACTGATTTCCACCTTGCTGATCTGCCTGGTGGCAACCGGGCTTTGCCTGGGCTATTTGGCAGCAACAGGCTGGTATTTGTCCGTAAGCGATGTGCTGTACCTGCTGCTGGATGTGGTACTGTTGGTGCTGTTTGGAACGGCTCTATCTTCGGTCATCAACCTGTTCCTGTCTTCTCAGGGACAAATTTCTGCGGTGGGTACCATCGTCAGCTCCGGATACGGATTTATCTGCGGCGCATATATGCCCATTTCTTCCTTTAGTCCGGGTCTGCAGAAGGTGATCTCTTTCCTGCCCGGCACTTACGGAACGGCACTGACCCGCAACCACGCCATGCGGGGCGCATTGGCGGAAATGGAAACAGAAGGCATCCCGGCAAAACTGATTGAAGAGCTGAAAGATGCCTTGGATTGCAACCTGTATTTCTTTGAAAAACAGGTGAGGTTGCCGGCAATGTACGGCATTCTTGTGGCAACAATTATAATTTTGATAGCCGTATACATCCTGCTGAATCAATTTCAAAATAAAAGAAGTCGCTGACAATCGTCAGCGACTTCTTTTATGGAATTATTTCAATCCGGCGTCTTTCAGAACGCTGTAGGGTACATAGAAAGTTCCCTTAGTAGCCTGCTCGGAGCTGTCCAGTACGAAAAGTGCCTTGGGAATGGCATTGCCGATCTTGGGGATATCCTTTGTAACACCGTTCAAAGTATAGGTGGTAGCATTGCGGCTGATGGCAAGTCCACCGTTTTTGTAGGTGTTGCAGTTGTACTTCGCGTAGTAGTTTTCGTGGGTGGTGTCTGCAAAAATCAGCTCGCCGCCGTAATTTCCCGTAAAGGTGGAGCCGCTATTCTTGCCGACCGCAACAAACAAAGTGGCGGTAGCGGAGTCCAAAGAACCCAGCTTCAATACCTTGGTAAGGGCGGGGGCGATCTTGGTGTTGTCAATGGTGTAGTCGTTGTTCAGCGCAGAGGATTCATACCAAGTCATATCGCCGCTTTCGTTCTTTGCGTAGTATTCGTTAGAGCCGGTGCGGATTTTACCTGCTGCAGTGGGAAGACCCATAGCGGTGAGCAGATCGTTCCGGACCTCTGCCGGGGCATACAGGCTGATGGGAACAGCCATATCGGTATGTTCACCTTGCAAGGCCATTTTGGAGGTGTCTGCGCCGGCCTTGGTCAGCAGATCCTTATAAGCGGTGAAGCCGGTTTCACTGGTGACGGCGGTGTTGCCCACTTTGCCGGTGATAATGCTTTCAATGAGGGCTTTTTCGCAGGCTTCAATGCCGGAGAATCCGCCGGAATCGTGGTCGGGGACAGCGATAACGATGGTGTCACCCCGTTTTTCAGCCCAGTTAACGCAGTAGCCGAAAGCCTCGTCGTAGGCTAAGTATTCACCCACAGCACCACGCAGACAACCTCCCTCAGCGGCATTGTCCAATGCGCCGCCTTCAATCATCAGGAAGAAGCCGTCCGGGTCATTGATATTGTCGCCCAAAACCTTCAGTGCGGCTTTGGTCATATCCAGCAGGGAGGGCTGTTCAGCGGATTCGGCTGCATCCACATCGTAGGTGATGCGGTCGCCGGCCCGGTCATTTTCTGTGGTTTTGCCTGCGCCCAAGATGGCAGCCCAAAGCTTTTTGGTGGTAGAGCTGTTGGCTTTTGCCAAAAGCTCAGTTTTGTTCCGTGCAATGGTGTAACCCATGGTGGAGGCGGAAAGGTCGGGATGGGAAGTGGGATATTCCTTGTACTTATCACCATAGAGCGTGCCTTCGCCGATGACCACATCAATGCCGCTGAGCAGACTTTGGAAGCTGTTGTCTTGGTACTCATAGCGGTAGATGGAGTGGCTGGTGAAGAAGGCCTGGGGGGTTGCGTCCATATAGGATTTGGTGGTCACAAGGCCGGTAGCCATACCGTTCATCCGGGCAAGCTCCGTGATGGATGCCTTGGGCTTTTTCTTTTCATTCAGACCCAGGAAAGTATACTGGGTTTTGTAGCCGGTTGCCAGGGCAGTGCCGGCAGCAGCGGAGTCAGTTATGTAGGATTTGGGGTTGTTTTCAGCACCGTGGTTGACGGTCAGCAGGGTGTTGGCAGAACCTACCAGCAGTTCATTTAAGTACAGGCCATCAACCTTGCTCTTGCCCAGTCCGGACAGCAGATTATCGGTGACCTGGGTCTTTGCACCGGTGAGTTTGTTGATGCCTTGAGCCTGCATCGTCTGCTTGACTTTGTTAGCCAAAGTGAAATTATCATAGCCGCCACCGTCAGCAATCATAAAGATCACATTTTTGACACCTTCCTTGGAAACTGCAACAGTGGGCTTCGTGGTAGTCGCAGGTTTGGTGGAGGTAGTGGGTGCCTTGGTTTCGGAGGGCTTGGTGGCAGCAGTCGCCTTGGTTTCAGCAGGCTTTTTGGTTGCTGTTACAGCAGGCTTTTTTGTTGCAGCAGGCCGGGTAACGGCAGGCTTTTTCGTTGCCGAGGGCTCGGTAGATTCGGTGGAATCAGCACCTTCGGTAGGCTCTGCGGATGCGTCAGGCGATTCCGTTTCAGTGGGGGCTGTGGATTCTTCCGTGGGGACTGCGGTCGCTGCGGTAGTGGCGGTGGAGTCAGCGGAGGGTGCAGTCTTCGTGCAGCCGGGAAGCGTCAGAAGGGAAAACGCCAGAATCAAAGCGACCCATCTGACGAGCCAATGTTTATGGTTCATAAAAATCCCCTTTCTCTGTGATAGAATACTTTTATTATAGCATTGATACCCCCAAAAAGGAATAGGAAAAATAAAAAAGCACCGCAATTGCGGTGCTTTTTTATACGATCGGGTCTATAAGCCGGGTTCTGTCTTGACAGCCATCTATCTACTTCCGCAATTGCTCACGGAATGCAGCCGCCTCCTCGGAACGGTCGGGCAAACCTGTTGTTCCTCCACGGCGTTGCTCCGGATAGAGTTTACATCGTAAAACCCATATCTCTATGGGCCGGGTGGGCTCTTACCCCACCTTTTCACCCTTGCCCAAAGAATCTTTGGGCGGTATATCTCTGTTGCACTTGTCCTGGGGTCACCCCCGGCGGGCGTTACCCGTTATCCTTGCCCTGTGGAGCCCGGACTTTCCTCACCTGAGTCCCGTTGGGGGCTCAGCCGCGGCTGTCCGACCCGGTCGCCCGAATATTGTAACCCATTGCACGCCAATTGTCAAATATCTTGCAAAATTGCGGCAGAAAGGATATACTATAAAGTAAGAAAGTAGAAATCCCCATTATGGAGAGGAAGACCTTGATTATGGCAAGTATTTTGGAAACTTATTTTACATCCCTGAGAGGGAAGCATATTGTGGTGCTGGGTCTGGGTGTGAGCAATCGTCCGTTGGTGCGTTTGCTTTTGCGCTATGGCTGCAGTGTTACCGGTTGTGATAAAACTCCACGGGAAAAGCTGGATGCAGAACTGTTAGAGTTAGAAAAACTGGGCTGTAAATTGCAGGTAGGGGAGAGCTATCTTGATGATCTCTCTGCGGACTTGGTGTTCCGCACTCCCGGAATGCACCCGGGCAATCCTGCCTTGGAGGGTCTGCGGCAGAACGGCGCGGAAGTCACCAGCGAAATGGAGATTTTCTTTGAACTGTGCCCCTGTAGGATTTTGGCGGTCACCGGCTCTGACGGCAAGACCACTACCACCACCCTCATTTCCGAAATACTGAAAGCCGCCGGAAAGACTGTGTGGCTGGGCGGCAATATCGGCACGCCCCTGCTGCCCAAGCTGGATGATATGAAAGCTACCGACTATGCTGTGGTGGAGCTCAGCTCCTTCCAGCTGATGGATATGCACCGCAGTCCTTCCGTGGCGGTGGTGACAAATTTGGCGCCCAACCATTTGGATGTCCATAAGGATATGGAAGAATATGTGGAGGCGAAGAAGAATATCTTCCGTTTCCAATCGGAAACAGATTCTTTGATCCTCAATGCTGACAATGCCATCACGGCAAAGCTCCGGGGCAACGGTACGACCCAATTCTTCTCTCGACAAGGAGAAGGATATATCCACCTGCGGGGAACCGTCATTTACCGCGGCGAAACCCCGGTGCTGGATACCCGGGATATTGTGATCCCCGGCGTGCATAATATTGAAAATTATATGGCTGCCATTGGCGCTGTGGAGGGCCTTGCATCCGACGAAGTGATCCGCAAGGTGGCCCGGGAGTTTGGCGGTGTGGAGCACCGCATTGAGTTGGTGCGGGTAAAAGACGGTGTGAAATTCTATAACGATTCCATCGCATCCTCCCCCAGCCGTACCATTGCAGGTCTCAATAGCTTTGACCAAAAGGTTTTGCTGATTGCCGGCGGCTACGATAAGCATATTCCCTACGATGTTCTTGGACCTGTGGTCTGCGCCAAGGTGAAAAAACTCTATGTCAATGGCGCAACAGCCCAGCAGATTCGTCAAGCGGTGGAAAATGCCCCGCAGTATTCTCCCGGAAACCCCGAGATCATCGATTGCGCAGACTTTACCGATGCTACATACCGGGCGGCGGCAGATGCCAAAGAGGGCGATGTGGTGCTGATGAGTCCTGCCTCGGCGGCTTTTGACCAGTTTAAGAATTTTATGGTCAGAGGCGACTACTTCAAGAAGCTGATTAAGGAGCTGTAATATGAAAATTTCCAAAGTGTCCTCGGCCTTGCGTAAGCTCCTGCCGGTAAAGTATTGCGGTGCGGTGATCGTGGCGGCGGGAAATGCCTCCCGTATGGGCGGCATCGATAAAGTGATGGCCCAGCTTGGGGGCGAACCGATGATCGTTCGTACGGTCCGCACCTTCCAGGAAAGCAATGTGATCCGGGAAATCGTAATTGTCACCCGTCCGGATCTGATCGATAAGATCAAGGAGCTTTGCGCGGATTTCACCAAGGTCAAAGCTGTGGTAGCCGGTGGTGCAGACCGGGCGGGGTCTGTGAATAACGGCTTAAAAGCCCTGTCGAAAAAGGTGCGTTTGGCGGCTGTCCACGATGGTGCAAGACCCCTTATAACCCAAGAAGTGATTGACAGAGCGGTGCGTACTGCCCATATTTATGCTGCTGCAGCACCCGGTGTGCCGGTAAAGGACACCGTGAAGATCGTGGGGGGCGGCGTGGTGGAAGCAACACCGGACAGAAGCACTTTGCAGGCGATTCAGACCCCCCAGGTATTTGATTATGACCTGCTGAAAGGCGCATTGAAAAAAGCAAAGGATGATAAAGCGGCCATTACCGACGATTGTTCCGCTGTGGAGCGGATGGGAATGGCTGTGCGGATCGTGGAAGGCGACGAGCGGAACATCAAAGTCACTACCCCTATGGACCTGCGGATCGCAGAACTGCTGTTGGAGGAAATGCAATGAGGATCGGACACGGATATGATGTACATCGGCTGGTGGAATGCCGGGATTTGATATTGGGCGGCGTGCAGATTCCCTTTGAGAAGGGCTTGCTGGGCCATTCCGATGCGGATGTGCTGCTCCATGCGGTGTCCGATGCGCTGCTGGGCGCTGCAGGCCTGGGAGATATCGGCGTGCATTTCCCCGATACAGATCCTGCCTATAAGGGTGCGGACTCCCGAAAGCTCCTTGCTGTAGTTGTGGATAAGATCCACGCAGCGGGCTATCGTGTGGGCAATGTGGATGTGACTATGATTGCCCAAAGACCCAAGCTGAAGGATTACATTCCCCAAATGCGGAAGAATATCGCCGAAACCCTGAAAATTTCGGAACAGCAGGTGAATGTGAAGGCAACCACCGAGGAACATCTCGGCTTCACCGGCGACGGCAGCGGTATGTCCTGCCATGCAGTCTGCCTGTTGGAAGAAATCTAAAACTACACAGAATAACCCTCCCGGACATAAACTGGTTCGGGAGGGTTTCTTTATGAAAAATTGTATCATAACCTTCCGCTCCGTGACCCCGGCCCAGCGGGCAGAGGAGGTCTTGCGCCGGGCGGGAGTGGAATGCAGTATACAGCGCACACCCAAGTGGATGGAAGAAAAGGGTTGCGGCTACAGTCTGCGGCTTAATTGCCGGGATATTATGACTTCGGCGGCATTTTTGCGGCAGGCGGGAATACACTTTCGCAGGGCCTATACCTTGCGGGATGACGGAACACCGGAGGAGCTGCGCCTATGATCTATCTGGATAACGGCGCAACATCCTTTCACAAACCGGAAACGGTCTACCGGGCAATGCGGTGCGCCTTGGACAACTGCGCCAATCCGGGCCGTGGCGGCTATCCCGCCGCCATGGCTGCTGCCAAGACAGTTTTGCGTTGCCGGGAGCGGGCAGCAAGCCTGTTCCATTGCATGCCGGAGCAGGTCGTGATGACCTCTAATTGCACCCACGGTTTAAATATTGCCATCAACACCTTGGTAAAACCGGGGAGCAAGGTGGTAATCTCCGGCTTTGAGCACAATGCTGTGACCCGTCCGCTTCACGCAAGAAAGGCACAGATCACAGTTGCCGGGCGAAAGCTGTTCTGCTGGGAGGACACCCTGGAAACATTTGAAAATGCATTGAAAAAGGGTGCGGATGCGGCGGTATTTACCCATGTTTCCAACGTGTTTGGTTATATTCTGCCGGTGTATGAGATGGCGGAGCTTTGCCGGCAGTATGGCGTGCCCTTTGCAATAGATGCTGCCCAATCGGCGGGAATGCTGCCTATCGATCTTCAAAAATTAGGGGCAGATTTTATTGCGATGCCCGGCCACAAGGGCCTGCTTGGCCCCCAGGGAACAGGCCTTTTGCTATGCGCAAGAGAGCCGATGCCCTTATTGCAAGGTGGGACCGGCAGCCTGTCTGCTTTGCAGGACATGCCGGATTTTCTGCCGGATAGCCTGGAGGCAGGTACCTTGAATGTGCCGGGTATAGCGGGGTTGTCTGCCGGCCTTGCCTATGTGCTGGAGCAGACGCCCCAGCGGATTTTGGAACGGGAGTGCCGGGAGGCTCGCCGCTGCGCAGATGCACTGGGAAAGTTGGGATTTTGTGTGTTTTTCGGGGAGAACCAAAGCGGCACGGTATCGTTTGTTCCCAATATGGATTGCGAGGAGGCTGCCCGGCTTTTGGCAGAACAGGGAATTGGTGTGCGTGCGGGCCTGCATTGCGCCCCACTGGCCCACGAAAGCGCAGGCACACTGGATACCGGCACAGTACGCATCAGCTTCGGCCACGATGCTGCGCCCTGGCAGACGGGAATGCTGGCGCAGGAAGTCGAAAAATTGGTCCGTCAATCGTAAAAATTTTATGAATAGCTATTGCTATCAGTTCACAAATCCGCTATAATAGGATAGATAATAGGCTTGGTATGCCAAAAACGCGAAAAGCATGGCATTGCGATATAAAAAACACGGAAAGAAGGGGCAGATATGGGAATTTTTGGATCTATCTGGCAACAAATACAGGCGATGCGGTGGTCGGATTATTTTGACATCATTATCGTCGCATTTCTAATCTATAAACTATTGCCCCTTTTCCGCTCTACGGGAACCTCCCGCATTGCGTGGGTGGTAGGTGTCATTATAGCGGTTGCGTGGCTGACGGATGCGATGAATATGCATGCGCTGAGTTATATTTTCTCGGAGATACTGGCGATCGGACTGCTGGCGCTGGTTGTGCTGTTCCAGCCGGAGCTGCGCCGTATGATCGACCACCTCAGCAATATGAAGTTGGCGGATATTTTCCGGAAAAAGCATAGCCAGGATATGGAGCCTGTCATTACCCACACCGTCCGCGCCTGCGAAACGATGAGCCAGGAGAAGATCGGTGCGCTGATCGTATTTGCCCGGGATAACCGTCTGGATGAGCATTTCAAAAACGGTACAATGATCGATGCACAGGTGTCCGAGCGTTTGATCCGGAATATCTTCTTCCCCAAGGCAGCCCTCCACGACGGCGCAATGATCGTCCGGGATGGCCGTGTGGCCGCAGCAGGCTGTGTGCTGCCGCTGTCTGACAGTGAACGGCTGAACCTGGACCTGGGTACCCGTCACCGTGCAGCTGTGGGTATGAGCGAAGTATCCGATGCTGTGGTGGTTGTGGTTTCTGAGGAAACCGGTGCCATTTCTGTTGCAGTGGGCGGTATGCTCAAGCGCCACCTGGCGCCCCAGACCTTGGAACGGCTGCTGCGTAATGAACTATGTCCGGAGGAGGATGACCAGGAGCAAACCCTGGAGGTAAAGCTGGTCCAAAAGATCAAGCAGAGCGAATTGCTCCAGAAGATGAAACAGAACAAGCTGGTGGAAAAAATAAAGCAGCAAAAGAGCAAGGGAGGAAACGAAAATGATCATGAAAAATAAATTCCTTGCAGCGGCTTTTTCTGTGGTGGTGGCCTTTGGCCTATGGCTGTTTGTGATCACCGTTGTCAGTCCTGAATCTGAAAAGACCTATTTCGATATTCCTGTGGTGCTGCAGAACAAGGATGTTTTGGAGCAGCGGGGACTTATGGTGGTCAGTGACACCCCCAAGGTCACCCTGTCGCTGAAAAGTGACCGGACGATCCTCAACGATTTGAATGAGAACAATATCAATGTCCTTGTAAATTTGACCAATGTGGAAACTGCGGGCACCCACGATTTGTCCTATGACATCTCATATCCGGGTAATATTTCCTCCGGCTCTGTTTCTGTGCAGAGCAGCTCTACGGAGATGATTACCTTAAAGGTTGAAAACCGTGTCACAAAAAAAGTTCCCATTGTACTGGTGGCAAAGCAGGATTCCAAACTGCCTGAGGAGTATTTTACTGACCTGAGCAAGGCTGAGTTTACTACCCGGCACGATAATCAGCCTGTTGCCGTTACGGATGTGGAGATATCCGGCCCGGAAACGGTCATCAGTCAAATTACCCAAGCGGTTATCGATGTAGACTTAAATACCAACCTCAAGAGCCTTGAAGAGAAGACCGAGGTCTACACCCTTTGTGACGAAGACGGCAAGGCTGTCAATGCGGAAAAGGTGACCACCAACGTGGATGTGGTCCAGGTGACCTTGCGGATTTTGAAAGAAAAGACCATTGAAATCACATCTCAGATCATTCCCGGTAAGGGGGCTGAGGAGAGTAATGCAAAGGTAACTTTGGGACAGCAGTCCATCGTTATCCGGGGTGAAAAGGACCGGGTGGAGGCACTGCCGGCCACTGTAGCGATCCCAATCGATTTGGGCGAGCATTTTGAAAACGGCACCTTTGAAGTAGATCTAAACGATATTGGTATAGATTTGAGCGGTATGGAGATCCATACGGGCAAAGCCCAGGTTGAAGTGACCCTGGAGTTTACAGGTGTTGCAATTGCGGAGTTTACCATACCGGTAAAAGCCGTGAATATACCGGAAGGCGTTCAAATAGCCAGCCAGGCAGAGGGAATTACCGTAACTGTACGTGGCCCGAAAGAGGCGATTCGGTGGATGAGTGGCTCTGATCTGCAGGCTCAAGTGGATTGCACCAATGTGACAGAGGGCCGCAACGAGCTGACAGCCCAGATCACCTGCGAAAAATATCCCAAGGTTGCGGTTACCAGCGGTGACCATAAAGTGATGCTGGATGTCAAGATAAATGCAAAAGCAGCACCCCAGAAATAAAGGGAAAACATAGAAAAGAGGAAATCACTTTGATTAAGAGTATGACCGGCTACGGCCGGGCTGTGGAAACAGTAAACGGACGGGAATTTACCGTAGAAGTCCGTTCGGTAAATAACCGCTACCTGGATTGCTCCGTCCGGCTGCCCCGCATCCTTTCCTTTGGTGAGGATGCTGTGAAGCAGGCGGTAAAGAATGCCATTTCCCGGGGCAAGGTGGATGTGTTCATTTCTGTGCGCAGCGAAGGTGGCGACGAAGTCCAGGTAACCCTCAATAAGGCCGTACTGGAAAGCTACCTGGAAGCTATGCATCAGATGGTAAATGAATATGGCGTGGCAGATGACATCAGCGCATCTTCTGTGTCCCGGCTGCCGGAGGTGTTCTCCCTGGAGAAGCCCCAGGTAGATGAGGAACAGCTCTTAGCTGACCTGATGGGCGTGGTAGACAAGGCCCTGGAAGGCTACAACGCTATGCGTGCTGCCGAGGGCGAGGCTTTGGACAAAGACCTGCGCAGCCGTGGCGAAACCATTTTGCAGCTGGTTGCAAAGGTTGAGGAGGGCAATGTACAGACCGTTATCGACTACCGCACCCGGCTGGAAAATAAACTGAAAGAAGTGCTGGCAAACACCGCATTGGACGAAAGCCGCATCCTTACCGAGGCTGCGATCTTTGCGGACAAGGTGGCCGTGGACGAGGAAACTGTCCGCCTGCGCAGCCATCTGCAGCAGATGAACGATATGCTCACTGCCGGCGGCGCTGTGGGCCGGAAGTTGGACTTCCTGCTCCAGGAGATGAACCGGGAGGCCAATACCATCGGATCCAAGTGCACGGATGTAGCCTTGGCCCGTATTGTTGTGGATATCAAGGCTGAACTGGAGAAGATCCGGGAACAGACCCAGAATATTGAGTGAGGCGGCTATGAAACTGATTGGAATCGGCTTTGGCAGTATGCTGGCTGCCCAGCGTGTCCTTGCCATTATGGACCCGGACTCTGCCCCTATCAAGCGGGTGGTAGCCGAGGCCAAGGAGAGAGGAATGCTCATTGATGCGTCCTATGGCCGGGCAACAAAATCTGTTATTTTGATGGATACCGACCATGTGATCCTTTCGGCGCTGACCACAGAAACCCTGTCCGCCCGTTGGGAAGATGCCCAGGAGGAGAAAGAGAATGCCTAATAAACTGTTTGTGATCTCCGGTGCTTCCGGTGTGGGCAAAAGCACGGTGCTGGCCAAGGTGATGGGCGAAAGACCCGACCTGCGCTTTTCCGTATCTGCCACCACCCGTAAGATCCGGGATGGCGAGGTGGACGGCGAAAGCTATTACTTTGTTTCCAAGGACAAGTTCCTGGATATGATAGAAAAGCACGAATTCTTGGAATACGATGCCCACATGGACAATTATTACGGCACACCCAAGGCGCAGCTGGAGGAAAAACTCCAAACCGGCAGTGTGATCCTGGATGTTGAGCCCAACGGTGCATTCAATGTCCGTAAGGAAAAAGACGATGCTGTGCTGATCTTCATTGCGCCCCCTTCTTTGGAGGAACTGGAGCGACGGCTTCGCAGCCGTGGCGATACCTCGGAGGAGCAAATTGCGATCCGCCAGGCAAGAGTGGCCTGGGAGATGGAGCAGAGCAAGCAATACGACTATGTGGTAGTCAATGACATTGTGGAGCGCTGCGCCGCAGAAATTTTGGAAATTATCGCCCGTGAGGCGAATTGATGAATTGGAGGAAATGATTATGTTGTACCCCCCCGTAGCAGAACTGCTTAAAAATGTAGGCAGCCGTTATTTGCTGGTGAATGTGGTTGCCCAGCGGGCAAGAGCCATTGCCACTGAGGCAGAAGAGGCTCAGGAAACGCTTACCGAGAAGCCTGTGACCCTGGCTATCCGTGAAGTAGCTGATGGCAAACTGACTGCCGATCTGAAGGAAGAGTATAAGCGCTAAGTTATAATAACCGCACAAAGAGAGGAGAGGGTTCTATGATCGCGAAAATTGCCGTATCAGCGGCCACTTTTGCCATAGACAAGCCCTATTCCTACTCTGTCCCCGCAGAGCTTGTTTTGCAACCCGGTATGCGGGTGATGGTCCCCTTCGGCCGCAGCAACCGCCATACAGAGGGCGTGGTGCTGGCATTGGAGGAGGGAAGCAGCGATGGCTTAAAGCCCGTTGCCCAATCTCTGGACGATGAGCCCATGCTCAGCGAAACGATGCTCCATTTGGCAGGCTTTATGCATAGGCGGTATTTCTGCACCTTGTACGATGCGATTCGTGCTATGCTGCCGGCAGGCCTGTGGTTTCGCAGTAAGGATACCTTTACTCTGACGGAGGACCGTTCCTGGCAGGAGAAAACTCTGCGGCAGGCCGATGGCAAAGCCATTTTGGAGCATTTGCTTTCCGTTGGCGGCAGTGCAGATGACAATTCCCTCCGGGAGATCGTCTCGGAGGAGGAAAGATTTGAAAAGGCAATCGCCTACCTTTTGGGGAAGAAGTGGATCACCGCCCAAAGGAATTTTGCCCGCCGGACCGGCGATAAGCAACAGTTGATTGCAACCCTGGCCGTTCCCACCGAGGAGGCCCAGGAGTTTGCAGCCACCCGTTCCCGGGCAGCAGCAATGCAGCGGACGGTGTTGGAGCTGCTTTGCGGTATCGGCTCTGCCCCGGTGAAGGAGATCTGCTATTTTACCGGCGCCAAGCCGGCAACGGTTCGCCGCCTGGCGGACCTGGGTTATATTGCCCTTACGGAAAAGGAACTGCTCCGCTGCCGGGAGATTCGCCCGGTCCAGCTGGATGGACCTTTGACCCTCAATCCCCAGCAGCAGACGGTTTTTGAAGGTCTCTGCGCCCAAATGGAGGAAAAGATTCCCGGTACGGCCCTTTTGTACGGCGTTACCGGTTCGGGCAAGACCTCCGTGTATATCAAACTGATCGAAAAATGCATAGCAGATGGCAAGCAGGCCATTCTTTTGGTGCCGGAAATTGCGCTGACACCCCAGCTTTTGGGATTGATGGTAGCCTATTTCGGCGACCGGGTGGCCGTTCTCCACAGCAGCCTGCCGGTGACGGAACGATACGACCAGTGGAAGCGTGTTCGTTCCGGGGAGGCAAAGCTGGTGGTGGGAACACGCTCTGCGGTGTTTGCTCCCTGCCAAAACCTGGGCCTTGTGATTTTGGATGAGGAACAGGAGCATTCCTATAAATCGGAAAATACCCCCCGCTACCATGCAAGGGAAGTGGCCCTGTGGCGGGGCGTGAAGGAAGATGCTTTGGTGCTGTTGGGGTCTGCGACTCCCAGCATAGAGAGAATGTTCTATGCCAAATCCGGCATTCACCGGCTCTATCAGCTGCCTAACCGCTTCGGCGGCCGCAAGATGCCCAAAGTGGAGATCGTGGATATGCGCCAGGAGCTGAAGCTGGGCAACGACCTATCTATGAGCAATGCCTTGCAAAATGCCATCCGGGATACGGAGCAGGCGGGAAAGCAAGCCATTTTGTTCTTAAACCGCCGGGGCAACAGCCGGGCGCTGGTGTGTGTGGATTGCCGGCAATCTCCGGAGTGTCCCCGCTGTAATGCAAGAATGACCTATCACAGCGCCAACGAGCGGCTGATGTGCCACTATTGCGGCAACTCCATACCTGCCCCCAGCCGATGCCCCGATTGTGGCGGCCCTATGAAGCGTATCGGCACCGGCACCCAGCGGGTGCAGCAGGAACTGCAGACCCAATTTTCGGACATTGCTGTGGAGCGAATGGATGCAGATACCGTATCTGCCTCCAACACCCATGAGATGATCCTGGAACGGTTTCAAAAGGAACATATCCCTGTACTTATTGGCACCCAAATGGTTGCCAAGGGCTTGAATCTACCGGATGTGACCTTGGTGGGCGTGCTGGATGGCGATTTGGGATTGTATACCGATAGCTACCGGGCTGCAGAAACCACCTTTAATATGCTGACCCAGGTGGTGGGCCGTGCGGGCCGTGGTGATACGGAAGGCCGTGCGATGATCCAGACGATGCTTCCCGACCATGCGGTGATCACCTTGGCTGCCAAGCAGGATTATGACAGCTTTTATAATTTGGAGATCGGCCTGCGCAAACAGCTGCAGACACCGCCCTTCGGCGATCTGACGGTGATCACCCTCACCGGTCAGGAAGAGGCCCGGGTGCTCCATGGCGCTGCCAAGCTGAAAGACAGCCTGCAAAACCTGCTGAAGCTGCCGGAATATGCCGGCCAAAGCTACAGCGTTTTGGGTCCTGCGCCCTGCGCTGTGCCCAAGATCAATTATAATTACCGATACCGCCTGACTCTGCGGTGCAAGATGAATCCGCCCCTGCGGCAGCTGCTTGCCCATCTGCTGCGGCAATTCGCCCAGGACAGAGAAAACCGCGGCGTTTCGGCTTTCATAGATATAAACGGTTACGAATAAAGAGGAAAATAGATTATGGGTTTGCGTAAGATTTTGAATGATAAGGACCCGGCTTTGCATAAGGTATGTAAGCCGGTGGAAAACTTTGACGAGAAGCTCCATAAGCTGCTGAACGATATGCGGGAAACGCTGATCGATTCCGATGGCGTGGGCCTGGCAGCACCCCAGGTGGGCATTCTGCGCCGGGTGGTGCTGGTGGACAACGGCGAGAAGATTTTGGAACTGATAAACCCCACCTTGCTGGAAACCTCCGGCGAACAGATCGGCGCCGAGGGATGTCTGAGCGTACCGGGCAAGTATGGCTTGGTGAAACGGCCAAATTATGCAAAGGTCCGTGCCCAGGACCGTTACGGCAACTGGTTTGAGACAGACGGTGAGGAGCTGACCGCCCGTTGCTTCTGCCACGAGCTGGACCACCTGGATGGCATTCTCTACACCCAGGTGATGGAGCGCCTGCTCACCGAAGAGGAACTGATGGAATACTAAGGAGATACCCTATGCGCATCGTATTTATGGGTACGCCGGATATTGCGGCGACCTGCTTAAAAAAGCTGCTTTCCGAGAATATGGAAATCGTGGGTGTGTACACCCAACCGGACCGACCCAAGGGCCGGGGTATGAAAATGCAGTTTTCTCCTGTGAAGGAAGTGGCGCTCCAGCATAATATTCCTGTTTTTCAGCCGGAAAACTTCCGGGAAGAGGAAACTGTGCAGCAGCTGCGGGATTTGCAGCCCGATGCTGTGGCGGTAGTGGCCTATGGCCGCATCCTGCCCCAAGCGGTGCTGGACATTGCCCCCAACCGCTTTATCAATATCCACGCAAGCATTTTGCCCCAGTACCGGGGCTCTGCTCCTTACCAGTGGGCTGTGCTGGACGGACTGGAGGAGACCGGTGTTTCCGCCCAGTTTATGGTGCGGCAAATGGATGCAGGAGACGTGGTCGGTGTTGCCAAGACCCCCATCGGCCCTGACGAAACTGCCGGTGAGCTGCTGGACAGATTGGCAGTTTTGGGCGCTGACCTTTTATACGAAACCCTTGTAAAACTCAAAAACAACACATTGATCCCCATGACCCAGGACGAGAGCCAAGTGACTTTCGCGCCTATGTTGGATAAATTAATGTGTCCCATAGATTTTACCCAAACTGCTAAGGCTGTCCACAACAAGGTCCGGGGCTTAAATCCCTGGCCGGTGGCCACCGCCCAGATCGGCGGCAAGCAGTTTAAGGTATATACCACAGCCCTGGTGGAAAATCCCACCAATGCTCCGGCAGGTACGATTTTGGGCTTGACAAAAACCGGTTTGCAGATCGCCTGCGGCGAGGGCGCTGTGGAGATCCGTGTCCTTCAAGCAGAGGGCGGCAAACGGATGGCAGCCCCCGATTATTTCCGGGGACACCCTCTGGAGGCCTGATATGGGCGCCAGAGAAACCGCGCTGAATGTGCTGATCGCCTGCCGGAAGGAGGGCGGTTGGTCCAATAGCGTGTTGAAAGCTTACACTGCCCGGGATCGCTTAGACAGCCGGGACAGCGCCTTAGCAGCAAGACTTTCCTACGGTGTTTTGCAAAACCGCAACTATTTGGATTTTTACCTAAAGCAGCTGCTCACAGGTAAGTTGAAAGATTTGCATCCGGTGCTGCGGGACATTCTCCATTTGGGTCTTTATCAGATGTACCAAATGGACAAAATTCCCGAATCCGCCGCTGTCAACGAGTCGGTGGAGCTGGCAAAAAAGTACTGCCGCAAGCAGCGCAATGCCAGCGGCCTTGTGAATGCGGTCCTGCGGAATGCTGTTCGCACCAAGGAGAGCCTCCAGGAGCCTGTTTCCTGGGAGGATAAGTACAGCCACCCCGGTGACTTAATCAACTTACTCAAGAGCTATGTGGGCAAGGAGCGCATTGAGCCCATGCTCAAAGCCAACAATGCTGTTGCGCCTATCTTCGCCCAGGTGAATACTTTGCGTACCACCAGTGAAGATTTACTCCAAAGATTAGCGGGGGAGGGCGTTACGGCGCAGCTTCACCCATGGCTTCCCAATTGTCTGATCCTGTCCGGTACAGGCAGTATGGAGCAGCTTAATAGCTTCCGGGAGGGCCTGTTCTATATCCAGGACCCGGCGGCTAAGCTGAGTGTGCTGTGCGCAGAAATTACCCCCGGCCAAAAGGTGCTGGATTGCTGCGCAGCCCCCGGTGGCAAGAGCTTTGCGGCGGCAATGGCCGGTGCGGGGGAGATCACTTCCTGTGATATCCACCCCCATAAAATTGATTTAATTGCCAAGGGCGCAGCCCGGTTGGGCCTGCCTCAGATACATCCCATGGAGCAGGATGCTACCGTTTTTAACCCGGATTGGGAAGAAAAAATGGACACGGTCATCACCGATGTGCCCTGTTCCGGCTTCGGCATTATTCGGAAAAAGCCGGATATCCGCTATAAATCCTTAAGGGAGGCAGCGGAGCTTCCTGCTTTGCAGCAAGAAATCATCAACAATGCAGCCCGCTATGTAAAGCCTGGCGGCTTGCTTTTGTACTCCACCTGTACTTTGGTGCAGGGGGAAAATGAGGGAGTTGTGGAGTTGTTCCTCCATACCCACCCGGAATTTACCACCGAACCCCTGCCTCTGCCGGCAGTTTTCCCTAAGAACAAAAGGGGAATGCTGGCTTTGGTGCCGGGAGAATATGACACAGACGGCTTCTTTATCTGCCGTCTGCGGAGAAAAGTATGAACAAACTAAAATCTATGACAATCCCGGAAATCGGGGTCATATTGAAGGAACTGGGCCAGCCTGCCTTCCGGGCCAAGCAGGTCTATTCCTGGCTCCACAAGGGCGTGCGCAGCTACGAGGAGATGACAAATCTCCCCAAAGCACTGCGGGATACCCTGCAGGAGAAGTATCCTATCTGCGCTCCGGAGGTGGTGCGCAAACAGGAGTCCCAAAAGGACGGTACGATCAAATACCTTTGGAAACTGTCCGACGGCAACTGTGTGGAAACCGTACTTATGCGTTATCACTATGGTAATACTGTCTGTATTTCCACAGAGGTGGGCTGCAAAATGGGCTGCGCTTTCTGCGCCTCCACCTTGGGCGGCCTGGTGCGTCCGCTGGAGCCCTATGAAATGCTGGACCAGGTGCTTTTCACCCAAGTAGATTCCGGCCTGCCCGTATCCCACATCGTGCTGATGGGTATTGGTGAGCCCTTGGATAATCTACCCAATGTACTGCGTTTTTTGGTTTTGGTGAACAGCGAGGAGGGTATGAACATCTCCATGCGCCACATCAGCCTTTCCACTTGCGGTCTGGTTCCCAAAATCGACGAATTGGCAGAGCACAAGCTGCAGATCAGCTTAGCCATATCTCTTCACGGACCCAATAATGAGATCCGCAACAAGATTATGCCGGTGAACAAGGCCTATCCCGTGGAGGAGCTGATCGCCGCCTGCCGCCGGTACTATGATAAAACTTCCCGGCGTATTCATTTTGAGTACGCTATGATAAACGGGCTCAATGACAGCCCCGAGCAGGCAAAGGAATTACTGGCTCTGTTGAAGGGCTTGCCTGCCCATGTGAATTTAATTCCCCTTAACCATGTGGAAGAAAGCCCCTTAAAACCCAGTACAAAAGCCGCAGTTGCGGCCTTTCAGAACCTGTTGGAGCAGGGTGGCGTTACCGCCACAGTGCGCCGCACCTTGGGCAGCGATATTGATGCCTCCTGCGGCCAGCTCCGCAGAAAGTATACCCAACAGCGATAAAGAGAAGGATGTGAAGTCTTATGCAATATTGGGCCTCTACAGACCTGGGCGCAGTCCGCGCCCAAAATCAGGACACCTACCGGGTGGAAAAATTAGATAAAAACACCCTTTTGTGCGTGGTGTGCGACGGTATGGGTGGCGCAAAGGCCGGCAATGTTGCCAGTACGCTGGCAGCTGAGGCATTCACCAAGGAAGTCAAGCGAGCCTGGTCATCGGATCTTTCCGGCGACCGCCTGGAGCAAATACTCCGGGGCGCGGTAAAGCTGGCGAATTTCACCGTCTATGACCAAGCCCAGCAGGTCGAGGACTATAGCGGTATGGGCACGACCTTGGTGGCTGCACTGATCCGGGGGAAAAAGGCGAGCATCGTCAATGTGGGCGACAGCCGTGCCTATTTTATAACCAACGACGGCATCCGGCAGATCACCACGGATCATTCCCTGGTGCAGATGATGATCGCCCGGGGCGAACTGACACCGGAAAAGGCAAAGCGCTACCCCGGTAAAAACCTGATCACCCGGGCCATCGGCACGGAGGAGCAGGTGGAATGCGATGTATTCAGCTTAGATGTTGGGAAAGAAACTTGTATTCTTTTGTGTACAGACGGCTTGTCCAATCTGATGGACGACCAGGAAATTTTGTTTGAAATTGCCCACAGCCAGGACAGAGGAGATTGCTGCCAGCGGCTGCTGGACATTGCAAAAAAGCGGGGCGCACCGGATAATGTGACCAGTGTGCTTGTGGCATTGTGAGAAAGGAGTTGACCGAAATGGAGAAGGATAAATACATAGGCCGTATGCTGGATAACCGATACGAGATCTTGGAGGTCATCGGCACCGGCGGTATGGCAGTGGTGTATAAGGCCCGTTGTCACCGACTCAATCGGTTGGTGGCTATCAAGATCCTGAAGGATGACAATTTGGAGGACGAGGATTTCCGCCGCCGTTTCCATGCGGAAAGCCAGGCTGTTGCTATGCTCAGCCACCCCAATATCGTGAATGTCTACGATGTGTCCACTTCCGTGATGGCGGATTACATCGTAATGGAGCTGATCGAGGGTATTACCTTAAAGCAGTATATGGCTAAGAAGGGTATGCTCAATTGGAAGGAGACCCTCCACTTTGCCATGCAGATCGCAAAGGCTTTGGAGCACGCCCACAGCAAGGGCATTGTCCACCGGGACATCAAGCCCCATAATGTGATGGTGCTGAAAAACGGCTCTGTAAAGGTGATGGACTTTGGTATTGCCCGTCTGATCTCTCACGGCAATACCCTGACCAAAGAAGCGTTGGGCTCTGTCCACTATATTTCCCCCGAGCAGGCAAGAGGCGGCCGGATCGACGACCGTTCCGATATTTACTCTTTGGGCGTTGTGATGTACGAAATGATGGCCGGCCGTCCGCCCTATGACGGAGAATCTCCCGTGGCGGTGGCGATCCAGCATATCAATGGCGGCGCATCCCTGCCCTCGCTCCTGAATCCCAATATTCCCGGCGGCCTGGAGCAGATCATTATGAAGGCAATGGCCCGGAATCTTTCTGACCGCTATCCTTCCGCTACCAGAATGCTTGCGGATATGGATGAGTTCCGCAAGGATCCCACCATGCTGTTTGATTATACCGGTCTTCCTTTGGATGCGGCCATCCGGGTGCAGAAGGTGCTCAGCGAAAAGGAAGCTGCAGAACAAAATGCCGAGTTGGAGTCGGATTACGCTGGCATTCCGATTCCTCCAACACCGCCCACGCCTCCTGTACCTGCACCCCCACCCATACGGGATCCCGAGCGGTTCAGACAGCAACAGGAGCGGTCTCAGAATTTTGGCTGGGCCCATAGCCGTGGCACCAAGATGGCGCTTATTATTTGCTCTGCGGTGGCAGCTGTCGCAATCATTATCTGTCTGATCGTGGCGTTCAGCAGCAAGGGAAAGGATACCGATAAAAAGGTGGTAGAGGTTCCTACCTTTGTTGGCAAGCAGTTCTCAGAGGTTTCGGAGTACAAAGAATTGAAACTTATGAAGGAAACGGTGTACGACGAGACTATTCCCGCTGGCGAGATCATCAGCCAAAAAATAGAACCTGGCAAAGAAGTGATGCGGGAAAGCTATATAGAAGTGGTAGTCAGCTTAGGACCCAAGCCTGTGGCGATCGAAATGCCGGACCTAACCAATAAGACCAAGGATGAAGCTTTGTCTGCGTTGAGCCAGCTTGGGTTTATCCCTGAGATCGAAGAGAAGAATGATGATAATGTCCCTGTGGGCGCGGTGATCAGCACAGATCCTGCGGTTGGCGCTTCTCTGACCAAGGATACCAAGATCAAGCTGTTTGTCAGCAAGGGTCAAAAGATAACCACACTGGGCGGTATGCCCAATGTGGTGGGTGAAACCAAAGAAAAGGCAGAGGAGATCTTGAAGAATCAGAAGATGAATCTGCAGATCGTGGTGGAGGAGGTCTTTGATCCTTCCGTTGCGGCAGGTATTGTTGTATCTTCTGAACCGGATCGCGGTGTGGGATTGAAGGCCAATGATAAGGTGACCATCCGGGTCAGCAAGGGCATTGAAATGAAGCCGATGCCCACTATGGTCGGTATGAGTCTGACAGAAGCGAAGGAAAAACTGAAAGAGCTGGGCTTCACAAAAGAGCCTGTGGTCAAATATTCTCCCGGCGTGGAAGCAAAGGATACTGTTGTATCCCAGCTGCCCAAGGAAGAACTGGAATATGAACTGGGCGTGGAGATCACCCTGGAAGTGTCTGACGGCTCTCTCGTGCCCAAGACGGTCACAAAAAATGTGGTGATCGATCTGAAGGGCCGTGCTGATGAAAACAGATGTGGCGTAACCATCAAACGGGAGGGCAAGAAGGACATTGATCTGTCTGTTCCCAAGGGGACGCCTTCTGTGGAACTCATCGACGAAGAGGGCGCAGGAATGGTTTATTATACCATTGTGATCAACGATACAGAGACCTGGACGCATATTGAGGATTTTGCAGAGGAAACAAATCCCACAGAGGCAACTCAGGAGGCAACAACGCCCAATGGATAAACGCTTGACCGGACGTATTGTCCGCTCCTTGAGCGGTTTTTATGATGTGCAGACCCCGGAAGGTGTGATCACCTGCCGGGGCCGCGGACACCTGCGCAAAGGCCAGGAAATTCCCCTTACCGGCGATATGGTGGAGATAACCGTAGCCCAGGGAAAGGGAATGGTGGAGAAAATTCTTCCCCGCCGAAACCGGTTTATCCGTCCTGCGGTTGCCAATGTGGATGCGTTGGTGGTGTTCTGCTCCAATGTGAATCCGGTGACAGAACCGTTCCTTATCGACCGGGTGGCAGCCATTGCCGGCAACCAGGATGTGGAGGTCCACATCTGCGTGAATAAATGCGACTTGGATGCAGGTACCGACTTGGCCCGAATCTACCGCAATGCAGGTTTTCCTGTGATCCAAGCCAGCGCTGTCACCGGCGAAGGTGTGGAGCAGCTGCGGCAGCTGCTAAAGGGCAAGCTTACCGCATTTACCGGCAATACCGGTGTGGGCAAGAGCAGTATGCTCAATGCCCTGTGCCCGGAATTGCAGTTAGCAACCGGTGAGGTATCCCAGAAATTGGGCCGTGGCCGGCATACTACCCGCCATGTGGAGCTTTATAAAATCGACGAAGATACCTTCGTGGCAGATACGCCGGGATTTTCTTCGTTTGACACAGATCAGATGGACGTGATCTTAAAGGAGAACCTGCAGTATACCTTCCCGGATTTTGCTCCCTATTTGGGCAAATGCCAGTTCCATGACTGCTCCCACCGGGCAGAGCCGGGCTGCGCTGTGCGGCAGGCATTGGATGCAGGAGGATTAGAGCCTACCCGGTATGACAGCTACCTGCGCCTTTACGAAAAGGCCAGCCAAATCAAAAAATGGGAAACCAAATAAAATAATGGCCCCCCTGCCTAAAAGGGGGCTGTTTTATTGCCGATGACAGACAATAAAACTGTGGATATAGCAAAAAGCTCGTCATCAGACGAGCTTTTTCTTCACAGCGGCAATGTGTTCCGGGGTAGTGCCGCAGCAACCACCTAAGACGCTTGCGCCCATTTGTCGGCAATCGGCAACGATTTCTGCAAATTCCTGAGGGCCCATAGGATAGATGGGCAGATTGTTTTCTCCGATCACCGGATTGCCTGCGTTGGGCTTGCAAACCAGCGGGCCTTTCACATAGCGGCGCAAACGGCTGACCAGTCCCGCGGTCATATTGTCCGCGGCTACGCAGTTAAAGCCCACGGCGCAAGCGCCGGCTTCTTCCAGTTCCTGCAAAACCGGGGCAGCATCCATACCGGAAAACAGGCTGCCGTCGGGCTGCATGGTAAAGGTGAACAGCATAGCCTCCGCACCTTCTAACTGTGCGGCAGTGAAGATGGCCTCAGCCTCCTGGGGATACATCAAGGTTTCCGCAGCCAACAGATCCGCACCGCCTTCCAAAAGGCCACCGATCTGCACCCGGTAGTTTTCTACCAGCAGATCAAATTTCTCCGGGTCAAAGCTGTCGCAGAAAGCGGCTAAGGTCGTTAAGTTGCCGGCAACCAAAGCACCCTCAGCGGCAGCTTTGGTCAGCGCTACCAAATGGGCGTTGATGGTCTCGGCCTGCTTGTGAAGATTCACCCGCTCTAAGGCAATGGGCTGAGCCTGGAAGGTAGGCGCGTACAAAATGTTGCTGCCTGCTTGCACATAGCGCCTTTGCAGACTGATGAGAGCATCCGGATTAGCTAAGATCCATTCCTCGGTGCAGCAGCCCCGGGGCATACCGGCCTTTTGCAGCTCAGAACCGGTAGCACCGTCCAGCAAAACGGTTTTTTCTAAAAATGCGGAAAATTCCTGTTTGGTGAGCATAGTATCACATCCTTTGCCTTATTATAACCTCGTCAAAGAAAAAAGGCAACATAGATTGACGAAGTTTGGGGAAACTGTTAAAATAAAGAAAAACTGCGAAGGAGCAATACTATGAATAAGACTCGCTTAAGATCCTATGCGCAACTCATTGTCAGACGGGGCGTGAATGTGCAGAAGGGGCAGGAGGTTTTGATTTTTGCGGAGCTGGATCAGCCGGAATTTGTAAAGCTGGTGGTGGAGGAAGCCTATAAGGCCAAAGCCAAAAAGGTTACAGTGGAGTGGAGTTATCAGCCTTTGGATAAGATCCATGTGCGCAACCAATCTGTAAAGACCTTGGGAACAGTTACCGAATTGCAAAAGGCCCGTCAGCAGCACTGGTGCGATACCATGCCTGCCCGCATTCACTTGATTTCCGAAGACCCGGATGGCCTCAAGGGTATGAACACCGAGAAGCTTGCAAAGGCCAGGCAAATGTCCTATCCCATCTTAAAGCCCTATATTGACCAAAGAGAGGGCAATCAGCAGTGGTGTATCGCAGCTGTCCCCGGTGCTGCCTGGGCAAAGAAGGTGTTCCCAGGCCTGCGTACAAGCACTGCAATTGAAAAACTGTGGGAGGCCATTCTCTTTACCTCCCGTGTTACCGATGATCCCCTTGCCGCCTGGGAGGAGCATAACAAAAACCTCCACGACCGCTGTGCGTATCTCAACAGCTTAGGAATTGAAAAGCTCCACTATACTGCCGATAACGGCACAGACCTAACTGTGGGTATGATTCCGGAAGCACTGTTCTGCGGCGGTGGGGAGACCACCCGCCAGGGCGTTTATTTCAATCCCAATATCCCCACAGAAGAATGCTTCATTTCCCCCAAGCGGGGAGAGGCAGAGGGCATCGTCTATTCCACCAAGCCCCTGTCCTACCAGGGACAGATCATCGACAAGTTCTCTATCCGCTTTGAAAAGGGTAGGACAGTGGAGACCAAGGCCGAAGTGGGTGAAGACCTGCTGAACACGATGATCTCTATGGATGAAGGTGCGGCCTATTTGGGAGAATGCGCCTTAGTGCCGGAGAGAAGTCCCATTGCGGAAAGCGGTATCCTCTTCTATAACACCCTCTTTGATGAAAACGCCGCCTGCCATCTGGCTTTGGGCATGGGCTATGCCGATACCATCGCCGACCACCACAACAAAACCCTTGAGGAGTGCCGCCAGTTGGGCATAAATGACTCTATGATCCACGAGGATTTTATGATCGGCTGTGACTCTATGAATATCGATGCCATCACCCGTGACGGCAAGGTTGTTCCCATCTTCCGGAAGGGAAACTGGGCGTTTTGATAAAAATTTTCTAAAAAATCGAAAAAAACACTTGCATTATGTGTATCTGTGTGGTATGATATCCGGGCGATTAAGAATTGCTAGGGCAATTGCGCCCTTTTAGCTGACTACAAGAAAGAGGTGAATGAAATGAAGGAAGGCATCCATCCCACTTACGAACAGACCACCATCCGTTGCGCTTGTGGCAACGAGTTTACCACTGGTTCCACTAAGAAAGACATCAAGGTTGAAATCTGCTCCAAGTGCCACCCTTTCTATACCGGCAAGCAGAAGCTGGTTGACACCGGTGGACGTGTTGACCGTTTCAACAAGAGATTCAATCTGAAGTAAGAATGCAGTCCGTACCGCAAGTAAGTGGTACGGACTTTTTCTTGTAGTTTTTCCCACTTTTTGAAAGATTTTTGTTGTGCAAATACCTGTATTTGTGTTATACTATAAGGTAAAGAAGTATCACCTGGAGGGTGTATGGAACAAAATTTTGACGAAAAGGTAATAGAACGGGCAGTGCTTGTAGGTCTGAATGCAGATTGCTTCACCCGGGAGCAGACTGCCACCGATGAGACCATAGAGGAATTAGAGGCCCTTTTAGAGACCGCCGGCGGTTTTTGCACCGGCAAGATCCTGCAAAATCGCCATGCCCCCGATGCCCACAGCTTTATCGGCGAAGGCAAGGCTGAGGAGGTGCGGATGCTGGCGGAGGCTACCGAGGCGACTATGGTTGTCTTTGATAATGAGCTTTCTCCCGGCCATATCCGGGCCTTGGAAGAAATTCTGGGTTTGCCGGTCCTTGACCGCAGCGCCTTGATTTTGGATATCTTTGCCCAGCGGGCCAAGACCAAAGAGGGCCGCCTGCAGGTGGAGCTGGCGCAGTATAAATACTTGCTGCCCCGCCTGTCCGGTATGGGCAAAAATCTCTCCCGGCAGGGAGGTGGTATCGGCACCCGTGGCCCCGGTGAGACCAAGCTGGAATCTGACCGCCGGCATATCCGGGAACGGATCGCCCGCTTGGAACACGAGTTGGAACAGGTGCGCCAGGTTCGTGGTGTTCAGCGGGAACGGCGGCAGAAAAACTCCGTGCCTGTGGTAGCCATCGTGGGCTATACCAATGCAGGCAAATCCACGCTTCTCAATAAGCTCACCGATGCAGGCATTCCTGCCAATAACCGGCTGTTTGATACGCTGGATACCACATCCCGGCAGCTGAAGGTTTCTGACAATTTGGATGTGATCCTATCCGATACCGTTGGATTTATCGCAAAACTTCCCCACCATTTGGTGGATGCATTCCGGGCAACTTTGGAAGAATTGGAATATGCGGATTTGCTGCTCCATGTGATTGACTCTGCCGATCCCAACAGGGAAGAGCATATCCAGGTGGTGGAGAAGCTGATCGATAAGTTGGCAAAACCCGGCACCAAGACCCTGCGCTGCTACAATAAGGCAGACCTGGTCAGCCCTGAGGAAATTCCCATTGGGGAGGATGTGGTGCGGATGTCTGCCAAGCAGGGATTCGGTATGGACGACCTGCTGAAAGCGATTGAAAAGACCTTAGACCAGGGTCGCCACCATATTATCGTAACCTTGCCCTATTCCATGGGCGGTATGCTGGACACCCTCCATTCCGGCGCCCAGGTGCTGAATGTGGATTATACCGGTGAGGGTATTGTGGTGGAAACCATCGTTGACCCGGTTCTGTATGGCAAATTACGGGAGTTTATCACAAAGGAGTGTTAAGACTTGGACGAATATCTGGTACCCACCCAGTTCGGTGAGGACGAATTTACAGAGAAAAAATCCAGGTTTATTGGCCGTGTCTGGCCTGTAGAAACGGAAGAAGAGGCCTTGGCCTGCATCCAGGCTATGAAAAAACAGCACTACGATGCCACCCATAACTGCTGGGCATATGTGATCAAGGACGGCCCTATGCGGTTTTCTGATGACGGCGAGCCCGGCGGCACGGCCGGAAACCCCATGATGCAGGTGCTGCAAAGAGAAAATATTTACAATGTCTGCTGTGTTGTGACCCGGTATTTTGGCGGCGTCCTTTTGGGCGCCGGCGGCCTGGTGAGAGCCTATACCAAGGGGGCGAAGGTCGCCATTGATGCAGCGGGTAAGTCCATGAAGCGGGTGTGGAGCGTGCTGTACATACCCTGCCCCTATACCTACTATGAGCGGATGAAATTAGAGGTTGCGGCCTTTGGCGGCATTATCCGGGATACCCAGTTTACCAGTGAAGTGGAATTGGAAATTTTGGTTGCCCAGGCCGACGCCAAACCTTTTTTGGATAAGATCACCGATATGACCTCCGGCACAGTGGAGGGATTGGAAACAGGACTTGAGTACCGGGCATTCCCGGTGGAGGTGGAGTAAAATGACCGTACGGGAAGAATTGGAAGCGTTGGAGCATACCCAGCTGGACAGACGGGCAGCTTTTGCCAACGAAACCAGAGGTAGACTCCGACCGGAAGAGCCTAAAGTCACCGATGTCCGTACTGCCTACCAGCGGGACACGGATAAGATCGTCCACTGCAAGGCGTTCCGCCGCTTAATGCACAAAACCCAGGTGTTCCTCCGTCCGGAGGGCGACCACTACCGCACCCGGATGACCCACACCTTGGAGGTGGCAAGAATTGCCCGTACCATTGCCAAGGCGCTGAACCTGAACGAAGACCTTTCAGAGGCCATCGCAATGGGTCACGACCTGGGTCATACCCCTTTTGGTCATGCCGGTGAAACGGCCCTGTCCGAGGCAATGGGACAGCCTTTCTGCCACAATGAGCAGAGCCTGCGGGTGGTGGATATTCTGGAAAATGAAGGCGCAGGTCTGAACCTTACTTATGAAGTGCGTATGGGCATTTTGGGTCATACCGGACCTCGCATTCCGGAAACTATGGAAGGTCAAATCGTCCGTTGGGCAGACCGGATCGCCTATGTAAATCACGATATTGACGATGCGATCCGGGCCGGTATTTTGGCAAGGGAGGACTTGCCAAAAGTTGTGCAGAAGACCTTGGGTATTACCCATTCCGCCCGGATCAACACCCTGGTGTGCGATATGATCGTCACCTCCCGGGAGGCAGGGAATATCACCCTGTCAGAGCCTGTGGAAAAGGCGCTGAATACATTGCGGGAATTTATGTTTGAGCGGGTCTACCGTAACCCTGTGGCCAAGGGCGAAGAAGCCAAGGCCAAGGATATGCTCAAGCGGATGTATGAATACTACTATAATCACCCGGAAGCCCTCCCCGAGGACTTCCAGCCCCAAATGTCTTTAGAGGGAATGGGGCGTACTGTCTGTGACTATATTGCCGGTATGACCGATAATTATGCCGTAGACAAATATACCGAGCTTTTTATCCCGATGGGATGGCAAGTTCGGGGATAGTATGATATAATAAATCAATTACAGGAAAGGGGGAAGACAGATGGCATTCCCGGCATCATTTATCGATGAGCTCATGGCCCGCAATCCCATTGAGGATGTGGTAGGCCAGTATGTTACCTTAAAACGTTCCGGCGCCAATATGTTTGGTCTGTGCCCCTTCCATGGGGAAAAGACCGCCTCCTTTTCCGTAGCCCCCGATAAGGGCATCTACTACTGTTTCGGCTGCCATAAGGGCGGCAGCGCCATCAATTTTATGATGGAGCTGGAGGGTTTAAGCTACCCGGATGCAGTACGTTCTCTTGCCAAGCGAGTGGGTATGGAAGTGCCCGAGGACGAGCAGTACCAGAGCCGCTATCGCGCCCAGGAACGGCTGTGGGCGCTCCATAAGGAGGCTGCCCGCTTCTTCCATTCTCAGCTGTATGCCCCCGTGGGCAAGGCTGCTTTGGACTATGCCCTGGGCAGAGGAATGAATAAGGCGATCCTCACCCAGTTCGGTGTGGGCTATGCCCCCGATAGCTGGGATTCTTTGATCAAGGCGATGAAGGCCAAGGGCTATACGGAACAGGAATTGATCGATTCCGGCCTTGTGACCAAATCCCAGAAAAACGGCAATATTTTTGACCGGTTCCGGGATCGGCTCATGTTCCCCGTGATTGATGTGCGGGGCTATGTGATTGCGTTCAGCGGCAGAACCATGAAAAAAGACGATGATGTTGCCAAATACTTAAACTCTCCGGAAACCGCTATTTTTAATAAGCGTAAAAATCTTTTTGGTTTGAACCTTGCGAAAAAGACCAAGGAAAACAGCTTGATTTTGGTGGAAGGCAATGTGGATGTGGTGGCTCTGCATCAGTACGGTTTCAACAATGCAGTAGCCTCTTTGGGCACATCGCTTACGGAGGAACAGGCTGCGCTCATCACCCGGTATGTGGAGCAGGTCATTTTGCTGTATGACTCGGATAAGGCAGGTCAAAATGCAACCCAGCGTGCCATTCCCATTTTGGAAAAAGCCGGTCTGCGGGTAAAGGTTCTGCATGTTCACGATGCCAAGGACCCGGATGAATTCTTGAAGAAATTCGGCCCGGATAAGTTCCGGCTTCTGCTGGCAGAATCCTCTGACCGGGTGGAGTATCAGATAAATGCCATCCGCGCCAAATATGACCTGCGGATCGACGAGCAAAAGGTCCGCTATGTCCAGGAGGCGGCGGAGCTGATCTGCACCTTGGACAGCGCCATCAAGCGGGAGGTCTACGGCGGCCGTGTGGCGGAATCTGCCGCGATCAGCCCGGAGGCAATGAAGTTAGAGGTGAACAAAGCCTTTAAGCGGCGCATTGCCCGGGAGAAAAAGAAGCAGGAAAAAATCGACTTAGACCCCATGAAGGCTTTGCAGCCCAAAGAGCGGTCTATTCGCTATGACAATATGAAATCCGCTTTGGCGGAAGAGAGTATCATCTCGCAAATTCTGCGGGAGCCTGCCTTGCTGGATAGCTGTGGCAGCCTCACCGGAGAACAGTTCTCCGTGCCCCTTTTGGGCAAGGTATTTACCCAGCTGCAGCAGCGGCATGGCAAAGGTATGGAAGTATCTTTGCGGGTGTTGGAAGAGGTATCTGCAGAGGAGATGTCCCACCTGGCTGGCATTTGCCAAAAGCAAACAGGCCCGGTGAACGAAACTGCATTCCGGGATTGTGTCAAGATCGTGTTGGGTGAGCAGCAAAGCCGCCGGGTCAGTACCGACGATGATCTGCTTGCCTTCCGGAATAAGCTTAAGGAAAGTAAGGGAACAAAACTATGACCCTGACCCTACAGGACGAAACTGAAGTTACTGTTAGCCACGGAGAAGACGAGGCCCAGCAGTATTTGCAGCAGATCCGGGCAATTCCCCGGCTGACAGCAGAGCAAGAACGGGCTTTGGCAAAGGAATGCGCCGCCGGCGATGAAGAGGCCATCCGGAAGATGGTCAGTGCCAATTTGCGGCTGGTGGTGTCCGTGGCCAAAGAATATGCAGGCCGTGGCGTGCCGCTGATGGATCTCATACAGGAGGGCAGTATCGGCCTTCTTACCGCAGCGAAAAAATTTGATTATACCTTAGATTACCGGTTTTCTACCTATGCCACCAAGTGGATACGCCAAGGTGTTACCCGGTGCATTTTGAACCACGCGGGGCTCATCCGCGTGCCGGTCCATACCGCTGAGCGGATTCGGAAGGTGTTGGCTGTAAAAACGGCCCTGCAGCAGGATCTGGAACGGGAACCTACTGTGAGGGAACTGGCAGAAAGCACCGGATTTTCGGAGAAGAAAGTGCTGGAATACCTGTCGCTGATCCCGGAGGTCTGCTCTTTGGATGCAGCTGCCGGCGAGGATGCAGACAGTGCGCTGCGCCTGCTTTTGGAGGACTTACAAGCGCCCCAACCCCAGGAAGCCTTGGTGCGCCGGGAGTTGGAGCATACCATGGATGCCCTTCTTGGACAGCTGCCGGAGCGGCAGCAGTATCTATTGCGGCTGCGTTTCGGTATGGAGGATGGCACTTGCTGGCATTTGGAGGCCATTGGTGAAAAGCTGGGCGTTTCCAAGGAACGAGCCCGGCAGTTAGAGCGCCAGGCTATTAGCAAGCTGCAGCAGTTGGGAACCGGCCTGGGATTGGAGGACTTCCTGGAATGATGGAATTTACATTTGAAGAATCCGCCTGGGAACAGGCTTTGAAAATGCTGCGTCCCGGCGATGTGCTGCCTGCGGCAAGGGCATTGATCCTTATGGAAGAAATGTCCGACGAGGAGGCAGAAGAGGCTCTCTTAGCATTGGAAGAGCAGGGGATCACCCTGGATATAACCGACCTGCCTATGGACTCCGGCAGCGGCGAAGCCGCTCTGCGTCTGCGGCAGGAGCAGCAGATGGTGAAATCCGGCAACCTCTTGGCAGGCCTGGATGAAAATGATCCCTTAGGCCTTTATTTGCAGGAATTGTCAAATATTCCCGTGGCAGGTGATGCACAGGCCTTGGCAGAGCAGTACGCCGCCGGCAATGAGGATGTATTGCAGACTCTTACAAACCTGTGCCTCAGCCGGGTGGTGGAAACCGCCTGCGGGTATACAGGCCGTGGCATTCTGCTTTTGGACTTGATCCAAGAGGGCAGCTTGGGCCTGTGGCAGGGAATCTTGCGCTATACAGGCGGCGATTTTGATTCGCATATCGATTGGTGGATCCGGCAGTATTTGGCTAAGGCTGCGCTGATGCAAGCCCGGTCCAGCGGCATTGGAGAAAAGATGAAAACAGCCCTGGAAGATTTCCGGGATATGGACCAGCAGCTTTTGGGCGAGCTGGGCCGCAATCCCACTTTGGAGGAAATTGCAGAGGCAATTCATATCACCCCGGAAGAAGCGGCTGTGGTGGCGGAAATGCTCACCCAGGCCAAGCTTCGCCAGCAGACGGTGCTCTCCCGTGAGCCGAAAGAGGAAACGCCCGACGATAATCAAGCAGTGGAGGACACAGCTTATTTCCAGGCTCGTCAGCGGGTGCTGGATATGCTGTCTACTTTGTCAGAGCAGGAGGCAAAGCTTTTGACCCTGCGTTTTGGCCTGGATGGAGGCTTGCCTAAAACGGCGCAACAAGCCGGTGAAATATTGGGATTAACGGCGGAGGAAGCCGTGAATATGGAAGCTGCGGCATTGAGCAAGCTTCGTAAATAAGGAGGATACTATGGCTAAAACTTATGCGATCGCCATTGACGGCCCTGCCGGCGCAGGTAAAAGTACCATTGCCAAGCGACTGGCAAAGGAGTTGGGCTATCATTACGTGGATACCGGTGCGATCTACCGCACTGTGGCATACTTTATGGATCTTTTGGGCGTCAGCCCCAAGGATTCCGATGGGGTGGAGCGCTACATTGACGAGCTGACCATCCAAATCGAATACGACGAAGAAGGCAAGCAGCATATGCTGATGAACGGCATGGATGTGACCGACGAGATCCGCACCCAGGACATCTCACAGAAAGCCAGCCTGGTGTCTGCCCAACCTGTGGTCCGGGAAGTGCTGCTGGATATGCAGCGGGATGTGGCCAAGGCCCATAATGTCATTATGGACGGCCGGGACATCGGCACTGTGGTTCTGCCCAAGGCAGATGTAAAGATCTTCCTCACCGCGACCCCCGAAGTCCGGGCAAAGCGCCGTTGCGACGAGCTGCTGGCAAAGGGTCAGAAGGTGAATTACGAGCAGGTCCTTAAGGATATCATTCAGCGTGACTACCAGGATACCCACCGGGAGATCGCACCGCTGAAGCTGGCCCGGGATTCCGTTAAGGTAGATACTTCTGAACTGGATATCGACGGTGTTATTGCCGCCATTGAAGCTATTATCAAGGAGAAGATTCCCGTATGAGCATTCGCGTAGCGGAAAGCGCTGGCTTTTGTTTCGGTGTGAACCGGGCAGTGGAATTGGTAGAGCAGGCTGCGGCCACAGACCGGCAGGTCTGCACCCTTGGACCTATCATCCACAACAGACACGCCGTGGAGCATTTTCGTCAAATGGGCGTGAAGGTGATCGAATCTCCTGAGGAAGCGCAACCGGGCCAAACGGTCATCATCCGTTCCCACGGCGTGACCCGGGCGGTGCAGGAGGCTTTGGAAGCAAGAGGTGCCAAGGTGGTGGATGCCACCTGTCCCTTTGTCAAGCGGATCCACGGCATTGTCAGCCGGGCAGAGGAGGAAGGCCGCTTGCCGGTGATTATCGGTACCCGCGCCCACCCGGAGGTGGAGGGGATCGCCGGCTGGTGCAGCAATTGTAAGGTTTTCGAAACCCCCGAAGAGCTCCAAAGCTGGGCTGAATCCGGAGAGATTTCTTCCGATTTGCCCATCAGTATGGTCTGTCAGACAACTTCCACCGAAGCTCTTTGGAATTTTTGCAAAAAAATTGCAAAAAAAGTGTTTACTAATGTAAAAATTTTTGATACAATATGCAGAGCGACTGAATCCCGGCAGAATGAGGCGGCAAGCCTCAGCAAGACCAGTCAGGCAATGGTGGTGGTGGGAGATACCCATTCTTCCAATACCGGCCGTCTGGCAATGATTTGCCGGGAGCACTGCGACCGGGTCATGTTGGTGGACAATGCCACCGAGATAGATCCCGAGCTGTTTCGCGGTGTGCGTGATGTTGGAATCACTGCCGGTGCATCAACCCCGGCGTGGATTATAAAGGAGGTCAATAAGACAATGAGCGAAATTATGAATGTTGAGGCTGTACAGGAGGAAAGCTTTGAGGCACTTCTTGAGCAGTCCATCAAGACTTTAAATACAGGAGATAAGGTTATCGGTATCGTTACCGGTATTGGCACCACTGAAGTCCAGATCGACCTGGGCACCAAGCACGCCGGCTATATTCCGTATGATGAAGTCAGCGCAGATCCTTCCGTAAAGCCTGAGGATATTCTGAAGGTAGGCGACGAGATCGAAGTATTTGTGGTCCGCGTCAACGATCAGGAAGGTACCTGCCAGCTGTCCAAGAAGAAGCTGGACGGCATCAAGGTTTGGGATGAGATGGCTACCTGGTGCGAAGAGAAGGCTACCGTGGAAGGCGTTATCACCGAAGAGAATAAGGGCGGCCTGGTTGCTACTGTTAAGGGCATCCGCGTGTTCATCCCCGCTTCTCAGTCCGGTGTTGCCAAGGGCGGCGATATGGCAGCTCTGGTTGGCACTACCACCCAGCTGAAGATCACTGAGGTCAACCGCGCCCGTCGCCGTGTGATCGGCTCTATCCGTGCTGTTACTGCTGAGGGCCGCAAGGCTGCACAGGAGAAGCTGTGGAGCGAGATCGAGGTTGGCGCAAAGTACCACGGCACTGTTAAGTCTCTGACTTCTTACGGCGCATTTGTGGACATCGGCGGTGTGGACGGTATGGTTCACGTTTCCGAGCTGAGCTGGAACCGCATTAAGAACCCCGCTGAGGTCGTGAGTGTTGGCGACGAGATCGATGTTTATGTCATCTCCTTCGACGCCGAGAAGCGCAAGATCTCCCTGGGTTACAAGACTGCTGAGATGAACCCCTGGAATCAGTTTATGACCACCTACAATGCAGGCGATGTTGTCACCGCTAAGGTCGTGAAGCTGATGACCTTCGGTGCATTCGCTGAGATCATTCCCGGTGTTGACGGCCTGATCCATATTTCCCAGATTGCAGACAAGCGTATCGGCAAGCCCGAGGATGTGCTGGCTGAGGGCCAGGAAGTCCAGGTGAAGATCACCGATATCGACGCTGAGAATAAGCGTATCTCCCTGTCCATCCGCGCTCTGCTGGAGCCCGTTGCAGAGGAGACCGAAGAGGAAGCTGAGGAAGCTGCAGAGGCAACTGAGGAAGTTACCGAAGAGGCTTAATTGACAGTACATACCGGGACCGAAAAATCGGCCCCGGTATTTGTCGTAAATACCCGCAAGCAAATAAGGAGAGATATTATGGTAAAGCACATTGTTCTGTACACATTGAAAGAAAATGTTGACAAGGCAGAGGCCGTGGCCATCATCAAGGCCCAGCTGGAGCCACTGGTAGGTGTGATCCCTGGTCTGCAGGCTATGGAGATCCGGGCTGCTTACAATGGCGTGGACTATGCGTTGTATTCTGAATTCGAAAGCAAGGAAGCACTGACGAATTACGCGACCCATCCTGCCCACCTGGCAGCCAAGGAGCATTTCTGGAACTTCCTGAATACCCGCGTCTGCGCTGACTACGAGGTGTAAGTATGAAAGCGGTTGTAACAGTTGTCGGCAAGGACCGGGTGGGTATCATTGCCGAGGTGTGTACGGACCTGGCCGGATTCCAGGTCAATGTGCTGGATATCAGCCAGACTGTTATGCAGGGCTATTTCACCATGATGATGGTGGTGGAAGTGTCCGGCGCTACAGTGCCCGTGGCTGAGCTTGCCCAAAAGTTAGAGGAAAAAGGCAAGGAAATGGGTCTTTCCATCCGCCTGCAGAGAGAAGAAATCTTCCAGGCAATGCATAGGGTGTAAGCGTATGTTGGATTTTAAGGATATTTTAGCCACCCAGGATATGATCGACAAGCGTCACCTGGATGTGCGTACCATCACCATGGGCATTAGCCTGCTGGATTGCGCCCATGAGGATGTCAACATCTGCGCCCAGCGGATCTATGATAAGATCACCCGCCGAGCGGAAAATTTGGTGAAGGTTGGCGAGGAGATCGAGTGGGAGTTTGGCATTCCCATCGTGAATAAGCGGATCTCCGTGACCCCTATTGCCATCGTGGGCAATAGCTGCAACACCGATTCCTATGTGCCGTTGGCTATTGCCATGGATAAGGCCGCTAAAGAGTGCGGTGTCAACTTCATCGGCGGCTTTTCTGCGCTGGTGCAGAAGGGCTGTACCAAGGGTGATTGGGTGCTGATGGATTCCATCCCCGAGGCGATGAAGGCTACGGACCTGGTCTGCTCCAGCGTTAATGTGGGCTCTACCAAGGCCGGCATCAATATGGACGCCGTTGCCAAAATGGGCCAAATTATTAAGAAAACTGCAGAACTGACCGCTGATAACGACGGTTTGGGCTGTGCAAAGTTGGTTGTTTTTGCAAACGCAGTTGAAGACAATCCCTTTATGGCAGGCGCCTTCCACGGTGTGGGCGAGCCGGAATGCGAGCTGAATGTGGGCGTTTCCGGTCCTGGCGTGGTGTACCATGCCCTGCAGAGCGTAAAGGGTCAGCCCTTTGATGTGGTGGCTGAGACTATTAAGAAAACCGCCTTCCGGATCACCCGTATGGGTCAGATGGTTGGCGTAGAAGCCGGTAAGCGGCTGGGCGTACCTTTCGGTATCGTGGACTTGAGCTTAGCACCCACACCCGCTGTGGGCGACTCCGTTGCCCGTATTTTGGAGGAGATCGGCTTAGAGGTCTGTGGCACGCACGGTACGACAGCAGCCCTGGCTATGCTCAACGATGCGGTGAAAAAGGGCGGCGTTATGGCATCTAACCATGTTGGCGGTCTCAGCGGCGCATTTATTCCCGTGTCCGAGGACGAGGGCATGATCGCCGCAGCCTTGTCCGGCACTTTGACCCTGGATAAGCTGGAGGCTATGACCTGCGTCTGCTCCGTGGGCTTGGATATGATCGCTGTCCCCGGTGATACCAGCGCAGATACCATTTCCGCAATCATTGCCGATGAAGCCGCAATCGGCATGGTCAATTCCAAAACAACTGCCGTCCGCATCATCCCTGCCCCCGGCAAAACCGTTGGCGATATGGTGGAGATGGGCGGCTTGTTGGGCAGTGCTCCGGTAATGCCGGTACATAATGAATCTGCTGCCCAGTTTATAGCCCGTGGCGGCCGTATCCCTGCACCCCTGCAGAGTCTTAAAAATTAAGGAGATAACCGATGAAAAGATTTTTGGCAACAATTTTGACCCTCGTGATCCTGCTGTCTGTGGCACCTTCCGTAGGAACAGTTGCCGATGCAGCAGTCACATCCAAGCCCTTCTATGCGCTGACCTGGGACCCTCTGGAAGGTGAGAAGTTCAGCAACATTGACAGAGCGTACGTGCTTATAGTGAAACCTCTTGGCGATCAGCTTACATTTAACGGCCAAACGGATTCGGCAAAACTGGCGCAGACCGTAAAGAATGCTTTGGATTCCCGGCCGGAAGGTATGAAGTACATCCGTCTGTTTGATACTGCGGAGGCGTTGGAATGGGACGCCGACTTGGTTATTTATGCAGACAAGGGCGTCAAGGCATTGAAGAAAATCTTCGATGAATTTCTGGATGCCTATAAGGATATAGGTGGCAAGCTGGACGGTGTGATCCTGGATACCGAATATATTTATATGGGCAGCTGGTATCTGTATGGCTCCCCATACGGCGGACATTATGAGAAGAATGCGCCTGCCGGCAGCAACCGGAATTTCTACCATGATGTAGTTGCCCACCCCCAGTATAAAACCCAACTGCGTCCCATGCTGGAGGAGGCTGGCTTTAAGTTCTATGAAAATATTGGTGGCGACAGATCTGAAATTTGGAGTATGTATCCCCCGCAGACCATTAAGCAGGTTATGAAGGGCGATGCGCTGGCAGAGCATACAGCTAAATACACTGGCTGCTATGAGATATGGAATCGGGTCATGTACAACCGGATCGCAATGTACTTTGACTATGCTATCTATGAACCGATGAAAGCGCTTTATCCCAATGCGACCTTGTCTGATTATCAGTCTTATGAGAGCGGAACCTGGTATAAGAATCTTCATAGCTATACCAACGGTATGAAGACGGGCAATGTGTCCAATACCAACGACTATTCCCACCTGCCCAATGCAAGCTATTTTAAGGATGGCAGTACTTACCTCTACCAGAACCCTGCAAGCTACAATAACGCGGTCTATGACGATGATCCCTACGGCATGCTGCTGTGGAACATCAACAAGATGAAGAACATCTACGACGCAACCGACAGCAAGAAGATCAGCGTTTGGATCTCAAGATTCGACTATGGCAGAGATACCTCTTATAAGGGCAACACTGCCTATTATACTGAATCTTTGTATCACTACGGCATGATGGACCCCCAACCTTTCTTAGTCTACATGACAGTAAAGGAGGGCGGTGGCCAGGCAGGTTATGACGAGCGGCTGAAGTATATGTCTGAGGCATTAAGTGAACTGACCCGTGTTGCCGGCTACTCCGACCGCAAGCCGATTTATGTTCCTGCAAACTGGAATGACGGATATGTGCTGACCGGTATGTATGCAAACGGCCGGAATATCTGGCGTATTACCCCGGATACTACCAGCGGCACAACAAAGGAAAGCTTTAAGATCAAGGACAGTGATCCTACCTTTAAGATCAACGGTACAACCGTTACCTTCCCCGGTGGCAAGATCCTCAAGGAGGGCTCTGTAACTTTGGGCAGCACCGGTTACTGGGTAGAAACCGCCAAGAATGTGAATCCTGTTGTCACCCGCGATGCCGACCGCTATAGCGAGAATCCTTCCTATCTGGAGGATTTTGAGAGCTATAAAACCGGCACGGTATTGAATGAGGGCAATTTGGCACTGCCGCAGACCTGGAAGTTTAATGTAAACAACGATATGGTCATCACTGCCCACGATGGCGGTAAGGCATTGGCCCTCACCGGCACAGCAGTTTTGGAAAATGTGAAGCTGCCCAAGAATATTACTGCCGGTGATACATATGCCCTGCAGCAGGCATGGGAGGTTTCTGTCACTTTGCCGCAAGCAATGAACAGCGGCGCCAAGGTGGTTCTGCTCAATACCGCTAAGGATGGCGGTATTAAGTTAGAAGGTGACAAGGTATTCTACGATGATTACGGCGAATACAAAGAGCTTTCCGGCGTGACCCTTGCCACCGGAAAGAAATATACCTTCAAGCGGGATATAGACTTTGATGAAGGTACCTGCACTTACACTGTCTATGCTGATGGCAAGCAGCTGAAGCAGGTAGCCAATGTAGATATGGTAAAAATCTCGTTACCTGTTGAGAAAATCAGCATTTCCTGTGCCGATCTGACCACCCAGGCGCTGGTCGATGACTATAAGCTCTATCCCACAGGATTGGCTGCAGACCTGTCGGTCTATGATGTCTACGGCGGCGAGGATCTGATCGCCTACAATAAGCATGAAAAGGCAGAGATTGCTTACCGTCTGTCCTGGCTGAATGCAACTGCTAAGAAGCAGACCATCAAGGTAAAGGCTGCCTTCTATGACAGCAACAATACATTGACCTCTGAATCTGTGGTCGCCACTGTGACTATGGAGCCCGGCGATGACGGCGTGGTGGTTGGCACTGTGCAGAATAAGAGCAAGAAGATGCGAATTTACCTGGACGATGGAACAGGTGAGATGCCCACAAAGCCGACTGTGCCTGGTGTAGACTCCAATTCCGGTGAAGAGGAGAATGTAAGGCCGACAAGCGGCAGCACTGCAACCAAGGCAACCAAAGAAACCAAGGCTCCGCTTACAAAGCCCACCAGAGCCAGCAAGGCAACTTCCGCTACCAAGGCGACTAAGGCACCCACCCAGTCCACAAAACCCGGTGAGACTTTGGCACCCGGAGAAACCTTAGCACCGGATGCTACGACAGAGGTTATGGCACCTGATGAAACCTTGGCGCCTGATGAAACCTTAGCTCCTGAGGAAACCCGGGGCTCTGATGAGGAACCTAAGGCATCAAAGGACAACAATGTAATTTTGATTGTTGGCATTGCTGTGGCAGTTTTGGCTGTTGCCGGCGGTCTGACTTGGTTCTTCCTGGCGAAGAAAAAGCCTGCAGTTCCTGCAACTGCTCCTGAAGCAGCTGAAGAACCCGAGGAAATCCAAGAATTGAACGACGACCCCGAAGCTTAAGTAAACAAAAAAGGAACGACCATTTGGTCGTTCCTTTTTTATTGGGATATTTTTACAGAGTTTCCATAACTGCTTTGATTCTTGCTACGGTCCTGTCACAGCCGAGGATCTGCATAACGGTGTAAAGATCAGGAGAATTTGTCTTGCCGGTAACAGCCTGCCGGATGAAGGTGGATACATCTGCCACAGTGCCGGGGAAGGCGGTGGGGTCAGCCTTGTAGGCCTTCATATCGGTGGTGAAACCAATCTCTTCGGTGATGGCCTTGACCTTGTCAAACCAGGCAGAAGAATCGTCAGCAATGTCAAATTTCTCTAAGAACTTGGCCAGCACAGTCTTCACAGTGTCAGCGCTGAACTTTTCGTCAAATACAGGCTTTTCCAAATACTCGTCGTAGAAGAAGCCCATATATGCCTTGGCCTCAGTCCAGACAGCAATGTCCTTTCTGGGCTTCTTGCCGCCCCGGCCAATAGCCAAAATGGACTTGGTGTAGGCAGGATCACGCTCTAATTTTTCGGCAAAGTCAGCATCGAACTCCTTAGCCCATTCGGTGAGTAGATCGTAGACAGTTTCAGCATCCATCATGGCAATTACATTCTTGCTAACATCTGTCAGCTTTGCATAATCGAACAGATTGCCGGCGGGGTTCAGCTTCTTGGCACTGAAGGGGAAGTCGGTGGCGGGAGCGGTGGGATTAGCCCGACGCCAATCCTCATAGTTGGAGTTCAGGAGTGTCATAATGTACTCATAAACTGCCGCAACAGGGAAGCCCTCGGCCTTGTAGAAGGTAAGTGCCAGCTCCGGGTCTTTCCGCTTGGAGAGCTTGCGCTTGGAATTGCCGTCCATCTTCATCAGCGGTCCGATGTGGACATACTTGGGCAGCTTAAAGCCCAAGGCCTTGAACAGCTGGATGTGGAAGGGCAGGGTAGCCATCCATTCGTCGCCACGAACCACGTGGGTAGTGCGCATCAAGTGATCGTCCACCGCGTGGGCAAAGTGATAGGTGGGAATGCCGTCGGACTTGAGTAGCACGTGATCAATGTCATTTTCGGTGATGGTCAGCTTGCCCTTGACCACATCGTCAAATTTGAACTGATTCTCGATAGATCCCTCACTGCGGAAACGCAGCACCCAGGGCTTGCCGTCAGCGATTTGTGCTTTGATGTCCTCGATAGCCCGGTCACGCCAAATGGCGTACTTGCCATAGTAACCAAAATTCTCCTTGTTTGCTTCCTGCTGCTCACGCATAGCAGTCAGCTCTTCTTCGGTGCAGAAGCAGGGATATGCCTTGCCCTCTTCCACCAGCTTCTTGGCAAACACATGGTACAGACCCGCTCTCTGGCGCTGCCGGTAAGGACCGTAGTCACCAAAATCACCGCTGTGGGATGCGCCTTCGTCAAAGGCAATACCGTAGTGCTTCAGCGTGTCAATGAGAACCTCCACCGCGCCGGGAACTTCCCGCTTGGCATCGGTGTCCTCCACCCGCAAAAACAGCACGCCGCCGCTCTGGTGGGCCATCCGCTCGGAAATGAGACCCTGCACCAAATTGCCCAAATGGACAAAACCGGTGGGCGACGGCGCCATACGGGTGATGACAGCTCCCTCGGGACAATTCCGCAGGGGGAATCTCTCTTCTAACATCTCGGGAGTGTCGGTAACGCCCGGGAATAATAAATCAGCCAATGCTTTGTAATCCATACTATCAACCTCTATCTAAAAATCTTTTTGTTACTATACCATATTCCCCCCCGGAAAGTCAATTTCCCATTGCGTTTTTCTGCCAGCTGTGATAAAATATTAAGAAATTCCCGGAAAAGAGGAAAGCAAAATGGAAGAAATCGTACAGAAGAAGAGAATGTTATCCGGCATCCAGCCCAGCGGTGACCTGCATTTGGGCAATTACCTGGGTGCTATTAAGAATTGGAGCGGTCGTGCCGAGCAGTTTGACTGCTTCTACTTTATGGCGGATATGCACACCATCACCGTCCGGCAGACCCCTGCTGACCTGCGTCGCCGCACCTTGGAGCAGCTGGCACAGTACATTGCCTGCGGCTTAGACCCGGAGAAGAACACCCTGTTTGTTCAGAGCCATGTCCACCAGCATGCAGAGCTTGGCTGGGTGCTGAACTGCTATACCATGTTCGGCGAGCTGAGCCGTATGACCCAGTTTAAGGATAAGTCCGCCAAGAATGCGGAGAATATCAACGGCGGTCTGTTTACTTACCCCGCACTGATGGCGGCGGATATTTTGCTGTACCAGCCGGATCTGGTGCCCGTAGGCCACGATCAGAAGCAGCACTGTGAGCTGACGAGAGATGTTGCCCAGCGGTTTAACAGCATCTATGGCGATGTGTTCAAGATCCCCGAGCCCTACATCCCCGAGACCGGCGCCCGGGTCATGAGCCTGAATGCTCCGGAGAGCAAGATGAGTAAATCTATGCCCGAGGGCTGCGTGTTCCTGATGGAGCGCCCCGAGGATATCCAGCGGAAGTTTAAGCGGGCCATTACCGATTCCGATACCGAGAACTGTGTCCGTTTTGACCCGGAGAACAAGCCCGGTGTTGCCAATCTGATGAGCATTTATGCTGCCGTCACCGGTAAGACCTATGAAGAGATCGAAACCGAGTTTGCAGGCCAGGGCTACGGTGCGTTCAAGCCCAAGGTGGGCGAGGCTGTTATCGAAACCTTGCGGCCCATCCGTGAGGAGGCCAGTCGCCTGCTGAAGGATAAGGCATACCTGGAAGGCGTGTACCGTGGCGGCGCCGAGCGGGCTGCTTATGAGGCTGAGAAGACCCTCCGCAAGGTCTATAAGAAGATCGGCTTCTTGGCAAGATAAAAATGAAAGGGTGCGCTTGCCGCACCCTTTTGCATGAAAGCGAGGGCAAAACATTGAAAGCTCTGAAACATTTTGTGACCATCACCAAGCACCGCATGATCGTGTGTGGCGGCTGCTTCCGGGTGGGACTATATTGGCGCGGTCTGGTCCACGACCTGTCCAAATATTCCCCCACGGAGTTTTTGAGCGGCGTAAAATACTATCAAGGCACCCGCAGCCCCAATACCGCCGAGCGGGAGGAAAAGGGCTATAGTGAGGCCTGGATGCACCATAAAGGCCGCAACCGTCACCATTATGAATATTGGACGGATCTGAGCCTGGAAACAAAGCAATATGAATCTCTCCCTATGCCCCGGAAATACCTGGTGGAGATGGTGATGGACCGCCGGGCGGCCTGTATGACCTACCAGGGGAAAGCCTATACCGACGGCGCAGCCTTGGCCTATTTTCGTAAGAGCTTGGAGAGGCTTCGTATGCACCCCCAGACCCAAAAGGAACTGGATTATCTGCTTGAAATGCTGGCGGAAAAAGGGGAGAAGGAGACCTTTTCTTATATCAAACGTTCCGTCTTAAAAGGCAAACCCTTCCCTTGGGAAATATAAATTTCTGTTGTCATTGCCACGGGCGCTTGCGCCCGTGGCAATCTCCTGCATAAAATCTTTGATTATGGAAATACTACCTGCGAACCACGGAGAAAAAACTGGTAAAAAACGAAAAAAATGCTTGACTTTTTTCGTTTCGTGGTTATAATAAAACCTGTCCGTGTGATAGAGGATTAGTGTAACGGTAGCACACCGGACTCTGACTCCGTTTGCGGGGGTTCGAATCCCTCATCCTCTGCCAATGGGAAAACCCGGAATCTGTTATAGATACCGGGTTTTTTCTTTAAATTTTGCCGCTTTGCCCCTTGAAATGTTTAAATTGGGGAAAGGCGGTTTTTTGTTTTCCCTTTTGTTTTCCCTTATGCGTTTACAGCCTTGATAAATTGCTCCATCCGGTTAGCACTGTCCTGCTTCATTTTCTCGGTGACGTGGCCGTAGATATCAAGGGTAAATGAGGCTGTAGCATGACCCAAATTCTCCTGCACGGTCTTGATGTCGTCTCCGGACTTAAGGGCAGCCACGGCGTAGGAGTGCCGTAGGTCGTGGAATCTTGTATCCGGGCAACCGATATCCACAACTACCTTTTTGAATTCCCTGCGGACAGCCTGGGGCTTTAGGTAGTGTCCAAGCTCGTCGGTAAATACAAAGCCACTGTCTGTCCAGCACTCACCGTACCGGAGCCGATTCTCTAATTGTGCCTTTTTGGTATTGCGCAGAACCTTCACCACAGAGGGAGCAAGGGTAATAGTGCGGCCTTTGCTGTTCTTGGTGGGCATGAGCTGGTGATCTCCCCGGGTATTGCGTACCAACTGTAACTGCTTATTGATTGTTATAGTGCCTTTAGTTAGGTCTACGCAGTCCCAGAGCAGGCCGCAGACCTCGCCTTCACGCATTCCGGTGAATAAGGTTGTTATAAATAGATCTTCCAATCTGTGGCCCTTGATAGCCTTCAGGAAGGCTGTTATCTGATCTTCGTCCAGTGGCTGCAGCTCTTTTTTAATTACCCGGGGTAACACACAGGAATCCGTAGGATTAAACCGGATATAGCCATTAGCCACTGCTTGCTGCAGAGCCTTATGAAGAACACCGTGGACGTTCTTTATAGTTTTGGCTGACAGAGACTTGCCGCCTTTTTCCTGTGCCCCCAGGTTGTTGTACAGCCCTTGGATGGTATGCGCGGTTAATGATTCAAGGCGGATTGCACCAAGTCCAGGTTTGAGATGTGTCCGCACGGTAGCCTTATATGAGGTGACAGTAGAGGGCTTTACACCGCCCAGGTATTCTGCTGTCCAAATATCCAACCACTGGCCGACCGTCAGTTTACTGGGGGCTGTATAGGCGCCTTCGTCAATGGCGGCGGTGGCTGCCTTCAGCTTTTGAGATACTTCTTTTTGGGTTTTGCCGGTAATGCTGCGTTGGATCTGTTTGCCGGTGCCAGGATCTCGGCCAAATGTATAGCGAGCCTCCCAGTAGGTGTATTCTTTGCCATTGCGGGTAATGGTTTTCTTCCGGATCGTGCCGGTACCGGCTGCTGATTTTCTTGACATTTTTTCCTTGCCTTTCCGGGGCAGTCGTGATAATATAAAAGGGTAGACTGCCCCTATCGTGGTTGGTGGGTGGTGTTCTATCTTACCGCTCTGGTGTTGGCGCACCGGGGCGGTTATTCACATTAAATGGTACCAAATGGTAGGGAACGGCACAAAATGGCACGCGATGGCCCCAAATGGTACAAAATGTGCAAAAAAGCATAAGTTAACATAAGTAACCATTGCAAAATTTCGTACAATTTTCCAAGTATCTTTTTTGACGATGTATGATATAATGACAGTGCGGAGAGATCCGCCTGACAAGAAAATGACTTCGTCATCAATCCTGTCTGTACCATCAGCCCAGACTTGTAGGGCGCAAGTCGCAAATAAAGAATGCCCACTGAGTTGATCTCCTCATAGAGCGTGAGGAGGGTAAACAAAAAAATGCTCACTGAGAAGACGGCCTGGCCTCCAGGCCGTTTTTTACTAAATGGGGTGTCGAAAGTTGTTGAAAATAGTATTCCTTACGGAGAAATTTTATAAGCGGTATGAGAAGTGTACCGAGATTGAGCAAAAAGATTATCGTCCTTATATAAGGATTAAAGTGGTAATTAATGGTGTTGTGTGGGCTGTTCCGTTGCGGTCTAACATTAAGCATAACCATGAGTTTGCGATTTGGACGGATAAGGATAATAATTGCGGTATTGATGTTACAAAGGCTGTGGTGATCGAAAATCCCGCACGATACATATCAACTACGCAACCGTATGTCCGCCCGAATGAATTCAAGGTGTTGAAGCAGATTGATGAGCATCAGGTTGTGCAGAAGCTTCAGCGGTATATTAAGAAATATAAAAAAGCCAAAGAACATCCAGAAATCCCTCGAAACAAGCAGCTCTTACAGTGTTCAACCTTGCAATATTTTGAGAAGTACATATGATTTCCTGTCCGCCCCGGTACCGCCGGGGCGGTTTTTTATTTGTCCTCAAACCCCAGCAGATATCCCACCGAAACACCAAAGTACTTGGCGATCTTGTAGGCAGTGGTGGCATTAAGGTCTTTCTTGCGGCCGGCCTTAAGGTCGGTGATGGCGCTCCGACTAATTCCTATCTCGGAGCACATCTTGCAAGGAGTGATGTTGCTTTGGGTGCAGAGGGAATAGATGCGGTCATATAAAATAGACATAGTAATCAATAGCACTTTTTGCAGGGGTCGTAACCCATCTGAATAGCTTGCGATCTTGTGACCTTAGAGGGATTCTTCATATTGCTGCAGCTGGAACTGGAGTGATATTTCTTTCCGGTTTTGGGAATCCAAACCATATCTCCAACGGGTTCAACTACAGGAGTGTTTTCGGGTTCTGTAGTGGCTTTGGTGGTAGGTGGAGTAGTCGGAGCGGTGGTAGGTTTGGTCTGAGTGCTGTTCTCTCCAATACCTCCGAACACATCTGCGCCGGCATTCCTGGTAACGGAGAAGGTGACTTCGTTTCCGTCGCTGGTGCAGAAGATATCACCTTGCACATCCGTCCGGAACACCTTCACATCAGCATCGCGCAAGCGGCTCAAAGTATCTTCTGTCGGATGTCCGTAGCTGTTGCCAGTACCGACAGAGATCACGGCATACTTTGGCATAATCTCACGCAGGAAGGGGTAAGAAGTGCTAGTGTCGCTGCCGTGGTGTCCAACTTTCAAAACAGTAGCGGACAGATCTTCGCCGGTGCTCAGAATAGCCTGCTCTGCTTCACGTTCAGCATCGCCGGTAAACAGGAAGGATGTCTTGCCGTAGTCAATCCGGAGGACAATGGATGTATCATTTGTGTCGCTGCCACCATTGACACCAAGGATCTTTACGGTTGCGCTTCCCAGGGAGTAGGTATCGCCCTTTTTAGGAACAGTAATGCCGCCGCCTTTTTGTGTTGCGTATTTGGCAAAATCCTCAAAGGCATTGCTGTCATAGTTCTTGACCGGGCAGAGTGTAATATCTGCGGTGGTATAATTGAATGCACCGGGCAAGCCACCGATATGATCCTCGTGTGCGTGGGTACCAACCACGATGTCCAGCTTAGGCACGGCAGCCTTCTTCAGTACAGAGTAGATGACATTAGAGTCGGCCTTGTTGCCGCCATCGATCAGCATATAATGGCCGTCACATTCAACCAATGCTGCATCCGCTTGGCCTACATCAATGAAATGAACACTGAAGGAAGTCTTTGCGGGCGGTGTTGTGGGAACGGTTGTAGGGGTAGTGGTCGGTGCAGTTTTAATAGTGGGTGCGGTTGTAGGCACTGTTGTGGGCTTTGTTGTTGGTGCCTCAGTTTGGGTCGTTAATGCCGCCGTGGCGGTTGTTGAAGCCTCTGTTGGCGCAGAGGTGACCGCTGTAAGATTGATGGTTTCTGTCGGCTTCGTAGCTTCGTCTACGGTGGATACAGAGCATCCAGAAAGCAATAACACAATCGCCAGTAATGCGGCAATCCATTTTGTTGGTTTTCTCATTTCATCATTTCCTTCTGCACAGCTTTTAGCTTTTGTTAATTAACTATTTAACGCATCGGGGTAGGTGATAGAATCAATTGTTGCACCGGTGGTTACATCAACAATGGTGACTTCCACATGATATTCTGTTTCTGTAAATGCCTGGTACATAGAAACGGACAGAGCAATTGCAAACGGTGTAAAGTCAAAAGCATTTTCGTATGCTGCCTTATCAACCTTCATTGTAACAGCTGTGAAATTGTCATTGTGGCTGATTTCCTTAATGTATGGGGTGTCTTCGCCATTTACAAATTCCGCAAAGTTTTTATCGAGAGAATCAGCCATCTCATCGAGGAGCTCCTTGTGCTTTGCTTTTGTCATAGTAACGGTGACAGATCCGTCTTTGTTTACTTTCGCCGATGTAAATCCCTGCTCTTTTGCATATGCTTTAGCATCAAACTTGGTCATATCTTCGCCTTCGAATATAGAGGCTGGGAGCGTGATCTCAACAGAAAAGAGCTTTTCATCTGTTTCAATTTGGGCGGAAGTGCTTTCGGTTGCTGTATCTTTCGTTGCAGTGGTTGCGGCGATAGTTGCCTTAGTAGCCTTGGTAACAGCTTGGGTTGCTTTGGTAGCAGCAGTTGGCTTAACAGCAGCAGTAGGCTTAGCCGTAGTGGGCTTAACGGTTGTTGCTTTGGTAGCAGTGGTCTCCTTGGTGGGATCAGTAGCCTTAGTGCCTTCAGTAGTCTCAGAAGCTTCGGCCTCGCTGGTAGCCATAATGGTCTCAGCAGGCTCTGTTGCATTGGAAGCGGGGGTGGGACCATTGACAGGGCGCGAACAGCCTGCAAATGACAAAATCAAAAGAATAGCAAGAATGATAGATGTGATTTTTTTGAACATAGTTAGTACCTCTTTTCTTTTGCATGCTATCAGTAGGATATGGCGCTTTTATATTTGCCGCCCCATCTCGGCAGCGAGAGCCTGGAGTAATTGATAATTCTTTGTGTTTTGCGTTTTCATGCGGCGGTAACCGGAAATGCTCTTAGGGCAGTTGCCGGACAGGCTCAGTTATGATGGCATTTATTTATTAAATTCAATTTTCATCGTTTCTTCAAAGATGACATCTATAATATTATCCTTGTCGACGGCTTTAAGTGTAAATTCAATTTCTTTTGCATTCTTTAAGCTGTCAATACTCAAATTAAACATCTGTATACCAAAAGTAGCTGGGAATGTTTTCCCCGGTTTGATATATATTGTTGTTGCACCTTGTATTACAAAAGGAACAACTTCTTCATCTACACTACAGTAGGGCATCATGACCCGAACTTCGGTATCTGTTTTGTTTTCAATCTTGAGGTTAAGATATGAGTATCCAACAGTTTTTACATCAATTTCTTTTATTCCGGTATATGTAACCTTTACTTTGTCATTATCAAAAATAACCTTTTCTTTTGCGGATTCCTCCTGCTTAGCAGATCCAGTAGAGTCTCCACCGTTTGTGGTAGACACTTCTCCACAGCCAGCAAGTAACAGTGCGATGGCGAGAGTGAGTGCAAACAATGCTCTTTTCATAAATATTACCTCGATTCTGATTAAAAATATAACTCTGTTGCTAAATTCCCGTGAACATAATAGCAGACGGTCTTTCGCATAAACTGCTCGGTAACACCAAAGTGTTCCGCCAGTTCCCATATTTCGGTACAGCCGTTGGCAACAGCGATATCCAGTTCATCCACCGGGATCAGCTGTTTTACCGCCCATTTATCTGCGCGGTTTTCGTGCCGCTGCCGGCAGTCCACAGCTGTATGGATGCTATAAAAGCTACCGGTAATGCAGTGCCCAAGCTCGTGGCCTAAGTGGACACGCTCCTGGATATTGCCGTCCTGGACAGATTCGTCTATACCTATGTAACAGGATCCGTCTTCGGTCATAATCGACATAGAGCCATTCTCGTTCATAGGAAATTGAAGCACCTCTATATTCTGTTGTTGTGCAAGGCTATAGAGAGTGCGGATTTCCATTATTGCTCCTTTTTCTTCTTAGTGTCCTCCCGGAGCTTGACCATTTCGGCAAATCTCTTTACCTCGTCAAACATCTCGTCGGTGATTTCACCGTCGCCGCCAAAGAGGGCAAATTTAATATCATCGTCACTTACTTTGCGCTCACCAGCATTGGTGGGCGCTTTTTTGTTTTCTTCGCCAAGCAAGTAATCCACAGATACTCCGAAGTGCGCAGCAATCTTGGATAGGGTCTCTGCGGATAAGCTTTGGTTGCGCCCCATCTTCAAATCAGATAGGGAAGCACGGCTTACGCCTGCTTCTTTGCACATTGTGGTAATGCTTTCGTTGTTTTCTTTGCATAGTTCTTCAATGCGATTGTACAAATTAGACATATTTAGTAGTCCCCTTCTTGTACACTTCGCCAAATTTACGTAAAGCCGTAAATAACCCTTGACAATTACGTCGTTCCGTAATAATATAGAGCCAGCAGGACGTAAAGGCGTAAGTTTTGTTGAGTGGTATCTACAATATATTACATATTTACGTAATTGTCAAGACCCAAATAGAAAGGCGGTGAACATGTGGAGCAGACGAAGACAACACCTTTTGGCAAAGAGGTAAAAAAGCGATTGGTTGACTTAGAGCAAAAGCAGGCTTGGTTAATTGAACAGGTTAAAGAAAGAACAGGGCTTTTTTTTGATGGGTCGTATCTGTACAAGGTTATGACGGGACAGTTAAATACCCCTAATATTGTACAGGCTATCCGCGAAATCTTAGATATCCCTGACACACCCCAAGATTAGCAATCAATCAGTCCCATAAAACGGGAGCAAAACATTGAGCAGGAAGGAGGATGTATGGAAAACACAATCAAAACTCCGAAGCTTACATACAGCGTTGTGGAAGCAGCAGAGGCTCTCGGAGTCAGCAAAACTGCTATGTATCAAATTATCCGGACAGAAGGTTTCCCGGTAATTGTATTGGGAAACCGGAGACTGATCCCAATTGAAAGGTTCAAACACTGGATAGAAGAACGGGCTGCCATTGGATGGCAACTGAATTAGGAGGTGAAATAGTGGCGCAGAAGAATGCCACGCCAACGAGGGAGCAGGCGCAGGTGCTGGAAAAGCACGGGCTAAAGGCTCATTCGTGGGTAGTGGTAAAGGAATTCCAAAACAGTATGATCGTAAGAAACCGGTTTACCGGTGAATTTAAGCACATAGGAAAGGAAGTTCGAAATGAAACAAACAAAACAGATGTTCCGCGGTGAGACAGGACGATATGAAGCAACTGGAAAGAAAATGTACGGGACAAGGCGGTCCTTGCTGGTCATCGTGGCCCTGCTGGGGGTGGAGTTAGTTAATCTGACCTTATGGCAGTTGGGAACAATCCCTTCCGTGCCGTCGATATTCGTATCCGAGATCATCACCTGCGCGGTAAGCTTTCTTGCTGGCAGGTTATGGGAACAAGCATTCAAATAATTAAGGAGGAAAACATTATGAACGGAAAGTATGTAATCGTAAGAGGTAACCGCAGCGGTGTGTTCGCCGGTGTCCTGGAATCCCAGGAAGGTCAGAAGGTTGTGCTGAAGAATGTTCGCAGACTTTGGCGGTGGCACGGAGCTACCGAGTGTTTGCAGATCGCAACCGAGGGTGTAAAGCGACCCAAGGACTGCAGATTTACTTTGACTGCCGAATCTATCACCTTGCTGGATGCCATTGAGGTGATTCCTGCCACTGCTGAGGCAGAGGCCAACATCAAGGCGGTGCCGGTATGGAAGATGTAAAGCTGCAGGAGAAGATCAAGGCATTCTTATCTATTAGCGACGGCTACGGCGACGGCTCCGGCGACGGCTCCGGCTACGGCTCCGGCTCCGGCTCCGGCGACGGCTCCGGCGACGGCTCCGGCGACGGCTCCGGCTACGGCAACGGCTCCGGCGACGGCGACGGCTCCGGCTACGGCTCCGGCTCCGGCGACGGCTCCGGCTACGGCTCCGGCTCCGGCTCCGGCGACGGCGGTCTTGCTGAGATCAACGGACATACTGTGTATCTGGTTGATCAGGTACCCACTATCTTTACATCCATCAAAGGCAATGTTGCGAAGGGATTCATCCTTCGGTCGGATCTGACGATGACACCATGCTATGTGGTGAAGGGCAACGATCTTTTTGCCCATGGTGACGATCTGCACCAAGCTATGACTGCGCTGACGGATAAGATGTTCGATGATATGCCGGAGGAAGATCGGATTGCTGAGTTCGTCAAGGCGCACCCGGACAAGGACAAGCCCTATCCCAACCAGGATCTGTTCGACTGGCATCACCGGTTGACCGGCTCTTGTATGGCCGGCAGAAATGCCTTCGTAAAGGACAGGGGATTGACCCTGGGTGGAGAAACAACGGTTACGGATTTCATCAATCTGACAGAGAATGCCTACGGCGGATCTACCATACGAAAACTGAAAGATCTGTATAAATAAAAATGCCGCTCCCGGTGTAGCAGACCGAAAAGCGGCAATGGATTGAATCCGACTTCATTTTAATCTACAGAAAGGAAAATGTCAATGAGTGCTGTAAAGATAGCTGCGCTTGAAGCCGAGAATGTCAAGCGCATCCGTGCAGTATCCTTAGAACCGTCACCCACCGGTCTTACGGTGATTGGCGGAAATAACAATCAAGGGAAAACCAGTATTCTCGATACTATTGCCTGGGCATTAGGTGGCGACCGCTACCGGCCCAGTAATCCTACAAGGGACGGCTCTACCATTCCTCCGCGAATTAAAATCACACTGTCCAATGGACTGATCGTAGAGCGATTTGGTAAGAACAGTGCCCTTAAGGTCACAGATCCCAATGGTCAGAAGAGGGGACAGCAGCTGCTCAACAGCTTTGTAGAAGAGTTGGCGCTGAATCTTCCCAAGTTTATGGAGCAGTCTAACAGAGATAAGGCCGAAACCCTCCTGCAGGTTATCGGTGTTGGTGATCAGCTCCACACCCTGGAATTGCAGGAAAACGAGCTGTATAACCGCCGCCACGCTATTGGCCAAATCGCAGATCAAAAGAAGAAATTTGCTTTAGAAATGCCTTATTACCCGGATGCACCGGCAGAGCCTGTATCCGCCTATGAGCTGATCCAGCGGCAGCAGGCTATTCTTGCCCACAACGGCGAGAATCAGCGCAAGCGGCAGCAGGCAGCCCAGCTGGAATATCAGTGCAACAACGCCCGTCAACGCATCGAATCTCTGGAGGAAGAGCTGCTTCATTTGCAGGAGCAATACAACATTCTCTGTACTGATTTGGAAATTGCCCGAAAATCTGCCGCTGAGTTGCAGGACGAATCCACCGCTCAGATTGAGCAGGACCTGGAGAACATCGAAGCTATCAATGTCAAGGTTCGTGCCAACAGCGACCGTGAGCGTGCTGAGCAGGATGCGGAACAGCATGCCCGCCAATATGACGATCTCACAGATCAGCTTGAGAATGTCCGCAAAGCTAAGATCGACCTTTTGGCAGACGCTGTGCTCCCCTTGGAGGGCCTGTCTGTAGAAGACGGAGAACTGACCTACCACGGTAAGAAGTGGGATGGTATGAGTGGTAGCGACCAGCTGAAGGTGGCAACCGCTATTGTTCGTGCGCTCAATCCCGAGTGTGGCTTTGTTCTGCTGGATAAGTTGGAGCAGATGGATCTGCAGACTATGCAGACCTTCGGGCAGTGGCTTGAAACACAGAATCTGCAGGCCATTGCTACCCGGGTCAGTACCGGATCCGAGTGCACCATCATCATTGAAGACGGTCACGTGGCTGGTGAAGCATTGCCGGAGATCCCCGCGGCAAATTCTAACTGGAAGGCAGGTGTGTTTTAATGCAAATTACATCCGGAGTTTTGTCCACCCCGCTTAAGGTGGTTGTCTATGGCCCTGAAGGCATCGGCAAGAGTACCTTTGCAGCACAGGCCCCCGGCCCTCTGTTCATTGATACAGAGGGCAGTACATCCCGAATGGATGTCCGGCGACTACCTGCGCCCACAAGCTTTACAATGATCCAAGAAGAGATCCGCTATGTCATCGCAGATCCCACAGTCTGTCAGACCCTTGTGTTGGATACTGCAGACTGGGCGGAGCGGTTGTGCCGTGACGGTGTGTGCGCCAAGAACAGAAAAGCCGGTCTTGAAGATTTCGGCTACGGCAAGGGTTACAGTTATGTGTTTGAGGATTTCGGAAGAATGCTGAACCTCCTGGATCAAGTCACAGATCGAGGTATCAATGTAATTATTACCGCCCATGCTGCTATGCGGAAATTCGAGCAGCCGGACGAATCCGGCGCCTATGACCGTTGGGAGCTGAAGCTGATCAATGCACAGAAATGCAGTATTGCCAATATGCTCAAGGAGTGGGCAGATATGGTTCTGTTTGCCAACTATGAGACCTTCGTTATCAAAAATGAGGACAAGAAGAACAAAGTTTCTGGCGGCAAGCGGGTCATGTACACCACCCATCACCCCTGTTGGGACGCAAAGAACCGCTTTGGACTGCCCGAGAAGCTTCCTTTTGACTTCTCTCACATTGCCCACTGCTTCAATGCAACCCCTTCTGCTGCAATGGCGCCACCTGTTTCTACGCCTCCTGTAGAGACGGAAGTAAAAAAAGAAAACCCTACAACAGCTTCTGTACCCCCGTCGAAGACGATGAATGGGAACTCTCGTTCTGAGGATGATATCCCTTCGGCACTGCGCCAGCTGATGGAGCAGAACAATGTTACAGAAGCGCAGATCCAAAAAGCAGTGGCCAGCAGAGGCTACTACCCCGAAACAACCCCCATCAAAAACTATGATTCCGACTTTGTATCCGGTGTCCTTGTGGGCGCCTGGCCGCAAGTCTATCAACTGATTAAGGAGAATAACTGATATGAGCGATTATGAAAACAAGGGCTATGAGCTGGACTGGGATTCGGAAATTGAGAACGAAGGCTCAGAATTTATCGTAGCAGAACCCGGCGACTATGATTTCGTAGTCACAGCATTCGAGCGCGGCCGCTTCCAAGGCTCCGCAAAAATGCCCCCCTGTAACCAAGCAAAGCTGACCATCCGCTTGGAGATCCCCGATGGTGACGGTACCTGCGAGATCAAGCACAATCTGTTCCTGCACTCCAAAACCGAATGGAAGCTGTGTGAATTCTTCACATCCATCGGTCAGCGGCAGTCCGGCCAGCGTGTTGCTATGAACTGGAATGCGGTAATCGGTTCCAGAGGTCGGTGCAAGGTATCTAAGCGGTCCTTTGAATCCAATAAAGAGCCGGGCAAGACCCTGTGGGCAAACGACATCGATAAATTCTACCCCCCTAAGTTAGGCACCGCAAATGGCGATCTGCCTTTCCGCACTGATAATCTGCCGCAGGGCAGCACTCCTGCAGCAACTACAGGCTATACGCCGGGTAAGTTCTGATGGAGCTGCGGCCCTATCAGAAAGAAGCAGAGGCCGCTATTCTTGAACAATGGGCGTCCGGTGTACGCCGGACGCTCTTAGTTCTCCCCACAGGCTGCGGAAAGACCATTGTTTTTTGCAAATTGACAGAAGACGTCCTGTCTGAAGGTGAGCGAGTGCTGATCATGGCTCACCGGGGAGAACTTCTGGATCAAGCGGCCGATAAGATGCTGAAAGCTACTGGCCTGCACTGTGCAGTGGAAAAAGCAGAAGAAACCTGCCTTGGTAGTTGGTTCCGTGTAACCGTTGGCAGTGTGCAGACCCTTATGCGTGAAAAACGCCTGGAGCAGTTCGCTCCTGACTATTTCGATACCATAATCGTGGACGAAGCCCATCATTGCCTGTCCGAAAGCTATCAGCGGGTACTGAACCACTTCTCTGAAGCGAAGGTACTCGGTGTTACCGCTACCCCAGACCGGGGCGATATGCGAAACCTCGGACAGTACTTTGAGAGCCTTGCCTACGAATACAGCCTTCCCAGAGCAATTCGAGAAGGGTATCTTTCTCCAATTAAAGCACTGAGCATTCCGCTCAAGCTGGATCTGTCCGGTGTTGGTGTCCAATCCGGCGATTTCAAGGCCGGCGATTTGGGTACCGCATTGGATCCATATCTGCACTCTATTGCAGATGAAATGCTGAAGCACTGCGCTGATCGCAAAACGGTGGTATTTCTGCCGTTGGTTGCCACCTCACAGAAATTTCGGGATATCCTCAACCAAAAAGGCTTCCGGGCTGCAGAGGTCAACGGCAACAGCACAGACCGCGCACAGATCCAAGCAGATTTTGCAGCAGGCAAATACAATGTGCTTTGCAATTCTATGCTTCTGACTGAAGGTTGGGACTGCCCCTCTGTTGATTGTGTTGTGGTGCTCCGCCCAACAAAGGTACGCAGTCTGTACTGTCAGATGGTTGGTCGCGGCACACGGCTTAGTCCGGAAACCGGAAAAGACCACCTTCTACTGTTGGACTTCCTGTGGCACACGGACAGACACGATCTATGCCATCCTGCTCACCTAATCTGCGAATCACCGGAAGTTGCGGCAAAAATGACCAAGAATGTAGAAGAAGCGGGCTGTCCGGTAGATATTGAGGAAGCAGAGCAACGAGCCAGTGAGGATGTAATTGCAGAGAGAGAGGCCGCCTTGGCTCAGAAACTGGCCGAGATGAAGAAACGGCAGCGCAAACTGGTGGACCCTTTACAATTTGAGATGTCCATCCAAGCCGAAGATCTGGCAGGATATGTCCCGAGTTTTGGGTGGGAAATGGGTCCTGCTTCTGACAAGCAACGCAGCGCCTTGGAGAAGATGGGTATATTCCCCGATGAAATTGACAATGCAGGAAAGGCGGCTATGTTGCTGGATAAGCTGGACAAGCGCAGGCTTGCAGGGCTTACCACCCCTAAGCAGATTCGCTTTCTTGAGAGCCGCGGATTCCAGCATGTAGGAACGTGGCAATTTGGTGAAGCAAAGCGGCTTATTGACAGAATCGCAGCAAATTCTTGGAAGATACCCCGCGGTATTGACCCTCTGTACTTTGATCCCAAGGAGGCATAACAATGGCACAGAACGATATTGATTTACTCTCCCTTCTTCCATACATACCTCCCGCAGAACTGACCTATCAAGAGTGGGTCAATGTCGGTATGGCCCTAAAGGAGGCTGGCTATTCAGCCTCCGATTGGGAAGAGTGGAGCCGTAACGATTCCCGGTACCACACTGGAGAATGCGAGAGGAAATGGAATACCTTCCGGGGAGCTGCATCGCCCATCACCGGTGGAACTTTGGTCCAGATGGCCAAAGATCACGGTTGGCGGCCCAGCTACAATGATGGTCCAGGCTATGAACTGGGGTGGGATGATATCATCGGCAGCCGTGACGGTGTTTTAGTGGACAAAGGATGGCTTGAGGGCAAGGATGTCCATGAACCGGCAAACTGGGATCCCGTGCAGGACATAACTAAGTATTTGGAAGTGCTGTTTGAAGCCTCCGAGAATGTGGGTTATGTGACCGAGAGCTGGGAAAGGGACGGCAAGCATTTTCCCTCCAAAGGATTGTGCGACCGTACTGCAGGTGAGCTGATCCAGCAATTGAACAAATACCACGATATTGCCAGTGTCTTTGGTGACTGCAATCCGGAAGTAGGTGCGTGGATCCGGTTCAATCCGCTGGACGGAAACGGTGTCAAGAATGAAAATGTCACAGATTACCGCTATGCGTTGGTGGAATCAGACAGTATGGAGTTGGAGCAGCAACATGCTATGATCCGTGAATTAGAGCTGCCGGTGGCTTGCCTTGTATACAGCGGTGGAAAATCCATTCATGCAATAGTCAAAATCGAGGCAGCTAACTATGACGAATACCGGAAGCGCGTGGATTATCTCTACAACGTTCTGAAAAAGAATGGACTGTCGGTGGATACCCAAAATAAGAACCCGTCCCGGCTCTCCCGGATGCCTGGTGTCATGCGAAACGGCCGCAAGCAGTTCCTGATGGACACCAACATTGGTAAAGCCAGCTTTAAGGAATGGCAGGAATGGATCGAATCTGTTACAGACGATCTGCCCAACCCGGAAGGCTTGGAGGATGTCTGGGGTGATCTGCCGGAGCTGGCGCCGCCGCTGATTGACGGTGTGTTGCGGCAGGGGCACAAGATGCTGATTGCCGGTCCTTCCAAAGCAGGTAAATCCTACGGTCTTATCGAACTGACTTGCGCTATAGCAGAAGGTAGAGACTGGTTTGGTTGGAAGTGTAGCCAAGGACGTGTGATGTATGTCAATTTGGAGCTGGACCGGGCAAGCTGTCTGCACCGCTTCAAAGATATCTACACCGCTATGGGATGGCAGCCCCGGAACATTCGAAATATCGATATTTGGAATCTGCGTGGTAAGTCGGTACCTATGGACAAGCTGGCACCGAAGCTGATCCGCCGGGCAGCCAAGAAGAATTATATCGCTATCATCATTGATCCCATCTACAAAATCATTACCGGCGACGAAAACAGCGCCGATCAGATGGCGCAGTTCTGCAACCAGTTTGACTTGGTATGTACGGAGCTGGGGTGCGCGGTGATCTACTGTCACCATCACTCGAAGGGCGGACAGGGACAGAAGCGATCTATGGACCGTGCTTCCGGCTCCGGTGTGTTTGCTCGCGACCCTGACGCACTGATCGATATGATCGAGCTGGAGGTCACAGATGCCGTTATACAGACCGAACTGGATAAAGAGGTCGTTGCCCTTTGCATTGATTATCTGGATAAGAACGCAATGTACTGGCGTGACGATGCCTCTCAGGATGATATGTGCGTAGCGAAAATAATGCTTGAGACCTGCAAGAGGCGGCTCAGTGCCCCGGTATACGAACAGCTGCTGACAGATATTGACGCAGCGGAAAAGGCAGTACAAAGCCGCACAGCGTGGCGTGTGGAAGGTACCTTGCGTGAGTTCCCAAAGTTTCCTCCTGTACGGATGTGGTTTGACTACCCCCGGCACCGTCTTGACGAAAGCGGTGTCCTCAAGGACCTTGAAGCTGAAGGCGAGGGGCAAGCGTGGAAGCACAATGCTGCAAAGGCTGAAAAAAAGAAAGCTGACAAGCGTAGAAGCAAGAAACAAGAGTTCGAGGATGCGGTACAAAACTGCAATGCTGGCGAACCTCCCACAATCAAGGATTTGTCAGAATGGTTCTCTTCTTCGGGGCAAGATGTGGCCGAACGGACGATTCGTGATTGGGTCAAAAAGTTTGGTTTTTGCCTTGATAGGAATTCTGGAAGGGTTGTCCGTTCGGAGCAGTAAACCCTCCAAAATATAGAAAATTTGGTTATTTCCGCACGGCGGCGAAAACCAAAAATTTTGGTTTTTTCCACAATGCGGCATAAACCAAAAAAACTGGTTATTTCCGCACGGCGGAAAACCTTACCCCCTAAAGGGGGTAACTCTACCGAGTGTACACTCGCGTTACGTCACGCTCGGACGGTAGGAAAACGGCTCAAGAGCCGCCGTTTTCCCCTACCGAGCATAACGTGACAAATGCAAATTCAAATTTTGCAAAAAAGTTAGGAGTTGAGAAAATTGCAAATTTATTTTTTCTTACCTATGAAGCCGCCAACCATTACTCATCAGCAGAAGGCTATCTCTGTGCGAAAGGGTAAGCCTGTTGTGTATGAACCAGCTGAGCTGAAGGCGGCACGCAACAAGCTAATGGCATACCTTGGTCAGCATGCTCCGTTGACTCCGTTACGAGGTGCAGTCCGGCTTGGAGTGAAGTGGTGCTTCCCGATCACCGGCAAGCATGAAGATGGTGAGTGGAAGACTACCCGTCCAGATACCGACAACCTTCAGAAGCTGCTCAAGGACTGTATGACAGACTTGGGCTACTGGAAGGATGACGCCCAGGTGGCATCGGAGATTGTGGAGAAGTTTTGGACGAAGGTACCTGGGATCTACATCAATGTGCTGGAATTGGAGGATGATTATGCATGTAACTGAATATCAGCCGATACAGGTGATGGATGAGAACCAGTTGGAGGATATCGCATTCAATGGTGGTCAAATGCCAAAGCTTCGGAGCCAAGCACAGTGCGTGCTGTTCCAGGCCTTCCGCAATCTATACGATTACGCAAGACGAGTGCAGATGCCGCTGGAGCAGGGCAAGCAGGAAAAACAGCAGATACTGCACGCCTATAAGATCAACCGCTTTTTAGAAGAGTTGGAAGAAGCAAATGCTCATGCACAGGCAAATATCTTTAAGGCAACCGACGCATATGCGAAATCACCCTCAAAGGAAAATGCCGACAAACTATATGAGGCAGTTTGCCGGACAAAGTTTGATGTTGGATAGGAGGCATTATGGCAAGTATCTATCCAAGCCCGTGCCTTCGGTGTCGCAGAGCTGAAAACTGCACCGGATATATCGGAAATGCCAACTATCACCGGTGGTGCTCCAAATGGGAGATCTGGTTCAAGTGGTGGTGGAAGCAATTTCGCAGTGCTGCCACAGGATCAACGAAAAATAATCCGAACAAATTTCGATACTCTCACCCGGACCACATCAAGCAGTACCTGCAGCAAAGTCCTTGTGACAAGTGTTCTGCACAGGAGCGCTGCGATATACCTTGCAAGGCATACCTGAGGTGGTACGATGCCCGGATGGAGATCACAAGAAAGAAGGTGGGGCTGTGAATGCACTACTGAACTATCCCGGCGCTAAGTGGGGTATGGCCAAGGAAATTTGCGAAATGATGCCGCCCCACCGGTCATACCTGGAGCCGTTCTTCGGCAGTGGTGCTGTTCTGTTCAATAAACCTCCTTCAGCAATCGAAACGGTGAATGATATTGACGGTGATATCGTTAATTTCTTCACTGTCCTCCGGGAGCAACCGGAAGAACTGGCTCGACTCATAGATCTAACGCCCTATGCCCGGGAGGTGTTCGACGATGCTCACCATAACCGCGGCAGCGAACCACTGGACAGAGCATACCGCTTTGCTATCAGATCCAAGATGGGATACGGTTTCAAGACCTATACCCAGACTGGTTTCAAGATCGACATTGCCGGTCGTCAAGGTAGTTACGCTGCCAGGTACTGGGCGAAGATGCCGGAACTGGTGTGGCAGATGAGCGGACGGTTGAAAGAGGTACAAATCGAAAACCGGCCGGCTCTGGATCTCATTCGTCGGTTTAACTTTGATAATGTCCTGATCTATGCTGATCCACCATACCTGCTTGATACCCGTGGTGGTAAACAGTACCGGCACGAAATGAACGAGCAAGACCATTTAGATCTACTGGCCGCGCTTATTGACCACAAAGGTCCGGTGATCCTCTCTGGATACCCCAGTGAGATGTACGACAGAGAACTGAAAGGTTGGAGTCATATCACCCGGAAGTCATACAACCAAAATGCAGACCAACGGACGGAGGTTCTGTGGTGCAATTTCGAGGTTGGGCAAGTAAATCTTTTTGATAAGTTGGAGATTTAATATGAAAACACAAATTGATTTGTTTGACGAAATAATCGTCGATAATTTTGCCGGCGGCGGTGGCGCTTCTACTGGCATAGAGTTGGCAGCGGGCAGACCGGTAACGATTGCTATTAACCACGACCCTGCTGCGATATTGCTGCACAAAACAAACCACCCCTACACGGAGCACCTGCAGACATCCGTGTGGGATGTAGACCCGGTGGAGGTCTGCAAAGGTCGGCCAGTTGGACTTGCCTGGTTCTCTCCGGACTGCAAGCATTTCAGCAAGGCGAAGGGTAGCGCCCTTGTGGATCGGAATATCCGAGGGCTTGCGTGGATTGTCCTGCGTTGGGCAGGTACCGTCCGTCCGAGAGTGATTATGTTGGAGAATGTGGAAGAATTCCAGACCTGGGGGCCTGTCCGAAAGGGCAAGCCCGTAAAGAGTAAAGCAGGACAGACTTTCTTGAAATGGAAGCAACAGCTGATTGACTTGGGGTATGTGGTTGAACACAGGGAGTTGGTAGCAGCTGACTACGGTGCGCCCACTACCCGGAAGCGCTTTGTGTTGGTTGCCCGGTGCGACGGAAAGCCTATTGTATGGCCGGAGCGCACCCATGCACCAAGGGACAGCGAGGAAGTGAAAAATGGGAAGATACTACCTTGGCGATCTGCGGCGGAGATCATCGACTGGAATTTGGCGAGATATTCCATCTTTAAGAGCAAGGAAGAAATCAAAGCAGAGTATGGCGTCAATGCGATTCGCCCGCTGGCAGACAATACACTGCGCCGCATTATTCGTGGTGTGGACAAGTTCACTATCAAAAGCGGAAAGCCATTTTTGGTAGAGTGCAATCACAGAGGAGATGGCCATACAAGAGATCTCGCAGAGCCATTAAACACACTGACTGGGAAATATACCGGCGGTGTGTGTACGCCGGTGATGGCACCACTTACAGTAACGAATACCAGCAACTCTGTTGGAGCTCCGGCCAGTGAACCGGTACATACCATCACTACCGCAGGAAATCAAATGCTTGTATCAGCAAATCTTATGAGCATTGGTCAAACAGGAGGCGGTGATAGAATCCGGGATGCACGTGAGCCGATACCGACAGTTGTGTCCAAATCTGAGGGATGTATCTGCGCTGCCAATTTGATCCAGTACCACACCGAGCAAACGGAAAAGGTTCGTGGCACAGATATGGGACAGCCTGTAATGACTTTAGATGGCGCAAATCGCTATGGCTTAGTCAGTGCTAACCTGGTGGAGTATTACGGCAACGGCAAAGCCCACGACCTTGCAGAGCCTCTACGCACGGTAACTACCCACGATAGAGATGCATTGGTTGCGGTCCACATCGACAAATACTTCAACGGAGAATACAAAGGCTGCGGAGATCCAGCAGATGCACCGCTGTCTACAGTTACTGTGCAACCACGACACGCAGTCTGTGCGGCACACCTCGCTAAGTTCCGCAGGACGGAGGTTGGCACAGCAGCGGATGAACCCGTTCCGACTTTAACGGCAACACCGCATTTTGCTGTTTGCACCGCAGTTTTGGCAAAGGCTGACGGACGGGATTTAGGGTACTGGCCGCAGATCCGGGCGCTGCTGAACAAACATTGCGATTATGAGCTGAAGGACGATGAAGTGATTCTTCTGATTATTGGCGGTATTGCATATTTCATTTCCGATATTGAATTGCGGATGCTGGTACCGAGAGAGCAGTATGCGGCTATGGCATTCCCACCGGATTATGCCATTGAACGCGACTACCTGGGAAATGCCTACCCCAAGAATCAGCAAACCGCAAAGTGTGGCAATGCGGTATCTCCGGTGATCTCTTATGCAATGGTTCGTGCCAATTTGCCGGAATGGTGCGGAGAAACAATCACAACGATGGCCGCACTCAAAAGTGCAGTGGCCGTATAGGAGGTGTTTAAATGGATAACCATTGCTGTATTTGCGGAGCATACTTAACTGATACCGGCAGGATGATCTGCGAAAAGTGTGAGAACCTTCAGCAGGCAGATGTCAAGCCCTGTCCCAGGTGCGGAGAAGTACCGCATATTGGGTATGCCTGCGGTGAGTATTTCATTATGGGTGTCACCGAAGGGTGCCCGGTGTGCGACGGATTTACAGAAATGCATTCCAGTGAGGAGCAGGAGATTTATGCGTGGAACAGGAGGGCCGAGGATGGGTAACAAAATTAACGCAACAGTATCTGGCATCTGTGGGCTTATCTGTTTGGTAATCGCACTCATTACTGCGGATGTTCATTGGGTAATTGCTGGTGCTATTTTTAGGGTTGCAGCAAATATAAAGGAGGAGAAAGATGGTAAATGAAAAGCGGTTGATTGATGCCAATGCATTGAAAGAATTGGTAATGAAGGAAATCCATCACTACTGGAACTATGGCGAGGGTGGATATTACCTTGCCGAAGATGTTGTTCCAGACATTGACAACGCACCCACCGTGGATGCCGTGGAAGTGGTGCGGTGTAAGGATTGTAAGCATTGTGACTTTTTCTACCCAGCGAAGGAACTCGATAAAGAGGCAATTCCTGCGTGGTATTGCAAGAAGCAGAGGGGCGACCGTAAGCCAGATGATTTCTGTTCCTACGGAGAAAGGAGAATTTGATTTATGGAATACTGGAAATACAAAGCGATAGACAAGCTCCGGGACTACCCCCTTCAGAAAAGTGCTTTGCAGAACTTAGCTGAGGAGTTAGAACGGCTGGAGTCGGAAGCCTACAGCATCAAAAGTGCTACCGGTGATGGAACACCCGTAAAAGGTGGTGGATCTGGCCGTGAGGAACGGTTGCTTTCGAATATCGTCAAGAGAGAAGAGCACAAGGCTATGCGGCATAGAGCAAAACTGGCGGTCCAGATGGTGGATCGTGGGCTTGCGGCACTTTCTGACGAAGAAAAGCATATGCTGGAGGTAATGTACATTGTGGGCGAACAGGGAAGAGTGGAGCGCCTATTAGGTGAGCTGGATCTGCAAGAGGAAAGCAGCTTGTATAAGCGCATCAACAAGGCGCTGCACCGTTTCACTGTCGCTATGTACGGTGCCACGGAAAGTTAGGACAGTTTTTGGACAGTGACAAACCCAAAATAATGTGCTATGCTTGTATCGTAAAATAAGAATGTGAGGCTCGGGACTTTCCCGGGCCTCTTTGTTTTGGGTTCCTGCGATTGTAAAGCGGGAGGGTGGGCCCGGGGAATGCAAAGTAAGAGAGGTGGTGTTATGGCTGCAAGGTTGACAGATAAGCAAAAAAAGAAAATAATCGCTGACTATGTCGAGCTGGGCAGTTATAACGCTGTGGCGAAAAAACATGGAGTTGCAGTAACGACCGTTAAGCGTATATGCGAAAACGGAAACGAAATGAAACAAAAAGCTATGCAGAAAAAAGAGGAAAACACACGGAGCATCCTCGATCATATGGAAAGCAAGCGGGATGTGGTTAATGAAATCATAACAAAGGGCTTGGAGGTATTAAATAGCCCGGAGAAATTGGCAGAAGCCACGCCCTCACAGATTACTACTGCGCTTGGTACACTTATAGATAAGTTTGTTGCGGTGGATAACCGGACTGTAGGCGATAAGGCATACGAATTGCCGGCGCGAGTTTTGGGAAAAGCGTTTGTAGATCTGAATAGACAAATACAGCCCAATATAGCGTATGTCCTTGAGGGAGGCAGAGGATCCCTAAAGTCTTCCTTTTGGGAGTTTAAGATTGTCGAGATTATAAAGAATAATCCGTCCGTTCATGCTTGTATTACCCGACAGATAGCCGGCACCTTAAAAGATTCTGTGTATGCCGGTATGAAATGGGCAATTAACGAATTAGGGTTGGCTGATGAATTTGAGTATAAAGTCTCTCCGCTGGAGATTAAATACAAGAAGACCGGTCAAACGATCTATTTCCGAGGACTGGATGACGAAACTAAACTGAAGTCCATAAAACCGGAATTTGGATATATCGGCATTCTGTGGAAAGAAGAAAAAGACCAAATGAAGGGTCCAGAAGCAGAACGGTCTGTGAATCAGTCTGTTCTTCGTGGTGGCGATCTGTCTTGGGATTTTTCCAGCTATAACCCACCGAAGAGCAAAAATGCCTGGGTGCATAAAGAAAAGATGGTGCCAAATCCGAAACGTGTGATTCACAAGTCTACATATTTGGATGCACCACCGGAATGGCTCGGAAAGAAGTTTGTTGAAGATGCAGAACATCTGAAGGAAGTAAATCCTGCCGCCTATGAACACGAGTATTTGGGCATTCCAAATGGCGACGGCGGCAATGTTTTTGAATATCTGGAAATCCGGGATATCACGGATGAAGAAATTGAGCGAATGGACAGGATCTACCAAGGTGTTGACTTTGGCTGGTATCCTGATAAATTCGCTTTTTTGCGTACTTACTACGATTCGGCCAGAGAAAGAATCTATCTGATAGATGAGCTGTATGTAAACAAGTGGAGCAATGCGCAGACGAGTGATTGGATCAGAGCGAAGGGGTACGACGACTACGCCATCATTTGCGATAGCGCAGAGCCAAAGTCAGTAAACGACTTCCGGGATGCGGGCCTTCCTGCAAGAGGGGCCCTGAAGGGTCCAGGGTCTGTGGAATATGGCTTTAAGTGGCTGCAATCCAGAACGCTTGTTATTGACCCCAAGAGAACACCAAATGCTTATGCGGAGATCGTGGGGTATGAGTACGAAAGAGACAGAGATGGCAATGTGATCAGCGGCTACCCGGATGAGAATGATCACGCCATATCCGCCCTACGCTATGCGTTTGAGCGGCATTTTAATCGAAGGGGTAATAGCGCGTGAGTTTTTTATCAACAATCAAGGGGTGGTTTTCTATGCGCTTACGGCGCAAGGTAAAAGATGAGTTCAATATAGAGACAATCGGATCGGAGCAAATGGATAAATGGATCCAGGAGTGTATCCGTATATACCAAGGCGCTCCCAGCTGGGTCAGTGAAAAAGATCATATTGATACGGTATGCTTTGCAAAGGCGATATGCTCGGAAACTGCGCGGCTTGCAACAATGGGGATCGGTATCCATCTGGATGGATCCGCCAGAGCAAAGTGGTTGCAGGAGCAGATCGACCGCATCTATTTTCAGCTGCGAAACTGGGTAGAGTACGGCTGTGCTTACGGCACCGTCATCATGAAACCCAACGGGGATGCCATTCAGCTGTATAAGTACGGAGAATTTGAGATCACGCATTGCACGGATGGCAACATTGACGGTGTAGTTTTCCACAACTGCCAGAAGGTAGATGATAAGTGGCATACCCGGCTTGAATATCACCGATTTGTGGGAAAAAGCTACGTGATCACAAATAAGTGTTACGTGGGAAGCTCCCCGGATGATACAAGGGCAGCAATTGATATAAAGCAGACGCCCTGGGCTGGGCTATTGGAGGAGGCATGGATCCAAAATGTGGAAGCCCCCTTATTTGGTGTTCTCCGGATGCCCCATGCGAACAACATTGACGTGGATTCTCCGTTTGGTCTGCCGGTATTTTCCGAGGCGATACAGGAGCTGCGGGATTTGGACATTGCATATTCCCGCAATGCAAAAGAGATAGTTGACAGCAAGCGTATTGTGTTTGCGGATGACGCGCTGATATCTCAAGACGGGACAAAGGTAATCAAGGGCGCACTCGCAGCACAGAAGAAGGCCGCTACTCTTGATCTGCCGGATATGGTGCGAATGGTTCAGGGTGATGGCACAGAAATCTTCTATCAAGAAGTAAATCCACAGTTGAACACAGACACCCGCCTGAAGGGTATCAACGCTCTGCTAAGCCAGATCGGCTACAAGGTGGGGTTCTCCAATGGCTATTTTGTATTCAACGAAGCCAGCGGCATTCAGACCGCCACAGGCGTGGAGGCAGAACAGCAGCGCACGATTCAGTTTGTCAAGGATGTGCGGGATAAGCTGGAAAACTGCTTAAACGGTCTGATTTATGCACTGAACACGTTCGCTGACCTGTACGGACTGTCTCCCCGTGGTACCTACGAGGTTGTGTATGATTTCGGTGACATTACCTACGACCGGGAACACGACCGGGCAAGGTGGTGGCAATATGTCACTTCCGGTAAGGTGCCTGCATGGATGTTCTTTGTGAAGTTTGAAGGAATGAGTGAGGATGAAGCAAAGGCAATGATCGCAGAGGCCGCACCGAAGCAACCGTCACTTTTTGGCGGTGAAGAATAACAGACGGGAGGAATCAGATGCTGACCCCGGAATACCTTCTGAGGGTAAGCGAGGGCGGCGAAGCTGTCGCAGAATCCCTCCACAACGACATAATTGCAAAGATCATCGATCGAATAGCTCTGCGGCTTGACCGCGGAGATAATTACATACTGACCGCACAGGACAAGTGGCAGATAGAGGTCCTTCAGGAAGCAGGTTTTCTATTGGAGGATATACAGGAGGTCCTTGTAAAGTCCACCGGCCTTATGCACACGGAAATTGCGGAAGCAATGGAAGATGCTGGTGTGAAGGCAATCAGCTATGACAACTCCGTCTATGAGGCTGCTGGGCTGTCTCCTGCTCCGCTGGAGCAATCTCCCTATTTGATACGTCTGATGCAAAGGACTTACGAGGCGACTGCGGGAGAGTGGGACAACTTTACCCGTACAATGGCTGACGAGGTGCAGGGGTCTTTTATACGGGCCTGTAACGATGCATACATGCAAGTTGCTTCCGGGGCAATTGGCTACGGACAGGCTTTTGCAGAGGCTGTCAACAGCATTGTAAACGATGGCGTGGTTGTCACCTATCCTTCTGGGCATCGAGACACTATTGAGACTGCTACGCTGCGGTGCATCAGAACAGGCGTATCGCAGGCTACAGCGCAGATCACGGACGCACGGATGGAAGAAATGGACTGGGACATTATCCTGGTATCGTCTCATCTTGGTGCCCGTGTGACGGACAGGAATGACTTCACAAACCATTTTTGGTGGCAAGGGAAATTTTACTCCAGAACAGGGAAAGATCTCCGTTTCCCGTCGTACTCGGTGTGCGGCGAGGGAAATGTGCAAGGTATCCACGGAGCAAATTGCAGACACAGCCATGGACCTGGTGACGGAGAGTTCAATCCCTACGAGCAGTACGATTCTGAAAAGAACCGCAAGGAGTTCGAATTGCAGCAACAGCAACGGGCCAAAGAGCGGCGCATCCGGGAGAGTAAGCGTAAGGTGATGGGGCTGCAGGAAGCTGTAGATAAAGCCGGTACTCCGGAGGGCAAGGCGCTTGTGGAGAAGGAATATCAAAGACAAGCGGCACTGCTCCAAAAGCGAAACAAGGACTATAACGACTTCTGCGAGAAGAACGACCTGAAGAAGCTGAATGAGCGGATTACCATCTCTAAGTGGGATCGGAAACAGGCGGCGCAGGCAAGAGCTGCGGCAAGACAGAGAGAAAAAGAACTTGCAAATCCAAGAAAAAGTGGTAAAATGAAAATAGATACCGGTGGAAGACGGAACGAAAAGCCGTTGACGGAATCTCAGCTCGCCAAAGCAAAAGAATCCGCAAGGGTTCAGGGCTATGACGGTGATATTTTTTATAGAGACACTTCTTCCACGTCATTTCATGCATTCCAAGAGTATGGAGAGCCAGGGGCGTTTCATTATCTTGTAATTGGAACAGATGCATATCCAAATCTAAATGCGAGAGGGGACGCTGTGGAGAGAATTTCTCTCAACGGATGTATGGCCCATGAAGTAGTGGGCCACTATAATGCGTGGAAACACGGAACCACGCAAACCAGTGTTCCATTAGAAGAGGCCCAAGCGAGCATAAGAGCGTCTAAGTTTGGAATAGGTCTTACAGATAAGGAGCGTGCGATTCTGTTGGCGGATGGAATGAATCGCCTTAAAGATGCTGGAATAAAGTACGATGATGTGAAACACGAATTAGATATATGGGAGCCATAACGATGATACAAGTTAGAGAAACAACACAACTGAATAGAAATACATTTGTTCTGGTTTGTGATATGTTTCCAGACGATGTTGTGACTAAAACCATTAAAACGAACCTTGGAACAATTTGTAATTTCGTGGTTGAAACGCCCAAAGAGTGTTTTTCTGTGCCTAAAACCCGAGATGTTTTGGTGTATGGACCCGAGTGCAAAAAAATTACGCATATCGAGTTTGTTTGATCGTCTTATTTCAATATAAAGCACTTGGCGGAAGCGAGGTGCTTTTTTTATGCCCAAAATGATGTGAGCTATTAGCCTCACAAATTCAATAATGGTAGCCAGAACCGGCGATTTGTCGGCTCTGGCTATTTTTATACCTACCCCGCCGGTGGTTTATCCGGCTAAATCCATTTACCGCTGACGGGCGGTCAAAAAATTACGATACAGGAGGATGTAAACATGAAAGACATTATCGACATCTGCAAGGATTTCGGCATTGAGATCCCGGCAGAGAAGCACGCCGAGTTCCGCAAGGGTGTTGCAGAAAACTACAAGACCATTGCTGAACACGAGAAAAAGGTAAACCGACTTACCGAGGATCTGGCTGCCGAGAAAAAGCGGGCAGATGAAGCTGTGGAAACGCTGAAGGGCTTTGAAGGGAAGGACTTTGACGCCATCACCCGTGAGCGGGATGAATGGAAGAAAAAGCACGATGATGCTGTTGCGTCTCATCAGAAAGAGCAGGAAGACCGGGAATTCAGTGATATCTTGTCTGCAGCAATTTCCGAAGCCAAAGGCAGAAACCCCACAGCAATTACGGCTTTGTTGGATATAGACAAGCTGCGCGGCAGCCGAAACCAGCAGAGCGACATCAAGGCCGCACTGGATACGCTGAGGACTGAGAGCGGATATCTGTTCGAGGACAACGGCGGCGCTCCGCATTTTACACATAGGAACCCCGGCGGCGGTCCGGTATCCGGTAAGACGTACACAATGGGCGAGGTTATGAAAATGAAAAATGAAAACCCTGGACTGGACATCAAACAATTTTTGAATTTTGGAGGTAAAGAGTAATGTCTTTGTTTGATCAGAAGAATTTTAACGGTGAGGTATTTGGTGCCTATGTGGATACCGTGCCCAATTTGAACCGCACCGAACTGCTGAAATCCCGCGCTATCGTGCAGAAGCAGCAGTATGCGGCTATGCTGCCCGACCAGACTGGCGGTAATTTTATTACCGTTCCCATCAAGGCCCGGATTTCCGGTGATGCGGACAACTACGACGGCAGCACCAACATCAAGACGGATTCCCGTGCAACTTACACACACGGTCGAATCGTTATTGGCCGTGCGCACGGCTGGACAGAAAGAGACTTTTCTGCCGATGTGACCGGTGAAGACTTTATGCCTGCAGCAACTGAGGTTGCAGAGTACTGGGATGACGTGGACATGGCAGACCTGCTGGCAACGCTTGAGGGTATCTTTGCAATGTCTTCCGGCGAGGGTGCTAACTTTGTGTCTGCACATACTCACGATGTGACTGCCGGTGAAAAGAATGTATTTGACGCCACTACGCTGAACAACGCTATGCAGAAGGCGCTGGGTGACAATAAGGCAAAGTTTGCACTGGCCGTTATGCACTCCCAGGTGGCAACCAACATCGAAAATCTGAAGCTGACTGACTACCTGAAGTACACCGACAAGGAAGGCGTGCAGCGCACCATTTCCGCCGGAACTCTTAACGGACGAACTGTGCTTGTCACGGACCTGTGTCCTGCTGTTGCCGGTGAAGGCAGCACCACTTATACCACCTACATCTTTGGCGAAGGTGCCATTGAATACACCAATGTAGGCGCAAAGGTCCCTTATGAGATGGATCGTGATCCTGCCAAGAACGGTGGCGAAACCACTATGTATTCCCGCCAGCGCAAGATCTTCTCTCCCGTAGGCATCAGCTGGAAGAACAGTGCAGCTATCATCTCTCCCACCAAAGAGCAGCTGAAGAGCGGTGCTAACTGGGCAATTGCATCTAGCAACGCATCTGGGGATGCAAAGTATTTCCCCTTAAAGGCAATCCCCATCGGTCGGATTCTCAGCCTGGGCTAAGAATAAAATGCGGAGGAATGTATGTACATCACGTTTGAAGAATATGCGACCATTTACGGTAGCATAGATGATGGGTCTTTCTACCGACTGGCGTTTGATGCTTGCAGGTATATAGACCGACACACCACCGGCATTGACGGCGTGAAGAAACTGAAGGTCGCATTCCCTTCCGATGAAGATTCTGCGGAAGCTGTAAAACGCTGCGCTGCTGAGATCGTCAATCTGCTGTTTCAGATCCAAGAGGCGGAAAAAAACGCCTCTGTGGGTCGGGGCTATCTGCAGACCGAAAATGGCCTACAGGGAAAAGTTGTGACTTCGGTTTCTGCCGGTAATGAATCTGTTTCGTATTCTACCGGCAGTTTCCAAAGTACTGAAATCGATGTGGCTGCTGCTGACCGATCTGTTCGTGACAGGTTGATCAGCAGCACTGTCCGGGACTATCTTTCCGGCGTATCTGATGCTAACGGCGTGAACCTTCTGTATATGGGGGTGTATCCCTGTGTATAAGGACACAATCACGCTATTTAACCGCAAGACAGGTGATGAGGGGGATACCTGGTTTCCAACTGTGATTCACGGTGTGCACCTAAATATGGACAGGGCGGCAATCCTTGCCAAGTATGGTGTAGAATCGGCTGACAGCGCTGTTTTGCATATTCGCTATGTGCAAGAAGACGAAAACAAACTGGTCTGTGGCAAGCGGTGGTTGCCCCCTAAGCAATGGGCTGAGCTTCAGGATCCGTCCGGGGTGCTGACCTTTGCCACCGGAAATCAGTTTGACTTTTTCTGGCTGGAGGACTGGGGCAGTGAGGCTCCCGTACAAGATGCGGATTATTTTCCCGATACGGATTTTTACACCTATATGAACCGTACGCACGATTATGTATTTGCAATTTCCTCTGTGGGTGGTCCGTATAGCGTGATTCCACACTTTGAAATTTTGGGCAAATGATATGGCGAAGCAGATCGAAAAACTGAATTATCAGTTCAAGTACAAGGATCGAACCATAGAAGGTGTTATGAGGATTGACCTTGGCCGTTTTGAAGGTCAGTACTCCAGAGCGCAATATCAGCTGGACAGCATGGTGATGGATTCTATGGTCCCGTATATGCCGATGCAGACCAGTATATTTATCAATGTGACCCGGGGAATGTCGCAATCTATTGCCGGTTCCGGCAAGGTAGTGGCGGCAGCTCCGCCGATGGGCGGCTTCTTATATGAGGGTAAGGTTATGATTGGTGAGCGAACCTTGTCTGCATTTGCGGCCAAGGCAGAAAAGAAGATTGTGACCGAAAGAGATCTGCAATATTCTAGACACGCCCATCCAAATGTAACAGACCACTGGTTTGATACCGCGAAAAAATACCACGGTAAAGTGTGGGTGCGAAAAACAAAGAAAATGGCAGGAGGCGGATAAATGGCAGAAGAACTAAAACCTGTTGGCAATGACGCAACAGGCTATGAACTGCTTGCAAGGGCGATGAAAACGTTGCTGAATCAATTCCCCGGATTGAACGGGCAAAAGATATTGTTTGAAGAGCTGGGAGCAGAATCTGGAATCGCGTTTTCGGCAGATGCAGGCGCTTTGGTAATGTCTGAGCGTGTTTCCATAACGGATCACGTTATGCAGTCTTGCCAGTTTCCGTTTTTGGTGGTCTACCGTACAACGGCGACCCGAGAATTTCAAAAAATGAATGTGTCCGCGTTTTTAGACACATTGGGAAAATGGCTATGTAAAGAGCCTGTGGAGATCAATGGAGAGACCCACAGGCTTTCTTCGTACCCTGCTATTTTCGATGGCAGGAAGATCACACGCATAACCCGCAACAATTCCTACGGCACTGTGCCGAATGAAAACAAATCCCAAGACTGGATCCTCCCGGTGAGTGTCCAGTATACCAATGAATTTGATATGTAAAGGAGTAATGAAATGAAGGCTGAAAGAAAATTTTTAGCTCACTACATCGATTCTGCCTTTGATACCACCTATGCCGCACCTGAGTATGTGCGGTTGGGCAAGGATCTGGAAGAGTTTACTGTGGAGCTGAACCCGGATGTGGAAACTGCCAAGAACATCCTGGGTGAAAATTCCGTTAAGCACAACGGCTACGAGGCATCCAGCGATGCAGATCCTGTCTATTATGAGTACGACGATGCGCTCACTGAGAAGATGATGGAGATCGCTATGCTGCGTAAGTCCGGAGATGCTTGTAAGACCTCCTATGTGGAAGTCCTGCTGAAGCCCGGCGAGGATGGCGCAGAGCCTGTGGTTATCCGCGCTGTTCGTGAGGATGTGTATGTTATTCCCAACAGCTACGGCGGTGACACTACTGGCGTGCAGGTGCCCTTCTCCGTGAACTATGCCGGTAATCGTACTGAAGGAACCTTTGATTTGAAGACCAAAAAGTTTACTGCCAACGGCGAGGCGTAAAGGAAAAAAGGAGTGCTGCTACATTGGTAGCAGCACTCTCAAACAACAACAGGAGGAAAATATGGAAAAGTTAAATATTGACCTTGGCATTAAAAGCTATCAGTTTGTAGAGGGCGGGGCACCTCTTGTTTTTAACCCCAGCGACCCTAACGTGTATGCTCGTTATATGCACGCAATGGATGAAATCAAGGCCGTAGAAACCGAAATGGCGGCCAAAGCAAATGCAATCGTAGCAGAGGATGATTCTGTAGAAGCCCAGGCAAAAGCCGGTGCTGCATCCCTGCAGGTAATGGAGGAAACTGACCGGCGAATCAAAACCATTCTTAATGGCATTTTCGGCGGAGAAAATAATTTTGATAATGTTTTGAAGGGTGTAAACCTAATGGCGGTTACATCAAGTGGCGACCGGGTTATCAACAGCTTGCTGGAGGCGCTCGCCCCCATTATGGAAGGTGGCGCAAAGAACTGCGTGGAGGCTGAGATCAAGGAAGCAAAGCTGAATCGTGAGCAGCGGCGGGCTCTTGGCGTATGAATGCCTGGGGCTTGCCGGTAGCGGCGACGATCGGCGGGGTAGAGTATCAGATCAACACGGATTTTCGGGATGTTTTGGAGATAATCCAATACTTGAATGATAATACAAGAACGGAATATGCACGGTGGAGGATTGCGCTTGGCTTGTTTTATGAAGGTGATATACCCGATGCTTACCAGGAAGATGCTGCAAGGTATTTATCTGACTTTATCGCCTATGACAATCAAGATGATAAGCCCGGTCCTAAGCTTATGGACTGGCAGCAGGATTCCGCAATGATCATTGCGGATGTGAATAAATTTGCCGGCAAAGAAATTCGCGCTGAAAAGTATATGCACTGGTGGACATTCCTGTCGTATTTTTACGGTGTGGGCGAGGGGCAGCTTTCCACAGTGGTTGGAATTCGATCTAAGAAGGCAAAAGGCAAGAAACTGGACAAATGGGAACAGGAGTATTACCGGGATAACCGTCAAAAGGTGGACTTCCAAACACCGGACACCGCGGAAAAAGCTGCCCTGCAAGAATACTTTAACAAATGGCTTTAAGGTGGTGGGAAAATGAAAACAGATGGTTCCGTTATTATTGACACAAGAATAGGAACGGATGGGATGGAAAAGGGCTTTGAAGCCATCAAAAAAGAAATGTCTTCTGTTGGCGTTGCTGTCGAAGATCTTGGCGGTAAAATAAAAAAGGCCTTGTCTGGCGGAGCCTCGGTTTCTGTTCAACAGGCTTTCGCAAAAGTAAAATCTCTAAAATCTCAACTGGATTCTGTGACGGCAGAGTTTAATGCTGCAGTTTCCCAAAACGATGATAAGGGGGCGGAACGGCTTGGCGTACAACGGGCAGCAATTTATGACAGACTTGAATCTGCCAGATTTCGGTTGGCTACTGTTGTTACAAGCGCTGCACGAAAAGAAGAGGCTGCAGAAACGAGAGCGGCACGTAAGGCATTAAAAGAGAAAGAGCGAGCCTATAAAAAAGCTACCAAAGGTGCAAGAGCATTTGGTAAACGACTGACAAGCATTATGGCCAGTGCTTTGGTATTTAATGTTATTAGCCAGGGCTTGAGATCTGTTACGCAATACTTTGGAAAGGCATTAAAGTCGAACCAAAAATTCACGGATGCGTGGAGCAAGCTTAAAGGTGCTGCCTTAACGGCGATTCAGCCGATCTATGAGGTTTTGCTCCCGATTTTGACTACGGCAGTTGAGGTTGCTACTAAGTTAGCCCTCCTTCTTGGCCGGGCTTTTGCATCTCTTGCAGGAAAAAGCGCTGATCAAATGAAGAAAAATGCGGAAGCTTTGAATGATCAGGCAAATGCGACGGAAAAAGCGGGCAAGGCCGCAAAGGATGCGAAGAAACATCTTGCCGGATTCGATGAACTAAATGTTTTGGGCAACAACGATTCTTCTGAGAATACTGACACTGCAAATTTTGAAACCAAAGATATTGACATAAACAGCAAGCTAAGTGAAATGGCATCGCTTACATCGGCGGCTGTTTTTGCGTTGGGTATTATTCTAACATTGTCCGGAGCAAATATTCCTCTTGGCCTTGGTATGATCGTGCTTGGAGGCCTTGCGTTGTATAAATCTATCGAAGAGAGTTGGGGAAGTGTAGAAAGCAATGTTGTATCCACAGCTGAGGCCATAGCATTGATAGGCGGAGCGGTAACGTTGGCGATTGGCATTATTATTTGCTTTGCTTGCCCTACGCATTTGGCTTTGGGCCTTGGCCTTGTTATTGGCGGTGCAGCTTTGCTTGGTTCTGAGGTTGCTCTTAATTGGAACGCGATTGAGGAGGCGCTGAAAGATCCTGTTGTAGCAGCTGTGGCTGCGATAGGTGGTGCGTTCCTTGTTGTGCTGGGCATTTTGCTTTGTTGCGCACAAGTCTGGGGTATTGGTATTGGCCTAATTGTTGCCGGTGCTACTTTCCTTGGCGGCACAATTGCAATAAATTGGAATGCGATAAAGGAAGCGCTAAGCGGCCAAGTGGGTAAGATTATGGCCATTATAAGTGGTGCCCTGCTTGTAATCGGTATTATCCTGCTATTTACTGGCGTGGGCATACCTTTAGGCATTGGCCTGGTTATTGCAGGAGCAGCTGGACTTGCAACAACTGCGGCAGTGAATTGGAGTTCCATTAAAGATAAAATAAAGGCAGTGTTTGCAGGAATTCTTTCTATCATTTCCGGAGCATCACTTGTTTTGGGCGTTTTGCTGTGCCTATCCGGAGTTGGTATCGGTGCAGGACTTGCTTTGATATTTGCAGGAATTGCGGGCTCAAAAGCCGCGTGGAGTTTGAGCGACAATCCAATTACTCGGTTTGTGAAAAATATGGCAAATGGCATCATAAAAATCATAAACAAAGTGATTGAGGCGATTAACGATATGTTCCACATACAGTTTGACGGCCTTAAAATTGCGGGCAAACAGATTATCCCTAAGATTGACACAAAGCTGATAAGCCTTCCCAAGATACCAATGCTTGCCCAGGGTGCGGTCATTCCTCCCAACCGAGAGTTTATGGCAGTCCTTGGTGATCAGAAGCACGGTACCAACATCGAGGCACCTTTGGAGACCATTAAGCAGGCTTTGGCTGAGGTGCTGGCATTGCAAGAAGGTGGCATCGAAACGGTGACAACCATTAACTTCACCGGCGATCTTGCCCAGCTGGCACGTGTGCTGAAGCCGGTAATCGATAGTGAGACCCGCCGGAAGGGCGGCAGCTTGGCAAGTGGAGGTACTTACTGATGGATCAACAGGTATTCAAAATGGACGGTGTGGCCTACAATGTGAGCGTAACAGCTCTGACCCGGAAATTTTCCGTAATGGACACAGACAAGTCCGGCCGGACACAAGACGGCGCAATGTACCGGGACATCATCGGTACCTTTTACAACTACACGATGACAATTCGGGAGCGGGGCGGAGACGCCGCCGCTCTCGATGCGTTTTGGCAGGCAATCTCCAGTCCTACCAAGAGCCACGTTTGCGAGTTCCCCTACGGGCAGGAAACGCTGACCCAGCAGATGTATGTTACCAGCGGTGAGCAGGCGCTGAAGCTGATGCAGCCCGACAAGAACCACTGGGGCGAGATCTCTGTCAACTTTATCGCTATGAAGCCGGAGGTGGTAGCCGGATGAGTTTATATGTTAAGTATATCTCTGCACCCAAGTTTACGAATGAGAAAATGCAGATTTCCTCCGACAGCGGCCAGCTTGGAGATCCTGCGCTTTTAGCTGAAGGATACCCAGATACCCCTTGGGCAACATTAGAACCCCAAGGGTGGCCTCTGGACGGCACAAGAGACATTTTATCGGATAGTCCGGAGAATATCGGCTGGTGGAGCAAAGAAACATCTGAAGAAAACGGCATTTTTTCAAATGAGAATGGTGGTAGGCCTATTTTGCAGCTTGTATTCCCGCAAGATGAAACATTCTCCGCACCTGGCATCACTTTTCAATTTTGGCCGTCTACCGGTGAATGGTGCAACGAGGTTGTTATTACCTGGTATTGCAACGATGAAGCATTTGAAACTGTAACGGCATATCCCGATTCTTCGAATTGGTTTTTCAAGTATGGAGTAGACGGGTTTAACAAAATCGAGGTTGAGTTTATATCGACAAATATACCCGAGCATTTTGCAAAGCTGCAGCAAATTCAGTTGGGACAGACAGTGCTGTTTTTCCAGGATGAGCTGGTACGGGTCAGCCTTTTGAACGAGATCGACCCGTCGTCCTGCGAATTGAGCGCCGACGAGCTCACAGTGGAGATCCGGGACAGTAAAAATCGCAAGTTGAATATTCGTAAAGACCACCGGTTGGAACTGTATCGGAACAATGAGATTATTGCATCTCACTATATCAAGGACTATACCCGAGAAGGTGAGAACAAGCTTACATTAAAAGCCCAGTCTACAATCTCTATACTTGAAGATACGTTCCTTGGTGGCCTTTATAACAAGGACGATAAAGTGGAATTGCCTGATGTTTTGGGGGCCGTTTTAGGGGACATTCCTTATGTGTTAGATGCTTCACTCGAATCAAAGCCGATTGGCTATTTGCCGGTGTGCACAAAAAGAGAAGCCCTTCAGCAAATTGCTTTTGCTGTAGGTGCTTATGTCACCACGCAAGGAGACGGGACGATAAAGCTAAACGCTGTCGGAGATCCTCTCACAGCCCAGCAGCCGGGTTTCTTTGACAAAGACAAGATTCTATCCGGATCAAGTCTTTCGCAGATTAGAATGCCCAAGGGAATACAGGTAACGGCGCACAAATACACCCAGAGCGACGAACAGGAAATACTGGCTGCAGATGCGACTGTGTACAACGATCCGAACACATTGGTAGATGAAGTTGTTCTTGTGTTTTCAGAACCACATTGGGGGTATGCGTGTAACCCATATTTTGGCGAGGCGCAGATTGCAGAAGAGCATCCTCATTGGGTGCGGATTACCGGATCAACAGGTGCGGTTTTTGAAGTGACCGGCAAGAAGTACGTGCATACCACAGTGGATCATTCTTGGACGAATCCGGATGCCTCCGAGTTCGGAGGGGACACCATTAAGATTGAAAACGCCACTTTGATTACCGATGAAAATGTGCAGGAAGTCATCGAACGGCTAAAGGCCTACTACAGTTTGGAAAACTCTCTCAATGGTACAGTTGTTGTCGAAGGCCAAAAAGCGGGAGACATCGTTGAGATAGCCAATCCGTTTGGTAATGATCTGACCGTTGGGTATATTACCAAGATGGAAAGCGAGTTCACGGCTACCGGACACACGGCGAGTATCGAAGTTCGAGGAGCTGACCGGTCAAGAGAGGATGCGGAGGTGCTGCAGTAATGAATTTAATAACAGACAGAACCCGTAGCGACGTGTTATTGAATACTGAAAAGGGCCGCTATGAAGCAGCTGATCTAAACCGCGTAGAAGATGCTGTGGGAAACCTTTGCTTGATTGCACGGACTAAGGTTCCTTTGGCGTTGCTTACCACAAAAACCGACTGGGGTGCACCCGGTCTGTTTTCTGTTTCTTCGTGGAATGCGGCGTCGCAAATGGACAGGTATCTTACAAATGTCAAAAGGCTTTGTGAAGTTACTGGCGTTCAGGCGGAATTGCCGGAATCTATGCGGTTTTTGACCACGGAAGGAGCAAACCAAATAGAAAAAGCATTGCTGTTGGTGCAAGAGCATTTGTCTAAGAATCAAGAGAATTTTCAATACAGTGGCGAAATCTACGCCGGAGAGGAGAATGGATTATGAAAGATAGGTTGGCAAAGTATCCGGGTCGGTACACTGCCATTGTTGACACGGAGAAAATCGAAAAAGGCGTACCGTTCAATATTGAAATTGCTCGGGATGATGAGCCGACAGTGGAGGGGACTCCGTACAATAAAGAGTCGGTACTTCCCGATTCAGTAGCTGAAGCTATTTGCCCAGATGTGGAGGATCCCACCCCTGCTGATGTCTTTAATGCGCTGCATACAAAAAAAGCGCCCGCTGGCTTTGGCTACGGCGGAGAGCAATTGCCGGTAGTGGAAGGTACAACCACAGATGCAATCAACGCAGGCATTTTAGAACTCATAAAAGCAATGCCCCCTATATTCTGTACCCGGCAATTCAAGTGCAAAAACCCTGTTACAGGAGGCGGTCACTTATACGGCACGATCTATAAGCAGAATGACACCAATGCTGTTGTGGTGCTGCATCAACTCAGTTACAGATACGAATTGAGAGGACAGTATACGCAAGGCG
>JAFUNI010000001.1 GCA_017482385.1 Oscillospiraceae bacterium | reverse complement strand
GGTCTACTTTTTAAATAGCGTTTGTTACCAAATGGTATAGTTTTTTAATAGCATTTTTAGGCCAGGTGGCCTGGTTTTTTAATAGCGCAGGTGGTCTAGTTTTTTTCGAGCACTGGCCTAGTTTTTTCTTGACGTTTGCATATTCATGAGCGTTTGGCGGTGATGTGGCTCACTTTTATATTAGCGTTTACAGTTGTAGGTTCAAGTCCTACCTGGCCCACCATCATTTTCGAATATTGAAAGGAGTCACTCAAATGGAGAAATTCATTCCTTACGAGAAGTTGTCCAAGAAGGAACAGCAGAAAATCAACAAGGCCAAGCGTAGAACATGGGGCGATCTAAGCCCTGTTACCCGCAAGCCTGAGAACAGCAAGGCATATAACAGAAATCGAGCGCAGGCTTGGAAGAAAGAACTTCCAGACCTGCGCTCAGGTATTTTACTTTGCTGTTCTCCAAGCTCCAAATGAACATTTCTGCTGTTTTTTTGAAAAAAGTATTGCATTTTTTCAAAACCGTGGTAGTATAAAAGTGCACTTGTTCGAAAGATACTCGTATCTTGAGAACGCACCGTCAGATGTTGGTAGCATCTGGCGGTTTTTTTGTTTTGCTCATTTGGAGGCAGACTTTCCGTTCATTTACGCTTCAGCAGATACTTCATCGTCATGCTCGCTTTCAAGGGCATAGTAGTGGGTAATGCTATTACTGGTTGTATCAAAAGCGTACACCTTGCTGCCATCAGGCGTGCTGAAAAATCTATATGGATGAGGAGGGCTATCCAGAAATGCCTTTAGAGTATACCCGAAGTCCGACTCTGTAGGTTCTTCAACTTGGCGATCCGTGTAAAAATACAATTCACGCAGTCTAAGGATATCATCGACATCGTCACTTTTTGCGTCGCAATCACAGCGCATATAAACACGATTGTACATTTGGTGGTCATCCCTAAACGCATATACCCGACCACAATCATTACAGTACCAATAACTTTTACCCTGAATGTCATGATCTAGCATCACATCGGTTAAAAGCATATCAGGGCTTGCCACCATCAACTCCTTAATTTTGGCTCCCTCAAATGCCATCAGACCTACATCGTTTGGACTGTCTACCGTGCTTAGCACTCTGCCGCATTTACAACCTAATCTTCCCATACACTTCTTACCTCCTTAAACCGCTGCATTTTGTAGGCAAGCAGTTCTGGTTCAAACCGAATCCTCAAGAAGATACAGCTTCTCGATATTGACGCTACCACGTTGACACACAGCAATCTTTGTAAGGTCATCCGAGATATAGAAATCGTGAGTGTGCTTTCTGTGGCGAATGAATTCTTCCAAGGAAATATCAAAATCCCTTTCGGTAATCTGGTCCACTACAGCATCAGCATAGACGTACAACTGATTCCATAAGTTGATATTCTCCGGCATAGAAGCTATATCAGTAGAGACCATATACTTCTTTACCCATCTGCCTTGCGGTTTAGCTTCTACTTGATAGAATCTGCCACAAGTGGTGCAGTACCAGTAAGAATATTTGTCATTAGTGAAGCAGCATTCCTTATCAGCAACCGAATCCCAGTTGGTATGGAAATCCCAAAATTTCCGATTGGGATTTAGATTCAGTGCATCTGTTACCTCCTTGCCTGTGTACACATGATACACATTCGGAGAAGGGCAGTCTACAGTGCTCATTGTAGCCCCACAAGAACAACCTAATCTTGCCATATCACATTACCTCCTTATCGATAAGTCTTTTTTTGCTTATTAGCGAACCATACCTCGACAGGCCCTCTGATATAATTCTTACGACGTGCTTCTGCAATTCCTTTTTCAACGAAAGAAATCGACTCAGCAGAACTGGTTTTATGAGGGAAATACAGTGCAATCGTATCACCCGTGGAAATTTGTTCATTTGCCTCTTTGATATGCGTCGCAATCTTACTGGGATTCTGACTTGTGATTTGCTTCACCTCAATATTTTTGATGATCTGTTTGTCATCACTTGTCTTAATAGTCAAGTCACAGGAAGTTTCCGGGTCGTGCCTTTGACGAAACACAGACTCATAACCAGCCTCAATATAACGCTCTGCAACCCAAATAGCACCTTTGTCGGTGACTTTAATACCGCCAGAGTCTTTGTATCCAGTTTGCTTTTCGGTGTATCCACCGCGACCTCTACCCATCAGTGGCACCCCCATTTTTGCTCAGCAAATGTGGGAAGTGTCTCGATAGGAATAGAGAATCGTTCCTTCCAAGGTTCAGGGAACTTACCGTAGACTACCAGTTTGGTGGGATGCTTCTGCCGGACCAGTTCGTGGATACCATTAACCAAGATCTGCTTGCGGTAATCGGTCTTCTGCATACATCCTTGGGTAGTGATTGCAAGCACACTGTTCTCAGGCAAACCATCAAAGGCCCACTCCAGGCTGTCCGCATCACCCCAGCAGGCATTCGGGATGACATTGATCCCCTGCTCCTGCATCCAATATGCCATGGCACGATTCCGCCAGCAATTCCAGATTTGCTGTGCTTTCGGCATATCCATGTACATACTGAAGTCTGGAGAAATACCGCCTTCAAAGCGCTTTAGAATCTCAAGGTATGTGCCCGGGCGGTTCCAAAGCCGTTCAAACTGATAGTCGTCCTCGTAGAAGTGAAACCAACTTGTAGTCGGCTCCTTTGAGGACTTAGCCGCGTGAAAGCCGATGGGATTACGGGGTTCAGCTGCTACACAAGGCTTCAGCTGTGGCATATCATGCGTACCCACTAAGGTCGCACCTTTGATGCGTTCCCATCGAAAAGTGTCGTGGTCAGCTAATTTATTAAATTTCATAAGTATATACTGCGCCTCCTTTGAGCGCAAGGGGTTTGTATGGAGGCACGAGGATATTGCACTTGTCCGAAAGACACTCGTATCTCCAGAACGGTGGTGGTCATTGGTAGTGACCATACAGCTTACTATTCCATACATGCACAGGAAATCGTTGGTAGCAACTTCCTGCTCTCTTAACCAATCATAGGCCTCACCTCCGATTATTTTCTGCATCAATACCAACTATCTCGCTGGCGTTGAAGCTCATATTCATCCTCGTAATTGAAATAAGTACGGGGAGGACAGATGGAATTAATAAAATGCTCATGTCTGAGGAGTATGATGTCATCATATTTTTTCTCTTGACGATTTCGCCACTCTGCACTGGTCTTCGCCAAGGTCTCAATCCTCTTTTGAGCTGCGGCAACAGACACGCCAAAAGTCTTTACTAAAAAAGATACTGTAATAGCTTTGCCTCTCTTTTGCAGTTCCCGAATAATCTGCTCCGGCATCAACAATTGTGCTGCAAAGTAGTTTGTCTCAATTTCATATTTTTGATAGGTGTTAGAATCCGTTGTGGCCAGATTGTGACCATTAGCCGGATGACCCAGTTCATGAAGCAAAGAGAACTTGATATGACCTTCCGGTTTTTCTTTATCATAAAAGATGATATATCTTCCGCCAATTTCTGTCACAATTGCAGAATCACTGCCTAAGTCTCTGACATCAAGACCATATTTTGAAAGTGCGAACTGATAGGATTTACATGGAATCCCCATTTGCTCCTTCACCAAATCTATCGCAGAATAAGGGAATGTCGAAATAACATTAGAAGTCGCCAGGATCTCATTTGCCCGTGAATAGGCCACAGAGAAGTTCGGCTTTTGTACGACGGGCATAGAAATCACTCCTCTTCATCGTCAAAGATATCGTCGAACATCATTTTTAGTAGTGCTTCTGCCTTACGAAGCCGTTCCGGATCAAGTTTGCCCAGGTTTCTCTGCAAATAATGAAGATCTGATCCTTGTTTGACTGTTTCAGGATCGTTGGTAATGCCAAGCAAATAATCCGTCGAGGTATTTAATGCTATGGCAATTTTTGTGAGGATATCTCCGCTGGGCGTCCTCGCTCCTTTCACATAATAGGACATTGCAGATTCCGTAATGTTCGTTTGCTGCGCCAATTGTTTTTGGGTCATATTTCTCTTGCGAAGCATAGCAGTAAGCCTGTCGCTAAAAGTCGACATGAAGTCCCCTCCTTTATCAGCTTTATTCCCCATAAGTATATCATAAATTATAACTTTGTCAAGTGTCTTGTGTCAAGAACCTTTTCTATCGCACATTATACCACAACATATAGTAGTTTGCAACCATGTGGTGTTTAACATTTTTACAACTCCGCATATGGTTCACTATCAACAAAGCAAGCGCAGGCGTATAACATCTTCCGCCTGCGCCTCTTGTGTTTTTTCTGATATTAACCTAAAACTGTAATTAGAGCACTATTTCACGCCATTCATACCCATCTTCTCCCCGAGATCGCCAAGGCTTTTCTCATATTGAGCCTTTGAGATTGCATTCCTTTCCAGAAACAAATCCAGTGTGTTCTTCTGCCGCAGAAAGAGTTCAATCTTCTTTTCCTCAGGAGACATTTCCTCCCAGCGTTTCCCTTCCATCATGAGTTGACCAGCCTTTCAAGGATTTCTGTGTCCGCCGGACAGAACTCATATTCTGGGATTTCGCCAATCGTGATCCATCGGATATCATTATGCTCCAGCTTCTGGGGGGTCCCCTGCGCAATTGTTGCATTGAACAGTGTCAGCTTCACGGTGATGTCCGGATACTCGTGGATAACCCCCATGAACACAGATCCCACATTCAACGTAATTGCCAGTTCCTCCTGGCATTCTCGGATCAGAGCCTGCTCCTTCGTTTCGCCCGGCTCAACCTTCCCGCCAACAAACTCCCAAAGAAGAGCTCTTGCCTTATTGGCAGGCCGCTGGCATATCATAAACTTATCATCGTCCCAAATAAGGGCCGCTACCACATCTACCATAATGTCCTCACTTTGATAGTCCAAAATCATACTGCAGGTAATCCGGAAGCTCGTTCTCCATCGGAATATCAAACAGGTATGTTGTGACATCCTTCTTTTTCTGTTCGTCGTACGATACCTGCCTGCGCGGGTTGGTCAGACGGCCCTTACCGACATAGGTAAAGGGCATAACAATGCCATTCTCGTCAGAAACCTTTCTAATGAACAAAAGAGCTTCCTTGCTGTTAATGAGCTTCTGCAGGTCCGACGCCGACACGTTTGCCATGCTTTCCCACTGGAACATTGCCGGTTCAATAAACTTGTCCTTATAGTTTAGGCGCTCCGCTACAGACGCATCCTTCTTCAGCGATGCAAAGATGACGACCGTTTCATCGTAGTAATAGGTACCCACAAAGATATGGCCAGGATTCTTCAGCAGCTTCAGCTGTACCTGATCCATGCGATAGCTCTGCCATAGCTTGAAGCCTGTTTCTGCGCCGTAATCTGCTACATAGCGGGTAAGGCCATATGTCAGAAGGTCGTCAAGATACTCAATGAACTGCTCATCAAGCTCCACATCGACGAAACTGCAGCTGACACCATCTGTCGTGAGGAAGCCGTGCTCCTGGATGTATTTCAGTGCATGCGCAAGCTGCTCATGTGCGTAACCGCCAATGGTCTCCGTCATTCGAGCTTCAATCTCAGAAAGCTCCGTTATTCCGTGTACAACACAGTCAAAAAGCATATATTCATGCTGTCTAACCAGCGGCAGCATCGAAGACAGGTAGTTGGCAAATGCAATCTGTCGTTCTGTAAACACCGGCAGCAATCTGGCATCCTCATCATTATCGTCCAGGATACCATGCAGGAAGTTGTAGTACGACACACACTTCTTTCCACCGATCTTAATGCTTAAGAAGCGTAGCAGATCCGGAGCGCAGTCATTGTTAAGATAGTCCATGTGCCTGGGATAAGACTCTGCACCAATGTACTTCCGGAAATTGAAATAATCCTGCTTCAAATAGCCGAGGCTATTAAAGTTCTCACGTTCAATAAAGCTGACGATTTCTTCTTTACTCAAGTCGTCGATATGGATCTCAACACCGTAATCGCTCAAGCCAATTGCCTTGAAGTCGTCCTGAACCAGCGCCATCATCAAGCGCTTCTCTAACACGAAGTTATCTGCCAAGGATGACAACGCAAAAGCAATCTGAACGCTTCGCTTATAGCTGTTACCAATGAAGTCAAGCACGGTTACGTACTGCTTATTGTCATACTTTCGCAGGCCGCGTCCAAGCTGCTGGATAAAGATTGTAGAAGATTCCGTAGGGCGCAGGAAGAGGACCATATTTACGCCAGGAATGTCAACACCTTCATTCAGGATATCGACTGTAAAAAGGATCTCCAGCTCTCTATCGTCGCTCTGAAGGTCGTTATAGGCCCTTATTCTTTCGCCGATATCATTCTTGCCAGTAAGATATGCGGTCTTGTAACGATCGCCCATAGTCTCGCACATCATGCGAGCATGGGTAACATTGCGGCAGAAGGCCAAGGCTTTAAGCTTGCCCTCCGGACGGTGCTTCTCGATCTCTCTCGTTATAAAATCACAATGGTCTGCAGTTGCAAGCTGCGCCACCATTTTGCGTTCTTCACTCTTAGTTAGGCCGTAGTTAATAAGCTCATCACGAATACCATAGTATTTGAACGGGACAACCAGATCATTGATGATAGCATCCCGCAACCGCAACTCATAGGGAACGTTCTTGTCAAAGAGATCGAAAACATCCTGATTGTCCAGGCGCTCCGGTGTTGCCGTCAGGCCTAACAGGAATTCCGGCTCGAAATAGCCAATAATCCTACGATAGGTTTCAGCAGTAGCATGGTGGCATTCGTCAACGATGATGTAATCAAAGTAGTCCTTAGGATACAATTCCAGCGACTTTGCCATCGTAATATTCGTCGCAAACACAAAGTCTGCGTCCATTTCCTTGCTCTCTCCACTGAAGATACCATAGCTTACCGCATTACCGAAGACATCCTGGAAGGTTTCCAGTGATTTCTTCAGGATAGAACCCTCGTGAACGATATAAAGCAGGCGCTTTGGCGAGAAATTCAACGCGTCAAATGCAGCCAGATAAGTTTTACCGGAACCAGCGGCAGCAACCACCAATGCTCTCGCTGTTCCCACCGCACGGTAACGATTTAATTCCTTCAGCGCTTTCCGCTGCATGAAGTTGGGTTTAATATTTGCTGTATGTAAATCATAGTCCATATCCCACCGTTCAATGGCAAAGTTGAGCTTGTTGGCATACAGATTGATAATATCCAAATTCAGGGGATGCGTCTCAGCCCACTTCTCTTCAAACTCATGCATTGCCTCTGCGAAAACCTTGGAGGTTTTCTCTTCGGACACAGCAATATCCCACTCAACATTCTTCAGCAACGCATACCGAGTAATATTGGAAGAGCCAACAATGACCTCACACCGGTTATCATACTCAAAGAGGTAACCCTTGGAATGATAACCAAGTGTCATGTAACCGCTGTCATGGAAACACTCGTGATCCAGATGGCAGGTGAAATTCTCACACCGGCTTTGGAGTGCAAAGAAGCTTTTCAAGGACTCAATATCCGTAAAGTTCTGATAAGTAGAGGTAATAATGCGTCCAACGGCACCGCGTTCAACCGCAGCCTCAATATCTTTGAACAGCAAAACCAGGCCAGCCTTCTTGATGAAGCTGACCGAGAAATTGAACGCTGTACAATGGCGAAGGCTATCCTTGATCTTCTCCAGGAAGGTAACCTCCGTGTAGTTTGTTAGAAATTGATTTGGCATACATTACCTACTTTCTAAGGAAGACGGCAGAGATAGGCACTACCGTTTTCCTTAAGCCATTTCTGGCATTTCTGATACTCTGGAAAAACACGTTCCACTTCCGCATAAAAGCTGGACGAATGATCCATATGCTTTCTGTGGCACAGCTCATGTACAACAACGCTGTCGATAACATCATCCGGCAGCAGCATGAGTAGACAGTTGAAATTCAGGTTTCCTTTACTGGAGCAGCTACCCCATCTGGATCGCTGGTTCCGTATTGTTATACGTCCGTAATCGACGCCGACAATTGGTGCATAGTACCGTACCTTTTCCGGAATTACAGCCAAAGCGCTTTGGGCCAATTCCCGAATTTCTTCTTCCGTAAAAGTCCCAACTTGTCGCAGCTGTTCTTGCCGTTCCTGCAACCGCTTATAGTGTTTTTCAATCCAGGCGCTCTTCTTGGTCAGGAAGGTGTGGATCTCACGCTGGCTCATCTGGTTCGGAGCTCGCACAACGAGTCCGGTCAGCTTCAGTTCAATTGAAATTGTCTTCCGGTTGCTTCTGATAATCTGCATTGGAATATTATCAATGTCAAAGCTCATGAGTCCACCTCCTTCTCGGGTGTAATGCCGTCAAAGATCAATTTTGACGCTTTGGGATCTTGCTATTTTTAGAATCACACTGCCCTTGATCTTAATTGTGTAGCCTTCCTGGCAGGAAATGTGAATCAGTTCCCGCTTTTCATAATCCTCTTTGAGACCGACCCAGAAGGATGTCCAGGTTCCGTTGATGATCTCTCCCTTGGAATCGTACTTAGCAATATCAAAGCTGCCACCATTTCCATACACAACGAAAAAGTCATAGGTTCCCGCTGGGATATCTCTACCTACAAGATAGCTACCCTGCGGCAGTTCATTTTTCTTCAGCTGGTAGGGCTCAACGTTTCTTGTCTGAGCAGGCGGAGGAGGAACCGGTGCAGATACCGTACCATTAGCCGTATCCTCACTCAACTGCAATAATTTTAGGCTTGCTTCAGAGCCTTCCTTCGCCTGGATCAGTTCTGCTGAGCCATCATTGAGCTTCACAATAAAGAGGATACGAACATCGCTCTTAATAAGGCCAAGGTAGACCTTACCCAAGCATTCTGCAGTGACAATCGGCTTGGCAGAAAAGAATCTATAATATCCACCAAGATCCCTAACGTGCGTGCGGCAGGTTTTCTTAGAACCGTTGCCAAATACCTTGGTATAGTTTACCAGCACATTGGATCCGTGGTCCTCAACGTTCAATATCTGGATATCCACAACAGTATTCTCTAAGCCCATATACGTTCTCCCCGGTGTCGGCGTCACCACTTTTTGTTGAATCGGTGCACCCACTGTTTTTCTTGGTGTTGAAGGCACATCAAGGTTGTTAATCGCACTCTTAAGGACATCGACAAGATTGCCCATAGCAAGCATTTCATCATCAGTGAAACGTACCCCTGCAGCAACCGCTTTCTTGTATAAAAGGTCTTCGGCCTCAGCGTTTGGCATGCATTGGACTGCATCTGCGACCTCTTCAGATGGTCCAAAGCTTCTTAGCTTTTTGATCCTTCGAAGAAGAACCTCGTCGTTCCAGTCGGAGTAGCTGCCATAGAAATCATCCCAGTCAATGTTGTCTTCATCGAAATAAAGGTCATCCTCAGGAACATCCGCTATCCGGAGAATCCGCTGAAACACTTCATCAGGAAGGCTGCCGTCTAGTTCCTGCAAACTATCTCTCGAGAAAACAATATTTCGTTTGATAGCCAGCTCTACCAGTGCAATTTTCGGGGCCTCTGTCTCCAGTTCCAAAATTGCTTCCATAACCTGCTTCTGGCTACCGATCGTCTTCAACGAAGCAATTGCGCCCAACTGGATCTGCTCGGTCCAACCACCGCAGTTCTCATAGAAGTACTTCCACGTGTGGTTGTCCTTGTCATAATCCGGACAGTCGACAGAATGTCCGGTATAGGCTGCCAGCTCCCGGTAAACCTCAGCAGGCAACTCATCCTGCAGATTCTCAAAATCTTCGTGAGTAAACTTTACCTTGAAAGCTATAGCCTTGCGCGTCAATATAGCTCGCTGCTCATTATCTTCCAAAATGAGTATGGCGTCCACGACCTCATCGTGCTTGCCCATTTGTTGCAGATCGTTAATGGTTGCAGTCTGCGTATCCGGATCCCACTCTGTGAAATTGTCGTAGAAATGAGACCATGAAGTATCGGACTTGTCATAGGTCGGATTATCTGCATCAAAGCCAGCGTATCGGCCCAACTCCTCATAAACCTCAATAGGCAATTCACCTTCAAGGTTTTGGAAATCATCGGTAGTAAATTTTGCGCCTAGCTTTATTGCCTTGCGAATCAGCTGTGTGCGGATCTTTGGATCCTCGATTTCATAAATCGCATCTACAACCTCATCACCAGAACCAATATCTTCTAGCGATGAGATCCTGGATTTCCTCGTAGAATCGGACCAATCCCAAAATCCGTCATAAAATTCTGACCATAGCATGCTTGGTCCACCTTCCTTCTTTAGCAGGTTTCTCCATTGCGCAAAATTCTGTTGATAGTATCTAACCTAGAGGAATTAATAATATCTTCTACCGGCGTCTCTCCTGCCAGCTCGGCCCTTACCTCCATCAACGCCTTACCCAACAAATTCTTGCCAGGCCATTGCTCGCAGGGCACTGTAGCTGCAGTATGTGCATCCAGCTTAATACCGAAGATATCATCATAGGGACTTGCTTCTGCAAGGATGGCATTTCCGGTAGCCAGGAGCTTTTTCTTCAGTTCCTCATTCTGAGAGAACTTCGCCCTGACGCCAGCAAGCAGCACCTTATACCGAACCTTGTCCCAGGTGGCTGCATCAAAGGGCTTCACCTCTCGGCCAAGTCTTTTACATTCCTTCGGGTTTGTTGCCTTTAAGATTGCCGTATACGCCCTCGCATCATGGAACAGCTTTGCCTTCTGTGCCATAAGATACTGCTCCACATGGTCATAGCAGAAATCATCAATAACAAAGGGGCTTGTATACCAATTGCTAAAGCACCCATTTACATCATACTCATGCCAGAAGAAAACGCACTCAGGATCCTTCCAATGCATATCCATATACTTCCGGGCCCAATCCGCATCGTGATAGGTGCTATATTCGCTCATATGGCAGCCATGGCAAAGGTCTGCAGACATTTCTAAAAGAACCTCCAGCAGCTCCAGCTTCTGCTTCCATTTAGACTCAATTGCATCGTAGCCATTGATCGCACCAAGGATATTGCCTACAACTGCGCCTGTTGAATCGCTATCTCCATCGTGGTTAACTGCAGCAATGATGCCACCCGAAAAATCATGCTCATAGCGCAGAGCACAATAGATTGCAATCGCCAGTGTTTCCTCTGCGACCCAGCCTTCACCTAAACGCTTAATATTATTTACGTCAGTGTCTTCGTTTTCAGCCAGCTCGATTGCCTTATCAACAATCTCGCAAAGCTCATCCACATACTCTGTTCCCTCGAACAGCCTTCTGACCGTTTCCTTTGCCTCAACGATAATCTCCTTGAGCATCAAATGCTGTTCGCCGGGAAATACAATCCGATTCAATATATGTGTTAAAACTGCAGACGGCAGATATCCCAGCGGATGGCCATGGGTAATCGCAGACAGCACAGCTGCCTCTTTATCCAAGGTTTCAACGGGTATACTCCCATAGTGGATGCCCAGCGGCGCAACTCTCATAATACCGCCGCAGCCCTTGCTGCTGTTTCTGGGATTCTCGATGTAGTCACCGCCGCCCCGGTTCTGCCGTGCCTCTATCAAGGCAGACAGGCACGTATTACCAGGAGCTCTTCTGCTGTACAGTTCAGGCACATCCAGCAGCCAGGAAATACCGCCATTGCGGTTGTAGCGTTTGGTATGCTTTCCTGTCTGGTAATCCTCCTCCTGGGTTGTCAACCAATCCTGATAGGACTGCGGCACATAGGCGCTAGGCACTCCACCAATTCCCCGCATGCACAACCGCGTTTCTCCTACAAGAATTCCATTTGCGGTGAAAAGCGTCATCTGTGTATCGTCGGATATTAGCGCTTTCCCGCTCCTGCGATCAAGCTCGTATTCTGTGATGCCGGGTTCGCCATACTTTTCAACGATCATGTCCCGGCTTAAGAATTCCACCGGATAGCCAAGCGCGTCGCCAATGGCACCACCGATCAAGGAGCCTCGGATCTTATCCAGGTTCCTTTCAGTCTCTTTAATGCGTTCCAGTGCACGCATTTTTACAGCGTTATCCTCATCCCGGTAGAAATTGTTATCTCCAAAATTCCGATAAAACTCTTTGAAGTTGTACTGCTCATGGCCTCTGGACAACACCGCAAAATCAATTCTCCTGAACATGTCCTTTTCCTTCATGCCATCAAAGTCAAATTCCTTCAATGCACGATAGAAGAGATCTGACATGATTTTTGCATCATTGCCAAAGGCACCGCAGCCGAAGGCTCCCAAGACGAGATTCTTGTAGCCCATGTATGCCGCACAGCGAAGCATTCCAACGATACGGTTGTATACCATGTCCTCATACTGCTTTTGAGTCAGGCCTTCCATGCCATTTGTCAAGCAGGGCGCAGCACAGGTCATCACCGCAACAATTACGCTCTCGTCCAGAAGCTCCCCATTCTCGTCTTTGATAATTTCTACCTTGGGCGTAATAATGATCGCATCGGAGCCCATGTAGGTGTGAAGCGCTCTATTATATTCATAGTATTCTCTCGCCGCTCTGCCTTCCAGGGAAAGCAGCAAAGAACTCTTACGGCAAAGATCCTCTTCCTGCGCTCTGGCTCCTCTACGGACACCTCCGCCCGGATTCACTGGGTTCGCCAGATTTAGAACAAGAATCTCCTTCGCATCCTTGCCGGTAAACATGTAACCGCAATCTTCATATCTCTTACGTGCAAGGGAAAAGGAATCCATATTCTCGCAGCCATGGCCACAACGTCCGATGACGTGGACATGTTGAAAATCCTTATATTCCGCAAGTGCCGCAATTTCATCTGGCAGAAAAACGCGAACGCTGCGCATCTCAGCAGGAGAAAGCTTCAGTTTCACTTTCCTGCCATTATGTAGATAATAACCCTGCTCACAAATTTGCAAAGTGTCTGTAAGCATCTGCACATTGTCTGTTCTCATCCTTCTGCCTCCTCACAATCGATGGTTACTATTCTAACCCCTTTACTGCAGCGTTTAGCATCTCCGCATACTTTTCCTTCACAATGTCTGGACCTTTGATTTTAACCTTCCCACCGAAGCCAAACACCCAACTATAGAAGACATGACTCACCGCGATATTCACAACAGCGCGGAAGGAAGTCATATCATTGGCATAGGTTGTTACATCCTCACCGAAACGATCAATGATGGAGTCCATCACATCGTTATCGCAGACAAGCTCGACTTCTTCACGTGCACTACTGAACATATGAAAGGTGGTGTTGATGTGTTCATCAATATTGAAGCCTTCCGGTGCAGGTGTTCCTTCCTCTTCGAGAATCGTAGGACACTTTGCAATACGGTCTACTCTGAAGCTTCCGAGTCGCTGCTTATATTCATAAACTCCGACCATATAGTAGCAGTCACCATTCCAGACCAAGTGCAAAGGAGTAATAACATAAGGCTCACCGTTGCGTTTTAACTTCTTTTCCTTCTTTACGTTGTATTGGAAATACTGGAAGGAAATCTTCTTGTTTTTGTTAATTGCATCATTGATCGCATCTATGATGATATAGATGCGCTCGTTTCCAGGCTTGATCCGCCCTTCGCAGCTAACATTCCGTCTAAGAGAGGCTGCCACATGGGTGCTGGTCAAGGAACTGATTTTCTCGACCAGCTCCTTGCTTTTCCCTGCTGTGATGAATTTGGAAGACTCCACCGCATCAATCAGCAACTTCAGTTCCGGGGCATCAAAACGGCGTCCAAAGAGATTGTATCGATTTTGAGTGGACTTAACCTCTTCAATCTCAAGGCCAAATTGCTTGAGCAGTTCAATCTCTGCCTTGATCGTCTGTCGATGGGCCTTAATTCCATACTGATCCTCAAGGATTTGAATTAACTGGGCGGTTGTCAGAAAATGCTCCTCGTCGGTCTGTTCATATAGAATTTTAGCAAGATACAATGGTCTGAGTTTTGCATCATTGTCCATATGCTATTCTCCTTCCATATAGGTTAGACTAATTCTGTCGCATGCAATGCGCCTTGAGATATCAAGTATTCGATAATCTCCTGATTCCCGTGCTTTTCAGCAACATCCAAGACCGATGTTGCAGGCATCATTTTCGAAGATCCCCAACTCCACGGCTTAGCTGGACTTACACTATTAACATCTAATCCGAGCTCAACAAGATATTTGATTATCTCATATGGACGACCACACGCCACCGCAGTATAAAGACCGTTAGTTCCACGATTGCTATATGTTTTGTCGGTTTCGTGGATGTTTGCACCAGCTGATACTACCAATTGCAGATCTGACAGATCACACAATTTGCAAGCTACCAAAAAAATCTTATCATCTGTGATGCCTTCTGCATTGGTAATAGCACCTCTCTGAATGATATATCGCAACACCAACGGATTATATTTTCTCGAAAACTCATCCATGATATGCGCAATTGGTAGATGCTTTATGTCTGTGCATCCATCTGGTAAATCCGGGCTATTTATCTTATTGTGCTCCGCGAGCCAATCAATTAATACGAAATCAAATGCCTCTGTTTTGCCGAGTAGATACTGCAGAATGCTTGGTCCTTTTCTCGACTCAGCAATCGGATCCAAACCGATATCCAGCAAATATTTGCATAGACGTTCTTTCTCTTTTTGCTGTTCATCCGATAGGTATCCATGAAAACCACCAGCTTTCTCGAATACCGTCTGGGAATATTGTCCCTTCAAATACGGGTTTGCGCCGTTTGCTAATAAATAAATAGCAAAATCCACATCCAGGTCTTCGCAAGCCTTATGCAAAAGACGGGCATCACTACAATTGATGTCGAATCCATTTTGAAGCCACAAATCTGTCCAAGCTGGAGAATGCTTATACGCCAACGCAAAAAGCTCATGACTACTATTTCTATAACCGTTTTTCAGGAGTGCAGAAAACTTCTCAAAATCTCCACATGTAACATATGCTGCAAACAACACATCATTTGAACAGAAACGCAATGGCTCCAGCTCCAATTGGTTAATGACATCAGCTCTACCTTCTGCATAGATGCGGTTCACAGTGTTTTGATCAAGTTCAACCTCATATAAGAGCAGCTCCGCAATTTCGTCCATAGTATAGGTGCTGAATAATCTATACCCTGTTTTTGCAGCCAATGAGAAACCGTGTTGAAGTAATGGCATCACATATTTTTCGTTCCCCTTATAATAAGCCGCAGCATGCATTGGCGAATTCCATTGCGTGGAATCCGAGTCAGATGCACTGACCAGTCCAGAGTTAAGCAGGTAGTAAAAAAGCTCCTCGTTATCCTTTTTTACTGCTGTACCTAAGAGCGATGCCAAGTTACACTTCGCACCGGAAAGATTATCAATTAGCCAGGAAAGCATGGTTTTGTTATTCTGTGTGACGGCAGTCTCACAAAACGACAGGACGTTGTTCTCAGCATCGGCTAAAACATCAATATATGGTACACACCGCTTTATATCTCCACTTGCAACCGCTTCTTCCATTTTCTCATACCGGTATTTCCGTTCAAGCACAGCATAGTTACTGTACTCTTTTGGGGAAATGGTAAGCATTATAGCTACGAGAGGCTCGTGGGTCTTAACACCAAAGCAATGTGCAAACTCAGCTATAACATCAGCATCTCGCAGAACTGCCAAGTCAAGATGCGAATAATCAATTGCTTTTAGCAGTATCTTGTGATTAAGTTTAACCTTTTTGCCCTCTGGCGAAAGAAATAAAACATGGTCCGATCCTTGTTTAAGGATACTATAGCCACCGTATTCCACATGAGATGCTATCGCTGTGTCAATTATCCCGTCGAAAGATTCTCCTACCCGATCAGGAAAACATTCCTCAAAGATGGCAATAGCATATTTCTTTTCACTTGAGGTTAGGCTTTTCTCATCGATTGTTGGGCGTCCATGCCCACCATACACATCCGCCTTAAACGGTTCTGCAGACACAACGGTGTCCCCATCAATGTGCGCATGCAGTTCAAATCTTGGTTCATTGTCTTCCTCAATATAGTAAATATACCAGGATTCGTCATCCCCGTTTCTGCCAAAATACTTTACAAAGGACTCCCAATTAATTTTTCTGCCGGTATATATTTCATGCCATATGGTTTGCCTATATAATTTATCCGCCATTAGGGTACACCTCCCATCATTGTATAAAGCTATCTGCAATTGAGTCCAATTGAGCCGCTATCACTGAAAAATCGCAGTTCAGATCGAGTGTTTTCACGCTGATTCGATTTCCGCTCATCATATAGTTATTATCTGGCTGAACAGCTTCATCGGTTTGGGCGTACAGCAGCATACCCGAAACCTCGTGTGGTTTATCACCAAACTCAGAGCCTTTGTTTTTGACATAAGTGAAAATCTGATAGAGATTGTTGGAATGCAGTGTATGCTTGTCATACTGAACCTGCGTGGTATGGGCATAATATTTCGCATCGATAATCAGAACCTTGCTGCCATAACTCAGAGTGATGTCACTTTGCATAACAGGCAGCATTGTCCCAATACCATCATCCAACGCCCAGGGAATCTGAGATGCCCGAACACCAAGCGCCGGGTATTCCTTGCTAAAGTATTCAAGGATGAATTTCTCATACAAACGACACATACGCTGTTCATCAACAAAGGATGCCATTTTGTATTCGCCTTGATCTGTAGTAAGAAGCATACCCTCCAGAATGAACTGGCACAAGCTGATGAGCATTCGATAGCTTTGATTGCTCCGCTGAAAACGAATAGTTGACCATTTTATGGATGTGGGTTCGATGGTATCCACTTCCGAAAAGAAGAGCATCTCCTTCTTGAGGTCACTCTTATACTCAGCATCAACCTTTGCATGGCGAATCAGCAACATAACAGTTGTTTTGAGGGTCTGATTGAGCAGGTTGTTCTCGGATAACTCATCGTATTCGCAGGTAAGCACCTGTTTCCGGGCGAGTCTATTCTTGATGGTCCCAGGCATATCAATTTTTCCGCGCATAACAGGCATATCTTCTTTGCGATTCAGATATTCCCGATATAGCCCCTGCTTTAACTGCTGACCGATGCCCTTTGCGAGGATGGCTGCGAAGAGATTATGTATGTTGTCAAATTCCTCCGCAGCAATTTCGTCATCCTCGGTTGGGGTTAAGGTTGTAAAGGCATAGGACAGCATATAATAAATGTTTTTTATGAATATGCTCTTGTCCTTAATCATTGAAATACACCACGCAGAATATTCTCCCAACGCTGAAGCTTGTTCAGATCATCAAACCAATATTCGCTCAACATGGGCAGAATGTCATAGTCAACAATTGCCTGCAGCCACTCTTCGGTACATTCGCTCTGTCCGCAGAAATAGCTATGGCCAATGCAGAAGCCCTTGCCGAGGGATTTATCCATCGAAATTTCCTTGTTCAGTTCCTGGACCTTGCCAACCAACAGAGAGAAGGTCTCATTATCCAGACTCTGCTGGTACTTCATAAAGCCCTCGGAAGCAAAGCCGGGTTCGATGTCAAAGAAGCTAAAACGACGGCGCAATGCATAGTCAATCATTGCAAGGCTACGGTCTGCGGTATTCATCATGCCGATGATATACAGATTTTTCGGTACAGAGAATGTCATACCGTTGTACGCCAGCGTTGCTTTGGTGCCTCTGTAATCCCGTTCGATCAACATCAGCAGCTCACCAAAGATCTTGCTCATGTTGCCACGGTTAATTTCATCGATGATAAAAAAGAAATCCTTGTCCGGCTGGTTCGCGGCCTTTTGGCAGAAACGGTAGAAAATACCGTACTTCAACTCAAAGCCATCGTTGACCGGCTTATATCCCATCATGAAATCCTCATAGGAATAATTCTGATGGAACTGCACAAATTCAATACGACCTTCATCCTTTTCGCCCATGATAGAGTAAGCCAGACGCTTTGCGGCGAAGGTCTTACCAACACCGGGGGCACCCTGCAAAATGATATTCTTCTTGTTTTTCAGAACAGCAACAAGGGTATCGTACTTACCTTCGGTCATGTAGACCTCATCCAAGAACGCCTCTTTATCGTACTTTTCGATTTCATCAGCCACAGCCAGTGGGTTTTCCTCACGGATCATATCAATGATGAAATCATACTCACCCTTGGTCAGTCGGAAAAGGCTGCCTTGCTGCATAGTGAAATACTCCATTTTGGCAAGTTCGGAGCATTCCTTAAGCGTCGCAAAATCAATAGGAGAAGAAAGACCTTCGATTTTTTCAAAGTAGATTTTCTCTCCATCCTGCTCAGCACTCACACGGCCGATAGCCACAATCTGCTTAACCGGGGTAGATTCATAGCCAATAATCATATCACCGGCTTTTGCATCCAGGAAGTTCTGGAATATTCTTCGCTTGTTTCCATTTTCATTATAAAGTGTATAAGACTGTACACTACCGACAGCCAGTGCAGAAAAACTCCAGATTTTCGGGTTGGCGTTCAAGAACCAATAATTGTGTGCTTCTTCTCCGGGAGGTGCCTGAACAAACAGCTCTACATTGGACAAATCAACTTTATCCAATGCCTCTGACAGTTCAGGGCGCAGTTTCCATACATAGGAGCCTTCTTCGTCCTTACGGGCATTTTTGCCGAGATACAGGATCGGCCACCAACGGGAGTTTTCCTCGTCACGGGGCATAACAGGGCATCCGGTTTTCTCGGACACACGCTTTGCAAGGGTGGCAGAACCGCTGATGTAAAAATTCACCGTTTCACCGTATTTGACAGAGAGCTGCTTGCAAGTAGCCTGTCCGCCATAGTCCTTCATTCTCTTCATAATTTCCAGACTGCTGACGGTGAATACTTCCTCATCACCAAGCAAAGCGATCCAGTCATCTACGCTCAGTGCCGGAGAATAATCGGTCGGCCACCATTCTTCTGTGGGCGGATTTCCCTTGGAAGTGCTGTAGTATCTACTGATATAGAAACCAACATCAATGGTTAATGTGCAGAGTTCAGCATCGGGATAACAAGCGTCCGTAAGCTGACCTCTCATGAGATTAGCTAAACCACCATCGTTTTTCAGTTCGGCACGGATTTCATCATAGAGAGCAAAGAAATTACGGAGGTTATCAGCATAAGCACCCTTTTTGAAGCGATAATCGCTACCAAGTTCATCTGCAACGGTTTTTACCTCACCATACTTGTAGATATAATACTTATCCGGGTAACGCAGCCACAGATATGTGCTAACAGCATTTTCGTACTGGTAATGCTGCCCGGCACCGTTTCCATACTTCTCAAGCAGAATTGAGGACTGGTTCTTGAACTCAAGAATACGGCTGACTACATCCTTGCTTTCATCGAACAGTGCAATGTACATAGCACGGACTTCTTCAGGGGCAACCTTGGCAAACCCCTGAATCATCTTTGCGGGGAAATTGTTCATTGAAGCAAGCAGATTATATGTTTTTGCCAGAGAACGGGTCAGCATATCTGCAAAATCGGGTGCGTTAATGTCCCAATTGTCCTGGAAACACCTTACTGCCTCCCACTTGTATTTTTCATTAGGCCACTGCTGGGATAGAAAGCCCTCTTTGTACTTCACCAGGACCTCTTTCAATCGAAATACGTCAAACATCCAATCACCCCTTCTTATGCGTTACGCAAACTCTTGTAGATTTCGTCAGCAAAGATACCCAGCACCTGACGCTTCATTTCATCATTGGAGAGCAACAGAGAGAAGAAATCCTGGTTCTGGGACAGACCTTCGATGAGTGCATCATCAATATCATCAAAATAGGAGAACTCAAAATCCTTCTGAGTGTTGTTCTTTGCGCTGGTTCTCAGTTTATCGGACTTCATCAGAATATCGCGGATCTGAAGCATCGCCTTTACAACAACATCATTATCATAGGACTTGCCCGTGCGACTGTTGATTTCATCGATAATTTCGGACAGACGCTGCTCCTTATCCTCAGTCAAACCGAAATGTTCTGCGGTCGGCAGTTTCATTACGGGCTTTGCCACGAGGTTCGGCGAAACGTGTTCTTCGCCCTTCTTCTGAACAAAATTGGAGGCTTTGATCTTACCGTCCAGGTTGAAGCCACCACCCGGATGCTTGATATTGATATAAGCAAGCAGATATGCGATGAAATTATACTTCTTGTGGAGGTCATGGTCTTCGAAGCAGGAAACCTGCAGGAGGAACTCATAATAGCGGACAAAACTGCGCATCGTTGCAACAGCCTCACGCTGGGCCTCATAGTCATAGTGTTCAAGAAGTTTCTTACTCTTCTGCAGGAAGAAGGTCAGACGCTGTTTCTGCTTACCGGTCACCTTTTCTGCATACAGAATTTCGTTTGCGCTGTCGATATCGGCAGGATCGAAAAGAGCGTATGCATCGATTTTTGCCTCAAGGTCATAGATGGCACTCGGTGTTACGGAGTTCGACAGCAGCGTGGTGGTATAGTACGGTGCAAATGCAGCCTTGATATCCTCGTAGCTGTTCACGAAGTCCAGCACGAAGGTCTTTTTATCATAGGGCGCGCAAATACGGTTAAGGCGAGAAAGGGTCTGAACCGCATTGACGCCCTTCAGCTTCTTCAGCACGTACATGGCGCACAGCTTCGGCTGATCGAAACCGGTCTGGTATTTATTGGCGACCAAAAGCACCTGGTAGGCATCAGTATCAAATTCCTTTGTAAGACGGTCTTCCGGGAAACCGTTCAGGGATGCCTCAGTGTACTCGACCTCATCATCAGGCAGTTTCACTTTGCCGGAGAATGCTACCAAAGCATGGATGCCCTCGTAGCCCTTCTTGGTGATGTACTCTTCAAATGCCTGGCGGTACTTAACAGCACCTTGGCGTGAGGCGGTGATAACCATAGCCTTGGCCTGTCCACCCAATTCGTGCATTACCGTGGTGCGGAAATGCTCTACGATAACCTCAACGCGCTGTGCGATGTTGGTCTCATGCAGTTCCACAAAACGGGCAATCTGGCGCTTAGCAGCGTTGGTCTTGCAACGAGGGTCATCCTCGATTTCCTTATTGATCTGATAGAAAGTCGAGTATTCAGTATAGTTCTGCAGCACATCCAGGATGAAACCTTCCTCGATGGCCTGCTTCATGGAGTAGACATGGAATGCCTCACGTTGACCCTTGGTGTTCAGACGGCCAAACAGCTGAATAGTGGTCGGCTTCGGAGTTGCGGTGAACGCAAACATAGACACATTGGCCTGCTTGCCGTTGCGCTTGATCTCATCGGAGATCATATCTTCCACATCTGCTTCGACCTGTTCGCCGGAGCCGAGGGACATGGTCACAGCTGCCATATCCTTACCTGCGGTGGAGGAATGGGCCTCGTCAATGATAACTGCGAAACGCTTATTCTTCAGTCCCTTCACGCTGTCAACGATATACGGGAACTTCTGAATAGTGGTAGCGATGATTTTGGTGTTGCCGTTCAGCGCAATTGCCAGGTCAGCGGAGTTGCACTTGTCATCCATTACTCGGATAAGTCCAGCTTTATGCTCCATACCCATAATAGCCTTCTGCAACTGGCGGTCGACAACCACACGGTCGGTGACGATGATGACATTATCGAAAATAATCCGATTGTCGGCATCGTGCAGAGAGGTCAGGCGGTGAGCCAACCATGCGATGGAGTTGGTCTTGCCGGAACCGGCGCTGTGCTGAATCAGATAATTTTGCGCGGTGCGGTTTTCACGGACATCGGCAAGAACACGGCGGATAACGTCCAGCTGATGATAACGCGGGAAAATAAGGTTCTCGGAACGCTTCACCTTGCCGGTCTGCTCATCGACCTTTTCCTTTACCTCAACGAATACGAATTTGCTGATGAGGTCAAGGACGGTATCCTTGGTCAGAATATCTTCCCACATATAGGACACGCTGTATTTGTCCTCGAATGCGGGGTTGCCTGCACCAGCGGTCACACCTTCGCCGTTGCCCATATTGAAGGGCAAAAAGAATGTGGCGTCACCTGCGAGCCTGGTGGTCATGTAGACCTCTTCCAGATCCATAGCAAAGTTTACAAGGCAACCTGCCTTGAACAGGAACAGACGGGTCTTGGGGTTGCGCTCGGTGCGGTACTGGTATATGGCATCCTGGTAGGACTGACCGGCAGTGTTGCACTTTAACTCAAAGGAGATGATAGCAAGGCCGTTTAGGAAGATAACCACATCGATACGCTCTTTATCACTTGCCCAGACCTCCTCCATAACGGAGAAAATATTCATGCCGTACTTACGGGTCAAATCCGGGTTGAAAGTGGTCGCGGGCTTGGTGTACATCAAGTCCAGATGGCGGTTGGAGATTTCAATACCGTGTTTCAGCACCTCAATCAGACTGCCACGGGCCTTGGTGGTTTCCGTGTTGATAAAACTGACGATGGTATCCTCCAGGTCGCCCTTATAAATTTTACGCAGATAGTCCATCGTGTCCGGCTGCGTGTCGTTCAGGAACTTGAACAGCATTTCACGGTCGACTGCGAAATAGCGGTCAAAGTTGGTGGCTTTGCGAATGATATAGCCATTGTCCTTGGACAGCCGTTCCAGTAGGAATTTTTGATAGTCTTTTTCAGATAGAATGTTTGTCATTGCGCAGGCACCTCCTTTTTACCGGTTACATACTCATATATGAGTGATTTTTTGTAGGCTTCCAAAACAGCCAATTGCTCTTTTTTGTCAGCGATCACATCGTTGGTTTTCTGAAGAACGGAATCGATATGAGCAACGATTGCCTCCTGCTCTTCAATCGGAGGAATGGGATAGAAAAGTTCAGCCAACTTGTTCCAACGCAGGTCACAGGAGCGAACACGAATGCCCGTAGCCAATGCCAGAAACACATCGCTGTATGCCATGCTGCGGAGGAAGTACATAATGTATCTCTTGTTCTGCTCAGTTCCCAGAACATTCAAAACGGGCGATGCCTTACCTCTGGAGTCGGAAATACCGATTGCTCCGGCGAAACCATCCATGCCGTGGACAACCAAGTCGCCAACATCAATGCCCTGGTAGCCGATTTCCTTGTCAGCCATTGTGAACCCATCCTCGCGGCGGTTGCTACGAAGGGTAACCTCGCCATCACGGAAACACGTAATGACACCATCATCCTCGCGGACGGGTTTCTGGATGTATCTCAGAATATACTTGCCACGGATACAGTCCCAATGAGAAGGCATCATGCCGATCCACTGGATCCCACTATCCTTCATTTCAGCATCCGGGTTCAGACCCTTGGTGACTGTTTCGGTGATAACGGAACGCTTGTACTGCTCCAAGACATCAATCTGCGCCTGGACGTCAGCAACAAGTGCATCAATTTCAGCACATTGGATATCCAAATAAGCGGAAATGGATTTTTGCTCGTTAATCGGGGGAATCAATACAAGAACGTTATCTAACGCCTCAGAAGGCAAGTCCCACTGTCCAACACGAATACCGCCGGATAGTCTCATAAACTCATCCTTATAGCAGCCTCTCAACAAATAATGAAAGTATCTTTTGTAGAATACATCATCCGTAAAGTTGTAAACATAGTACGCAGGACTAACAATTCCCTCATAGTCGGAAACGGCAACAGAACCCTGCCACGCTTTCATTTTATTGATAACGAAATCGCCGGGACGCACATACTTATATTTTGATGTATCTTCGGAAGTAACGTTGTGATTGTCATCTCTACTGTCCTTTGGAATTACACCCAACTCACGATAAAGTGATAGGACAACCTGTTCGCCAGGATTTCTGGGTTCATTGCGAAGCAAATGGTATTTTAATTTATCTACTTGCCAGTGGCACGGCACATCACCAAGCCACCCAGCACCGCTGTATTTTAACTCTGTCATAATACCACCGCCTTATTCAAACAGTCGTGCTACACGTTCGGATACAGCAAGTTCGATTTCCATGAACTTGCTTTCCAGAACATCGCTTGCTGTAGGCTGCTGATATTTATAGAAACATCTGGTAAAGGTGATTTCAGCACCCGTCTTAATTACAGGCTTCTTCGCGCCGAGATTTTCCTCAAAGAAAGCAACAGCATCCGGGATATGAGGCAGAACCTCACGAGTCATATAGTCATCGATGTGTTCCTCGAATTTTACCAGTTCGGTGTCTTTGGTTTCCTTGTCGTAGATGATGTTGCCCTTGCGGTCACGCTGAATTTCGGCCTTTTTATCCATAACGGAAAGACCATCCGCAATTTTCTCCAACAGTTTCTTGTCAGCGGTAGCCGTAGCCAATGCCTTGGTCAGAACCGGCATGAATGCCGCAGGAGAATAATAAACCTCATCGGATACCGCCGCGTTCAGGGCTGCAATGATAGCCTCGTAAACGGGTAGGTTGTTCTGATATGCTTCCAGTTTTTTGATGTCCTTGCCGGTCGGCTCTTCCAGACTTTCCAGTTCATCAACCTTCGCCTGGTCATACAGAGAGGACAAAGAACCCTTGGTCAGCATGGCCTCAATACGCTCGGCGGTAATGGCGTAGCTGCGCTGGAGGGGCTGCATCACCACATACTCGCGGTAAATGAACTCTTCGTTCTTATAAATCTTGCAGTATTCGTTCTCAACGAAATCGGCATACAGCTTGGTGATGGCAGTACGGTCTTCGGGAGAGATTTCATTTTTCTTATCGCCCAGAGCCTTACGCAGTTTCTTAAAGAAACCAGAGGCATCGATCAGCTGAATTTTGCCTTTGCGTTCGGGACGCTTGTTCTTGGAAAGAACCCAAATATATGTAGCAATGCCTGTGTTGTAGAAAAGGTCAACGGGCAGTGCAATAATGGCTTCGATATAGTCATTTTCGAGCATCCAGCGGCGGATCTGGCTTTCACCGGAAGCTGTGCCACCGGCAAACAGCGGGCTACCGTTTTCGATAATGGCAGCACGGCCAACGTTGTCATCCATCTTATCGATGGCTGACTGCAGGAACAGCATCTGCATATCGCCGGAACCGGGTAGACCGGCACCCCAACGGCCATCAAAGCCCTTGGTATATTCAGCCTGAACAGCCTGCTCAACACCTTCTGCTGCGTCTTTGCCTCCCCAAGGAGTACCAAAGGGAGGGTTCTCAATCACAAAGCGCATCTTGGTGCCCTTGAAACGGTCGGCCTTCATGGTGTCCTGGTAGCAGATGTTTTCTGCGTTCTGCCCTTTAATCATCATCTCCGCAAGGCAGATAGCGTAAGACTCAGGGTTGATTTCCTGGCCGAACAGACGCACATCGGCAGTGGGGTTATAACGCTTAATGAAATTGTAGCTGGTGGAAAGCATACCGCCTGTTCCGCAGGCCTGATCCAATACGGTGATAACCTTGCCATCGTCAAAGATATCATCGCAGCCTTCAGCCAACAGAATGTTGACCATCAGCTTGATGATGTCTCTGCCTGTGTAGTGGTCACCAGCCTCAGCATTTTCAGAGAACTTACGGATGAGTTCCTCGAAAATATAGCCCATTCGGACATTGTCGATGGTGATGGGGTTGAGGTCCAGTTCAGAGAACGCCTTCACCACGGAGAGCAGACGGTTGTTCTTGTCCATCTTGTCGATCTGCTTATCAAAGTCCAGGCTGCGGATAATGTCCTGGATATTTGCAGAGAATCCCTGGATGTATGCCTTAAAGTTGGCAGCCAAGTTGTCGGAGTCGTTGACCAGTTCGGCCAGGTCGAACTCACTGGTGTTATAGAACTGGAAGCCAGACAGACGGTACATAGCCTTTGCCGGATAATTGGGATTAGCCTTGAACATCTCCACGACCTTTGCCTTGGTGGGAGCCAGGGCGCACTCAAAGCGGCGGATGATAACCATCGGAATGATAACATCCTTGTACTTGTCGCTCTGATAGGTACCACGCAGCTTGTTTGCGATGGACCATATAAAATTCACTTCTGAAGATACATCAATGGGCGAATCATCCCACATCGCATCGATTACCTTTTTATCAGCCATGCTGTTTTCCTCCGTTTTATGGGTATATATACCCCGTGTTAATCTATATTTTTTACAAACTTGCAATAATATCGCAGATTCTGCCTTCTCTCTCAAGACGTTCTATTTCAGCTTTTCGCTTTGCTTCATCCTCCCGCCGCTTTTGACGCGCTGCTTGTTTTAGATATGCGGTGTATTGCGTATTAGCCTTGGGAATCCAATCCGCAACATTTTGTACGATATTTTTTACAGTATCCGGCGACTCATAACCCCGTAACGGCATTGCAATTCCCGTTCGATTGTACATCTCCAATTTCTCCGGACCATAACCACATACTGCAGAATAACTTCCCAGGCTCCCAGCGGAAAGGATTGAAAACCAATCTCGCGGAAGTTCGTGATCAAACCAAAAGACCAGCTGCCCGTTTAGGAACTCTTTTTTTACGATAGCTGTCGTAAAAGTCTCGGGATCTGATAGATCGTCAATAACACTTTGAAGCCTTTTTGTCTCCTCTTCTCTCTTATGCTGCTCCGCACGGAGCTTCAATTCCTGGAGTATCTTATCTTCAGGGAACAGCCGATCCGCAGCCTGTTGTTTGAACATCTGCGTAAATACTTCATCTACAAAGGCATATTCCGGTGCAACTGAGGCAATAGTCTTATAATCAGCAGCCTGTGGAATTTCACCGGTAAACATTTCATTGAGAATAAGCGCCGTAGCATAAATGTCTGTTTGTGCGGTTGCAACCGATCCTTTTACATGCTGTTCCGGAGCTGCGTATTGAAAGTTCGCCATTCGATCAGCTCGTCGCGTTTCAACAACTGTGAGCATTTCGTTCTCAGCAAAATGTGCAATGCCGAAATCGCAAATAATCGGCTCGGTGCTGTTAGTTTTGAACATGATGTTTTCAGGTTTTATATCTCTATGAATTGCACCATGAACATGCGCATGTTTCAGTCCTTCCAGTATTCCAGTGAATATTGTTAGTACACATCCAGGATTTAATCCTGCACGCATCTTATCCCGTAAGGTCTCTGCATATAGTGGCATAACATAAAAGGCGTATTCGGTACCGCCTATATTTGCATATCCTCGATCGTAGATCTCTACTATATTTTTATGCTTGTGCTGTTCACAAAAATAAATCTCGTTCTTAAACCTTTTCAATTTTATAGCAGGAAGATTCTTCTCAATGAATTTTATTGCAACAGATTCCCCAGAATCATTTATAGCAGAGAAGACGCAGCCATTACCACCAGTTCCAACTTGCTTTATCAGTGTGTATTCATCAAAGGCCGTCTTTATTTTTTCACCCTTCTTCATTCGAATTGCTCCATTCTTTCATCGCTATTCAAAGCAACAGAATCTTTTAGGAATTTAATCATCCTCGATCACTTCCATAATATCGCCGATATCACAATGGAAAATCTTACAAAGTCGAATCATCACTTCCATCGACACCATACGATCCTGATTCAGTTTTGTCATGGTATATGCAGAAATCTGCGCTGCCCTTGCCAGGTCACTTTTTTTCATCTTGTTGTCTTTCATAACGGACCAAAGCTTATCGTATCTAATGGACATAACGTACCCCCAACATTGTGCTATGTTACCGCCACCGCTTGCGGAATACAGTAATACATATTACATTATAACACACTAGCAGAATAATTCAATGTATTTAGCAAAATACGCTCGAATTTTGCCATATGGTGGCGCATCTAACCATCACCTTATAATAAGCAAAGCCCCACCGACAGCTATTAATTCTGTCAGTGAGGCATTGTCCCTCATTTAGTTCAACCAGCCAAAATCGGGCAATTCCGACTCGAGCATTCTCCTTATTTCGTTTTGTCTCTGGACTACCTTCTCATAACACTCCTTGATTAGGAAGTCGCCTTCTTCCAAGCGTTCGTAGAACATCACTTCCGCTCTTTGATAGTACTGCCGAGCCAGCTTGTAATCCACCTCTGTGCCGATTCCATCATAGTAGCAGTCGCCCAGCCGCATCATCACATCTGCTCCGACCATAGGCACCGCCTCTTCGGTCATCGTCTCAGCGCAGCGGGTATAGATATAAAAGGCTTCCTTCTCATTCTTCTCTACATAGTACCCATTCCGGTACATATCTCCGATCTTGTAGAGAGAACGAATATGACCATCAAAGGCACCTAGCGCAAAATAGTGAAAGGCCTTTTCATAGTCAACGTCGGTATCTCTTCCGTAATAATAGCAATAGCCGAGGTTCTCTTGCGCCTGACGGCTTCCGCCCTTCGCGCCAATCGTGTAATACTCCAGCGCCTTTGCATAGCTCTGCTCACCGGCTCGTCCTGTGTAATATAAGGAACCAAGATCGCATGCCGCATCTGCGCTACCCTTCTTCATCTCAAGCTCGTAAACCTCAAACAGGAAATCTGCAACGCACTTCGGCAGCTGCTCCGCGCCGTCTGCATCATGCAATTGGCCAGCAATCGAAAAGGCATCATTATAAACAAGCTGGCTTTCCTCATCAATATTTGTCACAATCCGGAAATAGATTTCCGGATATTGCTCCTCGGAAATCTCATCTAGAATACCCTTGAGCAATTCATACAATTTTTCATCTGTCATAACCGTACACTCCTCTCATCCTTGTAATTCTTCCAGTCTTTCCTGGACCTCATCGATTAAATCGCGAAGTTCCTCACACTGCTCTTCCCATTCCTCATACTCGTCGCTGTCATCATCTTCCGGCTCATCAGCTTCAATCTCGTCTAACTGCTCTTCCAGTTTTGCGAGATACTCCTCCAGCTGTTCGATTTCCATTTCATCGACATTTGCATCTGGTTCTATACTGGGTCCAACAGCGAACTCAATGGTGATCCCACCGATACTAAAGGACTTCTTCTTTTCGCCACTCAGAAGCATTTGGGCAATTCCCCGCCAGCATGCATATACCTCGCCTGGATGCTTTGGTTTTACGAATTTTACCGCCAGTTCAAAGGCATCAATATAGTCATCACGTACCAGTAGATGATTTCCGCATCCAAGATCCACATGGTTCCATCCGTCCTGGATTCCGCTTGCCTTTCCGAAAATACCACAGTTAAAGGTCTTCAGCGGCGGATAGAAGTTACACAGTTCGTCAAAGCTATCAACCATCATGTTAAAGCAGTACCATTTAACGCTTTGCTCACGCTTTGTGGCGACCAGAAGCTCTCCTGGACACCCCATTGCTCCGCTTTCTGCTATGGAAAGAAACACGATATCCGAATATACTATTTTCTCGTAATTATTGGTTGCATGCTCCTCAAAGCTAATCTTTTCGCCTGCTTTTCTAAAATACTCCGCAACAATATTCTTCATATACTATCACCGATTCTTAATTATGGATTTTTAATATTGGTTCACAGCCATCAGGACCTTTCCTACATAGGAGGCCTGCGGAATCTTCCTTCTTGATAGCTTATACTGAGGGTTTCTACTCGCCTTGTATTTGAACACATTGAGCAGTCCGTTCTGATACTCACTGCTTGTATCAATAAAGAGAATCGAACCCTCGACAATGCCTTCTGCTGTAAAGTTCTTATCCCCTGTTGCCGTCATGCAGATAACCTTGTCAGTATTTGCATAACCACCACAGCCCAGAATTCCAGCATAACCATATGGTGCGTGATCCTCCATAGCTTTTTCGTGAGTCATCATTTTCCCTCCTTATACCACGCTTCCTCCGTATTACTTAATCAACTCTGCAAGGATTGCAAAAGGCAAAATTAAAATGCAAACAAGTATCCACATATGTCTCATCTCCTATTCTGAAGCTCATGTGTCATTCTTATTGAGCATCGATGATATACTTCAAATTATCAACAGGAACCGGCGCGTTGCAGCCCTTAAAGATTTCTGTCTTGACTACCTTGCCGGTCTTTTCCTCATCATTTCTTCCAACAGGTACGGTCACATAGTCACCACAGTGGACGTCCCTATCCTCAGAAAGGTAATAATAAGCTTTTCCACCTTCACAAAAGACTACACTACAGAAAACATATTCGTCGTTATCCTCTTCATTTATTGAGCAGGCAAGCAGCTCCTCGAAGTATTCGTAGCTATCCTTAGGCATTTCGCTTTTATATGCCACAAGTTCATTTTTAACAAAGGGTAATTTCCCTGCTGCATCACAGCGATCCAGGAAATCATTGGTGATTTTCACTCTATCGGAAAGGAGAACCGCAAGTGTCTGCGTTGCCAGCTTGCCAAGTTCGTGCTTTTTGCACAGCCCTACCACAACCTCTGCCTCTTTCACCGCTGTTCTGTATCTGCTAAAATAAGTTTTTGGATAGACCGTTTTATGGATCAGTTCGACGCTGTCGGTCATAATTCTAAAATGCTGGTAGGCCTGCGCAAGCTTCAGTTCTTGAGGTCAATCATCCGGATACTCTCCATAGGCTGCATCCGGTGCAACAGGAGAAAGCTTCGGCTTGTTTTTCTTCTTGAATATTTCAAACAGTCCCATATGTGGTCACCATCCCTGGAATTTGTATTTCCTAGCCTTCCTGTTATGAATTATATGGTCCCATATGTCCTATAATTTGGACCTTAATTACATTATAGCACCATCTCATCATAATTCGAGGATTATTTATCTTGAAAGCCAATAGGTGATGCTTCTGTTCATCACCAATCAAAAGCTCCCCATGACAGCACAAGACTGCCATGGGGAGGTGTGATTAATATGCCGGGATGCCGTATCCTAGGATTTCGTAGTATCCGACAGGATAGCTGCGCCGTGCACAAGAGTCACTTGTGTTACCTTCGATGGTGTAGACTCGGCCATTTTCAACCTTTTCTACGATACCAACGTGGTCGGACAGACCATCCTGAGGACCAGACTCACCATTGGGAGAATCCCAGTCGAAGAAGATGATCATACCGGGCGCAGGCTCAAAGCTTCCGTCAGCCCATTGACCGCGCTGCTTGAACCAGTTGACGCCATTAACGCAACCCGCAAACTTGGGAATGACGCCGATGTCAATATATCCGCACTCATTTGCGCACCAGCTTACAAAGCACGCACACCAAGGAACGCGGGATCCAAATCCATACCAGCTCCAGTAAGGCATACCGCCGACATTGCCGATCTGCGAAATAGCCACAGCGACAATCTGGTCGTCCTCACCATAGACGCCATATAGGACAGAAGCCCACATGCTTGCTGTTCCTTCTTCCAGCAAAGCATCCAGGTGTTCTCGTTGATCTGTATTGAAGCTATATTGAGACGCCATCTCATCTGCCGTTTTATGGGTAACGACGATGTGAAGCGTGGTCTTTGTGACCACGACTTCCTCTTCGATGATGTTGCCTTCGCCATCATCCGTTTCGATAATCTCGGTTACTTCTTCAGTCGATGTGGTATAGGATATCTCATTCATCTCCCAGAAGATATCCCGGAGGATCTGTTCCTTCTCATCCGTTATAGTTGCTACTTCCTGTGGGTTATCTGGATCCGAAGTGACCTTCACTGAATAGACAGAGAGAACCTCTGGCCAAACAGCCATAGACCCCGACATTTCCAGGGTGTCATAGGTTACGGACGACTTGATGCTATCAAGCTGATCCTGGTATTCCTGGTTTACCTCCTGAACTACCATTTGCATCGTTTTCACACTGCCCGTATCTTCGCTAGAGAAGAAGATGCCGAAGCACGCAATCAATGCGCCGATTAAGCAAATCACAACGATGATAACAACAGCCACCCAACCACCGGCTGCAATGGCAGCAACGAGTCCCTTGATAGCAGCAGCAATCGCCTTAGCCGCTGCAGCGATTGCTTTGGCGGCAACCTTGGCTGCGGCAACAATGGCCTTCGCAGCAACCTTTGCGGCATGAGCCGCCGCTTTGGCCGCTTTGGCGGTCGCCTGAGCGGCGGCTTTCGTCGCCTTTGCCGTGGCTTCTGCAGTTTTAATCGCCGTCTTAGATGTCTGCTGTGCCGTCTTGACGCCCCTCTCTGCAGTCTTAATAGTACCCTTAGCCGTTTTCGCCGTAGCCTGTCCGGTAGACTTGGCCGTCTGCTTGATGGTCTTGGCAGACTGCTTCGTGGTCTTGATCGTCCGGTTCTGAGCTCGCCTCACGCGGGTGGAGCCACGCTCAGCTTGCTTGATTGGTTCACTTGTTTTCTTAACAGGATCGGTAACCTGTTTAACGGTATCTGTGGTTTCCTTTGCGGTTTCTTTTGCCTTTTCCGCAGCACGCTTGGCCTCCTTCTGCTGCCGGTGAGCCTCTTTGGCCTTGTCCACTGCCTTCTTGGTGCCGCGCTTAAACTCGTGTCCCACATCGTGAATAACATCTTCTGCTGCATATCGGATCTGATCCTCAGCATATTCATGCGGAGACGCCTGACCATCATCCATCAGGTTCTTAGTCTGGTCCTTGGTGCGAACAAACGCGGTCCGCATGCGTTCGCCAGCGACAGCAGCCTTATCAATGACCTTGACGTTCTTCACGTGTTCTCGTGTTTTAATGTCAGGCATAATGCACCTCCTTTAGGCTAGCATATTCGAAGTTCCTCTGCAGGCTTGAATCGGTTGCGCTCGTTGAGATGTCTTTTATAGAGAACAACCCCAATGGCGCACACAGCAAGCGTTACTGCAGAGAGTGTAATAGCAATTCCTTTCTTCATTTTCATACCTCCTGGAGGACAGGCCTTAAGAGGCCTGTCCAGAGAATTTTCCCTCACCGGGGCGGGTAGTCATCAGGCTGTACAGCTTCGTATCCTTGGGGAAACGATTGATGAAGGGTACCAATGCAGAGCCATACTTAATCAAACCGCAGCCTGCGTCAGCGTTGGTGATATAGCTAAGCTGCTCATTGGAAATGTTCAAAAGCTTCGCCAGCTTCTCACGGTCGGAAGCTGCCTGGTTCAGCATGACAACAAATTCGGAGTTGGAAAGCATGGTGCTTGCCTGCACAGAGTCAAGCAGATACTCCACGTTCTGCGTAATGGCAGTGGGATAAGCATTGCGCTTACGGAACTGACGCCAAGCAGAGTTGAAGAAGGAGGCGGAGAACTCATTCTCGAAGACCACGTGGAACTCGTCGATGAAGACGTGGGTTCTCTTGCCACGCTTCCAGTTCAAAGTGACTCGGTTCAGAATCGTATCCGTGATAACCAGAAGGCCGGTGGGCTTCAGCTGTGCACCCAGACCATGGATATCAAAGACAACAACGCGCTTATCCAGATCCACAGTGCTGTGCTGTCCAAAGATGTCAAGAGAGCCGGTGGTGAACAGTTCCATGGAGAGGGCGATCTGCTTTGCTTCGGGCTCAGGCTGCTGCATCAGCTTGTCTCTCAAGGTGCTGAGGGTAGGCACAATGCCGCTCTGCTCCGCATCCCGGTAGACCGCTCTGGTGCAGCGGTCAATGATGGACTTCTGCTGAGGACCGACGCCCTTACTATCAATCTGTTCAATCAGGGACATGATGAACTGAGACTTGACGATGATAGGGTCGTTTTCACCATAGCCCTCGACCATATACATAGCGTTCAGACGATCCTTGCCACCTGCAGCTACCCGGATCACGGCACACTCATCACCCATGAGTGCTTCCACCATCGGTGCGTATTCACCTTCGGGGTCACAGATGAGGATCTCGTCATCACTGTTGAGGATAGTGGGAACCATGATACCCTTTGCGCAGAAGGACTTGCCGGAACCGGGAACACCCAGCAACCAGGCGGACTGGTTCAGCAGATTTGCCTTATTGCAGAGAATCAGGTTGTTGGAGATGGCGTTCTGGCCATAATAAACGCCTCCCTTATCCATGATCTCCTGGACCTTAAACGGCATGAATACCGCAAGGCTTTCGGTGGTCAAGGTTCGGAAGGCGTTGATCTTACGGACACCGATGGGAAGAACCGTGTTCAACCCATCGAACTGCTGATACTTCAGCGTGGCCATCTGGCACATGTGCTTACGGGCAGTGGAAAGCAGCGCCTCGGTGTCGCTATCCAGCTGTTCCTTGGTGTCAGCGGTGTGGACCATAGTAATAACGGCAAACATCATTCTCTGGTCACGTGTGGTCAGATCATCCAGGAACTCCTTGGATTCCTTTCTCTGCTGTTCCATGTCATAAGGAACCACAGCAGAGAAGTTGTTGTTGCTGTTTTGGCGGCGCTGCCAGTTGGTGATGTTGGTTTCCACACCGAGCAAACGATTCTCCACTTCTCTCACAGCTTCATCTGTGGGGATGGGAATCACATCGATGGAAAGCATCATGTTTCTGTTCAGCTCAGTCAGCTCGGAGACCATGCTGTCTTTGATATAAGACGCATAATCCTTCAGGTAAATTACACGAGCATGGCGCTCGCCGATCTTCAGGTAGTCAGAGTACTTCTCAATGCTGTCGGGACAGATATAGTCACGGAAATCGTGCCCCTTCTTCATCATGTCCCTGGCATTGAAAGTGAAAAAGTTCTCTTCGCCGGAGCGGTAGAAATCATGAAGCACCCGCAGGCGATCGCTTGCAGATAATTCGACACATTTCGACCCCAGTGCGGCAAAGTGTGCCTGCAGATCCGCACTGATACGAGCAAAGTAGGCTCTGGCTTCTTCCACAGTTTTCTTGGCGATGGAAATGGTAATGAACTTCTCCTGCATGACGCCTTCGGCATTCATGGCCTTATCCAAAAGCATACGGTTGTACTCCTCACGATACTCGTCTCGCCAGTCGCCCTGCATGGGCATCAGGCTGGTACCTTCGAAGTCTGCTTCGTTCATGCGATGGTTGTAGATAGTGATCTTGGTGGTTGCACCACTATCCAAGCTGTTGAGCAGTTCGGAGTAGGTCAGGAACATATTTTCCTTGTCTTCACGGGAAGCAACCATATAGTTGATGTCCGTGAATTTGAAAGACTTTGCAAACTTGTTTCCTACCCTGAAGATGCCATCATTCCAGATACAGCTAATCGGGATGACATCCTGGACTCTACGAGGAACCTTATATCGTTCCTTGTCCTGAGTCATAATGGTCTTAATTGTTTTCATCATGCGCTTTATGGCCCTCCTTTTCGTGGGATTCTACGATACCCTTCATGGTCTCGTAGTAGATGTTGTTGACCGGCTCGGATCGTAGAAAGCGAGGCTCGATGAATTCAGATCTCAACCACGCCCACAGAAACTGTTCGGCAGTCATGCCGTGATAAGTGATGAAACCCATTGCGGCAAAGGGTGCCGCGCCCAGGATACACACCCAGCTCACAGTTTCGGTACCCAGATAAGGCTTCAGAACAAAGTACAGAAGTACTGCTACGCCCAACGCCAGGACAGAAAAAATGAACTGTCTGAGCGACAGTCCAAAGAACATAGATTCCGTATAGTTACGGATTTCTCGGTTTATCTTTACTTCCATTGTTCATCCTTTCTCGACGGGCCGCTGCCTTCAGTTCTTCTTTGCAGACGCATTCTTCAGCTAAGCATCTCACTTCGCCGTGGCGCTTGCCGCCGTAAAATAAACAGTATTTGCAATCGCAATCAGCCAGGGACCAGCCCTGCCAGCGATTTAAGATTCGGGTATTCTTCGTTTTCATTACAACCCCATCATTTCCCTAACGATCCGATCTGCCATCTTCACAGATCCCACCAGGATCAGCATGTTAAAGATCAACTCACCGATATAGCTCCAGACCATCGACGCCGCTGCAGCACCCGTATTCACATCGGGTGGTGTGTTGGCAAACACAGAGAAGATGATACAGGCAAGAACGATGATGGCACCTTCCAGACAAACACCGGCATAGCTCTTCAGGAAGCTCTTACCGATGTTCTGCGTGGGCTCACCGGCAAAGCAGGACAAGGGTATCGGGGAAATCGCCGTGTACATATAAAGCTTAAAGAACCGCCCGTATACACTTAGGATCATGATGAATGACAGCACCCAAACGAATAGTCCGCCAATCAGCGTAACTGCCCAAAGTGGAATGGATTCAAAAAATCCGCAATCCTCTATGGCAGTGATTATTTCTGTTGGCAGGACCGTTGTGGCCGATTGCCCGAAGCCTGCAGCGTTCATAATGGTACTGATGACACCTTGTATGATGCTTAGGAATGCTAGCATAAGTTCAAGGCCATACGTGACAACCGCCTTCGCCAACACAAAGCGAATAAAGATTTTCACTGCGTGTTCAGGTTTTTTCAGTTCTGCGAAGGAACCGCAGGTTTTCATGACGCCGACAACAAAGAATAAAACCAGAAGGGCATAACCGATTGCCTGTATTGCGCCATGAATGTTGGTGATGACTGACCAAATTTGGCCGCCCCTAAAGGTCTCTGGCGACTGTGTGATAATCGCCCATATCTCAGCGAGTTTTTCGTTCCAAACTTCCAGTGCATTTTCTAAGTTTTGCACGACCCAGTTATCCGACATTCATGCACCCCCTTTCGGGAGGGCCCGTTTGGATGAGCCCTCCCTGAATGTCTGTGGATAATCAACCGGTGATGAGAGTCAGAATTTCCTTTGCAAAGGTGATGACGATACCACCGGCAAGAGTCAGGAAACCGTTGGAACGCTGAGAGGGGTCGTGGGACTGCAGGGACAGACCAACCTGGACGATACCCCAGCCCAGCAGGATCAGACCAACTGCGCGAATCAGACCGAAGATAAAATCGGACAGATTGTTGACGACAGTAAGGGGATCACCAGTACCGGCTGCAAATGCCGTAACACCCATACTGGTTACCAGGGACAGTGCCAGAATAGTCATCACATAGAAACGGAAGCCCTTCTTCACCTTGCCGGGCATAGGCAGTTTGTTATTCTTCTTGTTTTCGCTCATTGCGCATTACCTCCAATTTTTGTTTAATGAGTTCTTCGAGTTCCTCCTCACAGAAGAAGAGGTACTCATCTTCATCGACAGGCTCCGCTGTAGCCTTCTTCAGAAGGTCTTCGTCAAGGGACAACGAAGCAACACTTATCAGATCCTCACCGTGTCGATACGGCTCAGCTCCGCCATCCGTGGTCAGCTTCACATTGGGGTGCTTCAAAATGTCGTATTTGAAGTCTTCAATGGGGCGTTCGCCACGAATGAATAAAAGGGCGTACTGGTTGTCCAGCATACGCACCTCAGCAGAATCCAGAAGCTCACGCCCGCTGATCTGCCAGTTGGTGGAGTAGTTTCCATGTGGACCTCGTGAACGACCATAGGTGTTCGTGTCGATGGTCTCCTTACCTAGGAGCTTGGACACATACTCGTGAGTCGATTGCTCATTGCCTCCGAGGTACAGGAACTCATCACAGTTACCAATAATGGACTCCCACTGCTTTTCAAACAGTGCTTTCAACTGGGCCAAGTTCTGGATGATGATGGAGACGGAAATTTCGCGACTTCGCATGGTAGCGAGCAGCTTGTCAAATTCATCCGGTAGCGCAACGTTTGCAAATTCGTCCATGACGAAGTGAACGTGCACCGGGAGTCTTCCGTCGTGTATGATGTCCGCTTGGTAGTAAAGCTGCTGAAACATCTGGGTGTAGAGCATACCAACGATAAAGTTAAAGGAGCTGTCGTTGTCAGGAATAACTGCGAAGATTGCCATCTTCCGTTCTCCCAACTGGCTCAGCTCCAACTCGTCGTTTTGGGTAATGCTTGCCAGAGATTCCAGGTTAAACTTCTCAAGGCGGGAAATCAGGGTAATTTGAATCGACTTCAGAGTCTTACCGGAGCCGGAGTGGTAGCTTCGATAGTACTTCAAAGCGATATGTTCCGGATTACGGGACTCAAGCCGTTCAAACAGGATATCAAGGGTGGACCGATAATTCTCGTTGTCTTCCTTGACTTCACCGGCACGAATCATCTCCATTACCATGGGGAAGTTTTGCTCCTCAGGTGGAGCCTCATAGTGCAGGTAGAACACAAGCGCAAGAAGCAGCATTGTCGCAGCCTGGTCCCAGAACGGATCCTGGCTCTGTGCTCCCTTTGGGGTTGTGTTCTTAAAGAGGTTGGTCACAAGTCGCTGAATATCATTGTCGTCTCGCAGATATACGAAAGGGTTATAGCAATGGCTCTTAGACATGTTGATAAGATCTACTACGCGGATGTCATATCCTTTCTCTTTCAGCAGGTTGCCCGTATCACGGAGAAGTTCGCCTTTAGGATCAAGGCACACGAAAGACGTGTTGGCGTTCATGATGTTGGGCTTTGCAAAGAAGCGGGTCTTGCCGGAGCCAGAGCCACCGCAAGTCAAGATATTCAGATTTCTGCGATGCTTACGACCATCCAAGCCGATGGCAACGTTTTGGGTCAGCAGCTTGTTTTCTGTAGGGCGCTTGTCGGCATACTTCTTGTTGACTTGACTCGGTGAGCCCCATTTCGCCGAGCCGTGTTCTTCGCGTCTTCTGTAATTGCGTGCAGTAGAAAGATAGATTCCAATGCCAAGGCCATAAGCACCAACTAAAATGAGGACAGTTTTTAGACTGTCCTCACATAGCTGGATTCGAAAGGGATTATTCATTACCGTTCCGAAGTTTTCGATTAAACCAAGTAGGCCGTTACCCATACAGGGTGCAATTAGAAGTGCAAGCCACACAACAATGACTGCGCCGCAGACATACAGAATGATATTCTGCCTAGAGAGCTTATCTTGCCTCACGGTCTGCCCTTCGTTTTTCCTTTTTGGTTGGGGCATCAATGACCTTTAAGATAAGATCGTCCACATCCTCCGTGGGCTTATCGTCTCTAATCAGGTCATTGCGGAAGTCAGCAAGACCGCTGACCATAAGGCGCTGTTCGAAGTCATCTAGTTCTACAACAACTTTCTCATTTCCCATCAGCGTCCCTCCTTTACGGGTTTACGCTTGGGCGACTGCGGCATTCTATGCTGCGTCTGCCCAGAACGAGTATGGTTGCCTCTGCTGGTTTCCGGCTTTCTCCTCTGTTCGGCACGAATCTCTTCAAGTTCACGTCTTACAGAAGGACGGACTCTCTGTGGTGCTCGTTCAGGGGCGCCCTCGCCGGGGCCGTTTCTGCGCACGGATGAAGGCTCGGACCGATGGGACTTCGTCGTCCGGGCCGTGGTGGGGTTTTCCGTATGGTTCTTTTCTGCGGTGGGATTGGGAGGTGGCTGAACCACACCATCAAGGAACGTCTGCACCTTATCCTCCATAGGTCCAGTGCGCTCAGGTACAGGGATTTCGCCACCAGTCTGCTCTGCTGCACGACCGCGTTCAATCTCCGTCTTCACAGAACCCATATCGATGGTTGCCAGACCGAAACGTTCGAAGATCCGGTTGATCTTGCTGGCGTCCTCTGCACGTACCATAATATCCGTCAGGCCGTCCTGCGCATTACGGTCCTTAAGAACACAGTACAGAACGCCATACTTCTTAGCTTCCTCGCAGAACTTCTGCAGTTCGGAATCCTTGACTGCAAAAACCTTCAACTCCTTGCCGCTTCGCAGCATGTTGGTGAGTCGGGTTTTACCCCTAGTTTTCTTTTGATCTCGGAGGACTGCATAAAGCAAGACAGCCAATCGCTCAGCCGCCTTGCCGCTGATCTTAGCGGCGACTTCAACGCCGTTTAGGGACATCCTTACGACTTGTTCCGCCGCGTCTCCTGAATAGTTCATCAGAATTCTCCTTTCTTTCGGGTTGTTCGTTGTACAGCGTTTCAAGCTGCTCGTGTATTTTGGAGGCACGTTCTTCCACGCTGTCACAAATCTTGAATGAGGCTTTGAGCTTATTAATCCGATCTGAAACTGCTGCAATCTGCTTTTTCACTTCCAGAATGGCCGTCTCATCACCGGAACGAATCACTCGCTTCAGCTTGTTTCTCAGGTTATCTCGGTCTGCCCTCAAAGCGGTCAGCTCCTCAGCTGCATCGTTGCGGTATCTGTCCAGATCCTCACGGTTTTCGATTCCGTAATCGGCAAGGAACCTTGTCTGCTCATCCAGACGATCTAACTTTCGCAGATCCTCTCGTAAAGCAGGTGAAATCTTTTTGATAGACGCCGGGAATCGTACGATGATATGAAGCTCATAGCAGTAGTAGTAATACAATGCTGCAAGCCCCTTTGCTTTGGTCCGAGGAGGACGCTCCTGACGGTACTGGTGGTACCGGCGCTCCTCATCCTCTGGAAAGGGATCCTTTTCAAGGATGTTTTCCAAAATGCGGTTGCAGATCTCATCTACGGAGTAATCTTCGCCGAGTCGGTCGAAACGACAAAAGCGGTCAGCCCCTTTCAATCTTAGCGAAGGTCGTTCTAAGGGGTGACCACTCTTGCCATAGAACTTAAATTCATACCCCCAGGATTCCAGAAGGTCATAAAAATCTCGTTCTGTTACCGATGCAGCAATCGCACGATCAATGTCCGCACGGATCATACTCCGGTTGGTCGGCTTGCCATTCTGCTCAGCAGACCATTCACTGTAGTTCATGCGCTTTCCTTCAGGATGGCGGATAACCGACAGGCCATGTTCACGACAAAGTCTGTCAGAGGCTATCTGCATTTGACGATAGTCTGACTTTGTTCTGTGAAATTTGATACCATCCACGAAAGAAACGGTATTGATGACAAAATGATTGTGGATATGAGAGTCTTTATCTAGGTGCGTTGCCACAAGCACCTGATATCGGTCACCCCACAATTCGGTAGCAAGCTTGATGCCGATTTGGTGAGCTTGTTCCGGTGTAACTTCACCTTCCCGAAAAGATTGATAGCCGTGATAGGCAATCGTTCCGTCTTCCTTCCCAAATTGCCTTTTCACATCCATCATTTCTTTGCGAGCATTTGCTGCAGTGCAATTGATACCTTTAACAAGCTGCCGCTGGTTGGTCGCCTCCTCGCGGCCTGCGTATGAGATAACATCCTCCAATGTGTCTCTGTTGAGGCTTTCCGCAACAGGGATCGTCTCTGGGTTGGTGGTCTTGTCCGGGTTCTCGGCATAAAGCAAAACCTTGCCGATATAGCCCTTGACGCGCCACAACGACGTGACTGCCATTAACCGTACATCACCTCCAACAGTTTTCCTTTAAGCTCCTCCAGGCGATCAACGTTTTCCCAGTATGCTGCGGTGTCCACGAAGTTAAGTGAGTTTGCTTTCACAGCGATTTGGTTCATGTTGTTGTTGATTTGCTGGAGCTGCTTCAGCACAGAAACGAGGTCCATCGGAGGGCGCTCTCGGATCGGTCGGTTGGCGATCAACGCTCGTAAATACTTTTCTCGCGACCATCCGGATTTCTCAACGTCATGGTTGAGCTGTGCCAGTTCCGCATCATTAAGCCGCAGGTCGATTTTGTTTCTGCGCCTCACCAGTTTTCCTCCTTTCAGCTGGCATAAGGGTTTGGGGCTACCCCAACAAGCAATAGTTGCCGTCAAAAGGCGATGCTTGCTAAGAAAATGCCATGGGCATTTCCTTGGAGGTAGCCCCGCGCCTCAGCGCTCCTGGTTTTTCTCCGGAGGATACGGAACAGCCTTGATTTCCCCGCCCGCTCGAAAGAAGTGTTCGGGATATTTGAACTGTTCCATATATCTTCGGAGCTGATCCTCGGTAAGACTTCCAAAGTCTTCACCGCTGCAGTCGCAGATAAAACAAGGTCCGGCAATGATATCAATCATTTGCCGGGCATCCGATTTCATATAACAGCGTTCGATTTTCCAACCGTCCTTGCCGCCGTGCTCGACAGCCATATACCGGTCCAATCGAACACAAGGGTCTGTTCCATCAAGGCAATAGCCGTAGATGGAGTAGCCGCCCATGCCTGCCTGGAAGGCTTTGTTGTCACTGGAAATGACATAGGTTCTGGAGGTCTCGGAGTAGGGATCTTTGAAGCTATCCTGGCTGAACACAACGTAACCGGAGATGTGCTTACCTGCCTCTTCGGCCTTGTAGAATTGAGATCTCAATTCCGGATAGGACATATCAATCTCCTCAGGCTCTGCATAAATGGCGCGGTTGAGAGGCATACCGTTGATCTTTCCTTCTTCGTTACAGATGATACACACCTGCTCCTCGAAGGGATAGAACGGTTCGATCAGGCCTCCAACAACCTTCTGCATTCCTTCAAGAGAAGAGTCGATGGTTGCAACACGTGCAAGCTTACCGGGCTCCAGCAGCACGACAGTCATTTCTGTCTGTAGTGTCTTTGCCAGTTCTTCATTAAATTGCACCTGCTTGAAACCGATGCTGTCACAGAAATATGCTGCAGGTGCGCCACCATCCGGAGCACAAATCACAACATCGGACACGGACATAGAGCGGCCCTTGTATCCATCCGGGTGTTCGAAGTTGAACATTGCAAACACATCCTCCGGGCTGCTGCAGTCCACCTCTCCCTCGAATACGCAATCATAGATTTGGCTATCTATCCGCGTCGGATCATCCTTCTGTTTTGAAAGATAATCCTGTCCCATAAACGCAAGGCCCTCCTCATCACGATCCAGATTGATCTGATACAGTTTTATCTCCATTAGCGTTCTCTGTCCTCCTTCCGTTTAATAAGCCCAACCTTAAGCTGGAGCTGCTCGTTTACATCCTTACCGCTACCGGGCGGCTCGTCGATAACAGTGTAATCTGCAAGCCCTTCCGCAATGCCAACTGCAGCGGCACGTCCAACCTCATCATTATCCAGATGCAGCCGGATCGTTTTGATTTGAGGATTCTCGTCTAAAAACCTGCTCAATGCCACAGGCACAACACCCTGGCGCTTCGGCATAAAGACACCCGCCAAAGACAGCAGGTTTTGACTTTTCCAATCGCCACCTTCGTAAAGCTGCAGCGTTGCAAAGCTTAACAAGTCAATTGCGGACTCAAAAACATGCACCGTATCCGCCGTGGTGCTAGCCATAATGGAAAAGGAGTAGCGCTTGTCACTGCCGGTGGCCTCCGATTTATAGGCGCTGAAGGTACTTCTAAGCGCCCCATAGCGAGGCTTCCCTTCGCCGTCGTAGCCAACAAACAAAGCGTTCTTATAGTTGGCTGTTTGAAAAAGAAGTTTATTCTCGATACAGTAATCGATGATGGTAGGATGAATTCCACGTCCCTGAAGATACTTTCTAACTTCTTCACAGTTGGTATCAACTTCAGGAAGCAGCAGTTTTCTTTCCTTTGGGGTCCTATGCTCCTTAGGTGGCACATAGGTCTGAATCGGAGCTCCTGTCAAGAGTCTTACCGCATCAGGGAAAGACATTTCTTTGACCTTCACCAAATAATCCAGAGCGGTTCGGCCACCGATACCGCGAGAAAACCAATGCCACTTTCCGTTGCTGATCTTCAGACTATCGTGCTCACGGGTACAGTAGGTGTTGCCTTGAAGATGCACCAGCTCGTTGGGCTCATAGGTTTGCAAATAGGACAGCAAATCAACCTGCCTTGCAGCCATAATGTCTTCTGCATTAATATAGGGCATTTACCGATCTCCTTTCTCGCCCTCGCGAATGATATTTTTCGCTCGCCCTTCGATCATATCTCGAATGGTTTGCATGTGGTTTGTTTCAAGATCCTCGAACTCATGGAACAAGTCAGCTAGGGTGGTTCCCTTATCAAACAATGCTTGTGCGTGTTCCGGCTCAATTTCTGCATTCTCAAAAATCATGAGGATATCCTCACGCATTGCAAACTCATAGCTTTGCCGCATAATCTCGATGCGTGGCTGAGAAAGCAGCCATTCCACATACTTCTCCTGTTCGGCGTACAACCGATCGTAGAGCTTTGCATATATTTCTTCCGCCATATATCTCCTTTCTACGCCTTCTGAATAACCCGTTTGAATTTCAGCGGACTATTTTCGATATATTGGCCAATAAGCCGGTGCTGTTCTTTGGTTTCAGCATAGGCGGTTATAGTGATTGTCTTGGTTTCCCAGTCCAACGTGTAACTATCTGTGGTCACATTGGTGATATGGCGCTCTGCCAGGAAATCTCTAAACGCCTGCATAGCTTCCCGATTGTCTGACATAATGACATTCACATAGGTTTTTTCCTTGGAGAATTTGTTGCTCACTGCAACCGCTAAGCAGCATCCGACACCACTGGCTACGGATACGACTATCATTGCAAGATTGCTATCTGAAGAGACAACATCCTTTGTGATGAGCAGATAGATATAGTTTGAAACAGCTAAACATACGCCTGCAAGCAAACAACGGTTTCGCTGAATCAATATGGTTTTCGCTGTGCTCAGTGCATTATCCATCATTTTTGCAAGGAACAGAAACGCCATATACAAAGCGCCATTTAACATTTTGACCTCCTTTCCGAGAACAGAAAAATGCCGTGAAGTTTTTATTCTCCACGGCATCTTTTTCCTCTGTTTACTTGTTGATTTTCGCTTCGATATACTCCTTCAGGACAACCAGTGCTCCTGCGGCCTTCATTAGTTCATACTCACCCTCGAAATCGAATGGCTGGATATATTCCAGCTCATCGATGACAAGGGACAAAAATAGCTTGTAGTCCATCGGCTCACCTCCCTCCGCAGATCACCTTACTGCGGCATTAGGCGTGTGACCATGAGGTGTACCTCAGGAATGTCTACTATATGCGAAATTCAGCGTGTTACTTTGATGAGCATTTCGTCAATGTCCTCTGTGGGCTTTCCAGCACACAGGACCTTATTCCGGAACTGCATGAGTGCATATCGGAGCAATCTTACTTCTGCAGGGCTTAGCTCAACGATGCGCTTCTGTGCTTTCTTAAATCTCATGATACAACCTCCGTTTTTCTTTTATTATACGGGAGTTATGAGAAAAAGAAAAATGTGCAAATTATCTGGCATCCCGATCTCTGCTGCGCACAGTAATCTCCATCGCGGAACCTGCGCCCTTAGAATACTCCATATCGGTGATAAGTCCAGCTTTCCAATCCATGAAAAGCGCTGCCGACTGCGCATCCTTGATTGCTCGAATCAGCGTTTCAGGCTTATCACGAATAGCTTGAATCCAGGACTGAACATATGCTTTGTGGTTATCGATATGAGCCTGCGAAGCCGTTTGGTCCAGGTTGATGCCCATAAAGCAGGAGCACATCTCGGCTACCAGTTCCTCATAGGCATATTCGGAGCTACCAAAAAAGCCACCCATGTCACGGTTGAGTCGTGAAGGGTGGCCGGTGGAATGCGCCAACTCATGGAGAGCTGTTGCATTGAAGGCATATTCACTTGTAAACGATCCGGGAGTCGGCAAATGAATCTTGTCCTGCGAAGGAGAATAGTAAGCACGGTCGCCGCCATCAGTCAGAATTTCGACCTCCATACCGGCGCTGAGCTTTGCAATCAGCTCATCCTGCGTAATATCTGCTTCCTCAAATACAGGGATCTCTGGCATGCCTTCCACTTCGCAAGCATTGAACACTGCGGTGTATCGGGTTGAGAGCTTAAATTCAGAGTCGCTTCTTCCATCTGCGATTTCCTGCTTATACTGATCCCAGGTGAGTGCCTTGCGATTGGGAATATCATAGGGGTACCAATATTCAACGTAGGTCGCCTTGGAACCCGCCTTCAGGTGCCATTTCTGTTTTGGATGGTACTTGCCATCATTGTCCATAATCTGAACCATAGTAACCCAGCGGGGATCAGTATATCCCTTCATCATAGAAATCAAGGACAACCAGAATGCATTGCTTCCACGGTAGCAGGCCTTGGTAATGCCATTATGCGGAGCATCACCACCGGAACCGCGCCATTCCTTGCGCCATTCCAGCCCACGCTCTTCAAGGACATGCGCGAAGGTCTCTGCCAGCTCCGCACGGTACTCATCCTTATTCTTCGGTCTCGCCATCGTCGATTACCTCCAATTCTTCCGGAGTGAGGGTCTCCTCATCAATAAAGATTATTTCTCGCTTCATCTTGATTCACCCCTCTCACGGATGCTCTTCGCCGGTATCATATACGAAACCTCTTCTTCGGTAAGACCCTTGGGGAGTGTACCCACATCATTCAGGAAATCACGCGAGATTCGCTTTCCGCAAGGATCGCGATACAAAACTACTGCCAGCGGCACACCGGCGTCCAGCTCCTCGTGCACAGCATTCAGGAAATCTGCCTCAGTGAAATATTCGATCCGCTCTCCTACTTTTCCGTTTGCTCCAAGGAAATCCAAGCGAGCCACAGGAAGAGGATCTATATCATAACCGAGCATCACACCATAATGGTGCGCTATATCCCGAAGGTCGATAAAGCATCCAAAATACTCGTCTCGCAGCTGCTGGAGTTTTTCTACTGGCAGTATATCGCTAAGATGGGTGTAGATCCCCATTCCCTGCCAGTGTCCAGCCTGGGATTTCACAGAAACACCTTCATCACCGAAGCCGATATCCAGATCCTGTAACCCCATTTTTTCAAAGGCTTCGAAAAGAATGTCAGTCTCCCGGTCATAGACCGGAACATACATATCCTCTGCATACAGGTGGTACAGGCCCGTCATAATAGAACGGCACTCGTACTTTTCTTTTTCAGTAAGGTCGCCTTCCTTGACAATTTCGTCGATTTCCGTAATCACTTCCGGGATCACATCCGGATCTCGCAGATCCGCCTTCATCCGTGAAATCATATCTGCATCTGTATCGCCAGGTTCCATGGTTTCCTCATAAGCTTTGGGTTGATAGCTTTTCATAAAGAGTGTGAGCCTTGTAGCGATGCGATCCAAATCAACATTCCTAACATGGTTCTTAACAAGCCATTCCGGAAGATACGTCAGACTATCAAAGTCCAGTTCCGGAAGACCATTCGTGACCATGTCTGCCAAAGACTCATACTGGTAATACTGCGCCACTACCCAGTTAAGGTGAACCTCAATACGATGGTCAATCAGGTTGGCGTAAGCCTGAATGTCATGCTCTGCATCAGTAATGGTCGTGTAGCCAATTCCGATTTGACGCAGGTCAGCAAAGTCAGCGTCAGATCCGAACTCTTCCTGGCAATACTGATTGATTAGATCCTTAGCTTGGAAGGCCAATTGTAGCTGCTCCAGAGTAGTAAAGCTGCAGTCTACAGCAAAAGGCACCTCTGTCTCCATCCGACGCCATGCTTCACCATAAGCTTCTGTTCCCTTGTCAGCCAGATACTGCCTACAATTGCTTCCAATATAATCAAACGCATCCTCAACATCCAGTGCGTCCGTTAACGCCGCCTCTAACAGCGATATTCCAAACACGTTGATCACAAACTGCCCTTGTGTTGCAGAGTCAGGATTATGATACATCCATTCGATTTGATTGTTTTCCAGATCCAGATAGAATCTGTCCTGGTCCAAAAATTCAGGCATTGCCACAGACGTCACCTCCATTTACGCAAACAGTGATTTCCACATTAACCGGCGCAGGGAAAATAGATGCGAACAACAGGCCGGTTCTGGCATTGGAGACCTTCGTCACCAAGCCATTGAGCCGATACACAGTATCGTTGATCTCCTTTTGATTATCAGCGTAGTAATAACCGGTCTCATCGCTGCAGATGGGATATCCATCCTGCCGCAGTGCGCTGATTTTACGCCGTAGCGTTCTCCCGTCAATAGAAAAGAGCCGCTGCAAATCCCGACTGTGGATTGCTCGGCTCTTCCCAGTATGGCTATTCTTCAAATACATGCAAATTGCGGATTTCTTATCCATATCCCGCACATAGTGTCTCTCGCATACAGAGCAGGCCATCCCATCCTTGAATGCCGCTCCGCAGCAGACTGCGTTTTCCTTCATCTCGCATCGCTCCTTTCACGATTACTTTTTATTTGATCCGGTAGAGTAAACCCATAGATTTTAGAAATATCATCGCCCAGCCGGACAGTTACTCTGTCGATGTCTTCCTCTGTCAGCGTATGGTCCAGGATCTTGCCCTGGAATTCTTCGATGGCTTCAGGTGTAGTATTGTCCCGATAACGCCGGTAGAGGTAATAGTTGTGACCGTCATGATGGTAGCCGTCCATACGGAAATCACCACGGTTGTCTACATACCAGGTTACACCGTCCAGCTCCGTGTAGAGGCAATCTTTCAAACAGCCGCTTTCGATTTCTCGATATCCAGTATGGCGGCCATCCCATCTGCCAATATCAGCAATCACAATAATGGGAGATCCAACTTGGACATCCATCTCCCTACGCTCGTCTTCAAGATATTCGGCGTTCAGATCGCTCATTAACTGATACTTCTTTTCGTCAGAAGCATCTGAATAGTCCTCTTCAAAAGCTTCGCGCCAGTTTGCCCAGTCGTAGTGTTCGTTGGACCATATAATGAACTCGAAGTTTCCTTCGGCGGTGTTTAGGCTCATCGTGCATCACTTCGCTCTCTATAGTCAGGTCGGGCCTCATAGCTGACATCACAATCAGCCCAATGCACCTGCCCACTGAAATACATTTCTTCGGCTTTTTCTTGAGCTTCCTCTACAGAATCGGCCTCAACTTCAATTCTGCCATAACTAATGTCTTTGACATCGACGATATATTTCATCTTACATCACTCCTATCGGCTGCAGTTCGTTGAACAGGATAACGCTCCAGATACTCATGAAGCTTCACAAAGTAACCGTTCCACTCCCAGTCCTTTTCAGCATCGACAGAACGTTTCTTCACGTAACTGCCGGGGACATTGTCCAAAGCAATGGCTTCTGTGGTCAGCAAAGATCCCATGCGGTTTACGACAGCCCAATCAGTGATTTGAACAGGCTTCTCCAGATCCTCACTATGGTGCCTAACCAGGTATTGATAGACGCCTTTGGGCAGCGATTCGGGATCCACATAGCTTTCAGTAAAAAGCATGGGAGTGCCGAAAACGGTTACTGTTTGAAAACGAAGATCTTTTGCGTTTTTTCCGTAGCTCATATTCTTACCTCATCTTGCATCGCCCCGGTCTTTTCTTGTCGGGGGAATTGGTCTTCCGTTGTCATCGTAGTTTTTGGGGTCTGCAGCAGGAACTAACCAGCCAAACATGGATCCAGCCTTCATTGCCTCTTCCTGGCCTCTGGTGATTCCCAGCTTAGCGTTCTGGCTATCTACGAAGCGGCGGTTTTCTTCCTTGGTATTCTCAGTGACCTCAACGTGATAATAGCCCTTTTCTCCCTTGGCGATAATGATGATATCGCCGGTGGATTCTAGGATACTATAGCATCGGTCCGGTAAATTGGACCTTAACGGGAAGATATCCTGACAACCCCGTGCCTCAAACCGTTCTGCAAACTCACAGATGTGATACAGTGTGTTGCCCCATTCAGCTTGGGTCTCAATATGATAATCATCAATATAGCGAACACGCACATCGCGGTAATCCCCACCGGGAGTGATGATGCGCACTTTCTCTCCGTCAGCAATGCGGAATTTCTCGTTGTAGTGACTATCAATAAAACGAATTCCCTTCGCCGCCTGCTGCAGGTGCTGATCCAGCCAATCCCGTTTATAGCAGTAACAGTAGATGTTATACATGCCCGGCTTGGGATTGAATCTGAGCATATACGTGTGCTCTGCGGTATCCAGCCGGAAACCATAATCGTCATAGCCAGCTACAATCCTGGCATCAGGATGCGTCCAACAGTAGTTGGATAATGTTCTTCGGCTTTCCAGAAGAGCGCCTAAATTCCGATCGGTGCGAAGCGCACTGATTACAGCATCAAATTCATCTTTGAATTCCTGCGTCTTATGCTGTGCTTGATGGTCATCCCATGAGGAGTGAAACTGTTCTCCGGTACTGTCCAGATCACCTCGCAAGTGACCGATACACCCGGTAGTGGCCATGAGTTGCTGAGATTGGGTGTAGCAATACATTTGCTCCATTTCAGTCATGGGACGCATAGTCATCTCCATATCGTTCACCTCGCGTCTCTGTCAGATCGTGTTCTTTCGGTGATTGCATGGAAGGAATCCTCGCCAGGAATAAGACCCAGGCGACGGCCATTGTCAAAATCGCAATGGACGGTACCCATGTCGTCCACGATTCTTACCGTACCTTTTGTGCCGGGAGCAATAGGACGGGGATCATCACCCATGAAGTCCAGTTCGATTCGTGTGCCGGGAGGATATTGATCCTTCATTCTTTGAACAAGATTTCTATCAACAAACATAAAAATCGCCTCCTAATTTATTCAGTTGGTACGCGGTCACAGAAGACCAGGTAACGCTGCTTTCCGCCGGATGCGTAGGGGTGGCAAGTAAGCAGCGTGATCATATCCCTTCCTTCCTGGATCAATATCTGTTCGACTTCGTTGGGCATGATGATCTTGGTATCTGTTACCACGTAGGTCATGGTTTCCCAGAGATTTGTGATGATGACTTCATCACCGGGTTTCAGTTCCGTTACATACCGGAAGTAAGCAGCACCGTTGTACCCTCTGTGACCGGCAATCACGCAGTTGGTGTTCATGCCGCCAATGGGCAGGCTGGTCTGGGACAGGTGGGCAGCACCCTTCGCCATGTGTGCGGAGGTCGCACCAAGATACAGCGGCATTTCCAAATCCAGCGCTGGAATGGAAATCACACCGAACACTTCATCTTCCAGTCCGTACTCGCCCAAGGTAAAGGAAGGCTGTTGATAGGACCAAGGATCACATAGCCCGGCCTGCTTTTCTTCCCAAATCTGACGGTTATAAGCCAGCATATCTTCCCAAAGTGCTTCATGCTCTCTGGGTGGCAATGTGGGTTCTGTAGGTGCAGTGGGTACTTCTGTGGGGAGAGTATCCTGCGTTGTGGGATCTGTACCAAGTTGATCCCAAAAGTCCTGTACCTGTTCCTGCATATCCTTTTCCACAACATAGTTATGAATATAGGGATAAGCAAAGATGGAAAAGCCACAGGAGAACAGCAGGATCATAATAAAAGCGATTACGCCTTTAAGAACTCGCATGGCGACACCTCCGGTAAATCCAGTATCCCAATGCGGCAAGTCCCATGGCAGCAACCGCAGCCAAGCCGATATACAAACCCTTCAAGTATTCCTGCTCCCAGGTGGACACGGGCTTAACATCTGCAGGGGTGGTTTCTTCCACGATTTCCTCCGCTTCCTCATAAGGAATACGGGTTCCCCGAACAAGCAACCGGTGGGTGTTGACACCAAAAGGAGTGCAGGTAACCAGAGTACACAGATCACGCCCTTCTTCAATTCCAAGATAGGTGACATCATAGGGCAGCACCGTCTTGATTTGGTCTACTTGATAAGCTAGGGTTTCACCCAATACCTCCAAATAAAACACATCCCCGATCTTCAGCTGCGGAAGGTCGGAGAACATCTTTTGACTTGCCATGCCGCTGTGTGCGGTCAAAATGCTGTGGGTCGTATCGCCGCCCACCGGCAGAGAACTGCCAAGCAAGTGACCGATACCTTTTTCCAGAGTCTTTGTGTCCGTCCCATGGTAGATGGGCAGATGGACATTGATGGAGGGGATGTTGACATATCCCATGATGCCATTCCCGGCAACATTCAGCTGATTCTTATAATCCTCAGACGCCCACAGGAGGGCATCGTTGCTGAAAGCATCACTCATTTGCGCTCCCGGCTGGATTGCTTCATTGTAGGCAATGGCAAGATCCCTTGCCTCGCGGATTGCGCTGTCATCCACCTGCTCTACCTGCTCTTGATACTGCGTGTGGATCTTAGATTGGTGCTTTTCGTTGTAAATGGTGCTGATGATGGGGTAAAGAATCATGCCAAGGGCCAACAGAAACACACCAATGGCAATACAGATTGTCAAAACCTTGTTTTTGATAGCAATTCCTCCTTCCGGGAAACCCCGGAGGAAGATATTCTCCCTCCGGGGCGGGGTAATTTACTTCTTCTCGTTCTTCTTGCCCTTCCGGGTAACGAGGAACAGAACGAACATAGCACCTGCCATAGCAATGACGCCGACAACAGTGAAGATCATGGTGCCGTTGTCACCGGTCTGGGGCAGATCAAAACCCTTGGTGTTCACGATGGTCAGAGGTGCCAGGGCGTTTTCGGACTCGCCGTCATCCTCCATATTCACATCATTGAAATCAACCTGTGCATATGCGGTCAGGAAATAGTGCTCCATATACTCCTGAGGGATACCAGTCAGATGCAAGTTAGCGCCGCCGTCTGCATCGGTCATGGACATAGGCTGCGCATTGCCGAAGCAGTAGTGGGGGTCGTTCTGCAGCACACCCAGAATATCCTTGGTGTAGATATCGCAGATGCGGTCATAATTTTCCTCTACGAAAATGTCAACGTAGATCTCATCCTTCAGCAAGGTGTAACCATTGGCGGTTTCCACTTCGTAGATGTTCCATGCGTCATCTTCCATACCCTTGATGACTACCTTGCCGAACTCGCCGTTGACAGTCACAGGATAGAAGATGGTTGCATCGGCCTCCTCGGTGACATGGCCGGTAGCATAGTAGATACCAGTTTCCTCGTCACGGGTGGCAGTCAGCCAGTAACCATCGGTCTCGTTCCAAACCTTGAACTTAACATGCTTGAACATATCCATCTCGGTAGCGGACTCGGAGTCCAGATCGGAGAACAGCTTGGTCAGATCCATGCCGAAACTGAACACATGGCAGTCATCAATGAGGGTGTCGTAGTATTCGGAGGAAGTGCGTTTCCAGGTCAGGACAACCTCGTTGCAGTTGCCATCTTCGCCGTAGATGAAGCTGGCGTTGGAGTTGATAGTTGCGGTGTAGGTCACGCGCATGGTGTAGTTGGAGTAGCTGGCAAACAGCTTGCCATTGACATTCTCAGCGCTGCCGTTGATCTCTTCCAGACCAGCCTCGGTAATGTCGATGGTCATGTGACGGTCATCGGAGGAATAGGTCACAGTGAAGTGGCCATCATCCTGCACCCAGGTAGCAACCTTGTCGGTACAATCCTCGTCGGTGAAGATCTCGATCTTAACATCCTTCAGCGTTTTGTTGTAGGTCAGACCCTCGCTGATGGAGTCGTAGAAATTCCAGGTCTTGATGGAAGTGGCATTGGAAGTGATGGTGGGCAGAGTGCTGACAATCTGATACTCCATCACGTCGCCTGCAGAACCAGTGCCAACATGGTCATAGCCATCGTAGATGTCATCGGTACCGCCGTTGGTGCCGGTGTCCTTCACAGACTCACGGACAGTCTTTTCCAGGCTAGGAATGCCGGTGTTGTTCTTGGGGTAAACAACCACATCGTAGTTCCAGAAATGACCACCTTCGGGAGAGGCGCTGTTGGCATCACCGGAAACAGTAGTCATGGGCAGGGACACAAAGAAGGGGTTGGTGGTAGAGGTGACCATTTCGGGCACCTTGGTCTCGATACACAGCCACAGGCCCAGATCCAGGTCGCGCTTGATGGTCTTACCGTTTTCATTGGTCTTATCCATCACGATTGCTTCATCGCTTGCAGCGATATAGGCTTCCAGAGCGTCCTTAACAGTGGTGGCGTTGGCTTCCAGTGCGTCTGTCAGAGCCTTGTTCAGCACATCAGACTGGTAGTACCAGTATTCGGAGTCAACAGACTGACCCTCAACTTCGGACATAGGAACCAGCTCGTTGTCGCGTTCCACCATGTTGTCGGCATTCACATAGCGGCCTGCGCCGTCGGGCAAACCGATTGCAGTCAGCAGGTCAGCTGCCTTTTCCTTGTGGAAGCCGTACAGAACCTGGGTCAGGTTGTAGTCGGGGTGCTGATCGTTGGCACTCTCGGAGAAGGTAACAATGTCAGCCACACGCAGGATAGTAAACTCGACGCCCTTCAGTGCATAGCCATTGGAGTTCTGGCCATTACCCAGGGGATGATCGGGATTGCCGTTGGCGTCACCTTCACGGACGGTTTCACCCAGGACTTCTTCCACATAGCTTTCACGCCAGCCGGTGGAGATGAAGGAGTCCTCATTCCAAACGCCGTCCTTATAGGCGTTGGTCCAGTCGAATTTCCAGATAGTCAAGGAAGCCTTGGCCTCTTCGTCGATCATGCAGTCATCCGCTTCTGCGGCGAACGCTGCGGGAACACAGGTCAGCACCATCATCAGTGCCAGACACAGAGTGAGCATCTTCTTGAGCTTTTTCATAAGAAGCATCATCCTTTCAGATAGTAAAGATAGTTGAGATTTTGTGTTTTGGTGATATCGGGAATAAAGAAAAGCCAGGGGCATCCCTGGCTTGGTTGGAGGCTCTATTCACCTGGTTAGGCCTCCTTCTTCTTCAGAACGAACAAAGCACCCATGCAAACAGCTGCGCACAGAATCAAACCGATGGGCATGAGTGCAAGAGCCTTGGAGCCGGTTTCGGGCAGTTCCAGAATGGGAGAGTTCACAACACCCAGCACAACCTCAAACTGGTGTTCACCCTCTTTTTCGGTAACAAGATCGCCCTCCCAGATATGACCGGGCATCAAAGAAGAACCGTTTAAGGTCTTGGTTTCGGTGACTCGGTACAGAATGACGGTGCCATCTGCCTTGTATACACGCAGGCCCTCATACACGGCAATGCCGTTTTCATCCGTCAGCAGCTTACCATCTGCCAGTTCTGCATTGGTGCAGGAGCCGGGAATGATGATGTTGTCATTCTCCCGGTAGGTTACGGCGCTCCATGTGCTGCCGTTATCCAGAGAATACTCCAGCAGGAACTCAACACCCTGCATAGGCTTACCGATGGAGGACTGTTTCCGCAGTTCCAGTTTGCCAAGGATGGGGGCATTTTCGATAGTCACAGAGATCATCTGCTCGTTCTCCGTGCAGGAAACGGGATATTCGTTGGTGTCCAGCACATAGCCTGCCGGTGCTTCCTTTTCACGAATGAAATAGGTGGATTTGTTGCACACACCATCGGTGTAAACGATCTTACGGACAAAGGACAGGTTGCCCTCTGCATCGGTGGTGCCAGTTTCCAGAACCTTAACAGTTCCGTCTGCCATGCGTTCACACAGTTCAAAGGTGCCAACCAGGGGTGTTTCTACGCCTGCTTCCTTCTTGTGGAGGGAAACGGATGCAGTCCACAGAGGATTCTCCTTTGCGTACTCATAGATCTTGCCATGCTCATTGACAGTTACAGTCCAGGAATCGCAGAAGATCGTGCCAGCTTGTCCTGCGATCTGCGTGATAGTATAGGTGCCGTAGGGTAAATCCTTGGAAATACCGACGCCGTTTTCTGCGGTAACGATGGTATCCACCACGTTGCCCTTACTGTCAGTGACGGAGAACTTAGCACCGACTTCAGCAGCATAGAGGTTATCAATGGTATTCACGATCTTCTTGCTGATCTGAACTTTACCAGCAATAACCGTTTCGGGGCATCCGGTGCCATCGGCATAGGTGAAGTTGTGGTCTTTCTGCTCTGCGGTGACGGCAAAGGTTTTCTGCCATTCGCTATTCACCAAGTAGCCTTGGGAAGCTGCGGATTCGCGGATGGTGTACCGTCCGACGGGGAAGATGTTTCCGGTCTTTGCGATGCCCTTTGCATCCGTAGTCAGCTTGCAGATGACCTCACCGGGAGCATAGGTCTTGCCGTTCACTACCACAGGGTTGGTGCTGCTGTTGATGACTTCATACACGGCACCTGCCAAGGTAGCTTCGCCCTGTGCGGTCTGTCCGGTAACGGCATCGTGCTTCTCAATGCTTACAGAACCAAACAGATTGATGTCGATAGGTTCGTAAACACCCCAGTCGCCATTAGCCATCTGGGTCAGAATCGCCTTGGATTCGTCCGTCCAAATGTGCTTTGCTCCGCTGGCCTTGGAAGCATCTTCTGCAATCGTACAGTACAGAGGACTTGCGATCACGGTGTAACCCAAAGAGTTCTTCACTTCCGTGATTTTCACAGTACCAAGGGGAAGCTGCTGCACATTGGCAGGAGATACATACAGTGCATCACTGGTGTAACCGGATGCAAGGTAATCCTTGCTATACACACATCTGCCAGCGCTGTCTGTTGCAAAGTACCAAACCCGTGCGGGTGTGCCACTCCAATCGTTGTTGGGGAAGTATTCCCACTTGAAGACTGCGCCGGTAAAGGAACCATCACCCTGCGGAGTGGTGGTATCCTTGTCCACCTTCGTCAAAACAAAAGGCGGGTCAAAAATGGGGATGTCGGATACAGAGATCAGGTTCTCACTGGAAGTAACCGTGTGAGTGTGGGTCTTGGTATCCAGCTTGTAGCCCTTGGGAGCCTTGGTTTCCTTGATGGTCAGCACATCACCAATGTTGTACTGCTTGGTGGATGTTGCGTTGCCGTTGGCATCGGTTACAAGCGTTTCTACCACTTTACCATTGAGAGAAATGGTGTACTCTGCACCTGCCAGAGAATAAAGGCTATTGTCCTTAATCTGATCAATGCAGGTCTGGGAAGCATTGATGGACTTCTTCAAAGAAACAGGCTTGGAGTTTTCCGCATTTGTGAGGGTCACAGCAGTAGCACCAATATCTACGGAAACTTCGGTAACTTCCACATTACCGCTGGCATCAATGTTAACCTTATAGCCTTCCGGAGCCTTGATTTCTTTCAAAAAATACGCGCCGGTATAGAGGCCTGTCCAGTTAGCTTTGCCGTTTGCATCGGTCTTGCGGGTGCTTACATTGACATAGCCGGTATCGGAAGTGTTGAGAGACTTGTAATCTGCACTGGTAATGGGCGTAGTACACGCAGGATCACGATACAGAGTGAACTCTGCACCTGCCAAATTAGCGGTGCCTGCGGTGTTGGTCTTAGTCAAAGAAACTTCGCCGGTGCCGGTGCCATAGGGGGTCCAGTAACCTCTGAGGTAGTAGAAGGTATTGGTCCCGTTCTCGGCTGTGGAATCCACTTCGGTCTGGATTCGGTTGACAAGGCCTGTTCCAAACAGATTGGAAGAACCTTGCTCTGTCCAGATCGTAGTACCATGTCCGGGATAGTGTTTACCGCCAAGCATCAGCTTACAGATCATGGTGTCACTACTGCCCTTTTTCCAAGTACAGTCGCCAAAGCCAGTATTACAGTTAGATCCAGAGGTGTAGGCGGTACTAAGCCAGCTTTTGTTTTTGCTGCCGTTGGCGGCAACGTCACCGATGGTGTAGATGCGGCTGGTGCCACTGAGGTTTTCCGCAGCAACATAGGACCAAATGATGGTCGGGATCAGCACGTTGCCATCCTGGGTAACACTCAGCTTGCCGTAGTAGGAATCCAAGTAGTTCTGAATGGCAAGATCGCTGGCACCCAGATACTTCAACACCTCTGCGAACAGGGAGGAGTCGGTTGCCACAGTATCACCGGCTGCAACATCCAGCTTATCCCATGCGCCGTAATCATTGCCAAGAATGATTCGGGCAAGGAAATCTTCAATGGCTTTGCTGCCACCTTCTTCATTACGGACAATTCGGGGATAGGTGGACGCCTTACCACCGGGATTGTTGTAGTTGAACCAGAAGTTCGTAAAGCCGGTCCAAGAGAAGGTGCATTTATCGTCCTTCAAGTTCTCATAAGGAAAGTGATACACATAGGGATAGGAAGGCCAACGAGCCTTTGCGAAAAAGGTATGAGGCGTGATCGTGTAAGTGTCAAAGACCGTTGTTGCAGTTGTGCCCTGGTCCTTTCCGGTATCATTCCAAGGAATTGCTTTGCCGGTCTGCACGGAGTTGATAACACTTCCGTGGGAATTATACCGGTTGTAGCATTGGTCATAGCGGTAGTACACGATCTGCATTGTGACACCCACAGCAATCATGTTGCTGGAACCGTCGCCAGCGGAGTTGCCACCGCCATCGCCACCGTCACCGGTTTCAGAACCGGAGCTGCCGCCATCGTCATCACTGGCGGGACTTGCTGAGAACATCATAACCTCCTGAGGTGCTTCAGTTGGCTCAGATGTTTCTTCTGCAGGAGTTTCATCCACAGATAAAGGTTCCGTGGGCTGTGTTTCCAGCTCGGTCGTGCTCGGCTGCGTTTCTTCTGTTACTTCGGTAATCTCTGGCACCTCTTCCGGAACAGTAGGAGGCTGCGTTTCATCAGCAGGCGGTTGTGTGTCATCAACCTCTGCTGCGAATGCTGTTACTGCCCCAAGAGGCAAGCAGGAGATTGCCATCACAAGAACCAACAGAAGTGCCAGTGTTTTCTTCATTACGTTCAATGCGATTTTCCTCCTTTTTTGGGAAAATAAAAAGCCCCTTGATGATTAACACCAAGAGGCTTTGCGGGTATGGGGTATGGGTTATGGTTTTGGTTCTCCGCAGTGACGGCATACCCACTCGTCATATGCGGGCTTGTCTACGATCCACTCGTCCATGCTACCGAAGCCGCCATGATCAAAGAGTGATTCTGCAGCAGGAAATGACGCCGAGTGAGCATTCCAAAGTGCTGTAAGAGTGTCTGGATCACCATACACTGTCCAGCCACAATCACAGATAATGCCTGCTCTCCAATGGCCTTCCTCATCGTGATGGATACACTTCCACTCATGCTTACACACTGCCTCTTCTATTGCAGGTGGAGTGGTAGTTTCCTCTTCCGGTTCGGTCGGTTGTGTTGGAGGATTGGTCGGCTCTGTGGGTGCTTCTGTTTCCGTAGGCTGTGTTTCAGGCTCGGTTGTGCTCGGCTGCGTTTCTTCTGTTGGCTGAGTAGTAGGAAGTGGATCTTTCTTGATTTCTTCTTTCGGTTCTGTGGGAGCCGTTGGCTTCACAGTTTCTGATGGAACTGTGGGACCGGTTGTTTCGGAAGGTTCAGTTACCGGCTGAGAAGACGAATTGTTAGCCGCTTCGGTAGTATTTTCCGGCATCATCGTCTGCCCAGTAGTTTGGGTATCCGTTGCTTCTGTGACTTGGGCTGCAGCCCCAGTTGAAGGAACTGGCTCAGTGTTGTTTCTGCCACAGGCCGAAAGAAGGAGCACTGTAAGCAGAAGAATGATTGCGAGTGCTTTTTTCATGGCATTACCTCCGTTTCTGCTTCCAGAATACGGACTCGCTATCTTTCCGTCAAACCTACAAATACTTCTCTTTCAGCTGGTAGAACAGCTTGTATACGCAGGGGGAGAGTGTGAGAGGGGGAAACAGCGACCAATCACCGGTCACCACGATCCCTTCGTTGTCGCTCCAGGAATTGCTGGTAATGCTCCAAGGCCTTGCACACAAAGTCCTCCGTCTGGTTGAACGGAACGGATTCAGGGATGAACTTGCGCAGTCGATCTGCTCGGAAGCTGAACTTTTCTCGCTGGTTAGGCTTCTCCTCCGACAGCAGCGCCTCGATCACATGAGGGCCCAGTGTCTTGTCTTGGGAGAAAGCCTTGAGCTTGATTGCCTGGGCCAGAGATGGCGTTGCATCAGCGTACTCCATTGCTTCATGAAGCCATTTCTGCTCCAACTCACTCAAGTACGAAATTTCAACTGCCGGGCGGAAAGCAATCTTTCCATCATCCACCATCTGAAGAATCTCCGGAATCAGCTCCGTGAGTCGAATATAGCGGAATACCTGTCTTCTACTGTCGCCTTGGTCTTTGCCCACTGCTGCGCCACTGTCAGACTTTGTGTCCAGTGGGCACGAAGTTAGGTCTGTTCGCTTTCCTTGACGGTTCATTGCCTCAAGTCTCATCTTATATGAGAAGGCCTTTTCACTGGGAAGGATTTGAGATCTCTGAAAGTTCGATTCCACCATGTAGATAATGGCTTCATCTCTTGTCATGTCTCGGACCTCTGCTCTCACAGTAGGCATTCCCGCTAGCTCACACGCCTTCTTACGGCGGTGGCCAGATACTGTCTCGTATCTGCCGTCATCTTTTTGTCGGAGTGTAACCGGTGTCAGAATGCCTCGTTCCTTGATACTCTCAACGAGCTGCTGCATATCCTCATCAATCCGAACCTTGTAAGGATGTCCGGGGAAGTCATCGATCAGTTCAATTGGAATGTCATAGATGCGGGGCAACTTTGATTCTTGTCGTTCCTCATCGGTCATGAAGAGTTCATCGTACCCAGTCAGGCCCAGGTCGAGTTTGGGTCTCCCTGCCAACTTCGCACACCTCCTTTGTCAGATTTTCATAGGCCATGCTGACCTTGCTTTGCCTGTCATGCGTGAAGATACTCACACCTGCCAGCGCACTTTCTGCCGCACGGACTGAACGAGGGACTTCTGTTTCAAATACACGAATATTCTGCCCGACGGTTTGTCGAAGCGATGATATGATGTCCTTTGCATTGTTTGTGCGGCTGTCCACCATCGTTAGCAGGATACCATCAACCCGCAGCGCAGGATTGATACTGCGCTTCACCTTCGAAATGGAGCGAAGCAGCAAGTTCAAACCCTTGGTCGATAAGAAATTCGGCTGAGATGGGATGATTACGCTGTCTGCTGCCACAAGAGCATTGATAGTCATCATGCCAAGGGACGGCATGCAATCAATAAGAATATAATCGTAATTGTTCTTGACCGTGTTGATATAATTCCGGAGAACATATTCACGACTCATCGTATTAAACAAGCCGGTTTCAATGCCAGACAGTTCGATGTTCGATGGCATTAAATCAACTCCCTCGTTGTGTTGAATAATGCCCGTCTCAGGTGACAGCGGTATATCCTCGATAGATGCCGTCATAACCGTTGCCAGAGATTCGTCTAAGGAATCAGGATCTTTAATGCCCAGGCTTACTGTCAAACTGCCCTGAGGGTCTGCGTCAATTAAAAGGACCCGATAGCCTTCTTTGGCCAAGCCTACGCCAAGATTGACGGTCGTTGTAGTTTTACCCACGCCACCTTTTTGGTTGGTGATAGCAATCACCTTACATTGGTTCAAAGCTTTCTCTCCTTTCCTTGCTTTTTCTTACCCTTAACAGATAAGTAGATGTGCGCCATTTTTCCTCGAACCCCGCGCACCGGGAAGTCATCAGACGCCCAGTTGCGATCTGGGTCCATAGGAGTCTCACCTCTGCCGGGTTCTCCGCCAGCTCCGTAGAGAAGTATCATTATACCTTGCACTTGTAATGGCCATCGCCGGTGGCAATCCGGTTTGCTTCTGTATAAGTGTTCTCGCTCCCTCCAGGTGGAGATCGTGGCGTACTTACAGGTTCAGCTGAGGTTTCCCTCATGCAAGGAACGTATCTGATGAATGGGTATTCAGTTTTCAATGTTCATGTAGGAATAAACCCTACACTTACCTACCGCACGGTTTTGGCCCAAAAACGAAACACCCATTTTGAAAAAAATTAAAAAATTTTTTCGAAGCGCGAAAAAAGCCCGCCGACCATAGTCAGCGGGCTTCATTACACTCTAGTATTCACTTCAGCGCCCTAAAAAGGGCAAAAAAATAAGAGGTCCACGACTATACAGTCGCAGACCTCTTGAAAGTACTTATGGTACGCAATAGGGATTTGTACATTTTCAGCCCCCTAATAGGAGAGAAAATGACGCGGATTGGAGAGTCTTTTGGAGAGTCTCCTTTTATTTCTCCCTAAAAAGCGCTTTATTTAGCTTTATTGTGGGTAAATCAATCCAACGGCTTCATTGTGGGGAACAGGATAACCTCTCTGATCGAATCAGCGCCGGTGAAGAGCATCACGGCCCGATCGATGCCCATGCCCATGCCGCCCGTGGGGGGCATGCCGTATTCCAGGGCGTTCAGGAAATCCTCGTCCAGCATCTCGGTCTCGTCATCGCCGCGCTCACGCTGCTCCACCTGCTTCATGAAGCGCTCCCGCTGGTCGATGGGATCGTTCAGCTCGGAGTAGGCGTTGCCCATTTCGCTGCGGTTGATGAAGAACTCAAAGCGCTCTGTCAGCCGGGGATCGGCGGGAGACTTCTTGGTCAGAGGAGACACCTCGACGGGATACATGGTGATGAAGGTGGGCTGGACCAGGTGCTCCTCGACCTTCTGGTCGAAGCAGGCATACAGGGCATTGCCCCAGGTCTTCTCAGCGGCATCAGCCAGCTCGACGCCCACAGCCTTGGCGGCAGCCACAGCCTCCGCGTCGTCGGTGATGGCATCAAAGTCGACGCCCACATACTTCTTAACGGCTTCCACCATGGTCAGGCGGGGCCAGCCGGGGGTCAGGTCGATCTTCTCACCCATCCACTCCACCTCATAGGTGCCCAGGACTTCCTTGGCAAAGGTGGTGTAAACGCCCTCAGCGATGTCCATCATATCGTGGAAATCGGCGTAGGCCTGGTACAGCTCCACAGTGGTGAACTCGGGGTTATGCTTGGGGTCCATGCCCTCATTGCGGAAGATGCGGCCGATCTCATACACCCGGTCCATGCCGCCGACAATCAGACGCTTCAGGGGCAGCTCCGTGGCAATACGCATGTACATGTCGATGTCCAGGGTGTTGTGGTGGGTGATGAAGGGCCGGGCGGCGGCGCCGCCGGCGATGGTGTTCAGCACGGGGGTCTCCACTTCGATATAGCCCATGTTGTCCAGATAGTTGCGCAGGTGCTTGATGAACTTGGAGCGGATCACAAAGTTCTTCTTCACTTCAGGATTCACCATCAGATCCACATAGCGCTGACGGAAACGGGCTTCCTTGTCAGTCAGACCGTGGAACTTGTTGGGCAGGGGCAGCAGGGACTTGGAAAGCAGCGTAACATTCTTTGCCCGGACAGAGATCTCCTCGGTCTTGGTCTTGAACACTTCGCCTTCCACGCCAACGATATCGCCGATATCGTACTTCTTGAAGCGCGCGTACTCCTCCTCACCCAGCTCGTCGATCTTGACGAAAAGCTGGATGCGGCCGGTAGCGTCCTGCATATCGCAGAACATGACCTTACCCTGGCCCCGCTTGCTCATCAAACGGCCGGCCACACGGACACTCTTGCCCTCGTAGCTTTCATAGTCAGCCTTGATGGCAGCGGAATCCGCGTTGAAATCGAACTTGGTCTGGATAAAGGGGTCACGGCCTTCCGCGCGCAGATCAGCCAGCTTCTCGCGGCGGATCTGCATCTGGTCATTGAGAGACAGCTCCGGCTGCGGTACAAACTTTGCCATGGCTTAGCCCTCACGAGAGACGCTGACGACCTTCATCTCGAAGGAACCAGCGGGAGCATTGACCATAAACTTGTCGCCGGCAGCCTTGCCCACGATGGCACGGCCGAAGGGAGAGTCGTCGGACAGCTTGAACTCCATGGGGTTGGCTTCCTGAGAGCCGGTGATGCGGTACTTGGTCTGCTTGCCGTTCATATCCTCGACCACGACGGTGCAGCCCAGGCCCACACGGCCGGTTGCCTCGTTCTCATCCTCGATGATGACGGCGTGGGACAGGATGTCCTCGATCTCGGCAATGCGGCCATAGAGCTTTGCCTGCTCGTTCTTCGCGGCATCGTACTCGGAGTTTTCGGACAAGTCACCATAGGAGCGGGCTTCGGCGATCATAGCCGCGATCTCACGTTCCCGGGTGGTCTTCAGGTAGTTCAGTTCCTTCTCGAGGTCCGCCAGCCGCAGGCTTGTAATCTTAAATTCCTTTGCCATATTCAACAATCCTTTCAAAAGATCAAAATTTCCATAGCTCCCTACATTATAGGGGATTTTCTCTTTTCAGTCAAGGTGTATTTGGAAGTTTTTCCAGATACGCTTTTGTTAGATTTAAATTGTAGTTTATCGTACAGTCTGCAAATTACAAACAACGCTGTCATCCCGAGCGAGCGTCAGCGAGTCGAGGGATCTTGGCACCGATTTTACTGCAAATCTCAACGAAGTGCGTAGATCCCTCGACTCCATTTCATTCCGCTCGGGATGACAGCTGCGGTGTATAAGTGAACGATAAACTACAATTCACTCCAAAAGCTCCTCCCCGGATGGGGGGAGGAGCCTTGGATTTATTTTCCCAGCAGTACTTCCACAGCTGCCTGGATCTGGGGGTCCTGGGCGGGATCCATGGTCCCGGTGTAGATCTCCCAGGCCGTGTCGTCGTCCACCTCGACAATGATATCCGGGGTCAAGCCGCCCACGTCTGCCAGACAGACGCCATTGGGCGTGGAATACTTGCCCATGGACAGGCCCACCGCGGAGCCGTCGGACAGCAGGACCGTGTTCTGGTAATAGCCCTTGCCGCAGGTCTGGGTGCCCACCACCGTTGCCCAGTCGTACTCCCGCAAGGCCGCGGCAAAGAACTCCGCCGCGGAATAGCTGTCGCCGTTGACCAGCACCGCCATGGGGATCTCCAGGCAGTCGGCATCGGATTCATCCACGGTCACCTGGCCGGTGTAGCTCTCGCTGCGGAACAGCGGTCCCTCGGGCAGCAGATGATCCTGCACCTCCACCAGCTCGTGCTTATAGCCGCCGGGATTGTTCCGCACGTCGAAGACCAGCGCTTCCGCCCCCTGCTCCAGCAGCGTCTCAATGGCAGCGATGGTCTCGTCGGCGCAGCGGGTATCAAAATTGGTGATGGTGATCAGGCCCACATTGCCCTCCAGCAGCTGTCCCTCCGCCACGATCGTCTGGACCTGCATCCGGGTGACGGACAGGGGGATCTCGACTCCGTCCCGCAGCACAGTGATGGCCACCTGGGTATTTTCCTCGCCCCGGACCAGCTCCCGGGCGTCGGAGGTGCTCATGCCCCGGGCATCCTGCCCCGCGATCTCGATGATCACGTCGCCCGCAAGCATTCCGGCCGCTTCCGCCGGGCCGCCCTCATTGACCTTCACCACCTCGATGCCGGCATCGTCCTCCAGCAGCTGGATGGTGATGCCGATGCCCACATAGGCATTGTTCATCTGCTCTTTGTAGGCTTCGTATTCATCGGCGGGGATGTAATAGCTCCACCGGTCCCCAAGGGAATCCACCATGGCTTCCGCCGCGGCGTCCTCCATGGCGGTCCGGTCCGCTTCACCGATAAAGCGCTCCTCGATCAGGTCCGCCAGCTCCGTCAGCTTGGAGGGCGCCTGCTCCCGGACGCCGGACACCGCCAGCGTCACCGCGGAGGCCAGCGCCGCCACCAGCACATAGGAAAGGAATTTCCATACCTTTTTCATAACATACACCTCGATAAAAAATACGTCCCACCGCCCCAGAAGGGACGGTGGGACGGGCGTGATATCCATTTACGGATGCAGATTTACATAGTTCGCGGGGTTCACATATGTACCGTTGTAGGAGATGCCAAAATGCAGGTGGTTGCCGGTGGAGATACCGGTGGAGCCCACATAGCCGATCAGCTGGCCCGCGGAGACCGCCTGGCCCTTGGAGACCACATAACGGGTCATATGCATGTAGATGGAAGAATAGCCGTCGCCGTGGTTGATGGTCACATAGTTGCCGGCAGATTTGCTGCTGGTGGCGACGGTGACCACACCGGTTCGGGAAGCATAGATAGGCGTATTGGCGGGAGCCGCCAGGTCAACGCCCTGATGATAGGAGGAGGCGCCGGCAGTGGGGGATTCCCGCTTGCCGAAGGGGCTGGACAGCATCGTATAGCTGCAGGGTACCAGCCAGGTGGAGCTTCCGGAGGATGTACCGCCGCTGCTGCCGCTGTTATCATCCGTGGTGCCGGTGCTGTTGCTGGTACCGCCGGAGCTGGTGGTGGGCGTCGTCGTTGCCGGGGCAACCGTGGTATAGGTGGCCATGTATTCCAGCCACTCCTGCCGCTTGGCCTCGTTATATTCTTTCTCCTTGGCGGCGATCTCATTCATCAGCGCTTCTTCTTCCAGCTCAAAGCCTTCGAAAAGCTCCGTGAGTTCCTCGCTGTGGGCGATGAGCTCCGTCAGCATCTCCTGGGCCTCCGCCTGCTTGGCGTCCAGGACCTCCTGGGTGGCGTCCAGCTCATCCTTGGCCAGCTCCAGCTCCGCCTTCTCCGCAGCCAGCTCCTCCTGGGCTGCGGCCACCTCTTCGGCGGCGGCGCTCATTTCCTGAAGTCTGCGCTGGTCAGAGGCGGCGATCTCTTCGATCATGTTCAGCCGGTCCAGCAGATCGGAAAAGCTCTTGGCCTTGAAGAGCACCGACCAGTAGGAGATGCTTCCATCCTCCTCCATGGCCCGGATGCGTTCCTTATTCTTGGCGTTCAGCTCGTCCATCCGCTCCTGGGCGTTGTCCAGCTCGTCCTGCTTGTCCGCGATCAGAAGGGCATAGGCCGACAGCTGCGCGTTGATATTGTCGATCTGCTCGTAGAGGAGAGTGATCTCCTGATCGATCTTATTCTTCTCATTGACGATATTGACGATCTCGTCTTCATTTTCCTCGTACTGGCTCTGGATATCCTCCATCCGGCTCTGGAGGTCTTCCTTCTGCGTTTTCAGCTCATTGATCTGCTGCTTGATCTCGCTGGAGGAAGCGGCGCTGACGCTGGCGGGGATCATGCTGAGGATCAGGCTCAGCAGCATCACTGCCGCCATCACACCCGCCAGAATGGATATCCATAATTTGCGTTTTTTCATAGTCTTCTCCTTTGGGATTGGGGATCACACGTAATTCATCGGATTGACATATGTACCGTTGTAAGAAATGCCAAAGTGCAGATGCGGTCCGGTGGAACCGCCGGTGGAACCCACATAGCCGATGACCTGGCCTGCCGAGACATACTGGCCGGGGCTGACGATATAGTGGGTCATGTGCATATAGATAGAGGAAAAGCCGTCGCCATGGTTGATGGAGACGTAATAGCCCGCGCCGCCTGCCTGATAGGAGGTGGTGGTGACCTTACCGGCCTTGGCCGCGTAGATGGGCGTGCCCTGAGGGGCGGCCATATCCACGCCGTTGTGCATTTTCCAGACCTTCTGAATGGGATGCATGCGCATACCGAAGGGGCTGGTCAGGGTGTAGGACTTGACCGGGCTGACCCATCCGGAAGAGGAGGGCGCCTGGTTGCTGGGGGTGGTATCGGTGCCGGTGGGCTTGGTGGTGGGGGGCACATAGGTCGCCAGCCACTCCTGATACTGGGCCTCCTTCAGGTCCTTCTCCGCCTGGGCGATCTCCTGCATCAGCTCATCCTGAAGCTCCTCAGATTCATCGATCATGGCTTCGAATTCCTGACCCTTGGCGATCAGCTCGGTGAGCAGCTGGTCCGCCAGGGCCCGCTTCTCGTCCAGCTCCAGCTGGGTGGCGTCCAGCTCGTCCCGGGCGCTTTCCAGGTCAGCCTTCTCCGTCTCCAGCTCCTCCTGGGCGGCAGCCACATTCTCAGCGGCAACGCTCATTTCCGCCAGGCGTCTCTGGTCAGCGTCGTTGATCTCCTGGATCATGTTGATCCGGTCCATCAGGTCGGAAAAGTCGTTGGCCTTGAAGATGATGGACCAGTAGGAGAGCTTTCCCTCCTCCTCCATGGCCCGGATGCGCTCTTTGTTTTTCGCGTTCAGCTCTGACAGATGATACTCAGCGGCGTCCAGCTCGTCCTGCTTGTCGGCGATCAGCTGATTGTAGGCCGCCAGCTGCTCATTGATGTTGGTGACCTGCTCATGCAGCAGGCCGATCTCCTGGTCAATGGCGTCCTTCTGAGCCACCAGATCGGTGATCTCTTCGGAATTGGCATCATACTGGCTCTGAATTTCATCGATCTGGGCCTGAATGTCCGCCTTCTCCTCCTTCAGCGCTTCCAGCTGCTTCTTGATCTCACTGGAGGAGGCGGCATTGGCCCGGGTGGGGATCAGACTGACGATCAGGCTCAGCAGCATTACCACCGCCATCACCCCCGCCAGAATGGATACCCAGGGTTTTCTGTTTCTGTTCATTTCGGTCTCCGTTATCGATTTCGCGGTGTCCCTTCATCAGACGTCCATAAACTTCCGAATAGAAGTCCAGCTGCCCACCACACCGACGAACAGGCCGGCGCAGACAAAGACAGCCACCATGGGCCACAGCAGCTGTTGGAAGGGAACAAAGTCAAACAGCTGCAGCGTATCGACGCTGCCGATCTTATTGACCAGCGCGTCATACATGATCCACTCAATGCCAAAGGCCAGAGCGGCGCCGATCATGCCCAGGGTGAAGCCCTCCACCACGAAGGGCAGGCGGATAAAGCCGTTGGTGGCGCCCACCATCTTCATGATGGCGATCTCATCCCGGCGGTCATACATAGCCAGCTTGACGGTATTGGAGATGATCAGAAGACTGACCACCAGCAGCACCGCGATGATGGCATAGGAGACCATATGCAGGATCTGCTGCAGCGTAGAGAAGCCCTCCGCCAGCTCATACTCCGCGTGGGTCTTGACCACGCCGGGCAGATCCTCGATCTGGGCGGTGGTCTCCTTGATCTTGGAATTATCCTCCAGGACCACCACAAAGCGGTGGCGCAGGTCGGAAGCTTCCACGCCGCTGAAGGCCTCGTCCTCCTGGTGGTCGGCGATGAAATCCTCCAGGGCCTCTTCCCGGGAGATAAAGTCCGACTGCAGGACATTGTCGATCATATTGATCTTTGTGCCGATGCTCTTGGCTTCGGCTTCGCTGAGCTCGCTGTCCACATAGGCCAGGATCTCATTGGTCTGGTTCAGGTCCTCCACCATGATGTTCACATTGTACATCAGGATCGAGAAGCTGCCCACGATCAGCAGGCAGGCCACCGTGACGCACACGGCAGCAAAGGACATAAATCCGTGGAGAAAAATGCCGCGGAAGCCCTCTTTCAGCAGATAATTGATATTATTGATTCTCATAACCGTAATACCCATCCATTCCGTCACTGACGATCAGGCCGTCGTTAATTACAATGGTTCTCTTGTGGAACCGCTCCACCAGGTCCTTCGCGTGGGTCACCACCAGCAGCGTGGTGCCCAGATTGTTGATCTCTTCCAGAAGGCTCATGATCTCCAGGGACATGGCTGGGTCCAGGTTGCCGGTAGGCTCGTCGGCGATGATGGTCGAGGGATTATTGACCAGCGCGCGGGCGATGGCCAGTCTCTGCTGCTCGCCGCCGGACAGCTCGCCGGGATGGCGCTGGTGCTTCTCCGCCAGGCCAACCAGATCCAGCACATAGGGGACCCGGTCCTTGATCTCCTTCTCCCGGGCGCCGACGACGCGCATGGCAAAGGCCACGTTCTCATAAACCGTCATATTGGTGATCAGGCGGAAATCCTGGAATACGACGCCGACGGTGCGGCGCAGGTAGGGGATCTCCTTCTTGCGGATGCGCTCCAGCGAATAGCCGTTGACATGGACCGCGCCGGCGGTGGGCTTGATCTCGCCGGTGATCAGCTTGATGATGGTGGACTTGCCGGAGCCGGAGGGGCCCACCAGATAACAAAACTCTCCATCCTCGATCTGCATACTGACGCCTCTCAGGGCATCATTGCCTTCGGGGTAGGATTTTACGACATCGGTAAATTCTATCATAAACATCTATCTCCAGTCATAGTGTAACCGAATTGTAACACATTGTAAGAAGAAAGTCAATCCAATCTGTGAAATCCGCCGGAAATACAGTGCTTTTTTACACTATCTTAATAAAATTCTTCAGCTTCTTTTCAACTTTTTCCGCAAAATAAGGGGCCGCACGCAGTGCGGCCCCTCGGTTCGTCTTAGCGGGCTTCCCGGGAGGACAGGTACTTGCGGACCATCAGTGCCACCTTGAAAACGATGGCATGGTCGAACTGGCGCAGGTCCAGGCCGGTGAGCTTCTTGATCTTCTCCAGGCGGTAAACCAGGGTATTGCGGTGGACGAACAGCTTCCGGGAAGTTTCGGAAACGTTCAGATTGTTCTCAAAGAACTTATTGATGGTGAACAGGGTCTCCTGATCCAGGGAGTCGATGGAATTCTTCTTGAAGACCTCGCTCAGGAAGATCTCGCACAGGGTAGTGGGCAGCTGATAGATCAGACGGCCGATGCCCAGCTTCTCATAGTTGCTGATGCTCTTCTCGGTGTCGAACACCTTGCCCACCTCGATGGCGGTCTGGGCGTCCTTGAAGGAATCGGCCAGCTCCCGCAGGTGCTCCGCGACGGTGCCGATGCCGATGACGGTCTTGATGCTCAGCTCGCTGCGCAGGCTCTCCTCCATGGAGGCGGCCATCTTTTCCAGATCCTCCGCCGTTGCGGAGCCGCTGATCTGCTTGACTACGGCGATATCGGTCTCGTTGATGCTCAGGACGAAGTCCTGCAGCTTGTCGGGGAACATGCCGGACAGCACGTCCACAGCCGCCACATCACTGTGGCCCACCTGACGGATCAGGAACACGGCCCGGGACGTATCGGTGGCGAAGTGCAGCTCCTTGGCGCGGATGTAGATATCACCGGGCAGAATATTGTCCATGATGATGTTCTTGACGAAGGTGCCCCGGTCATGCTTTTCCTCATAGAATGTCTTGGCGTCATTCAGCGCAACATAGGCCAAATGGCAGAAGCTGCGGGCGATCTCGTCATCACCGCCGCAGAAAACCGCGTACTCGAAGTAATTGGAATTGCCGATGATGGCCTTGAAGCTCTTCTGGCCAAAGGTGACCACATTCTCGGAAGAGCCGCCAACCTTCAGCGCCGCGTCGCTCCACCGCTCCCCCAACAAGGATATATCGGTGCAGGAAACCACGCAGCCCTCGGTATCGATCACGCCAAACACACGGTCGGTCACGTCTTTTAACTGAACAATTACACTCTGAAAAACACTGTTGGACATTTTCCAGACCTCCTTAGTAATTTGCATAAATGCGCAATTCACAAAATAACACGGTTATTATACACAGCTTTTGCGCAGTTTGCAAGTACCTTTTGACGTTTTATTGCAAAAACTCTTATGTTTTTTATGTATTATCACGGCAATTGTCGAATCTGCTGGAGGCACCCGGCTATTCAATTCGCCGAAAACACTTTTTCCTTATACAATTTCAACATTCCAGCGCCTGGATCTCCTCCGGCGTCAGCTCCCGGCAGCTCCCCCGGGACAGGCTGCCCAGGATCAGCGGTCCCTCCTGCCGGCGCTCCAGATAGGTCACCGTCATGCTCCGGGAGGCCATCATCCGCCGGACCTGGTGGTATTTTCCCTCGCAGACCGTGATCAGGCTCTCGCCGGGGCCCAGGGGCTCCAGCCTGGCGGGCAGGCAGACCGTTCCATCCCGGAGGGTCAGTCCCGCCCCGAAGGCCGCGATGTCCGCTTCCGTGGCTTCTCCCTCATGCCGGGCGTAGTAGACCTTGGGCACTTCCTTCTTTGGGGAGATCAGCCGGTGGAGCAGGTCGCCGTCGTTGGTAAAGAGCAGCAGGCCCTCGGTGGCCTTATCCAGCCGGCCCACAGGCTTGACGTCCATGGCCCGCAGGGATACCGGCAGCAGCTCCATGACCGTCCGGTCCATGGCGTCCTCCGTCGCCGTGACGAAGCCGGCGGGCTTGTTGAGCATCACCACGATCCGCCGCCTGCCCCCCAGGATCTCCCCGTCCAGAGCCACCTGCTGGGTCTCAGGGTCGATCTTCCGGCCATTGTCCCGTTCCACTTTCCCGTCCACGGTGACCCTGCCCGCTTTCAGCAGGAGCTTCACCTGGCTGCGGGTCCCCGCGCCGCTGTCGCACAGGAATTTGTCCAGTCGTTCCATAGTTCCTCCGTTCTATCCCCCGGCCCGGCGCATAGGCTGTACTACACAATACCAAAACCGGAGGGATCGATATGATGGTTATGACCGCGAAGGTCAATTTCAAAAAAGTTCTGATCATTCTGGCCGCCGTGGCCGCGGTGATCATAGGCCTGATACTGCTGCTGGGCGGCGGTGAGGATGCCCAGACCACCTCTGCCGCCATCTCCAATAATGACGCCCGGGTGAAATTTCTGACGGATTTCGGCTGGGACGTCACAAACTCCCCCATTGAGTCCAGTCAGGTGCGGATCCCGGAGACCTCCACCGAAGCCTTCGACCGCTATAACGGTCTGCAGAAAAGCCAGGGCTACGACCTCAGCGCCTACGCCGGCAAGACCGCCATGCGCTATGTCTACAAGATCAACAACTACCCCGGCGCCACGGAGCCGGTCTACGCCACGCTGCTGGTGAGCAAAAACAAGGTCATCGGCGGTGACATCACGGACACCGCCGCCGGCGGTCAGATCCGGGGCTTCAAAATGCCCGAAAACAATACCGCCGCCACCGAAACCACCGCCCCAACAGCGGGTGGGTAAATTGGCGTTTATCACGCCGCCTACAGCATCACAATGCAAAATTCAAAATGCAAAATGCAGAATGATTGTGTGCGCAAAGCGCACGATTTGAATTATTTTCAAAGAAAGCTCCTTAATTTTGCATTTTGCATTCAGCATTCCGCATTTCGTGTAGCAGTACGATAAACTCCGATTGTGGTTATCAGTTTATCACAAAAAACAAAACTTGACAACCGCCGCGTAACATGCTATGTTGTAGTCAAGTTCATATGGGTTCTTCAGGGCGGGGCGCGATTCCCCACCGGCGGTAAAGTCCGCGAGCGCGCAAGCGCCGAACCGGTGTGATTCCGGTACCGACAGTACAGTCTGGATGGAAGAAGAACTGACAGCGCAAGCTGGTCCCATTCCCGCGCCCTGAGTATTTTACTCAGAGCGTTATTTTTTACCGAAGAGGTGTTGGTATGAACAATCTGTGGTCCCAAATTCTTGACAATCTGTCCTTCGTGCTGGTGTGCGCCGCCATCATCGTGGGCCTTGCCCTTGCCGCCCGGCTGGCGGAGCGCTATATGCCCGAGAAGCGGAAGGTCTCTCCCGCCCGGCGGGTCAGCATCATCGGCATCTGCGCCGCCATCGCCACGGTGCTCCATGTGCTGGACTTCCCCCTGCCCTTCATTGCCCCGGAATTCTACAAGCTGGACTTCTCCGAGCTGCCTGTGCTGCTGTGCGGCTTCTTCCTGGGCCCCTCCGCCACAGTGGCCTGCGAGGGCGTCAAGATCATCCTGAAGCTGCTGCTGAAGAGCACCTCCACCGCTTTCGTCGGCGACTTCGCCAATTTCGCCGTAGGCTGCAGTCTGGTCCTGCCCGCCACCATCATCTACCATGCCCACAAGAGCAAGCACTCCGCCCTCATCGGCCTGATCGTGGGTACCCTGTGCCTGACCATTTTCGGCACCGCCTTCAATGCAGTCTACCTGCTGCCCAAGTTCGCGGAACTCTACGGAATGCCCCTGGACACCATCATCGCCATGGGCGCCGAGATCAACGGCAACATCCACAACGTGACCACCTTTGTATTCTTCTGCGTCGCCCCCCTGAACCTGCTCAAGGGCACCGTCGTGTCCTTCCTCACCATGCTGCTCTACAAGCGGGTGGCCCGCCCCCTGTTCGGCAAGGCCCTGTGACCCCCGGCAGCAGAAGGCCGCAGTCTCACATCACATTTCTGAAAATCTATTCCGTCTCCACCATATAAAAACAGGTCTGATCCCAAAACCCGGATCAGACCTGTTTTTTGATAATGATTATGGTTATCGGCTTATGTAAGCACAAACACCTTGCCTCCCTCTATGAGGGAGGTGGGCCGCCGAAGGCGGCTCGGAGGGAGTGTCGTCCTTACGATAGGACACTCCCCCAGTCACGGCTAACGCCGTGCCAGCCCCCTCAGAGAGGGGGCCAAGGTTTTTAACGGCAATC
>JAFUNI010000031.1 GCA_017482385.1 Oscillospiraceae bacterium | reverse complement strand
TTTTGCGCCGGAAAGCTTTGATGCCGTTGTCAGCATTGATTCCTACCACTATTTTGCGGGGAAAGAAGGCTATTTCCAGCAGAAGATTCTGCCGTTTCTGAAACCCGGCGGTGTGGCGCTGTTTGGCGTTCCCGGAATCCGCGAGGAATTCGATACACAGACGAAAAAACTGCTGTCCCCCTGGCTGGGCGAAGAAGCCTATATGTTTCACAGTCCCCGCCAGTGGCGCACGATTCTGGGGGATCACCCGGATATGGAAATAGTGGAAGTGACGGAGCTGCGTTGCTTTGAGGCCGCCTGGCAGGATTGGCTGACTACGGAGAATGAATTCGCCAAGGCCGATGCAGTGTTCTGGGAAACCATTATCAAACCGTGCACCAATTTCGTGGGCATGGTTATACAGAAGCGGAGCAAATCATGAGACAATACGGATTAAATGACCACTTTCAGGTATTGGCCGGAATGTATCCGGAATATGCGGTCGGTCGAATCACATCCCAGGAAAAAGGATTCTACCAGTTGGTAACAAGTCAGGGAGAAAAACGGGCGGAAGTATCGGGCAAGTTTCGCTATCATGCGGTAACTGTGTCCGATTATCCTGCTGTTGGTGATTTCGTCATGGTGAACTGGAACGATCATGGCGGCAATGCGGTCATCCACCATGTTCTTCACCGAAAAAGCTGTGTGATAAGAAAAGCTGCCGGAAATGCCCATCAGGAGCAGGTGGTGGCGGCTAACATCGATACCATTTTTCTGTGTATGTCCCTGAACAATGACTTCAACCTTCGCAGGCTGGAACGATACCTCTCCATTGCCTGGGACAGCGGTGCTGTTCCGGTCATTGTGCTGACCAAAGCCGATCTGTGCAGCAATTTGGAGAAAAAGCAAATGGAAGTTGCTTCCGTTGCCATTGGCGTTGATGTGTTGGTTAGCACAGCGCTGGAGAAGGATGGGTATCGCCAGATTCTGCCCTACATCACGGATGGAAAAACGGTTGCCTTCATCGGTTCCTCCGGTGTCGGTAAATCCACGCTGATCAACTGTCTGCTGGGTGAGCAGAGACTGGATACAAACGGCCTGCGTAACGACGATAAGGGCAGGCATACCACGACCCACAGGGAACTGATCCTCTTGCCAAACGGAGGTTTGGTCATTGACACGCCGGGTATGCGTGAGCTTGGTATGTGGGACAGCGGTTCCGGCATTGACCAGGCTTTCGGCGAGATCGAGGAATTGGCTTCCTGTTGCCGGTTCAAGGATTGCACCCATCATAACGAGCCGGGATGCGCTGTGCAGCGGGCATTACAGGACGGAAGCCTTTCAGAAGAACGCTGGCTCTCCTATTTGAAACTGAAAGCAGAAAACGACTATGCCGCTGACAGCCAAAGCTACCTGGCAGGCAAAGAGAAAAAGTTCAAGGAGATTGCGAAAATTAATAAGAGCAATCGTAAGAGATAGTATGCCTGTGCCGGTGGCAGGATAGGATTACGCAGCCAAGGGATAAAACTTGAATTGGGAGAAGAGTTTCTATGCAGGATATCATCGCAAAGTTGACATCAAAAGATGATAAATATGCTTGTGCCGTCGCTGAAAAAATCATCTCCGAAAGTCAAGATACCGATGAATGGTATGAATACTTTGATACCTTTGTATCGTTGCTTAACCACCCAAAGTCATTGGTAAGAAACCGAGTGTTGTATATTCTTGCCGCAAATGCACAGTGGGGTGATGAAAATCGCTTTGATGCAATTCTTCCGGAATTCCTTTCCCATATCACGGATGAAAAGCCAATCACAGCCAGACAATGCATCAAGGCATTGTCTCAGGTGGGAGAGTCAAAACCGGAGTACATACCAAGGATAACAGACGCTCTGCGGGAAGCTGATTTGTCACAGTACAAGGACAGTATGCGCCCGTTGATTGAAAAGGATATTTCGAAAACAGAACAGAAGTTGAGAGATTATGCGGAAGATTATTTATACAAGCGATAGACAAGAATGGCGTGAGTGGCTCGAAACCCATTTTGAAACGGAAATAGAAGTATGGTTCGTCTTTCCCATGAAGGAGTCCAATGAAGAGAGTATTTCCTACAACGATGCCGTAGAGGAAGCGCTGTGCTTTGGCTGGATCGATAGCACCATCAAGCATATTGACCCGCTGCACCGTGCCCAACGGTTCACATCAAGAAAGCCGGGCAGTCCATACTCGCAGCCCAATATAGAACGGTTACACTGGCTTGATAATCAGAACTTGCTGCACCCATCGATTAGAGAAACCGTTTTACCAATCATCACTGCTCCGTATATTTTCCCAGAGGACATTATAGCAGAGCTTCGTCAAGATGAAAGGGTATGGGCACACTTTTCCGCCTTTCCCGATGGCTATAAGCGTATCCGTATCGCCTACATTGATGCCGCTCGAAAGCGTCCTGCCGAATTCCAGCGGAGGCTTACACATTTTCTTGCAAAAACCCGTGAAAACAAACAGATCCCCGGCTTCGGGGGAATCGAAAAATATTATTTATAAAATAGGGAGGCATTAAAATGAAATGCTCTATCTGCGGCGCAGATTGCGCAAATTGTCAGTGGAACAGCACTTGTCCCGGTTGCTCCGATGAAAAGTGCTTTATCGCAAGGTACATAAAAAAGGACAGCAAAGAAGCATACGAGAAATTCAAGCAGACCGTAATCAATGAGATCAATACCCTTGGCATCCCCGGTATGCCGAAGATTAACGAACTGTATGCCCTTGTGGGCAGGTATGTCAATCTTGAGTATCCGCTGCCCGGCGGCGGAACTGTGAAATTCCTTGATGACAACAGTATGTATCTGGGCAATCAGGTGCAATGTCTGCATAAAGAAGGACGCTGCTATGGCATGGTTGTGTGTCCTGAATTTTTGTTGGTCTGCGAGTACGGAGAAAACGGTGCAGATCCGGAAATTGTGCTGTATAAGCGTCGGTAATTACGGAGAGCGTTATGGCAAGATGGGACCCATGGCGTGGGTGTCACCGATATAGCGAGGGCTGTAAATTCTGCTATATCCACAAAGGTGATGCCAAGCGAGGTGTAGATACGAACTGCATCACAAAGACGGACAAGTTCAATGCGCCCATTGTCCGCAAGAAAAATGGCGAGTACAAGATGAAGTCCGACCTTGTGTATGTCTGCTTTTCCTCGGACTTTTTGCTGGAGGATGCCGATCCCTGGCGGCAGGAATGCTGGGATATGATACGGGAGCGAACTGACTGCCAGTTTCTGTTCCTTACCAAACGGATCGAACGGTTTATGGATTGTGTTCCCTCAGATTGGGGCGATGGCTGGGACAATGTGATCGTGGGATGCACCGTGGAAAATCAGCAGCGGGCAGATGATCGACTGCGGATTTTCTCACAGCTTCCGATCAAGCACAAGAATATCATTTGCCAGCCCATGATCTCCGCTATCAATTTTGAGCAGTATTTGCCCGGTGTGGAACTGGTGGTGGCGGGCGGTGAATCTGACCGCTATGCCAGACCCATGGATTACAGCTGGGTGCTTTCCTTGCGCGAACAGTGCATCCGGCAAAATGTGTCCTTTGAATTCCGCCAATGCGGAACTCATTTCATCAAGGACGGCAAACAGTATAAACTACAAACCAAAGACCTGTGCAGTCAGGCCAGAAAATCTGGTATCAATTATCAGCACAATTGCGAGGTGCGAATCGATGGCAACAAATAAGGAATATTTGAACTTCATACTGGATCAGCTTTCAGAGCTTGATGGTATCACCCATCGACAGATGATGGGCGAATACATCATTTATTATCATGGTAAAATTACTGCCTACCTATGCGATGATCGGCTGTTGGTCAAACCTGTGGCATCTGCGGTAAAGATGATGCCACAGGCAAAATTCGAGACTCCTTATGACGGTGCCAAGGAAATGCTGCTGGTTGAAAATGTGGATGACCGAGCATTTTTGAAAGAACTGCTTGAAGCAATGTATCCGGAGCTACCACAGCTTAAGAAGAAATAAAAATAAGCGATACCTGGTTAACAAAACCAAGTATCGCTTATCTTTTGCTGTTGCACCCTGTTTGGCAGCTACCCTATGTCAGTAATTTTCATACTGTCTTATTGGAAGCTGCCCTTGGTTGCAGTCTGTTGAGCGCCGACAGGTGCGTAGCCGCATGATTGATCATGCGTTCTGGGGGGATTGGGGGAACACTCCACCAACAAGCATATTGCATTAAGCGTACGCTAATGCCTTGCTTGCCATGAGTATCCGGAAGTCGGTATACTACTTGTTATACCGACTTCCATGTTATACCGACCAACCCGTACAGCCAAGGAAACACGCTGGCTGCGAGCAGAAAAGTCGGTATAACATTTCTTTTCATTTGGGGCAATTTATATGCCGGACGCGAAAAGTCGGTATAACCAAGTCCATTATTCCATCCCATTTTCCTTGTATAATGTGGGTACAGGGAAACCTGAATCAAAGTAAAGGATGTGAAAAAATGGAGAGGCGTATATTGTTGGAGGATCTGCAAGAGTAAGTGGTATCGTGCATGATGACACGCTCAAGCGTCTTTATGGGCTGCGGTAAATTGCACTTGGTTATGCCGACTTCTGCCAAAGAGAGGGTGCGGTATGCCTCTCATGGCAAAAATGTTATACCGACTTATTTGTGTGCAACCATTGCATTTCCACGGATGCACAGGTTGGTCGGTATAACATTAAAGTCGGTATAACCACGATAGTCTGCAGAGCAATAGTTTAGCAGCATACACACAATTCTGATATCTTCTTCTTCAGATTAGATGCCTGCTCATTAGATTTGCAAGTGACAACTGCTGGATAGGAATGCTTTAGTACCCGTTTTACTGATGTCATTGGGAGATGAAGACGTTCACTGATAACAGTTGCCAACGCATTAATGCGGTGTTTTTCCACATGGAGAATACATACGCAGCAGCTATCCGTCTCTTCGAATGCATCAACAATTTTGTCAATTGTCCTTCCTACCGAAATGGCATATGTTGACACGCATCCGTTCTTTCTTCTCCGTTCAGCAGACACCTTAGTCTTGAAACTGTTGATGTCATGCACATCTGCAAGAGGAGTATCGTAAGTTCTGTTGATCATTTCGAACAAATGCGGTTCAGGTGGCCTGTAACACAGTGACATATTGAAAGGTGCAAATCTGGCACTCTGTCCATTCAGAAATTGGACGCCAATGCAGAGCAGCAACAAACGCAACTCACGTTCATGTGTAGAGTTCATCGTGCTGATAATCAGATTCTTTACATATCCTCGCTACGGAGAAGGGCCATATCATCCTCTTGGAAACCAAGGGTGATGATCGTGATAACAGCGATAGCAAGGCTAAACTCCGCCTGGGGCGTAAATGGGCAGAACTGGCAGGCAATCAGTATCATTACTTTATGGTATTCGATGAAAATGATACGGGTTTTGATGGTGCCTTTCGAATCTCTGACTTTATGTCCTTGTTGAAGAAGTTGTAATCACCATCGACAAGAAACCCTCCCCGCACTTTTTCGAGGATTTGCACTCACTCACTGGTCGGGCCACAAGCGGCCCTCCCGGCCGTTCGTTCGTGTAAGGAAGCGATTTTGCAAGCAAAATCGCGCGAAAATCGCCGCGCATGTCGCCGATTTTCGATTTACAGTCTGCCGACGGCGAGTTACAAGGATCTTTTTGACATTCTGGGGCGTTCCGGGAGACCGGAGCGCCTTTTCTTTTACCTCTTGTTCGTTATTCCGGATATCCGCATTTCAGGTATTGACATATTCCGTTTTCTGTGCTACACTGTCATTGAAACATTCCGGATTTCCGGATTCCCGAAAGGAGTAACACCATGGAACGCAACTTCGCCGAAGAGATCGACGCCCTGAAGCAGCAGATGAACGAGATGCAGTCCGCGATGATGGACGCGCTGAAGCAGTTCGCCCCCCAGCTCCCGCCCTGCGCGACGGGCAGCCCCAACCCTACCGTCGGCCATGTGGAAAAGATGGCCCAGATGCACCCGGACGAAAGGATTTCCTCCCTCGTCAGCGATCTGGAGGACGCCTGCGGCAATGACGGCAGCACCGGCCGCATCACCTACATGGGCGTGTTTGCCTCCGGCGGACGGCAGTCTACCTGGGTCAAGAATGACCTGAACACTGACGGTCTGCTGGCCCTGATCGAGAAGGGCACGGCGGAAAAGGTGCTCAGCTGCGTGGGCAGCAACGACCGGCTGAACATGCTCCTGGCGATTCTCCGCAAGCCCCGCACGGTGGCCGAGCTGGTCAGCGACTGCGGCTTCTCCTCCGGCGGTCAGGTGTATCATCACCTGAAGCCCCTGCTCACCGCCGACCTCGTCGTCGAGGACAAGGCGCATCGCGGCTCTTACATCATCCAGCCCCACCGCGTGCAGGGCGTGATCATGCTGCTGGCGGGCGTGGCCGATCTGGTGGACGGGACGTATACGCAGGGGCAGATGGAGTAAGCAAAGGGCTCCCACCAGCGGGGAGAGTGTAAAGGAAGGAGTTATCCCTCACGTTCCATCATACAAACAATGGCACCGCAAGCCTTTGCTGGCTTGCGGTGCTATGCACTACTGTGATAGAATAAGAGCGATAAACTTGAATTTAGCGAACAGTTACTCTATAAAAAATTTTTTTAACAAATTGAGAAATGGAATGATTATTATGATAAAAATCGGAACCTGTGTAAAAGGTGAAGAATTACTTACTGCACTGCCGACAGTAATTAGTGCCGGATTTGAAGCGATAGAAGTATATTTCGATGCCGGACTCAAAGATATTGATCTCAAGGAATTATCTCAAAAAGCAAAGGAAATAGTCCAAGACAGTAATATAGAATTTTCAAGTATAGGGATTTATGTTAATCCTCTGCAAAATGAAGATCAAAGAAAAGAAGTTGAAAAATGTATTGATAATGCAAAATATTTTGGTGCAAAGGTAGTTTCAACCTTTGCAGGGGCAATAGAAAATGCTCCTGTATTTGTTTCGATCCCTAAATTCAAAGATTTATTTGGCGAGCTTACAAAAAGAGCTGAAGCTAATGGACTAAAGATCGGAATCGAAAACGCACACATGAATGGCTTCTGGTATCGAGCAACTTGCAATATCGGTTTTTGCCCAAGTGCATGGGAATTGATGTTTGATTCTGTTCCAAGCGATGCTCTTGGACTTACATGGGAGCCTTCTCATCAGGTAGAGCAATTCATTGATGTAAACGCTCAGTTGGAAGAATGGCTCCCCAAAATAGTACACGTTCATGGAAAAGACGGAAAAATTGACAAGCCGTTTGTATCAAAATACGGTGCGTGGTTTGGGCAGCATTATTGCGACCACAAATTTCCGGGTTTGGGCGATTCGGACTGGGTAAAAATATTATCCGTTCTGTCAAACAAAGGCTATCGTGGCAGCTTAACTATCGAAGGCTTTCACGATCCTGAGTTTATCGGTGAACGTGAAATGGAAGGTCAGATCAATGCTATGAATTATCTGAAAAAATGTCGCACTCAGATATAAACTCCAATTTGTCGAGCAGACGAAAAACACATTCTCCCACGTGTAGCTCTGTAAAAAGTCATTTTCACATTTGCATAGCAAAGAAGCAAGTTAATATAGTCAAGAATTGCCGAGAGCGACCATGCGGTTACTCTCGGCAATTCCTTTATTTTTCAACACTCATCCAGCAGCCTTCTGCTCCGATCCCGCCTTCAGGAGGTGTTAGTATGCCTTTATCAATAAGGCATTCAATTACTGCATGGTTTTCCCCTTTATGAAATCTTTATGCCATTCATCATGCCCTAACACTACCTTAAAGCAAAAACGAATATAATGGACATGATAAGATGGCAAGGAGAATCATCATGAGCAAAACTATTCCTATGAGTCGGCGCATCACGCCTTTTCAGCTGATCATTATGGGCTTTGCCGGGGTGATCCTGCTGGGTGCGCTGGTGCTGATGCTGCCCCTGTCCGCCCGCAGCGGAACAGTCACGCCCTTTGGCGATGCACTGTTCACCGCCACCTCTGCCGTATGTGTCACCGGCCTGGTGGTACAGGATACAGCCAGCTACTGGTCGGGGTTTGGGCAGGCGGTGATCCTTCTGCTCATCCAAATCGGCGGCTTGGGCGTAATCACGGTGGCAGCGTCCTTTGCGCTGCTGTCCGGCCGGAAAATCTCTCTCATGCAGCGCAGCGCCATGCAGGAGGCCATCGCGGCTCCGCAGATGGGCGGCATCGTCCAGCTGACAGGATTCATCCTGCGGATGACGCTGACCATCGAGGGCATCGGCGCACTGGTGATGCTGCCCGTCTTCTGTCATGACTATGGAGCAAGGGGCGTGTGGATGGCGGTGTTTCATTCCATCTCCGCCTTCTGCAACGCAGGCTTTGACCTAATGGGTACGCAGGAAGCTCCCTATGTATCCCT
>JAFUNI010000035.1 GCA_017482385.1 Oscillospiraceae bacterium | reverse complement strand
TACTCCTTCATGATTTCGTCAAAGGCACTTTCATCACCATCAAGGAAACGGCGGTAGCTACTTGCGCCGTTATCCATGTGTTTCCCTCCTTAGGGCGAAAGGCTCACGTCTGACCCTTTCACTTATTATACAACTGAGCAAGGGGTAGTTCCTTATGTTATTTTCATTATAGCATAAATTTCAACAATATGAAGAGGGACCCTGCTATCGCTAAGAAAGCAGGGTCCTAATCAATCATTCAGTTTAGCCTTCCAGGTAGGCATCGAATTGGGAACATCCATCAATCAAGCTGTTAGCTGTAACAACAGTTACAAACCAACCACCCATTGCAGTATCACCAAAATCCGTGTTTGTTGTTTCTTTAATCTTTAGCACAAAAGATTCTCCATCACAGTGGAATCCAGTTGCGCTATAACGCGTATTCCAGGATCCGGATGTTACATACACCAATACCAGCGAATTGTCCTTGAAGAATTCTTCATCATACTTTGCTGCCGTTTCGGTAAAAGCAGGGACTTCATCTCTAGGTTCATCCATAGAGAGATGTTCATCCATCTCATTGATAAAGCTATCCAATTCTGCCTTGCTTTTAAAAACATAGATTGGAAGGTGCCGTGTATGGTTGATCTGAAGTTTGTCACTATTGAGAGCACCAACATACAGAGATGCTTCACCACTCCAGCCGGCCCAGGACAAGCAGTTATCAAAGATCTGATTCACCGGGCCTGGAGGGTTATATGTGCCGGCATTCCTGTTTGCAATATATGCCGTTGCAGATGCCCAGCATTTATCTAGCAACCGCTCTGCATATGCCTCCTCATTGTTTGCAACATCCTCTTTGGCTGAAAGAAACTTTTTGAAAAGATCTTCGTCATATTCAGCAGAGTACTGCGGTCTTAGGAATCTCTTTAAAGTGTAATTTCCATTTTCATCAACATCGAAGGTCAGAATCGCTTCTTGGAAGATTCCCTCATTCTCGATTGGATGATTGTCGTTTACATCGAACAGGAGATGCAGATAGTAGACATAGGCAATTTCTTCCCGGACGTGATTGGTTTGACCAACAGCGGGAGTACCACTGACTGTTTCTTTATCCACTATAATGTGGCTTTCAGTAACCAAGTAACCATCTGGCACCGCATCTTCATGTTTCTGTAGGACAGCGTCGAAAATTGCTGCGTCCAAACCGGAAATGACGGCTCCATTGCTATATTGGGATATAAATTCCGTTACACCACCATCGCGAATATCGATTTTTTGATCCACATCATTGATCGGGCTTGGTCTCAAATAGATATACATAGGGGTATCATCTTGATCAGGCATAGCCGAGCCACCGATCCAAACTTCAAACCTTTCGTTGATTGGATACACCCGAATATATAGACCTGATCCGGTTTCATAGTATTTATATTTATCGAAGTCGGACCAACCTAATTCATAACCTTTTTGAGAAAGGCTAATAACGTCGTTCAGGGAGAGTTTTTGATCTCCGCCATGGTACAAAAGAGTATCAACCACATCTACGGGTTTAAATGCTTCCCCGGTACAGTGGAACTTCTCGCCGGTTTTGACTTTGACATAAATAAAGTTGGAAGAATTTTTCTCTATATACACCAGATCAGTACCATCAAGTTTGAAGTGGTTGACTAAGCTATATCCGGCAAGTTCATTGTCAGTCAGTGTTATCGTGCTTCCATCCTGTTTCCAAGTTCCAGTTCCAAAGTAGCTGCTGGCATTACCCTCATAGTAGGTAAAAGTTCCATCATCAAAAAGTGTGATTTGAAAGCTACCTAAGATGCCCTCGTTTTCATAAACATAGGTCCTTCCTTTGACTTTGGATAGGAAGTTCTCAAATTCCGCTGGTGCCAAAAGCCAACTGTCATTGCTAACCAGGTTTATTACTTTATCACTAGACGCATCCGTTGGGATAGAGAGAGCATAGATTACCTTGCCGTTCTTGCCAAACGCTGTAATGGAATAGCCACGCAAATCAGTTACACCTTGAAGATGCTCAAGCCATACCTTTTCGCCCTTCTTAAAGGGTGACTCATCAGCGTTGACCATGCCTCCACTGGTATTGGGCCCTGATACTTCAATGGATTCTACACCATCTGCACCAATCAGCAAATAGTAGCCATCTTCGGCAAGATTAGGATCGTTCTCTTCTTTCGGATTTGTAAGGAAACATACAGCAACAGCCACACAAGTAACTATAGCTGCAATAATAATCCAGAATGCAGGTTTCTTGTAATTCATAACACGCTTGATCCTTTCTTTCACACCTGTCTCGCCAAAGGCAAGCGGACAAGCGGCGATCCGGCGACGGTGAACACTGCAGTTCAGGAGTGCCGTGGAATAGGCACGCATTTCGTCTTTCTCCATATGCTTGATGACCTTCTCATCGCAAGCTGCTTCAATATCCCTGCACAGCAAAATATAAGCAAGCCAAAGCACTGGATTGAACCAGTGAACACTCAACAACAGGAACCCGATAGGTTTCCACCAGTGGTCCTTGCGATGGATATGCGCCTGCTCATGAGCGATCACGTTAGCCATGTCTGATTCGGTGATTGCATAAGGTAAATAGATTCGTGGCTTGATGATACCGAGGACAAAGGGTGAATCCACCTGCTCGCACTGCCAAATGTTATCTCGCAGCTGGGTAGCCTCCTCCATCTTCTTGCGAAGCAGAAAATAACTGACTGCAGTATAGGCAAGCATCAGAGCCATACCGGCCACCCAGATCCAACTCAAGAGGGGATATACCGTCTCTCCAACTGTTTTAGGAGCCTCGAAAGAATCCTTTTCTGTGACTACATAATAGCCATCGTTAGAGTAGACAGGCAGTCTGCCGGCTTCAACGGCATTGCTGTAACCGGCGTTGCTTTCGTAGATGATATCCACATCCCCGATGTACTCGTTTCCGACATTAGTGATGATCTGTCCGCTGGCCAATCTGTCCGGAACCAAAGACACATTACTCTCAATAGATACTGGGCAAATGAGCCGAAGTGCTACCACACCCCAAAGAACGCAGAACAGCCACTTGGGGGCTTTTCGGAATACAAGCCGCACCAGCATAACTGCTGCAGCGAATAAGGAACCGATCAAACTGAGTTTGACCAATTCAAGAAATACGGTTTGCATATGGGCACCTCCTTATCCCTGGATGATGCGCTGGATCTCCTCAATGTCTTTATCGGACAGGGCCTGCCGCTTGCCGAAAGCAGCAATAAAGGCAGGAAGAGATCCCTCAAAGGTCTTGGTCACAAATTCATCCAGTTCTGCCTGTTGGATCTGATCCTTGGAGAACAGCGAAGTTACGATCTTATTCTCAACTTTTAGAACGCCACGCTCTTCCAGTCTCTTCATAACGGTGTAAGCCGTGGTGTCCTTCCAACCCAATCTTTCCTTGCACAGGCGGACAAGCTCCGGGCTGCGGATAGGTTCCTTCTCCCACATAATCAGGCAAAATCTATATTCACTCTCGTGGATCTTCGGTGTATCCATAATGACGCCTCCTTTTCTCTACTGCGGTAGAGGTTTAATATAATTCTACTCCAGTAGAGAAAAAATGTCAATAGGGTTCACGAAATTGTTACAACTGATGCGTCTCCTCCCCATACTCATTTGACTTCAGCAATTCTGTACTTTTTTAGTGCAGGAGTACAGCCAGACTGTACTTATTGTATTTGACAACCCGCCGGTCTACTATACTGATTTTTACACGGTGCAACCTCAGTGAAAAATTAGTGGAAAGGGATACGCAGTTGTGATATAGTATAGGCAACCTGTCATATCCAGGAGGTGCAACATGAAACTATCCTCATTTGTCCATTTTGCCAGCTTTGGCGTGAAAACGATCCTGTTCCGGAAAAAGGAGCCTATCCTTGGAACGGTTATCGTCACTGATAAATGTAACTTAAAGTGCAAGCACTGTTCTGTGAACAACATTACCGCAGTCGTTCACCCTTATGAAAAGGTCCGCAAAGAAATGCAGACTCTTTACGATATGGGTGTGCGAACTCTATTTTTCTGCGGTGGTGAAACTTTCCTCTGGCGGGATGGCAAAAAGACGCTCCGGGATTTGGTGATCGAAGCCAAAGAAATGGGCTTCTTAATTGTCAATGTGGTGACCAACGGTACGTTCCCGATTGATCTGCCGGAAGCAGACCTGATTCTATTGAGCCTGGACGGTGACCGGGAAAGACACAACACGATCCGTGGCAACACCTACGATACCATTCTGGAGAATATCCGGAACGCAACCGCAAGCAACATCTGCTTCTACATGGCCATCAACCAGATCAATAAGGACTATGTAGATCATGTGTGCCGTCTGGCCAGAGATACGGAGCATGTAAAGGCAGTCTCTTTTAATTTCCATACGCCTTACCCGGACACTAAGGAGCTGGCTCTGTCCAAAGAGGAAAAGACACAGTGCTGTGATACGATCAAGCGCATGATGAACGAGGGTTGCCCGGTGTTCAATCTAAAGTCTGCATTTCCTTATCTGATTGAGAATAAGTTCCCAACACCCTGCCACCAGTGTCTGGTCATCGAGGATGGCAAGATCAGCACCTGCGGCCGTTGCATCGAGGTTCCGGGTCTATGCGAACAGTGCGGTTATTTCTTTGTTGCTGAATATACACTCCTGTTCAGGGGCAATGTGAAAATCATCTTCGAGATGCTCCGGACATATCTGAAATACATATAATTGCCTATGAGTATCATTACAGATCTAACAAGATCCTGGCTGACCAGATCCTGGAAGCCTTTCACATTCAAAAACGAATACGACCAAACGCTTCCTTATTCCGACTGTGAAAACCTTGGCCTATATATCCACATTCCATTCTGTAAGAGCATTTGCAACTTTTGCCCATACTGCAAGGTAAGATATGATGCAGCTCTGTGCGACCGTTATTTGGATGCGCTTCTGCAGGAAATCCGGATGGTCGGCAGCCAGAATGCGGAAAAGAAACGGGTTACAAGCCTGTACTTTGGCGGAGGCACCCCCGCTCTGGTCGCCAGCCGGCTGAAGGAGATCATCAATACCTGCAGGGAGTACTTTGAGATTACCGAGGGGATCGGTCTGGAGCTTCATCCCGACAATGTAACTGTCGATACTCTCCAAATCCTCAAGGATGCCGGTGTTACCAAAATCAGTATCGGTATCCAGTCCTTTCAAAAGAAGTATCAGCATATTCTTGGCAGAAAAGCCGTGGATCCTGCGACCATGTCTGCTGCACTGGCAGCCGTTCCTTTTGAAACGGTTTCCATGGACTTTATTTTTGCCCTGCCGGAGCAGACCTACGAGGATTTGAAACAGGACATTGATATGGCCTTTGCCAATGGCGCTAACCACATTGCCGTCTATCCTTTCATTGACTTTACTTTCACCAAGAGCCCGGTTAAGGCTATGGAAAAGAAGGAGAAAAGGGCCTTACTGGATGCAATTACCCAGTATTGCTTGGACAAAGGATACTCCCGCAGCTCTATCTGGACTTTCTCCAGTGAAGCTCAGGCCGGTTATTCCTCCATGACGCGGGATAATTTCCTCGGATTTGGCTGTTCTGCCACGACACTTTTGAAGGATCAGTTCAAAATAAACACTTTCTCAGTGGAGGAATACTGCAAGCGGATCGCTGCCGGCAAACTGCCTACTTCTCTAACAATTCGATTTACACGCCGTCAGAGAATGGTCTATTATCTGTTTTGGACCGCATACAGCACAAAGGTGGATGAGCGAGATTTTGAAAAGTTCTTTGGCGTGCCACTGAAAAAGATGTACGGCTTTGAACTGTGGCTGGCCAAATTGCTTGGCTTCGTCACAGAAGCAGACGGTGTGTACCGTATGACTCTGAAAGGAGCCTTCTACTACCACTATTATGAGAACTTCTACACCCTCGCCTATATCGACAAGATGTGGGGCATTATGAGGAAGCAAGCATTCCCGGAATGTATTGAGCTATAAAGAATCGTTGCCTTTCTACACGAAGCCCCCGCTGCAATTTTGAAGTGCAGCGGGGGCATTCTTTATTTAATCATTAAGATTTCTATTGATCCAATCGTGCATAGCGTTGTCGATTTTGTAGTAGGACATGGTTCCGCTGGCGTGCATCCAGCTGAAGCTGGGATACAGCGAAACATAGAAACGCAGGCCGTCCTTGGTTTCGACACGAATCTTTCGGCAATCGTCTGCAAAGGCTGTGTGGGCTTCCATTTGCTTTTCTTCACTGGGATAACCGCTGAACATCTGATTCTGGAAATCATCGTTACCATAGCTGTCAAGAACCATGGTCATATCGTAGAATTCCTGGATCTCATTTGCGTCGGTTACTGTTGCGCCGATAACCTTCTCACGATGCCAGTCCACCTCAGAGATTGATGCGATATCTTCTGCTTGCGACACATTGAATATCCGGTAAAGCTCTTTGAGTTCGTAGTTTGTATTGCTACTGCCAAATGTCTCAAAGTTACAGAAGATGGCGGCCATATATTTATCGCCTTCACGGTATACATAGATACCGCGAGAAGGTGCAGGCGCATACACATAGAGTTCGTTGTCAGTTTTGATCGGTGTTTCTTCGAAAGAAGCAAAGCCCTGTTCGAAGTTAACATCAATGTATGCAGCATGATCTCCCGCCATATCTGCAGTGATTTTCTTTGGCAGACCGTAGATCTCAAGAATCGCAGGGTCATCTACTGTCTCATAGTAACAGCCGTTAAAGAAAAACGGTGCTGTATCTCCCACGGGGTCATGACCGCCCTTATGCTGTAAAACGGGAATTGCAATGCTAATTACCAAGCACAGGCACGCCGCCAGGGCACACCATTTGACCCAGCCAGTATTCTTCTTTCTGGTGTATGTGATCGCACCGGACACCAAATCGTCATCAATGTAGTTCATGGCTTCTGCCATTCTAGGGGTTTTCATACTTCCACGCCTTCCTTTCTCAAGTACTCTCTCAGTCTGTTTCGGGTACGGAACAACATGGATTTGACTGTATTCTCGTTGAGCCTATATCGCTCTGCGATTTCCGATACGGAATCACAGAAGAAATACTTCCGCAGAAAGATATTGCGGGCATCTTCCTTTTCCCGTCGCAGAAATGCGCTGATAAGCTTTCCGAGATCTTCAGCATCCGTCGCCGGAGATATCTTTTGATCCTGCAAAACGCCTTCCAGTTCTTCAAAAGAAACAATGACTGCTGATGTACGCTTCAGTGCACTGGAAAACTCCAGCTTTTTCAGAGAAATGAGTCTGGTGATTTTACAGAGAAATGCTGAAAAATGATTAGGACGAGTTGGCGGAATTTTGTTCCACGCATTGAGATAGGTATCATTCACGCACTCTTCAGAATCCTCATTGTTCTCCAGAATTCTGTTCGCCACACTGAAACACAGTTTGCCGTATTTGGCATCGGTCTCCTTGATTGCCTGCTCGTTACGCGCAAAGTATAGTTCGATGATCTGGTTATCATCCATGCTGTTCACCTCCTTGTCTTGAACTGAAAGGCCCTTTCACCCCATAAGTACGATTTTGATGACGGTTGGTTTTATTTTTTTGAGAATTTTCAAAATTTTTTCTTTATTATAGCATAAAGTGTTTTCACTGCAAACAGAAAAGCGCAGCCCCCATAATGGGAGCTGCACTTGACTCGTCGATCTGTTATTTCAGTAGCATAAAGCCAATAGTGTTAATGGCGAAGTTGGCAAACATATGGGTCAGCCAGGAGCAATAGATGGTATCCAGCTTTTCATTCAGCCAGTTAAAGATCATGCCACCGATCACTAGTCCCACCATAACGAGCAGAAAGAGTGCCGGTGAGAACCAGCCGATCATCATTGCCACATGGTACAGACTGAAGGCTGCAGCACTGAATATGTACGCCAGTTTTCTACCAGAGTGTTGTTTCAGATTGGTAAAAACAAAGCCACGGAAGAAGAACTCTTCCAGGAATGAATTTGCAAAGGAGATATAGAGACTCACATATAGGAAGTTTTCCCTTGTGACACCAGCATTATCTGTTAAAGCACCAGCGATCTGCGAGAAATCAAAGAACGGCGACACAAGAAAGTATCCGCCGAGGATCACTACATAGATGCCAATACCAAGAGCAATGGCCGGCAACAATCCTTTCTTCTTGGGGCGGAATAACTGCAGGTACAGGACGCTACGATCCAGCCTGGAGGCAATTAGTGGGATCAGCATAAACAATGCGATTTTGATTGTAGACTTGATTGCATAGCCGGGACGGAGCACACCGTCTACCAGAGCCATTGCCAGACAGCATATGACCGTCACAATGAGAACAATTATGGTGCTGCGCTTTTTCATATACTGTTCTCCTTTCCATTACGATCGCTCTCAGTCATTCTGCAGATAGAAAACTGCGGTGCACATCTTTACAAACTTGCCCTCATCGTGGATTGCACGGGGCTTTCCGTTCCACCATACAGTTTTCTCATTGGCTTTTACTACAACCTCCGTGCCATCGTCCATTATGTAGGTAATCTGGATAACCGGCACATCGTCCGACAATCCTTTCAGCGGAGCGTAGTGCAGATAGCCTAACATGGCCTCTGCCAGTTCAATGTAATACTCGTCTGTGATCTCTTTAATATCATCCGGATAGCTGGTATGGGTGACCACGATCCGGTCTATATTCTCGACTTTTGGCGTTCCCAGAAGCGGTACACCATCTGTCAGCAGGTCCAGAGCTAAGGTAACGATGCAAACAGCAAGGATTGTTGC
>JAFUNI010000028.1 GCA_017482385.1 Oscillospiraceae bacterium | reverse complement strand
ACCGAACCCACCATACGCATCGGCACCACAAGAAATCGTCGAAGCCCCCTGGTGGCTCGGACAAGCCTCCCGGCAAACACCTATATCCTATCCGTAACGCCAAATTTGCCCCTCGTTTTTCAAGGGGTAGATTTGGCGTTTGTCATCACGCCTTTTTCCTTTCTGCCCGTAGGGGCAAAAGCGGCGTAGGCTGCCGCGATCCTCCGATTTCAGATTTTCTTTCCGAAAATCTGAAATCTGGAGGTAAACAACGGTGAAAAACTATCGCAAAAGCGATTATGCCCTTAATAAATTCAGCGAGGGCATCGTATATCAATTTGCAAACGGAATACAGGTCATCACTATGGAGGATTATCTGCGGGACAATCCCGAAAAAACAGAAGCGGATTTTTTGGCACTGAAAGCCATATCCGACGAGATTTATCTGGAACAGGTACGGCTCGAAACCGCCCAGGGCAACAAGACCGTATCCCTGACGGAGCTGGAGGACATCATCGCGTGTACCGGCCCTTCCCTGGATGAAAGCTACATACTGGCAGACGACCACCGCCGTATTCATTTGGCAGTGGACAAGCTGTTTGTATGCGGCAAACTTACTCCAAAACAGAAAGAACGCTTTATCAAGCATTTTTTCAAGGGTATGTCGCTCCGGCAGATTGCCGAGGACGAGGGGGTACATTTCACGTCGGTTGATGAGTGCATCCGCCGTGTCGTAGATAAGCTCCGCGCGTATTTCGATGAGATAAAGTAACCCACCATCAGGGGGCTGTCAGAAATGGCAGCCCTCTTTTGCTGCCCCTAAAAAACTTTTAGAAATTTTGATTTTTAACCCCTACAACCCCCTGTTTTTAATGCAATAGGTGAAGGGCAACGGAGAGTCCTTTACCTATCGCCGCCTATACAACGGTGAATAGGTTGTTCCTTGACAACCGCATAACCATTCACCAAATACGATCCTATTACTATTGTGATGAGCATAAGCCACTTTAGCGGCTGCGCCATGATCTGCGAGAACTGGACAACGGGATTTCACTTTTCTATATATGCGTCCACTGATTCGGTTTCGTAGGGAGCGACAAACAGCAGGCTATGATTATCGGGCAGCCCCCGGTATGGCCATGACCGGTAATAGGGATAATGAGACTCCCGTCCAGCCACAGTCCGAGCGTGATAGCGCAATCCGGCGTGAAGCCGTCGCAGGCAATGGGGGCGGTTGCATGAGAACCATGTGAGGGTGAGATTCCCGTGGAGCTGATACGCTGTCAGCCGTTTGGTGACTTCCCAATGGAAATTCGGGGTGTCGAGGACAAATTGAATTTCTTGAAAATAAGGTCAAACGGCGACAGATCTATTGAATGTGTGTATATCTAATGTGCAGTCAACCTCAATTTCTGCTTGTCGTTTGACCTCCTACATAGGCGGTACATACTGCCTAAATTTTCAAGGGAGGTTATCAAACCATGAGCAAAACATATTTACGCGGAGAGATGTACTTTGCTGATTTAGGTCAGGGCATCGGCTCCGAACAGAACGGGCGGCGACCCGTTATCATTATCCAGAACGACGTGGGCAACAAACACAGCCCCACGGTCGTTGTAGCGGCTCTTACGAGCGAAATTACGGGAAAGGCGAAATTACCCACCCACTATCACCTAAAGGCAGGAAACGGCCTTGTACGCGATTCTGTGGTGCTTCTGGAGCAGCTACGCACCATCGACAAGCGGCGGCTTGAAGAATACATCGGAAAGGTCAGCGACAAGCAAATTGCCGGTATCAATCACGCGCTGGCAATCAGCATCGGGCTGATCGACCCTGTACCCCAAAAACTAATACTTTGTCTTTGCAGCACCTGTGCCAACAATTTCTATGGTACAGGCGCTTTTTCTTTGAAGCGGGTCAATCCCAATGCCACTGAAAAAGACCGCTGTACCTACTGCGGCCAGCGCAGCGGCTTTGACTACGAGATTTGCCCGAAAAGGAAGTGAACTAAGAATTTGAAAATCGCACAAGTGACTGTTCGATTTTTATTTGGTACAATAAGTGTGCCAAAGGAAACATCGGTATAATCAAGTCACTTGTTCGAGGAAAGGAGTTATTTTATGGAACAGATTGTACCGAAAAACACCGTGGGTAAACGGACATACTCTGTTGATGAGATCCGCGCCATCCTGAACATCAGCCGAAGAAAAGCCTATGAGCTGTGTAATTCCGGCAGTTTCAAGATTGTTCGTGTTGGCAGGACAATCCGTGTATCCAAACTCTCTTTTGACGAGTGGCTTGATAATATCGACAATAATAACGGAGGTATTTGATATGGCATCAATCGTTAAAAGAGGTAAATCTTATTCTGTAGTATATTATGAAGGCGAAGGCAAAAATCGCCACCAAGTATGGGAGTCCGGCTTGAGCTATTCTGCGGCAAAGGCAAGAAAAGCGACCATTGAGTATGAAATTGAGCAGAACACCCATGTAAACCACAATGATATAACCGTCAGCGAATTTCTCTATGAATTTGTGGAGAAGTACGGTGAAAAGAAATGGGTCGCATCGACCTATGATGGAAACGTCGGCTTGCTTGAAAACTATGTGCATCCTTATTTGGGTGACAAAAAGCTCCGTTCCATCCGTACCAAAACCATTGACGACTACTATCATTTCCTGCTGACCGAAGCAGAGCCAGCGACGAACATGGGTAAACCTATGCGCGACCATGTAACCCCTTCGATGATCCACGATATTCATAAGGTCATGCGCTGTGCTTTCAACCAAGCAAAGAAATGGGAGTATATCGCAAAGAACCCGTTTCTGGATGCAACGCTACCGGAACACAAGGAGTCGAAGCGCGATGCTCTTACACCGGAGCAGCTTCAGCGGTTGCTTGATTTCACGGACAGACCGGAAATCTATGATCTGTACGTCATGCACTGCGCTATTCAGCTTGCGTTTGCTTGCTGCTTGCGCGGCGGTGAGATCGGTGGGTCACAGTGGAACAGGCTGGACGATTCAAGTCAAACCTTGTTTATCGACCGAGTAATCGACCGGGTCGATAAAAAGCTGATTGACAAACTGCAAAAGATGGAAGTGCTATTCAGATTTCCTAATCTCTATCCAGGTACACGCACAGTTATCTGCCTTAAACAACCCAAAACCGAGGGCAGTATCCGTACCTGCTATGTCCCGGAAACGGTTATGAAGAAGCTGGCAAAACTGCGTGAGATCCAGAACAAGTTGAAAATTGAGCTGGGTGACGATGGGTACATGGATTACGGTCTGATTATCTGTCAAGCCAATGGCAGACCGATTATGACCGAACATCTTAACAAGCGCTTTAAGGATGTTCTTGCAGAGCTGAACGATCCCACCATCAATATTGACAATGTGGTATTTCACAGTCTGCGTCATACCAGTACCAGCGTCAAGCTGAGATTGTCAAAGGGAGATTTGAAAGCAGTACAGGGCGACGGTGGATGGAACACCCCGGATATGATTACCAAGCGCTACGCTCATATCATGGACGAGGACAGACGCCGCCTTGCCGACGAGATGGAAGCACGCTTCTATCAAGGCAAGACCGACACTCCGGCTGCTGCAGGAACACCGGATATGCAAGCTGTCATTCAGCTTTTGGCGGCAAATCCCGAATTACTAAAGCAGGCTTTGGCTGTGGCACAAGGCGCAGGAAAAGCATAAATTTATTAGCAAGAAAAAACGCTCAAAACGGCGTATTAGCAAATGCCCCGAAAATCGCGGCTGAAATCACAAAAATCAGCGGTGATTATTAGCAAAAAAACTGCTAATAAAACTGACCCCGAAAGTCAGTGAGGGGATAAAGAAATCGCTTCGGTGTATTAGCAATTAGCAAAACAGCCGAAGCGATGGATACATAAGAAAAGCCGAAAACCCTGTAAAATCAAGGCTTTCGGCGTTATAGTTGGCGCGCCAGAAGGAACTCGAATCCCCGACCTTCCGCTTAGGAGGCGGACGCTCTATCCAACTGAGCTACTGGCGCATATTGAGTTGTAAAGGCATATACCAACTGATTGGCGAACATAGTAGGTTTTCTTAGGAGGCGCGCGCTCTATCCAGGTGAGCTACGGGGGCATATCTATGAAATTGACCTGTAAGGAATAACCTCTTCTGATTCTTAGGAGGCGGATGCTCTATCTAGCTGAGCTACTGGTGCATATACTGGAATATTGTAGCGGAAAAAGGCGCTGATGTCAACCTGCGAATCTTTTTTGCAGGGGAATAAATTGTGACAGCTTTTTTGTTCCCAACCCCATATACTGTAACCTTGGCGAAGAAAGGAGGGACCTAAATGTTATGGCATAACGGCTTTTGTGCAGATCTGGATGATCTGATTTTTGATAAGGACGACGGCGGCCCCAGCGAAAGGTAACAAAAACCGGGTGGAAACACCCGGTTTTCTTGATTTATCCAATTTTCCTCTTTACAGAATGACCATTTACGGGTATAATATGTGGGCTAAGAAACTTATGAAATGAAGGTACTGTGTAATGAACATCGAGTTCGACAGCTACAAACAGAAATTAAATGATATTAAGCCTGCCCTGGATGGCCTTTCTGATTCTTTGAACATTGAAGGGATGAAGGTGGAGCTGGAGCGTCTGCACGCAATGCAGGAGGCCCCCGGTTTTTGGGATAATCCCGAAAAGAGCCAGCAAATTGTGATGAAGACCAGAAGCTGCGAAACCAAGCTCGAAAAATATAAGCAGATGACGGCTTCCTGGGAAGACTTAATGACCATCTGCGAGATGGCGGAGGAGCTGGATGACGACTCTATGCTCCAGGAGCTGAAGGACGGTTTCCAAAAGCTCACTGACGATATGGAAAACTGCCGCCTGCAGACCTTGCTCACCGGTAACTATGACCGAAACAATGCTCTGGTCAGCTTCCAGGCCGGTGCCGGTGGCACTGAGGCGCAGGACTGGTGTCAGATGCTCTACCGGATGTATACCCGTTGGGCTGAGGCACATGGCTTTACCTATCAAATTATGGACTACCAGGAAGGCGAAGAGGCTGGCCTCAAATCTGCTGATATTGTTATTCAAGGCGAGAATGCCTACGGCTTCTTGAAGGGCGAAAACGGTGTTCACCGTTTGGTTCGTGTTTCTCCCTTCGATGCCAACGCCCGTCGGCAGACCTCTTTTGCTGCGATTGAAGTTATCCCCGAGATCGAGGATGACAGCGAGGATTTTGAGATCAAGGCCGAGGACTACGAAATGCAGGTGTTCCGCTCCTCCGGTGCCGGCGGTCAGCACATCAACAAGACAAGCTCCGCTGTCCGTCTGATCCACAAATCCGGTATTGTTGTGTCCTGCCAGACAGAGCGTAGCCAGTTCCAGAACAAGGAAACCTGTCTGAGAATGCTGCGCAGTAAGCTGGTGGAGATCCGGGAGCGTGAGCATTTGGAGAAGATCTCTGATATCAAGGGCGTGCAGAAGAAAATCGAGTGGGGCAGCCAGATCCGCAACTATGTCTTTATGCCCTATACCTTGGTCAAGGATACCCGCACCGGCTGCGAAACCTCCAATGTAAACGGCGTTATGGACGGCGCGTTGGATCCCTTTATCAATGCATATCTCAACTGCCTGGCAACAGGAAATTGGGTAACAAAGTAAAAAAATCGGAAAAACCCCTTGCATTTCTGATTTTCTTGTGTTATACTTGCTGAGATTGAAATAAAACCGGGAGTTTCCGGTGTACACATACAACCCGCATTGTGGGTGACACAAGCGGAGGGAGGTAACAAAGATGACTATTGCACTTACTATTTTGGAAGTAATCGCCAGCATTATTCTTATCGTGGTGGTTCTGATGCAGACCGGCAAGGAAGGCCTGTCCAGCGCTGTTGCAGGCAATGCCGGTTCCTTTATGAATCAGAGCAAGTCTGCTACCAAGGAAAAGAAACTGGCTAAGATCACCAAGTGGACCGCACTGGTTTGGATTATTCTGACTTTGGTTCTGAGCTTGATTTGATCAAAAATGATAAAAGAGCAGGTGGAAACACCTGCTCTTTTCTTTGCCTTTACGGACTGATAAAAAGTCCACCTTTTGGGTCGAATAATGCGTTTCCTTTTGCTCCATTTGATGGTATACTTAGAAAAAATGCAGGAAGGTGGTTCATATGATTTTCTCGCCCCGCGAAGTTCTTAACAAAGAGGGAAGCTTCTGTTTCGGTGGAACAGTAAAGGCTGTGGGTAACAGCTGCTTGACAGAGCCGGTCATTGCTGAATTCTGGAGCGGATTTACCTTCCGATATTCGGAGCTGCAAATCATGGAAACGGAAGATTATATCTTCTCCGTGGGTAAAGCTGAGATGCCAGCTACGAAAGGGTATGCTTATGCCATAAACATTGAGAAAGAGGGCCTTTGCCTCGTGGCAGACAGCAGAGAGAATCTGTTGCAGGGCTTTATGACCTTGTTGGATCGCATTCACCCCGGGGATACGGACGGAGAGCTGAGGCTGGACTGCTGCCAGATCTGGGATGCACCCAGTATTCCCAATAGAATGGTGCATTTTTGCGTATTTCCCGAAACAGAGCTTTGGGAGCTGCAAAGGTTTATCCGCTTGTGTGGCGCACTGAAATATACCCATATTGTCCTGGAATTTTGGGGAATGCTGCGCTATGACTGTATGCCCGAGCTCTCCTGGCAGCATGGATATACAAAAGACCAGATACGCCCCTTGATCGCAGAGGCAAATGCCTTGGGTATGGAAGTGATTCCCATGTTCAACCACTGGGGGCATGCTTCCGCAGGCCGTGTCCGGTACGGAAAGCATGTGGTTTTGGACCAAAACCCCCAATTGCAGACTCTGTTTAGCGAGGACGGCTGGTGCTGGGCTATCGAAAAGCCAAAGGTAAAGGCGCTTCTGCGGCAGATTCGGAAGGAATTGATCGAGCTTTGCGGCAGCGGTGACTATTTCCATATCGGTTGCGACGAGGCATACAATTTTGACCTTTCCCGTATCGAGTCCATGGATGCCATCTGCGATTATATCAACGAGGTAACAGCAGAACTGCAGGAGCAGGGGAGGCAGACCGTTATTTGGGGGGATATGTTCCTGTATAGGCATCCGCACTATAATGCCAAAAACCACTATTACTGTAATGCCCCGTCTGCCCAGTGTGAGCAGTATATGTTGGACAGATTGCGTAAAGATGTAATCATTGCGGATTGGCAGTATCACGCATCCGAAGCACCGGTGGAAACATCCTCGGTGTTTAGTAATGCAGGATTCCGCTGCCTGATCTGCCCTTGGGACAGAAGTGTCAGCAAGCTGACCTCGTGTCTGCAAACGGCTAAGGACGCAGGGCTTATGGGTGTGCTGCACACCACCTGGCATACGCTTACCCGTGGAATGCCCTTTGTGACCATGGCTGCAGGAGGCAGCTTTGACGGCAGCTTGGCAATCAAAGAAAACGCAGCCTATAAAACTGCCACAGCAGCCCTTTTGCGTAAGGTGTACCCGGCAGAGGGAGACTACCGCAAGGCCGGCTGGTCGAAAGAACAGCTGGGAGATATGGATTGACAAAAAATAAAGGTGCCAAACAGGCACCTTTATTTTTTGTCTTTGCGTTCTAATTTTTCCTTAGTGCCGTCGGGGCGGACAATGTAGGTGTTGTCCAAATGCCCTACCAGGCTTGCTTTTACGGAATCAATGTAAATCCTGCGGAGCTTGTCCCGCTCGGTAAGTTCCTCAGCGGTCAAGCCATCTTTTTTTGCCTTGGCGGCTAATTCGTTGATCCGTGCGATCACAGCATTCATATCCATAATATTTCACCTCAAACATAGCGGTGGATCACCACTGAAATGCGGCCCTTTTTCGTCTGGCCGTTGACGGAGTATAATTTGATTTTTCCCAAGCCCCGGACGGAGACGGTTGCCCCTTCCGCGACAGCTTTGTCCGGCTTTTCGCAGGGCAGCCCGTTGATAGCTGCCTTTCCGGCAGTTACATATTCGCAGGCCTCGCTGCGTCCGATCCGAAATCCTGCAGAAATCACACTGTCCAGCCGCAAAGATGCCAAGGTGTCCTTGATTTCTTTTGTTTCCGGTTCCGGAACGGAAACTTGGTCTAAGCTGATCCGTTCCAGACGGAGCTTGGTGCGTCCGGCAGATAAGAAATTCTGTTCCACATAGGGAGCGATCTCAGCTGTTACGAAAAAGTCGCAGCTGCTGTTTCCTACGCAGATATCGCCCACAGTTTCCCGTCCGATACCTGCACCCATCAAAGCCCCCAGGAAATCCCGGTGGGTGGGGGAGTCGCCTTCGTAAAATGTGGCCCGTAAGCATACCAGCGGAGCATCCTCCTCCCGGAAATAACTCTCGTCCAAGTAGTCCGGCAGATACACGAGCATCTTCCGCTCCGCATCCGCATAACCGCCAAAGGCGGTCAGCCCGTCCATTTGACCGAACAGATACCGGCACAGCTCCTGTTCCCGTTGGGACAAAAAACAGGTGTTTGCAGGGATGTTCTTCCGCAAACCGGTGCCTATCTTGTCCCAAACCTTGGCAAGGAGTACCCGGTCTTCCGGCGTTTTTGCGATTTTCTCAATATTGCTCCGGTCCATAGGCCCACCCTTCTTGGCATTTGTAGGTATTATACCACAGCTTTTTTACTTTGCAAGAAAGTTTTCCTTGTTTCTAGTCGGAAAATTTACTATAATAGGGGAGAAAGCAGGTGAAACGATGGTAATTGGCATTATTGGTGCAGGTGCATCCGGTATGGCGGCTGCATTGGCGGCGGCAGAAAGTCCCAATGCGAGGGTGATTTTAATGGAGCGGCAGGCCCGTGTTGGCCGTAAGCTCCAGGCAACCGGCAATGGCCGTTGCAATCTTTCTAATATGAACGCAGATCGGGGCGGCTATAATGGCACGAACCCTGATTTTGTGCAACCCGCAATTTTGGCCTTTGATCCCCGGGCGACCCTTAACTGGTTTGCTGATTTGGGACTTTATACGGTGACAGAGACCAGCGGCAAGGTCTATCCCTATTCCGACCAGGCCAATTCTGTAGTGGATGTGCTGCGGCTGAATCTGAATAAGCCCAATATCATCTTGAAACTGGGCTTTGATGCAGAAAAAGTGCAAAAAACACCCACAGGTTTTTGTATTACCGGCGGTGAGGAAACTGTTGAATGCGATAAGCTGATTGTTGCCTGCGGTGGTTTGGCAGGCAGTAAGCTGGGCGGTACCATGTCCGGCTATAAGCTGTTAAGCAAATTAGGCCATAAATCCACCCGCCTGCGTCCCTCCCTGGTGCAGATCAAAGCAGATTGGAGCGGTTGCGCAGCCCTTAAGGGCGTGCGTGCCAATTGCCACATTGAAATACTAAAAGAAGGAAAATTGTTTAACCAAAGCAGCGGCGAGCTGCAGCTGACAGAAATGGGTATTTCCGGCCCGGTGGTCTTTGAGATATCCCGGGATGTGTGCTATGGCCCGGGAGAGTGGTCCGCCCGGATAGATTTTCTTCCGGATTGGACGGAAGAGAAACTGAAAAATGCGCTACAAAAGCGCAGAGAAAGTGACCTGCCTATGGAGGATTTACTCACCGGCATTCTTCATAACCGGCTGGGCCGTGTGCTGACCAAAACTGCCGGTGTCCGCGGCAAGAATTTGGCAAAGGAATTAAGCAATGCTGAGTTAGAAGCGGTCTGCGAAGCTGTGAAGAATTTGGAAATCCCCTTAACTGAACCCCTTGGAATGGACAGCGCCCAGGTCACAGCCGGCGGTGTGCTGACCGACCAGTTTGATGAAAATACCATGGAAAGCCGACTGGTACCCGGCCTGTACGCCTGCGGTGAGGTGCTGGATATCGACGGTGATTGCGGCGGTTATAATCTGCAATGGGCCTGGAGCTCCGGGCGCTGCGCAGGTCTGCACGCCGGAAAGGAAACAAAATGATACGAATTCGGGAAATATCCCTGCCTCCGGAGCATAACCCGGCCCAGCTGCCCTTTGAGGCGGCCCAGGCCCTGCGTATACCCCAATCCAAAATCTACAAGCTTTCCATCATCCGCCGTTCAGTGGATGCCCGGAAGAAGCCGGATGTGCGGATCGTATACACGGTGGATGTGGCTGTGGGCGGCAACGAAAACAAAATACTGAAAAATTCCCGTTGCAAGCGGGCAAGTATCGTTGCGGATAAGTACTATAAAGTGCCCAAATGTGATAAAGTTCCCGAAAATCGTCCGGTGGTGGTGGGCTTTGGCCCGGCAGGTGTGTTTGCGGCCCTGGTGCTGGCAATGGCAGGCCTTAGACCCATTGTGTTAGAGCGGGGCGAGGATGCTGTGACCCGTCACCAAAAGGTGCAAAAGTTTTGGGAGACCGGGGAGCTGGATACCAAGAGCAATGTGCAGTTTGGTGAGGGCGGTGCCGGTACTTTTTCTGACGGTAAGCTGAATACCGGCGTAAATAACCCCCGTATTGGCTGGATATTGGAGCAGTTTGTAAAAGCTGGCGCCCGGGAGGATATCCTCTTTGATGCCAAGCCCCATATTGGCACGGATGTGCTTTTGGAAGTGGTGCAAAATCTGCGTAAGCGGATTATCGATTTAGGCGGCGAAGTGCGTTTTAACGCACAGGTTACAGGGATTCTGCAAAAAGAGGGGAAGATTACCGGTTTGGAGATTAACGGTGCAGAAACCCTTGCTTGTGATAATGTAATTTTTGCCATTGGTCACAGCGCCCGGGATACTTTTTCCTATCTTTATGAACAGGGCATTCCTATGGAGGCCAAGCCCTTTGCCATGGGTGTGCGGATTGAGCACCCCCAAACCCTTGTGGACGCTGCCCAGTACGGCGCAGTGAATCCGGTTTTGCCCCCGGCTGACTATAAGTTGGTGAAGCATTTGGATAACGAAACGGTCTATACCTTCTGTATGTGCCCCGGCGGCTATGTGGTAGCTGCCGCCTCGGAAGAGGGTAGAGTTGTCACCAACGGCATGAGTTATGCGGACCGGGATGGAGAAAATGCCAATGCAGCCCTGTTGGTAACCCTAAACCCCAAAGACTTCCCCACAGACCACCCGCTTTCCGGTATGTATTGGCAGCGGGAGATCGAAGAAAAAGCTTATGCTGTGAGCAGAAGCTACAAAGCCCCGGCTCAGCTGGTAGGGGATTTCTTAAATGAGAAACCCTCTGTGACAGCCGGATCAGTGCAGCCTACCTATAAGCCCGGTGTGACCTGGTGCGATCTCCACAATGTCCTGCCGGAGAAAATCACCAACGCACTGAAAACAGCCCTGCCCCAGTTGGAGGTCAACCTCAAGGGCTTTGCACACCCGGACAGCGTTCTCACCGCCCCGGAGACCAGAAGCTCCTCGCCTGTGCGGATCAACCGGGACGAATCCGGTCAGTCCACAGGCTTGAAAGGATTGTACCCGGCAGGAGAGGGCGCGGGCTATGCCGGCGGCATAATGTCGGCGGCCATTGACGGAATGGTATCTGCGGAAAAATTGATGGAGGGATTATAAATGACACATTCAGAAAAAGCGGCAGAACTGTTTCTGCAAGGTTATAACTGCGCCCAGGCAGTGGCGGTGGCCTTTTGTGATGTGACCGGCCTGGACGAAAAATTCACAGCCAAAACCATATCCGCCTTTGGCGGCGGAATGGGCAGACTCCGGGAGGTTTGCGGTGCAGTAAGCGGTATGTTTATGGTGCTGAGCTACCTGTACGGCTATGACGATCCCAATGCCTCAGCGGAAAAGAAACAGCTTTATACCCGGGTTCAGGAATTGGCAGGTAAATTCCGGGAGATAAACGGCAGCATCATCTGCCGGGAGATCCTGAAAAATCCACCATCAGATCCCAAACCGTCCCCCAGAACGGCAGAGTATTATGCCAAACGCCCCTGCGTGCGTATGGTAATGACCGCCGCCGATCTGATGGATGAATTTATTGCAGAGAATCCAATTTAACAAAAGCTGTCATTCCCAAGGGGGAATGACAGCTTTTTTATAGGTCATTTTCAATTTCGAAGAACTTGTTATTAAAAGCCAACAGGATTTCTTTTTTGTTGCAGATCAAGGTGAAGGAATCTCCCACAAAAGCCGTATCGTAAACAGTCCTCATATCCATATCATAAAGAGGATGCACATAACTGTAAGGGGAAAGACCACTGTAACGAGGAATATAATAATAATCTGTTCCGAATTGCAGTCTGTCCCTGCGCCCATAGCGGACGAAACTGTATATACATTCTTCCTTGTTCACCAGGGTATCGATCCGGACAGTGAAGAAAGTGTTATTTTGCAATTTGTGAATAATACAGATGGCTGCAACCAAGCCGGATAGCCCCACCAGACAACAACCAACCCCTGTAATTTTACATACAATTTTAATAATTCTAACAGCGCACTTGTCTGATAGGAGGCTGGTAAAATAAATAATGGGCAGCAGGGTCGCGAGATAGGCAATGATCGAGGTGATCTCCTGCTTGCGCAGGTACTTTTTGATGTCGGACAGGGCTACAACCTGTTTTTCTTTTTCCATATTAATACCTCTGTTTGTAGAAGAGCAAAACGAATAGCAGTATCTGTAAGACCAGAATCATCGGCAGCCCAATTGTAAATTTCGGTTTTCGGGTCTTGTGGCGGGCGGAGTACATGCCCAAAATGCACCCTATGCTGCCGCCCATGACCGCAATGCCCAGTAAGGTCTTCTCCGGAATGCGCCATTTGTTGTTTTGTGCCAGATACTTGTCGTAATGCATAATGAGCAGCCCCAATGCATTTACTGCTAACAGGTAGATATGCATAGTCAAAATCCTTTCTGGAGGGGTCGGTATGAAAAAACTTTGGGTGATACCCATACTTGCATTGCTGCTTGCCGGCTGTGGCGGCGAGAAAACCCTGGAAACTGTGGGCGATGTGGAGGAAACTCCGGTAATTGCAACCATGCAGCGGGTGCTGCTGCAGCTGCCGGAGGAGCTTTCTGCACCTGTGCTGCAAAGCGAAAAGACAGGAACACTGTATATTTGCGACGATTATTCCGTTACCGTGCAGACGGTAGCTGCCGGGGACCTTAATAAAACCATCCGTAATGCCACGGGAATGGAACGGGAAGATTTGCAAATTATGCAGACCGAGGAAAAGGGCGTGAAACGCTACCGCTGGGTTTGGGCAACCGGAGGGGAAAACGGCGTGCAGGTTGGCCGGGGCTGCGTTTTAGACGACGGCCACTACCACTATGTCCTCACCGCCTTGGCGGATGAGAAAGCAGCCAGCCGGGTGCAGCCAGCCTGGAAAGAAATTTTCGGCTCTTTCCGCTTGGCCCAGGAGCGGGAGGAAATCAGTACTGGCTCATAGCCTCCCGGCAGAGATCGCACAGCTGATCCGCAACACTTTGAGGATAGAGGATCTTGGCCTTGCTGCCAAACCCCATCACCCAGCTTAAAAACATGGGCGATACGGCAACATTTACGGTAAAATTGAAGTATTCATCTCCGTCGGGGATCAGCATAGTGTCCTTGCCGAACCGGTCAATGACCACATTGATAAGGCTTCTGTGGAAACGCATTTTTACATTGGTCGTGTCACCGGAATACATTTGGAAAAGCCGGTTGGCGTGCTCGGTAAGGGCAGCGCCGGTCAGCTCCGGGCATGGTGTGCGTTTGGCGGCCAAAAGCTGAATATCCATCATTCTGTCCACCCGGTAAGAGGTAATGCCGTGCCGTTCAGACAGAGCTAAAAGATAGCAATTCTCATTGTCCTGGCACAGCCCGTAGGGGCTGGCAACATAGGACTTGTCCCGGAACTTCCGCTTGCCACCCAAATCCCAGTCAAAATATGAGAAAGTGATCTGCCTGTTTTGGGTAATGGCATTTTGAATGGTGTCCACGTTGTAATAAATGGTCTCATTCATGCTCTTGACCCGGCCGGAAACCAGCACATTGCGCTTCATAAGGCTGGCATCCTGCTCGTTGCATTGGGTCAGCAGCTTTTCAATCAGTTCCTTGGACTTCTTTTCGGTTAAGTAGCGGCTGGATTGCACTGCATCGATGAGCAGCTTCAGCTCCGGCAACTCAAAATTCCGGGATGCGATGTAATAGCCCCCATTCTTGCCGGGTACGGAAACAATATCCACTCCGTATTCCTGCAGCGCAGCAATATCGGAATAGACCGTCTTCCGGTCGCAGGAGATGTTGTGCTGCCTGTCCAGCATAGCAATCAAGTCAGAAGCTCTCACGAGGCCATCCTCGTGGGAGTTTCTTTGCAGATAGTCCAGTATATAAAAGATCTTCAATTTTTGGTTATCAGATTTCGGCATAGACCCACCTCCAGTTTCTTACAGTATAGCACAGTTTTCTGCTTTAGGGAATGAAAATTTAATTTTATTGCAAAATGGGAAAAATGTGGTATGATGACAGTAATAACAGTAACGGAGGCTTACTATGCTGGATTATATCAGAATTGCCTGCGCCGTCCCTGCGGTGCGGGTAGGGGATACGGAGCAAAATACCCGGGACATTTGCGATAAAATAGCCGAAGCGGAAAATGCCGGCTGTGACTTGGTGGTGTTTCCCGAATTGGCCCTCACCGGCTATACCTGTGGAGACCTGTTCTTCCAGGAAACGCTTTTGAATGCAGCCGTTGCAGGCTTGAACGAAATTTGTAAGTATACCGAAAAATTTCCGGCGCTGCATGTGGCGGTGGGCCTGCCTTTGGTGATCGGTGGGCAGATGTATAATTGCGGCGTACTGCTCTCCGGCGGCAAAGTCCACGGCATCGTGCCCAAAACCTACCTGCCTAATTATAAGGAATTTTATGAGCGCCGTTGGTTCTCTTCTTCGGAGGACCTGTGTCAAAAGCAGGTGAATGCCCGGGAGTTAGGTGTTGCCGGCAACTACGAGATCCCTGTGGGCCGTGACTTGATATTTATGTTGGGTGACGGCACCCGGATCGGCATGGAGATTTGCGAAGACCTGTGGACACCGCTGCCCCCGTCTACCTTGCTGGCCTTAAATGGTGCAGAGGTGATCGTGAATCTGTCTGCTTCCCCTGAAACCGTAGGCAAGCGGGCTGACCGGAGGGAACTGGTAAAACATCAATCCGCTGTTTGCAATTGTATTTATGCCTATACATCATCCGGTTACACCGAATCCACCCAGGATATGGTGTTCTCCGGTCATAGCATTATTGCAGAGACCGGTGCTGTGCTGACGGAAAATTCCCAGGAATTGCAGACAGATTATCTGCTGGTGCAGGATGCTGACATCGGCTGCGTCCGCAGTGAACGGCGGCTGAATAAGTGTGTTCACGGGAAAATGGAGTCTGTCCGCACAGCGGATTGCGGCAGCAAACCCCTCCGTTCCGACGGCAGCCTTTATAAGCTCAATAAGCTGCCCTTCATTCCCCAGACCAAACAGGCCCGGACAGAGCATTGCAATTCTGTTTTCAATCTCCAGGTGACCGGCCTTGCCCAGCGGCTGAAGACCATTGGCGCAAAGGCAGTGATCGGTATATCCGGCGGCCTGGATTCCACCCTTGCTCTGTTGGTGGCGGTGGAGGCAATGCGCCGTTTGGGCCGTCCGATAAGCGATGTTTGCGGTATCACCATGCCCTGCTTTGGCACTTCAGACCGCACCTACCGCAATGCCTGGGCATTGATGGAAAAGCTCGGCATTACCTGCAAGGAAATTTCCATCAAGGATGCCGTGAATACCCACTTCCGTGATATTGACCACGATCCCAACGCCTTTGATACCACCTATGAAAATGCCCAGGCCAGAGAACGCACCCAAATTCTCATGGACTACGCAGGCCAGGTGGGCGGCATCGTGGTGGGCACCGGCGACTTGAGTGAACTGGCACTGGGCTGGTGCACCTATAACGGCGACCATATGAGTATGTATGGCGTGAACGCATCCGTTCCCAAGACACTGATCCGCTGGATGATCGCCGCCATTGCGGAGTCGCCTCAGTTTGCTCTAGCAAAGGATGTACTGCTGGACATTTTGGATACACCCATCAGCCCGGAGCTTCTGCCCCCGGACGAAACCGGTAAGATCTCCCAGCAGACAGAGGATTTGGTTGGCCCCTATGCCCTCCACGATTTCTTCCTGTATTATGCGCTGCGGTATGCCTATGCCCCCGCAAAGATCTATGCCTTGGCCTGCCGGGCTTTCCGGGATGACTTTGACGGTGAAACCGTCAAAAAATGGCTGAAAGTGTTCTACCGCCGTTTCTTTAGCCAGCAGTTCAAGCGCAGCTGTATGCCCGACGGCGTGAAGGTGGGGAACGTCTCTCTTAGTCCCCGTGGAGACTGGCGGATGCCCAGCGATGCCACCGGACGCATCTGGCTTGCCGAAGTGGAAAGAATATAAAATGAACATCCGGGTCAACTTCTGCTGACCCGGATTCATTTATAATATAATCGGCTGAATCTGTTTCCCCTCCAAAGCCAGCGCCAGAGTATCTGGAATTTTTGCGAAATCCGCAACCATACTTGTGGGCTTTTTCTCGGGAGCATCTTGCCCAAAGGGTACGAAATAGTAATGCTTCCGCCCCAGGAGCTTGCCGATGTTCTCCGCAGCGCCTGCCAGGGCATCGTTGGTGGACACAGCTACGATCACAGGCCGCCCGTTCCGCAAATGGCTTTTTGCCGCCATAGTAACCGGACCGTCTGCAATGCTGTGGGCCAGCTTTGCAAGGGTATTTCCTGTGCAGGGGGCGATGACCAATGCGTCCAGCATCCCTTTTGGGCCGATGGGTTCTACCTGGGGGATCGTGTGCAGAACTTCCCGACCGCATATTTGTTCTGCTCTGTCGATATGGTCGCTATGTGTGCCGAACCGGCTGTCTGTTGTGTAGGAAATGTCTGAAAAAATAGGAATGATTGTGTGCTTCTCAGCCAATGCTTCCATCACAGGGAAAACCTGCTGATAGGTGCAGAAAGAGCCGCACACAGCAAAGCCGATATTCATACTTACTCCTTTCTGAATATAGGAATCAGTGTTTTGGCGATAAGCTTACCGGAGCTTTCCGGGGCATCCTTGCCGGGCAAGCCTCTGGCCCAGATCACATCCGGACTTCCCAGCCCCAACCGGGAGGCAAGATCGATCTTCAGCCCATTACCCGGACAAGTGGGGAAAACCATCGTGGGCGCTGTATTGTATACCACTTTATAGGCGGATAAGTCCACCTCGTGAAAATCCACCGCATCATATCCCATGGCGGACAAAATATTGCGATCCTTCGCTTTTCTGGCGCAAACAGTTACCTTAGCCCCCATCTGCCGCAGCAGCCGGGACAGACATTTGCCGATCCGCCCCCAACCGATCACCAGCACCGGACATTCGTCCAGAATTACCGGCAATTGATTCAGCGCAACCTTGATGGCGCAGTAGGCGGTGATCTTGGCATTGGCTGTAAGATAGCTCTCATCCTGCAGCAGATCCACCGTCGCGTAACCTACCAGCTCAGGACAATCTAAGTTTCCGCCGATAACAGTGATATTGCCTGGCAACAGGGTCAGCAGTGTCCTTAAGTTTCCGCCGCCAACGATACTCCCGTCCGGTGTGAAGCTGGGAACAGGCAGCAACAGATGGGTCACTTCCATACTGGGCTCAGACAGCAATGTAAAACCGGCCTTCTTCAAGATCTGTATGCAATAACTCATAGCGGGGGAGTACCCTGCAGTATAAATAATACAATCATCCATAACGATTCACCCTTTCGTGACAGATTATGCTGTTGCAGCCGCTGTTGTGCTTGATTTTTTTCGGTAGTCCTGTATAATAAAAGCAGAGGTGATAATTATGAAGCGATTGGGATTCATCCATGATATGATGGATGTGAAAGTTTTGATTCTGTTTGTGGCAGCCCGGGTGCAGTATCCTATGACCGCCCAGGAGGTTTATGAGCTGTGCTACCAGGACGAATGCCTGAGTTATTTTGATGTATGTACCGCGCTGCCCGAGATGGTGGCCAGCGGCCATATGACGCAGTCCGAGGATGAGCGTTACACCATTACCGAGAAGGGCAAGGAGCATGGCAAACTGACAGAGGACTCCCTGGCGTTCAGTGTAAGACAGCGGGCAGAAAATGCCATCGATAAGTTTAACCGCCAGCTGCGCCGGCAAAGCTTTGTGAAATCCAAGGTAGTTCCCCGTGAAAGCGGCGAGTATTCCGTGGTGATGACCCTGGATGATGAAATGGGCAATCTGATGACCCTGGAACTGATGGCCCCCAACCAGCGCCAGGCCCTCCGTTTGGGTAAGCTTTTTGAGGACAAGGCCGAGATGACCTACAATTTAATTATGACACAGCTTCTGGATACTGAGGAATATGACGACTAACCTTGTCGGATTCAGAAAACCGTGGTATAGTTATAGTACACCGATATATCGGTGAAATGAAAGGAGCGACCGCATATGAAATTTCAGTACAGTGAAAAGAAAGTGAAACTGCCCGGTAATGTTCACGCCTACGCCGAGAAGAAAGTAATGAAGCTTTCCCGGTATTTTGAGGAGGATGCGGAAGCTCTGATTGTATTTTCTGTGGAGAAGAACCGTAACAAAGTAGAGCTTACGGTTCACGGCGCCGGAACTTGGTTCCGTGCCAGCGAAAGCACTTCGGATATGTTCGCATCTATCGATGCTGCTGTAGGCACCATTGAAGGTCAGATCCGCAAGAATAAGACCCGCCTGGCCCGCCGCTTGCGGCAGGATGCCTTTACCCGTACTGTGGAGGAGACCTCTTTTGCGGCAGAAGAGCCGGAAGAGGATCTGAAGCTGGTCCGTACCAAGCAGTTCTATTTCAAGCCCATGACCCGGGAAGAGGCTATTTTGCAGATGAATTTGCTGGAGCATAGCTTCTTTGCCTTCCGGGATGAGGATAACGGCGGCTCCTTTGCGGTGGTCTACCGCAGAAACGATGGGGGCTACGGCCTGATCGATGATGTGAATTGATAATGTTGCACAAAAACAGGGTCCGAAAGGGCCCTGTTTTTTATGTCCAAATTATGCATTTTGTCCTTGACAAAAGGGAAGGCATCTGTTAATATACTCGGGTGCCCGGCGCAAGGGCGCGAAGGAGAAAGAAATTTGTAAAAAGTTGAAAAAACTTCTTGACAGATGGTTTTCTCTGTGATACTATAGTCAAGCTCACCGCGCGGCGGAGGGCGGATGTACCTTGTAAATTGAATAACGCAAAGACGAACAAACACCTTGGACAATAAATGAATTGTTTAAGTTTCGTGTAAACGAATTTAAGCCAACGAAAATTCTTGAGTAATATTGCTAAGAGCAAATTATTCAAAAACTTGATTTGAGGCACTTCGGTGCTTTAGATACAATTTTTTGAGAGTTTGATCCTGGCTCAGGACGAACGCTGGCGGCGTGCCTAACACATGCAAGTCGAACGAGAATCAGGTGATTGAGACTTCGGTTGATTGAATCTGAGGAAAGTGGCGAACGGGTGAGTAACGCGTGAGAAACCTGCCTTTCAGTGGGGGACAACAGTTGGAAACGACTGCTAATACCGCATAATGTATCGAGAGGGCATCCTCTTGATACCAAAGCTTT
>JAFUNI010000027.1 GCA_017482385.1 Oscillospiraceae bacterium | reverse complement strand
TCCTCAGATTCAATCAACCGAAGTCTCAATCACCTGATTCTCGTTCGACTTGCATGTGTTAGGCACGCCGCCAGCGTTCGTCCTGAGCCAGGATCAAACTCTCAAAAAATTGTATCTTAAAACCTATCTAGGCTCTAAAATCGTTCTTTGAAAAATTCGTCTAGCAAATTTTACTCAAGAATTTTCGTTGGCTTAAATTCGTTTACACGAAACTTAAACAATTCATTTATTGTCCAAGGTGTTTGTTCGTCTTTGCGTTATTCAATTTACAAGGTACATGCGCTTTCCGCTCAAGCGGTCAGCTTTATGAGTATACTACAGAGTCAACCAAATGTCAAGAACTTTTTTCTAAATTCTCAAATTTTTTCCGTGACTTTGCGGCATATTTTTGCGCTCCCTGCTGGAAGCGCTCGGATATAATATCAAAAGGTTTCCTGTTTGTCAAGGGGTATTTTCACTTTTTTGTATTTTCTTTTTTCCAGGTTTTCAGGGTTGGCAAATCCCGATGGATCTCCAGGTATTTTGCCGCATCTTTTACCTTCCCCGCAGCATTCCACACGCATACTTTTACGGATGGTTTCAGGTGCGGACGCAGAATTTCTACCTGTTCCACAGCATCCGGGGCAACCAGCAAATATTCTGCTGTTTCCAGGTATACCACCGCCGGCGTATTTTGCTTGAGCGATACAAATGCCTTTTCCGCATTCTCCCCAAAACCCTTGTGTTCTGTATCCGTTTCCAAGACCACCTGTCCCCCATCCATATAAACCGCAACTGCCTCTATGGGCAGAAGATCAGCCACATTCACCCTGTTCAGCGGCACAAAGAACAGGGGTATCAGCAGCGCTGCATACAAAACTCTTCTCACGCTTGATTCCTCCTGTCCTGCGGGTGCAGCTTTTTGCTGCGAAATTTGGTCTTGACCAATCTGCGCCGCAGGATTTTTCCGGTACGGGCCAGGTAATTGATCCCCAAGGATTTTAGTCCGGACAGATGAACAATCAGAATTGCAAAACCGGCAACTGTTCCATATAGGCCACCCACTGCTGACAGGCCAGCGATCACAAAGCGCCAAACCCGCAGGGCATTGGCCAGATCCCGGTTAGGCAGGACGAAACCGCAAATCCCCGCCACGGACACAGCGATCAGCGCTACCGGAGAGATGATTCCCGCTTCCACCGCCGCTGTACCCACCACGATGCCGCCAATCACGGACACAGACTGTCCGATGGCTTGGGGCAGGTGAATACCGGACTCCTGCAAAAGCTCAAAGGCCACCAGCAGGCCTAAAACCTCCGCCGTGGTAGTAAATGGCACATCTCGCTTACTCTCAATAATCGAACGCAAAAGGGGCAACGGAAATATTGCTTGGTGATAAGCCGCAAGGGCAATATACAAACCCGGCAGCAACAGGCCTACCAGCAGCGCTAAATACCGCAGCACCCGCACCGCCGACGCGCCAACATAATCTCTGCCCCGATCCTCGGGACTTTCCATCAAATACATCAGGTCCACCGGTGCAAGATAACCCAAGGGCAGGCCGTCTACTAAAAGTCCCACTCTGCCATCCAGGATTCCCTGGCTGAACCGATCCGGTCGCTCCGTATATTGTAATAGAGGGAAGGCCGTGGCCCGGGATCCTGTGATATATTCTTCCACCGACGAAGGGCTGATCAGACCATCTATATCAATAGCTTCCAGGCGGGCTTTCATCCGTTCCACCAAATCCGGATCTGTGATCCCCTCCAACCAAACCACGCTCACATTGGTAAGGCTTCGTTTGCCCACCTGGGTTTCATAGAGCCGCAGATCGGGGCTTCGCAAATGGCGGCGGACATAACTGGTATTGGAACGAATAGTTTCCACAAAGGCATCTTTGGCGCCCTTGACGGTATTTTCCACCTCCGGGGCAGATGTACCCCGCTTGTCCGGCGTACGCACCTCGTAGGCAACGGCGCCCACCCCCGGGAACAACACCACGCAAAAGCCGTTCACCAACAAAAGCGCTACCATATCCAAGTCCACGCAAGGTTTTGCTACATTATTATATATCATACCGTCCAAGGCGCCCTGATAGAGCTGCTCCATGGTATCGCCCCGCAAGTGTTGCGTAATAGGCTTAAATATATAATCAGAAGCGTAAGCTGATGCAATCAAGCCATCAATAGCATAGGCATACAGGATATGCTCCCCACAGCGCAGTTCTCGGCGGATAAAATCTGCCGCCCCCCGGAAGATACCGCTAATATTCTCGTCGGTTATTTCACCAAAATATGTCTTCTCCGGCATGGTATCACCTCATTTACCAGTTTATCCCTTAAATTTCCTTTTATGCATAATAATGTTGATTGCTGATTATCAATTTTTCCTATTAGCGCCAAATTGCTTGCATATGGTATAATATTTTCAAGAAATGCTTGATTTTATCCCCCGCAGGCTTTAAGCTATACACAAAGATAAATTGGAGCGGATACTATGACTATACAGCAATGCAAATATGTCCTGAAGGTTTTAGAGTGCGGTTCTTTTAACGAGGCGGCCAAGCAGCTGTTCGTTGCCCAGTCCAGCCTGTCGGTCAGTGTGAAGACCCTGGAACAGGAACTGGGCATCAAGATCTTTGAACGCTCTTTGGGTGGTGTATATCTCACCGAGGAGGGTACAGAGTTTGTCCGGTACGCCCGGCAGTTCGTGGAACTGAATGATTTTGTCACAGGACGCTACAAGGCGGATCTCACCTGCAAGCATTTGTACTTAGCCACCCAGCATTACGACTTCGTGGCAGATATTTTTAGCAAGTTGGTAAACGAAACCACCGACACCCAATACCGTTTCTCCCTGCGGGAAATGAAGACCTACGATGTGATCCATGAAACAGAAAACGCCTACTGCGATATCGGCATTATCGCCATCAAGAGCTGCGATACCGGCGTGATGGAGCGGTACTTGAGCAAGAAAGGCTTGGTTTTCACTCCCTTTATTAAGGCCATGCCCCATGTATTCGTTCGCAAAGGCCACCCTCTGTCCCAGTATCAGCGAATCACCCTTAGTCAGCTGCGGGAGTACCCCTCCCTTTCCTACGAACAGGGCGAGCACAGCACCTCCTTCTTTACGGAAGAGTTGATCGGCATCAGCGGTGACCGTCAAGTGGAGATCAGCGACCGGGCCAGCCTTATGAACGTGCTGCTGGCCACCGATTGCTACACCATCGGCACCGGTATTATGCCATCACTGCTGAACGAGGGGAGAATCGTCAGCATCCCACTATCCAGCGACGATTACTACTCTATTGGTTATCTCACCCGGGGTGACAAGACCCTCTCCCCTTTGGCAAAGGAATTTATTGGCAAACTTCACAAAACAGTAGACGAACTACAATAAGCACAAAGGGCGTACTGCGGTACGCCCTTTTTTATTGCAATTGTTTCCACATAATGGTATAATGTTGTAAACACATTTATCGGAGGATATACTATGTCCCAGGTTATTGCGGCGGTTTCCACCGGCAACCAGGTCAGCGCAATTGGCATTTTGCGGCTGACAGGTGACGGCTGCGCTGAGATCGCCGGCAAGGTTTTTACATTAAATAACGGAACACCTCTGCAAGAAGCTCCCAACCGGAAGCTGATGCTGGGCACGCTGCAAGACACCCAAGGTCGCGTTATTGACCAATGTATGGCGGTGTACACCCGGGCGCCCCACAGCTACACCGGAGAGGACACTGTAGAGATTCAATGTCACGGTTCTCCTGCTGTGCTGGCAGAGGGCTTAAACGCTCTGTTCGCCGCCGGTGCTGCCCCCGCCAAGCGGGGTGAATTCACCAAGCGGGCATTCTTAAACGGGCAGTTGGATCTGACCCAGGCAGAAGCAGTCATCGACCTCATTGAAGCAGAAACTGCCGATGCTGCCGCCAATGCTGCCGGACAGGTAGGCGGCCGATTGGTAAAGACCCTCTCTCCTATTTACGAAGACTTAACCAATCTGTGCAGCCATTTTCATGCGGTTTTGGATTATCCCGACGAGGATATTGAAGATTTCGGTTTGGACAGCTACTATAGCTCTTTGCGAGCCAACGCCAAGGCATTGTATGCGCTGCTGCAGACCTATGGGCAGGGCCGCATTCTGCGGCAGGGTGTGGCTGCCGCCATTGTAGGCAAGCCCAACGTGGGCAAGTCCAGCTTACTAAACGCTTTGGCAGGCTACGACCGGGTGATCGTCACGGAGATTGCCGGCACTACCCGGGACACGGTGGAGGAAACCGTAATGCTGGGCTCTACCCGGCTACGGCTCATTGACACCGCCGGCATCCGGGAAACCCAGGATAAAATTGAGGCCATCGGTGTGGAGCGTTCCAAGGCTGCCGTAGAAAACGCTGACCTTGTCCTGTTCGTCTGTGACGGCTCGAAACCCCTGACCGAAGAAGACAAAGAAGTTATCGATGTCTGTTTGGATGCGGATAACGCCATCGCCCTTATCAACAAGTCCGATCTGGGCTCTGCTGTCGAACCTTCCGATCTACCCTTTATGCAGGTGATCCACATTTCCACCAAGACAGGCGAAGGCTTGGATTTGCTTGCCGACGCGGTGGATATAATGTTCGCAAACGAGACCCCCTGCGACGGCTCGATTCTTACCAACCCCCGGCAATTTGATGCCATTCGCAGAGCCTACGAGGCAATGCTTTCTGCCTTGCAGGCGCTGAAATTAGGTCAGACCCCGGACGCGGTACTCACCGATGTGGAGTCCGCAATGGAGGCCATGGGCGAGGTCACCGGCCGCACTGTCCGTGAGGACATTACCGCAAGAATTTTCGAAAGATTTTGTGTAGGAAAATAAGTATGATTTATTTAGATAACTCTGCCACCACCAAGCCCTGCAAGGAGGCTTACGAGGCTATGACTGCCGCGCTAACTGAGAACTGGGGAAACCCCAGCGCTCTGTATAGCTTTGGCATTGATGCTGCAGGACTTCTTCGCTCCGCCCGTCACAAGGTAGCAAATGCCATGGGTGCAGAACCGGATCGGGTGTTCTTCACCTCCGGTGGCACCGAGGCGGACAACTGGGCCATTTTCGGCACTGTGAAACGCTACGGCAAAAAGAACAAGCATATCATCACCACAGCCATTGAACATCCTGCCGTTCTGCGGTGTATGAACGAATTGGAACATCAGGGCTATGAGATCACCTATCTGCAGCCGGACGAATTGGGCAATATTTCTTTGGAAACTCTAAAAGCTGCATTGCGAAAGGACACGGTTTTGGTGTCTGTTATGATGGTCAACAACGAAACAGGCGCCGTGATGCCCATTGCCCAAATGGCAAAGCTGACCCACAAGCTCTCCCCCGACGCACTGTTCCACACCGATGCAGTACAGGGATTTTTGAAAGTACCCTTTACCGCTAAGACCCTGGGCGCGGATCTGATTTCTGTTTCCTCCCACAAGATCCACGGACCTAAGGGTGCAGGCGCGCTGTACATCAGCCCCAAGCACAAGTCCTTCCCTGCCCTGCTCTTAGGCGGCGGACAGGAGGGCGGTTTCCGCAGCGGTACTGAGGGCACGCCAGCCATCTTCGGTTTTGCGGCTGCCTGCGAGGCCGGCAAGGCCACTTTTGCAGAGGACATTGCTAAGGAAAAGGCATTGTTGGATGGATTGGTCGAGAAGTTATGTAAACTCGGCGGTTTAACTGTCAACGGTTCTCATCAAGCGCCCCACATTCTTTCCCTGGCCATTGCCGGGCTCCCCACTCAGAACTCCATCAACATTTTGCAGGATGCGGGCATCTGCGTTTCCGCAGGCTCTGCCTGCGCCAAGGGGCATCGCAGCCATGTGATGACGGCTATGGGCTTAAAACCGGAACTGATCGACGGTTCTTTCCGGGTTTCTATATGCAAGGACACTACCCAAGAGGAATTGGATCTTTTGGCAGAAGTTATTGAAAAAGAACTTCTCCCCCGGGCAAGATAACAAAAAACAGCGGCAGGCAAAGCCTGTCGCTGTTTTGCTTATGTAATTATTTTACGATCTCGAACTGCTGCTCGGGGGTCAGATCCACCACAGTGCAATCATTTGCATAGGTGCACTCGGGCAGGATGATCATAGCTGCCAGCTCGTCTACATTGGCAGGCAGAGGTGCCAGATGCCAGATAGCAGCATTCATCTTTACCAGAGTGTGCTTAGGAACTAAGAAAGCCTTAGCCTGCTCGGTGACGGGAGTGCCGGCAGAGGCAGGAGCCACGTGCAGGATCATATCGTCGTTCATAGGCAGGATCATTTCCCAGGTAGTGGTGTGGTACTCCTGCTGGGTGATGATCATCTTCTCGGGCTTCTTTACCAAAATAGGAGAGTAGCCTACCCGGTGGTTGCTGTCCGCATTCACCCGGTCGGGGAAGAAACGGTGCAGCTCACCGCACAGGGCATGGCCCTGGGGCTTCTCCATATTATAAAACTGACCGAAGGGGGCAAAGGCCTCGTTTGTGAGGGCTTCCACTTTGATTGTACGCATTGTTTTTTCCTCCTGTATGTATGGATTTGATAGGTCTATTTTATCTTGCTTTTGGCTTTCTGTCAACTGACTATTTCCACTGAAGTTTTACCTGTTCCAGGGCGGTAATACCGGCAACGGAAAGCGCCTCTGTCACCACCGGGCTGGTGAGCAGTCCCTTTTCCATACACTCAGCGATATGGATGGCCTCATAGGTCAGTTCGTGTTCACAAGGGAACTCGGCAACTTCAGTTTCTCCGTCAATTTGGAAAATAGCTTTACGGGCTTTCCAGTATTCCGGAATTTCCACGATACCTTTTGTGCCGTAGAAACGGGCAGTATTCTCTAATTTTACACGGGTGCTGTTTTTGATATGGAACAAAATACCTCTTTCCATTTCGCCGGAGAGGGCATACTGCCACTCGCCGCCGCTTTCTGTAACAGACCGCACACCGCCGATCGTTTTAATCGAACCGAAGAGCCATTGTAAAAGCTGCACTGCATAGATGCCGCTGGAAAGGAGCGTACCACCGCCGGCTGCCGGGTCAAAGAGCCAGGTGTTGTAACCGGCAGAGAAGGAATGGCTGAGCTCTGCCATATAGATTTCGCCCAGTTCCCCGGCCTCGATCCGCTTCTTTGCTTCCAAAATTGCCGGTAAAAAGAGCATTTTCTCTGCTTCCATTAGAAAAACGCCCTTTTCACGGGCCAGGGAGAACAGTTCCCGGGTATGAGCCGCAGAGGTGGTACAGGGCTTTTCGCAGATCACATGTTTTCCGGCTAAAATAGCCGCCTTGGCCATTGGGAAATGCTGGGCATTGACAGAGGAAATATAGACAATATTCACATCACCGTCCGCCAGCAATTCCTCATGGCTGCCGTAGGCCTTGGGGATATTCCAAAGAGCTGCCTTTTCCTTGGCTTTATCCAAGGTGCGGGAGGACAGAGCCACGATCTCCCCTGCCCCGGCAGCCCGCACAGCAGCAATGAACCGGGGCGCAATGGAAGATGTACTTAATATACCGTAACGGAGCTTATTCATAAATTTCTCCTTATGTCAATGGGGCGCAGGCGGTTGCCTGTGCCCCATTTTGATTATCTCTTAACTCTTGCGTTGCCGCCCCAGACGCTCCAAACCACGTCCTCGTCAGCAGGCTGTGCATAGTCGGTGAGGAAGGTGGTAGCCAGTGCGCCGGATGCCCAACCGAACTGGATCCACTTCTCGGACTCCCAACCACGCAGGATGCCGTAGAGCATACCGCCTACGAAGCCGTCGCCGCCGCCGATGCGGTCCAGAACGTGGATACGGCGAGGCTCAACCACATGCCACTCGTCGCCGGCCAGCATAATAGCGCCCCACAGGTGGGAATTGACATTCTCAACCTGGCGCAGGGTGGTAGCGAACACGGATGCGTTGGGGAACTGTTCCTTCACGCGCTTGATCATTTCCTTAAAGGAATCGATCTTGGCAGCGATGTCCTTACCGCCAGCCTCGGGGCCCTTCACGCCCAGGCACAGCTGGAAGTCTTCCTCGTTACCGATGAGGATATCAGCAACAGAAGCGATCTCAGTGAAGATATCGTGCAGCTCCTGCTCACGGCCCTTCCAGAAGGAAGCCCGGTAGTTCAGGTCAAAGGAAATCAGAGTGCCGTACTTCTTAGCAGCACGGGCCAGCTCCAGGCAGAACACGGAAGTGTCATGGGACAGAGCACCGATCAGACCGGACAGGTGCAGGATACCCACACCCTCCTGGCCGAAGATACGCTCCAGGTCGAAGTCCTTGATATTTAAGGTACGGCCAACTTCGCCGGCACGGTCGTTGCAGACACGGGGGCCACGGGAGCCGTAGCCGGAGTCAGCGATGTTGAACTGATGGCGGTAGCCCCAGGGATCGCCCTGCTCTACTTCCTTGCCTTCGTAGTCCATACCGCGGGAGCGCAGGTCGCGCTTGATGAAGTCAGCGATGGGGCTGTCCTTCACAAAGGTGGTCAGCACTTTGGTGGGCAGGCCCAGATATGCGGAGACAGAAGCCACATTGGTCTCAGCAGAGGTGGCCTGCATCATAAACATATTGGAAGAAGCAACGGGCTGGCCGTTGGGAGGGGTGATACGAACACCCATACTGGTGGGAACTACCAGAGCGTACTTGCAATTTTCACGAATCTTCATAGCTTCATTTCCTTTCTATTACACGTCGTACTGGGTAGCGGAGGTGTTACCGCCGTGGCCGGTCCAGTTGGTGTGGAAGAACTGGCCGCGAGGAGCGTCGGTACGCTCGTAGGTGTGCGCACCGAAGTAGTCACGCTGAGCCTGCAGCAGGTTTGCGGGCAGGCGGTCGCAGCGGTAGCCATCGTAGTAAGCCAGCGCAGAAGAGAATGCGGGAGTGGGCATACCGGTCATAGCGCCCTGGGCAACTACCTTACGCCAGCCGGGCAGCAGGTCTGCGATCAGCTTGGTGAAGTAGGGATCCAGCAGCAGGTTCGTCAGGTTGGGGTTAGCATCGAAAGCGTCCTTGATCTTGCCCAGGAAGACGGAGCGGATGATACAACCGCCACGCCACATCAGCGCGATACCGCCGTTGTTCAGATTCCAGCCGTAGGTCTTGGCAGCAGCACGCATCAGGGTGTAGCCCTGTGCGTAGGAGATCAGCTTGGAGGCAAGCAGAGCGCAACGGATATTCTCGATCCACTGAGCCTTCTCCTCAGCAGTGAACTTGGGAGCAGCCTCAGCCGCGCCGGGCAGAACCTTAGCCGCTGCAACACGCTCGTCCTTCATAGCGGACAGGCAGCGGGAGAACACAGCCTCACCGATCAGGGTCAGAGGCACGCCCTCATCCAGAGCAGCGATGCCGGTCCACTTACCGGTACCCTTCTGGCCGGCAGTGTCCAGGATCTTCTCCACGATAGGCTCGCCATCGGTATCCTTGTAAGCCAGGATATCGCGGGTGATCTCGATCAGGTAGCTGTCCAGGTCGCCCTTCATCCACTCTGCGAAGACTTCGTGCATCTCGTCGTCGGACATACCCAGCATATTCTTCATCAGGTGGTAGGCTTCGCAGATCAGCTGCATATCGCCATACTCGATGCCGTTGTGAACCATCTTCACGAAGTGGCCGGCGCCGTTTTCACCAACCCAGTCACAACAGGGAGAGCCGTCCTCAACCTTAGCACAGATAGCCTGCAGGATGGGCTTAACACTTTCCCAAGCAGCGGGAGAACCGCCGGGCATCAGAGAAGGACCGTTCAGAGCGCCCTCTTCGCCGCCGGAAACACCGCAGCCGATGTAGAGCTTGCCCTTGGATTCCACGTACTCAGTACGACGGATGGTGTCGGGGAAATGAGAGTTACCGCCGTCGATGATGATGTCGCCATCGTCCAGCAGGGGCAGCAGGGACTCGATGGTAGCATCAACAGCACCGCCTGCCTTGATCATCATCATGATCTTACGGGGCTTTTCGATGTTAGCAACCAGCTCTTCCAGGCTGTAGGTGCCGATGATGTTCTTGCCGGCGCCACGGCCTTCTACAAAATTCTTCACCTTCTCGGTGGTACGGTTGAAAACGGCCACGGTGAAGCCCTTGGACTCCATATTTAAGACAAGGTTTTCGCCCATAACGGCCAGGCCGATCAGGCCAATGTTTGCTTTCTTCATAATGCTTGCTCCTTTATTTTCATTAAATTATTTTCCGTAAATTTCTGCGTGCCGGGCGCGAAGGCCGTCCAGCACAGAATAAGGGATCTCCAAGTCACCCTTGCCCTTACCGATAGAAATATGGGGTTTGTTAGCGCCGTGGTAGTCCGTGCCACCGGAGATCACCAGACCCAATTCTTCCGCCATTGCGCGGTAGCGCTGCTCCATATCGGGGGTATAGTCGGTGTAGTAACCTTCAATGCCGTCCAGGCCGTAGGGAATCAAGCTTTTCAGGTATTCCTTCAGCTCATCGTCGGGCATTTTGATCAGATGCAGGTGGGCCGCCACAGCGATGCCGCCTGCCTCCCGGATAAGGGACACGGCCTCCGGGCCGGTGAGGGCCTGCCGGTTGGAGTAGGCATAGCAGCCAACGCTCAAGTACCGGTTAAAGGCATCCTTCACAGATTCTGCATAGCCCTTACGCACCATGATCTTGGCAAAGTGGGCTCGGCAAAGGACTTTGCCGTTGGCCTCTTCCCGAAGCTCGTCCATAGTGATATCGAAACCTTGCTCGTTCAGCTTCCGGCAGACTTCTTCCTGGCGCTCGTCCCGCACCTGCAGGGCGTAAGCCATCATATCCTGCAGTTTTTTATTGTGGATGTCAATGAAATAACCCAAAATGTGCAATTCTGTATCCGACTGGGCAGAAAGCTCCACAGCGGGGATCACTTCCACGCCCAAAGCCTTACCGGCATCCATCGCCTCCTGCACACCATCGATACAGTCGTGATCAGAAAGGGCGATGGCAGCCAGGCCTGCCTCGGCAGCAGTGCGAACAACCTCTGTCGGGACTTGGGCACCGTCACTGCACAGAGAATGGGTGTGTAAATCAATTCTCTTCACGAAAGGCACTCCTTAGTCATCGCAGACCCACAGGCCCAACGCGGGATTGGAGATGTAGAAGATCTCCTCGCCGTCCACGGTGTTGAAACCGTCAACCAGCTTCTTGGGGTCGTACTTGGCGGCCATCTCCTCGTAGGGTGCGTAGTTGAAGGCAGCGCCCCGGACTTCCTCTTCGGTCAGTTTACCGGCACAGTAGGTGATCTTGAAACGGCCATCGGAAGAGCCGTGGATCAAGTGAGCGGCAACTGACAGGTTTTCCCGGAGATCTGCATTCTCGGGAGCATCCACCAGCTTCAGCACATTCTCACGACCCACATAGCCGTACTTGCGGATCAGCTTATCATTCTCAGCATCTTCACCGAAGTGGGCAATAGCAGGGGCCAGCACGATCAGTTCGCCGCCGTCAGCAATCGCCATACGGGTGCGGTAGATGGCCTTATTGCCCAGCCAGGTGCTCTTAAACTCCCGGGGATCCAAGTAAACAACTACCTTCTGCAGGCGCTCTTTCATATGGGTCAGGTTGATTTCCTGGCTCTTCTTTACAGCAGCCTCGAAGTTGCTCCGCTCACGGCCGATGTACAGGCCGTGGATAGTAACCTCGTCTCCCTTATTGGTGGTAGTGGTCAGCACATACAAAAGAGGAATGTGCATCAGGAAGTTCTGCTCAGCATAGTCGAACACACGGCGCACGGGAGAGAAGTCCTTACCCATGATCCGCTCCATGCCGTAGAATGCGCCCAGCATATGGGAGGAGTTGATCATAGAAGAACCGCCGCAGCCGACGAAGATATTCTTACCGTAGTTGGCCATACCCACAACCTCGTGAGGAACGACCTGGCCGACGGACAGGATCAAGTCATAGGAAGTATCCAGCAGGCGCTTGTTGACTTCCACATCGATACCGGTGGTCACAAGGCCCTCGGAAACCTGGGAAACAAATTCACCGGGAACTTCACCAACCTTTACCACGTCAGTACGCCAGTTATGAACCAGCATTCTGTCGAAAGGAACACTTCCAAAGAAAGCCTTCCACTCTCCCTCGGTCATAGGCACATGGGTACCCAGGGCAGGCATAATATCCACCTGGCAGGTATCCTTCAAAAGATCATAATAAATTTCGGTAATCTTACCGGCACCGGAATACATTCTGGTGAAATCCGGGGGCAGGATCAGAACCTTGCTCAGCTTCCGACCTTCCAGGGATTTTGCCAAAGCTTCCCGCAATTCCTTATCGGAAATGCCGCCTTCGCGTTCGTAAATCATAAAAGCCTCATTTCTCCCTTATAAAGGGCCAAATTTATGCATTTTTAGTTTAGCACATAACGCTCAAAAATGCAACAAAAAGAACGTGCATATCGCAAAGATTTTTCCCATGACGGTTGCACTCCCAAACTCGCCTTCATCTGCATCCCATTCATCACGGTTTTTACCCCACTCGTTTAACCGGTGTGTTTCTTTATACAAAAATCGTGCCGGAGTATAGGCTCCAGCACGATCTGAGTATTATATTGCGCACAGCTAAATCACTCACGCTTTATGGGATTCAATTGCTTTGTTCAGGCTCTCTTCGACCTCTTTGGCAACTCTATTGCTGCCATATAACCCAAGACAAGATTCAGATATATATTTTCCATCGTAATTTCCATATGTATCCTTCATTGTTTTGAGTGCCTCTACCAATGCGTCCTGATCATCCACCTTGATTTTGATGCCCCATTGTTCATCCCATGTATCAAAACCGCCGTGGTCAGTTGTAATGATCGGTCTGCCTACCGCCATCGCTTCCCGCCACACCATACCAAAGGTTTCGTAAGCGCTGGGCAACACGAAACAATCACAGAGAGAAAACTGCTCAAGAATCTCATCCCGCGATTGAGATCCCAGCATAATGATCTGGTCCTCCCTGCCTGCTGCAGAAATAATCGCCTTGATTGCCTCGCATCTTTCGCCTTTTCCGGATATATACAATTTAACATTTTCATCCGGGGCAAATGCCCTAACAAAGGCATTTACCAACAATTCAAATCGCTTACCCGGGAACAAATTGCCCAAAGCATAAAAACGCACATAATCCTTTTCTACAGGCGGATGATATGTAAACGCTTTGTCTATCATACAAGGAATTACACCAATTTCCTTTTGCAGATTCAAAATCTCATGTATTTTCTTTCTGAGATTGTCCGACACACAGGAAAACACATCCGCATGATCGATCGTATAGCGCAGAATCTTTTGGTACTGTTCATTGGGGCCTTTCATGATGACGCCATTTGCCTCAAACACAGCCAGGGGCACCTGATACTTTTGCGCAATTTTTGCACCGGCATAGCCTGCGCTAACTGAAAAGAATGCATACAGCGCATCTGGCATGCCTTCCCGCTGAACTGCATATTGAAACAGGCGCATCATCTTTTTGGTAAAATGCCGGCTGTTTGCCGCTGTCAGCTTATGCTCCATAAACGTATGACTGTTCAGCGTATATCGGACGGCGAAACCGTCATCACTCTTTTCAATTTTTCTGGATATCTTCTTGAAAATCTTTCTCGTCGGCTGTTTGTGTACATGCAAAACCACAATTTTATGTCCCAGCTTTGCCAACGCTCTTGCTTGTTCATATGCAAAAATATCCTTCGTTGGACTCTGTGGGTTGGGATAATTGATCGGTAATATATAAATCGTCATTACAAGCACTTCCTTTCAAGTATTCGTTTCACGATATCCATCAGTAGTGTCTTTTATCCGGTCATTTGTGTGCATTTCTTTTGCCGAGCCAGCCTTCAATCAGTCCTTTGACTACCGCTGTAAGTTCTTTGAGCGTCCTGCGATATACCAAGCACAACGCCAAAATTGCCACCCACGCTGCTATAGTTCCAATCCAACGCGCTTGCGCAACGCAGCCTATTGCAGATACCGCCAAAAGGATCGCCATTCCTAACACCAACGCAGTATAATTATCGCTGCACTTGTAGAATCGCTCGCCAATGATCGTTTTGACGATCAGCATAGAAAGGGCAGCCAACGCACTTGCAATTGCCGCTCCCACCATACCAAATTGCGGGATCAGTATTACACAAGCGCCTACATTTACTGCAATATTGACACAATACACAGGCAGTTTCAGATATGTCTTCTTTGAAAGCTCTATGCCCATTCCCAGGGTTTCTGCTATTGTAACACACACCGGAGAAATAAGCATCATCGGCATGATCAACTTACTGGCCCAATACTGTTTGTCCACTAAAATGTAATACACCAAGTCTTTGCATACAATCAGCACCAATGCAAAGGCAATAAGCACAAAAGAAACCATTCGGTGCATCTTCTGAATCTTTTCCCTTTGTTTGTAATACTCATATACAAAGGGCGTCCAAAATGTGTTTAAGCCGGATTGCAAAATCGTAATAATTCCCGCAATCGTGCCGGCATTCGAATAAATACCAATTGCTTCATAGTCGACAAACCTCTTCAAAAAAACCTGAGGCAGTGATGTATTCAGCATAGAAAGAAATACCGTCGGAAACAACGGTATTGCAAACCGCGACAATTCCGTCATCACAGGCTTGCTGCTATCGCATTTATCACCTTTACACTTGATATACGCCCGAACACCGAAGAACAAGGCACAGAAAAACAGCAAGGCTGCCTTGAAGATAATAGCTATCTCACCTTTGGGATACTGCAGCGCAACTATTGCAAAAGATAATTTCATTATGGTTGTTGAACTGACAGCCTGAACAAAATAATCTTTAACATTGTTCTCCATCCTTGCCTTCAGGCCAGTGTATCGCAACAGCACCGTAGCCAAAAAATACACACAGAACGCTATCACGATCGCAAAGGAGTAATTGCCAACAATGTTATAAGATAGCCGCTTGCCAAAGCCAACGATCACAGCAACTACCGCTGCCGAAAGTATTAACGAGATATGCAGACATAATCTAAAAAGTGATTTCGCTGTATTTTTCCCGCACGGTTCATTGCAGAATCGCACATAGGCTTGATCGAACCCCATATAAGCAAAGGGTACCAAAATGTTGATATAGGAAACAAACAAGTTGATCTTACCCAACTCCGACGGGGCAAACAACGCTGTTGTAATGGGTGTGGCAATAAAGCTGATCAGACAATTCACCCAAGAGGCCATGGAGAAACCAAATATCCGCTTAATAAAGCTATTGGAAATACTTTCTTTTTCGTTTCTCACGCATTTTCCTCCAATTTATTAACCTGCTCATCGTTGTCACACAAGCACCCAAGCAGTGGCAGCAGCGTAAATACAGCAAAGAAACCGTGGAAATAATTGAAGGGATTGAACACCACCATAAGAAATAATGTGCCCATATAGCTGCTACACTTAAGTCTTCTGTTCACTTCTTTTATTGCTGTATACAAAAACGCAAAGAACAGCGACGAACCGATAATTCCGTGCTGCGCCAAAGCATCAAAGAACGTAGAATGATTACCCACGCCAAAATTGGATAAGTTTTTAAAAACATTTCCGCTTTTATATCCAACGCCAAGCAGTGGATGCTGTAAAAAAGTTCTCCAGGAAGTCTTTGCCGTTTCCAGACGGACATCCACATAATTGGATGCGCCCTCTTCGTTTCCAAAATCGGACAGTTTTTCACCAATTCGAAAAAACCGTCGGTTGAACAAATTGTCCATATCATCGCCAGAAAGTTCCATCAACGCCGTACCAATATTTTGGATGTTCAAAAGCAGAAACACGATCAACAGGAAAATCAAAGACATACCAACAGTCCTTCTTTTGCTGATGCGCGCCTCCGTCTCTTTTCCGAAAGCGACCCTGCTGATCACAGACAAAACAAGGCCCATAACAGAAGCCATCAATGTAATGGTGCTTTCTGTTTTTACCAAAAGGAAAACGAACAGCGCTACCATTAGCAGGATCAGAACCTTCTTAGTTGCTGTGGCTGCAATCCTTCCCTTTATCAACAATTCAAACAGGCCGACCGCCAAAATCGCAACGCCAAAGGCTATACGATAGCCGCCACCGATTGTAATCGTATCAAAGGCATAATAGTTTGCGGCCAAAGTCCGTGCTGCTGCCGGATTTTGGATATAGAAAATAATTGCTCTTATTGCAAAGTACGCAAACGCTAACAGTGCAACACCCACAATCCTTTTCATTTCCTCTCGGTTATTTTTGTTTTTATAATAGAGGAACTGCATGAAACAGCCATACAGCATCAAGTATTTCATTATATATTCCAGCGTGTACACAAAGCTTGCAACAATGGCACTGCTGAAAAAATAGAACAAAAGGAAACCGCCAAGGAACAAGTTAGGCACAGAACCAAGCGCCCTTTGATAAGAACCTCTGTCTTCCCAAAGCGCAACCACATTCCACAAGATAAACATTGCCGTTTGAATATAGTTATGACCTGGCCCGTTATATCCAGATATATAATAAACAATATACACGATGTAAACCAACGTGCTTATGCTTATTCTTTTCCCCGCTATTTTAATATAACGAATCATTCTAACAAACCACCTGCAAGTTCATAAACAGCTTGTGTGATCTCTGGGGTAAGCTGCTTGTCCATCTTTCTCCCAACTACTCTGCCATAAACAAATTTGCAAAAAGCAACCAAAACAGAAGGATGCACAAATATCCTTGCTGCGAGCGCAAATGCCTTTTTTATTTTTTTCTCACGTAAATAGGCACGGAGCACATCGGTCATATTATGCGCAACTATAAGTTTTTGCTTGTGCTTGGAGTATTTTGATGTTATCGGCTTGATTGCTTCAAAAAAGAGGCCCTTAATCATCAATGTTTTTTCAGAATCCGGCCTATTCATCACATCCGTGCAATCTATTACTGCCAGAAATTTGTCAACGAGTTTAATCCTATACTTATCAGAAAAAAACGTTAACAATTGAATCTCCTGGTTTCGTCTCAAGCTCTCATCAAAATATCCAGTTTCATCCAAACATGTGCGCCGCATTAACAATGTGCTGGTAGTAACATTGATTTTTCGTATGACAATATCAAAATTTTGATGCTCGGTATCCTGCCACACCTCAGAAACATGGTCGAGTTTATTGTTTTTGATATAGACTTTTTGGCAGCTTACAGCTCCGTATGATGAATCCAATTCCTTCAACACAGCAAGCTGTTCTTCAATTTTGTTGGGCAAGAAGAAGTCATCATCGTCCAAGAATGCAATATATTCTCCTCCTGCCGCGCGAATACCAGCATTTCGCGCCGCTGCGCCGTTGATGTGCTGCGGCTGTGTCACCAAATGCAGGTTGTCATAACCAAGCTGCTTGATCATTTCTGCAACTGCCTGGCTGTATTCACTTCCGATTTCATTATCATCTACTACAAGGATCTCAATATTTGTATACGTTTGTTGCTTTACGCTATTAATGGCTCTTTCAAGGGTATCTGATCTGCCATATGTAGGTATTACAACGCTGACTAATCCCTCAATGTATTTCCCTTTATTTTCCATTACAACCACCCTTACACAAGATTTCTTTCGTCATCTGTGTTTCTATTTTGATTCACATATTGGGAAAAATCGTTTTCTGTATCCCATTTCCAGGCATGCTGCTCCCAACGAATCCGATCTTCCGAAGGGGGTGTCATATAATCTCCAAAGCGCTCTGTCAGAAAAGCATGCAACCCGGTGGGAACACGAAGCGTTGTCTTTTCAAAGGCAATCGGTTCCGTAACAGCAAACCATTCTTTCTTATATAGCCCCTTTTTATATACTGCTTTCCCCAAGAAATTACAGTAATAATCAGACTTTTCATTCCTAAAGCGATACACCTGCTTTAAACCATAGTCGATCATCAGCTTCTTCGGCAACGCTTTTGAAATGCCCAAAAGCATTTTTCGCAGGCCAGTCTGGCGATTATAGCTGCGCATAGACATACCCTTTACCACCACACATTTGGCCCAAAAGCACTGCCAAAGCTGCTTGATTTTAGAATTGGGGCAATTGTGGAGAATGAAAATATCCACAAATACGCCCTGGTGGATTTTCCAATCCTTGGTAAGTTCCTCAATATAGGTAGTACCGTTCATTCGCAGTTTCGGAATAGTCACAAGGCCACCCTTGGTTTTTCCGTACTCCTGCAAATAGAATTTTTCTTTATCTCCGGATGCTTCAAAAGCCTCTCTGAACTTCTCATAATTGTCCGGCGTCATAAAAATATCCAGGTCGTCATCCCAGGGAATAAATCCCCCATGGCGCTTCGCCCCCAACGCCGATCCGCCCATAAGGCAATAATCTATATCGTGCGTCTGGCAAAATTCGTCAATATACTTCGCTACCTCCATAATCTTATCCTGGAGTTGCAAAATACCGTATTTATCCTCCAAGCCGTCACGCATATAGTTCATTTTTCTCACCTCTGCAGTTTTTTTGCAATTTTTCTTAAAAACAAGGGGCTTTTGTAATATAACAATTTCATCCAATCTCGAGAGGGCTTTAAGAACTTGTCCACAGTTTCCTCAAATCTGTCATTTGCTACAGATTCCATAAAGGCCTTCTGTTCCTTTGGTGCGCCGTCCCCTTTATGGAAATGATTATTCTTTTCCATAACCTCCCACGGATATTCCTTTATGTGCAGCTGCTCCTGCACCGATTCCACAAACGCCTTGCCTCTCTGTGTATTGCAGATCAGCATAGACACGCCTGCATAGCTATCCACCGCCGGTTCATAGCGCTCAACATTATGAAAATCACCCACGGTAATATCCGCCACCCGTTCCGGTGTGGCATACTGACAGGCATAACAACTGTTTCTGCAAACGAGCTGCTTGCAATAGCCGTTATAGTATGGAAACGAGAAGTACAGATCCTCTTTATTGAGGAGCTTGCCCTTCTTTTCATACTGCATTTTATAATAATAGTGGGAAACGCCGTTCTTGACCTTATACCGGAATATAAAACTTTTTATTTTTCCGGACAATTTCTTTTCCACATAGGAAACGGATTGATCAAAAAGTGTCTGGCTACCCACACCGTGACATATAAAGTCTACCAAAAGCAGGTTCTCATAGTCTTTACCTAAGTACAACTTCAGGGCTGCAACCTGACAGGGAGACGCACAGTATAAGACTTTCTGTCCGGCAAGTAATTTTTCTTTTATCTCACCGAAAGCGGTATGGGTGTCGCAGAGAAGATATTTGGATTTATAAAGGGGAATCAGTTCTTCTTCTGTCTCTGCGCAAGTGGTTTTCAGCTGCAAATTTGCATCAAAAGCAGCTCCATAGACACAACCCTGTTGTGACAGCACCTTTTTTGCAAAGGTGCCAAACAGGCCGCCGCTGGAGCCGTTATGCCGTGTATTGCCATCCAGTGCATAGGCCAGGCCGCACAGCTTTCTGTCCTCTATCACAGGGGTATGAAGGGCAGGACAGACCTTTTCGCACATCCCGCATTCCACACACTTGGTCTCATCTACACAGATTTGCTCAAAGCCGTATTTGTCTCTCACGACGGATATGGCATCCAATTTACAAACCGCTTTACAAGTGCGACAGCCACAGCAATCGTGACCCACTTTTATTACCGACATTCGTTATTTCTCCTGTAATTTTTTTGCGATCTCGGTAGAGGAAGTTCCTTGGGTATGGGGCAGGAACACAAGAGACACACCAACCTCAGCAAACTGCTGTTCATAGGTATTGTACATAGAAGAGTTCTTCCAATCGTCCCCGTGGAACATAGCATCAAAGTGCAGTTCCTGCCAGGCAAGCATCTTGTCCATGCTGGTCTGGGGGACAACCTCATCCACATATTTGATGGCCTGCACGATCTGCATCCGCTCCTCAAAAGGAATCACCGGGGTCTTATGTTTATAAGTCTGTACCAATTCATCCGTGCTGATGCCAACGATCAAGTAATCACACTGCTCCTTGGCTCTGCGAAGAATATTCAAATGACCTATATGAAACAAATCAAATACGCCGGTAGTATATCCTACCTTGTACGGTTTCATCGTGATTACCCCCTTAAAACGGTTTTATATGCCAGCTTTTTCAGCCAGCTGGGTATATAAATAAATACTCTGATATAAATGCGGTTTATCAGCGCTTCGCGCTTATTAATCAGTTTGCCATTGAGCAGGTATTCCTGCAGCATATCCCAGTCCTGAATCTCTCGCTTATTGCTCCTGCGAGCAATAAAACCGTTTCCTACCCGCATATAGACCAGCACATCGTCAAGATTACCCAAAACCACATCCGCCGCAATCAAATCGACCCACAGCTTGTAATCCTCAAGCTTTCCAAAATCTTCACTATAACCGCCAACAGATCTTACCGCAGAACCCAGATACATAACAGACGGATGGTTCATAGGTGACCTTGTTTTTGCCATAGCTTTAATCTCTTGGTTGGTCAGCTTCACATAACGCTTAGAATCCAAATCACCGATTTGCTTTTCAAATTCAGCAATTACTCCACCAACAACAGACACCTCCGGGTGCGCTGTTAAATAATCGATTTGCTTTTCAAAACGGTCCGGAACGGAAATATCGTCCGAATCCATTCTTGCGATCCACTCATATTTGCACACAGCCAAACCTGAATTGAGCGCAGCCGCAAGGCCAGCATTTTTCTCTTTCTTTACTACAGTAAATTCAATATCCGCTTCTTGCTCTTGAACCCTGGCAATTATCTCGTCGATCCTCTCCGGCACAGGGCCATCCTGAACGATTACCACCTGGGCAGGTTTTTGCGTTTGCGCAACTGTAACGCTTTCCAGCGCAGAGGCAAAAAAGTCTGCATCATCCTTGCCGTATACAGACATCAATACCGAAAATTTCATTTGTTCACCTTGCTTTTATCTGCAAATTTGGATGCCAAATAACCAAAGAACTTCACCGTGTACTTTGCCGCTCTGTTGCAAATAAGAGCCGCAACAAAAATAAAGATCACGATTAGCGGGAATCTAACAACAAAGGGCAGCTTCCAGCTAACTACGACACCAATCAGCGTGGTTTGCACCACATAGATCTCCAAAGTCAGATCCGCAACAAATTTGATAACCTTTTCTGCAGCTTTGGGAAGCTTCACAAGCAGATATTCTATGCTGGCAAACGCCCGGATGGCTGTGGCACCAACACAGAATATCGCGAGGAAAATCAAAATCTGCAAATCACAGAATTGCTTCTCACTGATGAACATTTTGCTGGCAAAATATACTGCGGTAGACCCCAGAAACATTACCCAGTTCAAAACCGGATGCTTCACCTTATTCACATTCTGACGGATGTAAACGCCGTAAAGCATCACTTCAAAAAACAGGAATTTGACCAAAAAATGTTCTGCCACATCCAACTTGACCGTTCTATCCGTCAAGATATAAGCAATCAAAAATCCGATTGCCACCACGGCCATAACCACGGGGATCCTTTTCTTTAGGAAGTCAAACCGAATACACGGATACAGGCAGATGTACAGCAGAACAATCGACTCTACAAAGTGGAATCTTGTGGGATAGACAAAGCTTCCCAAAACGCCCTCCCGGCCAAGCCAGCCGGAGATGGGGGTTCGTCCAGCAAGGAAAAACACGAAGGTAACCAGGATGATCGTAGGATAAATCCTTAGGATTCTTTTCTTTGCATACTGGAAGAATCCGGTTTTACCAGAATTTGCCAAGCAAAAACCGGATACCACAAAAAACAGCAGATCTCCGATCAATCCACCAACAGCTAGCTGCGGTATGGGCCATATTTTCCCAAAATGGGTGTTGGTGATCAAAATGGTCGCTACAACGCGCATAACAGCAATAAATGCGAAAAACTCGCGTCTTGTGCCATTTTCCTGTTTATTGCTTAATTCCTTCATTTTTAACCTCTTAATAGATGGGTGTTACAAACGTCTCAAAATCGGGATCCATGCCACGCGCCGCAGCCAAATAGGCTTTATGGAGGGCTTCTGTACAGGGTCCCGGCTCGCCGTTTCCTACTGTGTATCTGTCAATAGACAACACCGGGGTGATCTCCATTGCGGAACCGCACAGGAAAGCTTCATCGCAGGTATACAGCTCTGTTCTGTCAACAGTGCGTTCCACCACAGGCATTCCCTTTGCCTTTGCAATACGGATGATGGTATCTCTCGTAATGCTTTCCAGCACGCTGTCTGTAAGCATAGGGGTTACCAAGGTTCCATTTACCACCATAAAGAAGCAAGAACCGGGGCCTTCGGACACCTTACCTGCATCGTTTAGGAAAACACATGTGTCATAACCGTTACGGAGCGCTTCCCGCTGTCCAACACGGCTATTGATATAGTTGGCACCGCACTTGATCCGGGGAGAAAGAGTTGTATCAGAAATTCGCCGCCAGGATGTTACACAGCAGTGCAGTCCTTTTTTATTATACTCTGCGCTGGTTCTCCTCTTAGGAATCGGAGCTACAAACATATCCACCGGCTCCGCAGAACCCCACGAGCCAAATCCGTCAACAAACAGCGTCTGCCGCACAGACAGATTTTCATCATACTCATTTGCTTTGATTACATCCACCAAAGCTTTTTTCAAATCCGCCTTGGTGTACGGGCATTCGATTTGGATCAAACGAGCTGAACGAAGCAGACGATCATAATGGTCATCCAGCCGAAAAGCATATAGCTGCTTTCGCTCCTCATTCCAGTAGCAGGGAATTCCTTCAAACACATTCAGGCCAAACTGCGCTGTCGGTGCAAGGATATTGATCTTCGCATCGTTTACATTGACAATTTCACCTTTATACCAAATAAACCGGTTTACAACATCTGTTTTCATGCTTTCATCCTCATTCCGTAGCTTGAACAGCACCCACCGGATCTTCATCCGGCAAATGGGCAATACGAATGATTTCCGCCTCCGCCAGCTTAGCAGCCTCAGAATCATTCAAACTGCTGTCCAACTTTTCTTCACAAATATTTTTCCGCTGAAACACGCCTATCACAGTTCCCACAAGGATCTTAACATCCAGCCATACACCTTGTTTCTTGAACTGATCAATGTACAAATTATCGTATGTGATTTTCTCATCCCAGGAGTTGTCATTGCGTCCTTTGATCTGTGCCAGGCCGGTAATGCCGCCCTTCACCTCGAAACGCTTTTTATACTTCCTGTTCAGTGTTTCAAAGTCACCCAGCTCATAGGTCACACAAGGTCGGGGGCCAACCAAAGAAATATCACCCTTTATCACGTTCCACAACTGGGGCAACTCGTCCAGGCTGGTATCTCTGATGAACTTTCCTACCTTCGTCACTCTGGGATCATCAGCGAAGCTAAACAGTCCAGCTTCCATTTTCTCTGCGTTTACGACCATAGAACGAAACTTGTACATTTTGAAAATGCGTCCGTTTTTCGTTCTCCTCTCCTGTGCGAAGAAAACCGGTCCCTCACTGTCGCATTTAATGGCTATGGCCAATATAAGCCAAACAGGCAGCAGAAAAATCATTGCAATCACGCAAATCAAGATATCAAAAAAACGCTTCCAGAACAAATTCCACAAACACCACATAAAAACCTCTTAAAACACAAAGGTATGAAACAAATCGTCAAAATTCTCTGCTCTTTTTACAATCTTCGCCTGCCCATCCACAATCTCAACGATCGGGAAATTGGGGAGGATGAACGGTGGCTTCAGGACCACGGAATACGAACCCACATTGCCGAAAACCACCATATCGCCCTGGGCCAGCTTGCCGTCGAAGTGGCGGTATAGATAGTCTGACTCAATGCAGGTAAATCCGCCGAAATCCAGGTCTTTATATTCGCTCTGAACGCCTCCCATAGGATAAACGGCGATGGGAGGATTCTTTTTATTCAAGGTAGGGTTAATATTGTAAATACTGCCCTGCAGGGTAGCAATTGCTTTCCCACGCACGGTCTTAATGTTCACAACCTTGGTTGCAAAGCGCATACAGTCACCCACAAGGGCGCTGCCCGGCTCTATCAGCAACAGGGGCTTACGGGGTGCATCCTTAAAATGCGCCGCAAAAACCGGAGCAACTGCCTCAGCGTATTGCCTATACGTGGGGATCTCCGAATCAAACTGTGCCTTCAAAGAATCAGCCATTTTGCCAAACAAGCCGCCACCCAGATCAATATGCTCCGGTACGATTCCAAGTCTGTCAATCAGCTTGAGCATACCTTCGGCTCGAGGTTTCCAAGTGTCCAACCGGCGTGTCGCAAAATGGCATTGCAGGCCTATTAAATAGAGATTATTGTGCCGCTCGAACAACTTTAGCGCTCTTCGAAAATCTTCCGATTCGATATCAAAACCAAACCTGGAGATCACGCCGTCATCGATGTCAAAGTTGCAACGGATACCAATGTTGAGTTTCTTATCGGGATGTTTTTGGGCAATTTCCTCCAGCATATCGATCTCATAAGCAGAATCAATATTCACTGTTCCGCCCATCGCCAAGAGCTGCTCGACCTTGTCAGCTTTTTTAAACGGTCCATTCCAAATGATCTTTTCCGGAGCTACGCCAATGCGCAAGGCAATCTCCATCTCCATATCGGAAACCACTTCTGCAAAGCCACCTAATTCATCAACGATTTTACAAAATCTTGGCGTATAATTCGTCTTATAGGAATATGCAATATTAAAGTTTGGATAAAACTTTTGGAATTCAGACTTCAACTCACAGAAGTTAGTTCTAAACTGATCTCCATCCAAAATATAGAAAGCATCACCCGTTTGTGCCACTAATTTTTTCATCTGTAAGTCGTTCATATTCGCTGTTGCTCCTTAACCTTTTGATCTTTTGCACGATCTGCTCAACCATTTCCTTTACTACCCGCTTATTTTCCTCATAGGTCTGCGCATCCACCGTGCCAAGGGTAGCTTCATAATCCCGCAGGCGGTTAATTTCTATCGAGAACACCTGATTGATCGTTTCCTGATCGCCAACCTCTTCTGCATTACAGAAGGTTCTGGACAAAATCACTCTTGTAGAACCCTGACGATAATGCTCCATCACGATTCTCTCTGCAGGGAGCAGACCTTCGCCAATTTTGGCTATGCCGCCAAAACCGAAAGGCACACCCTTTGCACTGCACTTCTTGCACAGGCTCTCAACTGTTCCGTTTGCCAGCGGCTCATATAGGAATGTCAAGCCATAGCTCAAATGCAGATCGTTCAAGCCAATGTGAACCTCGTCGATCAGCGGATTCTCCAAAACCGCATCCAAGCACTCCGCTGCTTCCTTTGTTTCCAACAGCAAGGTCGTCCGCACTCTTTTATTGACCGTTTTCAAAAACGCATCTACTTCCTCCGGTGTTTTCCACATAGGAAGCATAATTCTCTCTGCGCCTGCCGCAATAACTGCCTCAATCTCATCAGCAGAACCTATGTGCCAAGGATTCACTCTTACTAATAATTCCGACTTTGTAAGCACCTTTGCAATTGCACGTACATCTTCAACTGTGTGATTGGAAAGGACCGCGTCCAGATTCTTTTGTCGCTCTTCCTTACCCAACGTTTCCAGGTCAACCCAGATTCTTTCTACACCGACTTTCTCCGCAATCAACGCAACCTCCGGATTGTTGGTTATGTACATCAAACTTAGTGGCATACATTTTCACCCTCTATCATAACTTGTTTCAAATAGACTTTTTTCAATCAAAACTTATCGTTTACCTGTATCCAAACAGCGTTCTCTTTACCGGATCTACCGTATACGCAGGAGGCAGGACATTGTCCCACACTGCCTTGGCAAATTCCTCAGCACGGGTAATCATTTTCTCATTCGCCTTGGATACAACATTGCCTACCAAATATTTTTTCTCCCACAGATCATGGATATCCGACGCAACGATCTGTGCAACGCTTTTCTGCAAGCAGACCTGCACAAATTTCCGTCTCTTTTTTTCTACCATTGCCTTTGTGCTAACCTGTGCCATAGCACCAAGCTTGACCAGCTGCACCAATCTGTCCGGCTCTTCCATAAAATACTCGCAACGTTCCACATGGGCTAGAATAGGTACGATCCCCTGCTGCTGTATTGCTTTCAAAATGGATTCAATGTGGGCGGGGAATGAGGTGTTTGACAATTCCAGAAGCAAGTAATTGCTTTCTCCAATCGTCAGGCGGCGCATATCCAGTTCTGACAGTGTGGGAGAATAATGCACCTCCGCTGCCAATCGCAGTTCTGGCATAGTCTCCCGATCCCAATTAGGAAGCAAGGCTTCATAGGCTAGCTGTCTCTTTTCCAAAAAAGCTTGAAATTCCTCCCGCAACGGGTAGAAGTGTGGTGTCAACGCCACTCTGTCCACACCACAAGCCTTCTGCATGCGCAGCATTTCCAAGGCCTTTTCCATATTCTTTGCCCCATCATCCACGCCTGGAAGAATATGGGTATGCAAATCTGTAAATGTGCATTCCATAGAATCAATTTTCACCGTATTTGTATCTATATCTGTTGTGATAATAACCGTAACCGTATCTTCCCTGTGTTTTAGGGATCTCATACAGCGTCATAACTGTGCCTAATATCTTTGCGTCTACCAGTTTCAGTTTCTTGATAGCGCCGCGAACCTGTCCTCTGCTGGCATATTTATGGCGAATCACATATAGTATGCCATCACACAAGGGGCTGAGCGCCGCTGCATCGGTAATGACGCCTACAGGCGGTGTGTCAAAAATAATATAATTGTAATGATTCTCCGCGCCTTTGAGTAAGCTGTGCATCGCATCGGATTTGATCAATTCCGCAGGGTTGGGCGGTGTGGGGCCGTTGGCGATCACATCCACACCATACTCGGTGCGAATAAGGCAATCTGTGATCTTAACACTACCGTTCAGCAAGGCACTCAAACCTGTTTCATTTTCCTGCTCCAACTTCAAATACTTACGCAAAACCGGATTTCGCATATCCGCATCCACCAAAAGCACCTTATTATTTGCCTGCGCCAAGGTGATAGCCAAGTTGATGGCCATCGTGGATTTGCCTTCACCGGGGATGGAACTGGTAACAATAATATTACAGCTTTTACCTTCTGTTTTACTTTTCGCAATAAAACTCACATTGGTACGTAGTTCTTTAAACGCCTCGGTATAAGCAAAGGGTGATTTTTCTGACATCACATGCGCTTCTCGCTTAGACGCAACAGGTACATTCTTCTTTTTCATATGGCTCACTTCCTCTCTTCTGTCTTCTGTCCATAGCCATAGTAGCCATAATAGCCATGCTTCGCGTGCCGTCTGCAGGACTCAACTTTGGGAATCACGCCCAGCACAATCAGGCCCAGGTCATTTTGTATTTCAATATCCGATTTGTATGTGTTATCTGCCAGATACAAAACCACAATCAAACCGCAGGCCAAAGCAAATCCCAACATTGCAGCAAAAACAGCGTTTTTGACATTATTGGGCGACACCGGTGCAGTGCTGGAATAAACTTGCTCCACCGGCTTCACAGAGCCCGCTGCAACCACTTCCTCAATGACATCTGGAGCCACATCCAACAGTTTCTCTGCTACAGCAATTGCAAGGTTCCGGTCAGCGTGCTGCACAACGATTCGCATGATCTGCGTATTGTTCACCGCTTTCACGCTAATGCAGCCTGCCAATTCCCCATAGGAAATATCCAATCCCAAATCCGCAATAACTTGATTTACAACATCCCGGCTGCGAATCACGATAGCATAGGTATCCACCAAGTTCTTTGCAGAATTCAACTGGTCATTGGAAACACTTGTATTATCATCCTTCCGGGTATTAACGATCATCTTACCGCTGGCTTCATAAATAGGCGTTATCAAATTAACACTCGCTACCATTCCCAAAATACCAAAAATCACCGTCACCAGTACGATGTATTTTGCCTTTTGCCACAGGGTTCTTACCAGCTGCGCTAAGTCGATCTCAATTTCGTGATTTTCCTTGTTCATAAGATACCTCACATTATGTGTTCTTCTTATTTTCGTATGCGCCACCGCACCTTACATTTAAAAATGCATATGATGGCAATAATACTCTTAATACACATTATATCATTTATTTTACTTATGTCAATCTTTGTGTTAAAAATTCCGCAACATAACAATTCCCAAAGATTTTAAGGATTTTTGTGCATTTTGGTTCAGATTCTTGTTCTGATACCCCTGTTCCAAGCGCAAAAAACTTCGGCTCACCAGGAGGTGAGCCGAAGCCGTTTATTTTAGGGGATCTGCTTTATGCAGTTGGATGAATTATCCCAGGGTTTCGTGTACGATGTAGGACTTCTCTACGCCGTCTACATCCCGATAGATCACACGGAATACATAGTCGCCATCCACTGTCAGAACAGGCATGTTGCT
>JAFUNI010000026.1 GCA_017482385.1 Oscillospiraceae bacterium | reverse complement strand
GTTGAGATGCATATGTTCCAAGATGCTAATGATACTCAGGTACACTTCTATATGCATACAGATGCTTTCATTAACTACTTTGCTAATATGGAGGTTTATACTTTGATTATGGAGGGTAAGATTAACCCTGCTGACTCAACTGCTGTTGCAAAAGTATTTGCTGATATGGAGGCACGAGTTGAGAGCATCAATGTAAGTTTTGTAATGAAGGCACGCAAATAATCTAAATTATGAAAAAGAATTGGTTTTATTTATTTCTGTTGATGGCAATCGTCGCGATGCCTTTGACTTCGTGTGACAAAGATGACGAACCCAAGCCCAATGATGAGCGGCAGCACGACCCGACATCGGATGATGACCAGGTTGCAATTACAGCCTATGATGCACTGGAGTGGTTGCAAGGCTGCCTTGTTCTGGTGGACGAGAACGGCGAAATTGTCCGTAGAGTCTATGGCAAGCCACTCGACGCATCGCAGCCAACAGTGATTTCTGTGCCTGTAAAGGACTATGCTGATGCCGAATCAACCTTCCTTGGTTGGGTGGCTACTGGCAAGGAGGCAACCAAGGTAGACGGCGGTTACGACTATAACCTGACCGATAGAGATGGTAACCCACAAGGCACCGTATCGTTCCGTGCTGTAGAGGGCGAGGCTGGTGTGATAGCACGTATGGACATAGCACCAGGTACCGACCTCAAGCAGGTTACCGAGGTTAACTTTGTCGATGCTGACCTTTGGCCCGAGAACGCTGCCGCAGAAAGATACACTGCAGGCAAGACCTATTGGCTCGATAGTGAAAGATACGAGTGGGTAAAGTATCGTGACAACCAGACCACGAATTTCCGTATTGTCAACGATAAACTTGAGTTCTATTGCCTGCAGGGCAATGACCAGGGATACGATGCAATACTTGTATGGCTTTCTCCCGACAATGCCAATAGTTGGCAGACTGTGGGCGGCCGTGAACAATATGTATATACGCACCCGATCCCCTCCTACTATCTCGATGCTGGTCTTAATTATAGACTCCCCCATCTTTGTGAATTGCTGCAGGTGATGAATTTTTACAATTCTAACCGCAATGCCTGGAATAATATGCTGAAGGTGATGGACGGCAAGGGTTATCAGTGGAGCGCCAGCACCGGTACGAATGCAACCTGTACTTCGGAATTTGTGTTCGGTGGTAATGAAGGTGAACTCTTGCTCTTGGACCTGGACGAGGTAATGCCCACTTTGGGAACCGTTAACAAATACTCTTTCAACGATTACCGCTATATGCAGGTTCGCATCGTTTCTCGGTATTAAGCAATTGAATTTCTAATCGTCTAATTTAGATAAAAAAGTCTAATGAAAAAGAATTGGTTTTATTTATTTCTGTTGATGGCAATCGTCGCGATGCCTTTGACTTCGTGTGACAAAGATGACGAACCCGTTATTGACAATGGTGAGGAAGAATATCAAAAACCAGGCGAAGACTATGTAGAAGAAACGAAATCGGTTACTGCATACGACGGCTTGTCGTGGCTTCAGAGTAACCTCGTAGAAGTGGATGACAATAATAATGTTATCCGTAGAGTCTATGGCAAGCCGCTCGACGCATCGCAGCCAACTGTGATTTCTGTGCCTGTAAATGACTTAGCTGATGCCGACTCGACCTTCCTCCGTTGGGTAGCTCCTGGTAAGGAGACAATCAAAGTGGATGGTGGTTATGACTATAACCTGACTGATAGAGAAGGTAACCCACAGGGTGCCGTATCGTTCCGTGCTGTAGAGGGTGAGGCCGGTGTGATAGCACGCATGGACATAGCACCAGGTACCAACCTCAAGCAGGTGACCGAGGTGAAGTTTATCGATGCTGAACTATGGCCCGAAAATGCTTCTTACCAAAGAGTGGAAAGACGCAAGATTTATTGGATGGAGGATTATGAATTGAGATGGAGCGATAGTGGACCTTATACCCTTGATTTACATGTTGAAAAGAAAAAGCTTCCTTTCTATTGTTTGCAAGACAATGCCAATGGCAAAGAGGGTATTTTGGTGTGGCTCAGCCCAGACGAGGATAATCATTACGCTCATCCGGCACTTAAATGGTATAACAAAGAAGCTAGGTCTTATCTCCCCAAAGAGGCAGAAGCACAGAAAGTAGTTGATAAAATAAATCAAAATGTTGCGTTCTGGGATATGATGTTGTCTGATATGAAGGCTAATGGATATGATTGGTACGCCAAACCTTTCAGTTTATTTGATGAACATGCAGCTAAATCAAAGTTCATATTAAATGAATTTTACGTAGGCTTAATCTTTGACTATGTCATGGTTTTTCAAATGGAGGTTCATCCAGCTGAATTGGAATGGATTTTTGATACTAGTGCGCAAATGTACCGCTACATGCAAATCCAAATCATTCCTCCTGTTAAGTAATATAAGTAAATTATGAAGAAGAATTTATTTTATTTGTTCATGTTGATGGTCGTTGCAACTATGCCGTTGACATCATGTGAGAAGGAAGAAGATGTGCAGAAGGAAGAAGATGCGCAGCATGATCCGAAATCCGACTCGGATCAGACAAAGATTGCCACATACGATGCGCTGTCATGGCTTCAAGGCAGCATCGTGGTGGTAGATGATAATGATAAGGTAATCCGTAGAATCTACGGATTACCTCTCGATGAGTCTCAGCCAGATGTGATCTCGGCGCCGGTTGCAGGCTTTGGCGCAGCCGAGAAGATCTTCCTCAGCTGGGTGGCTCCAGGTAAAGAGGCAGTAAAGGTTGATGGCGGTTATGACTACAATCTAACCGATGCCGATGGAAAGCCCCAGGGTAATGTGTCGTTCCGCGTTGTTGAGGATGAGGATGGCGTGAAAGCTCGTATGACAGTTGCAGAAGGCACCGGTCTCAAGCAGATAAGCGAGGTCAGGTTCATCGACTATAACCTTTGGCCAGAGAATGATGCATACGTAAAGGTCGAAGCAGGCAAGATCTATCAGATGGAGGATTATGAATTGAAGTGGGAGCATATAGGTTCGTTTGACAATCCGGAGTTCAACTATAAGGATCCGAAATTGACAAAGTTGCCTTTCTATTGCATACAAGGCAATACCGACGGCAAGGAAGGTATTCTTGTATGGCTCAGTCCTGATGTCAATGATTCCGGAGCACATCCAAGACCATATTACTATATAAGAGACAAAGCATATAACTATCTTCCGACCGTACCTGAAGCACAGGCTGTTCTAAATTTCTTTAACAGCAACCTCGGATTCTGGAACAAGATGGTGGATGAGATGGATAAGAAGGACTATGTCTGGAGTTGGCGATATGGCGGTTGGACTACAGGTAACGACGAATTCCTTCTTAACGATTATAATTCTGACAAGGGAGTGATCAAATGTCTGGATCTTGATCAGGATGATGGGGATGATGAGCTGGGTAATATAGGTGATGTGGATGAGGACACCAGATACAAATACCGTTACATGCATATCCGCATCATTCCACCGGTTAACTAAAGAACAAACAAACTAACATACATATTACTATGAAGAAGAATTTATTGTATTTCTTTATGTTGATGGCAGCCGCAGCGATGCCGTTGACATCATGTGAGAAGGAAAATCTGGAAGAAGAGCAGCAGGAAGAGCAGCAGGAAGAGATCAGGATACCGATTACATCCTATGATGGATTGTCATATTTGCAGGGCAGCCTAGTTGTTGTGGATGAGAACGGGGATCTGTTCAGAAGAGTGTATGGAAAGTCTCTTGACATATCTCAGCCTGAAATCATCTCTGTACCTGTTAAAGATCTTTCAGCAGCAGAGAGGGCATTCCTCAGTTGGGTTGCACCTGACAAGGAGACTAAAAAAGTAGATAGTGGATATGATTATCCTCTTACTGATGAAGAGGGCAAAGCACAGGGCAGCGTATCTTTCCGTGCAGTAGAAGGTGAGGCTGGTGTAGTGGCACGCATGAGTGTGGCACCGGGCACCGACCTGAAACATATCAGCGAAGTTCAATTCATTGACTACAACTTCTGGCCGGAGAATGCTGCTTACGAAAAGGTAGAGGCAGGAAAGATCTATGACATCGATGATTATGTATTGTCATGGACAGAGGGCACTTTTTCAGATGACTTCAATACACCGGAAAAGAAATCTCTTCCTTTCTATTGCATCCAGGGCAATACGGATGGCAAGGAGGGTATCCTTGTATGGATTTCTCCTGACTCTGCAAACAAGGGGGATATAAGATACCATCATAAAACCAGTTACTACGCAGAAGATGAGGCCTTCAAGTATCTCGCCACTATATCTGAAATAAATAAGGTGCGCGAATTTTATGACAACAACCAGGCTTTCTGGAACAAGATGTTGAAAGAGATGGATGCAAAGGGAATGGAGTGGAGCCCTCAGTCTTATGGTACCAACAAGTCAGGGTTCATCTTCCAATCATTGTATTATCCTGATATATTCGTTGAAACTATCGGTTGCTTGGATTTGAATGAATCGAAAAGTAATAAATACTATTTAACTGTCGGTCGTTATCCTTGGTTTGACTATCACCGCTACATGCACATCGAAATCATTCCTCCACTGGCAGAGTAATAACTTAACAGGTTCAAAATTTGAGACAGAGAAGTTTATATAAATTCATCATATTTTCCTTCTTCCTCCTCCTTTTTACAGGGTGCAGGAAGGAGGAAATTGGTTTTATTCATAATTACCGAGTGGAAGTGGTCCTTTCACCAGGTGGTGTAGGCGACCAAGGCTACAACGACAATATCCTGCGGGGGGTTCAGGAGGCTGCTGTACGATATGGCTTTACGCTGGCTGTTCACATACCCGAAGAAAAGGAGCAGGGCATTCAGATTTACAATGATTGGTTGAATGCTCCGCTGGACGATGATTGCGAGCGTTCGCTATTCGTTTTTTCCGGTGGCGAGTATGAATATCTGTTGCAAGGACTTTCTCTTCCTAAAGATGCCCGAAAGGATGTGCTGATGTTTGAAACCGAGAAAGCGGTGGACGGCATATACACGTTCTTTGTGGGTTGCTATGCAGCAAGCTATTTGGCAGGGGCTACCAGTGTGCTGGATAATAACGGAGAAGAGCAGAAGGCGTTGGTGATTGCGGCCAATCCACACGACAAGCAGGTGAAGCGGGCGGTGGAGGGATATCGCGACGGATACTTGGCTGCTGGTGGAAACGGATGTGACGTGCACTACCTGAGCCAGGAACCCGACGGCGGATACCGGATGCAGGATGAAGCCTATCGGTACTGCATGGAACAACAGGGAAACTATATGTACTACTTCGCGGTTGCCGGTGGTTCAAACAAAGGAATGTACCGCTTCTCGCGCGAAACCTATAACTTTGCCGTAGGCATGGACGACGACATGGGGTTCTTGTCATCGTTTATCTCTATGTCGGTGGTGAAACATATGGACTGGGTTATTATCAATCTGATCGGCGACCTGCTGAACAACAAAAAGATTCCTTATCATCAGGTGTTTACCTATGAGTCGGGCTATGAGGAGATGGTCTTCTCCAAAGAGGTTACGGAGGATTGGTTCCTGGATATTTCTCATATAAAAAATCGTATTGTAGAAATAGAACAACGCTATGAAGAAGCTAATCAATAGTCTGGTCATTGTCCTGCTATGCATGGGCACACTGCTGTCGTGCGAGAAAGATGTAGTGGTAGAAGGCATTACCGCGTCGAAGGAGGTGAGAATAGCCGTGGTGCTTCCTGAGAAGGACCGTGAGCCCATTTGGAACAATGCGTTGGAATGGGCTGCGGAGAATATCCGCAAGGCCAACATCGGGGTGAAGGTGGTGTACGAGTGGGTGGATGAACCAACGGTCGACCTCACCGAAGTGGGCTTGGCGCTCTCGGAACGCGAGGACATTCAAAGCGTTATCGGTTGCAACGTGTCGGCCAATACACAGAAGCTTGCCTTTGCCCTGGCCCGAAAGAAAGAGAACATCAAACCGCTATTCACCTTCTCTACTTCGCAAGAACTGCCCCGCATATTCGGACATCGCGGATTCCTGTGGGGATTGTGCGAAACGGATATCTCGCAAAGCGAGATCATGCTCTCTTGTATCTCCAACGAGAACCCGGGACTGAAGAAGGTGGCGCTACTTGCCGCTGATGATATCTATGGACAGACGTTTGTGGATTGGTTTGCCTTCCAAGCGGTGGAACTGAATCTGGAACCGGTATGCATTGAAACGTATAAGCAAGCGGGCGAGCTTGAAGCTTGCCTTGAGAGGATATTGGACAGCGGTGCCGATGCCATAGTATGTGCTCCGCTAACGGCTGATGATGTCGTACCTGTACAGAGTTATATTGACAATTTCATGTATAATTCAGAAGATGGACGAGGAATTACCTTGATGTTTACTGACAAGGCCTACAACAAATCCATCCTTGGAGGTGAATATCCTATGGATTACATCTCCGGACTTGCTCCAGCCAGTCATCCGAACTCCGGTTTCGGTGTGTCCTACGATGCTCTCTTCGACAGAGTGCCGTATGCGGGCGAGGCAGAGGTGTATGATGCAGTACTCATCACAACGCTTGCTTCCATTTGGGCAGAACAGCATAACGAGAAGGATTTGAACAAGGCCATAGCTGCGTTGCTGAACGGAAAGGCTGTGTCGCAAGGGGGATGGACTGCGGGTATGATGGCCAACTATTATCATGCTATCATGGCTGGCGAAACTCCTGCCATAAGCGGGGCAACGGGTACACTGGATTTCAATTCGGAGTATTATACAACCATTCGCTCTACATCGTATGCCCGCTGGATTACCTATAAGGGGAAAATGATTATCATAGACTATTATAGCCGAAACAGCGACGGACACTCCTCGTCGCCCATAGCTGCGTGGGAGTGGAAGAAGCAACACATGCAGAATATGGATGGAAATGGAAATGTAATAGATTATCCCGAACTGAAAGATAACTATGCGGTGCTGGTAGCTGCATCAGAGGGCTGGCAGAATTATCGCCATCAGGCTGACGTACTGGGTATGTATCATTATCTGAAAGGAATGGGATATGATGACGACCATATCATCCTGATTATGGCCGACGATATAGCTCATAACGAACGGAACCCGTTGAAGGGAGTAATCCGTAGAGAGCTTGATGGAGAGAACCTGTATGAAGATGTACAGATAGACTACCCATTGGGTGACCTTACTCTCGATGACCTGAAACAGATATTGACCGGCGAACCATCAGAGGCATATCCGGTCACATTGGGCAGCAGCGCAAATGACAATGTGCTGTTCTTCTGGAGCGGACACGGAACGCAACAGGGTTGGAAATGGAAAGAAACAGAGAATCTTAATGCCGACTTTGCCAGACCGATGTTCTCTGCCATGAAGTTCCGTAAGATGTTTGCCATCATTGAGACATGTTATTCCGGAGGTGTAGCCCAAGATTGCACAGACATTCCGGGTTTGCTGATGATGACCGCTGCCAATCCTTACGAAACATCCAAGGCTGATGCTTTCGACAACGAGCTTCAGGTCTATCTTTCCAATACTTTTACATCGTCCATCCTGTCGCAGTTGGAGAGTCATCCGCAGACGGTCATCCGCGACCTATATCTGCATGCCTTTGACAAGACAAACGGATCGCATGTGATGGTGTATAACTCGGATTATTATGGCAACTTGTATCTGAATGATATGGGGGAATATTATCCGAAATTTGTTGACAAAGGATTATAAATATTTTATATATACCAATGGATAAGAATCAACAACGCTCAAAATCTGAAGATAAAGAGAATAATCCGCCATATAAGCATTGTCTGAATTGTGGCGTAGAATTGAACGGCAAGTATTGCCATCACTGCGGGCAGGAGGCTGTGGACAAAACGCCTACTGTTTCTGGGTTTGTTATGGAATACCTTGTCAATGCTTTTTTGTGGGATTCCCAATTTCTCAAAACATTTTGGACACTGATCCGTCGACCCGGTCATCTGACAAACGAGTACCTTGCCGGAAAGTTCACTTCACAGGAGCATCCTCTT
>JAFUNI010000025.1 GCA_017482385.1 Oscillospiraceae bacterium | reverse complement strand
GATCTACAAGAACTGCTTCTTCGCCAGAACAGTCATTCCGATGCCCTACGAGATTAAACTGAACGGAACCCTGTCAGACGATTGGTGTGTGGGTGATCAAGTGTCCTGCACCTACGAAAACACCTATTATGACGATAAGAACCAACGTATCGAGTGCGATATGCTGACCATCGAACCCAGCGACTGGGAACCGGAGCCGGGAGTAGCTTATAAGCCTGTTATTTATCTCTATCCAGAAAATGAAACCGATGTTTCTGTCAAGTTGATACTGGATGGCAAGCTGACCTGCACCTATCCCACATACAATACCGGTTGGCAGGTAACCGCAGCTCCCGATGGCACTTTGACCGATGCCAAGGGGCAGACCTACAACTATCTATACTGGGAAGGAGAAACGAATACCCAGTGGGATATGACGGAAGGCTTCTGCGTAAAGGGCGAGGATACCGCAGCATTCTTGGAGGAAGCCCTGGAAAAGCTGGGTCTGAACCGCAAGGAGGCAAACGAGTTTATTGTTTACTGGCTGCCTCTAATGGAGCAGAACCGCTACAACATCATTTCCTTCCAGAGGGACATCTACACCGACGCAGCCACGCTGAAGGTCGATCCGGCACCGGATACCTTGATTCGAGTGTTTATGACTTGGAAAGCTTCTGACGCCTTTGTAGAGCTGCCTGAACAGGAACTGACCTCCCCGGAACGCTCCGGCTTCACCGTGATCGAATGGGGCGGCACCGAAGTACAGTAAGGAGGTATCCCTATGTACAAGAAAGTATTTTTGGCAATATTAAGTATCATGCTGATCTGCTCCATGGCAGTAAATCTTACCGGATGTGCTACGAAGGTGCAGGCAGTCGATCTGATGGAAGGCTTGAAAGCCAACCCAGTCACAGGAAAGTCTGTAGATGATGCATTTGCTCAATCTCAGATGCGTCTTGCTGTGGAACTGTTCCAATCCTCTGTGTTGGAGAGTAAGGGTGAGAATGTGTTGATTTCTCCGCTTTCCATCCAGCTGGCCCTTGCTATGACAGCGAACGGAGCAGACGGTGATACGAAAGCAGAAATGGAAGCCCTTCTGGGCGGCGAGATCTCCCTGGAAGACCTGAACGAGTATCTGTACTCCTATGTGAACAATCTGCCCTCTGCGGAGAAGTACAAATTTCAGATCGCCAACTCCATCTGGTTCCGGGATGACGAAGGCCGCCTGCAGGTGGAACAGGACTTCCTTCAGAAGAATGCCAACTATTACGGAGCGCAAGCCTATAAGGCAGCGTTTGACGATCAGACCCTTAAGGATATCAATAACTGGGTGAAGGACTACACGGATGGGATGATCGATAGCATCTTGGATCAGATTGACGAAGATGCTGTGATGTACCTCATCAATGCGCTGGTCTTTGATGCCGAGTGGCAGCGAGTCTATGACAAGTCCGATGTTTACAAGGGAAAGTTTACTAACATCGGCGGCACAGAAAAACAGGTAGATATGATGCATTCCGAGGAGACGGTCTACCTGCAGGACGAAAATGCCACAGGCTTTATGAAGCCGTATAGTGGCAGCAAGTATAACTTTGCGGTTCTGCTTCCAAATGAGGGCGTGGACATCTACGAGTATATCGCCGGCTTGACCGGAGAGGAACTAATGGAAACCATTAGTACCCCGCAGCTTGGTATGGTCATGGCCACACTGCCCAAGTTCAGCTACGAGTACGACCTGACGATGAACGATGTGCTGAAGGAACTGGGTATGCCCTCTGCATTCAGTGGCAGCACGGCGGACTTCTCCAAGATGGCCCACTCTTCCCGTGGCAACATCTACATTGGGGATGTACTGCACAAGACCTTTATCTCTGTTGATGAGCTGGGCACCAAAGCCGGAGCTGTTACCAAGGTGCAGATGAATGACGAGAGTGCTCCTATGTCCGAATGGGTCGTTACTCTTAACCGGCCCTTTGTTTATATGATCATCGACAATGAGACGAATCTGCCGGTGTTTATCGGAACGGTAATGGATGTAACATAACCGGACCTTCATTACTCTAACAGTGCCGCCCCTTGATGGGGCAGCATTACTAATTTCTAACATCAGTTATTATGCGATATACGAATGGACTGCCAACCATATATTTGGCTAAAAATGTATTTGGTAGCGTCTCGGTATAGATAATGCCCTTATCCTCGACATTATCTATACTGGGGCGCTTTTTTGACTTTACCCGATATAAATAGGGTAATGCCCCAATATTTATTTTTCATTCGACAGGAAAGGTTATTTTTCAACTGCACTGTTTATGTAGAATTATGAAGTGAAGGGAAAAATCGTTTAACTAAGGAGAGGTAGATTAGACGAGGTAATAATAGCTGTCACGGCATTCATAAAAAGGAGACTGCTATGAAAAACTATCCCTTTTATGGCAGCCCTCACATGGGGGCAGACTGCATTAAATAAGCCACCCGGCCGTAGAAATATGGCTCGGTTTGAAGATAGTCAGTTTGCGCCTCAAAAAAATTCGACACCGTTCCCAAAGAACCGCTATCAAACTTTAGCGATTTTTTGGAAACGGTGTCGTTATTTCTGTGGAAAAATTCATTATTTCCACGAAATACGATACATAATCTACATTTTCTCCCTTTTGCACAATGCTTTTACAGCATTTGCACCCCATATTCGAGGTCCTCCGCATTTGAATTTGATCCACTCAAATTCAAATGATAGGAGGAGCCGTTATGGTATTCCAAAGAAATGAAGGACAAGAACAAGACGAGATCCTTCAGAACAGATTTACATCTTATTTACTTGCCGCCGTTCACCGAAGACGCGCACAATACATAGATGAAGAAGTAAAAGCACAAAAAATCTCCTCGCTGATGGAGGAAAGAACGATGGACAGCACCTTTGATTTGGAAGAAGAGGCTTTGAGCGAGATTCCGCTGTATATGCGGCTTCAGAACGAGAAATTGTTCTGGGCACTTTCTACCTTAACGGAAAGAGAACGGTATGTGTTCTTTGCCTGTGCTCTCGAAGAAAAGGACTATGAAAAACTGGCTACCGAACTTGGACTGTCCTATAAAGGCGTTGCCGCAATCTACTACCGGGCAATCCAGAAGATCAAAAAGAAAATGAAGGAGGAGTTGTTATGACTTTCAGGGATATTCTTATCCGGGCTAAGCTTGGGGATGAAACCGCAAAAATGATGCTTCTGGAGCAGTACAAGCCGATGCTAATTAAAGGTTCTATCCTTAACGGACGCTTCGACGAGGATTTGTATCAGGAGCAGTGCCTTGTACTTATGAAAGCCATCAATCAGTTTATCATCTAAATAGGGAAGGGGCAGTTTCAATATGAAGCTGCCCCGAACTAGAATGGCATTATAGTCCCGATATGCGCATCATGCTATAGCTTTGTTAAAATTGAAATAATGTATTTCAAATAGTTCAAAATTAGATAATTAAATATATGTTGCATTTTTATTCCAATAGATATATAATATCAACAAGAAATAAATACAGGGGAGCTTGTGAAGCGGGCTGAGAGGAAGTAACCGAACTTCGACCCTTTAACCTGATGCGGATAATGCCGCCGTAGGAAGTCATGACTTAAGGATTTTTTACAGGAGGCACCCCACAAGGGTTGTCTCCTGTTTTTGTTTTACAATTTCATACACGGGGAGCTTGTAGGACAGGCTGAGAGGAAGGTAGGACCTTCGACCCATATACCTGATTTGGATAATGCCAACGTAGGGACTTTTGTGAGCGTGACGGGAAACTTCCAAATCGGAGGTTTCCCGTATTTTTATTTTAGGAGGTGCAAGCATGGTAAAAGTGAACGGAACCGAGCTGGATATTGCAGGAAAAACCGTCTCGGAGTATCTGGCAACAACGGGCTACGATCCCAAGCGTATCGCAGTGGAGCGCAATGGCGATATCGTATTTAAGTCTCAATATGATGTCACTGTTATTGATGATGGCGACAGCTTGGAGATTGTCAGTTTTGTAGGAGGTGGTTGATTGATTCCTTCTAAAAACGAATGGATGGATGCATTGATTGCTCGCCACGGACTTGACCTGCACAAACGATTTTCGTCAGCAACCGTCGCCGTTTGCGGCCTCGGTGGATTGGGTTCGAATATCGCCATTGCTTTGGCAAGAGCCGGTATCGGTAAGCTGCTTTTGATCGATTTTGACCGTGTGGATATTACCAACCTGCACCGTCAGCAATACAAGGCAAATCAAATTAGTCTATATAAAGCGGATGCACTTGCGGAAAATCTGTTAGAGATTGCACCCTATACGGAAATCACAGCTGTGACGGCAAAGATCACAGAGGAGAATTTCGCAGATCTTCTAAGAGATGCAGATGTTGTATGCGAAGCATTTGACAATGCAGAGGCTAAGGCTATGCTTGTAAATGGTATCTTGGAGCAGCTGCCCAATTGCTATTTAGTTGCAGCTTCCGGAATGGCCGGTATGGATACCCCAAATACCATTCGAACAAGAAAAGTTATGGGTAGGTTTTACTTATGCGGCGATGAGACAAACGATGTGGCAGATACCATTGGCTTGGTAGCGCCTCGTGTTATGCTCTGCGCCGCCCATCAGGCACACACCGTCCTGCGTATTCTCGCAGGCGAATACGAAGTAGAAGTATAAGAAAGAAGGATTTATTATGATTCAAAACGATAAGCTCGTCATTGGTGGTCACGAATTTAATTCCCGTTTTATTCTGGGTTCCGGTAAGTATTCCATGAAGCTTATTGAGGCAGCTATCAAGGACGCCGGTGCGGAGATCATCACTCTTGCGGTTCGCCGTGCAAATACCAAGGAACACGAAAACATTCTGGACTACATTCCTGAAGGCATCACCCTTCTGCCCAACACATCCGGTGCGAGAACCGCAGAGGAAGCTGTCCGCATTGCTCGCCTTGCAAGAGAACTGGGCTGCGGTAACTTTGTAAAGGTGGAGATCATGCGGGATACCAAGTATCTGCTGCCTGACAATCAGGAAACCATCAAGGCAACCGAGATCCTGGCTAATGAAGGTTTTGTTGTTATGCCTTATATGTACCCCGATCTAAATGCCGCTCGTGATATGGTGAGTGCCGGCGCTGCCACCATTATGCCTTTGGCATCTCCCATCGGCTCAAACAAGGGTCTGGCAACCAAAGAATTCATCCAAATTCTCATTGATGAGATTGATCTGCCCATCATCGTGGATGCCGGTATCGGCAGACCTTCTCAGGCTTGTGAAGCTATGGAAATGGGTGCAGCCGCTATCATGGCAAACACCGCCCTGGCAACTGCAGGCGATCTTCCGATGATGGCATCCGCTTTCCGTCAGGCCATTGAGGCAGGCAGAAAAGCATATCTGTCCGGCCTTGGCCGTGTACTGACCCGTGGCGCTTCTGCTTCCGATCCTCTGACCGGCTTCCTGCGTGACTAAGGAGAGACCTTATGGAAAATCAATTCTTTGTAGATTCCGAGCATCTGTCGCCGGAGGCTCTCGCGAAAAAACACAGACTGGAAACAGACCCTTCCAGCCGCAAGAATCACATGGAATATATGCCGGGTATGGAGATCATCGAATCCGATGTTTGTCAGCAGGTTATTTCTCAAATGAACGCCTTCGATTATTCCATCTACACTGCCCGGGATGTGCGTGCGGCTCTTGACCATGAGACTTGCAGCGTTGAGGATTTCAAAGCATTGCTTTCTCCCGCAGCAGAGCCTTTTCTGGAGGAAATGGCACAGAAGGCCCGTATGGAGACAAGCAAACACTTCGGTAATACCGTTTACTTATTTACCCCTCTGTACATCGCCAATTACTGTGAAAACTACTGCGTTTACTGCGGCTTTAACTGCTATAACCATATCAACCGTATGAAGCTGAATATGGAGCAGATCGAGCATGAAATGAAAGTCATTGCCGATTCCGGTATGGAGGAAATTCTGATCCTTACCGGTGAAAGCCGTGCCCAGAGCAATGTGGAATACATCGGAGAAGCTTGCAAGCTGGCAAGAAAGTATTTCCGTATGGTTGGTTTGGAGATTTACCCTGTGAACACCGACGAATATAAGTACCTCCACGAGTGCGGCGCTGACTACGTAACCGTGTTCCAAGAGACCTACGATGCGGACAAATACGAAACGCTCCACCTGTTCGGTCATAAGCGTGTGTGGCCCTATCGTTTTGATGCCCAGGAACGTGCCCTTCGGGGTGGTATGCGCGGTGTCGCTTTTTCTGCGCTCCTTGGTTTGTCCGATTTCAGAAAGGATGCTCTGGCAAGTGCACTGCATGTGTATTATCTGCAGCGCAAGTACCCCCACGCAGAAATGTCCCTGTCCTGCCCCAGACTGCGTCCCATCATCAACAATGACAAGATCAATCCCCTTGATGTAGGAGAAAAGCAACTGTGTCAGATTCTTTGCGCTTACCGCATCTTCCTGCCCTTTGTGGGAATTACGGTATCCTCCCGTGAAAGTGCAGAGTTCAGAAATGGTATCGTGAAAATTGCCGCTACCAAGGTTTCTGCAGGTGTCTCTACCGGCATAGGAGACCATGAAAGCAAGTACACCGGTAAGGAAGATGATGCCGTCAAGGGCGATGAACAGTTCGAAATTGACGATGCCCGCAGCTTTGAAACTATGTACAAGGATATGTCCGGCGAAGGCTTGCAGCCGGTTCTGAATGATTATGTGTATGTCTGATATTCTTTGTGTCACCAACCGAAAACTGTGCCGTGAGGACTTTCTGACGAGGATCGAACGGATTGCAGCCTGTCACCCGGCAGGAATTATTCTCCGCGAAAAGGATTTGCTTCCGGAGGATTATCAGGAACTGGCATCAGCAGTCATGGCAATCTGTGAGCAGCACGGTGTAAAGTGCATCCTGCATAGCTTTACAGATGTTGCAACCTCTCTTCATGCAGATGCTATTCATCTTCCGCTGCATCTTCTGAGGGAAATGACACAGGAGCAAAAGTCTTGTTTTACAGACTTGGGTGCATCCTGCCATAGCGTGGAAGATGCTCTGGAAGCGCAGGCATTGGGATGCACTTACATTACCGCCGGTCATGTGTTTGAGACAGATTGCAAAAAAGGACTGCCCGGTAGGGGCCTGGAATTTCTGCGCAGTGTCTGTGCTGCCGTGGATATTCCTGTGTATGGCATCGGCGGAATTGATGCCGATAATATCGCATTGGTACGAAACGCAGGAGCCAACGGCGCTTGCTTAATGAGCAGCTTGATGGTAACCGAGGATGTGGCAGGACTTCTAAAAGCCATGGAGGGATAAGATGAAATTCAACGAGAAAATGTTACTGCTGTATGCCGTAACAGATAGGGCTTGGGTCGGCAAACAGACCCTTTTGGAGCAGATCGAAGATGCGCTGAAAGGCGGAGCTACGATTATTCAGCTCCGGGAGAAGAAGCTGGATGAGGATAGCTTCGTCGAGGAAGCTATTCAGGTTCGGGATCTGTGCCACAAATATAATGTGCCTCTGATCATCAACGATAATGTTGAGGTGGCTCTCAAAAGTGGAGCAGACGGTGTTCATGTAGGCATCGAGGATGTACCCGTTCCAGAGATTCGCAAGCGTGTTTCTGCCAATTTTATCATCGGTGCCACCTGCAAGACGGTGGAGCAGGCGAAGATCGCGGAAGCTGCCGGTGCTGACTATATGGGCGTGGGCGCAGTATTTCCTTCTTCCACAAAAACCAATGCGGTTCGGATCACCAATGCGCAGCTTCGTGAGATTGTATCTTCCGTCTCCATTCCTGCAGTAGCCATTGGCGGCATCAGTTATGACAATGTCTGCCAGATCAAAGGCAGCAGCGTTTCCGGTGTTGCTGTGGTATCCGCCATTTTCGGAGCGGGGGATATTGAAAAAGCAACCACACTTCTGAAGGAACGAGTAAGGGCCGTGGTAGAAGAATGATTCAAGGTGTAATCTTCGATTTTGATGGCACACTGTTTGATTCCATGTTCATATGGGATACCGCAGGTGAAGTATACCTACGGTCCATTGGAAAAGAACCGGAAGCCAATCTGCAAAAGGTCTTAAAGCCAATGAGTCTATTGCAATCTGCGCAGTACATCCGTGAGAAATATGATATTCCGCTTTCCGTGGAGGAAATCATGGACGGGGTAAACCGTACCGTGGAAGGCTTCTATTTTCACACAGTAGAGCCAAAGCCGGGTGTGATCGATTTCTTGGAGGAACTGCACCGCAGAAATATCAAGATGTGCATTGCCACCGCAACGGATCGCTATCAGGTGGAAGCAGCATTGCAACGCTGTAAGATGCGGTACTTCTTCTCTGAGATATTTACCTGCACCGAAGTGGGAAGCGGGAAAGACAGACCGGATATATTCCGTAAGGCAATGGAGCATCTTCAGACGGATCGCAGCAATACCGCTGTGGTGGAAGATGCTTATCACGCAGCCTTCACAGCAAAGCAGGATGGTTTCCTGGTAGCGGGTGTGTACGATTCCCATGAGAGCAGACAGCAAGAGCTTTTACAAATTGCGGATGTATTCCTCCCGGACTATTTACACTTAAATATTTTTTGGAAGTTCGCTTCAGCTTAAGTGAGCTGAAAGCTTCAAGCGGTAGATTGGGGGCACCACCTTATGCCGCTATAGAAAACGATGCTGAAAAACGAAAGGAGTAAAATCTATGAAAATGAAAACAGCATTGACCATTGCAGGAAGTGACTGCAGTGGAGGCGCCGGTATTCAGGCAGATTTGAAAACAATGACCATGAATGGTGTTTATGCCATGAGTGCGATCACAGCACTCACAGCGCAGAACACAACCGGCGTGCGAGCGATTCAAGAATCAACGCCAGATTTCTTGAAACAACAATTGGATGCCATATTCGAGGACATCTATCCCGATGCGGTAAAAATCGGTATGGTGGCATCCAGCGAGCTGATCCATGTGATCGCGGACAGGCTCAGACACTATGAAGCAAAAAACATCGTGGTTGACCCTGTGATGGTAGCAACCTCCGGTTCTGCGCTGACGAAGAATGATGCGGTGCAGACCCTGATCGAAGAGCTTCTGCCTATTTCCACGCTGGTGACACCGAATATACCCGAAGCACAAGTTCTCTCTGGACTGAGCATTGAAACCAAAGAGGATATGATGATCGCAGCCAAGCATATCGGTGATAACTACCACTGTGCCGTTCTGCTCAAAGGCGGTCACAGCATCAACGATGCCAACGATCTGCTTTACGCAAACGGTGAACTCCACTGGTTTGAAGGTAAGCGTATCGATAATCCCAACACCCATGGCACAGGCTGTACACTTTCCAGTGCAATTGCTTCCAACCTTGCAAAGGGGTATACCCTTGCTGAATCTGTACAGAGAGCGAAAGATTATATCTCCGGTGCTTTGGCAGCAATGTTGGATCTGGGGCAGGGAAGCGGCCCAATGAACCATGCATTTTATTTGACCGGTCAGTTTTCAAAATAACATATGCTTGAAAGGAATAAAGAGCAATGAGAAATTATACTACACAAATGGATGCCGCAAGACAGGGCATCATCACTCCAGAAATGAAGGCAGTTGCAGCAAAGGAATACAGAACGGAAGAAGAGATCCGTGACCTTGTTGCCAAAGGACAGGTTGCAATCTGTGCAAACAAGCTGCACACCTGCATCGATCCCAACGGCGTGGGTTCTATGCTTCGCACAAAGATCAATGTAAACCTTGGCGTTTCCCGCGATTGCAAGGATTATGATATCGAGATGGAAAAGGTGATGGCAGCCGTTAATATGGGTGCCGAGGCAATCATGGACTTGTCCAGCCACGGCAATACACAGCCTTTCCGTAGAAAGCTGACCAGTGAATGTCCTGCCATGATCGGTACAGTTCCTGTATATGACAGCGTTATTCATTATCAAAGAGATCTTGCCACACTTACAGCAAAAGACTTTATCGACGTGGTTCGCTTGCATGCAGAGGATGGCGTTGACTTCGTAACCCTGCATTGTGGCATCACCCGCAAGACCATTGACCAGATCCGTAAGCACAAGAGAAAAATGAATATCGTTTCCCGCGGTGGTTCGCTCGTGTTTGCCTGGATGTGCATGACAGGGGAGGAGAACCCCTTCTATGAGTACTACGATGAAATCTTGGACATCTGCCGTGAGTATGACGTGACGATTTCTCTTGGCGACGCCTGTCGCCCCGGCTGTCTTGCTGATGGAAGCGATGTCTGCCAGATCGAAGAGCTTGTTCGCCTGGGTGAGCTTACCAAGCGTGCCTGGGAGAAGGATGTGCAGGTTATGGTAGAAGGTCCCGGCCATATGCCGATGGATCAAATCGAAGCAAATATGAAGATGCAGCAGACAATCTGTATGGGTGCTCCTTTCTATGTGCTTGGTCCTATCGTTACAGATATTGCACCTGGATACGATCATATTACCTCCGCCATCGGCGGTGCGATTGCTGCCGCAAGCGGTGCCGCATTCCTTTGCTACGTAACCCCGGCTGAGCATCTGGCTCTCCCCAATGTGGACGACGTTAAGCAAGGTATTATTGCCTCCAAGATTGCTGCTCACGCTGCCGATATTGCAAAGAAGATTCCTCATGCAAGAGATATTGACGACCGTATGGGTGATGCTCGTCGTAAGCTGGATTGGGAAGAACAGTGGGCGTGTGCTTTGGATCCCGAAACAGCCAAGCGTATCCGTGATGAGCGTAAGCCCGAGCACGAAGATACATGTTCCATGTGTGGCAAGTTCTGTGCTGTCAGAAGTATGAATAAGGCGCTCAATAACGAAATGGTAGATATTCTGTGATGAATAGATGTGTAATTGTCGGTGGAGCTGACATAAACAACTATGAATATATCCGAAACGGATTGTTTGAAGATGATTTCATCGTATTCTGTGACAGCGGATTAAAACACCTAGAAAATCTACAGGTGCAGCCAAGCTTGATTGTCGGGGATTTTGATTCTCATGAGAATCCTAACCTTGCTGTTGAAACTATCGTTCTGCCCTGTGAAAAGGATGATACCGACACTGTGTTTGCGGTCAAAGAAGCCATCAAAAGAGGTTTCGATGATTTCCTGCTGATTGGTGTAATTGGAGCCAGACTCGACCATACGCTTGGGAATGTGTCTATCCTGTTGTACCTCGATTCCCTTGGAAAGAAAGGTTGCATCATTGACGACTATTCCAAAATGGAAATCGTTTCTGACAAACCGGTTTCCATCAGTGACCGGTATTCGTTCTTCTCTCTTTTGAATATCAATGGCTGTGCAAAAGGCATCACTATTACCGGAGCTAAGTACCCCTTGATTGATGGTGAAATTACCTGCGAGTATCAGTATGGTGTTAGCAATGAGGTTCTGCCTGGAGCCACAGCGAGTGTTAGTGTGTCTGAAGGTCGTCTTCTTTTAATTAAGGACCGTTAATGCCATTCTGGAGAACGCCAGTATTAATTATCGAATTAACATATTTAAACTTGACAAAGGGGTGATTATAAGAGTAAAGCGATTGTAACTTCCATCATTGCCATTGTATCTGGATACCTCGGCAGTGCATTAGGTCATGAGTTTATGAATTGGCCTCAACTCGGCCCAATTCTTGCGGTTGTTGTAATGGGATCTGCTATTATTACTACCTTGGAAAAGAATAAGTAGTTGTTTGACTAATTTCAATTTTCGTAAGGTAAATAGAATAAAAAACAGCTCCCCCGGTTCAAATTGAACTGGGGGAGCCTTTCCTGTGTGATTATTTCAGATAGTAGTGTACACGCAGGTTATAATCTCTTTGCCTGTAAATCAGCCTGAGCCAGATATGGAATTGCTCAGTTTCAGAGTACAGATTGTATTCCATCGTTTCACTCGTAGGCTCTGCGAAGAAGTGCAGTCTGTCCATAGCAGTGAGACTTTCCATTTCCGGAAGCTCAAATAGCGCGTTCTGGAAGGCGTCGATTTCCTTCACCAGTTCACTGTTTGGTCTTCCAGCAGGACCGTCAAACCAGGTAGTGTACCACCTGTATCCGTTGTAATCAGAGCGAGAGTACGCAACCAGGTTCTCCGGGTGCTGGGTGCCGCTATGAGAGGTTGATTTTGCATTCTCAAATATGTGCTTGAAATTGCAAACAGGCGTCAGAAACGCCGTCTGTGGGTCTATACCGGTATCAATCTCCCCGTGGGTTACTGCGTGCCACTGTTCAAAGGGCAGCATCTTACCGGAGTATGTGCGGACTGCTTCATCATCTCCGCAAGCGCAGCAGATGGTTACGGGTATGTACCGACACAGCTTGTTATGGTAGAAATCCTTGTTTAGAGGCTTACCGCAACGCAAGCAGTTGGGTGGTGGAGTACCTGGATCATCGAATTTTGCCTTGTCAGAACTCCATTTCGCTTCCAACAGATCTCTGGGAAATACTTTAATCTTCATTCGTTCTATCCTCCTAATTGATAGTTATTAAAAACCGTTCCATAGCATTTTGCCGCAGTATTCAAAGCATTCCGCGTCATTGCAGTCTTCCGGTGTCAGATCCGCCAGCCGCTTTCTGCTTCTGGATATAAACAGATCAGAATCTATAGGTGGCTTAGGTGTCTTATCCCGGAGCAGGTGATCGACCTTCAATACTGCCTTGTAGGTCTCAGGCGAGAACTCTTTGATATACTGAAAGTAGTAATTCCGGTGAAAGGGGCAAAAGGGACAGGCGCTTGCCTTGGTGTCCATACCCCAT
>JAFUNI010000030.1 GCA_017482385.1 Oscillospiraceae bacterium | reverse complement strand
GGACTGAAGTATCACGCATTCTTTTGTTGTTGCCCCCTGTTTGGCAGCTGCCCTATGTCAGTAATTTTCATACTGTCTTATTGGAAGCTACCCGAAGTGGCGTCTTTTGTTTATGAATGGATTACCAGTTCTTCGATCTTCGCCTTCAGCGCTGCAATCTGCTTGTCGGCTGCCTGATCCATACTGGTGAGTTTATTCATTGCCTGCTCGATCTTGTAACGGACAGACATAACGGAGGACTGGGACTCACTGATGCGGTCGCCAACTGCCCAGTCTGCGAACAGTCCGTCGAAGAAGTAATCTGCAAACCGGAGGAAACCGTCTACATTGACCTGCATATTGGCCTGAATGTTGATATCTGCCAACTCTGTTTTGAACTTACGAAGCATTCCCTGCAGGGCCATGATATTCGCCTGCGCATCATCCAGATGCCCGTGCTTTGCCATGTGGGTGATGATACCACCGCCGCCGAACATATCCCAGGTATTCCAGTCTTGTGCGCTCTTCAGCTCGGAGAGCACCTCATCTGCAGCACGCAGGGCATTCCGACCGGCAGACTGCGCTTCCCGGATCTCCCGCTTCTGGCTTTCCAGGAATGCGATCTTCTCTTCCAACTCCAGAATCTCTGCACCTGCAGGTGTACCGGATTCCTTTATCTCTGCACGCTTCTTTTGCAAAGCAGCGGCATAAGCATTCTCACAGCCGTACAGTTCGCTGAGCTGGGACTGGATCTCCTGGATCTCACAGTCCACAGCAGCCAGTTCACGCTCGGCTGCATCCAACTTCACTCTGGCAGCAGCAGCCTGTCTGCGTTCCTCTGTGAGCTTGTCATCCAGCTTTCCGATGACTTGATAGAAGTAGTTGGCCAGGCTCTTTCCTTCCAGCTTCTCCACATCTTCCTGCTCGCTGCGATGAGCGATGCGGAGCTCAATCACTTGCTTGTCAAATACTTTGCGTTGCTCACGAAGATCATTTAGCTTTGCTTCCAGTTGCTTTTTAAGAGCAACTTTCTGCTGCAACTGTATAAGGTCATTATCATAATTGGTCATACACTACCTCCCGCAAATGGCTCATAGGGGGCTTCGTTAGGAGTGATGATTCTTTCTGTTCCAGATACTTCACGGTAGAAGGCTGCGGTTGCTGCCTGCTTGTAGGGTGTGATCCAGAGGCTGCCAATGCCAAAGGTCAGCAGTGCACTAAGAATATCCCAGCCGATGAAGCTGATCTGCACACAGAACAGACGCCAACGGTTACCGGACATCATCTGTTTGGAGCATTCAATTGCTTCGCTGGCAGTTAGCTCCGGATTCTCTGCCAGTATGTAGCTTGTCATAGCATAACTATAGCCTGCGATAATACCAGGAATGATGAACAGTAGCGACCAGAGCAGAACATACACACTCTGTAGCAGTCTGGCACAAGCAGCAGTCTTCCAAAACTGGAAATAGCCAAACATGGTGCCTATCTCCGCTTCCTTCTGCCGATCCACCAGATCCAAATTGAACTTCATATAGCCGACCTCTACGATACTGCCAAGTATAAACAACGCAATGCCCGTGACGACGGCGAAGATGGCAATATAGGTAGCAATGCCTGCAAAGACAGTCCAGAATCCCGCGCCACCATTGGTGGAAACCACATCCTGCCCAAAGATCTGCAGGCTGGCGTTAAAATTGCCGTCGTTTAGCTCAACATTGAGTTCCGGTCCACCGGAGCCGATGGCGCCTAATAGCGAAGCGATCAGGCCGGCAACAACTGCGATACCCCATTTGCCCTTCAGGGCATTGCGGGCAATACTTCTAAAATCAGCTGCGTATTTCATAATTTCACTCCCATCTTCTCGTGGAGATCTCCGAGGCTCTTATCATATTGGGCCTTGGAGATCGCACCTCTTTCAAGAAACAAATCCAACGTATGCTTTTGATCCTGGAAAAGCTGATGCTTCTTCTGTTCTAGGGTCAATTTAACCCATTCGTTCTGATCCATATTACATCCCCGCTTTCTGTCAACACGGATTCCGTGGAATAATGATGGCCGCAATAATATACGCCAATATGCCACTTCCGCCGGCACAGGTCAACACCACTGCACCAAGCCGGACCAATGTAGGGTCAATGTTAAAGTATTCCGCGATGCCGGCGCATACGCCATCAATCATCTTGTTTGTGCTGGATTTGTATAGTCTTTTTTCCATTGTCAGTCCTCCACATCCACTGTCAGAAATTTTCTCACAATGACTTTGTTATCTTCTTTAATCGCTGGCTAAGCCAAAGCGCCAGTCCCAGTTTAACCATGTCAGGAATAATAAATGGGAACACGCACCACCCCAGAGCTGTCCACAGTCCAACCGGACCGGTATTATGCGCATAAACAAACATGAACCAAGCAGTTCCCATTATGTAACAAACAACAAGTCCAACAACCATGGACACTGCTTGTACCCATATTTTGTTACCAAGCATCTTCTCCAAGCGCCACATTACAAGACCGGAAAAGATCCATCCGATCATATATCCGCCTGTGGCTCCGAAAAGAGCGCCGGGGCCTGCGTTGAAATTCGAAAAGACCGGTACGCCAATCAAACCAAGCAGTAAGTATACGCAAACAGAAACCGTTCCTCTTTTCCCTCCTAGGAAATTGAGGGTAAGATATACGGCAAAGGTCTGCATTGTAAACGGTACTATGGATGGAATCGATATCCAAGCGCACACCGCAATCAGAACGGCAAAAAGCGCTATGAAGACGATATCCCTTGTCTTATTTATCTGTACTTCTTTCCTCATTTTGTTGCCTCGGAAAATAAGATTTAAAGATATCTTTGATACGGGAATGATATATATTTCCATTCAGAAGATCGCCATTTGCGCCAAGACACACTGCACGGACATCTTCAGGATCTTCCCAATAGGGACTCTTCACTTCATTACTCAAGTCAAAATACGCACTTAAATACTTCCGCGCATTACCGCTTGGGAATATCACATTTCCCTCATTTGTTTCGATTCCCATAGCTGTAAAAGTAGACAGTATCTCCTTTGTTGTCTTGTTATAAGGATTCTCCGCATCTGGGCTGACCAGCCAAGCGGGATGGGTGCGAAGAGGAACCCCGTTTTCTTTGAGTGCCTTGGCAAAAGCAGAGACATATTCAAGCGGAATTGTCTCCTGATGAAATGCGTCCACAGAGAGCAGCACATCATTTACACCGCATTCTGCGATTTGCTCTGCCACAGATTGAATCCTGCCAGGATTCTTACTGAAGAATCCGTTTGTGATAAGCTGTCTTTGCGGTATTCTCATTTCTCTGGCGGAAGAATGAATTGTGCAGACCGTTTCAGGATAGAGCAGCGGTTCTCCGCCAAACGTCATAACGGATCTGATATTATACTTTTCAGCAATGTACTTGACTGCTTCAGCCGCAATATCTTTATTGATGTTTTCACCGGTCCGCTTATGATCACCCTCGGAACAATGCTTACATTTGCCTGTGCAAGCAAGTGTGATGATAAACTCTATGCGGTTTAGATTTCTTAGGTACCTGTTCATGATTAGCACGATTCCAATCGTTTAAATTCTATGCTGCGCCAAAAAAGCAATAGGCAGTAAAGACCTTATTATCTCTTCTTTGATACCAATGCGAATACGAGTCCAGCTGCGGCAATCATACCTGCCACCGCTAAAACAATTGCCCAAATCTTCTTATTCATTGTCTATACCTCCTAAAGGCATTCTTTCGATTATTTCTTCAACTCTATAATGATGACCTCTGGCCGGTTATTGAAACGGAACGGTAGAATACTGTTTCCAATGCCTCTGCTTACGATCATGTTCGTGTGATTCATACTGAATAGGCCTGCGTCATACTCCGGGAAGAATCCCTGATTTGGGGCCACTAAGCCTCCTACAAAGGGCAAACGGAATTGTCCACCGTGGGCATGACCACTGAGGATTAAATCGATGTCATGGTCAGCATAGGTGTCGAACAGCTCCGGCCGGTGGGACAGCAGAATGGTAAACCCATCATTTTCTGTATGGAGTTCTTCCAGCTTGGTGTTCATAACCGTTTCGGAGTCTCCAAACAGATAATCTGTTTGATAGCTAGGATCGTTGACACCAATCAGTGTGATGAACTCCCCTGTCAGACTGATTTCAGTTTGTGCATCTTCCAGCACGGTGACGTCCGCGGCCTCCATAGCTTCCTTAAGCTCGTCATACTCAGAAATGCGGGCCTCGTGATTGCCTGTGACATAGTAGCACGGTGCGATCTTCACCGCTTCCCGGACGAACTGCAGAGCAACTTCAATGTCAGTATTACGTGAATCAACCAGATCTCCTGTGATGGCAATCATATCCGGATCTGCATCTCGGAGCATTATTAAGAGCTTTTCATTATTCTTGCCCATTTCTGCGTTGTGCAGATCAGATACATGTGCAATCCGGTACCCGTCAAAACTCTGCGGCAGTTTAGAACTACTGATGGTATATGTGTTCAGCTCCAACGCTGTGTTACCCCAGATTATCCAAGCAATGAGGGCAAACAGAATGGCCGCCACAACAGTAAGGATAATGGATTTTCTCTTCTTTGCTGGCATGGTGACCTCCTTCTGTTACGTTACAATTCCTTAGATCCTTCGAGTGTATAGCATTCAATATATTTCTCTATCACGGCCTCAGCAAAAGAAAGTGCTTCTTCAAAGTAATCATCAGCTTTCCACTCTTCAATATCCTGATCATT
>JAFUNI010000024.1 GCA_017482385.1 Oscillospiraceae bacterium | reverse complement strand
CAAGGCGGAAAGGAGTTCATCTATGGGAAAGAATCTCAAAGGCAAAGAATGTGGTAAGGGTATCTACCAAAGAAAGGATGGTCGATACAGCGCAAGGTATATTGATAAAGCAGGAAAGCGACACGAAAAATATTTCCAAACTCTTCCGGAAGCACGCAACTGGATGGAGGACGTGAAATACGCGGACAAGCACGAAGAAGTCTTTATAGCGACCGAAACCACCGTTGACGAATGGCTCGAATTTTGGATTGAGAATATTGTTGGCGACTTAGCGCCCAACACGATTCGCAATTACCGGGAACGATACATTCGGAACATCCAACCTGTTATTGGCAAGATGTATCTGTCCAACGTAAAGCCGATGCACTGCAAAAAGGTGTTCATTCTGATGGATGCCGATTATGCCGGCTCTACCATCCGTCAAACTTACATCACCATGGGTACCATGTTCAAGGCAGCAAAAATGAATGACTTGATCAGAAAGCACCCTATGGACGGCGTTCGCTACACAAAGCCTGTTCGCGCTAAGGATGATATTAAATTCCTGACACGGGACGAGCAACGGATCTTCCTTGAGCAAGCGAAACGTTCTCATAACTATAACCAGTATGCTCTGATTCTTGAAACGGGTTTGCGAACAGGCGAGCTGATCGGACTGACTTGGGATGCGATTGATTTTGAAAAACGCACCCTGACCGTTAACAAGACATTGGAGTTTCGGTACAACAGCCAGACCTAGCGTGCAGGACCGCCTAAGACGCCTCAAAGCTATCGAACCATTCCGTTAACGGACAGGGCTTACGAAATCCTCAAAGGCGTCTGGGAGAGCCGTGAGGGTCGCAAGGAATCCCCTATCCTATCGGAAGTCTTGGAATATATGGATCGTCGCACAGGACATACATCCAAACTTGTTATGCGTGATCTTGTCTTTATCAACTATCGCACCGGAGCGCCGGTGAAGAACAGCTCTTATGATGCCCATCTGTACAAGCTCTGCGACGAAGCAGGGATCGAACGCTTTTGTATGCACGCACTCCGTCACACCTATGCGACCCGTGCCATCGAAAGCGGAATGCAGCCAAAGGTGCTGCAAAAATTGCTGGGTCACGCCAGCATCCAAACTACCATGGATCGTTACGTTCACGTGACGGACGAGGCTATGGATCAAGCTGTGAAGCAATTTGAGAAAAATGGGGTATCGGCATAAAAGTCTATGCTACTCCATAGCAAAATGGCGTAAAAATGGCGTAAAGCCAAAAGTGCCAAAAGCCGAAAACCCTTGCAAATAAAGGATTTTTTAAGGAGAAGAAACAAAAATGAAATTAGGTATCGTGGGACTGCCCAATGTGGGCAAGTCTACTCTGTTTAATGCTATCACCAATGCAGGCGTGCCTGCTGACAACTACGCATTCTGCACCATCGACCCCAATGTGGGCGTGGTAAGCGTACCCGACGAGCGGCTCGACTGGCTGGCTGAGCTCCACAATCCCAAGAAGCTCACCCCCGCGGTGATCGAGTTCGTGGACATCGCCGGTCTTGTAAAGGGTGCATCCAAGGGTGAAGGCCTGGGCAACAAGTTCCTTTCTAACATCCGTACCACCGATGCCATCGTCCATGTGGTCCGCTGCTTTGAAGACTCCAACGTGACCCACGTGGAAGGCAGCACCGATCCTCTCCGCGACATCGACATCATCAACTTGGAGCTGGTGATGGCTGACATTGAAATGGTAGAGCGCCGCATCGACAAGGCCCAGAAGGCTATGAAGGGCGGCGATAAGAAGTTTGCCCGGGAGGCTGACTTGTTCTCCGAGCTCCTTGCCCATCTGAATGAGGGCAAGCTGGCCCGCACCTTCGATGGCACTGAGGACGATATGGCCCTCATCGCCACCTCCGATCTGCTGACACTGAAGAAGACCATTTATGTGGCAAACCTGGCAGAAAACGAGATCAACGAGCCGGAAAACAACCGCCATTATATGGCAGTGAAGGAACTGGCCGCTGCCGAGGGCAGCGAGCTGATTCCCATCTGCGCCAAGCTGGAGGCTGATATTGCCGAGCTGGACGATCCCGAGGAAAAGGCAATGTTTATGGAAGAGCTGGGCGTGGCAGAATCCGGTTTGGACCGGCTGATCAAGTCCTCCTACGCGTTGCTGGGCCTTATCTCCTTCCTCACCGCAGGCGCAGACGAGTGCCGGGCCTGGACCATCAAGAAGGGCACCAAGGCGCCCCAGGCCGCCGGCAAGATCCACACCGACTTTGAGCGGGGCTTTATCCGGGCCGAGGTCATCGCCTTCACCGATATGAAGGAACAGGGCACCATGGCAAACGCCAAGGCAAAGGGCCTTGTCCGCAGCGAGGGCAAGGAATATGTGATGAAGGATGGCGACATCGTCAACTTCCTGTTTAATGTGTAAGCAAAAAGCAGCTTGTCAAACGACAAGCTGCTTTTTTATTTCATTTTGAGATTGCCACGTCGCTACGCTCCTCGCAATGACGTGCTTATTCTATTTATTCGTATTGGTTGTCCCAGGCGGCGGGGGGCAGCTCGGGCTTTTTGCCACGGGTCATCAGCTGCTGGACCACATTCTTGGGAGGGATTCCCTGGAAGACCACCGCATAGGCCGCCTCCACGATGGGCATTTCTACATCGTACTTCTTCTTCAGGGCAATGGCAGCGGGCAGGGCATTGATACCCTCCACCACCATTCCCACCTGCTTGGTGGCTTCTTCCACCGGCACGCCCTGGCCGATGAGCATACCGCAGCGGTTATTGCGGCTGTGCATACTGGTGGCAGTAACGATCAAGTCGCCAATGCCTGCCAGGCCGCCAAAGGTCTGCTCCCGGCAGCCCATAGCCATTCCCAGCCGGGAAATTTCCGCCATACCACGGGTAATGAGCGCCGCCTTGGCATTGTCGCCATAGCCCAGGCCCGTGGCAACACCGGAGGCTAGGGCGATGACGTTTTTCATTGCGCCGCAAAGCTCCACGCCCAACACATCGTCATTGGTGTACACCCGCATACAAGTTCCCCAGAACACATTCTGCACGAACTCCGCCACTTCCCTGTCCTCACAGGCGGACACGATGGTGGTGGGCATATCCTTGGCAACTTCCTCTGCGTGGGTAGGGCCGGACAGGGCCACTAACTTCACGGTGGGGTTATTCAGCTCCTGGGCGATGATGCCGGTCATGGTCAGCAAAGTATCCGCCTCGATACCCTTGGCCACATCCACGATGATCTGACCGTCTTTGATAAAGGGGGCTGCCTGGCGGGCAGTGCTGCGGACAAAAGGCGAGGGTACTGCAAACAGCAGGATATCCTTATCCTTGCAGATTTCCGCAATTTCCTCTGTAAAAGCAATTCCTGCGGGGATCTCCATGCCGGGCAAGTTGGGATGCCGCCGGGTAGCGGAGAATTCCTCCACCTCCTTTTTTAGGGCAGACCAAACACACACCTTATGGCCGCTGTTATAAAGCATCCGGGCCAAAGCCATACCCCAGGTACCTGCGCCCAAAACACCGATCTTACTCATAATTCCATCTTTCCTTCAAAAAGTATTTCCTATATGATACCTGTTTTCCGGGGGATTGTCAATCTTCCGCTGTCAAAACAGCTGTCACGCAATCGATATCGGCAACGGGCAGGGTAATACCGTTATCCAGCAACACCCGGCCTGTGAGCAAGGCATCTTTGTAGCGGTAGGTCTTCTCCGGGTCTGCTACCGGGTATACCGTGAGAACATCCTGGTTGAGCACATTGGAGAATACCTGCACCTCCAGGCGGTTTAAGTCTTCGTCGGCATACTGCACGGCAGTAAGGCTTTCCGTATCGTGGAGAATGCGGAAGGTAGCATTTTTATAAAAGTCCCGGTCCTGCTTAAACCGGCGGATATGGTCTTTTAATTCCTGCTTTTCTTCTGCCGGGTAAGCGGCAATATCCGTGGAGAAGCCCACCGGACCGCCGGTTAGAAAGCTATGGGTATAGCGGGGGGTTACATTGTGGACATTTTCCCAGTTTGCGCCGTTGCAGCTCAGGGGCAGCTGCACCAAAGTGGGACTGCCGTACTTGGGAATGCCATCCACATAGCGGCGCACATCCCAGCGCTCGATATGGCAGGGCGGCAAACGCAAAGCAGTATCCTTGATGATACGGAAGCCGTAAATGGGGCTTTGGTTATCGCTGGACCAAATGCTGTCATAGAACATTCCGTTTGTAAGCTCCATCCGGTTGCCGCCACCGGAGCAGTTGGTAATATGCAGGTCCGGATTTTCCGCCCGGATATCCGCCAAAAATCGCCGGACTCCCTGGAAATAGCGGTAGAATCCGTCGCCGGTTTCGTCATAGGCCAAGGGTGCATTCAAGTCAAATTTGAAGAAGTTGACCCCATAGTCCTTCGCCAGCTTCAACACCACATCGGTAATGTACTTTCTTGCATCCGGATTGGCAAAATCCAAAAAGGCATTGCCGTTAGAGCCTAATTTGTAGTACTCCGGGTGCTCTTTATAGGTAGGTGTTCCGGTGTTAGCCCGCTCCGGCTCTACCCATAGGCCAAAGCCCATTCCCCGGCTGCGGACATAGTCCGATACCTCTTTCATTCTGCCGAAGAAGCCTCCCTTGGGATTCTCCTGCCAAATGCCCACCTCGTCAAACCAGTTCTCCGTTGCGCCGAACCAGCCGGCATCAATGGCAAACAGCTCTACGCCCAAATCGGCGGCACAGTCGATTTGACGGAAGATATCTTCTATATCCAGGGTCTGGAAATTCATCATCCAAGTGTTGAACAGCACCGGCAGCCCCTTGCGGGGATACAGCCGGTTATAAACCGTATGCAGCCGCCAGGCATCTAAATCCAGCAAGGAATTCGCCTCATACAGGAATAGCCGAGGCATTTCAATGGTCTCTCCGGCGGCGACCTTTAAGCGCAGGCCCTTATCGTTGATGCCTGTTTCAATCAAGACTCCCACAGATTTTTGCGTTAGGAAAGTCTTGGTCACTTTTATTTTCCACTGGGCATTGGGCAGCAGGTGCAGTACAAAGATTTTGCCGTTTGCCCGGTTACGCAAAGCCACCATCGGCACACCGGCATTTGTCGTCTGCAAGCCAAGGCTTTCCAGCTCCACCCCGGTCACCAAAGGCTGCCAACCACCCTTGCTTTCCGTCTGCCAGCAGCTGAACTGGGTATAGACCTCGTAATCGCTGTTTTCCAAAAAAATGCGGGAGGTATAGCGGTTCAGTGTTAACTCTTCTTTGGCGGTAAAACGGTCTGTACGGCTAACCACACCGCAGCCCAATTCCTCATAAGTACAGGTGACGGAAAAAGCATCGTACTCTGCAATATAGCCGTTTTCGGTGGCTTTTTGTTTTTCCAAGTCCCGGTCTGCGCCGTCAATGACCCCAAAGCTGCCATAGGCAGAAAAGAATCCGGACACACCGGTATGGGCGCCACTTGTAAAAATCTGTTTCTTTATATCCATAGCAGGCTCTCCTTATAAACCGATCAGACAAAGGGCAACCGTGCCCAGCAAGATGCCCAACCACTGTTTTATTCCCAATTTTTCTTTAAAAAAGAGCATTCCCGATAACAGCGTGACAAAAATCAGTCCACCGTTGACCACTGGGAAGAAAATCACCTTTTTCATCACTCCGGACAGGTACAGATTGATAATATGCACCAATCCCATAAACGCACCGGACGCAGCCGCCATGGTAATGGCATTGCCTTTCAGCCGGAAGGTAGCAGGCAGCTTCTTCTCCCCCATTTGCCAACCCACAAGGTTAATACCCACAGCCAGCAAAAAGGCCAACCGCAAAAACGCAAACAGTTCTCCCTTATGTGCCGACATTTGGTGGGTGGATTGCAGCACGCTGATGCCGCCCAATGCCAGCATCGCGCCCAAAGAGTAAACCAACCACTTCCGGTTCAGCTTTCCTTTTTGCAGATCCAGTGCCAACGCCAAGGCACAAATCAACAATGCAAGGAGCAAAATATGCCGCAGACCCAATTTTTCGTCCCAAACCACAGCGCCGTAAATTACCGGGATCACCAGGGAAACGCCCTGGATGAAGCTGGTGAAGCCCATAGGACCGACCGCCAACGCTTTCAGGAAGAAATACTGATTCAGCCACAGGGCCGCCGCAAACAAAACAGCAGTCACCACCGTAAAGGCAGAAACTTCCCAGCCACCGGTGCAGCACAGCACCGCAAAAGAGCCGGCATACAAAAATGTATTGAATTTATAGATGTCTGTTTCATTTTGCAAGGTTTTCTTGCTGAAATTATTGGAAAATACATTCTTGCCTGTTTCCAGCAAAATGCTGGCGACAAGGAGCAAATACGATTTCACGGCTTTTCCTCCGTTTTCTTTCTTTAATCCTCCAAAATGTAGGCAGCGGTGATCTCGCCGTAGTAGGCGGTGTGGAAATTGTTTTCTTCGGCCGTACCGGCAGGATAGCTATGCGCCCGGTAGGCGGGCTCTAAGGCGGACAAGTCCTGGTCCTGCTGATAGATGACCTTACATTCCAAAGTCAAGGGCAGCTCCGCAATAGCCGGCACAGACACAGTCTGTCCTTCCACCTGGGTCAGCCCCAGCGCCTGGAATTTATCCATATCCCGGCCGGACTTCGTGCCGCACAGACCCAAAATTTTCTTATCAATAGGGCCAACCGGGATGTTCACGGTAAACTCTCCGTTTTGGTCCAAAATAGCCTTAGTATGGCGGCTTTGCCGCACATAGACAACAAAAATGGGCCTGCTCCATTCAACACCCAAATGACCCCAGCCGATGGTCATCGTATTCACTTTATCTCCGGCCTTCGTAGTGAGCAGCGCGCCCTTTTCCACACCTGCCAAAATTTCACCGGCATAGTCCCAAACATTTACTTCCTTTTTCATACTCACGCCTCCTTTTCCCTTATGATAACGGCAAAAAAACGAAATGGCAAGTATTTTTTGTAGTATTGACTTTTTGTCGATTTCGACCTATATTAAGAGGGATCGTTTTTGGGAGGTGCGCAATGGTAAAGCGTTGTTTGATAACCCTGTTGGGCAGCTGCATATTAGCCTTTGGCCTGTGCCACATCCACGCATTATCCGGCGTCACTGAGGGCGGTCAGTTGGGTCTGACCCTACTGCTGCACCATTGGCTGCACATCACCCCGGCAATCTCCGCCTTGGTGATCAACCTTATCTGCTATGCCGCCGGGTGGAAAGCCTTGGGTAAATCCTTTTTGTTTTACTCATTTGTCGCCGCAGCTGGCTTCAGCGGCTTTTATCGCATCTTTGAACAATTCCCCCCGGTCTTTCCGGAACTGGCACACCACCCCTTAGCAGCAGCGCTGCTGGGCGCGGTATTTGTGGGTCTTGGCTGCGGATTGTGCGTGCGGATGGGCGGCGCGCCCTGTGGCGACGATGCCTTGGCAATCACACTAAGCCATATTTTTAAGGCAAAAATCGAGTATTTTTATATGATTTCCGATATCACTGTACTGCTCCTTTCCTTAAGCTATATCCCGGTGCAGCGAATCGGCTTCTCCCTGCTGACAGTGCTTCTTTCCAGCAAGCTGGTGGGCATCGTCCAGCGTTTTAATTTCCCCCATGGAGGCAAAAAATGAACCGCAAAGCTCTGAAAACCACATTTTTGGATACCGTTCCCGTCCTCACCGGCTACCTGTTTTTAGGTGCGGGCTTTGGTATCCTTTTGGGCGAGAAGACCGGCTTGGGTGTGGGTTGGGCCGCCATTATGGCGCTTACTATGTTTGCCGGCTCCGGCCAGTATCTGGCAGTGAGTCTGATCGCCGACCACGCAAGCCTTATTAGCGTAGCCATCGCCACTTTCTTGGTCAATGCCCGACATATTTTTTACGGCATTTCCCTTTTGACTCCCTACAAGGGCGCCGGCAAGAAAAAAACCTATATGATCTTCGGTCTTACCGATGAAACCTACTCCTTGGTGACCCAAAATGAGCCCCCGGAGGGCATGACCCGCCATACATACTGCTTTTTGGTGACCCTTTTCAATCAGATCTACTGGATCATCGGCTGCAGCTTGGGCAATCTGATGAGCCTGCTGCCCATCAGCTTTGAGGGTGTGGAATTTGTGCTGACCGCGCTGTTTGTGACCATGTTTGTGGAGCAGTGGCTCAGCCACAAACACCACCTGCCGGCTATCATCGGTGTGGGTTCTACCCTTCTGTGTTTGCTGATTTTCGGACAGGATATTTTTCTGATCCCCTCTATGGTTATGATCGCTCTTCTGCTGACCATCTCCCGCAAGACAGGAAGGAGGCAGGACAATGTATAAAATTGCTTTGATCGCTGTGGCCGCGTTGGTCACCATGTCCACCCGCTTCTTGCCTTTTCTGATCTTCGGTGAAAAGCGGAAGACCCCGGAGCTTGTGCTGTACTTGGGCAAGGTTCTACCCTGCGCCATTATGGGTATGCTGGTAGTGTACTGTCTGAAAGAGGTCAAGCCTTTGGTATATCCCTACGGCATTCCCGAACTGCTGGGTATCCTGTTCGTTGCCGGTTTACACCTTTGGAAGCGAAACAGCTTGCTGAGCATCGGCGCCGGTACCGTATTCTATATGATATTGGTACAAGTAATTTTCTAAATGGCAAAAACCCGTATGTCCAAAGGACATACGGGTTTTTTATTGTTTTAAGACAGCAGGAGCTTGTCGTTTACCTCGTCGGAGCCGCTGGCCTTGCTGAACAGGGCCAAAAGCTGCTCCACAGTGAGTTTCTTCTTCTCCTCGCCGGACACATCAACCACGATGCGGCCGTCGTACATCATAATCAGACGGTTGCCGTAGGTGATGGCATCACGCATATTATGGGTGATCATCAAGGTGGTCAAATTATCTCTTTCCACGATGCGCTGAGTAGTCTCCAGCACCTTGGCTGCGGTCTTGGGGTCCAGGGCGGCGGTATGCTCGTCCAAAAGCAGCAGCTTGGGCTTCTGCAGGGCTGCCATCAGCAGGGTCAGTGCCTGGCGCTGGCCGCCGGAAAGCAGACCGACCTTGGCGGTCATTCGCTCTTCCAAACCCAGGCCCAGGGTAGCCAGCTGCTCCTTATAGAGCGCCCGCTCCTTCTTGGTGATGCCGGTACGCAGTGTGCGGATCTTACCACGGCGGGCAGCCAATGCCAGATTTTCTTCGATCTGCATAGTAGCGGCAGTACCCATCATAGGATCCTGGAACACACGGCCGATATACTGAGCCCGCTTATGCTCCGGAAGGTGGGTCACATCCACACCGTCAATGAGGATCTTTCCTTCGTCTACGGGGTATGCGCCGGACACAGAGTTCATAAGGGTACTCTTACCTGCGCCGTTGCCACCGATAACGGTGACAAAATCGCCGGGCTTCAAATGCAGGCTCACGCCCTGCAGAGCGCGCTTTTCGTTGATGGTACCGGCATTAAAAGTTTTATGAATATCGATTATTTCGAGCATACCGGCACCTCCTTCTTATGCTTTTTGAATCCGTGGCCGCCCAAATTGGGTACAGTCAGGAAGATGGCCACAATGGCAGCGGACATCAACTTCAGATACTGAGAATCCACCTGCAGCAGGGTCAGAACTGCCTGGATGACCAGATAGTAGACGATAGCACCCAGGCTGACAGCCAGCAGCTTCAGTGCGAAGTTCTTAAACAGTTTGCCGAACAGCACATCACCGATGATGATGGCAGCCAGACCGATAACGATCGCGCCACGGCCCATATTGATTTCGCTGTTGCCGTTGTACTGGGCGAACAGAGAACCGGACAGCGCCACCAGGCCGTTGGCCAGCATGAGGCCGATCATCTTGTTGGCGTTGGTGTTGATGCCCTGGGCTCTTGCCATATGCTCATTGGCACCGGTGGCACGGATGGATGCGCCCCGCTCCGTACCGAAGAACCAGTACAAAATACCGATGATGCAGGCAGTGATCACCACCAGGACAATGGGGGGATACAGGTAAATGGGCTTGGTGCCGTCCAAAGCTGTACTCAAAAACAGCGCGGACACCAGGGGTTTACTGTTCCGGGCCGGAATGGTAAGGGTGGATATCAGCTCGCCCTTTTCTATGCCCATAATGATCATATTGATCGTCCACAAACCCAACTGGGTCAAAATTCCGGCCAAAATAGCCGGGATCTTGCAGGTAGTATGCAAAAAACCCGTAACCGCGCCGGTAAGCATACCGGCCAGGAATGCGCAGACCATCGCCAGCCAAGTGGGTTGGCCCATAGCCATCATCACGATGCACACAGCACCGCCGGTACAGAAAGAGCCGTCAACCGTCAAGTCGGACAGTTCCAAAATTTTATAAGTAATGTAAAGGCCAATGGCCATAACGCCCCAGATCAGGCCCAGGGACAAAACACCCGGCAGCGCACTGCCGAAATTCATTAAGCGTTCCATAAAGGGAAAGTCCTCCAAAGGATATCATTATCTATAAACAGACCTTAAGTGCAGCCGCTGATTTCAGCGGCTGCACTGAAGAAATCAAATATTATTCACTTTTATTACTCTGCCACTTCCAGCTTTTCATAGCCTTCCAGAGGAGTGATACCCAGGGCCTTGCAGATCTCTTCGTTATAAAGAGCAGTTTCCTTGGGTGCATACTCGATGGGCATCTTGGTGATGTCAGCGCCGTCCCGCAGGATCTTCACAGCCATCATACCGGTGGCATAGCCCAGATCGTAGTAATCGATGGACAGAGTTGCAATACCGCAGCCAGAGCAGATACCGGACTCACCGGCGATGATGGGCTTCTTGGCTGCGCGGGCAATGCTGTCGATAGCGGTAGCATTGTTTGCAACAACATTATCGGTGGGAACATAGATCACGTCAGCATAGTCGCAGGCAGAGGTGGTAACAGCCATCATATCGCTGGTATCGGCAAAGCCGAACATCTTGGTCTCAATATTCTTGCCCTTCAGGTACTCGGCAACCTTATCGACCTGGAACTGGGAGTTAGCCTCACCGGAGCAGTACAGCAGAGCGACCTTCTTGGCGGTGGGAACCCAATCCAAAATCATCTGAGCCTGCTTGTCCAGGTTAGCCAGGTCGGAGGTGCCGGAAATATTGGCGCCTACAGTACCGGTGAAGTCCTTGATACCCAGAGCAGCGCCGTATTCTGTAACGGAAGTACCCAGAATGGGGATCACTTCGGTTGCATTGTAAGCTGCTGCCACAGCGGGAGTAGCGTTTGCCATAATCAGGTCAACCTTGGAGGAAACCAGGCCATTGACGATGGTGGAGCAGTTGGAAGCCTCGCCGGCTGCGTTCTGCTCATTGAAGGTAACCTTGTCTGCGCCCAGCTCCTTGGTAACAGCTTCCTTGAAACCCTTGGTAGCCTGGTCCAGTGCGGGGTGGGGAATAAACTGGCAGATACCGATGGTAAAGTTATCCTTGGCAGGTGCCTTGGTAGCTTCGGTAGCGGTGGGGTCGCTTGCTGCAGGATCTGCAGGCTTTGCGGTGCAAGCAGCCAAGCCAAACAGCATCACAGCTGCCAGAACAAGTGCTAATACTTTTTTCATAATCATACTCTCCTTTGCTGATTCTTAGTGAATCAATTGATGGGCTGATTATACACCCTTGCCCTCCATTTGTCAACCGGTTGTGCACAAATTTCTTTGTGTGAAATACACTTTTAGTAATATTCCATATATTTGACCGCAAAATCCTGCCGGCCTTTATGGATAATTTGCCACTTTATCGAGATAAATTGCCAAAAAAGAGGGAACGGCACACAGGCCGTTCCCCAAAACCGTAATATTCAGCTTACTGAATAGCTTCCCGGAGCCATTCCAGGGTGCACTCCACCATGTGCTTGCCGGTCTCAGCAGAAGCCTCCACGGCGCTCTTGGCAAACCACTCGGTATTGTCCTTGCAGCGCTTCAGATCCACCAGCTCGGGGTAAGTGCCCATCAGCAAGGAGGTCTCCCACTTGCCTGCGTGGTCGAAACCACCGCACTTGATCTGCGCATCGGCGCCGATCAGAGGAATCACCTTAATATAGGAGAAGGGATCGTCCTCGGAGCCCATGTCCTCGTAGTAGCTTGCGTAGGCATCGCTGCCCCACCAGCCCTTGCCGAGCTTTTCTTCCATATACTCCATAGTCACCTTCTTGGCGGCCTTGTGGCAGGCGATGGTCATGGGCATCAAGCCTGCGCCCTCGGTCTGGTGGTGGGGTACTAAGTAGATATTCTTATGACCGGCATCGATCATAGACTTCAGAATGTAGTACAGGTAATTTACATAAGCATCCTCGTCCACGTGGAAGTGGCTGGGCTTGGGCTCGCAAACTGCGTAGGAAGCCACACCGTACCAAATGGGAGGGCAAACCACGATTTCCTTTTCCTTTTCCAGTTCCCGCAGGCAGCCGGTGACAACCAAAGTGTCAGTACCGCAGGAGGCGTGCTTTGCGTGGTACTCCATTGTACCGATGGGGATCACGAAGGGAACCTTGCGATCCACAGCGTCCTGGATCTGATCGTAAAACATTTCAAGCATTTGCATAATCAATTACTCCTTTTGGACAAAATGCGCCCCAATGGGCGCATTTTGCGTAAATTATAATTAGAAGTGGATCTCGGGGCAGACCTCGGGGATCTCGGGGCTGAGAACCTCGTAGCCGCCTTCCTTAACTGCGATACCCTTCTCCCAACGGACGCCGAAGGTGTCGGAGGAGATGTAGGTGTCCACCTGGAAGGTCATGTTGGGCTCCAGGTTGTAAGTAGAGGAAGTCTCGCACCAGGGTGCTTCCACCTCGATGATACCGGTGCCGTGGAGAGGACCGTAAACATAGTTCTTCTCGTAGCCGTGGTCAACATAGTACTTGTAGAAGCCCTTAGCAATGTCAGCAGCCCAAACGCCGGCCTTGACCTGCTTCTCGGACCAGGTGTGAGCCTCGCGGCAGAACTGCACGATGTCGCGGCGCTGGCCTTCCAGAGTGCCCAGGCAGATGGGGTAACCGATAGCAGCGGAGTAGCCGTCGATCTTAGCGGACAGGTTCAGCTGCACGATGTCGCCCTTCTGGAACTCACGGTAGGAAGAACGGGAGATAGCGTGACGGGTAGAGGCCTCGGAGAACACGTACATGGGCAGGCCTTCGTACTCGGCGCCGTTCTCGTAAACAACGCGCTGTGCGATACCAACAGCCTGCAGCTCGGTCATGCCGGGACGGATTTCCTTCATAACCTGCTGGGTTGCCAGGTCAGCAATACGGTAGCCTTCACGCAGGCAAGCCAGCTCGTTCTCGGACTTGATGCGGCGCAGCTCGACCATGATCTTGCCGGCGTCAACGATCTCAGCCTCGGGGAAAGCGTCCTTGATGGCGTTGAAGATGGTAACGGAGGTATCCAGGAAGGATGCCACACCGATGCGGATCTTCTTGCCGGTCACGCCGATAGCCTTGAAGACATCGTGGAAGGTGTCGGGCTTAGCCTCGGGGTAAGCGGGGTCAGCGCCTTCACGGTAAGCAAGCAGGGTGAAGATCTTGTCCAGCTTGTTGCGGTCAGCACCGAAGATGGAGGACTCGGGACCTACCATCAGAGCAGCCTCGCCGTTGGCAGCAATAGCCACGCCGGCGCGCTCGAACAGGGGCCAGAAGCCGGAGAAGTAACGGGGGTTAGCGTAGTCAGCCTCGTTGCCGTTAACGATCAGCACGTCCAGCTTTTCGCGGACCAGGATCGCAGCGCAGCGCTTTACTCTTTCTTTATACTCGTGATCGGGGATGCAAATTCTTGCCATTTTGTATTTCCTCCTAAAATAGTTTACATAATTATTTCTCGATTACTCGCAGTAACCGGCATTGATGTAGAAATTGACCTCTCTGGGTTCGGCGCGGCCGTACTGGGCAACGATGGGCTGATCGCTCTCCAGCATAATGGCGTACTGCTCGTCGAACTTAGCGGTGTACTTACCGAAGTCGCACTCTTTATTGGTACGCAGGCAGCGAACACGCATTGCTTCCACCTGGGTGGTGAAGCTGACGGGGTCTTTATCGGTGTAGATCAGGGTGAACTTCACATTTGCCACCTTGTCGCTGACATTGGTGATGATGACGGATTCGTGACCGGGAATCAGGTTCACGCCCTCGGGGGGCAGCTCTGCATCCGGGAAAATCCAAACTTTTTTGCCGTAGGCCATTGGGGGTTCCTCCTCATTCATAGTAAAAAATCGGTTTCATATCGTGGTAAAACTGACTTGCCGGGTGGATTGCATATTCTATAAAGCAGGGGTGCGTATGCTCCCACCATTTTTTGGTAATGGGGTCGTTATCCATCTTCTGCATATCGGCATCAAAATCCTCACCCACATACTCAAAGTAAGCAAAGACCAGATCGCCATGGAGATAAATGGAATAATTCCGCATATTGCACTGCTTGATGGTTTCCAGCACTTCCGGCCAGGGATTGGCGTGCAAGGCGCAATACTCCTCGATTTTTTCCGGCTTCAGCTTACCCAGCTGACCGAATCGCAAGACTCCCACATCGCCACCTCCTATGCATTCACTGCAAGCGTTCCACATCAACATATAGTTTAGTATAAATCGCCCGGAATGTCAATTCCTGTCAGGGCTTTTTCTGAAAATTCGTGAAAGTGCCTTATAGCAGTTCTGCTTTTTGGAAAACTTCCACAAGTTTTTCCATCGGCAGAGTAGTTTTTACATACCGGCACTTGTCCGCAGGCAGGACAGCTAAGCCATTTCCCAAAGAAACCGACGGCTGCCAAAGCTCCTCATAAAGCTGGATTTCCTCGGCATTTACAGGCAATTTCAGCTTGCCCTCACCGGATCTGTGCCAGTAGACCGCCCAGCTTTCGCCACCCCGGGTAAAGGTATAGGCAGTGATGGGGAAATCCTCAGACAGCGCTACCCGGAAATAAGGCTGCAGCTCATATTCCTTCTGCTCATTGATCAGCAGAATGTGCTCCTGCTCCAGGTTCTTCATCTGCTCTTTCTGCTCGGCGGTGAAGAAGCCGCTTGTGCGGGCATCCTCCCAGCGGCGCAGAACTTCCAAAATGTCATAGAGCCGAGGATTCTCTCCAAAGAATTTTCGGTCGGAGATCATAGTCGCCGGGCAATCCCAGGCAGCGGCCTTGGCGCTGCTGTAGGCAAACTGGTCGGCCTGCGTACCTGTGCCGCCCCAGAACTGCCACCAACCGAAATTCACCCGGGTAAAGTCCTTTTTCATCTCAATGGCTTCGGGAATGGGATGAACACCGATCATTTCCTTGAACACTTCCGGACGGAAGATGTCAAAGGCATTGGCACCGCTGAGCATATGCCAGCTGAAATGGGCCTTAGCCGCACCCTCGCAGAACAGGGGTGCAGTCTGCAGCTTCTTATACACGCTGTATTGAGCATTGGGGATATGATATGCGTGGGGCGCATTGGCGCCCTCAGAGCCGTCGAAGTATATAAACCCAAATCCCAGGTTATAGGTATCCGCAAGCTTCTGGGATACCTCGTCGGCAAGGCTGGTGTTTTGGTCAAGATAGGCGCTGACAGCGCTGTACTCACTTACATCCAGCACACCGCCGATTTGACCCAGAGGGTGTTCTGTGACAGTGGTATCGTATGCACCGCGGGTACAGCCGGTAAAGCAGTAGGGCCGTTCTTCCGTGCGACCCTCGTAGGTAATCAGCTCACCGCCGAACTGCAGCACACGGCGCTTATCTGCCCTGGGCGCAGCAAAGGGATCCTGCTCCACATAAACCGTGGTATCCTCTTTACCCAGTGGCTTTGCCAAGGTATAGTGCTGGATCAAATGGAGACGGTGGTCAGCAACCGGGGTCACATACCGGCTCTTCAGACCAATATGGGGCTGCAAAAGATGCAGGCCGGGGATAATGCCCTCCTCCCGCAGCCGGGAGAGGACCTTCTTCAAATCCTCTGCACCGTTGGGGTAGTGGTCATTATAATCATAATCTCCGCACAGGCCATAGCACTGAGCAGACTTATAAATACTGGTAAAATATACCTGCATCAGCTTGTAGCCGCCGGCCTTGCAATAGCGAATATGCTCCTCTACCGTGTCCGGGTACAGCTCCCAGGTGTAATAGATGGCTTGGTTGGTGCAGGGATTGCGGCGACTTTCCACGCCACGGGGCAGGTCAAAATCCTCCTCCACCGCGGCAACGCAATCCAAAAGCTGTTCCTTGGGGGCAACGATCAGCGCTACGCCGGGGCCTTGCAGGCGAATATCCCGGCGGACGGTGGCATGCATAATATGATAGTCCTCCCGCTTTTCTGCATCAATCAGGGTGCGGGGGTCAGATGCCAGCACATTGACCGCAGTATTCTCGTCCCAGCTTACATTCAGCCACTGGCCGAAATTCTCCCGGTCAGCCACAGGCAGCTGCAGCAGGCAAAACTCCGTTGCTGGGGGTTTATCCATACACAGATGGCCATAGTCCGTGGGGTGATTGATAAAGCTGTCCAGGCAGAAGTTTACATAACTTTCTTTCTCCTGCACCTGCACCACAGCCTCATAGGGGGCAACAGAGAAACCTACAATCAGCTTATCCCCTTCCCGCCGGAGAGAGTTAGCAGGATAAGTTGTGCGCTTGCACAGGGTGGAGAGCTTTACCTCATTATTAAAGGGCCGCTCCTGGGTCACAGAAAACAGCGGAAGCTTTTTGTCCTTAGCTAAGCATTCCTCACCGTTTGCCTTACACACAAGGCTTTGGGCAATACAATCCTCCCCTACCGTCAGGCGGAACAGGGAATTTTCAATCACAATAGCCATATCATTCTCCAAAGATCAGTTCTCCAAAATACTCCGGCAGGTGGAATGCAGGTTCTTCGCTGACAGTGGGACTCCAGGCCAGGAAATGTGTTTTTGCGGTCAAGTCACCGCACTTATAGCAGTTGCCCCGGACCTTCAAGCCCGGCTTTGCCTCAAACTGGGGATAGAACAGGCGGATAAAGGAGAAGGGCACTTTGTAGGTCAGAACCCAGCCGGTTTCCGTGAAGGTCACCTTGGGCTCCATACGGGTCTCAAAGTCCGGAATGATGACACGCAAACGGTTATCCACGTCACAATCACCCTGGCCAATGAGATAATTTGCCAGGGGGTTGATTTCAAAGTTCAGATAGGTGGGCGCATCGGTGGGCTGGATAAAGAACTCTAAGCAGCTGTCATTGCAGATCTCCGCCAAAGGATCGGTTTCTTCCTTGCGGATCTCTTTTTCAAAGGCCTCCATGCGCAGGTAAATGGCCTCCTCATCCCAGCAAAGCTGAGCCTGGGCAGTAATGGGCAGGGGGTCTGTCCACAACAGGGTATCGATGGGCATTACTTCGATGGCATTCCAATCGGGAGCGCCGGTGATTTTCTTTAAGGTGTAAGTTTTCATGGCAAAATCCCTTACATTCTGGCAATTTCCAACGCAGCTTCATAGAGCTTGCAGAACTTGCGGTATTTTTCTTCGATGGCGGGGCTGGGGTTGGGGGTATAGGCACGAACCATCTTCACGCCCTTGGCAGCCTCTTCCAAACTGCCAAACTGACCCTGGCTCTTGGCTGCGATCATCGCCGCGCCCAGGCAGCCGGCCTCGGTGACAGCGGGAACTTCCAGGGGAAGGCCGGTGATATCCGCCTGCAGCTGGCACCAAACAGGGCTCTTTGCGCCGCCGCCGGTGGCAACGATGCTGGAGATCTTCGTACCCTTGGACAGGATATCCTCGCAGTTTTTCCGCAGGACAAAGCATACGCCCTCCATGACCGCCTTAGCCATTTGGATATTCGTATGCTCCTGGCGCAGGCCGAAGAATACACCGCTGGCCTCCCGGTCGAATTCCGGCGCATTTGTACCCACCAAGTAAGGCAGGAACAGCAGGTCTGTTTCCGGGGCTTTCAAGATTTCGGCATTCAAGGTATCGTAATCCAGATTATTCATGCAGGTACGGCGGAACCAATCCAAACACACACCGCCGCTTTCCATAACCGGCAGCATCACATAGGTATCCGGCTTAAAGCCGTAATGGAGCGCCAGGTCACAGTCCGGGTCGGGCTTTTCCTCGGTCATAGCGGTCAGCACCATTGTTGTACCGGTGGACAGGTTCATACCGCCGGGGGCAGTGTTGCCCGTGCCGATCATGCCGGCAAAATGGTCCAACGTGCCCACATTGACTTGGGTTTCGGCAGTCAGACCGGTGGCTGCTGCCACATTGTCGGTCAAGCCGCCAACCACAGTGCAGGGCTCTATCAGCTCGGGGAGCTGTTTCTCGGTAATACCAATGGCCCGGAGCATTTCCTGCCAGTAGCATTTTCCGTAAATGTCAAAGTAAAAAGAGAAAGTAGCAATGGACATATCGGCGCACTTCTTGCCTGTGAGCCGGTAAACGATATAGTCCTTCAGCAGCATATAGGTCGCCACCTTGCCGAAAACTTCCGGACGGTTACGCTTCAGCCACAAAATCTTGGTGGCAGGCCAGGTGGGCAGCACAGCCTGCTGACCGGTCTTACGATGGCACAGCTGGGCATCAAACTGCTGAGAAAGAATCTCGCACTCCTCTCCGGAGCGCTCATCCATCCAGGAGATGGCATTATAAACGGCCTTACCCTCTGCATCCAAGCAAACCAGGGACTCAGCCTGGCCGGTGAGGGCGATCTCCAGCACCTTGCCGGGATTCTCAGCCATCAGATCGTGCAGTACTGCAACCAGATCGTCAAAATACTTTTCCGCGTCAAATTCGATAAATTCTCCCTCACGGATATACGCAACGGGAGCGCCCTTCTGGGCAACGCAATTTAAGTTTTCATCATACAGGGCAGCTTTCAGATTGGTACTGCCCAAATCAACACCAATATACATAAGGTGTCCTCCTTTTTTGAAAAAGGGCCACATCGATGATGTGGCCCTTTGCCGTTGAGATAATAAGGATTAGTAACCGACCTTCTCCCAGCACTCGAAGGGAGCAGCCAGCTCTTCGCTGATGTAGACCTGAGTCTTCTTGGTCTGCAGCATGGAGGAGGGCAGGTAGGGAGTGATGGGGCCGTGGGTGCACAGACGGGAGGTCATTCTCTGCCAGGAGGAGAAAGTACCGCAGGTAGCCAGTGCGTGAACCTCGATACGCTCCTTAGCACGCATAACATCCAGAGGTCCGATGGTAGCGGCGCAGGGAGGAACATTTGCGATGTCGCCGGACTGACCGAAGGTACCGTTCAGGGAGTTCTGCATAATGGTCATGGGGTGCAGCTTGACGATCTGAGCGGGCTGATTCAGCCACTCTTCAACATCGCCGGAGCCGATGAACTCGGGGATAGGATCCACGAAAGCCATGTGGCCAGCCCATCCGGGAGAGGTAGAAGCGATATCAGCGCCACCCTCGGAGATGTCGTTGATGATCTTGGAGTAGTCCTTGATGTTCTCATTGGTGGGGAAGTGGACATTCTCCATAGGCATACGCAACTTCTCGTCGATCTGATAGTAGAAGTACTTGATCATGGAGTGAGCAAAGCCAGCCTCGTAGGTGATGGGAGCAATGTTGCCGTTCTCATCAGCCCACTCGTCCTCGGCGAACAGGTGAACCTTGGAGCAGTCAACCTGGAAGTAGTTGATCAGCTGAGCCAGAGGAATGTAGGTGTCGGGCTCGGGGTTACCCAGGATCATGGTGAAGGTCTTGCCAGCCTCGGAAGCTGCCTTCAGACGGGAGAACAGGGTAGCGATCAGAATGGGATGGGGGTTCATGATAACCTTAACATCGAACTCGGGATGCCACCAGGGCTCGCGCTTTTCCAGATCCTTGCCGCTCAGGCTACGGACATACTCACAGACCTTCTTGTCCTTGAAGGGAACAAAGTCGTGGGGCTGGAAGTCAAATTTGGTTGCGGGATCGGTAATGAAATCTTTCATTGTACGGTCTCTCCTTCGAAAATTACTTTGTTTACTTTCATCCAGTGATCAACGATCACCAGGTCAGCACGTTTTCCAACCGCGATCTCACCGCGGTCATAGAACCCTACTGCCATAGCAGGGTTATAAGAAGCAAAGCGGAACACATCCACAACGGAAGCGCCCAAATGCTTCAAAGCATTACGGCAGGCAATATCCAGCGTCAGCTTGGAACCGGCGATCTCGCCTTCCCAGTCAAAGTTGATATCGTCCACACCGTCATAGCCCTCGGGAATCGGGCCGTCGCAGGCATAGGCATCGGAAATCAGAATGATACGGTCGTCACCCTTGATCCTCCGCACCAGACGCAGCATATAAGGATCTACATGGATACCCATACTGTCGCAGATCAGCTCTGCATAGATCTCCCGGTTGTAGTTAACCGCTTCGTCTACGCAAACGCCACGGACTTCCGGGTAAAAAATGCGGTCACCGGTGGCATTGGTGTGGTGGGTACCGATCCGCAGGCCATAAGGCATCAGTGCCTCCACCTCCTGAGGAGAAGCCTCAGAGTGGGCAACGGAGAACACCGCTGCAGGGTTCTTAGCCTTTACATCCTGCACAAACTGCACGATATTCTCCCGCTCGGGAGCCAGGCCCCAAACCTTTACCAAGTCCCAGCCGGCATCGATGATGGGCTGATACTTTTCTCTGTCCACAGGGCCAACCCAGGGGTTATGCTCTTTGTCGCAGCCGAACTTGGGGTTCATATAAGGGCCTTCCATGTAGATGCCGCACAGGTTCTTGCAATCCGGGTCTTTCATGGCTTCCCGGATCTTGCCCATGGCATCCACAAATTCCTCTGTGGTCATGCTGAAATACAGCGCTGCCAAAATGGTGGTAGTACCGTGCTTCAAATGATGGCCCACGGACTTGGGATCATCATAGAAGAAAACCTTGCCGTCGGAGTGGGTATGGATATCCACAAAGCCGGGGCCAACGTACTTTCCTTCGGCATCGATGATCTCGCAGCCTTCCGGGATCTCCATTTTCCGGCTTTCGCCAAAAGCTGTGATCTTGCCATTTTCCATCAGCAGTACGCCGTTGGGGATCAAATGGTCACGCATGACCAATGTAGCATTGATGATTGCGGTCATTGTATACCCTCCTTAGCGCAGGGTGTCAAGCAGAGCCTTACCCTCTTCGATGATCAGCTCGGCAGTACCTGCCTTATAACGGGAGGAGCGGGCCTCGTAGCCGCCCTCGTCATAAGAGTCCTGCATGGGGAAGTAACCCTCAGAACCGTTGGTCAAGCAGCAGGGCATGATCACTTCCCAACCCGCAGCCTCTTTGATACCGCGGCCAATGCCGTTGAAGGGCTCACCGGGGATACCCAACAGAGCAACCGGGCCAATGGTCACAGCGCTAAGACCCAAGGGGAAGGTCTCGGGACCGTGCTCCAGGCGAACCATACGGCCAGCCTCGGCAACCACGGTGGTCAGCTCCATACCCTTGAAGGGGATCTCGCTGTCCTTGCCTGCAAGGTGCAGCTCATGATACTTACGGGCCAGGGGCATATCCTCGGGCTTGGGCATATTGGAGGGCAGTTCGCTGACCTTATAGGCAAAGCGAATGGTATCCACATCCCGGTAGTTGACCTTGTCATAAACCTGCAGGACAGCACCGGCCATCACATTACCCATATGGCGGGAATGGCCATAGCCACGATCCACATCGTCAAAGTCGTGGAAGGTGTCGTTGAAGTCGCCGTCCTTGGCGTTTACGTTCACATGGTTGATATCACCCTGTGCGCCATTGAAGAAGATCGCCTTCACATTGTCCAGAGACTTCTCCAAACGGCGGCGGAACATAGCGGGCCAGTCGGCAGAGATCTTGTTGCCGCCCACTACGTCGGGGTGGCAGCCCATATTGGCCATCACGATGGTATCTGCGCCTTCACGGTCGAAGCGGATCACATTCACGCGATCGTCAATGTCGCCAATGGGGTGCAGAATGTCGGGGTTGCCCACACCGGGGTTGGTGCGGACCTTGCCGTCCTTCATCCGGAAGCGGCGGACAAAAGCAATGTTAGGAGCCTTGCCCACAGCCCAACCCATCTTGGCAGGCTTCAGGTCTTCAAGGGCAAATACAGCAACATCCACAAAGCGCTTGCCTACAAACTCTGTATACTCCAGCACCAGCTCATTTTTGCTGTCCATATCCAGCGTACCGGCAGTATGGGTGTGGGTGGAGTGAATGAAGATAGCCTCTTTGGCTATACCGGTCTTTTCAGAAATTCTTTCCTGATAATTCTTCACCAGTTTGGTGCCGATATGAAGGTTATCAATAGCCATCAGCAGGGTTTTGGTCTCGCCGCAAGCCAAGGCCACCGCAACGATCTCCAGGTCATCCAAAATACCCTCGGCATAGCGGGGTTTGAAATAGCCATTGATGGGAATGCCCAGCATGGGATTCACATTTACTTTGCTGTATCCAGCTTGTAAAGTGTTCATTCTATGTTCCTCCGATTATACGCGGTCTTCCAGCTGGTTGTCGTAGTGCAGGTCGTAAGCCTTCTCCTCGGGAGTGAACTTACGCAGGGTGTTGATGGTCTCGCCGCCCTTCCACTTACGATCGTTTACATCCTCAGTGGTACCCATGACGGTGATGTTGGCCTGACGGGGACGGGCACGGACGTGGTCCCAGTCGATGAAGTAGATGTGAGCGAACTCACCGCCGTCCAGCTTGCCATCCTTGATGGTCAGGGTCTCGGAACGGCCGAAGAACACGGAGCGCAGGTGGCCGTCGGTGTTCATGGAAGTGTAGTTGCCGGGCTCGTCAACATAGCGGCCGAACTGTGCGTGGATGGGGCCGGGGTGACGGTAATCGCCCTCGTTGGTGTAGTCGGGGATCATCTTGCGCATGATGTCCAGCAGGTCGTGCTGCAGGAACTCCAGGTCGAAGGAGTCGATGTCGTGGGAGCACTCCTGAACCATGACGGAGCAGGTGGTGTGGTGGGAAACCACAGCAACAGTACCGTTCTTAACACCGGACTGCTTTACGATCTCCATAACTTCCTTGGAAATGTCGTGGAAGGTGGGGATCCAGCCGCGGCTCTGCAGCTGCAGCTCTTTCTGATAAACTTTGAATTCCATAGTATATACCTCCAAAAATTTTTATTTTTTCTAAACGGAATTAAGCGTGACGCTCGTCCCAGGCCTTGCGGACTGCGGCGATCATCTCGTCCACCATAGCGGCGCGGTCTTCTGCCTTGGCAACGCCGGAGGAAGAACCGGTGGCATCAGCGCCGGCGATGATGGTGTTATATACATCGGTGCCGTTTGCGATGCCTGCAGCGGTCAGCACCAGGATGTTCTCGTTAACGCTCTTGACGCACTTGGTGGCAGCTTCCACATACTCGGGGCCCACGCTGACACCGGTACCGATCAGCTCGGAAGGCTCGGCAACGATGATGTCGGGGTTCAGCGTGGCGATCTTGGAAGCATCGGCCATAGAGTCCGCGCAGACGATGGTGGTCAGACCCACTTCGTCAGCACGCTTGATGGTGGCAGCCAGGGTATCAAAATCCAGGGGCTTTTCCACATGGTTCAGCATAACGCCCTCAGCACCGGCTGCAACCAGGGACTCGGGCAGGATATCTGCCAGGCCACGGCCCACGGGGATAGGATCCATATGGGGTGCGAATACGTGAATGCGCTTGGTGTTCTCCTTTACCCGGCGGATGTCCACAACAGGGCAGGTGAACAGGATGTCCACGCCGTACTTCTCGGAAGCTGCATCAGCCGCCTTGGCCAGGTCCAGGATCTGGTCGCCGTACAGGTAGGACTTGGGGCCGATCTCAAAGAAAGGCGCCTTGATCTTACAGTTGCTCATAATTTACCTCACGAATATGTATTTTTTGCGCCGTCAGCGCAGGGAGTTCAAAAGCGTGATGCCTTCTGCCACCAGTTGTTCGGCAGTTCCGGCTTTATAGTTGCAGGAGCAGGCTTCGTAGCCACCCTCGTCATAGGAGTCCTGCATGGGGAAGTAACCGGCATCGCCGTTTACATTACAGCAGGGCAGAACCAGCTTCCAACCCGGCGCTTCCTTCAGTCCGATGCCCACTCTGTTAAAGGGCTCACCGGGAATACCGACAATTGCCACATCACCGATGACCACGCCGGTAACATCCATTTGAAAACTTTCGGGGCCGTTTTCCAGCCGTACCATTCGGGCCGACTGGGCAAGCACAGTGGTCAGCTGCATACCCTTGAAGGGGATCTCACTGTCCTTACCTGCCTTGTGCAGGTCATTATACTTATGGGCCAGGGGCAGATCCTCAGGGTTGCCCTTGTTGGCAGGTACTGTAACGGTCTTCACACGGCTATGGAGCTTGTCCACATCCACATAGTTTACTTTGTCATAGACCTGCATCACTGCACCGGCAATCACATTGCCCATATGCCGGGCGTGACCGTAGCCCCGGGCTACATCGTCAAAGTCGTGGAACATATCGTTCATATCGCCGTCCTTGGCGTTTACATTCACGTGGTTCACATCGCCCTCAGCGCCGTTGAAGAAGATGGTTTTCACATTGTCCATGGCCTTTTCCAGGCGGTGACGGTACAGTGCGGGCCAGTCGCCGGAAATGAGATCGCCGCCCACCACATCGGGATGGCAACCAAAGTTTGCCAGCACAATGGTTTCCGCATTTTCCCGGTCAAAGCGGAGCACATTCACCCGCTCATCCACATCACCGATGGGATGGAGAATTTCCGGGTTGCCCACGCCGGGGTTGGTACGGACAGAGCCGTCCTTCATGCGGAAACGGCGGACAAAGGCAATGTTCGGCGCATTGCCCACAGCCCAGCCCATCCTGGCAGGCTTCAGGTCGTTCAGCGCCAACAGGGCGGCATCCGCAAATTTGCGCTGCAAAATCTGGAAGTATTCCCGGGCCAGCGCAACTTTCTGATCATCATTACTGAAAACCGACAAGCCTCTGCCATTGGCATTGGCCACGGGGCTGGTATGGGTATGGGTGGTATGGATAAAGATCTGATCCTTGCCAAGGCCTGTGACCTTCTGCAAATGCTCGCAAATTTGCATTTGGGGCCCCTTACTGATATAACAAAGGTCTGCGCTGAGCAGGATCACCTTGTCCTCACCGGCAGCAAGAGCCAGCGCATTGATCTCCAGTTCATCCAGTATGCCGGAGGCATAGCGGGCGTGGTAATATCCTACAATATCGATTTCCAAAGGAGGGGTGATATTGACCCGGCTGAAGCCGACTTGCAATGTGTTCATACCTATGTACCTCGCCTTTCGGCATAGTTATAGTCATACCCTATATACTATAACCCCCGCAAGGGGATTTGTCAATTGATACCAAGGGTTTTTTCGCCTCTTTTGGCAAATTATTTTCTTTCTTTTGCAATTCATTTCCTGCCGGTTTGTAAAATTTTTGCAAATACCTTGAAGGGTCCCTCCTTTTGTGCTATAATTACCCAAAAATAAACTTAGGAGGATTTTCTATGAAGAAGGAAAGTCTGCAAGCGATCCGGGACGCTTATGTTATTGAGCGGGATTGCATTGAAGAAATGATCGCATACATCGACGACGAGCAGTTCGGTAAGGCCGTTGACCTGCTGAGCAAGGCGCCCCGCATCGGCACATGCGGCTGCGGTCACTCCGGCATCATTTGCCAGCATATGGCTCACCTGATGTGCTGCATCGAGCGTCCTGCCCGGTTCATCTCCCCCGCCGAAGCTGTTCACGGCGCTACCGGCTTTTTGCAGGCTGGCGATGTGATGATCTTCGCATCCCGGGGCGGCAAGACCAAGGAGCTGCTGCCCATCGTGGATATCTGCAAGGCAAAGGGTGTTTCCATCATCACCGTCACGGAGAATATGGAGTCCCCCCTGGCCCAGGCCGCTGATGTGGTGCTGAAGCAGCACGTAAACAAGGAAACCGACAAGTGGAACGCCCAGGGCACTACTTCCACTACCGCTCTGTGTATGATCTTCCATGCGCTGCAGGCCGCCGTGATCGAAGAGACCGGCTACCAGGCTGAGCAGTTTGCGCTGATCCATCCCGGCGGAGCTGTGGGTGAGCGGCTGAACAACAAGGCTCTGTAATATGAAATTCATCAAACGCATCAAAGAAGATTGGCAGAAGGTCAAAGACCTGCCTACCAAGGAAAAATGGGAGTATTTCTGGGATTACTACAAGATCCCCGTCATTTGCATTCTTCTTGCCATCGTGTTGGTGGTGCAGGGCGTTGCCTCCGTAGCCAATCAAAAAGAGATCGTCTTCTCCGGCTTTTGCATCAACTGCAAAATAGGCATTGACGAAGAGCCTTTTTGGAACGGTTTTTACGAATCTGCCGGCATTGACGGTAAAACGCAGACCACGGCCTGCTATTCGGATGTACAGATCATGCCCGGGCAGATCCAGCTGAACAACAACACCATTCAGCGGATCATCGCCGGATGCGCTGTTCAGGATTCAGATTTTATCGTCGGCGATCCCTATGCTTTCCAGGTATGCGCTTATACTTCCCAAAAGCTGTTTGCGGACCTGCGGGAGGTTTTGGATGAGAAGACTTTGGAAAAATATGAAGGTCAGATCTACTACATCGACGAATCCATCATCGATCTGTTAAACTCCCCTTTGGGTGAGCAGGTAGAGCCCAATGCATTGGAGTACCCCAAAGATCCCAAGGATCCCACTACAATGAAGAAGCCCATCCCCGTGGGCATTGATGTGAGCCGCCGGGAGGACCTGCAAAAGGCTTATTATTTAGACGACACAACCATCTATGTGGGTGCTGTCAGAAGCACCGCCCGTCCGGAGCTTACCAAGCAGTTTATGGAATACTTGCTGAAATAAAGCGATCCCCTCTGTGGAAGCCACAGAGGGGATATTTTTATGCAATTTCTTCGCCGGCGATATAGACTGTCTTTCGGTTCAGATCCTCGTCGCAGATAACAAAATCTGCCCGGTAGCCGGATTCGATCGCGCCGATCTCCTTGCCATAGCCCAACGCCTTGGCAGGATTCAAAGTCGCGGAAAGAATGGCTTCCTCCTTGGAAATACCGAAAGAGATCGCATTCAGCATACCCTGGTACAAATTGGTAGCCGCGCCGGCGATGGTGCCGTCAGCAAGTTTGGCAATGCCCCCTTGCAAGAACACCTGCTGGCCGCCCAGTTCATATTCCCCATCGGGCATACCGCAGCACCGCAGAGCATCGGACACCAATACGATCCGTCCCGGGAACAGCTTGAAAGCCATGCGTACCACGCTGGGGTGGACATGCAAACCGTCGCAAATCAGCTCCGCCTGCACCTTGTCATTTTCCGCCGCCGCGCCGATGACACCGGGCTTGCGGTGGTGGATACCCGGCATGGCATTGAACAGATGGGTCAGATGGGTAGCGCCGGCATCATAAACCGCCTTGGCCTCCTCATAAGTGGCATCTGTATGGGCCACGGACACGGTGCAGAGCTTGACTGCCTCTTTGGTGAATTCCACAGAGCCGGGCAGCTCCGGCGCTAAGTCTGCGATCCGCACCAGGCCACCACAATCGAAGTACAGCTTTTTGAAGGCGGCAAAGTCGGGATCACGAAGATACGCTCCATTTTGGGCGCCTTTTTTCTTCTCGGAGAAGAACGGACCTTCCATTTGGATTCCCATGATCCGGGAACAGCCGGCAGGCTTTTCATCCCGGAACTTTGCGCCGGTGGCAAAGGCTTTGGAAAGGGTTTCGTAGGGCAATGTCATAGAAGCCGGAGCAAAGGAAGTAATGCCGTTTTGGGCAAGATACTTGGCCATTGCCACAAGACCCTCATAATCGCCGTCGGAAAAATCAAAACCGGAGTTTCCGTGGTTATGGACATCTACCAGGCCGGGAATTACATAAGCACCCTGCAGGTCGATACCCTCTTCTTCCGGGACTGTGGGAAGGACTTCCGTGAATCTGTCGTTCTCCACCCGGAAGCTGCCGTGGACAAACTTTCCGTTTGTAAAAATACAGCCGTTTTTATAAAGCATAGTTTACCTCAATTCCGGCAGGCTGGCTGCTGCCACGGACTGACCCACCCGGCGGGTCTTCTCGTCGGGGAGCATTACGGTGACGGTTTTCGCCAATTCCGGGTATTCTTCCGCCAACACGGCATTGCACTTGGCAACCACCCGGTCACCGCCCACACCGGAGGCAACACGGCCCAGCACCAGTAGATACTTCAAGCTATAGAACTGAGCATACAGCACCAAGGTATGGGCCAAATATGTACCGATATCCTCAAAAATCTGCAGCGCACCGCTATGGCCCTCGTTGGCAAGTCCCTGTACCACCTTCAGCTTTTCCGCAGGGGTCAGATTGGGGTCAAGCTCGATGCCAGCCCGGGGCGCTAATTTAACCACTGCATCCTGGGAGAAGTACTTGCAGCCCACGCCAAAGTCGGTGGACCACTCGTCCTGCATGGCTTCTTCGCTTACATCCACGGGAGCAAAGGCCAGCTCATTGAACCAACCTAAAAGCTTTCCGTCGGCATTTACATAGCCCACGGCCTCAGAAGTACCCATAGCCAGGCCCATCACGCAGCCCTGCTCCATACTCATAGCGCCGGCCAAAGCGGTCACATCGCCGTCGTTAGCCACCACGATGGGCACATCACCGATCTCCTTGGCAGCCCGGTCAAAGACGGACTTCACCTCTTCCCGGCGAGAGCGGGGCACTTTGATAAACAAAGAGGAAACCATGGGGCTGTTGCCGATAAACACACCGGCAGAGGACACACCGATGGCATCCACCCGGGGCATTTTGGAGGCGGCAGTCTTGAAAGATTCCACGATGCCGTCATACTGATACTGGGGGTCTGCCTGGGTCTTGGGATGCCAGACCACTTCCTCGGAATAGACAGGTACGCCATCGATGACCGCAGATACCTTTCTGTCAGAGCCGCCTGCATCAAAGCCGATACGGCAGCCGTCCATATGGCCGCCGGCAGCTACCGCTGCCTCATTGGCCTCGGGGAAATCTTCCTCGGTCACAGACAGTACTTCAAAAGGACGCTCATACACATCCTCCATAAACTGCACATCAAAAGCCCGGTCACCTGCGGGGGTGTAGGCCTTTTGAATCCGGGCAATAACTGCCTTATCGCCACACAAGTACACACGGAAGCCACCCACGCTCCACAAAAGGAATTTGACGGTACGCTCAGCGTAGCGGTAATTGGCCTCGGCATACTCCGGGCCACGGAGGAAGGTCTTGCGAACGGTAATTTTGCCGTCCTCACGCTCCACCGCCACCCAAAAGGGTACAGTGGCCTCCTCCAAAAACGCCTTTCTCCACACACCGAAGGGCACAAAGGCCTCGTCTAACTTAGGAAGATTTTTCACATGATAGGGAATGTTCAGGTATTGCATGTTTGCCTCCAGTGTTATTTGTTATAACCGTTGGGGTTGTTCTTTTGCCAGTTCCAGGTGTCCCGGCACATATCGTCCAGGGTCTTTTCCGCCACCCAGCCCAAGCCTTCACGGCTCTTGGCAGGGTCTGCATAGCAGGTAGCCAAGTCACCGGGGCGGCGGGGGGTGATCTCATAAGGCACGGCAACGCCGTTGACCTTCTCGAAAGACTTCACCATATCCAGCACGCTGTAGCCGGTGCCGGTGCCTAAGTTGAACACTTCCGTGCCGGTATGCTCGGTTGCATATTTGATAGCCGCCACGTGACCCTTCGCCAAATCCACTACATGGATATAGTCACGGACACCGGTGCCATCGTGGGTGTCATAGTCATTGCCGAACACACCCAGCTTCTCTCTGCGGCCCACCGCCACCTGGGAGATATAGGGCATCAGATTGTTGGGCACGCCCTTGGGGTCTTCGCCGATCAGACCGCTGTGGTGGGCGCCGATGGGGTTAAAGTACCGCAGCAGCACCACGGACCACTCCTTGTCCGCAAAGGCGATATCCCGCAGGATCTGCTCGCCCATATACTTGGTCCAGCCATAGGGGTTGGTGCAGCCGCCGGTCTTGGAATTTTCCCGCAAGGGCATTTCGTTATCGCCGGTGTAGACGGTAGCGGAGGAAGAGAAGATGATTTTCTTCACATTGTATTTCGCCATCACCCGGGTCAGAGTCAGGGTAGAGCCAAGGTTGTTGGAATAGTATTTTTCGGGAATAGCCACAGATTCGCCCACAGCCTTCATGCCCGCAAAGTGAATGACGCAGTCAATCTTATGCTCTGCAAAAACCTTGGAAAGAGCAACCTCATCGCACACATCCAGTTCATAAAACAAAGGCCGCTTGCCGGTGATGGTCTCCACCCGGTTCAGCACTTCGGGATTGGAATTGGCCAGGTTGTCAACGATGACCACCTCCATACCCAAATTCAAAAGTTCTACACAGGTATGGCTGCCGATATAACCCATACCGCCGGTAACTAAAATCTTCATTTTACGCTCTCCTTTACAATGGTGTGCATCATTTCCCACTTGCTTTCCATATCTGCCACCAGCTTGAACTGGGTTCTGGCCCGGTCAAGGTTTTGGCCCTCATAATGCGTGCGGAAATAGGTATCGCCGTTTAAGTAGTCAGCCAAAAAGCGAATGCCGCATTCCAGGGTCATCATCTTAGCGCCCATGGGCAGCATTTCCACTTCCAGGTCGGTGAGGCTCCCGTTGCAGCCCTCCAAAAAGCCCTCGGTATAGGTGCGGAACAGCTCCATATCGCACCACACTTTGTCCAAATCCTTCTCGTCCTCGGCAGCAGTGGATGCGCCGAAACGAATGGAATCGCCGTAGTCATACAAAGAGGAGCCGGGCATAATGGTGTCTAAATCAATGACACACAGAGGGGTGCGGGTGTCGTAGTCGAAAAGAACATTGTTCAGCTTGGTATCGTTGTGGGTCACCCGCAAAGGAAGCTCGCCGTTTGCCAGCTTGTCCACGATCGCACCGGCCTCACATTCCCGTGCCAGCGCGAATTCCAACTCCACTTTGCAAAGTTCTGCCCGGTTTTCGTAGTTTTTCTCTATAGCTGCGTGAAGCTGAGCAAAACGGACCCGGGTATTGTGGAAGTCCACAATGGCCTCGTGGAGGGTTTGGGCAGGGAAATCTGCCAGCTGACCCTGGAAACGGCCAAAGGCCAAGCCGGAAAAGTAGAAATCCTTGGGGGTTTCCGCCTTCTGCATACAGACGGTGGAGGGCACAAAATCGTACATTCTCCAGTACTCACCCTCTGCATCCTTATAGAAGGTCTTGCCGTCGGTAGTCAGCACCAAATGCATAGAGGCCCGGGGGTCATCACTGCGCTCTGCCAGGAAGGCAGTGGTAGCGGCGATGTTCTCCATCAGCTCCTCAGGCTTGGTGAAAATACTCTTGTTGATCTTCTGCAAGATATAGACAAAACCGGAGTCGCAGGTCACCATATAGGTTTCGTTGATATGGCCGCATCCGTAGCGGGAATACTGGGCAGGTGCGCCCTTTACCGCAAATTGGGAAATCAGTTCGTTCATAACGGTTCTCCTAACCATAATTTTGGTATTTTAATAGTACCTCTTTTAACCTGTAATTGCAAGAGATTCTACCGCTGTGAAAACAAAATGATAAATTTCTTATAAAATTTGTAAAAATTATTGCATTTTCAAATAAGATATGATAAATTAGCAAAAAAGGAGGTGAAGACAGTGCAAATACGCAATCTCTCCCGCAAGGACCTTTTACACTGCGGCGAGATCCTCTCCCAATGCCCCGAAGAGGAATTCCCGGTCAAGACCCGGCTGGAAATTATTGCAGCACCGGAGATCCCCCGTTATGAGGCCGATGGGCCGGTGATTTTGGACTATGTTTCCGGTATGTCATTGCTTGTGATCCACCGGGAGGAAAACGCGGATGTGTTTTACCTGGATCGGGTGGTTTCCCTGCAGCCGGGCACCAATTTCTCCCTGATGCCTATGGATGACAGCTGCTGTGTGGATGTGCTGTCTTCACAGGAGCCCCGGATCGTTGGGCAGGTTTCCGTTTCGGATTTGGAAAATCAAAGCAAGAATCTGCAATTCGAACGGATCTACACCTTTTTGTACCAGGAATGCACCCAGGATTTCTACTTCCGGGGTGAAAGCCACAAGCCCTACGAGCTAACCTATGTGGATCGGGGCAAGCTGCACAATTTAGTCCGCGGTCAGGACATCGTGCTGGGCCAGCAGGATTTTATGATCTTCGACAGCAACGACTGGCACACCCAGTACGCAGACCAGCCGGTAAGCTTCCTCACCGTTTCCTTTTGGGCCGGGGAAGGCAGTCTTTCCGCTATCACCAACAAGCGCATCCCTATGCGCACCCAATTTAAGAGCATTTTCAAAAAAATGCTCACCCAAAGTGAAGAGGATGCCTACAGCAAGGAATATATGGAATCGCTGATGAAGATCCTCCTCATTGAACTGCTGCAGGACACCCCCACAGAATCCGCGCCCCAGTATCCCACCGCCAGCCACTGGGAAAACGAGATCGTAGACAGAGCTATGCAGCTGATCTCCCAAAACCTCCACCGGAGGCTTTCTCTGGAAGAATTGGCAGAACTGGTTCATGTAAGTGTTCCTTATTTATACAAGCTGTTCCAGGTGCATCTTGGCACCTCCCCGGGCAAGTACATCGCCAAGATCCGCATTGAAGAATGCAAGATCCTTCTGCGGGAGGGGCAGATGAGCATGGGCCAGATTGCCACCCGCATGGGCTTTTCCAGCCAGCAGCAATTTTCCCGGCAGTTCAGCGCAATCTGCGGCATCTCCCCCACCCAATACCTGCGCTCCTTGCGATAAAAAAATCCCGATGTGCAACGCACATCGGGATTTTGTTTACATACCAGCGATTCTTGTCATAACCGCAAACAAGCAAGGCAACACGACCAACGCCAGCACATAGGAAATAAAGCAAAGTTTGGCATTGTCACCGGCCTCTTTCTCAAAGCCGCTGCTCTCGGCATAAACCACCAGGTTAAGGCCCAGAGGCAGGCAAGCAAAGACCAAGGGCCAGAACAGCAGATTGCCCCGCAGGCCACACAGGTACATCACCGCGCCAAATGCTACGGGAATGCCCAGCATACGAATGGCAGTCAAATAGTAAGGGCGGATGCCGGAGAACAGCTTTTTCAAAGGGAATTTACCCAGCATAAAGCCAGCCAGCAACATAGAGCAGGGGCTCATACATTTGCCAGCACCGTCCAATGTTTTATACAGAATATTGTTCTCAGGCAACGCTATGCCGCTCAAGCCCAGTGCAATGCCGATGAACATGGCTGCAATCACCGGCGTCTTCAGCAGGCGAAGCAGATTGATCTTCTTATCCTTTTGGAAGAGCACATAGCCGTAGGAACAGCAAAGAATGCTCATAGGAATGGCAAAGACCATAAAATCGCCCAGCCCTTCCTTGCCGAATACACCCTCAATGACAGGGTATCCAAAATAGCCGTAATTGGGGAACGTAAAGGCATAGGTAAGGGAACTCTTATCCATGGGGGACTTGCCCATAGCCTTGCCCAAAATCAAGCCGGTCACAACGGCCACAACGGCAAAGCCAAGGCCATAGCCCAGAAGTTGAAGGTTCTCTGCCATTTTGTCAATCCGGACATTTTTGCTCAGATTCAAAATACTGTAGGCAGGAGAAAACACCATCACACACAGCAGCGACATCACCTTACCGGCTTCGTCCGGCAATTTGTGGCTGCGGCGAAGAATGTAGCCTACGCTGATGAAGATCAGCAGCATACCCACATTATTTAAGGTCAAATTGAATACTTTTAACATTTCTGCCATAGGAAAATCCTCTTGTTTCGCAAAATCTTCAACATCATACCACAAAGCTACAGATTTTTCAACAGTTTTCTAGCATTTCTACGCCGCCTTGGGGACGCACAGAGAGAATATGACAAGCGCCCTTGCCCAAAGCTTTTTCCACATTTTCCCGGAAGCCCTCCACCATATCCACGGGCACGAAGGCCTGCACCGTACCGGCAAAGCCGCCGCCGTGGACACGGTATGCGCCCCGGCCCTGCAAATACTTTTCACAAAGGGCCAGCGCCACAGCCACAGCCTGGTTTGCGGTAGCGCCGGTGGTCAGAACATTTTGCAGGTACACCCAGGAGGAACGGCCGCTTTCTTTCACCAACTGCAAAAATGCTTCAAAATCGCCATTCTGCAGAGCAGCCTTTTGTTTTGCCACCCGGCGGTTTTCCGCAAAGATATGTACACACCGCAGCACCGCCCGGTCGCCGCAGGTTTCCCGCAAAGCAGGAAGGTTTACATAAAATTCTTCTTCCGACACTTCCCGCAGCACTTCCTTGCCGAAATACCGGCACACCGCCTGCATTTCACGGGGGATCGCGGCATATTCATCGGTCAAGTCTGCATGGTCCGCGCCGGAATCGATGATGCACAGAGCATAGCCGGTTTCGGCAAAATCAAAATCCAGCGGCGTGATAACAGGATCTTCCTTATCCTTAAAATCAATATGCACCATACCGCCCACCGCCGAGGCCATTTGATCCATCAGACCGGAGGGCTTACCGAAAAATACATTTTCCGCGTACTGTCCGATTTGGGCAACCTCGGGCTGGGTCGCTTTGCCATCAAAAAACAGGTGGTTGATGACTGTGCCCACCAGCACCTCAAAAGCCGCCGACGAGCTAAGGCCCGAGCCGGGCAGCACAGAAGATTCCACATAGGCATCGAAGCCACCCACCTTGCAGCCCAGCTGGGAAAACCGCGCCGCCACGCCCCGGATAAGGGCCGCGGTGGTATTTTTTTCTGCCTCCATCGGGGTCAGGTCAGTTAACATAATTTCCACCAAGGGATAGCCCTTGGATTGAATTCGAATACGATCGCTGCCGTTAGGCTTCACCGCCGCCCGGGTATGCAGATCCACTGCTGCTGCCAAAACGCAGCCCCGCTGGTGGTCCGTATGGTTGCCGGAGATCTCCGTCCGTCCGGGGGCAGAAAAATAACGCACCGGTGTACTGCCAAAGGCTTCCAAAAAACCTTTATCCAACTCTGCCTTTTCCGCAAGGCTCAAAGGTAATATAGTTTTCATACTTCTACCTCCTCAAACTGTTGCTTGATATAGTGAATCAATTGGTCCGCGCCTGTAGCCAGATTGTTCTTGGACCAGGTCAGACCCAGGGTTCTTTTCACTTTGGGTTCCAGGCTCAATGTACGAACCCCCGTCTCACCCTTTACGGACAATTGCGGCAGGATCGTAAATCCAAGCCCCTCCCGCACCATGGAAATGGGAGAGGTATCGTCATCGGAGGACACCTCCAGCACATTGAAAATTCTGCCCCGGCACAGGTTCTTGACCGCTGAATCATTGGGCAAAATAAAGGGTATTTCGGCAAGCTCGTTCAGCTCGACCGTTTCCCGGTCTTCCAGGCAATCCTCCCGAACTACCGCCACATAGGCATCTTCCATTAGGGGCATCCAGCACTGGCCCTCCACAGTGTCATTCTCCGCAAACACCATATCTAACTTCTCCACCAGTTCCGGGGTAAATTGATTGGCCACGGTCACGGAGATTCCCACCTGGGGATAGATCTTGTTAAATTCCTTCACGATCTTCGGCAGCACATATTTGGAAATGCTGGCATAGGTACCGATATGTATGACCTTGCGGGTGAGCTTTTCTGCAGCGGTATAGATGGCATATTCCGTTTCCACCGCCCTGCGGAACAGCGGCAGCAGCTGCTCTCCCGCCTCGGTCAGGCTGATACCTGCCGGAGAGCGTTTCAGCAGGGGCAGCCCCAGTTCCTGCTCCAGGCTGCGGAGCATATGAGAGAGGGCCGAAGGCGCGTAATCCAGCTCCTGGGCCGCCTTGGACAGGCTTCCCAGCTCCACCGCTCTGAGAAAGGTTTTGATCTTAAAAACATCCATATTTTCTTCACCTGTGTTGTGAATTTTTTTAACAGCCCTTATTATAATCCTGCGCTTCCCGAATGTCAATCACTATGATACAATCCCTCTGCAAAAGAGGTGCAAAGAATGGGCAAAAAAATTTATTACATAGGTATTATATTTGTGGTGCTGGTGTGGGGTACTTACCCGGTTTTCACCAAGCACCTGCTGACACTTTATACCCCTTCCCTGTGGGATACTGCGGCAAGTCTGATTTCTGTGACCTGTCTGCTGATCGCTAACCGCAGAAAACTGAAGTGGCTGGACTGGAAGCATTTTAAGGTAGCGCTGCCCACAGGTCTGTTCTTTTCTGCCGCCGGTCTGACTCAAAAATTCGGCCTGACCATGACCACCCCGGCAATGTGCGCCTTCCTGGAGAATCTGACCTGCGTTTGTGTTCCCGTGCTGATGCTGATCTTTGCAAAGCAAAAAATCACACTTCCCAAAATCCTTTCCGCGTTGCTGTGCCTTGGCGGTGTGTTCATCCTGTGCGGCGGCAATCTGTCGGTCGGCTTTGACCCGGGTATGATCTTATGCGCCCTGGCCGGTGTGTTTTACGCGGTGAATATCGCCGGCACCGGTGCTTTTGCCAAACGGCTGGACACCGGACTTTACCTGCTGATACAGTTTGCAGTCCAATTCGTAGTCTCCGCAAGCTATTCGTTGCTGTTTGTAGATGACCCCAAATTCTCCTTTGCACCCTTGCATCTGGGCGCATTGGTGGGCATCGTACTTCTGTCCACCGTGCTGTGCTGGGTCATCCGCACTGCCTGCCTAAAAAAGCTGGACCCCTCTTTTATCGCGGTGGCCATGCCCTCTTCCTCGGTAGTCACCGGTGTGATCTCCATACTGGCCGGCTCAGACACCTTGTCCTTCGCCTTGGTTGGCGGTGCAATTCTCATCTTCGTTGCCATAGTAATCTCCGGCCTTGCCGACAGTAAACAGAAATAAAAAATGGCCCTCCGTCGGGAGGGTCATTTTTATTTAAGAAATTAGGCCTTGCCGGCGCAGCCCAGGACGTTGATCAGCTTGTGACGAACGATCTCCTTGATGTTGGCGCGGGCGGGCTTCAGGTACTCACGGGGGTCAAACTTGCTGGGGTTCTCGTTGAAGAACTTACGAACAGTACCGGTCATAGCCAGACGCAGGTCGGAGTCGATGTTGATCTTACATACACTGAGGCTTGCAGCCTTGCGCAGCTGCTCCTCGGGAACACCGATAGCGTTGGGCATCTTGCCGCCGTTCTCGTTGACCATCTTCACATACTCCTGAGGAACGGAAGAAGAGCCGTGCAGAACGATGGGGAAGCCGGGCAGGCGCTTGGTGACCTCTTCCAGAACGTCGAAACGCAGAGCGGGAGGAACCAGGATGCCCTGCTCGTTCAGAGTGCACTGCTCGGGAGTGAACTTGTAAGCGCCGTGGGAGGTGCCGATGGCGATAGCCAGGGAGTCACAACCGGTACGGGAAACGAACTCCTCGACCTCCTCGGGACGGGTGTAGGAAGCAGCCTCAGCGGAAACATTGACCTCATCCTCAATACCGGCCAAAGAGCCCAGCTCAGCCTCAACAACAACGCCGTGATCGTGAGCATACTCAACGACCTGCTTGGTGATAGCGATGTTCTCCTCGAAGGACTTGGAGGAAGCGTCGATCATAACGGAGGTGAAGCCGCCGTCGATGCAGGACTTACAGGTCTCGAAGCTGTCGCCGTGGTCCAGGTGCAGAGCGATGGGAATGTTGGGGCACTCAATGATAGCAGCCTCAACCAGCTTTACCAGGTAAGTATGGTTCGCATAAGCGCGGGCGCCCTTGGAAACCTGCAGGATAACGGGAGCGTTCTCCTCGCAGCAAGCCTCGGTGATGCCCTGAACGATTTCCATATTGTTCACGTTGAAAGCGCCGATAGCGTAGCCGCCGTCATAAGCCTTCTTGAACATTTCGGTAGTAGTAACAAGAGCCATTTTCATCTTTCCTTTCTTATTTCACGGGGTTAGACCCGTATTTTTACAGCTACCATTATACCACAGTTTTTTTGCTTTTCAATAGTCATAAATAAAAAAATATTGCAATTTCCTATTTACCTTTTTGTAAAGATGGAGTATAATCGATAAAAAATACTGCAAGGAGTGTAAAAAGATGAAACTATCCCCCCTACAGCTGGCAAGATACCAGTATAACCCCAAGCTGCCCGGTATGCTGCGCGGCGGCATTGCTGAGATCTGCGTGAAGGACGGCGCCGCTACCGAGAGCGTTGCCGACCAGGACAAGATCAAGGCTCTGTTCCCCAATACCTACGGCAAAAATGAGATCACCTTCCAGAAGGGCAAGAACACCGCGCCTGCCAAGAAGCAAGTTGTGGGCGTGATCCTGTCCGGCGGTCAGGCACCCGGCGGCCACAATGTTATTTGCGGTCTGTACGATGCCCTGAAGGCCACCGACAAGGACAATGTCCTGTACGGTTTCAAGGGCGGCCCCAGCGGCCTCATCGATGATGATTACATCATCTTCGACGACGAATACATCAATGCTTACCGCAACACCGGCGGTTTTGACATCATCGGCTCCGGCCGTACCAAGCTGGAGACCCAGGAGCAGTTCGCCATTGTGGCAGAAAACTGCAAGAAGCACGGCATCAACGCCCTGGTGATCATCGGCGGCGACGATTCCAACACCAATGCCGCTGTGCTGGCTGAGTACTTTGCAGCACAAAATGCCGGCATCCAGGTCATCGGCTGCCCCAAGACCATCGACGGCGACCTGAAGAACGAGGACATCGAGTGCTCCTTCGGTTTCGACACCGCCACCAAGACCTACGCTGAGATCGTGGGCAACATTGAGCGTGACGCCAACTCCGCCAAGAAGTACTGGCACTTTGTGAAGGTCATGGGCCGCTCCGCTTCCCATGTGGCTTTGGAAACTGCTCTGCAGACCCGTCCCAACATCTGCCTGATCGGTGAAGAAGTCGCTGCCAAGAAGATGTCCCTGGCGCAGATCACCGATTACATTGCTGACTCCGTTGCAAACCGGGCAGCCCGTGGCTGGAACTTCGGTGTTGCTATCATTCCCGAGGGTATCGTGGAATTCGTTCCCGAGTTCTCCGTTCTGATCGCTGAGATCAATGAGCTGCTGGCAGGCGCGAAGGCTGATGCCTTCAACGCACTTCCTACCTGGGAAGAAAAGTACGCTTTCATCAAGGCCGGTTTGACCGAAAAGTCCATGGCTGTATTTGCCATCCTGCCCCAGACCATTCAGCAGCAGCTGTTCCTGGAGCGCGACCCCCACGGCAATGTGCAGGTTTCCCTCATCGAGTCCGAGAAGCTGTTCTCCGAGATGGTCAAGGCCAACCTGGCTAAGCGCAAGGCCGAGGGCAAGTATGCCGGCAAGTTCTCTCCCCTGCATCACTTCCTGGGCTACGAAGGCCGCTGCGCTTTCCCCTCTAACTTTGATGCTGACTACTGCTACAGCCTGGGCTACAATGCCTTTATGCTGATCCAGTATGGCTACACCGGCTATCTTTCCAAGGTTTCTAACCTGTCTAAGCCCGCTGAAGAGTGGGTTGCCGGCGGTATGCCCATCACCAAGATGATGAACATGGAACGCCGCCACGGCGCTGACAAGCCCGTTATCCGCAAGGCTTTGGTTGAGCTGGAGGGCAAGCCCTTCAAGTTCTTTGCTGAGAACCGCGAGACCTGGGCTGTTGACACCTGCTATGTGTACCCCGGCGCCATCCAGTACTGGGGCCCTGCTGAGGTCTGCGACCAGACCACCCAGACCCTGGCTCTGGAAAAGGGCTAAGGAAAAACAGTTACAGCCACGGCAACTTTGGTTGCCGTGGCTGCTTTTTATAACACTTGCAAATTAGGAAATTCCTTCGCAAACTTCTTGGCACGGTCGTCCTCACTGACAAGGGTATCGATTTGGCTCAGGTCGCATTGGCGGTAAACGGAAACCGTATCGAGTTTACTGCTGTCGCACAGGAAAATCTTTTTCCGGGCGTTTTGCAGAATGGTCTCCCGAACTGCCACCTCTTCACGGGTGCAATCAGTAATGACGCCCTCTGCCGACAGGGCATTGCTGGAAAAGAACGCGTACTGGGCATAGATGCCGGCGAAGCTGCGCTGGGCATCGGGGCCCACCAGACAAGTGCGGTTTGTTTCGCTGAGCTCCCCGCCGGAGCAGTAGACCTTGAAATTAGCCTGGGCCAACAGGTTCAGGATTTCTGTATTGTTGGTAACTACCGTCAGCCCGGTTTTGCTGAGCAGCTGGGCGGCCAAATAAAAAGATGTGGAAGAGCCGTCCAAAAACACGATACTGCCGTCTTCTACCAAGGGGGCGGCTTTTTTTGCGATCGCCTGCTTGGCTGCCACGTTTTGATGGGTCCGTGCGCCGAAAGAAGTCACATTGGTATGGCTGCTCAGCAGCTCCACGCCGCCATAGCTTCTGCGAACCAAACCCTTTTCCGTCAACCCGGCCAGCGCCCGACGGACACAGGATTCGCTGGTATATAGCTGCTCACTCAAAAACTTCACCGTGGCATAGCCGGTGCTTTGCAGGACATTCAAAATCTCCTGCTCCCGTTCATTTTTCAGCATATGAGCCTCCTATGCGCATTTTTTATCCATTTTACACTAAAATATGCACAATTGTCAAATAGTGGTCATATTTTTGCTCATTTCTTGATTATTATAAGCATCCATTTTATAATAAAGATAATTTTCACAACAGGAGGATTCTTATGGATTTTCAAAAGCTTTTACAGGGTGTGGATTGCGCCTGCGGAAAGCACCATCGGTGCGATATGGATTTTGTGGCGGTAGAGCCGGACGCCATTCGCCATTTGACAACCCTTTGCAAGGACTACAAAGCCATTTTACTGGTGGCTGACGAGAACACCTTTGCCGCCGCCGGTAAAAAAACCATGGGCTATTTGTCCGGCAAGCAGGTGGACAAGGTGATCTTCCCCGGAGATAAGGTGCTGATCCCCAACGAAGCCGCCATTGAGCGGGTGCAAAAGGATCTGTCCGGTCACGATCTCATCATCGGCATCGGCTCCGGTGTTATACAGGATCTTTGCAAATATGTAGCATTTTACGCAGAGCTTCCCTATTTTGTGGTGGCCACCGCTCCCTCTATGGACGGCTATGCCTCCTCCGGCGCGGCGATGATCACCGGCGGTATGAAGGTGACCTACAGCGCCAAAGTGCCCTCTGCCATTTTGGCGGACACGGCTGTTCTGAAGGACGCGCCCTTTGAAATGATCCAGGCCGGTTACGGCGATATCGTGGGCAAGTACTCTGCGCTTAATGACTGGAAGCTGAGTCGGGCGGTGAACGGCGAATATTTCTGCCAGTACATTTACGATATGACGATGGACGCACTGCTGCAGACCCTGCAGCTTGCTCCCGGTTTGGTAAACCGGGACGAAAAGAGTGTGCAGGTGCTGATGGAGGCGCTGGTTTTGGTGGGCATTGCCATGAGCTTTGCCGGTTCTTCCCGGCCTGCCTCCGGCAGCGAGCATCACCTCTCCCACTTCTTTGAGATCGTAGGCATCGTCCGGGACGAGCCTTATTTCCCCCACGGCATCGATGTGGCTTACTCTGCGGTGGTCACCGCCCAGCTGCGGCAAAAGATTTTAGCAACGCCGTTCCCCACAAAGCGGCACAAGCCTGCCGACTACGCCGCCCAGATGCAGCGGGTCTACGGCCCGGTGGCAGAGGGCTGCATGGCGCTGCAGAAAAAGGTGGGCTTTTACGAAAAGCCTCTAATGGATGCTTACAAAGCCAAAGAAGCCGAGATCCGTGAAATTCTTGCAGAAATGCCCACCCCGGAGTCTTTGGAAAAAATGTTGGGTGCTGTGGGTCTTTCTATGGAAGATTTTTACAAGCTCTACTCCCACGAGAAGATCGCCGATGCGGTCACCTACGGCAAGGACTTAAAAGACCGCTACACGGTGCTTTGGCTTTACAATGACCTTTACGGCGGCGAAGAGAAAAGCTACCCCGGCGCTGTGTTCAGCGGTTGGTGGCCAGAGGGTCACATTCAAGGCATTGCGCTGGATAAGGAAAAGGGTCATATGTACTTCTCCTTCACCACCATTTTGCTGAAGACCGACCTGCAGGGCAAGCCCTTGGGTTCTGTCAAGAATTTGGCAGGTCATTTGGGCTGCATCACCTTTGACCCGGACCGGCGGAAGATCTACGGCTCTTTGGAGTTAAAGCACGATGCCATCGGCGCCGGCGTCATTGCCCGGACCGGCTGGGATCCCAACCCGGAGGACAATTTCTATCTGGTGAGCTTTGATGTGGATGCCATTGACCGGATGGAAAAGGATGCGGAAAAGGACGGCATTATGCAGGCTGTTTGGCTCGGGGATGTGCGGGCAGATTATGAGGCCACAGACCCGGTCAGCGGCAACAAGCACCGCTACGGCTGCAGCGGCTTTGACGGCACAGGCTACGGCCCGGTATTCGGTCAAAACGGCGAAAAGAAAATAATGATAGCCTACGGCATTTACGAGGACAATAGCCGGGACGATAATGACCATCAGGTTATTTTGCAGTATGACCCCTCTGTCTTTGAGACCTACGGACAGCCGCTGAACCAGGAAAAGCCCCATTACAGCGGTCCGGAATCTGCTGAGCAGCGGTACTATCTGTACACCGGCAACACCCGCTACGGCATGCAGAATTTGGAATACGATCCCCACAGCCGCACCTGGCTGGCAGCGGTGTATCGTGGCAAAAAGGAGAAGTTTACCGACTTTATTCTGTTCTTCATTGATGCCACCGCAGCTGCCACAGAGCAGCCCCTTTTGGGCCGGGATGGTGAGACCGGAATGCTGCTGACCCTTGCTCCCATTGGTGAAACCGGCAAGGAAGGCATCCGGGGCAGCCATTTCCCCTTGGGTTCTACCGGCGTGTACAGCTTTGGCGACGGAAAATTCTATTTCTCCCGGCCTCTGAAAAACAAGGAAAACAAAACCTTTGCCTCCTTAACGGAGCTTTATGAAATGACCGCTGACGGCAAATTCTGCCGGGATATGTAACAAAAGCCCCTGTCAATGACAGGGGCTTTCTTTATGCATCTGAGGGCAGCAGCAAAAGCATAGGATACAGCAGGCTTGCCCGGGCGCTGTCGATACTTTCCCAAGGCCCGCCGTTGCGGCAAAGATATGCGCTTCCCTGCTGCAGGTATATGCTGTCCGGACCGTGGGAATACTGCAGGGTGATCCGACAGTTATCCGCCTGTCTTCCCTCCGGGATCACCGGCCCAAAAGGATTTAATATTCTAAGATAATTCAGCATAAACTGGACATTTTCTGTTTTTTTGTAGCTGCGATGCAGGACATTTTCTCCCTGGTGATACTCCACCTGTATCCCCGTCACCACCCGATGCTCCGGTGCTTTTTCTTTTTTGCAGCCGCACAAAATAACACAAATTATCAGCAAAATCACCGTTTTTTTCATACTGCACACCTCTTATACAGTATGGCCAAAAAAACGATAATTATAAAAAGCCGATTATTTTCATAGACTACTTACCGGGAGGGATCACTATGAAAACCGATTGGAAAAAACGACTGATTTGCTGGGCCATTCCCTTAGCGGTGGGTGGTCTTGCCGCGTTACTCAGCGGCGGAATGGGCAGCTATAAGGTAATGAACCAGCCACCTCTTTCGCCGCCGGGGTGGATTTTCCCCGTGGTTTGGACCATTCTGTATCTTTTAATGGGCGAAGCATCCTACCGGGTACTGACCTCCGGGGAGGATATGGTGCTTATCCGCTCCGCGCTGAAGGCCTATGCTGTGCAGCTGGCGCTGAATTTTATTTGGCCTTTGGTATTCTTCGGCGCTCAAATGTATCTGCTGGCATTTATCATTCTCATTGCTCTGTGGATCGCCATTTTTATCACCCTGCGGCGTTTCTCTGCCATCGACGAAACCGCCGGAAATCTCTTACTTCCCTATCTTTTGTGGGTCACTTTTGCCGGATATCTGAATTTTGGGGTATTTTTGCTCAATTAAATTTTCAAAACCTCTTGTAAATTCTTCCTTTTTGGCTTATACTCTTTATATTATAGACTAAACAAAGAGGTAAACACTATGGATCTGATTTCTGTTCGTGAGCTGTATAAGAACACCGCAGCTTACGCCGACAAGACCGTCACCGTGGGTGGCTGGGTGCGTAACCGCCGGCCTTCCAAACAGTTTGGCTTTATTATGCTGAACGACGGCACTTATTTTAGCCCCATTCAGGTGGTGTACACCGATGCTATGGAAAATTTCCAGGAGATCTCCAAGATCAACATCGGCGCTGCCCTCATTATCAAAGGCACTGTAGTACTGACCCCCGACAGCAAGCAGCCCTTTGAGATCCAGGCCCAGGAGATCACCGTGGAAGGCGCTTCCACCGGCGACTATCCCCTGCAGCCCAAACGGCACTCCATGGAATTTTTGCGTACCATCACCCATCTGCGCCCCCGGACCAACACCTTCCAGGCTGTGTTCCGTGTCCGTTCTTTGGCAGCAATGGCTATCCACCAATTTTTCCAGGACCGTGACTTTGTCTATGTCCACACTCCCCTCATCACCGGTTCTGACTGTGAGGGTGCAGGCGAGATGTTCCAGGTTACTACTTTGGACTTGAACGACGTCCCCAAGACCGATGACGGCAAGGTGGACTTCTCCCAGGACTTCTACGGCAAACCCACCAATCTGACCGTTTCCGGTCAGCTCAACGGCGAGACCTTTGCCATGGCCTTTAAGAACATCTACACCTTCGGCCCTACTTTCCGCGCCGAAAATTCCAACACCACCCGGCACGCCGCCGAGTTCTGGATGATCGAGCCGGAGATCGCTTTTGCCGATCTTTCTGACGATATGCGCCTTGCCGAGGATATGATCAAGTATATCATCTCCTATGTGCTGGAGCACGCACCCGAGGAAATGGAGTTCTTCAACTCCTTCGTGGATAAGGGCCTGCTGGAGCGGCTGAACCATGTGGTAAATTCCGACTTCGGTCATGTGACCTACACCGAGGCCATCGAGATTTTGGAGAAGTGCAACGACAAGTTTGCATTCCCTGTCTACTGGGGCTGCGACCTGCAGACCGAGCACGAGCGCTACCTCACCGAGGAAGTGTTCAAGAAGCCTGTGTTCGTCACCGACTACCCCAAGGAGATCAAGGCTTTCTATATGAAGCTGAATCCCGACGGCAAGACCGTGGCTGCTATGGACTGCCTGGTGCCCGGCATCGGCGAGATCATCGGCGGCAGCCAGCGTGAGGACGATTACGAGATCCTGAAGAACCGTATTGAAGAGCTGGGCATGAACCCCGAGGACTACGACTTCTACCTGGATCTGCGGAAGTACGGCTCTGCCCGCCACGCCGGTTTCGGCTTGGGCTTTGAGCGCTGCGTCATGTATCTGACCGGTATGGGCAACATCCGTGATGTGCTGCCCTTCCCCAGAACTGTTGGCAACTGTGATCTGTAATACAAACAAAAAGAGCCTTGGCAAATGCCAAGGCTCTTTTATTTACTTCATAAATTTGTCCACAGCTTCGCACAGGCTGTCGATGGCATTTTGGTCGCCCGCCGCCACCGCATCCACCATACAGTGGTGAATATGATCCTTGAGAATTACCTTGCCGGTATTATCCAAAGCAGAGCGGACAGCCGCCAGCTGGATCAGCACCTCGGAGCAGTCATAGCCCTCTTCCACCATCCGCTTCACCTTCTCCAAGTGACCGATGGCCCGGGCCAGGCGGTTGATAACTGCCTTTTGATTTTCGTGGACATGGCCGTGGGAGTGGGCAATACCGTGGGCGTGCATATAGGAATGATCCTGTTCGTGGTGATCGTGCATAGTACCCACCTCCTTTGTTTTCCCCTATTATACACTATTTTTAGGAACTTGCAACCCCCCTGTGGGGTTGTTTTTTGAACGCAGTCACCCAAGATAGCATATACTGATGGGAGGTGATTTTATGGCCATTGTACAAACCGGCATACCCATCACATCGCAGGCTAACGAGCAATATATTAGGGCTCTTGTCAGTACATATCCTTTTCTGCGCACAGAGGTACTGACCAACACCGCTTTTCAGCGGCCTGTTTCCACCTTGGTGGCAGGAAACGGGCCCCGGAAGGTAATTTTCTCTGCCTCCCACCACGCAAATGAGTGGATCACCAGCCTTGTACTGCTGCAATTTGCAGAGGAACTGGCTGAGGCCATCCGCTCCGGGGGACAAATTTACGGCCGGAATGCCCGGGAATTGGCAGAGCAGGTAACCATCTATATGGTGCCCATGGTAGATCCCGACGGGGTAGACCTGGTGACCGGGGCTATTGGTCCGGGGGATATTCAGTATGACTTGGCGGAGCGTTTGGCCCGGGACTATCCCATGATCCCCTTTCCCGATGGCTGGAAAGCCAATCTTTTGGGAGTTGACTTGAATCTGCAATACCCCGCCGGGTGGCTGCAGGCCCGGGAGATCAAATTCGCCCAGGGCTTTGTAAACCCCGGCCCAAGGGATTATGTAGGCCGCGCCCCCTTAAATCAATTTGAAACCCGGGCGCTGGCCGGATATACGGAGTATATCGACCCTGCATTGGTGGTAGCCCTCCACAGCCAGGGCAAGGAAATTTATTGGCAATTCAAGGATATTCTTGTGCCGGGGGCGGAAGAACTGGGTCGCAAGATGGCAGCAGCCAGCGGCTACACCCTGGCAGACACCCCCTTTAACTCCAGCTTTGCCGGGTACAAGGATTGGTTCATCCAGGAATTCCGCAGGCCGGGCTATACCATAGAGGTAGGCGAGGGTGTGAATCCTCTGCCTCTCAGTCAGTTTGATGAAATATACCGGGATGTAGCGCCCATTTTAATAATTGCCGCCACAGGGGAATAAAAAAGGTGTGCCTAAGGCACACCTTTTTTATTACATTTTCTCCGGAGCAGAGAAGCCCAGAATATCGATGCAGGTTTCCAGCACCTGCTTGGCAAGGCCGATAAGGCTGATATAGCCAGCCTGCAAGTTTTTGTCCTCTTCGGTGAGGATGCGGGTCTCGTGGTAGAACTTATTCACCGCACCGGCCAGCTCATAGATATAAGCGCAAATGAGGTTGGGCGCAGCGCCTGCCAAAGCGGATTCCAAAGCAGGGCCTGCCTTGGTGATGGCAAGCATCAGCTCCTTGGCATACACATTGGCAGGAACCTGGATGGGCAGGTTCTCCCAAGCGCCGTATTTGGCCAAAATGGACTTGATGCGGACGATGGTATAGAGGATATAAGGTCCGGTATTGCCCTCGAATGCGGCAAAGCGGTCCATATCGAACACATAGTCCTTGGTGGGCTGGTTAGAAAGGTCACCGTACTTCAGCGCAGCCATGGCGATCTTTTGGGTGGTTGCCTCCACCTCGGATTTGTCTACGATCTTGTTCTCCACCACCTTGGCGCGAACGAAATCGGTCATTTCCTTGATCAGCACTTCCAGGCGCATCACACCGCCGTCACGGGTCTTGAAGGGCTTGCCGTCGGCGCCGTTCATCGTGCCGAAGCCCAAATGCTCCACCAGATAATCCTCGGGCAGGATACCGGCCTTCTTGGCAGCCCGGAACACCTGCTCAAAATGCAGGCTCTGGCGCTTGTCGGTGATGTAGAACATCCGGTCGGGCTTAAAGTCCTGCATACGCTGGACCATGGTGGCAAGGTCGGTGGTTGCATAGATGGCAGAGCCGTCAGACTTCACCAAAATGCAGGGAGGCACTTCCTTCTTATCGTCCTCCTTGGCAACGGGAATGACCCAAGCACCCTCGGACTGGACGGCAATGCCCCGTGCCTTCATATCCTCTACCATGGGGGGGATATAGGGATCGGCATCACTCTCGCCCAGCCAGGCCTCAAAGTGGACATTTAAGTTGTCGTAGATCTTCCGCATATCCGCCAGGGACAGACGCATAATATGCTGCCACAAAGCCCGGTAGCCGGGTCTGCCCTGCTGCAGCTCAAAGGTTGCGGTGTGGGCTTTTTCCGCAAAGGCCTCGTCCTCTTTCTTCTTGGCAGAAGCGGCGGGATAAATCTCTTCCAGCTCGGTGATGGTAAAAGGCGCTTCCTCAGGGTAAGGGCCGGAAAAGCTCTCATCAAAATAAATGAGGTCCGGCTGACGCTCCTGTAATTCGGAGATAATCAGACCCATCTGCAGACCCCAGTCGCCTAAGTGGATGTCGCCAATGGCATTGTAGCCGAAGAACTTAAACAGCCGCTTGATGGACTCGCCGATGATGGCAGAGCGCAGGTGGCCGATGTGCAGGGGCTTTGCCACATTGGGTCCGCCGTAGTCCACAACCACGGTCTTGCCTGTGCCGAATTTCTCCACACCAAAGTCGGTCGCAGTACGCATACCCTCCAGGTAATTCTGCAGGAAAGTATCGGACAATTTCAGATTGATAAAGCCGGGCATAACCGCCTCGATCATAGAAAAGTCAGCCTTTTCCAAATTTTCCGCTACCGCATTGGCGATCGCAATGGGTGCGCATTTATACTGCTTGGCAGCGGCCAAAGCGCCGTTACACTGGTATTCGCACAGGTCCGGCCGATTGGACACGGTCACTCTGCCGAAAGAGGCTTCGTAACCGGCCTCTGCAAAGGCTTTTTGCATCTTAGCGGTGATAATATCCAAGATTTTTTCCATATCAGTTCTCCTTCTGCTGCGCCACCCATTCCAGGTACTCGTCATAAGTGCCGTAGCGGTCAACGATTGTGCCGTCGGGCTGGAAGGCAATCACACGGTTACAGGTAGACTGGAGCATTTCGTGGTCGTGGGATGCCAGCAGCACCACGCCGGTAAAGGCCTCTAGACCCTTGTTCACAGCCTGGATGGACTCCATATCCAAGTGGTTGGTGGGCTGGTCCAGCAGCACCACATTGGCGCCGCTGAGCATCATCTTGGAGAGCATACAGCGGACCTTCTCACCACCGGAGAGGACATTGACATGCTTGAACACATCGTCGTTGCCGAAGAGCATACGGCCCAGGAAGCCTCGCAGGTACACATCGTCCTTCTTGGCAGAGTACTGGCGGAGCCAATCCACCAGCTCCATCTCGTTGCCCTCGAAATATTCAGAATTATCCTTAGGCAGGTAGCTGCGAATGGTGGAGATGCCCCACTTGATACTGCCTTCATCCGGCTCTAACTCGCCCATCAGGATCTGCATCAGTGCGGTCTGTGCCTTTTCGTTTTCACCTACAAAGGCGATCTTGTCGTTCTTACCCACAGAGAAATAGACCTTGTCCAGCAGCTTTTCCCCGTCCACAGTGACAGAAACATCGTTGACGGTGAGAATATCCTTACCCAGCTCCCGCTCCGGCATAAAGCCCACGAAGGGGTAACGGCGGGTGGAGCAGGGCATTTCCTCAACAGTCAGCTTGTCCAGCAGCTTTCTTCTTGCGGTTGCCTGCTTGGCCTTTGACTTGTTGGCGGAGAACCGCTGGATAAACAGCTGCAGCTCTTCGATCTTCTCCTGGTTCTTCTTGTTCTTGTTGCGGATCATGGCCTGGACCATCTGAGAAGACTCGTACCAGAAGTCATAGTTACCCACATACATCTTGATCTTGCCGTAGTCGATATCCACGGTGTGGGTGCAGACGGTATTTAAGAAGTGCCGGTCATGGGACACGGCAATGACCATACCGGGGAAATCCAGCAGGAAGTCTTCCAACCAGTTGATGGCTTCAATGTCCAGGTTGTTGGTAGGCTCGTCCAGCATAATGATGTCGGGGTTGCCGAACAGTGCCTGGGCCAGCAAAATCTTCACCTTCAGACGGGGGTCAGTGGAACCCATCATATCATAGTGCATATCGGTGGGGATGCCCAGACCCTGGAGGATCCGGGAGGCATCGGACTCTGCTTCCCAACCGCCCATCTCTGCAAATTCCACTTCCAGCTCGGAGGCACGCATACCGTCCTCGTCGGAGAAATCTTCCTTTTCGTAGATGGCATCCTTTTCTTTCATCACATCATAAAGATGCTGATTGCCCATAATGACAGTGTCCATAACGGTGTACTCGTCGTAGGCGTTTTGGTTCTGCTTCAGCACGGAAACACGCTTGTCCGGGTCTACGGTAACAGAGCCGTTGGTGGACTCCAGCTCACCGGTGAGGATACGCAGGAAGGTGGACTTACCTGCGCCGTTTGCGCCAATGATGCCGTAGCAGTTGCCGGGCAGGAACTGCAGGTCCACATGCTGGAACAGCCACTGGCCGCCAAATTGCATACCTAAATTATTAACAGTAATCATCTCAAACTCCTTAGCCTGGCCAATATAATCCGAACCCGCCTAAGGGTGCGTCTGATTGGCTCAGTCGTCATTATATTCATTGATGGGCGTCAGCCCATCGGCTTCCTATGCTTCGACTGAACCATTCATCCATCCCCCTTAGGTCGCAGATTCCTGAGCTACGGGGCGGTTCTAAGGCAAGGCACCGCTTCGCAGATGGGCTTGCCGCCCTTCAAGAAGCGGTAACGAGGCATTGGGACTGCCCCGCGGCTCAGGAACGGGTTTGGATTATATTGGTCAGGCTAAGCACATAAATATTCATTGTAATTGTAGCAGAAAATATAGAATAATCAAGGGGAAACTACCAAAAACAGATACCCTACGCAAAAATCGGTCATTCCGAGGGCATTTATGCCCGTGGGAATCCCCATCACAAGAGGGAGATTGCCACACCAGTGTGCGCACTGGTTCGCAATGACCGCTATTTGCTTTATTCAAATCGTCTTGCGTAGCCGCAGCGGCGGCACAGTTCCTCCACCGCCTCTTTCCGGGAAAAGCCCTCATAAATGGCCTTAGCCCGGGGGCTTTGGAGAATTTCCTCCATTTCCCGGTCAAACAGGTTTCCCAAAGCCAAATCTCCCTCGTGGTCCAGGCAGCAGGGCACTACCGTGCCATCCCAAAGGACACCTAACTGATCCCGCAGGCCATAGCAAAACAGCTTTTCTGACCCTTCCGGGGCCCCAAGGTCCGGCCAATCGAATTTTTCGCCATATTCTAAAAACACACGGTCTGCGATCCGTGTCCCCCGGTTCTCCACCACCCAGGGTTTTGGGAAAGCCTTTTCCATTACAGAAAGAATTTCCTCATTTTTGGCATCTGCGCCGCCCTTGTTCCACAATCGATAGACAACCAATTTCTTCCCCTCTGCCGCCTTACCAAACCGGAAGCAATCCGCCAAGTATTCCTCAAAAGGAACGGCCAAGTCATTGGCCTCAAAGGCGTGGAGGGAAATATTGATCTTGTGAAGACCGGGGGCAGATAGCAGCATTTCCTGCTGCTTGGCAAGGAGTGTTCCGTTGGTGGTTAAAATCACGCGAAAACCCTGCCCGTGGGCCATTTCCAAAAATTCCGCTAAATGGGGGTGGCACAAGGGCTCGCCCATAATATGAAAGTAGAGAAAATCCGTGTAGGGCCGCAGCTTGGGCAAAAGCTTTGCAAAATCCTCCGGGGTCATGCGCCCTGGGCTGCGCTTTGTGCCGGGGCAGAACGCACAGCTTAAATTGCACAGATTGGAAATCTCCACATATATTTTTCGAAAACGCATACTGTCTCCTCAAATATAAAGCGCCCCTGTGGGGGGCGCTTTGGGTTTATTCTTTGGTATTTACGGTGTAATTGCTGACCATATAATCCCAGTTTGTGCCCTTGGTGATCTTATCCCACTGGGCCTGCTTGCCTTGGAAATCAATAGTCTGCAGCTTCTTGCATCCGCTGAACGCTTCCTCGCCAATCTTGGTCATGCTGGCAGGAACGGTAACCGTGTAAAGGTTGGAACAGCCGGCGAAAGCCCGCTTGTTGATACGGGTCACGCTGTCAGGGATAACCACATTGCTCAAAGCAGAGCAGCCGGCAAAGGACGCTTCACCGATGGCAGAAACACTGTCGGGAATGGTTACAGTGCCCAAATTGGTGCAATCCTCAAAGGCGTTGTTGCCGATCTCGGTAACAGTCTTGCCAATGACAACTTCCGAAAGCCCGGATGCGCCCTGGCATACATAGGCAGGCACTTTCTTGCCGCCGAAGACTACCTTTCTGATCCAGGTAGCGCCAAAGATGGGTGCGGTCTCATTGGCATAATCGCTGTTATAATACACAGTATCCAGCTTATCTGCCTGGAAGAAGATCTGTGTACCGATCTTCTTTACACTTGCAGGAACCGTGAATTCCTTGATTCCGGAATCGTAGAAGGCCCGGTCGCCGATTTCTGTAACGGAGCTGGGCAGAATGATCTTCTCCACCTTGGCGCAGCCGGCAAATGCCTTCTCGCCGATGGCGGTAACCGCGCCGCCCTCATAGGCCCCGGGAATGTAGATCACAGTATCCTTACAGGTGCCGATGCCGGTAACGGTATAGGTTCCATCCTGATTCTGCTTGAATGCCAGACCGGTAGTGCCGGTGGTGGGGATTTCCGCAGTAGCCAGCACCTCTTTGCATACATCGCACTCCTGGTGGGTCTTGCCGGGCTCTGTGTTGGTAGCCTGCTTATCCAGGATCCACTCGCCGGGGGTATGGCCCGTCTTGGGGATCGGGATATTGGCCTGCCGTGTCTTGCACATAGTGCACTCTATGTACTGATTGCCTTGCTCCAGGCAGGTGGCTTCCTTCTCCACGATCCAGTCACTGGAAATATGGTCGATTTTCTCAATGACCTCGGCAGGTCCTACATACCCACACTCTTCGCATTCCATATGCTGGCTGCCCTGGATCCGGCAGGTAGGCTCCTTATCCACCACCATCTTGGCATTGGGGTGCTCACAGGTGGGCTCGGTGGACTCGGTGGTCTCCTCCGTGGGAGCCTGGGTGGGGGCGGTAGTCGCCTCGGTGGACTGGGTGGCCTCCGTCATCACAGTGGGCTCGGTGGTTGCCTCAGTGGGGGCAGGTTTTTTCTTTTTGCCACAGGCAGCAAAGCTCAGCAGCAAGACCGCAACCAAGCTTATCATCAGCAAAGCCTGTAAAATCTTCCTTGTTTTCATATCATCGCTCCTTTTTGCTTATAAGGATTATACTCTTTTTATTTTTATAGTATAGCAAAAACCCGGTCAAAAAGCAAGTAGCCATATTTTCGTTGTACTGAGGCGAAAATTGTGGTATACTGAGGTTATACAAAAGGAGTGATGCCTATATGCTGAATTTTACGGCTGTAAAGCCTGCGGATAAACAACTGTACGAGCCCTACCTGCGTTACTGCGCAGAGCGGGGCTGTGAGTACAGCTTTGCCAATATGTATTTATGGGGACGGCAAAAGGCAACTTTCCACGAAGGAAACTTGGCCTTTTTCTCTCAATTCTACCGAAAAAGCGTATATAAGTTCCCATTGGGAGAGGATCTGAAGCCCACTTTGGACGCTATCATTGCCGATTCCCGGGAGCGGGGCATTCCCTGCCGCATCACCTGTTTGACGGCTAAGGATAAGGAACTTTTGGAAACCTGGTATCCGGAGCAGTTCTATTTTCAGCCGGACCGGGACAGCTACGACTATGTATATTCCGTAGAGGCACTGGCAGACCTGAAAGGCAAAAAGCTCCAGCGCAAGCGCAACCACTGCAATCGGTTTTGGGATGCTTATCCGGAAACCACCGTCGAACCTATCACGGAGGACAACACCCCACAGGTGGAGAAGATGCTGGAGGATTGGTATGCCGCCAAGTTAGCCGCCGACCCCACTGCCAGCTTCTATCTGGAGCAGGCCGCCATCCGCCGCGCCTTGCAAAGCCGGGAGGAGCTGGGTATGGAGGGCCTTGTTCTGCGACACGAAGGCAAGATCATCGCCATGACCATGGGCTCTGCCCTGTCTGAGGACACCTTTGATATTCACTTTGAAAAAGCCACGGATGGCTATGACGGGGCTTATGCCGCCATCAACCGGGAATTTGCCCGGTATCTGCGGGAGAAACACCCCAAAGTCCAATGGCTGAACCGGGAGGACGATATGGGCTTGGAGGGTCTGCGGAAAGCGAAGCTGTCCTACTACCCGGACAGGCTCATTGAAAAATGGTGGGCGTGCCTCAAGGAGGAAGGCTATGACTGTTAAAGCTCTAAAGCAGCTATGGCAAGAGGCCTTCAATGAGCCCGAAGACTTTACAGACCTGTTTTTCTCGGTGGGATATTCCCCCCGGCGGTGTCACTACATTGCCGAAAACGATGTACCGGTCAGCGCCCTTTACTGGTTTGACTGTGAACTATCCGGCCACAAGCTTGCCTATATCTACGGTGTGGCCACCTTAAAAAGCCACCGGGGCAAGGGTCTTGCCGGGAGGTTGCTGAACGAAACCCACGAAATTTTGCGAAGCCAAGGTTATGCCGGGGCGATTTTGGTCCCCAGCGGCGCATCTCTCTTTGATTTCTACCGTCAATTCGGCTACGAGACCGCCACCACCGTATCAAGATTTTCCTGCGAGCCAGGTGATGCGCCCATACCCCTCCGGGAAATCACGCCGGAGGAATACACCAGGCTTCGCTCTGTTTATTTGCCGGAAAGCGGCGTGGTGCAGGAAGGGCAGGCTATGGTTTTCCTGGCAGGCTACTGCCGCTTTTATGCCGGCGAGGATTTTCTGCTGGTTTGCGAGGCTTCACCGGATGGCCTTTTTGCCCAGGAATTTCTTGGGAATACCCAGGCTGCTCCGGGAATTCTCAAAACTTTGGGCTTTGCCAAAGGCCGTTTCCGTACGCCCGGTACGCAGAGTGATTTTGCCATGTGGCTGCCTTTCCGGGAGGATTGCCCCCGCCCCGGTTGGTTTGGCCTGGCGCTGGACTAAAAAACAACTGCCGTTCTATTGACATGGAAATATAACGTTACTATACTAATCGTATCAAAAAATGCGAGGTGCATTATGAAGATTACCGATTTATCTCTGCGGGAGAAAGTCCTGCAAACCGTTATACTGCGACTGAATAACGGTCGTGAGTCCACTGTCAAAAACGCAGGCGCAGCTTTTTTCTTCGGCGAGATCATCACTGAGGCCGATGCCGGCGGATTGGAGCAGGCAACAGCCACCTTAAAAAGATATACCGATGAATGCACCATTCCTATGCTGGTAGTATCGGACTTTGAGAACGGCTGCGGTGATATGCTCAAGGGCTTGACCCCGCTCCCCTACATGATGGGTCTGGGCGCCACCAACAGCGAGGAAATCGCCTACAACTACGGCAAAGCAACCGCCCTGGAGGCCCGCTCTGTCGGCGCCAACTGGACATTTTCTCCCGTGTGTGACCTGAATATCAACCGCAGAAACCCCTTGGTGAACACCCGCAGTGTTTCCGACGATCCGGAGCTTGCCGTTAAGCTGCTCACCCAGGTGGTGCGGGGCATGCAGGAAAACGGCCTTGCCGCCTGCGCCAAGCACTTTCCCGGCGACGGTGTGGACTGGCGTGACCAGCACTCTGTGACCACCAACAACACCCTGTCCTGGGAGGACTGGAAGCAGAAATCCGGTAAAGTGTTCCAGGCACTGATCGATGCCGGTGTGTACTCCATTATGCCCGGTCACATCACCCTGCCTGCCTATCAGACCGAGCGCGCCCCCAACGGTATGTGCCTGCCGGCAACGCTGTCCTACGAGCTGATCACCAAACTTCTAAAGGGTGAGATGGGCTTTGAGGGCGTTGTGGTCACCGATGCTTTGGATATGGGCGGCTTCAATGGCTGGTACAAAGACCTGGAAACCTCGGAAATCGAATCCTTCAAGGCCGGCTGCGATATGCTGCTGTGGCCCTCTGCCAATTATGTTGACAATTTGGTCGCAGCGGTGGAAAGCGGCTATGTTTCCATGGAACGGCTGGACGATGCGGTTTCCCGTATTCTGAAGATGAAGGAAAAGCTGGGCTTGTTCCAAGGCTGCAACGATCCCCGTCCTATGACTGCGGAAGAAAAGACCTTTGTCAAAAAGACCCAGATGCAGACAGCAGATCACTCCATCACCCTGGTCCGGGACAACGCAAAACACTTCCCCATTGACCCGAAAAAAGTCAAGAAAATTGCCGTCTGCGCCATAACCCAGCACGAGCCCACCCGGGAACAGGGCAAGGTGCTGGCCGAGGAACTGTGCAAGCGGGGCTTTGATGCTACACTGTATCCTTTCCCCTCCTTCCAGAACATTGACGACAGCGACCTTGTTATCTATGCTATGTTCTCCCGTCCCTTCCGTCCCAGAGGTTTTCTTGACTTTATGGGAGCAGAAATGGGTAAGATCCACTGGTCTATGATGTATGGCCAGGAGAAATCCGTGTATGTTTCCTTTGGCTCTCCCTACCTTGGCGAGCAGTACTTTGAGCGGGTGGACACCTATGTAAACGCCTATTCCATGACCGCCTGCAGCGTGGAAGCCTTTGTGCGGGCAGCAACCGGCGAAATACCCTTCACCCACTTCTCCCCGGTACATTTGACTACATACGAAGAAGAAATCGCCCTCCGCAAAAATATAACCCTTCCAATTCGGGATTAAAAAGTCAATTTTTCTGCAATTTCCTCTTGCACATCAAAAAAAGCAGATGTATAATACCAATATCAATTTTTTGATTCTAAATATGGAGGTTTTCCGTTATGAGTAATGTTCGTCCCGAAACTATGGAGCGTATCACCACCAAGGCCTTGGCCGATGCCTTTATCGAAGAGCAGGTAGCCGCTGTCCGCAAGCAGGTTGGTGACAAGAAGGTACTGCTGGCGCTTTCCGGCGGTGTTGACTCTTCTGTGGTGGCCGCGCTGCTGATCAAAGCCATTGGCAAACAGCTGATTTGCGTGCACGTAAACCACGGTCTGATGCGTAAGAACGAATCCGAAAGCGTTATCAAGATGTTCAAGGAAGGTATGGATGCCAACCTGATCTATGTTGACGCTACCGATCACTTCCTGGACCTGTTGGCAGGTGTATCCGACCCCGAAACCAAGCGCAAGATCATCGGCAAGGAGTTCATCACTGTTTTTGCCGACGAGGCACGGAAGTTAGAGGGAATTTCCTTCCTGGCACAGGGTACGATCTACCCGGATATTTTGGAATCCATCAAGGCTGCCGAGGGCAAGAAGGCCGTCAAGTCCCACCACAATGTGGGCGGTCTGCCCGAGGATCTGCAGTTCGAGCTGGTAGAACCTCTGAAGCTGCTGTTCAAGGACGAGGTCCGTGTGGTTGGTGAGGCTCTGGGTCTGCCCCACGCTATGGTTTACCGTCAGCCCTTCCCCGGCCCCGGCCTGGGTGTGCGCTGCCTGGGCGCCATTACCTGGGACCGTCTGCACGCTCTGCGTGAGGCTGATGCAATTCTCCGTGATGAGTTTGACAAGTGCGGCCTGGCTGAGAAGACCTGGCAGTACTTCATTGCTATCCCCGATATCAAGAGCGTTGGCGTGAAGGACGAGAGCCGCTACGAGGGTTGGCCCGCCATCATCCGGGCTGTGAATACCAAGGACGCTATGACCGCCACCATTGAGGAGATCCCCTATCCCGTTCTCCACAAGATCGTTGCCCGGATCACCGCCGAGGTGGAAGGCATCAACCGCGTTCTGTTCGACCTCACGCCCAAGCCCACCGGCACCATCGAGTGGGAATGACCCTGTTATCAAAGAACAAACCAAATCATTCCCAAAGGAACAATTTTGGCTATTCTCTAACCCAATAAAAATATGCCTTCTGCGTTTACTCGCAGAGGGCATTTTTTATACTTATCCCCACTCAATAGTGCCGGTGGGCTTGGGGATTAGGCTAAACGGACAACTTTTTATGTATGCCGCTATAGGATTATTAATTGTGTCTAAGAGAATATTTTTTATTCTACTAATGGGAATAAGTAATGTTCTACTATGATACCTGTTGTTAAAGAACAACCCAAATCATTCCCAAAGGAACAATTTGGGCTATTCTCTAACCTCATAAAAATATGCCTTCTGCGTTTACTCGCAGAGGGCATTTTTTATACTTATCCCCACTCAATTGTGCCAACAGGCTTGGGGATTAGGCTAAACGGACAACTTTTTATGTATGCTGCTATAGGATTATTAATTGTGTCTAAGAGAATATTTTTTATTCTACTAATGTTTTGCTTGTACCTATGGTATACTAATAATCGAGGTGAGAAGAATGTCCCCAACTGAAGCACAAATTCGTGCCCGTAAGAAGTATCGCGAAAAGCAAGAATATTTACAGGCACGTGTATCTCCGGAAGAGAAGCTTGCTATTGCTGAGCATGTAAAAGCAACCAATGAATCGCTTAGCGATTTTATTCGTCGTGCAATTACAGAAACAATGGAACGCGATAAGGCATCTAAAAATTTTTGATTCCCAATATTGCGCCAAAATGCTAATTTTCTAAAACCATATGTGTGCATATGCAAAATCCCCAGCCATATCGGCTGGGGATTCGTCGTTCAGAAGATATTTGTTTTTTGATTATTTCAACGTTCTGTAGTCGTGCTGTGTTACAGTATAGCCGCATCCTGGTTTTGGTTGCCATTCATAGCGGTTCTTGTTTTCCTCTGGGAATAAATGCTCCATGATGGTAGCGATCACGCCACCGTGGGCAATGATGCAAGTATCTTCCTTGATTTCAGAGAATGCAGACAAGACACGCTTCTTCATCTGTTTTCCACTTTCGCCCTCTGGAGGAACATTGGATTCGTTATCTCCGGCAAGCCACGCTTGGTACTCCGGTGTGTCTTTCAACTGATCGTAGCTGTGCATTTCAAAAATGCCGAAGTCCACTTCCCGAAACCGGGAATCGATTTTATAGGGAGCATCACCAAATAGAATACGCATAGTTTCATCTGTCCGTTTCATGCCGCTGGTAATGAAACGGACATTTTTAATGTCATACCGAATATTCTGTAATTCTTGTCTGCCTGCAACGGACAAGGGCAGGTCGGTACTGCCACAGTAGAGGTGCTTTTCGTTGGCACTTGTTTTGCCGTGGCGAATCAGATAGATGGTCATTTTAGTCTCTGCTCCAATCCGCAGAAGATCCGGCTTACCTGCTGCGCTTCCTTGCTCAGATACTGTGCCAGTCTCCCGGTTTTTTGTCGCCATGCCCGATTCTCCGCTCCCATTGGAACAACGCCGCAAAAGATATCCTGCAGGATCAGAATACTATCCTGCCAATCTTCCCGGTGGGATTCAAAATATCCAATGGGATCATCATGCCGGGCAGTAAATTCTTCAATCTTATAGATGCACCGCTTTGAAAAATCGATTTCTCCGGTATCACAGGTGTAAACATCCCCATCCGTGATGCCAAGCGTTTCCTTTGCAAATGTCAGCTTGCCTTGATAAGCTCCGCCGATGATTAAGATCATAGTTACCTCCTAAACCAGCGCATAGACAGCCACGGCGTACAGTTCACCAATGGTCAGGCAATAGCCGGAAATATCGCCGTTCATGCCGTCCAGTGATTTGTAAGCACGCAGCAGGGTAAGTCCGTATCCGACCAAACAGCCAACAAGTGCAAATCCGTACTTGCCACAGAGTAGAAAGCCTGTTGCCAGGAAGATGCAGAGCATGACACTCAATACGACTATGTGGGTTTTTGGTTTCTTTTGGTCTGCATACTGACTGGTCGACATAGGCTTTAGTCCTGTCACGGCCAAGGACGAGCAGCACCGGCTCACTGCCGGAATAAAGATCAGAATCAAAAAGTTTGCTTCCGCAGGCACGGATGCAAAAAGCGCAAACTGTGTAAGCATCAGCAAAGCGATACCGATCACTGCAAAGCTGCCAACATGAGAGTCTTTTAAAATCTCTCTTCTGCGCTCCAAATCCCGCCAGCTTTTCACCGCATCGGTTACATCCATAAAGCCGTCCAGATGCAAAAAGCCGGTGACAATGTAAGGATACGCGGCAAGAATCAGCGCCGTCACCATTACAGGGAGATTCAGTCGGTTGCAAGCCCAAGCAATGGCTGCCCAAATCAAGCCGATTTCTAACCCTACAACCGGCAGGAACAGAAGCATTTTGTCCTTTGCCTTCTCATCCCAAGCCTGCGGTGCAGGGATGGCACAGAACATGCTCTGACACATCACAAAGGCATGTAAGTATTTCTTCATATACGCAGATCCCCTTTGTGGATAATAAACTGCCCGGCAGACACTTCGATAACCGTATCGCAGACTTTCGCTAAGCGGCGGTCGATATCCGCCAGGCACTTGCGGTACATTTCCGTACTTTCGGAGAACGCTTCCGCATCGGAATAAATATAATCACTGACAAACACCGCATGACGGACTGTGTGGGCAAATTCCACCAGTTCATCAGCGCAACGGTTTGCTGCAGGCAGGTCCATTTCGTAGTTCTTCTCCACCGGAAACAGAGAATTTTGAATCAAGGCGGTGACACTGTCCACCAAAAACACACCACCACTGTCGGCAATTTTCAAGCAATCCATAATATTACGGAAACACTCCACCGTTTCAAACCCCATACTGTCCCGGTCAGCAATATGCCGGCGGATGCGGTCATCATCCTCACTTCCTGTGGAGATCATAGTTGCCACATAGTAATGCTTGCCACCACCCGCGAGTGCAACTGCTAAATCCTGAGCTAAGGTGGATTTTCCGTTTTTGGCACCGCCGGAGATAAAATACGTCATGCCTTGCCCTCCACGGTGAACTTGTCGCCCTTGCGGATCTCGTCTAAGTAACCGTCATCAATGCCGGCCTGGTCAAAGGTTGCCATATCGTTGAGTATAGCACAGGCGGCATCCAGAATCTCAAACGCCAACGGGCAACCGCTGCCTTCACCTAATCGCATGCCCAGCAGGAAGAGAGGCTGCAAGCTCATAGCATCCATTGCCAACTTGTAGCCAATCTCATAAGATGCGTGGCTGGGAATAAAGTAGGCAGTGCTATTTGGGCAAAGCTTATTGGCACACAGCGCCGCCACCGCAGAAATAAAGCCATCGATCACCACCGGGCGACGGGTCGCCGCTGCACCGATAAAGGCTCCGCACATAGCGGCAATATCGAAACCGCCCACCTTTGCCAGTACATCGAACACATCATTTTTGTCGGGCTTATTCACATCGATAGCGGTTTTGATGACCTGTTTCTTTTTCAGGAAGCTCTGATCCGTGATACCGCCGCCCCGCCCGGTGACTGCTTCCACATCCGCATCCAGCAAAACGGCAAGAACAGCGGAAGAGGTTGTTGTATTACCGATACCCATTTCGCCAATGCCGATCACATCCGCATCGGTATTTTGAACAAGTTCTATACCGGTAATAATTGCCTGCATTGCCTGCTCCCTGGTCATGGCAGGGCCTTTTGCGATGTTCTGCGTTCCATAGGCGATCTTCTTGTTCAACACCTTGGGTTCTTTGATGTCGGCATTCACACCTACATCGCAGACAGTGATGTTGCAGCCGAAATGCTTGCAAAGCGTAGATGCGCCGGTCTTATGCCGGGTCAGATTGATGGTCTGCATCAGTGTCACGCTCTGGGGCGCAGAAGACACGCCCTCTGCTACCACACCATTATCAGCGGCAAATACCAGAAGCTGCTTCTTTTCAATTTTGTTATGCACTTTTCCGGTAATGCCGGCAAGCTGAATACTGAGATCCTCCAACCGCCCCAAAGAGCCTGGAGGTTTTGCAAGCTGCGCCTGCCGCTCACGGGCAGCAGCCATAGCTGTATCATTCAGCGGCGAAACCACTGAAATATAATCTTGAAGAGTCATATACAAAGCGCCTCAAATCCAATTATTTTCTGCCAGCCACTCTACAGAGGGCTTATCTTTCATTAGCTCCAACGTGTAGGTTGCCTCCGGACAAAGCTCTTGTGCACGGCTAAGCAGCTGCTCCATAGGAATCGTGCCGTCAGTCAATGCGTTATGCTGATCCCGGGAGCCATCGTTGTTGTGGATGTGGAAATGGGAAATATAAGGTGCCCACATTTCCAGCCAGTCCATTACCGGCAACGCCGAATAGGCATTCACATGACCGATATCCAGACAAAGCCGAAGGCGCGGATCATCCACACTCTTTACGATATCCAGCAGCCACTGCGGGTCGTCCTCCAAAACATTTTCCAGTACAATCTCCACACCGGGATCTTCTTCCAGAAAAGCCTTCCAAAACGCTATGGATTGCTCCACATACCAAACCGGAAAATAGATACTGGGATTATAACCGCCGTGGATTATGACTTTCTTTGCGCCATATCGTTTGGCCAGGTCAATTGCCTGCCGGTAGCGGTAGGCTGCCAACTCCCTGGCTTTTTTATCAATGGCGCAGGGAAACAGTTCATTATAGGGTGCGTGGAGCAGGCTTTCGGAAATGCCCTCCAACTTCTTTTTGACCACACCATCCACACCGGCAAATTTCTCATCCATATTCCAGGCGGTGCAGTATTCAGCGATCTCCAGGCCAAGGCCATATTCCTTTGCGACCCGTACCGCATCGGTAGAAATGGTAGAAATATAGATTTTCTCTCTTCTCACAGTGCTCTCCTTGCTTTCTTAAAGCGATATTCCGTCCACAGTTCCAAGCCAAGGGGCATCAGACAAAAGACGGCATAACCGGCATAAAACACATAGGACATAGTGGTCACCGGCATCATAATGATCCGGGGATCGTAGATAATATCCGTCTGCTTTAGCATCACCGCCATAAAAATTACGGTCAAGCATGCAAAGTTGCCAACCACATAAGCCCGGTCCCGGTTGTCAAAACGATAGATAGAAAAAGCCTTTCTGCCCCGCAGCGAGCTTCCACGGCTGCGCATAGATTCTGAAGCAGTTGTCAGCGAATCAATGGTCCAGGTGATCAACATGGAGAAGATTCGGATGCAGTTTCTTATTCGCTGCCACAGATTTCCTTGGTTTGCACCTCTGCCGATTCCTTGCTGTGCGGTGTTGATTCGCTTTGCTTCCTTCTTGATGCGGGGCACCATACGTAGAATGATCGCAAGAAACAGGCTCAGCCGGGGGCTGACCTTTCCAAAAAGGTACACCACTTTGTCCGTGGTGAACACGGAGTACACGCAGGAAAACCAGATCAGCACACCAGCAACCACGATACCCAGCACAAAGCCGTACACAAGGCTTTCCAGAGTCATATTGTTGCCAATCATATTCTGCTGCAGCACTGTCACGCCAAAATGGGTGTAGCTGCTGTAGTAAAGAGCAAAGGCAACAACGCACGGCAACAGCACGGCATTAAATATCAATGCTTTCCAACCGTTTCGTTTGATGCTGTAAATAAAAGCACACACAAACGATATAAGCAGGAAAATCGGATGCTGAAACACGATCATCCCGGCAATCACGGTAGTGAAGTAAATGAAATTCACCGCGGGATGGCATCTCTCAAAGCCCATTTTCGTCCTCCATCATGCCGTACTTAACCTTGATTCGGTCCAGCTTATCAAGGAGCGGCCTGCCGAAAAGCAGCATTATCAGCACAGTGCAGGCAGCCTGACTAATATTCACTGACAAACCTGCACCGTAAGTCAGCAGCAAGGAGTTCCAGTTGATGTCAGACAGCATTAGGAACACACTGGAGGTATCCAGCAGAGGGCCTACCCACAGAACCACCGCTAAAAAGCCGAATACTGCCATGGTAAGCGGTTTTTTGGGGAGTCTGCCCTTGGCAAAGCAGAAGCCTGCCAGCATACCGCCTGCTCCGTAAGCCATCATCTGCCAGGGCGTGTACGGACCTTGACCATAGAAGAAGTTACTGGCAAAGGCAGAAATCGCGCCAACCATAAAGCCGGCCTCCGGGCCGAAAGCAATGCCGCTGAGCATAATAACAGCAAAGATTGCCTTGAAATTGGGAATAGGAATTGCAACACGGGCCGCGATAGCAATGGCACACATCACCGCAATAACAACCAATTCTCTGGCCTGGGGTTTTTTCCCCTCAAAGGCCATAAAGAAAGGAATCATCAGTTCGAGAATGATAGCAGTACCCGTGATGTAGTAACCCCTGCCGGGCAACTTGCTGCCAAAAAACAAGGTGACAGGAATCAGCAGAAAAAATACGATCAAAGTCGCAATGTTTGACTTTTTCATACCTCTGCCCCCACATTCTGGCGGCACAGTTCCACCACATCTTCCGCAGTGACGGCCATAGAGAATACATGGCGGCTCATGCGGTTAGCGGCGGTGGTGTAGAAGCTGTTGTTCCCGAAGAAACGACGCGGGGTATCGGTGGTCAGCATCTGACCGTCAAAGAACATGGATACCATATCCGCATACTTCGCGCAAAACTCCACATCGTGAGAGACCATAACGATGGTAATGCCTTGTTCCTTCAATTTACAGAGGATGGTTGCCAGTTTTTCCTTAAAGAAGCTGTCGATACCCTTAGTAGGCTCGTCCAGCAAAAGGAGCTTCGGATTGGTCAGAAGCACCTTTGCCAAAGCGGAGCGCTGCTGCTCACCGCCGGACAGGTCATAGGGATGGCTGTCAAGCAAACCTTCAATTTCACAAACTGCGGCGATCTCAGCAATTTTCTTTTCGTCCTTGGTCATTTCACAAAGATCTTCCCGGACGGTTTTCTTGACGAACAGGCTCTTGGGATCTTGGGGCAGCATAGCAAGGCAGCCGCCGAACAGTTCTGCAGCTTTGTATTTTTCTATGGGCTTTCCGAACACCTTCACGCTCCCCCGGTAGGGCTTACAAACGCCGCAGACCGCCTTTAAGGTAGTGGACTTACCTGCACCGTTGCCACCCACGATAGCGTACAGAGTGCCTGTGGGGACTTCTGCAGATACGCCTCGAAGTACATCCGGGCTATCCTTTTCGTACCGGAACCACAGTTCTTTCAGAGAAAGAGCAGGATGCTCAATTTCTTCATCCAACGCATCTACCGGCAAGGTGTTTACCTTGGGTTCCGAATAGGTTTTGCTGAGCCATGTTCTGCCCTCGCGAACAGTCAGAGGGCAATCTCCGCTGCCTTCTGCGCCGTAGAACACACGGACAGGGGTAGGCATAGCCGCAAACATATCATTCTTCTGCTCATACAAAAGCTTACCTATATTTCGGGGGGTATCATCGGCAATGACCTTACCGCCATCCATCACGATGGCCCGGTCTGCATAGGGGAAGATATCCTCCAAGCGATGCTCGGTGATAATAACGGTAGTGCCCAGTTCAATATTGATTTTCCGTACCGTATTCAAAAAGTCAGATGCCGCAATGGGGTCTAACTGGCTGGTAGGCTCGTCCAGGATCAAGACTTCCGGCTGCATGGCCATAATGGAAGCCAGATTCAAAAGTTGTTTCTGACCACCGGAGAGATTGGCTACATCTCTGTGAAACCAATCCTGAATACCAAAATAGCAGGCCATTTCCGCAACACGGGCCCGCATTGTCTTTTGGTCACAACCAAGGCTTTCTAGACCAAATGCCAGCTCGTGCCACACCTTATCGGTGACGATCTGATCGTCCGGATTTTGCATCACATAGCCGATTTTGGCAGACTGATCCCGCTGGCTGACTTTCTCGATAGGTATTCCATTGAACAGTATCTCGCCGTTTTTTTTCCCGTGGGGTGCCAGTACAGATTTCAGCTGTCGCAGGAGTGTTGTTTTACCGCAGCCAGACTTTCCGCAAAGGACAATATATTCTCCTTTCTCTATGGAAAGGCTTATGCCGTCCAAGGACTTTCTACCTTTGGCGGTGGGATAAGAAAAACTCAAATCTTTGATCTGGAAATGTGCCATTGGAAGGCCTCCTTTATATGTAATGCAGTAGGGATCAGCAGATAGCAGGTATACGCTGCCAGCCCCCAGGAAACAGGTGCGATGTCAATAGCAGGAACAAAGGTTGCGACAAACTGGCCAAAGAAGGCTGCAGCAATGGTAACTCCAAGCAACACCAGCATAACAACCAGTAAAATCCAGTCTGTTCCGGTCATGCGGTAAATCATAAAGCTGGATCTTTTTGCCGCGCCGTAGCCTCGGGCACGCATAGAATCGCCAGTAACCACGCTTCCTTCCAGTGCCCAGCTTGTCAGGGCACCTAAAACGGTGCCGCCATCCTGAATCTTTTCCTTTGTAGTTGCGGTTTCGCTAATACCTTTACCAATAGACATCCTTGCTCCGATAATTTGCTGTGTCTTGCGGATAAAGTTGGGCACCATTCGGAAGACCATCAAAAGAAGCAATGAAATAGAGGGAATCAAATTACCAAACAGGCATGTAAATTTATCGCTGGTCAGCACTTTGTTGTAGCAGCCGAACCAAAGCATCATAATGACGAACATACTGGCAAGGGCTGCGCCGTAAAGCAAGGCTTCTATGGTGTACTTTCTACCAAATACTTCAAACAGTTTTGTTACTCCCAGGGTATTAAACAGAGGGTTTATTACTGTCAGAACGAGAAACATCGGCAGCAGACTCAGTATGGTCTTCCAGGCTTTTTTGCCGTTCAGGAGCAGATAATAGATTGCTCCTGTTACGATTCCGGCAAACAGATAGGCCGGGTGCTGGATCACCACTGACATACCGATGGCTCCCACAAAGAAGAGGAAGTTCACCGCAGGGTGGCATTTAGAGAAAGCATCTGCCATATCAGCCCGTCCATTCCGGTGCGCCCACATCGGTGCCCAACCCTTTGCAGGTATAGCACAAAACAATATGGTCTCCATCAGACAGCTTGTAGTGAGAGATCGTGTAATTGGGGAACCATCCGTTGACCTTATACATCCAGCCTGACTCGTCCCCACAGTCAAATTCATACAGATGGTTGATTCCTTCCAGATAGTAACCGTCATAAAGCGGCTGCCAGCTGTATTCAAGAGGAATGTTTGCCGTTTCACAGACCCGTTTGAGTACATCAAAGGCTGATTCGCCCTCTGTGAATTCTACGCTGATCGGCTGCAGGATCACACCGCTTTCCGGAACATAGGCTGCCTTGTCAGGATTCAGGGAATCCATATTATTAAGGATCGTATCACAGCGAATGGTGATGGTGCAGTTGTAGGTTTTGGGAACTTCCGGCTGGGTTGTAGCCGGGGGTTCTGTCGTCGCAGGTGGCTGGGTTGTAACCGGGGGTTCTGTCGTCGCAGACGGCTGGGTTGTAACCGGAGGTTCTGTCGTCGCAGGCGGCTGGGTTGTAGCCGGGGGTTCTGTCGTCGCAGGTGGCTGGGTTATAACCGGAGGTTCTGTTGTCGCAGGCGGCTGGGTTATAACCGGAGGTTCTGTTGTCGCAGGCGGCTGGGTTGTAGCCGGGGGTTCTGTCGTGGCTTCGTTTTTCCCATCGGTGGGCTTCTGGGAATTCAAAAGATCTTCCAGCTCCTGTTTTTGCTGGGCAAGCCTCTCTGCCTCCAAGGTATCTATTTGTGCAGTAGTGAAGCAAAGCGCCTGCGGACAGCTGCGAATACAGGTCAAAGCAAAATCATTCAGGGACTGAATATCCATAACACCGGTCGATTTTTCACCGTTTACCCAAGTACATTGCTGCCCAGGCTGTACCTCTGCGATCTGTCCAGACAAAACACCAACGCTTTGTGCCCCGGCATGAACACTTAAGTAAACTGTGCTGTTTTCCAACTTCAGTACTTCCTCTGCAAAGGAAATATCAAACGCTCCGTGGGCGCTACAAAACACCTCGCCTGTGCTTACATGGGCGGAAAAGGCAGCGACAGAGGGGTCGTTTATCGTTAACTCCGTTCCGGCATTTAGTGACAGGTAAGACTCGCCGATTCGGACAGTGGCAGAGCCGCCGGTTTGCGCTTTCAGCACATCTCCCTGCCGCAGCTGCAGATCTTCTCCTACCGAGTAAGAGACACCGCTACGCTCGATTGCGATCAAGCTCCGGATATCTGTAAGGACAGCTGCAGCTTCAGACCGATCAAACCATCCTAGGATATGTCCGGCACCGAGGATGCCCGCTGCCGCAATCAGTACAATAATGACAACCATGATCAGATTGGCAATTCTCTTTTTTTTCATAAAACATATCCTCCCGGATAGAAATCTATATAAATGCAAAAGCATGAATTTTCGAATTTATGAATTGCTCGATGGCAGGCATGTAGCCTGCCATCGAGACTGTCGTTTAGGGTATAAAGAAGATATTGAGGATTATTCTGTTACATCGCTGAAATCTACAATTGCACGGCTGCTTCCGTAAACGCCCAGCCAGCAGTTACCATCAGCAAGCTGGTATGCGTAGTGATAGGCAAAAGCCTTTGCCTCTGCGGCATCCAAAACATCATCAGAAAGCGCATCCGTCTGCCAGGCGTTCCATTTTTCGGAGTAGTCACCTGCCACATCAATGCCATAGGCGTACAAATTTAAAATATCGCTGTCAGACAATGTTTCGCCCACAGCAGGCAGCTTTGTGCTGTCAAACCAATCGTACTTGGCACACAGCTGGTAGAAGGGATTCAAATAGGTAGACGAACCCCAGAAACCACTGTCCACATTGTCATATGCGTTTTTAATGAGGGTCTCAAAACGGTCTGTTTCCTGCTGCTCCATCAAGGCACCCAGCATAACTACAGAAACACCCATAGAGTTAAATTGCATTCCGAAGTTTCCGGTTTGATGCGTGTGATAGCTGTCGGCAGTATAGTCTACAGTCTGGAAGTACTTAATTGCCAATTCCTTTTGCTTGGCCAGATCACTGGGCATTTCCATATTGTTGCGCAGGATGTATTCCTGATAGGAGGAGAATGCGGATGCAAAGTTCAGAACGATCAGAGAAGGACAGCGATAAGAAGCGTTTGCCAAAGAACAGCTTGTAGATACACTAACATTGCCTTGCGCATCTTCGACGAATACGCCCTTGAGATAATTTTCAATTTCCGCTGCACCGTTGTAATAGCCGTGGTCATCTGCCAGCACACGGTAGTACACGGAGTTAAAGCAATTTGTTGTGCCTATGCAGCTTGCATAGCCAAAGCTTACATTTTTCATTAAGCTGCCGATCTTGGCGAAGGTTTCGTCATATGTCCACTTGGAATACAGGGTAATGTTCTTTGTAACCTCAGAAGAAAAATCATAGGCAGTGGTGCAAGATTCATCTGTATACCAACCGTCAAAGGTTGCCACAGCGGATGTGGGCGTATAGCTTTCCGCTTTGTCGCCGGCACTTACAACAACCTTATTTTCTCTGCTAAACTCCATGAAGGTCACAGTAAACTTGACCTGCTCACCGGCATAGACCCAGGTGCAGGTATCACCAATGTACCAGAAGCCGTCTTCTCCGATGTGGGGTGTAATGCCGTCCTTGCCGTCGACACCGTCTTTTCCATCCTTGCCGTCGACACCGTCTTTTCCGTCTTTGCCGTTGGTACCATTGACACCATCTGCGCCGTCTTTGCCATCAATGCCATCTTTTCCGTCTTTGCCGTTGGTACCATTGATACCATCTGCGCCGTCTTTGCCATCAATGCCATCTTTTCCGTCTTTGCCATTGGTACCATTGACACCATCTGCGCCGTCTTTGCCATCAATGCCATCTTTTCCGTTGACACCATCTTTGCCATTGGTGCCGTTGACGCCGTCTGCGCCATCTTTACCGTCGGCACCAGCTTCGCCTGTGGCCTTTACTCCCATGGTTTCCCACAAGGTGCCGCCGTCATAGGAAACTTCCCACTCATTCGTTTCTGTATTGATCCGCAACTTGGGCATATTTTGCTTGTTACTGCCTGCACCACAGGCTGCCAAGGAAAGCACCATAACCAGTGCAAGGAAAATGCAAATGATCTGTTTTTTCATTCTTAGATTACCTCCTAAAATAGATTTATCTGATCGCCATATGGCGTTATAAAGGGTTAGCCGGCTCATACCGCATCAATCGGTATGTGTGCTTAAGCTGTGCAAAAACGCACAGTTCGTAGGTCTTCTGACTTACATGTTCAGAGGATTTTCTCAACGCTTGTTCCTCGCCTTCTCAGGTTTCCCCAATGACCTGCTTTCGCAGAAAAGGAACAAACTTCATGCTTACAGCACAGTGGGCATCCCACCGTGTTCCGGTTTTACACCGGATTCCCTTGTTCAGCTTTCGTAACCGCCAAATGAATCGCCTTCTTTTCCCAGTAGATCTTTTGCCCCAACTCTGCAGTTTGTAAAGCTTGAAATACATACAGTATTCCTGCGTTTTTCAAACCTTGATTTGTGCCAAAATCTCTCACTGGTTAAATTTGCCGACTTCATTGTCGGTTACGTAACAAGAATGCGTGTCCTTTGGTGCTTCCAATGGGTCGCGCATTTGCCACAAAGTAAGCCGGGTTTTATGGTTTCCACCTTTCGGTGGTTGATTTTATACATTAAACAGGTTGTTTCTTTTGCGTCTGCTGGGCCTGCCGCTGTTGGGCGCGCAGCTTTTTAGCAGCTTTTTTCTGGCGATAAAGGACCTCTTGTTTTGCACGTTCTTCCTGAATCCGGGCAAAACCTGATAAGTTATCCGGTATGCTGGGCCGGGGCAGCTTTGCTTTTAATAAGGCTGCCTTCCACGTACCAAACCGCTGTTCAATATAGCTTCCTCCAGCGATCTCCCGGGGCCACGGTGTGTGTCCCAAGGCAGTTGCACACTGGCGCAAATATGTAAGGAGCTGCTCATCAGTGTCGGCAGCATGCGCAACCAAAAAATCCTGCTCCTGTGCTTCCAATGCCTGCGTGACCATCCGCTTGATCGCCGCTTCGTAGATGTTATTTCTTCCTGGATATCCCATAGATTTCCTTTCTGTGGGACAAATAAAAAAGCCCGGAACGACAGAGATACACTTTCCCTATCTTTCCGAACCTCGGTTCTTCCGTCAGTTCTTAAACACTGTAGCCTATTTTATTTGTCACTTGGTAATTGAATGCTTTTGCGAATCTCCTCCACGCGGATGGGGTTACGGTCTTTAATCATGACCCGCACCTCGCCGTAGTCCAGAGAGCGGATAATCTGGATCAGCTGTTTTTCTGCTTTTGTCAAAATAATATCGGAACTATTCTGCATTTGGTTCACCCCCAAACAAAAAAGCTGCGGCAGTACAATACTGCCGCAGCCGCTTTTCTGCGTAACAACAAACGCCCTTTGCCCATCGCGCGGGTGCAAAGAAGCAATCCTATTCCCGTAGGTCTTCTGACTTATGTCTCAAGCGATAACCTGTCTGCCTTCTCAAGATTTCTCTCAATGACTGACTTCCGTCAACGGCAGGCTATCTCGACACTTACAGCGCCGGCAGCGCGGGGACTCACACCCCATTATCTTGTTCAGCCAGGTACTCGTCATGCGCTATACCCGGCCACGGGAACAATTTTCATTTTTCGGATATATTATACGCCAAGCAGGCTGAAAAAGCAATAGGTTATTTTATCTTTTGATGAGAAATAAAATTGGGAGTTGAATCTCAATTCATTTCATGCTATAAATGTAACTACATATTACAAAAAGGAGCATAAAATAATGAATCAATACACAAATCTGACCGGTAGAGAGGATCTGCTGGATTCCATCACCGCCTTGGAAAAGGAATTGGGCGCCAAGACCGGCAAGGAAGTTACCCTGGTCGCCTACTCTCCCATCAAGTATGCCGCACTCAGCGACGATGCCGAAGCTCTGGCAAAGATCACCGAGCTGGAGCAGCTGCTGAGCAAAAAGACCGGCAAGGATATTGCACTGGTTGCATTCTCCATCTAATTAAAAGACCGCCGATGCTAAGCACCGGCGGTCTCATTTTACATAAAGATAAACATGCCAAAGAGAAACAGTTTTTCAGGAATCCAGGCAAATTCCAAACCGCATTTTTCAGCAAGCTTGCCCACATCAATGCAGTAGGCGGACATACAGCTGATCTTCTTTTCGGGGTGTGCACAAGGTTCGTTTGTGATCCGCTTGCATGGATCGCACAGCGGGCAACCACCATAGCCCAGGCAAAAGCCCTGTATGCCTGCCTGCCGCAGCTTCTCCGTAAATCGCGCAATAGCCGCATTATGTGCCTTCTTAGATTCTATGATGCCTTGTTTATTTTCATAACTGCCGATCTCCCAAATGGTCTGGAGTACCAATGCCCGTTTACCGGCTTTCAGCCGTGCCTGTACCTCTTCCACAGTGCCGCAATCCGGCGGACAGGAATAGTTGGCGTTATACTTTCCGCACAGGTTGTCCTCACAGAATTTCCGAAAAGACGGATCCTGCACCACATCTTTCGTATCCACAAATGTCGCGCAGAAACCCATTTCTCCTGCCAATTTCAAAATATCTGTATCCTGCATAATTTACACTCCTTATTGGTGGATCTTATACTGCATACACGGTCTGCCGCCGGTTGCGTAGTCCGTCTGGGCAGTTACGATGCCGGCATCCGTCAGGTATGCCAAATACCGCCGCACGGTCACACTGGTGAGCCCAACCTCGCCGGCAATTTCGTCGCCGGTGAGCCATTTTTCCGTATTTTTACGCAAGTGAGAAATGATGCATTGCAGGGTGTTTTCCTGGATGCCCTTTGGATGGATATCCGTGCTTTTTCTCCTGCCGCTGTCGATAATAAAGTCGATGCTTTTCTGACTCAGTGTGTCCAGATCATTTAGCGCATCCATATGGGCTATGTACTTATCCAGCGCCATTCGGAAGCGTTCAAAAGTGAAAGGCTTGATAAGATAATCCACAATTCCCAAATGGAGAGCTTCTTCCAGAGACTCCCGTTCGTTGGCAGCTGTGACCATAATTACATCCACTGGGATCTGGCGTTTACGGATCTGCCGCAGGGTCTCAAAACCGTCCATCTGGGGCATAAATACATCCAGAATCATCAGGTCAGCTTCGTTGTTTTCCAGAAACTCCAACGCGGCTTTTCCGTCCCGGCAGCTGCCAACAACTTGAAACTGTTTATGCTTGCGAACATACTGCTCATTGATCATTGCCACCATTGGATCGTCTTCTACGATCAATACACGGTACATATCAGCTACGCTCCTTCCCGAATTTTACACTAAAGGAAGCGCCAACGCCTTCCTGAGATTCCACCGAGATCGTACCACCCAGCGCTTCCACCATGGTTTTTACCTGGTACAAGCCAGTGCCTCGTCCCTCGCCCTTGGTAGAAAAACCGTTCTCAAAGATCTGCTCCCGGTTCTCAGCCTTGATTCCTTCTCCGGTATCCTGCACAGTAATCAGCACCGCACCGGGACGGGAGAAGATTCCAAATATCAGTTCCTTTTTCCCGTCGTATGTAGAGCCCTTGCTGTTCATAGATTCAAAGGCATTTTCTATGAGATTGCCGATCACCGTGACCAGTGTTTCTACCGGCAGATGCATATCCCCGGCGCAATAGCTACAGCCCTCGCGCAGAGTGAATTTCACATTCAGCTCAGCAGCACGGGCAGTCTTGCCGATCAGCAGAGCCGCAACCGCAGGCTCATCCACCGCATTCATAATGCTGCTGATTGTAGCGCGCTGGACGATGGTAATATTCTCGATATAGTCGGTAGCTTCCTGGTACATCTCCATCTGGATCAGACCAAGTATCACATGCAGCTTGTTGGTGAAATCGTGGTTATTGGCCCGCATGGAATCCACCAGATACCGGGTGCCGGAAAGATCCTCCATCAGCTTTGTGTACTCTGTGCGGTTGTGCAGGATCCCTACCGCCCCCACACGCGCATGATCCTCCAGAAGCGGAATCCGGTCTGCCAGCACATCCAGCTTGCCAATGTTTCCGTGAATGTTAAACTCTTTTCCGTCTTCATTCAGGACATCGACCAGCCACCCGTTGGACAGAGGTTTCCCAACAATACCCTCACCCAGAATACTTTGCGCTGCTTTATTAGCAAACTGCACGGTCATTTGGGCATCTACCGCCAAGACACCTTCGTTCAGGGACTCCAGAATGTTATCACGAACCTGATACATAGCTGTGAACACATCCGGTTCATAACCCAGCAAGCTCTTTTTAATCTTAGCAGACATCTCCACAGAGATCAAAATTTCTATGAAAATAGCTGCCAATGTAATCAGCAGGAACACCAGCATTGTCTGCAAGGTCTGCTCCCGGATGTTGGACATCAGCATAACAGCGATCACAAAGCCTTGATAATTGCCTTCTCCATCATAGATGGCTGCATAGGCCCGGCGCTGGGTACCGGAAGGGCCTTTATCGTTTGCTGTGTAGCTTTTATTGTTGTTTGAAAAATCCGGTTTCGTGCCATCGTACACAGAGCCGATCAGATCATGGTTGGAATGATACCTCCGGGTGCTGTCTGCGTTGACTACAGAGATAACATCAATATCCTGCAGCGACTCTTTCAGGGAATCCAAATATTCTTCCAGCACGGGATCTCCACCCTGTAAGGTAATTGGAGATTGAGCAATGGCCTCTGCAATGTTTATGAGGTTATGATCCCGCTTTTGCTGTTCAAAGTAAATATTCAAAAAAATGCCTGCTGCCCCCAGAAATATAGCAAGGGTCAGGATCAGCACCATCTGTGTCCGAAACATCCGCTTGGTAATATTTTTTAGGGAATTTCGCTGATTCTCTTTTTTCATAAAACAGCCCTCCACTTAGATAATCATAGCATTTCAAAAATGAAAAAGCAAATTCTAACCTTTCCAAACTGGCTTTCGAAAGTAAAATAAGCATTTTCCCGGAGGTACTGTCTTAGTTAAATTAGGTAAAATTGATTTCATTTCTCCTTCGTGATATGGTCCAGACAACCCAAACAAAAAGGAGAAATGATTTATGAGCGCTGTTTTTGAATCCGTTATGCTGGTCTGCTTTGGCCTATCCTGGCCCCTGAATGTGATCAAAGCATATAAGGCCGGTACAACCAAGGGAACAAGCCTTCCGTTCATTCTGCTGATCATCACCGGTTACATAGCAGGCATTACCGCCAAACTGATCTCCGGTCAGATCAACTATGTATTGGTTGTGTACCTGTTGAACCTGGCCATCGTGTCTATGAATGTAGTGGTGTATTTCCGCAACGCTGCGTTGGACAGAAAGCACGCACACGCATAACAAGGAGGGAAAGCTTATGGAACGTGTGATCAAAACATACCGGTCACTAAACAGCCTTGCAACAACAGGTGGACTTGTGATCTTCGGCGGGGCGGAAGACAGACTGATTCCTCTAGGCGAGCTCAAGGAAACCTTTGACCTGCAATACACATTTTATAACCGGAGCGTACCGGGGCTTTGCCTTGGAAATGCAGAAAAGACTTACGATCAATGCGTCGCACCGTTAGCACCCCAGGAGATCTATTTGCACATTGGCGATGCCGATATCGCACTGTTTACTGAAAACGCAGCCGGCTTTGATGAAGGGTATTGCCATCTGGTGCAGCACATCCGAAGCCTTGATAAGAAATGCCGCATCGCCATCATTTCTCTGAAAAATCCTGATAATGATCCTGTCATCACCGATCTCAACAAGCATCTGGCAGTAATCGCACAAAACGAAAATTGCGAGTTTTGCGATATTGCTAAGCAACAGGTATGGAATCCCCGACAGACCAAAGATGTGGTTTCTTTCCTGTACTCCACCGGCTTTGTGCGCCCACTGAAACAAAAGCGTCCCCTGCAGGACATTGCAAAGATTCTGTTTTGCTACGAACCGGCATACATCGTCTGAATAGCGCAACGGCCACAGGTGCAAACTGCATCCGTGGCCGTTTAATCTACAAAGCCAAAATCCCGCCATCGAGTGGGAATAAGTATAAAAATGCCGTCTGCGAAAAATCGCAGACGGCATTTTATGAGGTCAACGAATGAGCCAAATTGTTCCTTTGGGAATGATTTGGGTTGATCTGCGATAATTCTTTTGTTCCTACGCAATAGCACCGGTGGTTGACGCAGCTTTCAAACCTTGCATATATTCCAATGACTCTTTGATGGGATAGCGTTTCAGGTCCAGATACTCCGTATAGTATTTTTGAAAGGGGCTGTCAGCGCCCCCCGAAAGCGCATTCATAAATTCTGTGGGTGTCATTCCTGTATATTTTTTGAACACACGGTTGAAATAGGACGCGTTTACATAGCCATACTGATCCGCTATCTCGCGGAGGGGAAAATCCTTGTTATAGCCGTTATATTGCAAGGTAATCAGGATTTTGCGGATTCTGTGATAGTTGACATATTCGGATATCGTAATACCGGTTTCACGGTGAAAGGCAGTGCACAGATAGTTTTTGTTGAACCCCAAGGTACGGGCCAGGTTGGAAAGGTCATATTTTCTGTCGCTGTCTTTTTCCACCTGTGAAAGGATGCGCTGAATGAGCGGCGAATACCCAACCGCATCCACATACCCTGTCGAATTCTCCTCGGAACTTGTCTTGCCCGTCAAAAAGGAAAACAAAATGGTACGCAAGAAAGTGTCAACGCTTGCAGCGCACACCGGTTGCGTATTTTTATAGTGCATACAGATATAGGAAAACAAGGGTTCCAAATGGGACGCCTTGTGCAACACAAGGACTTTTTTCGTGTTGAAAATCCCCTGCAATTCCGGATCTGCCATGCGGAACAAAACCTCATACTGTGTGCAGAGATTATGGGCATCCTCCGGCACGGCATGAATAACGCCGGGAGGAAGCAGGATCAAAGAGCCCTCCGTCAGCGGATAATCCTGGTCGTCGGCAAAAAAACTAAGCTGACCTTTGTGAACATAGGCCAAGTGAAAGAAATCATGGGTGTGGGGTTGCAGTACCCAACCCACGGCCAACTCTGTTTCTCCGCTCCAAATCAATTGCAGTTTTTCCATAGACGCCTCCGGGATAGCACAAAATTCACTTCAATTTACAGTTATTGTATCATAATGGCTGTCAAAATGGAATAGAAAACACAAAATTCACACCTAAACTGGTAGAATTCAAAGGATAATCGACACCGCCGATGGTGAATATAAGAGCATCTAAAAGCAGAATGGGCTATTGCTTTTTCGTTGCAAATGGCATAAAGTTGTTGGCGAAAAGTTGCAGCGAAAGAGAGGTCTGATCCGTGAAACTAAAACGCATCAATATGGGTTATTTTTACGCCATCGCCGTGGGCGTAATCTGCGGCATTGTGCCGGTCATCATTCAAAAGGTGCTGACCCAGGAACCCATCCCCCGGGCAACGGCTCTGTTTATCAAATTTGTGGTATCGTCCATCATTCTGCTGCCCTTTGCCGCACCCAAATTCAAAAAGGTTACATACCCCCGGGGATTTGCCTGGAAGCTTCCGGTCAGCGCCTTGTTCTATGTGGCTACGCTGGTTTTCCTGTACGAATCCTATCGGTATATCCCCACCAGCATCGGCGTTGCGCTGCAGTATACCTTCCCTCTGTTTACTATGGGCTTTAGCGTCCTGTTCTTTGGTTTCCGCTGTAACAAACAAAACATTTCGGCTATGATCCTCTCTTTGGTTGGCGCAACACTCCTCAGTAGCGGCACACTGACTTCCGGCAAAGCATACATCGGCATTATTTTGGGCATCGGATGTGCGATTGCCTACGCCTGCTACTTCCTGTGGACGGAGCATCAGCAGCTGGCCGCTATGGATACTACGGTGTATGTTACCCTAAAAACCTGCGCATCAGCTGTCTTGTTCTTCCTCTATATCCTGGTAACCAAGCAGCTGACATTCTCCATATCTCTCCAAACTTTCTTGGGATTGACACTGAGCGGCGTTTGTACGATCCTTGCCAGTATCTGTCTGACATTAGCCATTCGGCATATCGGTTCGGTGCATACCTCTATTTTGGGTGCCATAGAGCCCATCGTCTGCGCCGTCGCCGGCTTCTTTGTGTTGGGAGAAGCCATCAGCCTGAAAAGCGGCATCGGCATCGTAGTTGTGCTGATTGCTACCGTGCTGGTAACACTCAGCAAGCAAAAAATACCAGAACAAACGGAGGAAATCTTATGAAAAAATGGATCGGTTTGGTTCCAAAGTGCAGGGTCGGTGATCCTGAACAGAGTTGCATGAATGACTATATTTTAGTGGGACATACTTACGCCCAACGGATCCTCGAAGCAGGGTGCACGCCCATTGGTCTGGCTCCGGTGAACGGCTGGCTGACAGAAGATGCGTTGCAAGCCTGTGAGGCTTTTCTTGTGCAAGGGGGCCCTGAATTCCATCCTTACCATTTCCAAGTAATTCACCACGCCGTCACCCATCACAAGAAATACTTGGGCATCTGCCTTGGTTGCCAGTTGATTTATGCATATTTTGAGCTGAAGCGCCGGGTGGAAGAACAAGGTTACGAGGGTGACCTGGTGAAAGCCATCTGTGATTATCGAGACAATCAGTTGAAGGGCGCTTCTCTGCTGGAGAGTGTCAGCGGCCATTATGCAGCCCTCCCTGCCAGGGGACAGGAGGATATGGCCAAGCACGATGTGAACATCGTCCCGGGCAGCCTGCTGCACCGGGTGTTGGGTCGGGACACTATGCGCCTTTGCACATTCCACGTCGGCGGCACACCCCCAAGTCAAACCCTGGTGTCCATCAATGCCTGGTCCGCATCGGGTGACGGTGTGGTAGAAGGCACAGAATACGGCGACAACATTTTGGGTGTACAGGGTCATCCGGAGGCCGATGCCCTTCTTCCGGAGTTATTCAGATTTCTCTCTGAATAAGATTTTGAACACAAAAAGCAGTGTGGTAGAAAAGGAGTCCAAAAATGGATCAGAAACAAACCTTGTTATGTGAATTTGTGAACCAGGGCCGTGATTTGATCGCAGCGGCAGAAAAGACCATTTGGGAGAATCCCGAGCTGGGTTTTGAAGAATGGAAGACCCACGCTTATTTGAAAGCAGAATTCGAAAAGCTTGGCTATCAAGTTGTTGAGGCCGGAAATATTCCCGGTTTCTATGCAGATATCGACACCGGAAAGCCCGGCCCCAAGGTGCTGTTGACTGCAGAAATGGATGCGCTCCTGCAGCCTACCCACAAGCACAGTGTTGGCGGCAACGCCCACGCCTGCGGACATCACGCCCAATGCGCAGCTTTGCTGGGTGTTGCCTATGCCCTGCAGCAGCCCGGTGCGTTGGACGGTCTGTGCGGCTCTGTCCGACTGATGGCCGTTCCCTCCGAGGAGCTCAGCAGCAGCAATATGCCCCGGCGGAATCAGATGGTGCGTGAGGGCATCATCCGTTTCACCCAGGGAAAGGTGGAATTTATGCACCGGGGATTTATGGACGATGTGGACATCGCTATGATGGTTCACACCACCTTGGGCAAGGATCACGATTTCCGTTGCGATGGCGGCTGCAACGGCATTATGTATAAGAGCATCGTATTTACCCCCAATTCCCCCAAGTCCAATGCCTTGCAGGCAGCAACCCTGGCAATGAACGGCATCAATACCCTTTGGGCAACCTTTGCCGACAATCCCTATGCTTCTATGTGGCCCCGGGTGGATCTTTCCCTGAAGGGCCGCTCCGAGCTGACCGTTTCCGTTTCCTGCAAAGAATTGGATTTGCAGAAAAAGATCAGCCAGAGCATCGACCGGGTACTTTTGGGCGCGGCCGCTGCCACCGACACCACCCTGGAGCTGCAGGACAATCCCGGCTGCGGTCCTTTGCTGCACCCGAAAATGCTGCTGGATCTGGTTGCAGATGTGTGCGCAGACATTGTTGGCTCTGACAGAGTGAAATTCCGATCTTACTGGAATCGGGGCGGTGCGGATATGGGCGATGTGTCCCAGGTGCTCCCCGCTATCCACTTAAATGCCTGCGGCGGCTCCTGCGGTGTGCATTCTGACAATTTCTATATTGCCGATTTGGACCGAGCCTGTTTGAATTCTGCCAAGGCTCAGTTATTAACCGTGCAGCGACTTTTGGAGAATGATGCCCAGAAGGGCAAAGAAATCATTGCCGATTTTGCCACCCGTGGCACCCCTATGGCAGAGTATCTTGCCCAAAGAGGCGCCATTTCCCAAATCCGCAAAACAGAACTCACCGAAGAAGATGGCGCGCTTTCCATCGTCCTGAAGGCTTAACCCAAAGTAAAACTCTTTTTGGAGGTTGATTTCTATATGTTAGAAAATTTAAAGCCTGCCGGCTTTTTCAAATGGTTTGAAGAAATCACCCGGATTCCCCATGGAAGCGGTCACGAAGAAAAAATCGCCGCATTCCTGGAGGAATTTGCAAAGAAGCGGGGCTTGGAGTGCCTGCGGGATTCCCTAAACAATGTGCTCTTCCGGATTCCCGCCACACCGGGATATGAAAATGAGCCGTCCATTCTGTTACAGGGGCATATGGATATGGTATGGGCCAAAGACGAAACCGCAACGATCGATTTGGAAACGGATCCGCTGGAGCTTTGCATCAGCGGCAACAAGCTCAAAGCCAAAGGCACAACCCTTGGCGCCGATGACGGTGTTGCCATCGCCACGATGCTGGCAATCGCAGATGATGCTACCATTGCCCATCCTGCGCTGGAGTGTTTGTGCACCGTGGATGAGGAAACCGGTCTGATCGGCATTCGCAATGCGGATCTCAGCATGATTAAATCCCGGCGGATGATCAATCTGGATGCCGGTAGCTCTCACGAAATTTGCGTCAGCTCTGTGGGTATGAAAATGCTTTCTTTTGAGAAATTCTTTGATTGCTGCGCCAAAGAGGGTCTGACACAGCTGCACTTACATCTCTTTGGCGGATTGGGCGGACACGCGGGCATCGAGTGTTACAAGAACCGGGCTTGCTGCATCAATATTATGGGCGAGCTGCTGTTTATGCTCAGCCGGGAAATGCCGGTATATTTAGCCGAAATCAAAACAGAAGGCCCTTCCATTCACGGCGCCTGCGAAGCCTGTGTAAGCATCCCCACCGATCAGGCCGCTGCAGCCGAGACCCTGCTGCAAACGCTTTTCCGCAGGATCAACGGACGCTATCAAAAATCTGACCCGGATCTGCAATTCACGGTAACTGTCCGGGAAGATGAAAAGCCTGTCCTTTCATCAGAAGACTCCATAAATATCATTCGGACGATGTTTTTCCTCCATACCGGCGTGCGGAAGAGCGACGAGGAGGACTTGCATAAGATCATTCTCTCCATAACTTACAGCAAGATCTCCCTGCAACAAGGCGCATTCAAAGCCGGCTATTCCATTCGCAGCCTTGACGAGTCTTTGCGTGATTTATGGTATTACCGCACAGAAGAACTGCTGGGTATGCTGGGCTTCCAGGTGACCACCGCACACCAATTTACCGCGTGGCCGGGGAACGGCAATCAAGTGATGCAGGACCGCTTTGCCAGAGCCCACAAGCAGCTTTTCGGCAAGGAGATACAAATCCTGCATTTGCACGCCAGCATTGAAGCCAATGTTGTGATCGGACAGATCCCGGAGATGGATGCCGTTGCTATCCAACCCACAGCGGTGGATTATCATACCCCCAACGAAACCCTGCTCATCGACCAAGTACAGCCCTATTGGGATTTACTTCTTGCAGTTTTGGCCCAAAAAGAATAAAGTACATAAAAAATGCTCTGCTTTTCTGAAGTGAACCCCAAAGTTTAGACAAAAATTTAATATTAACTTGCTTGTGAATGAGTTCGGTATTGCACCGGACTCATTCCTTTTAATTTTAGTGATATTCTCTCGTTGTTGTAATAATAGATGTAATCATCCAGAGCTTG
>JAFUNI010000029.1 GCA_017482385.1 Oscillospiraceae bacterium | reverse complement strand
TCGGATTCTGTCCTTGATAGTATGGGCCAGAGCGATTGGGTCGGGATATATGCGGTGGGTACCACTCATGTCCAGGTAGCATTCGTCCACGCTGGCTTTTTCAACTATGGGCGCATACTCACGGCATATATCCATGAATTTTTTGGAGTTTTCCTCGTAGAGCTGGAAGTCAGGCTTTGCCATGAAAAGATCCGGGCATTTCCGCAAGGCCATTCCAATTGGTTCCCCTGTCTTGATGCCAAACTTCTTGGCAGGGATGGATTTCGCTAACACAACACCGGTGCGCTTCTCGCGATCTCCACCAATTACCGCAGGAATCAGACGGATATCCGGCTCGCCGTTAGCTACTCTCCTGGCAGCTTCCCAGGAAAGATAGGCACTATTTACATCAACATGAAATACCAGCTTTGCCATGGGAGCCACCTCCTACATTAATATTATCGCAGACTGCTGACCTTGCGTCAAGAAAATAGCAAATTCATATGAACCCCATGAATTTGTGGGGTTGCCGTAGGTATTACTACGAAATGATCTGAATATATTGTATCACTATGGTGATACTTAGTCAAGCAAAATCCGCAATAGCCTGCTTAGTCATGAAGACAAGCGTTGCATCCATCTCCCATGAAAGGACATCCGCGGCAAACGCTTTGGCGGGCCTCATCCTCATAATCAGGAGGGGCGCAAGCAAAGTCGGGGATTCCCAACTCCGGTACCTCGAAGTTGCTTGGCATATCTGTAGTGGTAGGCTGATAGCAGCAATAGCCATCTTTGGTTCTGAAAATGAGACCGTCGTAAAAGTGAGGCGTGCCAAACTTTGCTAAGTATTCCCGGATTTCTTCGTCAGATAGGGACACAGCTTTATCTCCCTGGGACTTAATGAAAACAGCAGGTCCATTGATCACTCCATAATCGCCGGTAAAGGGAAAATCATCAAGGAAGTCGGGATTATCGTCATTGTTGATGACCAAACTTGTACCATCAGCAATATCGATGGTGGTGACGTCACCACGGAAGATATTTTCCAGTGTTTCGTGATCTCCTGGAAATTCCGTTTCGAACGCTGGCAGACCGGGAATGATCATTACGCTCCTTACCATATTCGGATTGCGATATACTTTGCTTTCATCAAACAGAAAGAGACACGCTCTCCGGAAACGATGTCAAGATCACGAATAAAGCCAATACGCTGAAAATCCTGCAGCGCTTCTTCTTTAGCGGTGATCCTTCCGCCCCGTTCACCCTTAACGGTGTAGTTTCCCCGAACATACATGGAAGGAACCTGTCCATATTCAGCCGGAGAAACTCTCTGCATGTAAGTGATGATGTTCGTCCAATCACGGCGGTAGCGGAGGAAGCAGTCAAAGAACGGATCAATATCGTCTAAGTATTCCTTAAGAATCCCGTTATCTACCCGACCGGGGAGCAATGTGCCGCCTGCCATTAGGAAAAAATCTTTTACAGAATACAAGATATTACAGGGCAGATTTTCTGCAAACTCTGCCCCGGAGATATTGTAGAACCGATTCTTTCTCCGGGAGTAAGTGAAAACACACACCTTAGCCTGTGCCGCAAACAAACCAGCAGCAAAGAGTTCCGCGTCACTGCCGCCTGTAACATCCAGCGCACAGTCAGGATACTTTTCACTGATCGCCAGAAGCTGCCGTAAAATGCGGTCTACCTTATACTGGCTAGCTTCCACAAATATCAATTCAGGGTTCCAGCCACGATACCGAAAAAAATCACCAATCTGTTCTTGACGTTCTCGGCTCTGTGCTACCTCTGTTGGACATAAATAGATAATTCGCTGGGGGCGAAACATATCAGCGGCCAGAACATTCTCTATAGCGCGTTCATCATAAAGTTCAATTAAAGTATTCATAGAGCGCCTTGCCTTTCGATGAGATCCTCGATGGTACAGCCCAGCACTTTGGCAAGGCTATAAACAGTTTCTACACTAGCCTTGTTAATGTCTTTGTTTCTCTGCTCGTACATCTGAATGGATCTGAGGCTGACACCAGAGCGCTTTGCCAGTTCTGCTTGGGTGCAGCCGTAGGCGGTGCGGATTCGCTTGAGGTTTGTGTCAGCGAAGTATTCTTTCATCAGCTTATCCGCGGTCTCTACAAACTTGGTGATATCCGCTTCGTGGAGGGGATAGTACAGTTTCTGCATATCCTCAAAGGAAATCACTTTGAAGATATCGCTGTACTTTCTGCCAGAATGCCACTGGTAGTAGGCAGCTGCCCACCCGATCCAGTATTCTCTGGATCTGCCCATGTGATCCTGGGGTTCGACTTGAACTTGTTTGCCCATGGTCTCGAAGATAACTTCCAGAACGATCTCGATACCGCTCTTTCCGGCAAGGTAGGCTGGTTCGCCGTTTTCCATACGCTTACTGACAGAACTGGCAGTGAAGAGCTTTGTGAAGTCAGAGCCGCTCATGTTGCAGGTGTTGACCGCATAGTCGAATGCATCGCCCAGTACGGCTTGTGCTTTACTTAGGTAGATTTCTTGGTATGCGTGGGTCATCGTTCTTGATACCCCCTCTCATGATGTCCTGGATGTACAGGCCATCGCTTTCTTCCTCCAGCATTTCCAGATAGGTCTGATTGGCTTCGTCATCTCTGGCCTTGCGGAGAACATAGTATTTTTCCTTTTCAGCCACATCGAATCCTTCGTACTTCAGCCGAGAGAACGCGAACTTGGATTTGATTACGATCTGCTCACCCAGTTTTCCCAATCTCATGGCTCTTGCAAGCTGCTCGACAGAGATACCATTGTTCAGGAAGGACTCCGCATAATCGAAGTAGGAGTCATCTGCCCGGTAGCCTGTGATCAGGTCAAAGGCATTTACATTGACTCCGAAGTTGTCAATGAGATACCGCTTGGCGCGTCTGGCAACCGGTGTCTTGATGGAGAACAGACGATGCTCCACCAGAACGGCGATCCAGTTGAGAATGGTGTAGTCGGGACTGTTGAGGTTCAGGATGTTCAGGTACTCTGTGTCCAGGGTGTAGCGGTTTGAAAAGCCACTTCGAATAGAAGAGACTGCCCATTCCTTTGCCAGTTCCTCACTTTCGGTGCAGTAGAAGCCCAGACCGAAGTCGTTATTCTTTCGCCCAAGACCGAAGGTTGGCACTTCCACAATCTGCTCAGAACCATGGTATATGGTCATTATCTTGTCCATTTGAATCACCTCCAATACATCTTTATCGCCATTGTATCACTCTGGTGATACTTAGTCAACCATTTTTTGAGGAGTGCTTGATTTCGTCCAATACTTCCCGCAACTTCTCTAGCATCTTCTCCTGCTCGGCAGGTTCAAGCATAGTTAAAAGCAACGCCAAGGTTGTAGCGGAAGGGAGACTATCTCCGTGTTCCAGATCTATGTAGGATCTGCAACTCATGGAAAGGCTGCGCGCCATTGCTTCCTGCGTTAGGCCCAAGCGGGTGCGATATTCCAGGAGCTCAGCGGCAATTACGGGCTTCATCTTTTCTTTTGCAAGATAACCTCGAATGGATAACATATCGTCAACTCCTATGTTGTAGTCGCTCGAAGAATAGCACGGATCGGATTAACCCACAATGATACACACCTCAGGAAATGACCTAATTACATAAAACAAACGAAAGGCACAGAACTGGAATCGGTTTTCCAACACTTTGTTGGCTGATAGGTGCAGTAAGTAGTGTAAATAATATTCAGTTGGGTTTTTTCTGCTTTTCACTGGCTTTTTGCTCCGTAAATGCGGTTGCCCAGTTTGTCTTGTATTTCAAGAAACGATGAACTCATCTACACATCAATATCAATTGGTAATATATAAGCGAGGGTTTCAAAGCCTTCGCTTTTCTTATATGATGAAGGGGACCGGTCTAACGGAATTTCAAGTTGGGACACCACGCCCGTAGATAAATGTGTTAGCCACCCTTCATCATTCTGCATTCGATTTAGCTAGTTGGGACAGAATGCTGCTCCCGTTTTACGCACCAATCTGAATGAATTTTGAAGCGATGGAACCGATCAATATCATTCACAAAGGAGGATAACTATGATTGCTGTTGGAATCGATGTTTCAAAATCCAAGAGCACCGTTGCCATCCTGGACTCCTATGGAACAGTCCTGGCAACACCATTCAACATGGCACATACCCAGCCGGAAATGAATGCCCTTGTGTCCCGTTTAAAGGCATTTGACGAGCCTGTAACCATCCTGTTGGAGTATACCGGACACTATCATTACCCTGTCCTAAAGAAGCTCCAGGACGAAGGCTTACCGGTGTGTGTTGTCAATCCATACCAGATGAAGAAGTACGGTGATGTGGAGATCCATAAGGCAAAAACAGACAAGAAGGATGCCCTCCGTATCGCAACCTATGCTCTGGAGAAATCCTACAGACTTGTTCCCTATAGTGCAATGGAGCAAAAATACGAGGACCTCAAATTCCTCTCCAGACAGTATCAGCAAAGAATCTCAATAGTCGCAGGATTCAAGGTCCAGCTTATCAATCTTCTGGATCAGACCATGCCAGGAATTACGAAAATTCTTGCCCTTAAGAGCCGAGATCCGGAAAAATGCGCCTTATTACTCTTTATTAAGCGTTATAAATCATTCGATGAAATCCAGCGCATTGGCAAAACACGATTTCTCTCCACTTACGCAACGCTTATGAAAAAGACTCCGGACAGACACGCTCCTAAGAAAGGACTGGAAATTTACGAACTAGCCCGTGACAGTATCACTACCCGAGGAGAAGATCCTTACATCTGGGATGCACAGGACCAATGTGTTGATCTGTTGGCTGCCGCCCAAAATGCAGCTGATGAAATCATTACGCAGATGCAGAACATTGCAGAAACCATCCCTGAATACAAGGTGCTGCGTGCCATGAACGGTGTTGGTGACCGGCTGGGGCCTGTCATTCTGGCCGAGATTGGAGATATCCGGCGCTTCCATAGTGGTAAGGCACTGAACTCTTTTGCGGGCAACGATGCGCCGCCATACCAGTCTGGACAGTTTGAGAGCAGAAACCGCCATATCTCCAAACGTGGCAGTTCTGCTCTCCGGAAGGCTTGTTTTGAGGTCATGCAGGCCCTTAAACTGACAAAACCTCAGGACGATCCAGTATACCAATTCATACTGAAGAAAGAACAGGAAGGAAAGCCCTACAACGTAGCCAAGATGGCCGGTGTTAACAAGTTCCTCCGAATCTATTACGCGAGAGCCATGGAGCTCTACAGATAGATCACTTTCATTATACACGAATTTTTAAAGCCCGCAATCTGGTGGGTTAACTTTCTGCGCCCTTTTTGCAATACTACTGCGCAAAATTTATGCTTGACAAACATTAGCTAGATTT
>JAFUNI010000023.1 GCA_017482385.1 Oscillospiraceae bacterium | reverse complement strand
CCACTTGCCGTCGGCAAAGAAAGGAGTAACGTAAGCCATAATGAAGCCTAAACCGTTCAGAACGGCCCATGTAATGACAATCCGCTTCAGCCATGCACGGCTTTCGTCCACGGTACGGCCATTTCTGGAGAAGTTCATCATCAGCAAAGCAACAGACGCAGTAACGATTGCGGCAATGGTAGAGATAAGCAAAATCTGATCGTAAACATCCTTCATAATCTCGCTTGCTTTTTCCCATACCGTTGTCGCTGCATAGGTGGGTTGTGCGAACATCATACCTGCCATCACTGCTACAAACGCAAAGTATAGTGTCTTGGCAATGGGCAGCTTTAGCCGCTTACGGGGCGGCTTCCCGGTGTCAGGTACTTCCTGCAGTTGTTTGGTTTTTTCCAAATAGGGACCTCCTTTATGTAATGATTGCTCAAATGGTTGATAGAAAAACCCCACTCCAAAGAAATGAAGTGGGGATTTCCGGGGTGTATAGACTCACATGCCAACTAATAATTTTGTGGGTCTTTGGGTTGGGTGCTACTCTGAGCGTGGATATCATAACATGTCCAAAGTATCATTGAAATAGCAATACCGTATCAATATCGTCTCACAACCGTATCAATTATGTATCAGTGCCGGAATCCGGGAAAAATTGCTCCAAAATCTCCATAGAATCTCTGGCTGTGTAGCCCCAAAGAATGTCGCCAAGGGCCTTGATTGCGTCTTTTCTGCGGCGAAAATATGTGGCATAACTGATGTCCCGAATGTGCGGACGGAGCTTGTCAATGATCTCATAGGCGTTGTGGGGCTGCTGTGGAGTCGTGAAAGTGTAATACAGCAGCCAGTAATAAGCTTCTCCGTCTTTATGCCGGGTGTGGAGTAATTCCATGGCACTGTCCACCAGTTTGATCATCTGGGCGCTTCTTTGGATGCAGCGGGCATGGTGTTCAATATCCGTTCCGCTGAGATCTGCGCCGGCAAGGTAAATAGACTCCAGAAAATCCTCCACAGACTTACCGAATTCGATCTGAAACTTATTCCGCACCTGCTGCACGGACAGTTCAAGGCTCCATACCACATCCCGGTATTTCTTCAAAAGACACCATGTATCGTGGTAATGAGGATCGTCTGTTACATTCTTCACTTTTTTAGTCGCCATATCAGCACCTCCCGGATGAAGCCGGATCAAGAGGGGAGAGGGTCAATTCAAAAGTGCGGACAGGCTTATCATCGCCGCACAACACCATCATCCCGAAACGAATTTCCCGCGAATCGTACATAGGTTGAAGAAACTCACCCAGGCAGTCGTTCGATAAAGGAAATAACTTGTATTTGGATTTGGGGCATCGAAAACAAAAAAGTCCTTGTGAGTCTAGGATTTTTGTCATCTTCTGCAGTATGATTTCTATGTGCTGTTTTGAAACGCTGGAAAGCTCTTCTGAAACAGTTACTTCGTGCTCCTGTTCGGGGGCAGCATTGTCGTGAAACCCTTCTGCGGGCAGGGTGAGCTTGATCTTCAAGACCATAGCAACTTCCTCCTTGTCAATAAGTACATCAGAAATCTGGAACATCGTAGAAAGGTAATTCTGCAGATAAATCACGCTGCCTGTTTTCCCGGGAAATGTGATCAACTTAATGTATTGAAGCTCCTCCAGGTGCTTTAGCACTCTGCCTACCGTCGCCTTAGATATACCCCAGCGGGCAGATAGTTCACTGTAACTGACAATAGGGGAGCCGGTGCCGTTTCTTAAATATATTACTGGGCCGACCTCTGAACCCTGCACTTGGGTATCGTTATACACGGTGGACAACCACAGATCCAGAACGATATCCATCTCAGAACAACGCTCGGTGCTGATAAGCTCAGCAGCAGGGGAGAGAGGCATAAAGAAGAATCCGCTGTCTTTTTGGCAGGGGCAATTATAGTCAAGAACGGTGTTGTGTTTCCTCCAATCGGTGATCCGATATTTGATTACCTTTCCTCTATTCAAAGAAATAAAGGAAATCAGGTGCATTTTCTGCAACTTCTCTAAAATTTCTATTGCTTGCCAATGAAAGCGTACTCGGAACCATTGAGACAGCTCCTTTGTAGTGACGATCCACTCGCCGGGATAGACAGTGTAACTGATGCCATCGATCCTGCGATATGAGGTTCGGAAATTGGCAAAGCTGCAAAGTACCGTAAAACAAAAAAGGCCGGAGCCTCCGCTGATGCGAATGCTCCGGTCATTGATTAAGGATTGAACGAATTGCCGATAGATACGGCATCGTGGATAGTCCACGATCTGTTTTATTTGAAGTTGATAGTCAGACATTTTCTCCTCCATGTTTCAATATTTAGAATTTTCAGTGTCTTAACATAGGTTGTCCACTACCAAATAGCTATCAAATTGGAACATCTGAGGAGTAGATACTGGCGGTTCTTTCCTCAGTGTATTTTCAGTCTATAACTTGTACCGTTTGGCTCGTCGAAGGGCATACTGTACCGCTGTGACAGATAGCGTAATGATGCGCCCAGTTCTCCGTCTGGGCCGCCATACTGGGAAATAATAATGGATGCCAAGCGGGGATTGGGCTTGTCGATTTTCACCGGATACTGCAGTTTTTTGTTATAGATAAACATACCTTATACCTCCCGATTTGCTGCATATTCCCAGGGCCAGGGGTCACTTAACCAGGAATAGCCGTGTTCCATTGCAGACATATGGGTCAAAGGACCGCATTCTTTTTCGTACTTCTCACGACCTTTTGCATAAAGCTTTTGAAAGTCCTTAAAAACCTCAAATGCCTCTTTATCATCCCGGTGGGTGTCCAGGTAAAGTGCCAGTTCCTGCAGAACAAAGCCTAAGGTCTGCAGCTCCGTCAGAGGCGTTACAGGCAATTCATTCTTGTTTACCTTGTTCATAAAGGGCAGATCCAACCCCGGAAACAGAGTGCCTCTTACGATTGCTGTCCGGGGTTCATATTTGGGAGGATCCTCATACTGAAAAGGTACATAAGGGTTTGCCAGAGGGGCGGTTGCCGGCAATCTGCCATAACCGCATTGCTGGCCTGTCTTTTTCAAATCCATCATATCAGTGCCTCCTGATTCATTTTGGAATCCTTGATTCCGGCTCATTCTATGCCGAATTCTGTCACAAGGTTCATTTCGCACAGGATGAAACATAGAATTTTGTGAGGTGATTTCTTTGAAAAGAATTTCATATAAGTCCTTATTACCCGTTTATTTGTTGGTTTTAATAGGATTCTTTGTAATAGCAGTAGGGGGGAGCAGGGCGGTCACAGCTTGGTCTGCGTCAGCGCCGGTAGCTGAGAGAAAAACTATAGTGATCGATGCCGGACACGGTGGTGTGGATGGAGGCGCAACATCCTGCACCGGTGTCTTGGAAAGCCAGTTCAATCTGGAGATCGCTGTAAAACTCAATGATCTAATGCATCTTTTGGGCATTCAGACTTATATGATCCGCGAGACAGATTGCTCCATATATACGCAAGGCGAAACCATTGCGCAGAAAAAAATATCCGATCTGCGAGAGCGGGTACGGATCGTAAACAGTATTGAAGACTCAGTGCTCATCAGCATTCATCAAAACCATTTTTCAGACAGTAAATACAGCGGTGCACAAGTTTTTTATCCGACAACAACAGGCAGCAGAGAGCTTTCAACAAAATTGCAGGAAAACATCAAAAACACATTAAACCCCGGCAGCCACAGAGGGATCAAAAAGGCGGATGGGATATATTTGATGCAGCATATCAATTGTCCTGGGGCGCTGATAGAGTGCGGTTTTTTGTCGAATCCACAGGAAGAATTTCTGCTGCGAAATAAAGCGTATCAGCAAAAGATGTGCAGTGTGATTGCCTGCACAGTTAGTACCTGGCTCTGGGGTACTTGACCTTCAAATAAACGGTTGATATAATAAAGAAAAAAACAAGGAGATACCTCCTATGGCTAAGACAAAAACAGTATTTTTCTGCACAGAATGTGGAAATGAAAGTCCCAAGTGGCAAGGCAGATGCACCGCCTGTGGCGCTTGGAACACGATGACGGAGCATGTTGAAAAGCCTGCTCCTGTGGGGCGCGGCGCTGTTGCGCCGGTTGGCATGAGTCGCACTGCGCAAAAACTAACACAAATTAGCAGTGATGATACGTTACGGTTTTCCACTGGCATGGGCGAATTAGACAGAGTATTGGGCGGTGGCGCTGTTGCTGGCAGTCTGGTGCTGGTCAGTGGCGCGCCTGGCATCGGCAAATCCACGCTTTTACTGCAGATATGCAATAGTCTCTGCACCGGCAGAACCGTGCTGTATGTATCCGGTGAGGAAAGCGAAAACCAGTTAAAGCTCCGGGCAGAGCGGATAGGCGTTGCACCGGATTCGTTGTACATTCTTTCTGAGATTCGCATGTCTGATATCCTGGAATCCGTGGAAGCGGTAAAACCGGATATTCTGATCGTTGACTCCATACAAACCCTGTATGATGAACAAAATGACTCTGCGCCCGGCAGTGTTTCGCAAGTGAAGGACTGTACAATGTCTTTGCTGCAGCTGTCTAAATCCAGCGGTATTACAGTGTTTGTGGTGGGTCACATCAATAAAGACGGCAATATTGCCGGGCCTAAGGTTTTGGAACATATGGTGGACTGTGTCCTGTATTTTGAGGGCGATGCTAACACACCGTATCGTCTGCTGCGGGCTGCAAAAAACCGCTTTGGGTCTACTAACGAGATCGGTGTATTTGAAATGGCAGATAAGGGCCTTGCCGAAGTGCCAAATCCGTCACAAATGCTGCTGGAAGGCCGTCCCGAGGGTGCACCCGGTACTTGTGTTGCCTGTGTAATGGAGGGAACAAGGCCCGTACTGGCCGAAGTGCAGGCTTTGGTATCAAAATCCAGCTTCCAGGTCCCCAGGAGGACCGCAGACGGCTTTGATTACAACAGAGCAGTGTTGCTGATGGCTGTATCAGAAAAGCGCGCAGGGCTAAAGCTGAGCGCATTTGACGCTTATATCAATGTGATAGGCGGTCTGCAACTGGATGAACCGGGTGCAGATCTACCTGTGGCTTTAGCATTGGCTTCTTCCTATCGTGAACAAGCTGTCGACAGTGAGTTGGTAGCTATAGGTGAGATTGGCTTGACAGGGGAGATCCGCTCTGTTTCCTATTTGAATCAACGGCTTGCAGAAGTAGCAAGATTAGGGTTTAAGCGCTGCATTATCCCTAAAAACAGTGCAGAAAAGTTGGAAATACCCGATAATTTGACGATTTATCGTGTAAAAAACCTACGTGAGGCTATAGAAGTTGCCCTTTGCGAATAACGCAAAGGGCAGGGGAGTGGCAGATCAATCTTCGTCTGCAAAATTCAGTTTTGATATTGGATTGGCTTCTGCTGCAATTTTTAGTTCTGTACTTTCGATGTGCGTGTAAATTTGGGTGGTATTGAGGTTTTCGTGACCCAAAACCTCCTGGACAGTTTTTACATCCACACCGCCGGAAAGCATCATTGTTGCCGCGGTGTGACGAAGCTTATGGGCGGAAAATTGCGTAGCATCCAAGCCGGCTTTTAAGAAGGATTTTTTAACTAACGCATGGACAGCATCAGTGCTGATGCGGTTTCCGTTCCGGGAGCCGAACAATGCCCGATTATCGGTGAGCACTTGCTTTTGGCGAATGGGCAAATAGGCATCCAACGCCTTTCTGCAGGCTGCGCCGAAGTAGACAAATCGCTCTTTATTACCTTTACCCACAACGCGCAGGCGGTCCTCATAAACATCCGTTATGTTTAGTCCAACAAGCTCGCTGCGACGGATGCCACAGTTAAGAAATACCATTAGAATCGCATAATCTCTTGCCTGGTTTTGCCCAGAAACGGCTTTCAAAAGTGCTGAAGATTGCTCCAAAGTCAGGTATTTTGGTAAGCTTTTGCGTAACTTTGGATATTCCAGGTCTGCAACAGGATTTTCCTGTAATTGCTTAGTCCGCGTGGTCAAGTACTTATAGAATGACTTTAATGCAGACAGTTTTCTTGCTCTGGAAGCAGGGGAGATGCCGTATTCCGGGGCTTTAGCGTCCGGGTCACGTACTCGATCATTTGCCAAGTAGGATAGAAAGTCGAACACATCTGCTGTAGTAACGCTGCCGATTAGTTGTAGATCCACATCGTGAATAGGAATATCATCCAGTACAGTATGTATGGGCATATCACTGCGCATTAGCTTTATAAATCGCAGAAACATACGCAGATCCAAGTAATATTCCTGAATAGTGAGTGGTGATTGCCCCTTGATCGTTTCGTGATAGATCAAGAAATCGCGCAAAACCTGTGGGCAATCGTGATATCTTTTCATAAGTATACCTCCGTACGAACAAATGTACTATTTAGAAGGGGTGAAAAATGATTAAACTCTATTTAAAGAAGCTGCTGCAGACATTCCTGTTTTTGGCCGCTCTTATAATGCTCACCGCACTGCTTTTCACATTGCTTATAACGGTTTTTCTTTGGTTAAAACCGCAGATAAAAGCAGCAATTGTGTATTTCTGTTTGCTTCTATCAGCCATCTTGCTAATATACGCGATATTTCTAAAACGCCATGAGAACAAACGCCTAAAAGCTACATATTTTGATGCTCTGCCAGCAGAGGATTATTCCTTTTGGAAAGATTACTTGGTTACATTAAAGACAAAGGAAAATGTGGTGCACACTCTTGCATTTTTAACGATTGCGTTTTTAAATGGTATTCGGATCGCAACATCTTCGTCAAGGCCAATCGGCGGATTACTCTTACAGATCACAATTCTGTCTTTCTTGTTCACTACACTAAACACGCTGATTTGGTGTTTTGTACACAGTAGATGGCATATGAGCCGTTACGGAACGCAATAAGCGCATTGATTTGTCTTGTCGATTGTATTATAGCACATATTAATCGCCAACGCAACAAAATTTTTATTTTGTTGCGTTGTTTTTTTATGGAGGTAGTTATGGCTTCAAACGGTTATCTTCGCAGATGTTGCTCTAAGTGTCTTTTTTACTATCATTGTCATGATGGTCATTTTTGCCGTTTCAACTCCCCTTCTGTTCTTATGCTTCATATTTCTGCTTTTGAATATGATCGTTTTCGTAAGCTGAGATTTTCTTATGATGAGCCTTGTCTTCATTTTATTGATCGAGAAAAAACTTTTGATATGATTCGTGCTCATTTCAGTGAGTTTCTAAAAAAGTGATTTACTTTCTCCCTCTTGTCTTAGGGGTCGTTTAATGGTAAGACAACCACTCTCCTGGTTATGCAGGTTCGAGTCCTGCCCCCGCCTCTTTCTGTTTGTCCGGCGATGGCCACGCCTGATGATATTATTCTTTGAAAGGAGTTCCTGTTATGGAAGCTACTGCTATGGAAACTGCTTTGAATGCTGTTGGCACTTTCTTCGGTCAGAGCATTACCTGGATGGGCGATGTTTTTGATTTTGTTATCGAGCATCCTCTGGCTATGATTATGGTCTTCGGTATGCCTATCGCTGGCTTTGCTGTTGGCCTGCTGGGCAGACTGATTCGCCTGTAATCTCCTGCTCCATTTTGCCCTCCAGCGCCCCTGCTGGAGGGCTTTTTTAGGTGGTGTTTCTATGAATAAAATTCATCGTTATATATCTTTTTTTCTTTGCCTGGCTTTGATCGTTTTCTGCCTCTCCCCTGTTCGTGCTTATGCTGCAGTTGTTCCGGATCCAGCATATTCCTCAGCATATATCGTTATTGGTGATATCGTCGTTGAAGGAATCCAGGAAGGCTCTAAAGTTATTGCTTCCGCTCTTGCTTCTGTTTGGAATAAGGTTTTTTCCGCTGAATTATTACAAACTGCCCAAGGTGTGCTTGAGATTGGATCCTTTTTTTCTGGTGATGCTTACCACAAAGCTACGTATGACTCCTATGCCGAAGGTGAGCTTTCTGCAGGCCAGGTAGTGCTTACTAAGGCTTTTCTTTCTTCTGTTGCTGCTGCCTATAAGACAAAGACCGGTCTTACTTTGTCTGAGCCTACAGAAGATGTTGTTATTTATGCTCCTCCCGAATCCGTTTGGATGGATGCTGAGCAGATCACAGCTGATCGTCTTAACTTCAAAGGTTTTGCCGATTTGACGGAAGTTAACCAAAATATCCTTGCTGGTAATCAGATTGTTTGGCAGCTGAAGAAGGATCTTAATGGCCTTGAATTGTTTTTGCGTACAACAAATCTCGAGGCGATTCAAGATGCTTTTGCTTCTCTCGAGTCTACTTTTACTTCTCAAATTTCCGCTCTTAACTCTACGATTTTGATTGCGCGCGATACTCTTGTTTCAAAGCTTGGTTCTCTTGAGACCTCTATTGATACATTGTCTTCCACTTTACATACTGATCTTACTCAGCTGAAGTCATCTTATGCTTCCTTCGGTAATGAAACTTTGGATAAGCTGGATACCCTTAATACATCTATTCAGAACATTACTCTTTCGGATCTCTCTGCCGATTTTGTAAGTCTCCGGGAAACGATTACGCAATATGACAGTTTGATTTTAACTGCAGTCCAGGATCTTCCTGATCAGATCTCTCAATCACTTACTAATTTTTATGAAACGCAATCTCAATTGCTTATAAGCATTAGTGATAAGCTTGGCCAGGAATCTTCCTATTTAGCTGATCTTGTCGGTGAAAATCAGCTCATTCGTGATGAATTAAGTGCCGGCTTTTCTGATACCTTGGTTGCGCTTGATGAGCTCGAAGTGAATGTTGACTTGGATTTCCAGCCTGTGATTGATCAAATTCTTTCTACCGAGATGACCCTAAATGATTCCTTAAATTCTCTGTATACGGCAATAGAATCTTTGGAGGTCGATATGACTGCTGATTTTCAGCCTGTTATTGATCAAATTATAGAATCCGAGGCTATCTTGTCTGAGCCTCTTATCTATTTAGATCAGTTTAATTGGGACGTTATTTATCCTTCGTTAGAGTCTATACTATCTTCTTTTGGGTCAGTTCAGACTTCTTTGGATTCAATAAATGATCAGGTTTTGTACGGTCTTGATACTTCTATTGGAGCTTTGCGTGCGGCTCTTACGAATGAATTTTCTTTTCTTAAACTTCGAATCACTGATTTGTTTTCTTCCCTTGATAAATCTTTGACAACTCAGTTAACTGATATTAAAACTGCCGTTCAGACCATTGCCGGCACGACTACTGCTGATCCTGGTATCGGTGACGATGATTCCCAGGATGAAGCTGATAAGCAGATGATCCCTCTGATCCCCTATATCAATAACGGCTTCCAGCAGGGTGAAAATTATATCGGCAATGTTTATACCTTCCTCGAGGATGAATTAGAAGGCTTTCGTGTTGCAGCTCTGATCTTTGAAGAATTTGCCGGCATTTCCTTCTTCTATAAGCTGATCATCACTTCCTGCTCTGTCGGTCTGATCGCTACGCTCTTGGGCATGACGTTATATGCTCAGAGTTTTAACCTTTGGACTCGTCGGCGTGAAGAAGCTGCACAAGTTCGTGCCCAATATCGTATGCAAAGGAGTAATGCTGCATAATGAATAGGATTGTTGAAATTCTCGAATCAACCTGGGACGGTATCCAGGATTTCTATGATACAATGGCCACTGCCCTTTCCATGGTAAATATCTCTACTGAGTTTATTGGCCTTTTCATTGCCTATCTTCCTACAGTCCTGGCTTCTTCGGTGGTAATTTTTCTTGCTGTGTATCTCATTCGATTCTTACTCTTAAAGTGAGGTCTTTCTTATGTTTCAATTTTTTGTTTTGATGAAAAATTATTGGCAGGACATCATAGATCTCTTTGCTGAACGTCCTCTTGAAATTGCCGGCTATAAGGTTTCCTATTTTAGCCTGGTGTTTGCATTCCTCGTGATTGGCTTTGCTGTGTCCTATTTCTGGAAAGGAGCTAAAACATGATCATTCTCCCTTCCCTGCCGGTTTTTTTTACCGGAGGCTATTTGACTTATGTCTTTCTTCTGATGTTCGTTTTTGGTCTGCTCTTTCGTCTGCTCTGGAGGTAATTATGGATTTTAATACAGTTACGTTGTTGGCGATCCTGCTCGTGCTCATCATTGGATTATTCGTAAAGGAGTAAAAATATGCAAACTGTGATTCAATCTCTGCGTGAGATTTTAGGCGCTCCGGAGCTGCAGCTCCCGGACGGTAGTTGGGATTATGCTGCAATGCTCGAGTACTTCGTTGCTGCAGTGATCCTCTGTATCGTGGTTGCCTCTGTGTTCCGTTTTCTCGGAAAGTTGGTGAGCAGATGATCCGCGTGTTCTTCGGTTCGCCCGGTGTCGGTAAATCTACCTTATGCTGCAAGCTTGCCAAGAAGGCTTTGAAAAATAAGAAACGGTACAAGGCAGCATACATCAATTTCAAAAATCTTGTTCCTGGCGCTTATAGCTGTGATTTTGATAAGCTCGGTGACTGGACGTTCCAGAAATTCTCCTACATTGCCCTGGATGAAGCCGGCATTGAGTTTAATAGCCGTGCTTATAAAACGCTCCCTAAGTCCACGATCGCCTGGTTCAAAAAGCACCGGCACTACTCCTGTGATGTAGATGTGTTCTCTCAGTCCTGGGAAGATATGGACGTCACAATCAGACGCCTGGCCAATGAGCTGTGGTACATGTACCGTATCGGTCCTTTCACCCTCTGCAGAAAGGTATTCAAGAGAGTTACCATCGATAAGAACACCCATCAGATCATTGACGGTTACAGTATGCCCTCAATGCTTTGGCTTCTGATCTGGCCGCTGCAGCTGGGCTACCCCTTCAGGAAGAAGTTTATGCTCACCTTCCGGCCGTTCTATTACCGGTTCTTCGATTCCTGGGAGTGTGACGATCTTCCGGTTAAGGACTTCCCCCGCTATTCCTCCAGCAGCTCCCCTACCCTTCCTGTTGTAGACCGAATAAAAAGCGCAATCCGCAGATTGCGGGAGCGGATACCGGGATCTGACCCGGTATCTCGGAAACCCCAAAGAAAGTGATGTGATTTTATGTATTGGTATTTCACTATTCCGCATGACGGTCTTTATTATTCCTATTCCTTGCGTAACCTCGAAGGATATACCCGTATTGATCGAGAAGGTGTTGTGATCCTGGATATAACCAAACATCATAATCACCGGTACGACCTCCATGGCTTTTTCTATGCCAAGAAAATAATAATCGGCCCGTATTCTTATCGCACAAAGAAAGAATTGCATGGCGCCATACAAAAGTTCCTGCAGGAATATTTGTAGCACGTCGTTCAATTGCTCCTGGGGAGATTGGACGTCGACGTTCAATTTGTTCTGCAGAAAGAAAAAAGGATGGCTGCGCAGCTTGACTGCGCACCATCCTTTTTTATTATTCTTTTTCAATATCTTCTTTGGCTTCATAAATATTAGCTTCTAAGAATTCTCTTTGCTCGGGTGTAATTTGTTTATTATCTTCGGCATGAGCTAAAATTTCTAATATTTCATCAAATAGCTTTAGAAATTTTTCCATTTATAATCCTCCTTTCTTTTTAGTGTTTTGAATTTCTCTCTCTTCATCTGTCAATTTGTCCCATTCAATATGGTTGTATTTGAAGTATGTTTCTATGTGATCTTTAAGCCAATTATCTAAATATGTGCTTAATTTTGTTGCTTCTCTGTTTGCGATCCATTCTATCTTATATCTTGTTTCAGGTTTTACCTTTATGCCTATGATAATGCTGCGCTTTTCTTCGGATGTCATTTTTCTTCGCATAAATCCTCACCTCTTTGTTATTTTTACACGTTTAACCTCTAATATGTAAAAAGGTTAAACCTTTTGCTTGACATATTTACAAAAATTTGATATTTTCTATTTAGGCAATAGGTTAAACCTTTTGCACTACAAATAATCAAGGAGAGTTGATTTATATGGTTGTTTCTACTGAGCGTCGTTTGAAGTTTAGACTGAAAATTTTTAAGCTAAAAAGGTTTTTCTTTAAGCATCGGTATCTTGTGTGTGCTTTGTTTTCCTTTTTGGCTCTTTCGTATTTTGCCCTTTGCATTGCTGATTTTTGTGAATTAAATCTTTTGTCATTTCAAGATCTTATAGATCAAGTAAATGCTGATCCTCTGTATCTTGTTATTGTGGCTATGTCATTTTCTATGGCTGCTGCTGCTTTGTTTTGGGTATTTCTTGCGGTTTATATCGTTGGTTTGTTCCGTGCTAAGAAACCCAAGTACTGTCCTGCTATTGACTGCTTAAACTTCAATTGTGGTCACTTTGATCGGAAGTATATGATCTGTGAGCTCATGGAGGTGCCCGGCAATGAGTAAAAAGCTTTTAGCTGCCGGCATTGTCCGTGACATTGAATTTATTTCCCAGTACGCTCTTGATGTGTATATCAATCACAATCAATCCAAGTGGTCTGACTTCAAGATCCTGGATCAATTCACCCGCGCTGACGGTTCTGTGGTTGTCCGGCTCCTGACTCCGTATAACAACACCGAGCTGATCGAGCTGTATGAGTGAGGTAGATTTATGAAAGTAGAACATTTGGTAATCTATCCCTCCGGTAAGCTCGAATGGGTCGAGCTGGACTATAACCGGCGATATGATGATATCTATGAAGGTGATTATGCTTATGAGCTGGATCAGATCTATCGGATCATTGGTTGTGATTGCGTTGAGCAAGTGTCGCTGCAGATCCCTGGCGTCGTGATCCTCATCGATGAGTCCGGTAAGATCAAAGAACCGGCTCAGGAGCACAACGAGCTCGTAAGCCGGCTTTATGGCGGTTATGCATTTGGTGATGATATTGTCGGCCCGGCTATCTTCTTTAGACGGGAAGGTCCGAACCTCTGTCCGCTGCAGCCTGTTGATGTGGCTAAGTTATCGTTATGCCTGGGAGTACCACTCCCTGCAAATAAATAATCTCAAGGAAGGAATTTGGTAATTATGGAATATCCCTGGAAAGTCGTTGGTTGGGAGAAAACTCTCTCAGAAAAGGGTACAGAAGGATGTCGCCTTTACATCCAGCAAGCGCTGCAGCCTAATGCAGACGGTGAAGGTGTTGTCTGCGGCCGTGTGTGGTTCAACCCCGAGCACGTAAAGTATCTGCCTCAGCTGGATCAGCAGGTCATCATCATTACTGACGATCGTAACCGTAACATCGTCAACCGGATCATTGTGGTGGCCTGATATGTTACTTGTATTTATCATTATCTGTGTTGCCTGCATTATCCTGCAGCAGTTTCAGCTCTGGCAGATCCGGCGCACGTTCCGTCATGTGTCCGATGCTGCAGTAAGCTTCTTGGAGGATCATCCCAATGAACAACGGAGATCTTCCAATCCGCATCGTCGTTGAGGTTGTCTCCTCAGCTGATGTGAAACGTCTGGAAGACCGTGATGAAAATATCCGCTCTGAGGTCGCCCGGCTTGAAAGCAAGCTGGACGGCCTCCACCGGACAATCTATGAGCTGATAGAGACAATCGGCAACATTCGCAACAAGCGTTAGGCATTTAAGGGCTGGTCGTGAGATGTACCCCTTTTCTGTTCTTAATTTAGGTTAATAACCTCGTTTTTTTGGAGACTTGCCGTCTCCTGTGAGGCACTTGACCCGTTAACGAATTTGGGGGAAAATATGTCTGCGTATTTGAAAGCCATGTCAGAGCTCCGTCCAGAGCTTTGTGGTCCTGATTACAATGTTTATCGGTACCGGCACGATTATTACAAGATCGTGCGCTTTGCATCGACAGCGCCTCGCTTTGGCCCTCCGGTGCGCACGGTAGCTGATGGATTCAAAAATGAAGACAAGCTACCTGCGGCACTGTCCCGCGCTCGCCGGGTCTGTTTAGAGCTTGCGTTATGTAACGAATGGAAGTGGTTTTGTACTTTCACGATTGCTCAAAACAATTTTGATAGAAAGAATCTCGATGGATTCTATAAGCGTTTTAAGGAATGGTTAAAGTATCAATCCGAAAAACTCGGCAAGAAAATTGATTATCTGCTTGTACCGGAGCAGCACGGTGACGGTTCCTGGCATTTGCACGGATTCTTTACCGATGTTGTCGATCCTCTGCTGGTGCCGTTTAAGGAGCTTTGGGACAGCGGTGCGGATATCCCCTATAAGCTCGTTGAAAAAGGCTATTATAATTTGCCTAAGTATCAAAAGCGGTTTGGTTTTTGCTCTTTCGGTGAAATTCGTGATCATATAGCTTGCGCTCACTATACAACAAAGTACATAACAAAATCGTTTATGGGTGATGCCCAGCGCGTTGGCCTCAAGCTTTATTACTGTTCCCAGGGATTGAATAGATCTACTCTGTATGGTGATGTGTATGGACGCAATGGTTTGCTTGATTCCCTGTTGCAGCATCATTATACTTTCTGCAGCTCCGGCTTTGTTCAGCTCCAGCGTGAGCCTGGTGACGATCCGCTTCGTGATATAATCGAAGAGCAAGAGGAGCTCCGGCAGCCAATGGATATTGAATCTTTCTACAATCAGTATTATGCTGCAGATCAAATACCCGAAGAAGATCCCTGCTCTGATGAATATTATCAGACTGTCATGGATGCTTTTTATGGTTAAAAAAAAGTAAAAATAAACCACCTTTTGGGTGATTTATTCAACAAAAAAGTGCTATTTTGTTGCGTTGGCTATTATTAACAATATAGAAAGTGTCTTATAGCCCCCTTTTTCAAGTTGTGCCCAAATTTTATATCTGCTGCTTGATTTTTCTAAATGTCTGTGTTAGAATGCCTAAGGCATTTGCCTACAATACAATACGAGCTCCTATACGGAACCCAAATCGAAAGAAGGTCTTTCTCAATGTCATCCACCGCAACGATCTTGATCAGTCTTTCTGTTGCACTCCTCTCGGGTCTCCTTTTGTCGCGATTGGCAAAGCTGGTTCGACTTCCTGCAATCACTGCCTACTTGGTTGCCGGCGTGCTCATAGGCCCTTACATCCTGGGTGCCATCAATATTCCGGGCCTGGGTATCACACACAGTCAAATTGCAGGTTTTGGAATTATTTCTGATCTGGCGCTTGGCTTTATTGCTTTTTCTATGGGCAGTGAGTTTCGCTTGTCCGCCCTTAAGAAAATCGGTAAGCAAGCAACGGTAATCGGTATTTTACAGGCAGTTTTTACAACAATTCTTGTAGATATTGCACTCATTTGTCTGCATTTTGCAATGCCTGACGAGCTCCCGCTATCTGCCGCTATCACCTTGGGCGCCGTTGCTGCTGCTACAGCACCCGCTGCAACATTGATGGTTATCCGGCAATACAAAGCAAAAGGCCCCTTAACTGACATCCTCCTCCCTGTTGTTGCATTGGATGATGCTATTGGTTTGGTGGTTTTTGCCATTTCCTTTGGCGTTGCTAAGTCAATGAGCCAAGCGGCTGTTGGGTTGGGTTCAATTATTTTAGAACCCCTCTTGGAGGTTGTGTTATCCCTTCTCCTGGGCTTTATTATGGGATTGCTATTTACCTGGTGCGAAAGGTATTTTCACTCCAGATCCAAGCGTATGGCGGTCTCGGTAACGTTTGTAATGCTTACTGTCGGCCTTTCCAGTCTGAAATTTCAATTTGGTGATATTCATATTGGCTTCTCTTCCCTGCTGGCCTGTATGATGCTGGGAACAGTATTCTGCAATATTTGTGATTTCTCCGAAGAGCTGATGGAGCGCGCTGACCGTTGGACAGCACCGATTTTAATCCTGTTTTTCGTGATTAGTGGCGCTGAATTGGAACTGTCAGTTTTTGCAGATCTCGCTGTTGTGATTATTGGTATCGTTTATATTGCTTCCAGATCTCTTGGTAAATACATTGGAGCTGGATTCAGCTCCCGCCTTGTAAAATGTGATCCGCAAATCGTAAAATATTTGGGAATTACCCTTCTCCCCCAAGCCGGTGTCGCGTTGGGCATGGCCATTAAGGCCGCTGAACTGGGTGCTAACGGGGCTATTGTCAGAAATATAACCTTATTTGCAGTTCTTATTTATGAGATCGTTGGTCCGTACTTGACCAAAATTGCGCTCACAAAAGCTGGTGACATCAAGGAACACGAGCGTGTCAGCGCAAGAGATGTCGCTGCAAAGAAAGACCAATAAATATAATCTTGATGCACCATCAAAGATGGTGCATCAATTTTTATCTTAGAATCTATTATCTTTACCCTATTCTATATTTTAATAAACTTTATCTTTACAAGACATCCCCGGAGTGTTAAAATATTAACTGAAAATAATTTGTTTTAACAGGAGGAATCCTAATGAGTGTGAAACGAATCGGTGTACTTACAAGTGGTGGTGATGCTCCCGGTATGAACGCCGCAGTACGTTCTGTTGTGCGTACAGCAATGTTCCACGGAATTGAATGTTATGGCATTCGCCGCGGCTATAACGGTCTTATTTCCGGTGATCTTATCCGTTTGGATGAAAAGAGTATTTCCCATACAATCAATCGGGGCGGCACTATTCTCTATACTGCCCGCAGCAAGGAATTTATGACTGAAGAAGGTCAGCAAAAGGCAGTTTCGACCTGCAAATTCCTGGGATTGGATGGCATAGTAGCCATCGGCGGAGATGGTACCTTTAGAGGCGCCAGAGCGCTTTCCAAGCGCGGTGTAAACGTGATTTGTATCCCCGCTACTATTGATAACGATATCAGCTGCACAAACTATTCAATCGGTTTTGATACGGCTGCTAACACCGCCATTGAATGCATTGACCGACTGCGGGATACGATGCAATCCCATGAACGATGCTCGGTTGTGGAAGTGATGGGCAGAAACGCCGGTTTCCTGGCAATGTATGTTGGTCTTGCTGTTGGTGCAACTGCTGTATTGGTTCCGGAAAAACCTATTGATTTTGAAAAAGATGTGATAGAAAAGATCCGCAGAGCAAGGTTCAACGGTTTCACCCATTATATGATCGTTGTGGCTGAGGGATCCGGTTCTGCTGCTGACATTGCGTCAAAGATTAAGGAAGCGATTGACTTGGACCCGCGTGTTACCGTTTTGGGCCATATTCAGCGTGGTGGTGTTCCAACCGGTCGTGATCGTGTAAACGCTACGAAAATGGGGTATTTGGCCGTGGAAATGTTGCTGCAAGGCAAAACAAATCGTATTGTGTGCACCAAAGACGGTCACTTCACAGATGTAGCAATTGATGACGGCTTAGGAATGGAACGACGCATTCAGGATATTGAGGTTGAAGTCCTTGCAGCGATGACAGGCGTTTAATATAGCCACTCCCCTCCCCGGATTCTTCCGGGGAGTTCTTATATGCAAAAACCTATCGTTCCATTGCGGACGATAGGTTTTTTAAGCCTTTGGATGGCATTTTTTATAGACTTTATTTAATTTTTGATTAATGAGTTGGGTGTACATCTGCGTTGAAGAAATATCGCAGTGGCCCATCAACTCCTGCAAGGAGTTCAAGTCTGCGCCATTCTCCAAAAGATGAACCGCAAAGCTGTGACGAAGTGTATGCGGGGTAATTTCTTTCTCAATATGAGCAGCAGTTTGATAATGCTTCAAGATTTTCCAGAAGCCCTGTCGGCTCATACGGGAACCGTTCACATTTACAAATAGAGCTGTTTCATCAGATGTAGCGAGCATAGATTCCCGAATATCTCTTATGTAGATGGTCAATGCTCTGAGGGCTGCTGGATACAAAGGAATCATTCGTGTTTTCTTTGCGGCGGTACACTTAACAACGCCCATCTCAAGGTTTACATCATCGATATCCAAATCGATCAGTTCGGTAACACGAATACCCGTTGCATACATAACCTCCAGCATTGCCTTGTCACGGAAACCTTTAGCATCCACACAAAGTGGCTGAGAAAGCAGCAGTTCAATCTCACGACCGGTCAAAATTTGCGGGAGCTTTTTCTCTCCGCGATCGATGTGAATATCTGTAACAGGGGTCTTTTCGCAAAAGCCGGAAGACACTAAATATGCAAAGAAATTCTTTAAGCTGGCCAGTGTCCTGGAAATAGTCGCTGCAGATCTTCCATCCTGCTCCAAATGCTGCAGGTAATCGCTAATATTCAGTTGGGTAGCTTCTGAAACCTCTGTTCCCAGCCATTCGGCAAATTGGCGAATATCACGCATATAGGAACTAATGGTGTTGGCAGAGGCCTGCTTTACCTTGCTTAGGTAATTTTCATAGGCTTTGATTAAATCCAACATAGAATTACGCGAACCCTTCTAAAGTACTTTTATCAAATCACCAACAAAAGGTGAAACAAGAAACAAATCGATAATGTAAACAACACAACTCAAACAAAACGCTAAACAAATGCGCTTTTTCAAGCGGCTTCCCACACAGCCTTGAAGCAAAAGCCACCACACCAAAACGGATGTGCAACCGCCCGAAAAAAGCAAAAGTGGTCTTAACAGCCAGGCTGCATCGCCTACAGCAATAAGAATAGCTGATCCGCAGAAGCCGTGAGATACAGCACTCAGAAAAACCAATAAATAGGCAACGGGAAATAGCATGGAGCAAGTGGCTATTGCAGAAAGTGCAACAGGTAGTATGCAAACAAGAAGGAGACTTAGCATAGACGGTTTTGTGCTAATCACGCCGTAAAGGGCAGCGGTAGCAACATAAGGTGAATGGCTGCACATCCAAACACCAAACAGAAGACCAACTCCCCAAAGGATTGCGAGGACACAAAACTGCTTGTTTGACCGAACTCGAAAATGTTTGAATACCCACTTTGATTGCATACAACATGAACCTCCGTAATATGTAAACGGTGATTCAGCGAAAAAAGATGAAAATGCTCAATTTGGGCATAAAAACCCCAAAAGTCGGTATGCTTCATTACTATACACCAAATCGCCGCTAATTTCAAGTGAAAAAAGTATAATTTTTCATTTTTTGTGAATTGTGCTTATTTTTATGTTAACATTATTATGTAAACTTTTGTTGTATATGCTGAATATTTATACAAACAACGCAATGTATGCCCATATATAGTAATTTTTGTTTTTGGCCAGTACTACATATTGAAAATGCAAGATATCTTGCATCTCGAGAATTTACATAATTACATTTGAGTACTCTTGTGAATTTTGTACAATTCACAGAGAAAGTTTCTTGCGCTTGTGCACATTGCTCCTGGGCATTTGTAGAATGAGCAGTGCTGCAACACCACCAGCAAGCACAGAAGCGATGCCTAAAAGAAAGCTCTTAAAGCTTCCATCGTAGAACACTATGCCTATTCCGATCAGAGCGATAAAATACCCAGCAGTTATGAAACCTACCAATTTGAGATAATTCTGCTTTAGTAATAGCCCGCCAATCAGCGCGCCAACTAACACAGAGACTGCTCGTATCACAAAGATGCTCGCCGATGCGATATTTTCACCGAGATGTCCCTTCAAAATAAGGTCTCCTATCAAAGCAGTAAGCAAAAAACTTAACACTAACGCAATCACAACACCGGTAATAATTGACGTAGTATGGGATCTGCCAGCCTTGGATACATTAAGCTTGTTTCTTTTCATATTCCCCTCCCCTTTCTGCTTAATGCTATTCTTCTTGAAGGCAAAAAAGAACAGGGACAGCAAGCTGTCCCTGTATTTGTCCTGAAATTTATTTTGACATCTGGTAAACCATCGTTTCAAGAAGCTCTTGCGCAGAGTTCTTTGTTGCACCGACTGCAGTATAATAGAATTTGACTTTCGGCTCTGTGCCGGAAGGTCTTACAATTACACTGCCCTTTTCGCCTAAAATAAATTCAAGCACATTGGATTTAGGCAGGTTGATAACAGAAATTTTGTCGGTCAGCAAATCTTTCGCTTCACTGCATCCGTAATCACGGATTGCCGTGACATCAGCACCACCAATTGCCTTGGGCGCATTTGCGCGGAGGTCAGCCATCATTTTAGCTGCTTTTTCCATCGCATCAGCTCCGGTCAACTCAACGCTCTGTACCTTAGCTAAATAGTAACCATAGGTGTCATACAAATCCCACAAAGCATCCAAAATTGTTTTACCTTCCAGTTTTAGCGCTGCGGCCAATTCACAAACAAGCATGGAGGCTACTACTGCGTCCTTATCACGGGCGTAAGTGCCTTTCAGATAACCGCAGCTTTCCTCAAAACCAAAAATGAACTTATTCTCTTCGCCCTGCTGTTCCAGGTCCAGGATCTCTCCGCCGATGTATTTGAATCCGGTGAGAACTGCGCGCATTGTAACACCGTAGTGCTCTGCAATACGATCCGCTAAAGGTGAAGAAACGATACTCCGCACAACGATTGCACCTTCTGGAATGTCGTTCTTAGCAGAACGTGCCTTCAAAATATAATCTAACAAAAGGCAACCCAATTCATTTCCGGACAGTTTCTGATAGCCACCCTTTCCGTCAGGAACAGCGATAGCTACGCGATCAGCATCTGGGTCGGTACCCAGGATAACGTCGCAGGGAACGCCGTCAGCAACCTTGTAGCTCTCGGCCAGGGCGGCATCGGTTTCGGGATTGGGATATTCGCAAGTCTTAAAGTCACCATCCGGCTTTTCCTGGCAGGCAACCACAGTAATATTCACGCCAAGGCGTCCAAGAATTTCACGAACAGGCTCGTTACCGGTGCCACACAAGGGGGTGTACACAATATTAAGTCCTGCATTCTGAATCGTTTTCGGAGAAATAGATTCCGCAAGGACAGTATCATAATACTTATCCCAAATATTCTGGCCAATATAGCAGATCATACCTTCTGCCAAATATGCATCAAAGGATTTGATCTCAGGAACAAAGTAAGGAATTTGGGATATCTTTTCTGTAACAACAGCAGCGGGCTCATCTGTCATTTGACAACCGTCCGGACCATAGCACTTTACGCCGTTATAGGCACCTGCGTTATGACTGGCAGAGATCACAATCCCGCAACCGCATCCCAGCTCTCTAACCGCATAAGAAAGCATCGGAGTTGGTGCCAATCGATCATACAACCAGGCTTTAATTCCTTTTTCCGCAAACGCAACCGCGCAAACCTGCGCAAACTCTTTTGAATTATGGCGGGAGTCATAGCCAATGGCTGCCTTTTGCGGCAGATCAGTAGCTGCAAGCCATGCAGCCATGCCCTGTGCCGCTCTGCGAACAGTGTAGTTATTTAAACGGTTGCTACCGACACCCATAATACCGCGCATACCAGCAGTACCAAATTGCAGGTCACTACCAAAACTGCCCTTCAATTCTTCATCGTCATTCTTTATCTTAGCCAACTCCTGCTTTACTTCTGCGGGCAAATTGGCGCTGCACCAAAATTCGTAATTCTCCAAATAATTCACAAGAACACCTCCGGAAGATTATTAAAAAACAGCTCAAAAATTAAATTTTGAGCTGTTTCTATTTTTACGCCTCAATTTCACCTGCTGCTTCGGAGCGCTTTTCCTGTGCCTCGATCAAGGACTTGAACTTTGCACGGGTGTCGCGGACATCTTCCAAAGACATAGCGACAGCTTCCTCGGTACGGCGCAGTGCGTCGTCCATATATTCGTTACTAGCGCGGCGCAGATCAGCCAGACGGTTCTTGGTCTGGGCAACCATTTCCTGGCACTGACGCTTGGCTTCGACATAGATAGCTTCCTCAGCAATCAGCTTATCTGCCTGCTCTTGAGCCTGACGGATCATATTCTCAGCCTCACGGCGAGCCTGACCAATCAGCTCATTACGAGACTCAACGATGGTACGGGCCTGCTTCAGTTCCATAGGCAGCTGGGCAATAACCTCGTCCAGCATATCCAGGACTTTGTCACGCTCCAGAATACACTTATCAGCGCCCAAAGGAAGCGCACGTGCATCCTGCACCATATCATACAACGCGGAAATGATATCTTCGATATTCTGCTCGTTCATTTTTTCTTTCCTCCTTGACGTACATCAGCTATTCGCTGTTTGAAAACTGGAATTATTTGCTCCGGCAAAAACTCGGACAAATCTACATCGTAGTTTGCCAACTCCTTTACCGTACTGGAGCTTAGATACATATATTGATGTTCCGCTGTTAGGAACATTGTATCCAAATTGGGATTGATTTTATGATTGATGATAGCCATGCTGAACTCGTTTTCAAAATCCGAGCCCGCACGAAGGCCTTTTACGACTACACAGCTTCCCTTCTGTCGAGCGTATTCTGCAAGCAACTCGCAGGACGAATCAACCTCAACATTGGGAATGTCGCTGACCACATCGCGAATCATCTGCACACGCTCTTCCTGGGAAAACAACGGAGATTTTGTTCCGTTGACCATCACGCAGACGATAAGCTTATCAAATATATTGGCAGCTCTTCGGATAATATTCAAATGTCCACTGGTTATGGGATCAAAACTTCCCGGATAAATGGCAACTTTCATAAAAACCTTGCAAAGTCAATCCTTGCGAAAAATCGTCAGGATCGTACTGGAATATTTATAATCTTTAGAACGGGAATACCCTGGAAATTCGCATAGCAACTCCTTCCCGACAGGGCGTTCCGCTACTATTATACCACCAGATTGCAAAATGTCAATTTCTGTTATTAAATTTAGTGAATTTTCCAAAAAAACTTCCGCATATGGGGGATCCAGGAATATAATATCGAACTGTTCTGTACATTTTTTCAGATAATTTGCATAATCAGAGCGAATTACACGGGCATCCTTTTCCAACTTCGTGCGCTTTAAATTTTCGCGAATCAGCTTACAAGCATCTTCCCGCTCATCAACAAACACGACGGATTTCGCTTCTCGGCTCAGGGCTTCAATACCTAACTGCCCTGTTCCACCGAACAGATCTAAAACCTTTGCGCCGGGAATATCAAACTGGATTATACTGAACATCGCTTCCTTCACACGGTCAGCAGTGGGCCTTGTAGCCATTCCGTCCGGAGTTTTTAACGCAACACCTCTGGCTTTTCCTGTAATCACGCGCATAGTCACTCACTCCCCTTCCTTCTTGTGAAAATGATCATAAACGCTATTTGCGGCAGGAACGTTCAAAATACGCAGCAATTCCTCCATGGACGCTGCCTTAATGGCAGCAATGGACTTAAAATGCTTCAACAAGTCCTGCTTACGCTTAGGACCAATACCGGCAATGGAATCAAGCTCTGAATACCGCAGCCGTTTGCTGCGCAGGCTTCTGTGATAGGTAATTGCAAAGCGGTGGGCTTCCTCTTGAATATTTCCAACAAAGGAAAAAACAGATTGCTGTGCTGCAATACTAATCTCAAGTCCGTCCGGTGTCACCAGCGCCCTTGTGCGGTGAGAATCGTCTTTTACCATGCCAAATACCGGTATGGTAATTCCCAGCTTATCCAGTGCATCCAGCGCTGTCTGGGCATGGGTGATACCGCCATCGATCAGCAAAAGATCCGGAGCGGCGTCAAAGCCCTTATCCCCATTCTTCAAGTGGGTAAATCTTCTTGTAACCACTTGATGCATAGATGCGTAGTCGTCTTGACCTGGTAAATCTCGCAGAGAAAAACGCTTGTACTCCCCTTTTTTAGGTTTACCATCCACAAAGACAACCATACTGGCAACAATATCCGTACCGGAAATATTAGAAATATCAAAAGCTTCAATTCTTTGGGGCGCAGGAAGATTCAACATCTTACCCAAAAGATTTAAAACACCCTTTGTTTTTTCTTCTTTTGAGGTAATCCGTTCTGCCTCTTCCTTTGCGTTGGCATTTGCCAATTCCACAAGACGCACATTGTCGCCACGCTGCGGAACACGCAGCATAGGGCCCCGATTAAGTTTCTCTTCGAACAGCTGCTCCACAAGCGTGCTGTCTTCAAGGGCAAAGGGTAACAAGATGTGCTTAGGTACATAACCCCGACTCAAATAAAACTGTGTCAGCAAGGTTTCGACCGCAGTCTCGGTGTCATCAACTGAAGCAAATATCTCGTAATCCTTATCCAGCAAATTGCCACCACTGAAATGCAAAACAGCAAAGCAAGCCTTAGTATCATTCTGATAGAAACCAATCACATCGGTATCAGCAAGCGTACCGGCAGTAACAAGCTGCTTTTGACCCAATGCTTCCACAGCTTTCAATCGATCCCGCAAGTTAGCTGCCAGCTCAAAATTCAAATCATCCGCAGCTGCGGTCATTTGATTGCGAATATCTGCAGCAACTTGTTTGTAATTCCCTTTTAACAGTTGTTTGGCTTGCTCTATTCGCTCGCGGTACATTTGGCTGGTCTTCCCTGCCTGGCACCACCCTTCACATTGATTCATATGATAATTCAAACAGGGGCGGCTTTTTCCAATATCTCTCGGAAATGTTTTTCCGCAACCGGGCAGCTTTAGGGTCAAGCGAATCGCTTCCAGCAAACTTTGTGTAACACTACGGCTGCCATATGGGCCAAAATATGCTGCGCCATCATCCTCAACACGATTAACAAGAGAAATCATCGGATATGTCTGTTTCATATCCAGTCGAAGGTATGGATATCCCTTGTCGTCCTTCAAAAGGATATTATATTTCGGCATATACCGCTTGATCAGCGAACATTCCAGCACCAAAGCCTCAAACTCCGAGGCTGCAACAATCACATCAAAATGATCGATCTTACTGACCATAAGTCTGGTCTTAGCCGTGTGTGAGGCAGTATCCTGAAAATACTGGCTGACTCTGTTCTTCAGTTTTTTGGCCTTGCCTACATAAATGACAGTTTCATTTTTGTCTTTCATAATGTAGACACCGGGCGCCAGGGGCAAGGCTGCAGCCTTTTCCTTTAGTTGGTCAATCAGCATAGTCTACTCCAAAAAGTACCGCCTCAATGCTATTACGCGTTGAGGCGGTGTCAAATATACGATCAATAAACATCCCGCTGAAGAAGGGTCTCCAGTGCATTTACAGCTGCTTCGGCATCTGTTCCGGTAGCACTCAAAACAACGGTAGCACCGGTAATAATTCCCAGAGACATAATGCCCAGCAGGCTTTTGGCGTTCATTTTGCGATTGCCGGACTCCAGCCAAATACTGGAATCAAATTCGTTGGCCTTCTGCACAAAATATGTAGCCTGCTTATTGTGCAGACCGGATTCGCAGCGAACAACGACTTCCTTACTAAACATATCAATACACTCCTTAATTGTCGTGGTGGTCACAATAACCATTCTCGTATATGATAACAAATTTGAAGAAAAAGTCAACTGTTTTCCGGGAAATCTACATATTTAGCAAAAATTCGGGTTAAATTTAACGAAATTCGGCAATTGTGACACCATCCTCACCTTCACCGTACAGGCCAAGGCGGAAAGTCTTAATAAATTTGTTTTTCTTTAAGGATTGTTGGACAGCGTTACGCAGAACACCACTTCCCTTTCCGTGGATAATACGCACGGGGCTGACATTAGATCGCATGGCTTCGTCCAAATATCTTTCCAGAATGCAAATTGCCTCCACGGAGTCCATACCCCGCAGATCGATCTCAGAGGACATAGCCGCTACCTTCATCTGTCTTCCGGAATGCACCGGTCGCCCGCCCTTCTGTTGATAGGGATTATCCTGCTCCAGTAGATAAATTTCATCAGCCTTTGCGGTCATCTTCAAAATGCCGGCCTGTAATTGATAGGTGCCGTCTTTGTTGATCGCAATTACACTGGCCTTGGTTCCTAACTTCAGAAGTTCTACAGTATCGCCTACCAAGATACCTCTGGTCGGTGCAGGTCTCGTCTTTTGCACCTGGCTTGCGCGAAGTTTACTCTCTGCTTCATTCAAGCTTCTACGCAAGTCGGCTTGACGTTGGTTGATACCTTGAGTATCCGCATTCTCAGCCAGCTGTTTTTTCAGTGCTTTGATCTCATTGGAAGCAGCGTTCGCGGTACGGCGGGCATCTTCAATGATGCGCTGTGCCTCTAAACGGGCTTGCTCCATTGCCTTTTCCCGTTCAATTTCCAGCTGCGCGCTGAATTCTTCACTCTGCTGCTTGATCTTCGCGGTTTCCTGGCGCAGACGTTCTGCTTCGGCCCGGGCAGACTCCATTTGCTGCCGCTGCTGTTCCAGTTGGGAGAGCACGTCCTCAAAATCCTTATCGCTTTGACTTACAAGATCAGCCGCTTCTTTTAGAATATCCTCAGAAAGGCCAAGCCTGCGGGAAATGGCAAAAGCATTGGATTTACCGGGAATACCAATCAGCAGTTTATAAGTGGGTTGCAGGGTTTCCACGCTAAACTCGCAGGAAGCATTGATCACATTGGCTGTTCGCATTGCGTACAGCTTCAGTTCCGCATAATGGGTAGTTGCCACAACTCGGCTGCCCATTTTTCTGCAGAACTCAATAAGAGAAATCGCCAGTGCAGCTCCCTCAGCCGGATCTGTACCGGCACCCAATTCATCAAACAAAACCAAGGTCCTGCTGTCACATTGCGCCACAATGTCAACAATGGTGCGCATATGACTGGAGAAGGTAGATAAGCTTTGGGCGATAGATTGTTCATCGCCAATATCTGCTAAAATGGCATCAAATGTGGACAGGCAGCTGCCATCCCCTGCAGGAATGTGCAAACCGCACTCAGCCATCAAGGTAAGCAATCCGATGGTCTTTAATGTTACGGTCTTTCCGCCGGTATTAGGTCCGGTAATGATCATCGTATCAAAATCGGTTCCCAACCGCAAAGAAACCGGCACAACCTTTTGAGGATCAATCAAAGGATGCCGCGCATTGCGCAGCTCGACCTTTCCGACATCATTCATCTGCGGAGCCCATGCTCGCATTTGGAACGCCAATTTTGCCTTAGCAAAGATCACATCCAGCCGCACAAGCAATCGTACATCGTCGCTGATCGCTTCCTTGTAGCCGGAAGCTTCCGCAGAAAGTTCAGCCAAAATGCGCTCTATCTCTTTCTTTTCCTTAATTTCAAGTTCCCGTAAGGCATTGTTTGCATTCACAGCAGACATTGGTTCCACAAAATAAGTCGAACCGGTTGCAGATACATCGTGAACAAGGCCCGGAACATCATTTTTGCATTCACTCTTGACCGGCACCACATAACGACCATCACGAATCGTAATGATAGGCTCACGCAGGAATTTAGCATAGGACGGAGAAGAAATAACTTTTTGCAGACTGTCCTTAATTTTTGCGCTTTGCACCCGCATATGTCTGCGAATATCAGCCAGCGCAGGGCTTGCCGTGTCGGCAATTTCTTCTTCAGTTAAAATTGCCGCAAATATCTTTTCCTCAAGGTATTTGTTTGGGGTCAGCATATCAAACAGGGGCGTCAGTATATTTTTCTGTTCATCCTCTGTGATATACCCCTTTACGCTGCGGGTACACCGCAAAACGCCGGCAATATCCAGCAGTTCTTTTGGCTGCAAGGTGCCACCCCGCTCAGCACGGTCCAGAGACGCAGACACATCCTTAACATTGGAAAAGCCGGGGTAACCTTTATGGGTCGACAGTGTCGATGCAACGGTTGTTTCCTCAAGCCATTGCTGTACCTGCTCCAAATCCGAAGACGGTGTAAGAGCCAAACAGGCAACCTTACCGTCAACGCTTCCGGCGCATTCAGACAGCATATGCAAAACCCGATCCAGTTCCAACTTTAATCGGGATTTTTCGTATAATTCAGACATCATTATCTCCTGTAGTTACTGCATCTCCACTGGTGGGATCAGCAGTGATTTATAAAAATCAAGGGCGGAAAACCCTCGCTCCAACTGTGTGCTAAGATAGCTTTCTGTTACTGCCGACAACTGCTCGATTGTGTCATCACCTAATTGGAAAGAGAAAAGTTTTTTAGGATCGCAAGTTGTGATGTAATGCATCGCTTCCAGCATACCGGGGGTTATAGGCATACGGATACCACCGGAAGAATGATCACGGCAAGAGTTACATTCCAATCTGCCTTCGGATAGATCGATTCTGTCCGGAAAAGGATTACCGCATCGGTGGCAACCGTACAAATCCGGTTCATAGCCGGCAAGACACGCGCCCCGCAGTTCAAAAACAGCCTTCACAAGCGCCTGTGGCGTATCCAAGCGGGATAAAGCATAAAGACAATTCAGCAGCAAAGAGAGCAGTTCCGGATTGGGCAAATCCTCCTGAGAAAGCAACTCAGCAGCCTGGGCAAAATATGTGCCCAGTGATAATTTTTCCAAATCAGTCCGCAGAGGTGTAAAGAGCTCAACAGAATGCGCCTCGTTTACGGTATACATGGAGCGATATTCAAATAATGTAAATTCCCCATATGCCAAAAGCTGACAAGGGGCAACCAGGGGGCTGTTCTTTCTGCGTAGACCTCTTGCCTTGGCAGTCAGCTTCCCGTGGTTGGGCGTGAGCAGTGTCAATAAGCCATCGGTATCATTGTAGGCTGTGACCCGCAGTACCAGTGCCTGTGTTGTCAGGTACATAGCTTGTCTCCATTTTCAGCGCTTTATTGTACAGCAGATACATCTCCGGCGCACCGGTTTCCAAGAATATCTGCCAGTAGTCCTGTGAAGTCATCTGCATCCCCTCCGCAAATAGTGTTTGCAGAGAGAGCAGGTTTAGACTTGGAAATTATTCTCTGTAGCCAAAGTTGCGGACTAGGAAGTCACTGTCCCGCCAGTTTTCTTTGACCTTGACCCAAGTAGTGAGGAACACCTTTGTGCCCATAAAACGCTCACAATCGTTCCGGGCCATGGTCGAGATCTTCTTCAGCATATCCCCATGCTTACCGATGATAATACCCTTATGGCTGGCTTTTTCACAGTAGATGGTGGCATCGATATCGATAATGCCGTTATCCCGCTCAGTAAACTTCGTAATTTCCACTGCTGTACCGTGAGGCACTTCCCTATCTAAGGTCCACAAAAGCTTTTCTCGGATAATTTCCGCCATAACCTGCCGCTCCGGCTGGTCGGTGGTAATATCATCGGGGAACAGGAACGGACTTTCCACAGCGTACTTCGCGCATATTTCCATCAACTGTTCCACACCGTCACCGGTCTTTGCTGAAATGGGAATGATGGCATCAAAGGTCGCAGCTTGGGAATACACAGCAATTACTTCCAGAAGGCTGTCCTTTTCAACAGTGTCTATCTTATTTATCACCAGGACGACAGGGCACTTCTTTTGCTTTAGCTGTTCGATCAACGCTTCCTCCTGAGGTCCGATAGATGCGATAGGCTCCACCATCAGAATCGTTAGATCTACATCCGCAATAGACTCCCGAGTCACATTCACCATATAGTCGCCCAGCTTGGTTCTGGGCTTGTGGAATCCGGGAGTGTCCACAAAAACATACTGAATATCTTCTTTGGTGACAATACCGCAAATCCTGTTGCGGGTGGTTTGCGGTTTGTTAGACACGATAGCGATCTTTTCACCAACCAAAAAATTAGTCAAAGTTGACTTGCCCACATTGGGACGACCGGCAATGGTGATCATAGCGGTTTTGGTAGCCATATTGATTCTCCTTTGTAATCATGCTCTCTGCATACGGGGAATGCCCGCAACAATGTCTTTTTCTCTTGCGCGCATCTGCGCTTTCTGCGGACCTTCATCCATGTGATCATAGCCCAGCAGATGCAAAACAGAGTGTATGGTCAGGTAGCCAACTTCCCGGCGGGTACTGTGCCCAAACTCCTTTGCCTGTGCGAAGGCTCGCTCCAACGATATTGCCATATCCCCAAGGGGACACAGCCCGGTCTCCGGATCTATGTAGCTTTCCCAATCCTCCGGGGGATTGCCCGGCTCCAAAGAAAACATTGGAAAGCTTAAAACATCAGTAGGCTTGTCAATTTCCCGGCTTGCCAAATTGATGGCACGAATTTCCATATCATCTGTGACAAGCACATTGATCTCGCAGGGAATTTCAATGCCCTCAGCCTGCAAGGAGGCCTCGATGCACCTGCGGATGATCATTGTGACCGGGATCTTTTGTAATGTCCGGCAATTGAATGTAATATTGATTTTGTGTTGTAACATATTACTTTTTCCTTTGGTTTCGACTGTTTACAGTTTTAGCGGCTTCTGCTTTCTTGTCGGCCTTTTCATAAGCATCGATAATTTTCTGCACAAGGCTGTGACGGACTACATCCGCCGCTGTCAGGCGGCAAATGGCAATATCCTGCACACCTTCTAAGACACGGAGAGCATCCTTTAAGCCGGAAGTTTTGTCGCTGGGAAGATCGATCTGCGTTACATCACCTGTAATCACGATCTTTGATCCAAAGCCCAGGCGGGTCAGAAACATTTTCATCTGCTCTTTCGTGGTGTTTTGCGCTTCATCCAAGATGATAAAGCTGTCATCCAAGGTACGGCCACGCATGTAGGCCAGCGGCGCCACTTCGATAGAGCCACGCTCCTGATACTTTTGAAAGGTTTCCGGGCCCAGCATCTCATACAGAGCGTCATATAGAGGGCGCAGATAGGGATCGACCTTGTTCTGCAGGTCACCGGGCAAAAATCCCAACCGCTCACCGGCTTCCACCGCAGGACGGGTAAGGATGATCCTGTTCACTGTTCTTTCCCGGAACGCCGCGACTGCAGCCGCGACAGCCAAATAGGTCTTACCGGTACCGGCAGGGCCTACACCCAATGTAACTGTATTTTTAGCGATCGCCTTCATATACTTTTGCTGACCGACGGTTTTCGCCTTGATAGGCTTACCTTTGGCCGTAATGCAAACAACATCCTTAGCCATTTGGGTCACATAGTCGTCGTTACCTTCTTTCACCAGAGTAATGAGATAACGCACTCGCTGCTCGTCAATGATTTCACCCTTAGCCGCCAGCGCTAACAGGCCTTCCAACGCACGGGCTGCCTTATCAACGGCTTCAGCATCGCCACTGACACGCAAATCAGTTCCTCTGTTGATGATCTTTACATCCAGCGCATCCTCGATTCGCTTGATATTTTCATCGAAAGAACCGAATACGGCTATGAGATCCTCGACCCGATCAAAGTTTAAGACTCGTTCTGTCATTTTCCATCGTCCTTTGGTATAAATTCCTCGTACTTTATCTGCCCGATCATTTCCATGCAGGCATACCTCCCATGGAGATATAATGCGCCTGCATCGGGAGTTATTTCTGCATCAGCAGAAACGATCTCGCCGGAAATCATCGTGTTTTTCAAGTGATTATTTGCAAAATCTTGAATCCATTCTCCTGCATCGGAAACAGGCAGCTCTCCCCCGCCCTCACTGTAATATACTTCCGTTTCTTTAACCACAGCAACAGGTAAACGAAACCCGCCCGGAAGATTTACATACTCTTCCAAATATATTTTACCACAAGTGGCATCTAAATTTCCACTATCTTTATAGAATTTTATCAATTTTTTTCCGATTCTTAGGGCAAGTTTCGTCTTGGTTTCTTGTTTTGTGCCTTTATTGACGGTGGAGTGCGGCGCTACTACCTCCAAATCTCGGAAAGTAAGCGCTTTGATTTCGGCATCGGCTTGGGTTGTTTTTGTTACGATACCGCAATCCAAATAGCCGGATACCAGTACTTGACCTGCTTTGACTGCTTGGCCGACCACGCAAAGTGCATTCCCTCGCTGAACTGTACAGCTTTGTATGATGCCATCATGCGATGCCACAATGCTGGACACTTTATGCTTGGGTATATCTTCCTTATCGCTGATTGTTTTTTCCCGGACGGATATTACCGCTGTACAGCCGTAAGTATTGATACCCGCCCACTGCAATTGGGGGATTTTCTCCAAAAGTCTGTTTTTTATCATTTCACTGCGAACAAATCGTCTTTTCGCGCCAAAATCAACTCCGCACTCCGCAGCAACTTCAATGATGTATCTTTCTGGTATCTGAGTATTTCCTTCTACCCGCAGAAAGAATATCCTGCTGGGAACATAGCAGCTTAACAGAAACACAAGAAGTAGAAAAAGTACCAGAACCGGTCGCTTTAGAAATCGGTTAGCAACCGGGAACAGGCCATAGATGCCTCTTTTTTTCACAACCGCCCCATGCTTTTCTGACAGTATAACAAGTTGCGGATAATTTCGTCGAGATACTGTGATACGTACGGTCAGATCGTCAACATACCGAATGTTTTTTAATTGAATTTCATTCAACACTAATGTATTTAGTAATGAAGAAATATCCGCACTTGTAATTTCTGTTATAATATTACCCGGCAAGATACGAAACAGCGACATACCATCACCTCCCAAGCAGCTGCAAACAGTCTATTCTACCGCAGATAGCCAATTTCACTCTGCTCATTTCCATAAGCTGCAAGCTATTTCCCGTGATGATTACGCAACCATAGCTAACTTTGATTTTAATTGTATTAGGTGCGTAAGACAAAACCCCTTGATGATTCTCGATCAACAACCTGCCTTGCCCCGTCAGCTCCACGATTGGAAGCATAGAAAGCACATTCTCCTGTTGACGAATTTGCTGTATTTTTCCCATCATAGCGCCCCCTTCGGAAAAGTCTATGAAATGATTGTGCTGAATTGAACCGTAAGGACATAGTTTCTTATGGGGTGATCAAATGAAAAAACGAAGTACTTTCATTCGCGGTATTGCTGCTGCCTGCGCCATGCTTGTAATCATTTTTGATACAAGAACAGCTATCGTATCAGCGCGGGAAGGTGTGTTGCTTTGCTTCCAAACACTCATCCCCTCGCTATTCCCCTTTTTTGTGCTGAGCAGTGTTATAAACAGTTCTCTTTTGGGGCAAAACTTTCGATTACTGCAACCAGTTGGTCAAATCTGTAAAATCCCAAAAGGATCGGAGTCACTGCTGATTTTGGGATTGCTTGCAGGTTATCCAATCGGTGCCCAACTAATTACACAAGCATATAAGGCAGGAAAGCTTTCCCAAAGCTCGGCTTTAAGAATGCTTGGTTTTTGTAATAACGCAGGACCAGCATTCCTGTTTGGGATACTCTCTCCCCTTTTCTCTTCCGTAAAAACAGTTTGGGTTTTATGGGGTATTCACATTTTTTCTGCGCTGGTTACAGGCTGCGTGCTGCCCTCAAGTGAAATTGAAACAACTCACATTACTCCCAGTGTCGGTATTTCCTTCCCGGAGTCCCTGCAAAAAGCAATCAAAGCAACAGCCGGGGTTTGCGGTTGGGTGATACTGTTTCGCGTTGTATTGGGATTTTGTAATTGTTGGTTCTTGTGGCTGTTCCCCGCATCTGTACAGATTTTATTTTCCGGCATTTTAGAAATGTCAAACGGTTGTGTGCTCCTGAATAATATTACTGGTGAAGGAGAGCGGTTCATTCTTGCAGGTATAATGCTTGCCTTTGGCGGCTTGTGCGTTGGTATGCAGACCATATCGGTAACGGAAGGTCTTGGAACAGGCTGGTATTTCCCGGGAAAAGTTCTTCAAACAGCATTTGCTCTATTACTTAGCATTATTGTCCAGCCTGTTCTGTTTAGGCGAACAGAAGCAGTTATTCCACCACTTCACGTCTTTGTAGGACTTCTTTTCTTCTTGTTGTTATTTATGTTTTTATTGCGCAGAAAAAAAGTAGTGGCTTTTCAAGAAAGAATATTGTATAATACAGGTAATTAACAGTCGAAAGGAGCAAATTATGCTGTTCCGCAAGAAAATCATTCCCGTATGTGCTTACTGTCAGTGGGGTACAACCATGGATGAAACTCAGATTTTGTGCGTCAAAAAGGGTGTTGTACCGGCAGAATCCAAATGCCGCAAATTCCGTTACGATCCCTGCAAGCGGATCCCGCCGAAAATGAAGCCCTTGGATACCAAAAAATATGATGAGGTTGATTTCAGCCTGTAAAAAAGACGGAGAGCAATTGCTCTCCGTCTTTTTATTGTAACATTGCCAAGAAATCGTCTTCAGATAAAATGGGAATTCCCAGTTCTCTCGCCTTTCGCTCCTTGGATCCGGCATTTTCACCCACAACAACATAGCTCGTTTTCTTAGAAACAGATCCGGCAGCTTTACCGCCAAAGGATTCAATTTGCTCTGTAGCTTCCTCGCGGGTGAATTTTGTTAACGCACCGGTAAGAACAAATGTCATCCCAGCAAAGCGGTTATCCGTAACTGCACGCAAGCTTTCAAAATTCACACCGGCCATTCGCAGCTTTTCGATTAACTCCAGGGATTGAGGTTGGGCAAACCACTCTTGGATGGATTCCGCAGTAACAGCACCAATATCCGGTACTTCTGTCAATTCCTCTGCGCTTGCAGCAGCCAGCTTGTCCATATTGCCAAAAGCAGAAGCCAGGGACTTACCTGTTTTTGCACCGACTTGGCGGATACCCAAAGCATAAATCAAACGGCTTAAGTCCTGCTGCTTACTGTTTTCTATGGCCGTAAGCAGCTTCTGGGCTGCAGTTTCACCACTTTGCCAAAGCTGTTTGATGTCCTCCAAAGAAAGATAGTAGATGTCAGCGGCAGACTTCAATAACCCCTTTTCAATCAGCGCGTCCACAATAGATGAGCCTAAGCCCTCAATATCCATGGCATCCCGGCTGACAAAGTGAGCAATATTCCGTGATAGCTGGGCAGGACAAGCAGCACCGGTGCAGCGCAGGAATGCGCCGTCATCATCCCGTTTTGTGGGTGCGCCGCAAATGGGACATGCCGACGGTAAAACATAAGCAACTGTATTTGCAGGTCGCTTTGTCAGATCAACATCCAAAATCTCGGGAATGATCTCACCCGCCTTACGAATGCGCACCGTGTCACCAATGCGGATATCCCGCTGGGAAATGAAGTCCTGGTTGTGGAGCGTCGCATTTGTTACAGTTGTTCCTGCAAGCCGTACAGGCTTCACAACTGCCTTTGGTGTCAGCACACCGGTTCTGCCCACCTGGATCACGATATCTTCCACCACAGTGGGTTTGATTTCCGGTGGGTATTTATAGGCAGCTGCCCAACGGGGGAATTTCGCTGTTGCGCCAAGTTCTTCACGGAGATTCAAATCATTAACCTTAATAACAGCTCCATCGATATCGCAAGGAAGCTGCTCTCTGTTTTCGTTAATGGACAAAACTTCTGCGTTGATCCTATTAACAGTAGTTAGTGCCTTCCAGGGAATGACCTTGAATTGCATTCTTTGCAAATATTCCAAGGACTCTTCGTGGGTTGTAAAGCTTACGCCCTCAGCAAGCTGGACATTAAAAATCAGAATATCCAATCCCCGCTTTGCGGCAATTTTAGGATCCAGCTGGCGCAGAGAGCCTGCTGCGGCATTTCTGGGATTTGCAAAGAGAGGCTTTCCCTCCTCTTCCTGGATCGCATTGAGCTTTTCAAAGCTCTTTTTTGGCATATACACCTCACCGCGTACGATCAGTTTGGGCGGGGCATTGGGTATGGTCATCGGAATGGAGAAAATCGTCTTTAGATTTTCGGTAACGTCTTCACCAACAACACCGTCGCCGCGGGTAGCACCCCGGACGAATTTTCCGTTTTCATATTCAAGAGCCACAGAAAGTCCGTCGATCTTCGGTTCAACGGTAAACGAAGTTCCGGGGTGGTCCGACAGGATCTTATCCAGAAAATCATCCAGCTCCTCAAGAGAAAATACATCCTGCAAACTCATAAGTGGTACCGGATGCGTAACCTTTTCAAATTTGCTCAAGGCCTCGCCGCCGACACGCTTTGTAGGCGAATCCGGCATAGCATATTCCGGGTATTCTGCTTCCAAATTCTCCAACTCACGCAGGAGCATATCATATTCAAAATCCGGCATTTGGGGATCATCCAGTACATAGTACTGATGATTGGCCTTATTCAGTTGCTCTGTCAGATTTTTAATTCTTTCTTTCATATTATCCTCCGGTTTGGAAATAGGTATTGGGAACATCACCCACAATAATCGTTTCAGCAACGATCACCTGGCTGCTGACTGTGAAGCTATCGGTCTGTCCTAACACAAGAACCGTCACATCCACACTCACCTGCATATTGATCTGTTGTAGGGTTTGGTTGATACCCGCTTGGGTAAAGTTACTGCTAAATGACGCGTCGGAATTTCGGATCGACAGGATCTGCACCGGGATTTCAGGACCGCGACCGGAAAGGACTTCCGGCAGGAACAAATTACCCAGCGGTACACCCAAATCGTCCGTACTCAGCGCCAAAATCTCGTCATTGATCAGATTCAGAATATTGGTTTTCAGCCGGTTAACTTCACTCATATTGGTTTTCAGCGCTGTAATGCGGCCGTCTAAGTCCTTTTCAAAATAGACCATACGGTCATACTGAATGGTTCCGTCCTCAATTTGCCGATCAATAGCATCGTTAATAAGATCAGAGGTTGTATTCGTTACCTGTGTTTGTGCCAGGGCGCGAATCGCGTCATTAAATCGGACACGAAACAGCACGATTCCAACGATTACAACAATCAACAGTATGATTATCAGCCGTAAAAGCTTTCCCATTTTGCCCATCCTATACGCCCCCTGTGGGAGTATATGACAGCAATCAAATTAAATTACAGTTTTTTCATATGTGCTGATGCGGTCTTTGCCATGAGCTTTTTAGTGCCAATTTCGTCAAAAGCGATTTCCAGCAGCGCATCGCCGCCCATTTTCAGTACACTCAGCACCATTCCCCTGCCGAATGCCGTGTGCTGCACCATATCACCCTTTCGCCAATCCGGAATGGCCGAACCCGCTGCAGGAGCTGAATAGGAGCTTTGGTAAGAAACAGGTTTTATAGGCGCAAAAGCGGAGGGGTCTGTATGCTTGGGATATGGATTGGCCGCAGTTTGATACCCGCCCTTTTTCACCATAGTATCCGCCGGAATCTCCTTTAGAAAGCGAGATGGCAAGGAAGCGTTGGTGCGACCGTAAAGCATACGCTGCTTAGCATAGGTGATCGTAAGATTTTCCTTGGCGCGTGTAATCGCCACGTAGCAAAGGCGACGCTCTTCTTCCATCTCTTCCCTTTCGCCAATGGCGCGCATACCGGGAAATAAACCGTCTTCAAAGCCAACCAAGAAAACATGGGGGAATTCCAAGCCCTTTGCAGAGTGCATGGTCATCATGACAACAGCATCATCACCCTCATTATAGGTTTCCAAATCAGTGTAAAGGGCAATTTCCTCCAGGAAACCGGCAAGGCTGGGTCTTTCCGCATTCTGCACATAGGCATTGATGCTGGATTTCAATTCTCGGATATTCTCAAGACGGGTCTTGTTCTCCTCAGTAGGTTTACTTTCCAGCATTGCGATATAACCGGTACGAAGCATGACCTCTTCATAAAACTCCGGTAATGTCAGACCATCCTCTAAAAGCTGTGCCAATTCTTCAATCATGACCGAAAACTGTAACAGTTTTCCGGCGGATTTTTCCAACGGGCCATAAGAGTAAGGGTCAGAAACTACTGTATACAGTCCCTTCCCTTCTGCTTGGGCCAATCGATCCGCTGTTTCAATGGTTTTTGCGCCCAAGCCTCTGGGAGGATTGTTAATGATCCGGTGCAAACGCAGATCGTCAGCGCGGTTATTGATCACACAAAGATATGCCAGCATATCCTTGACTTCTGCACGGTCAAAGAAGCGCATACCGCCAATCACACGGTATGGAATACCGTTGCGTTTGAAGGCAAATTCCAAAGCGTTGGACTGGGCATTGGTGCGGTAAAGAACGGCATAATTTTTAAAATTCTTACCTTTGGAGCCGGAAATGATCTGCCCGGCAACGTAATTAGCTTCTGCACCTTCGTCAGCCGATTCATAAACTGTGATAGGCTTTCCCTCTCCGTTGGCGGTCCAAAGTCTTTTGCCTTTTCTCCCGATATTATGGGCAATTACGCTATTGGCAGCGTTCAAAATCGCCTGTGTAGAGCGGTAGTTCTGCTCAAGGCGAATGACTCGTGAGCCCTGATATTCTTTCTCAAAATTTAGAATATTCTCGATAGTTGCGCCACGGAAACGGTAGATGCTTTGGTCATCATCACCGACAACACAGATATTCTCATACCCACCGGCCAGTAAAGATGTGAGCAAATACTGCATATGGTTGGTATCCTGGTACTCGTCCACCAAAACATAACGGAATTTTCTTTGATAATAGGTACGCACATCCTCGTGATTTTGCAACAGCAAAACCGTTTGGAAAATAATGTCATCAAAATCCAAAGCGTTATTTTCCCGCAAGCGGGTTTGATACTTAGCATAGGCTTTTGCAATATGGAGCTGGCGGAAATCATTGGTGTACTCTACACGTTCCAACATCTCCTCAGACGAAACCATATTGTCTTTTTCACGGCTGATAACCGAAAGAACATATTTTGCAGGAAAGGTCTTGTCATCCAATCCCATTTCCTTGATTACATCCTTCATGACACGCTCAGAATCGGCTGTATCATAAATGGTAAAACTCCGGGTAAAGCCCAACCGATCAATATCGCGGCGCAAAATACGGCAACAGGCAGAGTGAAATGTCATTGCCCACACATCCTGACCTTCCGGTCCGAGCATATTTGTAAGGCGCTCTTTCAGCTCATTTGCTGCTTTATTGGTGAAGGTAATAGCGATGATATTCCACGGCGAAACCGGTTCTAAAGCGCACAGCAAATCTGCCCGATGCCGGTCAAAATCCGACACAGGCTCCCGGAGATCCTCTAAAAATTCCACATCCGCTTCTGTGACAGTATCCGGGACTTCGTTAGAATCGCTGGCACGGCCAAACCGCATCAAATTTGCAATTCTGTTAATAAGAACAGTGGTCTTTCCGCTGCCCGCACCGGCTAAGAGAAGCAATGGGCCTTCGGTAGTGGAAACAGCCTCCTGCTGCATATTATTTAAGTTTTGAAACTGAGATAAAATATAACGCCGTCTGGCAGTAACAAAACGGCTGAGGTATGCATCTGTCATAAGTACACCCGTATTTCGTAAGATATACTTATTTTACTCCATTTTTCGTCAAAGGTAAAGAACTTTTATGTCATAAGTACCCGCAATTTTTCCAATACCCTTTTCTCGATTCTAGACACCTGCACTTGACTAACACCCAGCACTTTAGAAACTCGTTGCTGGGTCAGCCCGTGGAAATAACGGAGTTTTATTACCATCGCTTCCCGCTCCGGAAGCTTTTCGATTGCCTGGTGCAGCGCTAACTGTTCCAATAGTACCTCCTCCGATTGGGTGTCCGTTAATACACTTTCCAGCGTGAAACCCTCATCCCCGGTCACTTGATGTATAGACTCAACAGAGGCAGTGGCACTTTCCGCCATAGCGATCTCTTCCAAAGAAAATCCGGTTTGCACTGCAATCTCACTGACAGTTGGCTCTCTGCCAAGGCTACCGGTCAATCGATTTCTCACACTTTTTATGGTTGCCGCCTGCTCTTTAATACTCCTGGATACCTTAACAGCACCGTCGTCTCGTAAGAATCGTCGAATTTCACCGGAAATTTTAGGAACAGCATAGGTTGAAAACTGGGTGCCATACGCCAAGTCAAATCCTTCAACCGCCTTCAAAAAACCAAGACAAGCCAGTTGGTATACATCATCTGCTTCTGTTCCTCGCCCCAAAAACCTGCGGGCAACTGACCAAATTAGTCCGCTGTTTTCAACAATGAGCGTCTCCTTAGCCTCCGAATCCCCCGCCTGGCAGCGGGCGATCAGCTCCTCAGTTTTAGTCATTTGCGTCGCTGCAGCTTTCTGCGCATATGTACTGTTGTTCCTTTACCGGGCTTGGATGTGACCTGAAAACTGGTCATAAAGCTTTCCATGATAGTAAAACCCATTCCGCTTCGCTCAGCACCACCGGTTGTAAACATCGGTTTGCGGGCCTGTTCCAAGTTCTCGATGCCAACCCCCCTATCTTTTATCACAATATCCAAGACATTGTCCTTCAGTATGCGGCAGCGCAGGCTAATGACACCCAAGCCATCGGGGTATGCATGTACAATGCAGTTTGTAACTGCCTCGGAAACCGCTGTGCGAATATCCCCCAATTCTTCCATGGTAGGGTCAAGCTGCGCCGCAAAACAGGCAACTGCAGAACGTGCAAAGCCTTCGTTTGTGGATTTACTGGGAAACTCCAGCATCATATAATTTTCGAACTTCATTTTACTTCCTCCTTCATTGTGATAAGCTTGTCCACACCGGATGCCCGGAAAACCTTCATCGGCTGTGGTTGCAACCCTGCAAGCTCTAATTTCCCTTCGATTTTAGCCATATTGCGTAAAGCATTGATCACCACAGCGATTCCGGAAGAATCCATAAAAGTCACCTCTTGAAAATCCAAAATGCAGATTTGTGGCGTGTAGGCTTCGATTTTTGCTGTTATTGTCCGGATGTAATGTTTAGCGCAGTGGTGATCGATCTCACCTGTCAGCACAATGGTAAGCATCCCATCCTGGAGATAGCTTGTAAGTTGCATAATTTTCTCCTCCTTGGTTTAATCAACCCTAATATAATCTTTTTACACAATTTATTCCGTCGGAATTGGGTAGCGGAGCAATAAAAAAATGGCAAGGCTTGAAAGCCTTGCCATTATATACAATTTATCCTCTTAATTCCCAAAATGCCACTGCGCTGGCTGCAGCAACATTCAATGAATCTACGCCGTGATACATAGGAATGCAAACTGTAAAATCACAGTCTGCAATGGTTTTATCTGATAGACCGTCCCCTTCCGTTCCTAAGACAATGGCCAGTTTTTCTGCTGATTTCAATTTGGGATCATCTATGGATACCGCATTATTGCTTAATGCCATAGCCGCAGTTTTGAAACCCATACCCTTGAGCATTTGCAGCCAATTATCCGAAACCCTGGCCCAGGGTATTTGAAATACCGTACCCATGCTCACACGCACAGCTCTGCGGCACAACGGATCACAGCTGGTATCTGTAAGCAAAATACCATCTATCCCCAATGCCGCCGCTGAACGAAAAATTGCGCCAATATTGGTAGAATCCACAACGCCCTCCAACACAGCAATACGCTTTGCATTCAAGCAAACAGACTCTGGAGCTGCTGCTTTCGGTCTGCGCATGGCGCAGAGCACGCCTCGTGTCAACCTGTAACCTGTCAGTGTTTCCAAAACTTCTCTGTCTGCCGTGTACACAGGAACATTACCGCAGCGGTCAATGATCGCCTTGCCGTCACCGTCAATATGCCGTCGCTCCATTAGAAGAGAAACCGGCTGAAAGCCTGCATCCAACGCCACAGATATGACCTTTGGGCTTTCAGCCACAAATATCCCCTTTTCCGGCTCCAACCGATTGCGAAGCTGGGCTTCTGTCAAGCGGGCAAACACATCCAGCTCATGTGCTGCAATATCTGTAATCTCAATCATATTAGGCATTTTTTATCACCATCCTGCTTACAATCATAGCACAGCAGCGCCGGGATTTCTACATAAAAAATCAGCACCTGCTGAAAAGCAGGTGCTGAATCTATGTAATTACTTCTTGGTAACGCTGGTGATATGGGGGTTAGCACCCTGGTACCAGTACAGGAAGCCCTCAACATCAACAACATCGCCGGCCTTCAGCTCGCCAACAGCCTTGTACAGGTCGGAATCGGGAGCGGTCAGGTAGCTCTCAACGCAGAACTCATAGGACTTTTCAGCCAGACCCAAGGTCACATAAATGTCCTTGCCGGGCTGATCGTTCTGATAGGCAACCTTCTTAACAGTCATACCCTTGAAGGCAACCTTCTCGTTCTGGTGCTTGATCAGATCGTCGGTGCCCAGCAGAGCGGTGGCATCGAAAGCCTCAGCAACGAATTTGTCGCCCTCAACAAACTCAAAGGTGCCATCCATAATCTCGACTTCGCCTTCCCATTCACCCTTGGTGCCGGTGATGCGAATCTTGGTGCCGGGAACCATCTTCTTGGAATCTTCCTCGGAGCACTTCAGCTCGTAAGCGAAGTAAGCGCCATCCTTGCTCTGGCAGTAGACGGTGATCTTGTCTTCCCACCAGCTCTGAGTAGCCTGAACATAGGTCTCAACTACAACCTCAGCATCAATAGCAGCAGCAGCGTACTCAGCGTAGGTCATAACCTTCTTTTCGTCGGGCTGCGTAAGGGCTTCAGTAGCTTTTGTGGCTTCGGTGGCCTTGGAGTCAGCAGGGGTCTCGGCCTTCTTACCACAAGCAGCAAAGCAGACTACCATGCAAACAACCAACAACAGTGCGATAATCTTTTTCATTTTTTCAAACTCCTTTACAGGTTTATTTTGACAAAGTCATTATACTCCACTTTTTCAAAAAATCAATACTTTTCCTGTTTTTTCTTCATTCTCTTTTTATTGGCATCGAATATCACAGAAATAATAATACCGGTCCAGCAAATTCCCAATCCGGCAATCAGAAAAACGGCGCCAGTGGGCAAGGCTTCCTCTTTATCTGCAATAATCTCATCAAGATGGTACAAAGATGTAACCTCATCATAGAGGGCCGGATAGTCCAGATCCTTTCCTCTTCGAACAGCCTTTGTTACACTCTCTATCAGCTGACCTGCCGCATTACGAAGGGAGGTTGAACCGTTAAAGACAGGGGTAACGAAGGTGCTCTCAGTATTTTCCATCAGCAGTCTGGTAGCATCGATCTTCACATTGTAGTAAAGATCATTGTTTTCACCGCTGCGACTCAAATAGTCCAAATATTCAGCGCTATTTTGAGCCTTGGAAGTAACAGGCGCATAACCCTCGGTTTGGGCATAGGCGATCTGTACAGGGTTGGTGAGCATATACTGGGCAAACAGCCAGCTTGCCAGTACCTCCTGTGGATCTTCTTTATTGAACAGACACATAGAAGGTCCTTGGGAGATCATCTTGGGATTCTCCGTATCAAACTGCGGAATCGGCTTGACAACCGTTTCAAACTTTACAAGCTTTTCTTCAGCAATGTCGATAAGGGGCGCATCGCAGCCCATCCAGGTAGCACCGGCTGTAGAATCAACAGCAAAAATGCACTGTCCGGCATTTAGATAATTAGCGGGGTAGCCACCGATCTTAAATGTCGAAAATGCGCGATCCTTAGCGTTCACAGCGATTGTTTCCAGGATACTTTGAGTTGTGTCGTTAAAAATCTTTATTTCCCCCGCTGCAGTTGAATAACCGGCATTCTTCTGCTTTAACATTTGGATCATCATATTGTCCGTAGACTTATAGATGAAGGGAATCATCACCTTTTGGCCGTTTACCGCAAAGTTCCCGGCAGTATCCTTTTTCATTGCTGCCTGGCTCACTTCCCACACAAAGTCCCAAGTCAGAACATCAGGCAATGTATACCCCAACTTCTCAACATAAGTCTTATTCACATAGCAAGCTTCTGTGGAACGCATATAGGGCACGGCATAATAATGGCCGTCAAAAGAGCATTCATTCAAAAATTGTGGGATGATCTCTTCCGCCTTAGGCGCATCAAACTTGACATCGCTGCCACCTAAGCCATAAACCGGATCATAAAGCAGCTTATCCAAAGGCAGCACTGTATCTGCACCCGTCAAATATGTAGCAATGTGGTCGGGATATGTGATGCACACATTGGGAGTTGTATTGGTTGGGATGTTTGTAATTACATCCTTATAAATATCGCCATAATCGTTGTAAAGCTTTAGTTTTACAGTAATATTGGGATATATTTTTTCAAAGTCAGCAACCGCCTTGGTATAAATTTCCCGTTGGGTGCTGTTGTTATCGTTCTTTGCCCAAAAACTGATTTCAAACTGTCTGGATGTGTCAAAGTTTTCCGGAATCGCAAAATTTGTAATGGGTGCAACGGCAGGCTGACCCTGTTCCACCTTTTTGCCGTGACAAGCAGTAAGACTAAACAAAGAGCTGATCACAAGGAGCAAGCAAAGCATTCTTTTCATCCTTTGGTACCTCCTCTGGACACGCCCTCCATAATTTTGTTTCGGAACAGCAAGAACAGCACGATCAGCGGCAAAGAAATAGCAACAACTGCCGCCATCATCGCCGGAATATTCTCTCTGCCGAATCCGGTTTCCCGAATGGCCTGGATTCCGTTGGACACTAAGAAATGGCTTTCTTCATCCGTTACCAGCCGAGGCCAAACATAGGAATTCCAACATTCAATCACCTTCAAAATGGTAATCGTAACCAAAGTAGGCTTACAAATGGGAACCATAACCCGAAGCAGGTACTTAAAATCCGTTGTTCCATCAACCTTTGCGGCATAATACAGCTCATTGGGAACCTGCGCAAAATTCTCCTTAAGCAGGTAGATATAGAACACGGACGCTACCGACGGCAAAATCAGACCTGCAAAGGTATTGCGCATTTCCAGGTTCGTGACAGTCACATAGTTTGTGATCACGACCAGTTCGTTGGGAATCATCATCAGCGCTAAAAACAGGGTAAATACCAGATCTTTTCCCTTGAAATTCAGCCTGGCAAAGGCATAGGCCGACAAAACCGTTACCACCAGCATAATTGCAGTCGTAATGACTGTAAAAACCAGTGTATTTACAAAAAACTTAGCCAAGGGTACTGCTGTAAAGGCCTGCACATAGTTCTGCAGAGTGGGTGAAAGTGTGTACAGTTGCGGTATATACTCCGAGTTATATGCACCGTAACCCTTCAAAGAGGTCAAAATCATCCAATAAAATGGAAACAAAACCAACAAACCCCAAATAGCCAGTCCCGTATATGTAATCATTTTTATGCCGCGCGCTTGTGCTTTTGCGGAACGCTCAATTTTTTCGTAATCCATCGGGCGCCTCCTTAATAATGGACGTGCTTGCGGCTGACCAGCAGATTGATGCAGGTGATGGTCAACACAATCACAAACAGAATAATAGCTGCGGCAGAAGCATAAGAAGGATAGCCACCGTTATTACCGTAAAGCATATCGTAAACATAGCCAACGATCGTATTCATCCCGGCCACGTTCAAGTCCGTGCCAAACAGTGCCACGGCATCACTGTAGGCCTTAAATGCACCGATAAAGCCTGTAATCACAAGATAAAACATCGTGGGCGAGATCAGCGGCAGCGTAATGCGGGTAAAAATGCGGAATTTGGATGTGCCGTCCACTCTGGCTGCATTGTAATAGGTTTCATTCACAGAAGCCAGTGCTGTGGTAAGCACCAAAATCTTAAAGGGCATAACAACCCAAATGGTGTAAAAGCACAGCACAAACATTTTTGCCCAATAAGGACCGTCAATAAAGTCAACAGGTCCCCCACCAAACCAGCCAATCACCATATTTGCAAAGCCATCGGTGTAGGGTGTTCTTTGGAATAAGATCATAAACACCAGGCCAACTGCCAAAGTGTTTGTAACGTAGGGCAGAAAATAAACTGTCTGAAACAGTTTCCGCAGACCTTTGATAGAGGCAAGGCCAACAGAGATCACCAACGCAATACCCGTTGACAGCGGCACTGTTATTGCTACCAGCAAAATGGTATTTTTCAGCGCCTGCAGAAAATAAGGGTCCCGCAGTACATAGGAATAGTTTTGCAAACCAATACCGTAATAGGTTTGAGATGCGGAATGGAAGCCTTCCTCAAAGGAGTAAATAAATACATCAATAAGCGGATATACCATAAATACGCCGAGGAACAAAACCGCCGGCAACAAATACAGCCATCCTTTATAGTTTCTGTTTTCCATAATCCACTCCCCTATTGCAGCGTTTCAAGCGCAATTCGCTGCTGGGTTTCGACGTCAAAAATGTGCAGCTTGTGGGGTTTTATATCAAAACGGACTTTCGTAGCAGATGCGTTAACGGGATTATCAGCACTGACAATAGCACGAATAGCTGCGTTTTCGCAATCGACATGGCTGCACACAACACTTACATCCCTGCCCATTACCTCAACCCGTTGCAAATCGCAGGTCAAAGCACCGTTTTCATTCAATTCAAAGCCCTCAGGACGAATGGCTGCAAAGACCTCCCTATCGGAAACACCGGGAGTATGCAATACACATTCATCACCAATGTAAAGCTGTTCCTTCTCGATTCGACCCCGGAATACATTCACAGGGGGTGTGCCCAAGAACTTTGCTACAAACAGATCCTCGGGATCATCATAAACCTCCTGCGGCTTTCCCACTTGATGGATGACACCGTCCTTCATAACCACGATTAAGTCGGAGATACTCATAGCCTCCTCCTGATCGTGGGTGACAAACACAGTTGTGATTCCGGTCTGCCGCTGAATGCGGCGGATCTCTTCCCGGGTCTGTAAACGCAATCTGGCATCCAAATTGGAAAGAGGTTCGTCAAGCAACAAAATACGAGGCATCTTAACAAGCGCTCTGGCAATAGCCACACGCTGCTGCTGACCGCCGGAAAGTTCACTGGGCTTTCTGTCCATAAGGCCTTCCAATTGTACCAGCTTGGCCACTTCCAAAGCCTTATCTTTCATTTGGGTCTTGGTAAGCTTATCTTTTCCTTTCAAGTTCTGCAGCGGAAAGATAATATTCTGAAGTACTGTTAAATGAGGGTAGAGTGCATAGTTTTGAAAAACAAGGCCCACTCCCCTGTTCTCCGGCGGCAAATTGGTAACATCATCCTCACCGAAGAAAATCTTGCCGGAAGATGGCTTCAGCAAGCCACTAAGCAAATTTAAAGTAGTGCTCTTGCCACAACCGGACGGTCCAAGAAGTCCTACTAAAAGGCCGTCAGGAATCTCAAGACTCACATCATTCACAGCAACCACATCGGGCTGTTTTCTGCTAAAACCGGGAAATTTCTTCGTTGTGTGTTCCAGCGTTACTTTCATAACTACACCATCCTTATCGGTTAGAATTGCAAGGCGCAAAATTTCTCAAACAACAACGATATTATAGTAAATTCTTTCCTATATTGCAAGATTATTTATTGGCTATTGGCATTTTGTCACAACTGTGTTATACTTAGGAAAATTGTTGAAACGAGGAATGCACCATGGAGCTGAAAAAAGGCCGCCCCCAAAACTCGAACGAAAGACTACCTAAAGAAATCCGTGTTTACGATTTGCTGGATAAACTGAATATTGAATATCACCGCGTAGACCACGAAGCTGCTATGACTATGGAAGACTGTGTGGAGATCGACCGGGTGTTGGATGCTACCACCTGTAAGAATCTTCTCTTGTGCAACCGGCAAAAAACAGATTTCTACCTGTTGCTTATGCCCGGTGATAAAGTTTTTCAAACAAAAGAATTATCTGCGCAGTTAGGCGTTTCACGACTTTCTTTTGCCTCTGGCGAAGCAATGGAAGAATTTTTGGATATTACACCCGGTTCACTGAGTGTGATGGGTCTGATGAATGACAAGGACTTCCGGGTAAAGCTTGTTATCGATGCGCCTGTTCTCGAGGGAGAATTTATTGGATTCCACCCCTGTATCAACACAACCACCCTTCGTGTCAAAACCATGGACTTAACAGAGAGAATCATCCCGGCTATGGCGCACGCCCCCACGATCGTTAATTTGCCATAATGAAAAAGAAGCAGAACACAAGTTCTGCTTCTTTTGTTGTCAGAAACTATAATTCTTACCGTTGATTATGAGGTGATTGTCGTCCTTCCACTGAATCACGACTTCTACCTTATCTGCCTCGCTGGCTTTATAAAATTCCTCGTAGATTATAATGCGGTTTTTCCTGATTAAGAATATAGGGGTTTCAATGTCCTTATCGGGATATATATGCACCATTTTGCTGCCGCCCTTTTCGCCCTGGTCATTATCAATGATCTCGGCATAGTAAGCACCGGTAGGAGAATAAACAGTGTCCAAAACATCGTAGTTCTGGGTATTATTGGCAACAGACATCACAAAGCAAATAAACGCCATTGGCAAAAGCAGTCCTGCCGTCAGCACAAGCGCACCGGTCCGCACTGTAAGAGGATTGCCGTGACGGATGGTAAGATAACCGCAACCCACACAAATCAACACACTGGCAATGATCCAAAGTGTTCCGCAAGAACGGACATAAAATCCAGTATTGATAAGCGCTAACGGAGTCAGCACAGACATTACAATACAGATAATTTTATTCTCCAATATTTCACCATACAGTATACTGACCAGCACGGTTATTCCGGTAAGTGCAAAAATAGCAATTGCAAACACACTGGGGTTCACCAATGTAAATTTATAACCAAAAATACTGCAGACCAAAGAGCAAACAGGAGTGAAAGCAATCAAAGCCAACAGAAGACACGACAATACTGACAGTAGTTTTTTCATAATTTTTCCTCATTCATTTTTAATGCCTGCAAAATTTCAGATGCATCCTCCAAAACCAAATGGGGTTTATCTTCTGATTCTGCCAGGATTTCACGGGTTGTTTCGCCGCTTAGAACCAAGATACCGGTGATACCGGCATTAAGTCCGGATTTAATATCCGTATAGATCCGGTCGCCTACAACTACAGTTTCTTCCTTGCTGTAGCCGTACTTACTCATTGCCAACTGGGGCATCAAAGGGCTGGGTTTACCAATCACAACAGGTCGTTTTCCAGTTGCGTTGAAAATCATATCGCAAACACTGCCGCAATCCGGCACGCTGCCGAATTCCGTGGGACAAACATAGTCCGGGTTGGTGGCAATGTAAGGAAGATTCTTCCGGGTTAACAGCATACGACTTACATCCTCTAACTTTTGGAAGGTAAGCTCTGTATCAAAACCCATTACGATGCAATCGACTTCATCAAGCTTTTCTGTTACTGTAAACCCTTCGGTTTCCAATTCTTTCTTGAGGGATTTTGTTCCGCATACATAAAGCCTGTGGTTGGGGTAGTTTTCTTTTAGGTAGTATGCCGTTGCTTGAGAGGATGTGATAAAGTCCTCACGGGTAGCAGTAATACCCAGTTTCTCCAACTTTTTAATATAGTCGGCCACGCTTTTTGAGGAATTATTGGTCATAAACAGGTAGCGTCGACCTGTATTCCTGATTGTTTCTAACAACTCAATTGTAAAATCGTAAAGTCGACTACCCAAGTAAAGCGTTCCGTCCATATCAAAGAGAAACAGACGGTTCTTTTGAATCAGTTTGTTCTTATCCATATTTTCTCCTTACAGCAGCTTGCAAAGTTCATCGGTTATCCCAAGATCCCAGGCAAGCCGGGATAACACATACTTGTCGCGGATATCTCTGGTGGCTTGGAATGTCAGTTTTGCTGTATCGCTGTCAACCCCTAAATCCTGCAGGTCAGCAGAAATACCGATGGTTTGCAAAATTTTATGCAATTCTGTGCTTGTTGGCAACTCCTCGCCCAGAATCTTAACAATAGCATCCCAATTCTCTGCAATTCTTGAAAAACGAGCCGGGTGCGTTTCTTTATTATACTTCCCTTCTCTGGTCTCTTGCGCAATCATTGTTTCTGCACTGTTGCCAAGAAAATTCCGCAACTGCTCTTTCCAGACTTCGTAGGAAAAGCTGTCAACATAAGCTTTTGCCTTTTCCAGATCAGGTTTTATTTTTCGTATGAATTCATATAGTTTGATGGACTGCAGTGTTGCTACGGCACATTGGACGCCGTGCAGGTCTACTTGTGTACCAAATTCCAGGCCGCGCATATCCCAAACATGAGAGAAATAATGCTCTACACCGGATGCAGGTCTCGACACACCTGCATAAGCCATTGCGATACCGCCAATCACAAGTCCCTCAAATACAGCCTCCACCGCTTTATCTTCCCGCTTTAGAAGTCCGGGGGCGTTGTCTACACATTTTTTCAATGCATTACGGATCAGCTGTGCAACACGTTCACAGTAATACTCACCGGTAATAATATGAGCAATGCGCCACTCGGCAATGCTTACATATTTAGCAAGCATATCACCTAAACCGGCCTTTAACATATGCAGCGGTGCGTTTTTTAAAATATCTGTATCACCAATAATTACGTCCGCGCAACGGCTGTTCAACGACACCTTTAGCCCATCCATGGACATGGAAGATGTAGCGGATGCATAGCCGTCCATTGAAGGCGCAGTAGCTACGATAACATACTTTCTTCCGGTAATATTGCTCAGAATCTTACCAATATCGTTGATAACACCGGAGCCAATTCCGATAATTACATCACAGGAATTATCAAAGTGCATGACAGCCGAGCCTACAGCTCGTTCATCCGGCTCCAAACAATCCTGTTCAAAAACAAATTTGCTGTAGTTGCCAAGCTGTTTGCAAACCTCCTCCCCTGCCGCAGCAAAGGTATTGCAGTCGGCAAGCAGAAATGGTTTTTCAGTATTATACCTTTTCAGAAGTTCCGGAAGCTTTTTGATTGCCCCGCTACCAATTACCACTTCTTCAACAGCAACAGTATGCGTTTTACCGCATTTGCAAATACCGGCTTCTAAATAGCGAACCATAGATATCTCCTTCACAGCAATATGCAACTCATTTTATCTGGAATAATGGCCATAGTCAATATCGCCTTTTTTCTTTGTGTCAGAAATCTCCTCATTCGGTATCTCCAACACATACCGCTCATAGGCATTGATAACCTTTGTTCCGTTATACTCGTTGACTCTGACCATATCCACACCGTAATTCATATGCACATGGCCATGGATCCAATATTTGGGGTGGTAACGATCTATGAATTTCAAAAATTCATGAAATCCTCTATGTGCATAGTCATCTGCGTCACCCACACCGGCAGGTGCTGCGTGAGAAACCACAATATCAACACCTTTATGTTTACGGATCTTCCACCATAGCTTTATAATTCTCCAACGCATTTCAGATTCCGTATATTGGTGCGGGTCTCCGCTATACAGCTGACTGCCGCCAAGGCCTAAAATTCGCAGACCCTTGTACACAATCAGCTTGTCCTCAATACAATCGCAACCCTCCGGGGGTGTTTTTGCGTAGCGACCGTCATGATTGCCATGTACATACAAAAGAGGCACGTGGGTCATCGTAACTAAGAAGGAAAGGTACTGGGGTTTCAAGTCACCGCAGGAGATAATCAGATCATAGCCATCCAATTTCCCAGGGGTGTAATAATCATAAAGACCTTTGCAAACCTCATCGGAAACTGTCAATATCTTCACAGCGATCCCTCCTTTTCCATAGGAATGGAATCCCTGTAAACACCCAGCTCCCGCACAATATCCCGTGCAAAAGGCGCGATTTCCTCAAACGCAGGAATACTGCCTTCAACATTTTCGCAAAGCCAGTCCATGCGAAGTAATTCCTCCGCCGACAGCGTGTGGGTTCCGTCGTTAATAACGCGTCCATCCTGTGCAACCAGTTTTCTGCGGAAGGGATCCAGAGTGCCATCACGCAAACCTTCCCTTAGTAAATTAGACAGGTATAGCAGCCCCTCCGGCAAAGTATCGGCAAGCTTAACATCGATCACACCGCTGGAGATTCCCCACCAGTAGTTCACTGCGTGGCGGTTGTCATGACCCTTGTCCCAGTTTCCAAGGAAGATCGCGCGAATGACATTTTCGTAGAAATGTCCCCACTCCCAAACAGGGGATCCCAAAGGATACAAAACACCGTCTTCAACCATATATGTACCAAATGTACCGAATTCCAAGTATTTCTTGTCAGCAGTTGGAACATCGCGGTTGGAAATCACATTGATTCCGCTGTTAATAAATTCTTGAACCGGATCGCCGCCCACACAGGACCAGCGCAGTATGATTTTTGCCCGGGGATTGGTCAGTTGCGCACCCAAGGCAAAAGCATTGATAGATGCCGGCACTCCCAAAATAGGATTGGATCCAATGTAGCCGATCAGATCATTGTTGGCCATCGCACCGGCAATTGCGCCGGTGATGAACTTTCCCTCATACACCCGACTGTAGTAGGTACGCACACTGGAATATGGCGCATCCACAGAGCAGTTCAAAAAACGTACCCGCGGATATTTAACGGACATTTTCAGTGTGGGTCGGCTCAGCTTGGGTGTTGTGGCAAATACAATATCTGCTCCTTCCAACACGGCTTGTTCCAGCAGTGTTTCTGCTTCCTCAGGAGAATCCGCATTAAAATAATGAGAGATAGAAACACGGTCAGCCAACACTTTTTGCATATACAGCGCGCCATTATAATGTCCCTTGGCCCACGCACTGGTCTCCGGATTCAGCTGATAAACAAAAGCCACTTTTAAACTAACGGGCAACACATTCCAAAGTTTATTAATTAGGTTACCCTTGGCTTCATCTGCCTCCGTATCCACTTGAACAGGCTCATCCTGGGAAAGAGAGACCACATCGCTCCAAAGGGCAGAGAGCGCCTGCTTGATCTCCTCAGCGGTTTTTTCACCCAAGTCACGGAAGGGATATATTTTCAGCCACAAAAGCAGCGCCTCTTCCGGCAACAGATCCAGCTTATCGCCACGCAAGGATTGATATGCCTCTTTAAAATAGCGGAAATATGCACGGAAAGTACGTTGCTCCTGTTCAGACCATTGTTGATTTAAGTCTTTACCCAGGAACGACATCAGCTTTTCATAATCACCGGGCCGACGGAAACGCACATCATAAAGGCCTGCAACCTTATAAAATTCCAAAAATTCAAAATATGCCTTTACCTGAGGATCTTCGCTCGGCTCAGGCAAGATACGAAGAACATTAGCAGGAATCTGGGACGCACCAAAGTATTTTAGTACACTGACCCGCTTGTTGCCCTCCTGCATATAAAAATTACCTAAGTATTCATAGCAGAGAACAGGGTTTCGAATGCCTTCATCGGACATATGCGCAACACACAGGTGCATCCATTTTTGCGCAAATTCAGTTTCCTCATCAAGAATAGGCATAAATCCCGGAGAAATAGCGCCAATTCGTCCGGCAGATTTTGTGCCTACAATCCGATCAACCGGAATGTTGACAATGCCGATGTCCTGTGCAGTAACAGGATAGTTCTCCCCAAGAATAGCATCCAACACAGCAGGCGTAGTCTCTTTCCCCTGCAGGTTCAACTCCTTGATTTCTTTTTGGGCTAAGCGGCGGGCTTTCAGATACTCCTCGCGGGCCTCCAAAATATCCACAAAATCACCCCTTGCATAATGTTTAGTACAGTATAGCACACTTTTTACAAAAAGAAAATAGTTAAAAATGTTGACAAATAAAGTGCGTGTTACTATAATTTTAATGTAATTTATGGGCTCGTAGCGCAGCTGGGAGCGCACCACATTCGCATTGTGGGGGTCGGGAGTTCGAATCTCCTCGAGTCCACCAAAAAGAACACCACCTAATAGGTGGTGTTCTTTTTGGTATGGCATTCACGAAGAGGAGATTCGAACTATCAAAATGCAACTGTCCGGTGGACAGTTGCTGACACCAGTTCTCAAATTGGTATCTACCTTAATTTGTGAATCTCCTCGAGTCCACCAAATAACAAAGCCACCCGTCGGGTGGCTTTGTTATTTGGTTTTGGTATTCACGAAGAGGCGATTCGAAGATTCCAATGCTGACACCAGTTCTCAAATTGGTATCTACTTTAATTTGTGAATCTCCTCGCGATCTTCAAGAAACTGTATTTTGTTCATTAAATTCCATTCATATTATCCAACACGAATTGGACAAATGCACGGCTACCGAGGTGCAAAACATCCTCGTCTAACTGAAAATAAGCAGAATGGGTATCGTTTACGAAACCTTTTTCTTGATTTCTCACACCCAAACGAAACAGTACGCCAGGCTTTTTCAGCTGATAATGGGAAAAATCTTCAGCGCCAAGCTTTATGGTCATTTCAGCAACATTTTCCTTGCCAACTACCTTTTCAAGGGTGTTCCGTACGAGTTTCGTGATCTGCGGATCGTTATTCACACTGGGGGTCTTTAACGGAGCGGTAACCTTCCACTTAGCACCTGCCTCCTCCGCTCTGTTTTTCACGGTTCTTTCCAATCGGTCAATAATAAAATTATCAACCTTCATATCCAGCGCACGAATCGTACCGACCATTTCCGCATAGTCAGCAATATTGTTCTGTCCCTTGCCTGCGTGTAGAGATCCAACGGAGCAAACACACTTTTCAAAAGGATCTACTTCCCTAATCATAAAGTGCTGAATGTCATTATAGATCCGCACAGCGATCCCCAGAGCATCTATGCCCTCCTGGGGTGTTGTTGCGTGGGTAGATTCACCAAAAACTTCAATCTTGAAATTCCGACTGGATGCCTGGGCAAATCCGCTGCGAACGCCCATCTTGCCAGCATCAAACAGGGTTTCAATGTGCTGACCGATGATCACATCCACGTCATCCATAACACCATTCTTGCACAGCATTTCCGCGCCTTTGTCCATTCCCTCTTCGCTAGGCTGGAAAATCAATTTCACGCGGCAGTTGATTTGAGATTCCATGCCTTTCAGTGCCTTAGCTGCACCAAGCAGAACGGCAGTGTGAGCATCATGGCCGCAGGCATGCATTTTCCCGTCAATTTTGGATTTGTATGGCACATCTACTTTTTCGGTGATGTCCAGAGCGTCCATATCCGCTCTGAGTCCGATGGTAAAACTATCTTTGTCCGGGTTTATGTAGCCAACAACACTGCCCTTTCCATACTTTTCTGTATAGGGAATACCCATTGCAGCCAATTCCCGCTCCACTACCGCTACAGTTTTCGGCAAATCAAAGCCTGTTTCGGGATATTCATGGATCTCACGACGAATCGCAACTATATAATCATTATCTATCGTGAACATTTCAGTTCTCCTTCTTTACACTATTTATTAAATAGGTATAGAGTTTTTTATCCGCCCGTTTCCATAAGCGAAGATGGTACAGTAATTCATCCAGGTGCATACGGATCACTGCACCCTTACCCAATCTGCTCACGTAATGTCGGAACCAGTCCTTTGCTTTATATGCCTTCCAATCCGGGTCGGAGAAGCAATGGGCCTTCTTATTGTTAATAAAGAACAGCTTTACCGCCAAAGGACGCAATCTGTTGTACTCCTTTGGGGAAATATCGCAGAAAATATCGGGACATTTACCGGGCTTGACCGTTTGGTTTTCCCTATCAATCAAAATCGGCATATTCTCCCAAGCAAAGCCGTCCTCACACAAATGCAGCTTCACCAGCATTCCGAATTCAGTGTGATTTTGGATCCTTTGGTAGTTAGTGTCAAAGATGAAGTTTCCCAGCGAATAGAATATGATCTTATTTCCAACAGTTTCGTAATTCTGTGTAACGTGTGGATGGTGTCCAATTACAATATCTGCACCCAATTCCAGGTACTTGAGATATTGCTTCCGGACACAGGGCAGAGGGATACTGGAAAACTCCTCTCCGGCATGAGCAATTAAAATGCACCACCGGTTATTCTTTTTAATTTCCCCAATCGTGTGTTTAATAGCTTCGATATCCGGATACATAATACAGCCAGGAATATCTTCTCCTGCCTCCATATAATCCTGCACCTTATAGGTAACACCAAAAATACCAATACCACCGGCTTCAGGCAAAATCACAGGACGGGCAGCATCTTCCTTATTCATACCTGCACCAAACGTAGTGCAACCATTCTCCTGCGCAAGTCGTATAGTATCCATCATACCACTTACACCACAATCCAGAACATGGTTATTGGCAATGGTCCAAATATCTGCATGTATGTACTTTAGCACTGCAACAGCTTTAGGATCGCTGGCATGGGTAAGGCTGCTGTCAACAGAAATATCGCCGCCGGTCAACGGACACTCCACATTGGCAACCACATGGTCGGAGTTCTTCAAAAAGTTTACGATGCCATAGTCAATAAATGACGGATCTTTCCAGGCATCCTTAAAATACTTGGAAAACGCAATATCACCGGTAAATGATATAGTGGTCATAACAAGCCTCCTCAAATAGCTAATTTATAAAAAAGTATGACACAAGTCAGCAGAAAATGCAACATCTTGTGCAACATTAAAATCAATTCTACATATAAACCGCTTCCTTAGGAAAAACTGTCCCAAGGAGGCGATTTTATGTCTGAAAATATTATACTGTCCATTGCCGGAGCAACAGCCGGGGCTGTTAACGGCTTATTCGGTGCCGGCGGTGGATTGGTACTTGTGCCGATGCTCGGAAAAAAAGTGGGACTATCCGAACAGGAGAGATTTCCCGCATCTATTGCAATCATAGCGCCGGTATGCATTACTTCTCTGTTGATATCCGGTAAGTGGCAGTTATCATTTGCTGAACTACTCCCCTACTTGCTCGGCAGCGCCATTGGTGGAGTGGCCGCAGGCATTTGGGGCAGAAAAATTCCGACGGTATGGCTCCACCGTTTTCTCGGCGGCATCATTCTTTGGGGAGGGATACGGTTCTTATGTTAGATTATCTTGCCTTCCCTGTTGCTATCGTACTGGGCTTTTTGGCAGGTCTTGGAGTTGGTGGCGGAAGCCTGTTAATGCTTTGGCTCACAACAGTGATCCATATGGACTATGCAGTAGCCAAGACTGTTAATCTGCTGTTCTTCCTTCCCACTGCTCTGATCGCAACCCTGTTTCACAAAAAGCAGGGTTCCATAAATTTCAAGAAAGTGGTACCGGGTATTATCTGCGCTTGTATTGCTTCCGCAATTTTTTCCTATATTGGAACGCATATGGACACTCATTCATTAAAGAAGCTATTTGGTGGCGTTTTAATCCTCACCGGCCTGCGGGAACTGTTTTATCGGCCTCGAAATGCCAAATAACCTTCCAGGATCAAAGATGCGGCCACCGCATCAACAGTGTCTTTGCGCTTTCTACCATGGTAGTTATGCTGCGACAGAATATTATGCGCCTCTACGGTGGTTCTGCGCTCATCCCATAGGTTCACAGGCAAACCGGTGGCTTCCCGGAGCTGTTCGGCAAAAGCCCGGCACAGCTCTGCCCGAGGGCCCTCCGAGCCATCCATATTCTTGGGAAGTCCTACAACGATCTCACCCACGTCCGACTCTTTTACCATAGCGCAGATCTGCGCTATGGTTTTTTCTGTGTTTCTGCTGTGGATAACGGAGGTCGTACCCACGATGCTGCAAAGCAAATCAGAGATGGCGATTCCGGTTCTGGCATCGCCGTAATCCACTCCCATAATGCGTTTCATTTCTTTATTCTCCTTATTTATCGTTTTGCACCCATTATACAGCAAAACACACAAAAAATAAAGAAAAAAATTGTTGACTTTCACACACCCCTGTGTTAGAATGTATCTACCTGTGAAAAGAGGGTTTATTTTTTGTGCCCATTTTTCAGCTCCGGAGCGGTTATTTGTAGTTGACCGCTTACTAAATCTTTATATAGCCGGGGTGATACAGGGAGGCAAATTTAAGGAGGTGCCGTTATGCGCGTGAAAGTCACTTTGAGATGCTCCGAGTGCAAGCAGAGAAACTACAACACTATGAAGAACAAGAAGAACGATCCCGACCGTCTCGAAATGAAGAAGTACTGCAGATTCTGCAGAAAGCACACCATTCACAACGAGACCAAGTAAGGAGGCACGACATGGCAGAAGCAAAGAAAGCAAACTGGTTCAAAAGAGCCTGGGGCGGCATCTGCAGATACTTCCGTGAGCTTCGCAGCGAACTGAAGAAGGTCGTGTGGTCCTCCCCTAAGCAGGTTGCCAAGAATACCCTCATCGTCCTGGCCTGTGTTTTGGTCGTTGGCGTGTTCGTTTGGGTGTTCGATTTCGTCGCTAATTATGGTATCACTACCTTAATTAATGCCTTCAAGTAAGGAGACGAGCTATGGCAGAGGCTGCGAAATGGTATGTTGTCCATACCTACTCCGGTTACGAAAACACCGTCAAGGCCACCATTGAGAAAACTGTTCAGAGCCGTCAGCTCCAGAATCAGATCATTGCAGTGAACATTCCGCAAGAAACTGTTACTGAGATCACCGATTCCGGCGTGAGCAAGACCTTTGATCGTAAGCTGTATCCCGGCTACGTATTTGTAAAGATGGTCTACTCCGATGACACCTGGCACGTAATTCGCAATGTCCGTGGCGTTGCAGGCTTTGTTGGCGCATCCGGAAACGACCCCTTCCCCCTCACTGATGATGAAGTCTATGAGATGGGTGTCGAAAAGCGGGAGATCGTTGTCAACTATGCTGTTGGCGATACCGTCCGCATTCTCGACGGTCCTCTTTCTTCCTTCACCGGCGTGGTGGAAGCGATGGAGGTCGACAAGAACTCGGTCAGCGTGATCGTATCTATGTTTGGCCGGGAAACCCCTGTTGAGTTTGAACTCGATCAGGTAGAGTTAATATCCCAATAACGCATCGGACCGAAAATTCGGTCGGACCGTGGGAGGGGCGAAAGACCCCGAAAGAAATGCGCAAAGCGCATATTACCACATTTTATTCAGGAGGTGCTTATTATGGCACAGAAAGTAACTGGCATTATTAAGCTTCAGATCCCCGCCGCTAAGGCTACCGCATCCCCCCCTGTTGGCCCCGCTCTGGGTCAGCATGGTGTTAACATTGCTGCATTCATCAAGGAATTCAACGCTCGTACCCAGGCTATGGAGGGCTACAAGATTCCTGTTGTCATCACTGTTTACGCAGACCGCAGCTTCACCTTTATCACCAAGACCCCTCCGACCCCCCTGCTGATTATGAAGGCAATCGGTCTGGAAAAGGGTTCCGGCGTTCCCAACAAGACCAAGGTCGGTTCTATCACCCGCGCACAGATCGCTGAGATCGCTAAGACTAAGATCCAGGACCTGGAAGGCGCTACCCTGGAGGCTGTTGAAAGCCAGGTTGCCGGTACCTGCCGTTCTATGGGCGTTACCGTTGTCGATTAATATTCACTGTCCGGACAAGTTATTGGTCCGGTAATGTGGGAGGATTTTTCCGCATCACCACTACAAGGAGGAAATTATAAGTGTTTAGAGGTAAAAAATATCAGGAGAGCGCCAAGCTGATTGACCGCTCCGTTCAGTATGATCCCACCGAGGCCCTGGAACTGGTTGTGAAGGGCGCTTCCGCAAAGTTCGACGAGACCGTCGAGCTGCACATCAAGTTGGGTGTTGACTCCCGTCACGCTGACCAGCAGGTCCGTGGCGCCGTAGTTCTGCCCAACGGTACCGGCAAGACCGCCCGCGTGCTGGTCTTCGCTAAGGACGCAAAGGTTGACGAGGCCAAGGCTGCCGGCGCTGACTATGTTGGCGGTATGGAGCTGGTCGAGAAGATCACCAAGGAGAACTGGTTTGACTTTGACGTTGTCGTTGCTACTCCCGACATGATGGGTGTGGTTGGCCGTCTGGGTAAGGTTCTGGGCCCCAAGGGTCTGATGCCCTCCCCCAAGGCCGGCACTGTGACTCCCAATGTCACTGCTGCTGTTCAGGAAATCAAGGCTGGTAAGGTTGAGTACCGTCTGGACAAGACCAACATCATCCACTGCCCCATCGGCAAGGTTTCCTTCGGCGCTGAGAAGCTGACCGAGAATATGGACACTCTGATGACCGCTGTTGTGAAGGCTAAGCCCGCTGCAGCTAAGGGTCAGTATATCAAGTCCTGCACCGTGGTTTCCACTATGGGCCCCGGCGTTAAGGTCAACACCGCCAAGTACGGCAACTAATTTACAACAAAAAGGACGTGCGAGAGCACGTCCTTTTTTATACGCTATTTATTTACTTTAATGCAGAAAATCCCAAGTCATTTAATGTAAGACCAACATCATATTTGTTAAGAGCAATTTCTATAGCCTCTAAAAGCAGGCCAGTGCAGATGCGGCAATTCTCAACAGCCCCAGGTCTTCCGTCTGAATTACCAAGATATTCTAGAACAGTAATGGGCGTATTTTCTGTAAATTTAGAGGCATCTATCTTACCGTAAACCTCACGTGTATCTGGTTCAGCACCCTGAATATAAGCTAATTCATAAACACCTGCTGTTTCTGTAAACTTCATAGAAAGAAAATCGTTATAGTTCTCATCCAACAAACTAAAGTAAAAGTAGTTACCCGTTGCATTGTATGTAAAACCGTACAGTATATCATCTACATAATAATCAAGCGAGATCGTTTCTCCATGGACTTTGCCGTTCTTTTGTACCCACTCTGACAAGTAGCTACTTATTCCGTTTTTCTGAAACTCACCACAAACCGAGCATTTATAGTTACTATAGCTGTGATCAACTTTCTTAATAACTGCATTTTCCAAAACCGTCTTACAATCTGTGCAAATCTTGTGTTTTTTACCCTCCGATGTACAGGTAGCAGTCTTATCAGTCACCCACTCTGTATTGCTGTGACCACATTTTGTCGGTGCGATAGTTGTTGCTTTTGTTGCCGCAGTCCCAGGAACGGTTGGAGCGGCAGTTGTCTGTATCTTTACAGGCGCTGTTGAAAATGTCTGAGTGACCGCAGCCGTAGGCATCTTAGTGGCTGTAGTTGTCGGATTCTTTGTTGGAATAGTCATCAAAGTTGTAGCCAAACTCTCGGTTGCAACACTTGTTGGATCGCTGGCAGACGATGTTGCGGGTTGATCTGAAGGCGCTGCACTACAGGCCGTCATCGACAACAACAGCATAATTATCAAACCAGCCGATAGTATTTTTTTCATTTCCTTCATTTCCATTCCTTCTTTCTGTAAAAATAAAAATGCGGCAACCGCAGTTGCCGCACGAAAAACGCAACTCCGATTGTCGCCAAACAAACTTATACAGCGCAGGCACATTTGTACAAACACCATAATTGGAATTGCGTTTTTACCAATATAAAGTGTTTGTAAAAAAGCGCAAGTTAACCCTATAAGGGTATAGTGCACCTATAGAATCACCTGTTAAATTGTGTATTAAGTTTGTTTGGCAATTACATTATACCAGTTACACCTAAAAAGTCAACCAAAGGATGGTCGTCATCCGGTTGACTTTTATATTGACAAAGAACCACGCAGGATATATTATGTTGGAAGAATTGTGACTATAAGGACAGGTAGAATTATTATGGATAACAGGCATTTTCCGGCTTTGGAAGTGAATTTGGATGCTATACGCACAAACGCAAAGGTTCTGTGCGATATTTGTAATAAAAATGGCATTTCTGTTGCCGGTGTTATTAAGTTCTCCGATTGTGATCTGGAGGTTGCCAAGGCATACTCTGAGGGCGGTTGTGCACAGATTGGCGTTTCCCGCGCTAAACATTTGAAAAAGCTTAGGGAAGCTTATCCAAATGTAGAAACACTACTTACACGCGCACCGACCAGAGGTGATTTAGCGGATACTGCCCGTTACGCAGATTTAACTCTCGTTGCGGATTTTGATATTCTGAACGCTTTGAATGACGAAGCTGCCGAATGGGGCACAAAACCCGGCATTATTCTGATGCTGGATGTGGGCGATCTGCGGGAGGGCGTTGACAACATTCCCGAGCTGGTAGAGATGGCTAAGCTTTGCGAGGCTCTCCCCCACTTGAATCTGCGCGGTGTGGGCACGAACCATGCCTGTCTGAACGGAGTGCTCCCCTCTTTCGAAAATCTCAGCTTTCTCATTGAAGGCGCTGAAGCAATAGAAAACGCCATTGGCAGAAAGCTGGACATCATATCCGGTGGCAGCTCCATTAATCTGTTACTGCTAAATGATGGCGTCAATAAGATGCCTGCACGAATCAATCATCTGCGTTTGGGCGGCAGCATTGCCAATCCTATGAATATCCGCCTGGTTCGCGGCATTTCATTTGCCGGTATGCGGGAAGACAGCGTTCGTCTTACTGCAGAAATTGTTGACATCCACGAAAAGGCTTCTGCTCCTAAGAACTCCACCAAGAACTGGGCCGGACAGACCGTTGTCCGAGAAGATAAGGGTCGCAGACTTCGTGCGATCCTTGCTGTTGGCAGCCAGGATATTGGGGATGCGATGTTGCTCTCCCCTCTTGATCCCGGTCTTGAGATCGTTGGATGTAGCTCTGACCATACAATTATCGATGTAACTGACAGCAAAAAAGCCTATAAATCCGGTGATATAATCACCTTCCAGGTACGCTATGGCAATATGCTGTACGCCTTTACCGGCGATCACGTGTCAATCGAGTATTATTTTGACAAAAAAGAAAAATAATGCTTGACATTCTTAATATATTATGTTAATATTCATCTGTTGCCAAAGACAGCAGGTTGCGTAAGCAATAAATCCTGCCGAGGTGCGCTTGAAAAGTATTCTGCGTGTCTTTCTGTCTTCTGGCAGGAAGACACTTTTTTAGTTTCGGAGGTGAAACAAATGCCCAACGCAAAGGTTCTTGAGAGCAAGAAGGCAGTGGTTGAAGCTCTGTCCGCTAAGATCAAGGAAGCTACTTCCGTGGTTTTTGTTGACTACAAGGGTATCACTGTTGCTGAGGATGCCGCTCTGCGTAAGCAGTTCCGTGATGCAGGTGTTGAGTACTCCGTTGTTAAGAACACTCTGACCCGTTTCGCTGCCAAGGAAAATGGCTACGATTTCGACGAGGTTCTCAACGGTACTACCGCAATGGCCAGCACCACCGGCGATCCCATCGCTCCCGCTCGTATTGTCTGCGAGTACGCTAAGAAGAACAAGCTCCCCGTGACTATCAAGGGCGGCGTAGTTGAAGGCTCTGTTCTGACTGTAGACCAGCTCAATGGTTTCGGCGAACTGCCCAGCAAGAACGCTCTGGTCGCATCCGTGCTTGGCACCTTCCTGGCACCTATCTCCAGCCTTGCTTTTGTCCTGGATCAGGTTCGTATCCAGAAGGAAGGCGGCGCTCCTGCAGAGTCTGCAGAAGCTTAATTCATTCGTAAATCCACAAACATTACAAACATTTAACATTTAGGAGGAAATTACAATGGCTAGTGAAAAAGTCACTGCTCTCGTAGAGGAAGTTAAGGGTCTGACCGTTTTGGAGCTGTCCGAACTGGTTCACACTCTGGAGGAAGTTTTCGGCGTTTCCGCCGCTGCTGCTGCTGTTGCTGCTCCCGCTGCTGGCGGTGCTGCTGCTGAGGCTGCTGAGGAGAAGACCGAGTTCGATGTCATCCTGAAGGATGCCGGCGCTTCCAAGCTGAACGTCATCAAGGTTGTCCGCGCTGTTACCGGCCTGGGCCTGAAGGACGCTAAGGATCTGGTTGACAACTGCCCCAAGACCCTGAAGGAAGCTGTCTCCAAGGAAGATGCCGAGAAGATGGTTGCAGAGCTGAAGGAAGCTGGCGCCGAGGCAGAGATGAAGTAATTTTCACTTCACTTTACACACAGAAAACAGCCGCCGGCTTGCTGGCGGCTGTTTATGTTTTTTAGGAGGTTCTTATGGAATCTATTGTAAATTATTTTGAGTCCTTTCATTTGGACATCGGCGCATTTCTGAAGGCAAACTGTATGCTGATTGTTGCCTTTCTTGCGCTGGCAATGTTGGGTCGTTTCGCGTTTGGCAAGAAGTCCGTCCTGTGCCGTTCCGTATCTTCAGCCATCGGCATTTTCTTTGTGTATGCGCTCACCGTAGTTCTATGCTATGCAGGCGCTGAATTTCAGAAATTCATTGCTCCCCTGCCCCTTGTTACGATTGCCAACGATACCATGACACTATTCTCCTTCCAACAGCACTATACTGTGGTCTGCACCGAAGTATTGAGTATGATCATTTTGGCCTTTTTAATGAATCTCGCAGACGGATGGTTGCCTGTGGGCAAGCATATTATCAGCTGGATCTTCTTCCGTTGCCTGGGTGTTGTGTTGGCTCTGTTCCTGCATTTGGTGGTCACCGGCCTGCTCACCGCTTATTTACCCGAGGGATTAGTCACCTACGCACCTACCATCCTGCTTGGCCTTTTGGTCGTGCTGCTGGCTACCGGCGCACTCAAGTTCCTTGTCGGACTTGTGCTCACCTCTGTAAATCCGCTGATTGCAGCACTTTATACTTTTTTCTTCGCCAATGTTATCGGAAAACAGGTAACAAAGGCTATGCTGACGACCGCAATTTTGATTGGTTTGGTGTTAATTCTGCAAAAAATGGGTGTTTTCGCCATTTCCGTTGCCTCCGCAGCACTGGCCGCATATATTCCTTTAATAATTTTACTGCTGATTTTGTGGTATATTGTTGGCAAACTTTTATAAAAAGCAAAAAATTTTTTGAAACTATGCATTTTTTATTTTACAAATGAAAAAAAATGTATTATAATACTCGGGTGGTAAATTTATAGGCTCTCAAAATTTACGACTAAACTTATCAGATAGGAAGTGTTATTATGAGCCGGATGTTAGGTACTGTTTCTATGGGTGTTCGCGCACCAATTATTCGTAAGGGTGATAACCTTGCAGAAATCGTTACCGGTTCAATCCTGGATGCTATTAAGTATGATGGCTTGACTCCCCGTGATCGCGATATTGTTGCAATGACTGAATCCATCGTTGCTCGCGCCCAGAACAACTACTGCTCTGTGGACGATATTGCAACCGATGTGCGCAACAAGTTTGGCGGCGGCACCGTAGGTGTCATCTTCCCCATTCTCAGCCGTAACCGTTTCTCTATTTGCCTGCGCGGTATCGCTAAGGGCTGCAAGAAGGTTATTGTAATGCTGAGTTATCCTGCTGATGAAGTAGGCAACCACCTCATCGATCTGGACAGCGTGGAAGAAAAGGGTGTCAATCCTTACAGCGATGTATTGACCGAGGCTCAGTTCCGGGAACTGTTCGGCTATGTGAAGCACCCCTTTACCGGAATGGACTATATCACCTACTATAAAGAGCTGATTCAGGAAAGCGGCGCAGAGGCTGAAATCATCCTGGCTAACGACCCCCGCGCTATTCTGAAGTACACCAAAAATGTTATGCCCTGTGACATCCACACCCGTGAGCGCACCAAGCGCATCCTTCGTGCGGCCGGTGCCGAACAGGTCTACGGTATGGACGAGATCATGACCGAAAGCATCAACGGCAGCGGCTACAATGCTCGCTATGGTTTGCTTGGCTCCAACAAGTCTACCGAGGATGTGATCAAGCTCTTCCCCCGTGAGTGCCAGGACTTAGTTGATGACATCCAGAAGCGTCTGCTGGAAGCTACCGGCAAGCATATGGAAGTTATGGTTTACGGCGACGGCGCTTTCAAGGATCCCGTTGGCAAGATTTGGGAGCTGGCTGACCCCGTGGTCTCCCCTGCTTATACCGCAGGCCTGGAGGGTACTCCCAATGAGCTGAAGCTGAAGTACCTGGCCGACAACACCTTCGCAAATCTTACCGGCGAAGCACTGCGTGATGCAATCAAGGGCAAGATTTTGGAAAAAGACGGCTCCAGCCTGGTTGGCAATATGGCCTCTCAGGGCACTACCCCCCGCCGCTTGACCGACTTGATCGGTTCTCTGTGTGACCTGACCTCCGGTTCCGGTGATAAGGGCACTCCCATTATCTATATCCAGGGTTACTTCGATAACTACACTACTGACTAATAATCAAAACGGACACTTCTTATGAAGTGTCCGTTTCTTAATTTTTTAATGTAACATCTGTTTTATATACTTTTGGGCAGAACAGACTCAAAACCACTTAAATGATCAGTGAAATTCATAGCTTTGATCAGTAGCTTATCTTCCGAAAAAACTAATTCGCTTATCGCGCAGTTACCACCCCAACTAAGCTCTTGCATTGCAGATTCCGGTTTCCCCAATATCTTCCAAAGAGCTGTGCGAATTGTGGTCGCATGTGCAACCACCGCAACACATTTTCCTAAATTAGAAACAGCAATTGAATGCAGGGCTTCCACAGCGCGATCTGCAACATCTAAAACAGATTCACCGCCATCCGCGCTGAAATGAATCAAATCCTGCCTCCAAATTGTATAGGCCTCAGGAAACTGCGACGACAAATCAGAGAAGGGTATGTTCTCCCATTTGCCCGCATTGATCTCTCGCAAACGGCAATCCGTCACAATCGGCAACCCAAAAATGTGCGCAGTGTGCTCAGCCGTTTGGAATGCTCTGGGTAAGTCACTGCTATATACAGCATCTACTTTATAATTCTTGTAGATATAATCTGCAGTCATTTCAGCCTGCTTGTGCCCCAAATCAGTCAGAGGATAGCCGCTGTGTCCGGTAAAAAGGCCACGGATGTTACCCTCGCTCTGACCGTGTCGGATCAGCAGGATTGTGGTATCGCTCATCCTAACTTCCTCTCCGCCTGTTCAACAGCTGTCAGCACATCAACAAGGGCATCTGTATTCACAGATTCCATTTGACCATTGTCGAAGCACTCTGCTACCTTGGGATCGATGGGTAGTCTGGCCAACACAGGCAGACCAAACTCGGCAGCAACAGCATCCAGCTTGCTTTCGCCGAACACATTGAGGCGCTTGCCACAATCGGGGCATTCCAAATAGGCATAGTTTTCAACGAAGCCCAGCACAGGAATGTGCATCATATTGGCCATCTTCACAGCCTTGGAGACAATCATGGAAACAAGATCCTGAGGGCTGGTAACGATCACGATGCCGTCCACAGGCAGGCTTTGGAACACAGTCAAAGGCACATCACCTGTTCCGGGAGGCATATCTACAAACATATAGTCCACATCTTCCCAAATTACATCGGTCCAGAACTGCTTTACTGCGCCGGCAATCACCGGTCCACGCCACACAACAGGTGCAGAGGCATCATCCAACAGCAGGTTAATAGACATCACCTGGATGCCACCTTTACTCAATGCGGGATACAGACCGTCCTCATTGGCACCCTGGCACTCATTGACGCCAAAGGCAGTAGGTGCGGAGGGTCCGGTAATATCAGCATCCAGAACTGCAACCCGATTTCCTTTTTTAGCCATAGCGGCAGCCAGCATTGCAGTCACGGTGGACTTACCTACACCGCCCTTACCGGATACAACAGCAATCACTTTCTTTACATTGGATTTGGGATTGGGCGGAGCCAGCAGGCTCTCTTTTTTTCTGTCACCGCAGTCCGAGCTGCTGCAGGTAGAACAGTTGCCACTACAAGAACTCATTTGAATCACTCCGTTTAATAAAAATTTATAGCATTATTATACCACACAATAAACCAAAAATCTACACACACTTACATTATACCTGTGCAGATTCCCACGCTTCCATCAATTCCAGCAGAATATTTTCTGCTGTTTCCTTCTCAGCAAGCAAGCGAGTCAGTTCCTGATAGTCAGCCGCAGCAGCATCAATGGAAACATCCAATTCAGTGATCAGCTTCTCCTGCTTTTCAATCTCCCGCTCCAAACGGCGGATCGTTTTCTCTGTTTCCTTTGTGCCACCCTTGGGCTTTTCTTTTTTAGCCTTAGGTTCCGTAACAATCTGCGGTTTTATCATGTTTTCGTGTTCTACAATAGAACGGTATTTACTGTATCCGCATTTGAAATCACGAATCTCGCCGTCCTCAAGAAGCCAAATGCGTTCCGCAAATTTCTCAATAAAGTAGCGGTCATGGGACACAAAGAGCAAAACACCCTCAAACTCCTCAATCGCTGCTTCTACCCATTCCCGGGAAGCAATATCTAAGTGGTTAGTGGGTTCGTCCAAGATTAAAAGGTTTATCTTCTCATCCATCAGCATACACAGCCGCAGGCGCGACTGCTCACCGCCAGAGAGGTCACCCACATTCTTGAATACATCTTCACCCTGGAACAGAAAAGCGCCCAAACGGTCACGGGCGGTCTGTGGCGTGCAGTTTTTCTCATAGAGCATCGTATCGTATAAACTCCGCTCCGGATGAGAAAAATGAATGATTTGCGGCAGATAGCCAAATTTAACCGTGGGACCAAATTGGATCTTACCCTTACAGTCTTCCTCTCCCAACAAGCATTTAATAAAGGTAGATTTGCCGGTTCCGTTGTCACCCAACAATGCAATACGTTCACCGCCCTCCACCTTCAGTTCCACATTGGAAAACAGGGTGCGATCACCGAAGGATTTTTCCACATTCTTCATTTGGAAAACCACATCTCCGGAAAAATCTTTTTGTTGGAAGGTAGCTTTCATAGTCTTTTCCGTTTTGGGGCGTTCTGTCTTTTTGATACGCTCCATGCGGTGTTGAATAGACATTGCCCGACGGTAAAGGGTGCGGTTATTGATGCCCCACCCCTTCATTCTTTCCACCGTGTAGCCCAATTGCTTCAGTTTTGCCTGTTCCTGTTCGTACTGCTTCAGCTGCATATTGAACCGGGCCTGCTTTTCGTCCATATAGAAAGAATAGTTGCCGGAATAAAACTCCGCATGACCATCAGTTATCTCGATGACACGCTGGGCAATGGTATCCAGAAAATAGCGGTCATGGGAGATAGCCAGGACAGTGCCCTTAAAGTTGTTAATGTAATTTTCCAGCCATTCTACGCTGCGCAGATCCAAATGGTTGGTTGGCTCGTCCAAAAGCAAGATGTCGGTCTTTTCCAACAGCAAACGGGCCAAATTCACCCGGGTTTTTTCGCCACCGGACAGGCTTGCAAATTCCTGGATGCGCTGCTCTGGTAATATTCCCAGGCCGTTGCAAATCTTATCCACTTCTACATCCATTTCATAACCGCCTCCGGACTGGAAACGGTTGACCAAGGCGTCGTATTCCTGCAGCAGATCATCCGTTACGGATTCCGACATTCTCTGTTCCAGTTCCGTCATACGCTCCCGGGTCTTTGTAAGTGTGCGGAATGCTGAACGAAGCACATCCTCCACAGTATAGCCTTCCGGAAACTTAGGGATCTGCGATATCAGTCCCAGTCTCTTATGCGGATTTATATAAATCTCGCCGGAATCATAATCCATCTGTCCGGTCAAGATATTAAAGAGAGTGGTTTTGCCACAGCCATTACGGCCCAAAATGGCTACCCGTTCCCCCTCCTGCACATCAAAAGACAGATCTTCCAGGAGATTCTCACCAATTACAAAGAACTTTGTTAAGTTTTTGACTTGAATATCAATCATCGTTTGCTCCGATTATTTTTCTCAATTCATCAATATCCACCAAAAGATTTATTGCCTGCAGTAACGCATTGCTGCTGGTATGCTCCGGCAAATCCAGCTTTTGCAGTAATTTCAGCCGTTTTTCCTTACTGTTAGGGCCACCGGACAAGCCAAGCTCCATAAAATCCTGCTTGGTAATATTACCGGCAGTTCTGCTTGCACTCTCCCCTTCTATTGTTGCACCGGCTTTACGAAGGGCATCTATAATCACCTCTGGACGCATACCCTCCACGCCTAATTTTCCTTCTTTACCTGGGGCAGATTTTCGTTTTTCCTTACCTACAATATCCGGAATATACGCATGCTTTAATTGTTCCGCAGGAATTGCACCTTTTAGGTAATTACGGATAACAAAACCTGCACCATCGGAATCTGTAAATACAATTAAGCCACGACTATTAGCTACCTTGCGCAAAAGATCAAGCTGCTGCTTATCCTTCATAATGCCAAAACCGGAGGTTTCTAAAATAGGCGCATCCACAATTTGAGATAGGGTATTTCTATCGTACCGCCCCTCCACAACGATTGCTTCCCGAATTTTAATCATTTCTTGCCTCCCGGGCCAGTTGCAGAATCAAAACTTCCAGGATTCTGTCAGCATCGTCGAAAGAGGTTTTCAGCTGCACATCGCATTCCAGCACCAATTCAGCCGCACGCCTGTAAAATTTTGTAGAAAAGCGTCCGGCTGCGGACATCGTTTTTCGCGCCGGATAGTCGCTTAAACCGGTAAGTTTCATCAGATCCACAGCGGTTTTGCCGTTGTCCAGTAAGGTCTTTGCAACACTTAGCTTGCGGAAATGACTGCCGATGATCGCTAAAATACCGATGGGCTCTTCCTGCATTTTCAGCAATTGCTGCAGCTTCAATAGTGCAGCGCCATATTCGCCGCTGCTCATAAGATCCGTCATTTGAAATACAACTGCATCCAGAACCGGTTCGACTACAGCATCAATATCAGCTTTCCGGATTTCATCCGCACCGGAATAAGCGCAGATCTTAGAAATCTCACCGGAAAGAGCCGTCATAGTACCGCCGGTTATATCCATCAAATACACGCAAAGATCTGGCGTGATCCGCTTACCGGACGCGGCAAAATGCCGACTGATCCAACTCACCAAATCCCGCTGACTCTGCTTTTGGAATTCTACAAGTGCGCCATACTTGGAAACGGTTTCCCACAGCTTTTTTATCCGTTTATCCGGCTTAAATGGAGTCGTTTCGTAGGTAAACACAACCGTGCAATATTCGGGAATATCGGACAGGATCTCTGTCACCCGTTCTCTGTCAGCTTCATTCATCTTAAAGACATCGATCTCATCCACGACCACCATTGTGCGCTCCGCCATCATGGGTAGATTCTCAACACAATCAGCAAAAGTACGCAAATCAAAATTTTCAGCAGTGAGTTTATGGAAATTAAAGGACTCCGTCAGTGGGTCTATCACAATTTTGCGGAGTTGCTTCAAATAATGGTTTAGAAGAAAGACCTCTTCACCATAGAAAAAATACAGACGGCCCGGCTCTCCCTGCTTGATCTCTTCTTTCAGTTGTTGGAGCAAATTGGGCTCCTCTGTCTTTTTTGCCATACTCTCACCCCCTGAGAATAATTGTACCTTCCAAATCAGTACGGTATACTGTACATCCAAACAGGTCAAGCCGAGCAAGGGTATCCTTGGCCGGATGACCGTAAGCATTTCTCTCGCCAACGGAAATCAGCACAATTTCCGGTCGAGTCGCATTCAGCAGCTCCCAGGATGTTGAGCTACTCGAACCGTGGTGACCTGCAACCAAAATCTCCAGATCCGGCAATGCTGTATGCTCCAGCAATGCTCGCTCACCGGAAACAGAACGGTCACCTGTGATTAGTATATCACAATTCTCCGGTTGAAACAAGATACACAGACCGCTTTCGTTACTCTCTTCCCTATCTTCAGACGGATAAATTGTAATGTTTGCGTTATCCAAACACAGGTCTTCCTTCACCCAATGAATTCTATCCTTATATTTCTGCCCCAACGCATCCTTGTACTTGTTTTCATCATGTCCTAAGGGTAAATACAACTTGTCCGCCGGAATAATTTCCAGCAGATTCTCAGCACCGCCCACATGATCCGAATCATAATGGGTAAGAATAAATCCATCCAATCGAAATACACCTTGGGATATCAATAATTGAGCTGCCTCAGTTGCCGCTATTTTATCACTGTCACCGCCGCAGTCGACCATATAATACTGATCCTCATACTGCAAAAGCACACATTGTCCTTGTCCCACATCAATTGCTGTAATACGGTAATTATCCAGCCTTGGCTCCAGGTAAGAACAAAATACCGAGCCTATGAGACCGGCTATAATGCACACCGTTAATACCACAGGATGTTTCTTTCTGCTCTTCCAAAAAACAGTCAGCAAAACACCGGTAAAAAACAACCAAAGAACGATATAAATACTGCTTGTATATACCGAAGACAACGGAACCTTAGAAATCATATCTATCACCCATAGAATATATCGAACGGGCCAGGCAATCAACCACCCGACCGCCATTCCCAGCGGAAGCCATACAGCGCCAAAAACACAGGCAACCACAACGCCAATAAAAATCGCAGAAACAACCCACAGCGTCAGCAAATTGGTTAAAATACCTAGAACACATACGCTCCCAAAGTAAATTGCACTAAGCGGTGTTGTCAAAGAAATCGCACCCAAAGTTGCACTAACAGACGCAACAAACCACCGGGTTAATTTAGCCTTCCATGTCCGTCCCTTCGCCGGACCGAGCCGTGTCTTTAGCAGCAGAAAATCATGGATACGCTCTGTAAAGAGGAGTATGCCTATCATACATCCTGCCGACAACTGTAGGCTCACGGAAGTGATTGCAAAAGGATTGTTTGCAAGAATAAGCAGCACAGCAAAGCCCAAAGCCGTTGGCGGATCATATTCTCTGTCTGTAATCAACGCAAGAATCACAAGTGACTGCATAATGGTCGCACGTACAATGGACGGTGAAAATCCTGCCACCGCCGAAAAAAGGAACAGCATTGGAAACCCAATTATTGCAGTCAAAAAACGTTTCTTAAAGCAAAGAAAATACAGCACAGAAAACAAAATGGATACATGCATACCGGAAACTGCAGCAATATGGTAAATACCACTGGCTTTCAGTTTCCATTCCATTTCAAAGGGCATATCCTCCCGGTCACCCAAAAGAAGCGCTCTGGCAAAGCTTTGGGCATCCACAGGGAAGGTTTTGTCCACAAGAGAAAGGATTTCATGACGAAGGTTTTGTACAAAATACTTTTCAATCGAAGTTGTAATCGGAGAAACAACACTGTTCCCTTTGGAGAAGCACAAAAGAAATATGCCATTTCCTCTGTGATAGGTGGCGTTCTCCCTTCCGCCCACAGTGTAACGGAGTAAATAATCGCCTGCAACACGATCTCCCGGAGTTAGAGAAACCTCCTCATTTATATAAAACTGAACAGTATAGGTTTTTCCGCCTATGCTTGTTTTACCTTCACAAATTGTGCTATTCTCGCCAATTCTGCTGTAGTCTGTAGCTGTGATATCCAAGTGCAGTTCCTGTCCATCAACCGAACGGGCAGGTGTAAGATACAGCCATTCAAATCCAAGAAACCAACTAAGTCCAACAGCACATCCGACCAATACGCAAATTAACTGCCGGCGGTATTTTGACAAAATCAGTGTGCCAACACAAATGATTGTCAATACTATCCAAATACCGTATTTCAAGTATGCACCACCGGCACAGGCAGCTGCAAAACCAACAGAAAACCACATCAGCTTTCGCAAGGCGTTCTCTCCCTTGTAAAAAGGACGCCACCCAGGGGCAGCGTCCTTATATATTAGAGCTTAGATGCTACAAAATCGTCAACTGTTGCCAATGCGTCATCCAGCTTCAGCGCATCTTTGCCGCCGCCCATAGCAGAGTCGGGCTTGCCACCACCGGAGCCACCGCAAATGGTGCAAACCTGCTTCACCAGATCGCCGGCCTTCACGCCCTTAGCGACGGCATCTTTGCCGCAAACAGCCAGGAAGGTGATCTTATCGTCGTTGACAGCAGACAGCACAGCAACCACATTGGAAGCCTTATCCCGCAGGGTATCACCGATCTGACGGAGCTTACCGGCATCGGCATTGGGAACATTCACTGTCAGCACCTTCAGACCGCCAATATCGTGCGCACCAAACAGGAAACGGTCTGCCTCACCGGCAGTTTCCTTGGCCTTGTAAGACTCAATCGCCTTCTTCAGGTTCTTGACTTCCTCAGTCTGAGCATGGATCTTATCCACAAGCTCACCGGGCTTTGCCTTATACTCAGCAGCAGCTGCATACAGCAAATGATGAGTACGGGCCATATCGGCCAAGCATTCCTTGCCGGTAATCGCCTCAATACGGCGGACACCGGAAGCAACACTGCCCTCACTCTCGATACGGAAGGGACCAACCTTTGCGGTATTGTCCAAATGGGTACCGCCGCACAGCTCAATTGAATAGCCGCCCATATTGACAACACGGACAGTATCACCGTACTTTTCGCTGAACAGAGCGGTTGCGCCCTGCTTTTTTGCTTCCTCAATGGGCATTTCCTTAACATCAACAGGATAGCCTTCCAGTACTGCAGACTGCACGATGGCGTCGACCTTTGCCAGCTCCTCGGGGGTCATAGCAGAGTAGTGGGTAAAGTCAAAGCGCAGACGGTCGGGCTCTACCAAAGAACCGGCCTGATGGACATGGTCTCCCAGGACACTGATCAACGCCTTCTGCAGCAGGTGGGTTGCGGAGTGGGCACGCATAATAGCTTTACGGCGCTCTACATCGATGGTAGCCAAAACCACATCATCGGTCTTCAGTGCACCGCTGCGCATCACACCGGAGTGGAGATACTTGCCGCCCTTATCCTTCTGCACATTGGTAACCTTGAAGCGGCTCTCTCCCATCAGAATTGCGCCGTAATCAGCGCACTGACCGCCCATTTCTGCATAGAAAGGAGTCTTATCCAGGACGATGATACCCTGCTCGCCGGCAGTAATAGAGCCGGTAACTTCCTCGCCAACGCAAACAGCCAAAATCTTAGCCTCGCAGTTGTTCTCTTCATAGCCCACGAATTCGGTAGGTGTGGTATCCAGGCCCAGGTCGATACCTGCCCAGCCCAAATCACCAAGTGCCTTGCGGGCCTCACGGGCGCGGACACGCTGCTCTTCGCGGCATGCAACGAATTTGTCCATATCCAGGGTCATACCCTCATCTTCCAGCATCTCCGCTGTCAGGTCCACAGGGAAGCCATAGGTATCCGCCAACAGGAATGCGTCCTCACCGGAGAAGACCGTTTCACCCTTTTCCTTGTGCTGCTGGAGCTTTTCACCAAAGATACGCATACCGGTATCAATAGTACGGGCAAAGTTCTCTTCCTCTGTCTTGACCACACGGATGATGTGGGCAGCACGCTCACGGAGATAACTGTAGTGGCTCTCATTTTCCTGAATGACGGTTTCCACGACCTCGTACAGGAAAGGACGATTTACGCCCAAAAGCTTGCCGTGACGGGCAGCACGACGGAGCAGACGGCGCAGAACATAACCACGGCCCTCATTGGTGGGCTGCACACCGTCAGCGATCATAAATGTAGAAGCACGAATATGATCGGTGATAACTCTCAGGCTCACATCGGTCTTATTGCTCTGGCCGTAAGCGGCGCCGGTGATTTTGGTAACGTGGTTGGTAATATTCATGACCGTATCCACATCAAACAGGGAGTTTACATCCTGGCAGACAACAGCCAAACGCTCCAAGCCCATACCGGTATCAATATTCTTCTGGACCAATTCTGTATAGTTGCCGTTACCGTCATTGTCAAACTGGGAGAACACATTGTTCCAAACCTCGATGAAACGGTCGCACTCACATCCAACCTTACAGTCGGGGCTGCCACAACCGTACTTCTCACCGCGGTCATAGTAGATCTCAGAGCAAGGACCGCAAGGACCGGAGCCGTGCTCCCAGAAGTTGTCAGCCTTGCCAAAACGGAAGATATTCTCAGCAGGAATACCGATCTCCTTGTTCCAGATTTCAAATGCTTCCTCGTCATTTTCATAGATGGAGGGATACAGGCGATCTTCTTCCAGTCCAACAACCTTAGTCAAAAACTCCCAGCTCCAGGCAATTGCCTCGTGCTTAAAGTAATCACCAAAGGAGAAATTGCCCAGCATCTCAAAATAGGTACCGTGACGGGCGGTCTTGCCGATGTTTTCGATATCGCCGGTACGAATACACTTCTGACAGGTGCAGACTCTTTTTCTGGGTGGCTCCACTTCACCCTTAAAATAGGGTTTCATGGGCGCCATACCGGAGTTGATCAGCAACAGGGATGCATCATTTTGGGGGATCAGCGAAAAACTGGGCAAACGCAGGTGGTCCTTGCTCTCAAAGAAGCTGAGGAACATCTCACGCAGCTCATTTACGCCATAGGCTTTCTTGCTCATATTGAATTAACCTCCTAAAAATTTCAAAAAAATAAACCTCTCCCCTGTTTTAGGGGCGAGGCGCTCGCGGTACCACCCTAATTCACTTCTAATTAGAAGTATCTTAGTCACTCTGTAACGGGAGTTCCCGTCCCGGTCATCCCGGGCTGCTTGGAAGTGGCTGAAGGCGGGTCTCGGCAAGGGGCTCGCACCATTCCCCTCTCGCTTAGGCTTAACCTGCCTCTTGGTTTCCGCATTGCGTTTACATATCGTTGATATTCTACCACAAAAGCCGAAAATGTCAATGGTTTTACTCCATTTTTCAGCATTTAACTCATAAAAACAGACCGCCCTTGGCGGTCTGTTTTGTTATACATTTTCTTCCAGCCATGCTTTAAGGGCCAAGCGCCCCTCTTCTGACATTGGGAAGGTAGCTTCTTTTTCCATTTCGCTCTTCTCATAGCACAACTGACCATGCCAAAGTTCAACAAAAATACTGCTGTTTTCCATATCCACCTCTTTGGGCGTGAGCATTACAACCTTGGGTTCTATCTTAAACCGCAATGTGCCACAAGATCCGGTAAATATATTATTCATCGCAAAAGTATGCAATGTGGGAAGGAAAATATCTGCCATATCATTCACCTGCCAATTCTTCCATTTCGTCCAGTAACTGACTGAACAGCTCCAAAGCTGCCTCTACCGGCTCCGGTCCGGTCATATCCACACCTGCGCCTTTCAGCAAATCAATAGGGCTCTTGGAGCAACCGCCGGACAGGAAATTAAGATAATCCGTAACCGCCTTCTCCCCTTCTTGCAGAATCCGGCGGGAAAGTGCAATAGCGGCTGCATAGCCAGTTGCATACTGGAACACATAGTAATTGTAATAGAAATGAGGAATTCTCGCCCATTCTATGGCAATTTGATCGTCAACCACCATATCCGGTCCAAAGTATTCTTCATTTAACCGACGATATTCAGCGCAGAGGTCATCAGCGGTAAGGGTCTGCCCCTGGGCCACCATCTTGCCAATGTTCAGCTCGAACTCTGCAAACATCGTCTGCCTGTAAAGCGTTCCCTTAAACTGTTCCAGGAAGTGATTGATGAGGTACATACGCTCTTTTTTGTCTGTTGTTTTGCTCAGCAGATGCTCCATCAGCAGTGCTTCATTACAAGTGGAAGCCACCTCAGCTACAAAAATCACATAATGGGCATCGATAGGGTTTTGATGCTTGTTAGACAGATAAGAATGCAGCGCATGACCCATTTCGTGTGCCAGTGTGAACTGGCTGTCCAGAGTGCCGGAGAAGTTCAAAAGCACATAAGGATGGACAGCCGCTCCGGCAGAATAGGCGCCGCTGCGCTTACCCGTGTTTGAATATACATCGATCCAGCGGTTCTCAAATCCTTCTTTCAAAATCGCCCGGTAGTCATCACCTAAGGGCGCAAGGGCATTGTAAACCGTTTGCTTTGCTTCATCAAAGGTGATCTTTTTATCCACATCAGCAACCAACGGTGCATAAACATCGTAAAAATGCAGTTCATCCAAGCCCAATAGCTTTTTCCGCAGACAGACATAACGGTGCATTTTCTCCATATTTTTATGGACGGTATCAATGAGATTCAGATACACAGATGTGGGCACATTGGTATTATTCAACGAAGCCTCGAAGGCGTTTTCGTATCTACGGGCCTGGGCAAAGAACTTCATCTGCTTATTTTGGGCATCCAAAATAGAAGCTGCAGTGTTCTTAAAATCGCCAAATCCCTTATAAAGGCTCTCATAGGCATTCTTCCGTAAAACCCGGTCAGGGCTGTTCTGCAAAGGCACAAAGGTGGCTTGTTTTACCGGATGGGCATTGCCATCAGAATCCAATGCATCTTCAAATTTCAGATCCGCATCAGCAAACATACCGTAAATGGTATCCGGCGCTTGAGAAAGCTCTCCAGCGGCTGCCAGGATTTTTTCCTCAGCAGGAGAAAGAATATGCTCCCTTTTCCGCCGCAAATTGGTCAAATAACGGCGATACCGCTCCAATTTGGGGCAATCCACATAAAAGGCGTTTAACTGTTCATCGGAGATTGCCATGATCTCCGGTGTATCAAAACTAAGGGCGGAACTTAAATCCACCATCACACTGGTAAATCTGCCGGTCATTGCCTGGTAGACGGCATTGCGGGTGTCTTCATCAGACTTTCGCATACAGTAATTACCCAGTCGAGATGCCTTCACATCGGTCATTTCAGACCGGTAAAGGTAATCATAAAGGGTCTGTCCGCTTTCAGCCAAGCGACCGGCAAAGCCGGACAAAACCTCTTTGTCCTGTGCAATGGTAGACAGTTCCTGCTCCCAAGCCTCATCATTTGTATATAGATCCTCAATAGCCCATTTATCAGCTACGGGAATTTCCGAACGCTCACGAATTATATCCATCATTTTCCCTCCCATTATATTATTTGTATTATAGCACATCTCAAGAAAATTGGAAAGTATAACCTTGATTTTATTTTCAAGATATGATAGTATTCTTCCGGTGATGAAAACTATGAATAAGAAACTAAAATGCAATCTTGCCATACTGATCGCAACGATCATATGGGGCTCTACTTTTGTGGCCCAAAGTATCGGTATGGACCATATCGGTCCTTTTACCTTCCAGGCTGCGCGATGCTTTCTGGGCGGATTGATACTACTTCCCATCATTGCAGTATCGGATAGATTTACATATAAAAACGATAATAAAAACTTTTTGACCCGCTGGCTGGATAAAGGCCTTTGGAAAGCCGGCTTACTCTGTGGCCTTCCTTTATTTGTTGCAACAAATTTGCAGCAACTCGGCATTGTGGATACGGATGCCGGTAAATCTGCTTTCTTGACCGCAATGTACATAGTTTTTGTACCAATTATCGGTATGTTTTTCGGACAGAAGCCTTCAAGGTGGGTGCCCGTTAGTGTCGTACTGGGTGTTGGCGGTCTGTACTGTCTAAGCTGCGTTGGCGTAACAAGCATTGCAACAAGTGATCTGCTTCTTTTGGGCTGCGCCGTAGCATTTGCAGTGCAAATTTTAGCTGTTGACAAATTTGCTAACCAAGTGGATTGCCTGCGTCTGAACTGCATCAATGCATTTTTGTGCGCAACTCTGTCTGCTATTGTGATGGTCTTTACAGAACAACCCTCTTGGTACGCAATTCGCAGTTGTTTTGGCTCCATTGCCTATGCCGGCATTCTTTCCATGGGCATTGCCTATTCCCTGCAGAATATTGGCCAGAAGAATTTGGATTCTGCCACCGCTTCCCTGCTGATGAGCACTGAATCTGTTTTTGCCGTATTAGCCGGCTGGATCGTACTGCATGAGCGGTTGAGTTTTTGGGAAGGTCTTGGCTGTGTGCTGGTCTTCATTGCTGTTATCCTTTCCCAACTACCGGACAAGAAGAAAACTAAAGAAATCCAAAAGCAGGCAATGCAATAATGCATTGCCTGCTTTTTATTACTTATCCGCAATGATAAGGCGCTTCATTGCTTCGATGCCTACACGGATTGCTGCGCTGGTATCCTCTGTCATCGGCATTTCAAGACCGGCTTTTTCCCGCTCCTGGTTCCATACTGCATGGAAGCAACTGCCGCAGCGTACGCCTAAGGCCGCTGCCACAACAAACAAAGCCGCTGATTCCATCTCACTTGCTTTGACACCCAGACGCTTCCAGCTTTCCCACTTTCGCAAGAGCTCATAGGACACAGGACTTTTCTCAGGGCTGTGCTGGCCGTAGAAGGAGTCCTTACATTGCACCACACCCACATGGGTGCGATAGCCAAGCTCCTCTCCTGCAGCTTTCAGTGTTGCTGTAACAGCAAAGTCGGGGACGGCAGGAAATTCAATGGGTGCATATTCCACGGATGTATGCTCATAGCGGATAGCGCCGTTAGCAACAATTATATCACCGGGTAGCACATCCATGGCAATGCCACCGCAGGTACCAATGCGGATAAAGGTATCCGCACCGATGGCTGCAAGCTCCTCCATCGCGATTGAGGCAGACGGCCCACCAATACCGGTAGAACAGACGCTCACCTTTTCACCCAGCAATGTACCTGTGTAGATGTTATATTCTCTGTTCATGCCGATATGGACAGGGTTATCAAAATGTGCAGCAATCGCCTCACATCTGCCGGGATCACCGGGCAGAAAACAGTACTTACCCACATCACCTTCTTTGCAGTGGATGTGGTACTGCATACCAATATCTTGCATAAGAAACCTCCTTAAAACAGGCTCATCTGATTGGTTTCCGGTAATTCGCCGAAAGCGCCTGCCTCTTTCAGCATCTGTAAGTGGGTCTTGGACACCTTGGGGCAAGCAGCAGCGACCTCTTCAATAGAAATAAAGGTCTTGCCCTCACGGCCATGCATCAAATCCCAAGCCGCTGTTTCGCCCAAACCGGAAACTGCAACGAAGGGCGGCAGAATCTTGCCATCTTCAATGAGGAATTTTGTTGCGTGGCTCTTATACAGGCTGATGGGCGCAAACTCAAAGCCCCGCAGGTAAAACTCATAGACAACTTCCAGGGTTGTCAGCAGATCCTCATCCTTTGCCGTGGCATCCTCATTGGATTCGATAGCCTTGATGTTAGCCACAACATTGTCAATACCGCCGGTCATCAAAACGGCATCAAATCCGCCCTTTTGGCTGCGACGATAGAAATAAGCAGAATAGAACGCCAACGGATGATTGACCTTAAACCAAGCGATGCGGAACGCCATCATAACATAAGCCACCGCGTGCGCCTTGGGGAATAAGTACTTAATTTTCTTACAGGAAGTAATATACCAATCCGGAACACCGGCTTGAATCATTTCCTCCTCTGCACCATCGGGCAGACCTCTGCCCTTACGCACAGATTCCATGATCTTGAATGCCCGCTTTTCAGGAAGTCCGCAGGAGATCAGATAGATCATGATATCGTCTCGACAGCCGATAGTCTGATCCACCCGGGCTGTGCCGGACACGATCAAATCCTTGGCGTTGCCTAACCACACATCCGTGCCGTGGGTATAACCGGAAATACGCACTAAGAAGTCAAATTTTTCCGGCTTAGTGTCCAGCAAAACGCCTCTTGTGAATCGGGTATTGAACTCAGGAACTGCCACAGCGCCCGTCGGTCCGAGGATTTTATCGTCCTCATAGCCAAGCACCTTGGAAGATGTAAAGATAGACATAGTATCTTTATCGTCCAAAGGAATGGTCTTGGCATCCACACCGGTCATATCCTCCATCATACGAATCATGGTGGGGTCATCGTGACCCAGCATATCCAGCTTCAGCAGATTCTCTTCCATAGAGTGATATTCAAAATGGGTAGTGATTTGGTCGGAGTTAGGGTCATCAGCCGGATGCTGGACAGGACAGAAGTCCCAAATCTCGTTCTCCTGTGGAATAACAACCAGGCCACCCGGGTGCTGACCGGTAGTACGGCGCACACCCACACATCCAGCTGCCAGGCGATTGATTTCCGCCGCAGATGCTGATTTTCCTCGTTCAGAGAGATATTTTTTCACATAGCCGTAAGCGGTCTTCTCAGCCACTGTACCCACGGTGCCAGCGCGGAAAACATGGGATTTTCCAAACATTTCTGTGCAATACGCATGGGCATTAGCCTGGTATTCGCCGGAGAAGTTCAGGTCAATATCGGGAACTTTATCACCGCCAAAGCCCAAGAATGTTTCAAAGGGAATGTTAAAGCCTTCCTTTGCATAGGGTGTTCCGCACTTAGGACAAACCGCATCCGGCAAGTCAGCGCCACATTCATAGCCTTCCGGCACATCAAAGGTGGTGTACTTACACTCCGGGTTGGGACAACGGTAATGGGGCGGGAAAGAGTTAACCTCAGTGATACCGGACATATATGCCACAATGGAAGAACCGACAGAACCACGGGAACCCACCAGATAGCCGTTCTCCAGAGAGTTCTGTACCAACCGCTGTGCGGACATATAAATCACATCGTAATGGCATGTAATAATGTCATTCAGCTCGGTGTCAATACGCTTGCGAATCAGTTCAGGAGGATTTTCACCGTAAAGACGATGCATCTTGCCGTAAACAAGATCCTTCAAATCTTCAACTGAGTTTTCAATCTTGGGCGCAAACAGGTTATGAGGCACAGGACGCACCACATCACACATATCCGCAATCAAATTGGGATTGGTAACGACCACCTCGTAGGCTTTTTTCTCACCAAGATAGGAGAATTCCTTAAGCATTTCGTCCGTGGTACGGAAATAAAGCGGATTGGGGCGGTCGCAATCCTCAAAGCCCTTGGTAGCCAAAAGGATATGCCGAAAGATCTCGTCCTCCGGATGCAGAAAATGCACATCGCCGGTAGCAACTACTGGTTTTCCCAATTCCTCGCCTAACCGTACGATTGTGCGGTTAAACTGGCGTAGTTCCTCTTCTTCCGTAACAGTTCCCTTTTCCAGCATAAACGCATTGTTGCTTAAGGGCTGAATTTCCAGGAAATCATAGAAAGATGCGATTCGCTTCAGTTCATCATCGCTCTTGCCATCCAACATAGCCTGGAACAATTCACCTGCTTCGCAGGCAGAGCCAATTATCAAGCCTTCCCGGTACTTCAGAATCTCCGATTTCGGCATACGAGGCTGACGCTTAAAATACTCAAGGTTGGAAAGGGATATCAAATGGTACAAATTCCGCAGGCCCATCTGATTTTTAGCAAACAGTATAATATGGCGGGCATGACGGTTTCCTACATTGCCGTGGGCACGTAAGCCTTCCATTGCCGGATTCACCGCTTGGAGAGTATGGACATCCATCTCCTCCAATTTTTCGAACAACTTAGCCGCAATCAAGCCGCAAGTGACTGCATCATCGGCAGCACGATGATGATTAAATTCCGGCAAATTCAGCGCATTTGCCACCACATCCAGCTTAAATTTATTCAAGTGGGGCAAAAGGTTTTGGGCCATTACAAGGGTATCCGCAGATGTGAAATTATAGGCATAGCCAAGTTTCTCACAAGCGGTGCGGATAAATCCCGTATCAAAATCCGCATTGTGTGCAATCAGTACCCTGTCACCGACAAATTCCAGAAACTTGGGGAACACTTCTTCCAGCTTGGGCGCACCTTTGAGCATATCATCGGTAATACCGGTTAGGTCCATAGTATCCCTCTGCAAACGCATTTCTGGGTCAACAAAGGTTTGGAAACGGTCGATTTCCTGTCCGTTTTCCATCAAAACAGCACCAATCTCAATAATACGGTCATGTTTGGAAGAAAGGCCTGTGGTCTCCAGATCAAAAGCAACATACTGCCCCAAAAAATCCATATCCCGGGTTCCGTGAACAGCAATGCGATCGTCTACATCATTCACATAGTAGCCTTCACAACCGTAAAGGATCTTGATAGGCTCATCCGTGCCGGCAACCTTAGGCGCAGATTTAGGATTATCAACTACATGGAGTGCATCGGTAAAGGATTGGCAGCAACCGTGGTCCGTTATGGCAATCGCCTTGTGACCCCAGGCAGCAGCCTGTTTGATGGCTTCCTTTGTGTTGGTCAATGCATCCATGTTGGACATAATGGTATGCAGGTGAAGCTCCACACGCTTCTCCCCTTCAGCCAGATCCCGGCGTTTGTGCATTTCGCCGGGCATCATAGAAAAGGGCTTCAAAACCATTTCATTATCAAATTGATTGATCTGCAAGCGGCCCTGCACCTTCAGCACAGCACCCTCTTTCACATTCTCAAGAATAGGTTTTGCCTCACTGCTTTCCATAAAGCGGTTAATGCGGATCGAACCGGTATTGTCGGTCATATCGAAATTAACGACCCAGGCATTGCGCTTTTTCAGTTCCTTATGCTCCACACTGAACACGCGGCCTTCTACGATTACACTACCCATATCCAGATTCAGTTCCTGCATCGGTGTTACTGTACCCTTAAAGGGCTTGCCGTAAAATGCAGAAAAATCTGCAGGCTTTTGTTCTTTTTTCTCAACAGCGGCTACTTTAGGTAAGTTCTGCATAAACTCGGTGCGCATCTTCTCCATAGCTTCATAAAGAGCCTGTCCCTCCAACGCATGGCCTGCATGGATTTCAAACGACACCTCGCAGCCAAACCGTTCCCGAAGTTGCCGTGATACCGAAGGCACAGCCTTCAAGAGGGTATCTTTGCCGTTTGCACGCAGTTGGATATGCATGGTGTTCTCCTGCCACTCCCAAGCTGCGCCGGCTAAACTACCCATATTCATGGAATCCTCTGCCACAAACAGCGCAATCAGATCTTCATTGCAGATATTGTGCAATTGCTCTGCCGGATGGGTGGCAACGATCTCCACATGAAAAAGACCGTATAGTTCCGTAATATCTCGCTCAGCCTGCTGCAAAAACGCAGTAGGTATGTAGTCAGCAGAATGGACTGCAACGGATACAATCCTGGTTTCCGGGTCTACATCCGCAGCGACAACGGCCGCCTGTGAAAGAGCCTCTTGCAGCTCTTCAGGCGGCGCATAGTCCGGAAACATATTTAGAAAATATACCTGTTCTGTCATCTTTTCCTCTTATAACAATTCAATTCGCTTCAGTAACTCCGGCAAAAGCTGGTCATAGGGCAGCTTGCAGATCTGTTGCCCTTTTTCAAACAGCATACCGCAGCCATCGCCGCCGGCAATGCCAATATCAGCTTCCCGCGCCTCGCCGGGTCCATTTACAATGCAGCCCATAACCGCAACAGTAATGGGCTTTTCGCAATCTTTCAGTGCCTCATCCACCTGGTTGACCAAGCCGATCAGATCGATTTGCGTTCTGCCGCAGGTAGGACAGGAAATAATATTTACGCCTTCCTTACGAAGCCCGGCAGCTTTCAGAATATCCTTCGCTGCATAGACCTCTTCAACCGGGTCATCCGTGAGGCTTACACGGATTGTATCACCGATTCCGTCCAACAAAAGCGCACCAATACCCATAGCTGACTTCATAAGTCCCATTCGCACAGGGCCGGTCTCCGTGACACCGATATGAATAGGATAGTCGCATCTGCTACGGAACAGCCGGGCCGCAGCCACCATAGTCGGCACATTGGAGGACTTCATGGAAACGCAGGTATCATAAAACCCATATTTTTCCAGCAGTTCCAAGTGCTGAAATGCACTCTCAACCAGTGCTTCTGCTGTAGGGTGGCCATACTTTTCCAGCAATTTCTTATCCAGGCTGCCGCCATTGACACCAATACGGATGGGAATATTCCGTTCTTTACAAGCAGCGACCACCGCCTGTACGCGGTCCTCTCCACCGATATTGCCGGGGTTAATGCGGATCTTGGATGCGCCGCCCTCAGCCGCCAAAAGCGCCAACTTGTAGTCAAAATGAATATCGGCTACCAGTGGCAGCGGAGAAGCCTTGCAAATTTCACCAAAGCTCTTGGCCGCCTCCTGGTTGGGAACAGCCAAACGGGCAATCTGACAGCCAGCCGCAGCCAGCTTGCGGAGTTGTGACAGAGAACCCTCCACATCGGTGGTTTTGGTATTGAGCATGGACTGAATTGCTACAGGGGCGCTACCGCCAATGGGAACACCGCCAACATGGATTTGTCTTGTCATAGTATCACCTCTTAAAAATCACAAAAATATCCTTAAATAGAATTACTGCCATCAAAGCCAAAAGCAGAACCATACCGATTCCGTGGATATAGCCCTCATATTTTGCATCTAACTTCTTCCGGGTAATCTTTTCAATAGCGCAGGTCAAAAGCAAACCCAAAACGCGACCACCGTCCAAGGCAGGAATGGGCAGCATATTCATCATCGCTAAGTTGATGGCGATCATACTGCCAAAGCTGAGGCTTGTCAGAATTTGCGCACGAACAGTGTCAACACTTTCCACCGTTTCGGACATCATTTGCACGATTCCTACGGGACCTGCCATATCCTTAACGCCAGCCTGACCGGTAAAAAGCATCTTCAGGCTGAGGATTACTGATTTGATCTGGTAACGGGTCTCGGGCCAAATTTGCCGCAATACCGAATGAAACGTTGTCTTTTCGCGGCCAAAGGTTAAGCCGAAACGAACGCCTTCTCCATCACCAAAGTCCTTACGGACAAACGGAACATCCTCCAACTTGAGTTTTTGACCATTTCTCTCAACAGTTACATCATAATTTCCGTCTTTTAGAAAGTGTGTCTCCAAAGCAAAGTCAGCATAAATATCTGTCTTTGTACCGTTCAAGGACAGAATTCTGTCACCGGTTTGCAGGCCGCCCACTACCGCGACAGAGCTGTTCGGCTCCACATTCACCAGTTTCGTATCCGTATAGCCCTTGCTGCAAGAAAGAACAATTGCAATTAAAACAACACCGGTAACAAAGTTCATAAAAGAACCGGCAACTAAAATGATCAGCCGTTTCCACCAATCCGCTTTTTGGAAAGAATGGGGATCATCGGTATCTTCATTCTCACCTTCCATGGCACAATAACCACCAATGGGAATGCACCGAATAGCATACAGGGTGTCACCCACCTGCTTTTTGAAGATAGCAGGACCCATAAACATAGAAAACTCATTCACACGGACTTTAGATAGCTTGGCGGCTACAAAATGCCCTAATTCGTGAATGAATATTAAGAAACTAAAAAGTAAAATCGCAAAAACAATGGTCATAAATATCCTCGCTTATTGTTTGGCTTCCCGGCGGACAGCCTCTCTTGCCAGTCGATCCGCCTCTAATATCTGTTCCAGAGTAGGATTCGCAATAAAGGCAACCGCATTCACCGCCTTGGATACCAAATCATAAATATCATAAAAACCGATCTTGTCGGCTAAATACAGCGCCACAGCTTCCTCATTGGCACCGTTCATTGCAGGGCAGGCAGTTCCGCCAAGCTTTGCGCACTGTCTTGCCAGCGCCAAACAAGGAAACGCTTCCATATCCGGTGCTGCAAAGGTAAGACTGCCGCAGGTCAGCAGATCCAGCGCCTCCACAGGACATTCCTTACGCTCCGGATAAGTCATAGCCAACTGAATTGGCAGGCGCATATCGGGACTTCCCATTTGTGCCATCACAGCGCCATCTGTAAACTCAACCATAGAATGCACAATACTCTGCCGGTGGATCACCACATCCACCTTCTCCAATGGCAGGTCATATAAACGCATTGCCTCGATCACTTCAAGGCCCTTGTTCATCAATGTAGCACAGTCGATGGTGATTTTGGGTCCCATCTTCCAGTTTGGATGCCGCAGAGCATCCGCTTTGGTCACAGAACGCAGTTGCTCCTTATCCATTCCATAGAATGGGCCTCCGGAACAGGTCAAAATAATGCGCTTGATTTCCGCTTTGCTGTGACTACCCATCAAGCACTGATAGATTGCAGAATGCTCAGAGTCAACAGGAATGATCTCAGTACCGCAGCGCTTTGCCTCTGCCATCACCAATTCACCGGCGCAGACCAAGGTCTCCTTATTGGCAAGACCAATGCGTTTACCTGCGCGAATGGCAGCAAGGGTTGGCTTCAAGCCAACCATACCAACCACAGCAGTAATCACGCAGTCCGCTTCAGGGATGGTAGCAGCCTCAATAAGGCCCTCCTCACCCCATGCAATACGGGTAGGCAGGTCGGAGATTTCCTGCCGCAATTCAGCCGCTGCGGCCTCCGTTGCCATTACAGCCAGTGCAGGTCGGTACTTCCGGCACTGCTGTGCCATCCGCTCCACACTGGTGCCGGCAGTAAGGGCCGCAACCGGAATATTCAGATTATCAACAATATCCAAAGTCTGCCGGCCAATGGAACCGGTAGAACCCAGAATGCTAATGCACTGCATCATTTTTATTTCACCACCAACGGTATAGTCAAAAGCAACAGCTCCACAAGGGGTGCAACCACGACCATAGAATCAAAACGGTCAAAAATTCCACCGTGTCCGGGAATCAGATTGCCATAGTCCTTAATGCCGGTATGGCGCTTGATAACAGAGAAACACAAATCTCCAAACACAGCGCCCAAAGAACCCAGAATTCCATAAACAGGCACATAGATCCAATTCACTCGGAAATCAAAAGCACCTTTCAAAATCAGGCAGTAAATGACCACGCCAAGAATCGCAGTAATCACGCCGCCAACCAAGCCCTCCACGGTCTTTTTGGGACTGATTACCGGAGCCATTTTATGCTTTCCAAAGAAACGACCAGCAAAATACGCACCGGTATCCGACAGAAATGCAACAACAAACGGTAACAAGATAAGATGTCTGCCTGTTTCCTGGCTATGGATCCGAACCACAGCGCTCAACAAATAAGGCAAAATGATACCCGCAACAAAAGTATATGCCAAGTCTTCAAAGCGGAGTTGATCGTGATTTTTCAAAAGCTCACCAAACAAAATACCAAAAAAGCCCAGCACACCAAATAAAATTGCGGGATATGCCGTCACAGTGCTACCCCAAAGGGATACATAGAGTGCCATAATAATAGCATACCAAACCAAACGCTTCTGTTTCACCAAACCGGTATTGTGTAGCAGCTCATAGGCACCGATGGCAGCCATCAAACCAAAGAGAATCGCTGTGCAGATCTTGGGCAGAAACAAAACAATCGCCAGCAAGAAAGGCAACAAGGAAACCGCTGCAATGATTCGTGTTTTCAACTTACGCACCTCCAAAACGCCTGTTACGGCGGTTGTATTGGGAAATGGCCTCATCCAGGTCCTCAGGACCAAAGTCGGGCCACAGTACATTCATAAACACATACTCAGAATAAGCAGACTGCCACAGCAGGAAATTGCTGGTACGCAGTTCTCCGGAGGGTCGAATAATGAGCTCCGGATCCGGAACATCCTTGGAATAGAGGTAACCACTCAGTTTATCCTCTGTTAGATCCTCCGGCTGTGCTTTTCCGTCTGCCACGTCTTGGGCAAACAGCCGGGCAGCCCGGACCAACTCATCACGGCCACCATAATTCAAACAAAAATTCACCTGCACATCGAAATCGCTGGATTTGCTCTGTGCTTCCTCGCACAGCTTTTGCAGATTGGGGCTGAGGCGAGACAGATCACCAAAGAAGCAAAACCGGACACGATTTTTCTCCATATCCCGCAGAGCCTCTTTCAGATAATTGCCCAGCAGACGCATAATACCGCTTACTTCATCGGCAGAGCGCTTCCAGTTCTCTGTGGAAAACGCATAGACAGTCAAATACTCCACACCCAAGGTGCGGCAATAGTTTGCAATTTTGCGGAATGCCTCCGCACCGGCTGCATGGCCGGCTGTACGGGGCAAGCCCCGGTTTCTAGCCCAACGTCCGTTGCCATCCATAATAATCGCAATATGTCGGGGCACAGGCTGTTTATTCTCATACACAGAAGGTGTCATCACTGACTCCTTTCCAAAATAGTAGTGTTGGGGGCGCAAGCGCCCCCAATCCTTGCAAGGCAATCAGATTGCCATCAGTTCCTTTTCCTTTGCTGCCGTGGCTTCGTCTACCCTCTTGGTAAACTTATCCAGCAGATCCTGCAGGTCCTTTTCGGCCTTCTTCTGCTCATCCTCGGTAATAGCAGAATCCTTCTTCAGCTTCTTCACATAGTCCATACCGTCACGGCGGATGTTACGCATGGCAATCTTAGCATCCTCGGCATACTTCTTGACCTGTTTGGTCAGTTCCTTACGGCGCTCCTCTGTAAGCTGCGGGAAGATCAGGCGGATCACACGGCCATCATTCTGAGGCGTGATACCCAAGTCGCTCATCTGAATGGCCTTCTGGATCTCCTTCAAAAGCTGGGTATCCCAAGGCTGTACGACCAAGGTACGGGCATCGGGAGAGGAGATGGTAGCCACACCATTAAGGGCAGTCTCCTGTCCATAATATTCCACAGTAATGCGATCAAGAACCTTGGGGTTGGCACGGCCTGCACGGACTGCATCGAACTCCTCAGCCAGGTGTACAAGGGTCTTATCCATCTTCTTGGTGAATTCAGTAAAATCTACGCTCATAATTTAGTCCTCCTTAACAATTGTACCAATGTTTTCACCGCGGGCAACGCGGAGAATATTTTCAGGATCCTTCAATGCAAAGCAAATAAGGGTCATATGGTTGTCCATAGCCAAGGTCATAGCCGTGGTATCTGTTGCCTTCAGATGGCGGGCCAAAACCTCGTCATATGTAAGGGTATCAAATTTCACAGCATTGGGATCTACGTTGGGGTCTGCAGAGTAAATGCCGTCAACATTCTTAGCCATCAAGATAGCGTCCGCCTCAATCTCCACGCCACGGAGCACAGCGCCGGTATCTGTGGAGAAATAGGGGTTACCGGTACCGGCTGCAAAAATAACAACCTTACCCTCATTCAAGTAACGATTTGCAGTATCCCGGGTAAAATACTCACAGAACTTATTCATTTCCACAGCGGACAATACGCGGGCATCCACACCGTGCTTTTCCAAAGCATCTGCAACAGCAATCGCATTCATCACAGTTGCCAGCATACCCATGGCATCACCATGGGAGCGCTGCATCTTATCTGCGCCGTCCTTAACGCCGCGCCAAAAGTTACCGCCGCCAATTACAAGGCCCAGCTGAACACCCTCGTCAACACATTGTCTGATAACTTTGCAAACAGAATTAACAACCTCAAAATCCAGGCCCCTGCGCTGATCTCCGGCCAATGCCTCACCGCTGATTTTCAGCAGAATTCTTTTGTACTTCATTTTGGGAAATCACTCCTTCCTTATACTCTCCCTATTTTAATATAAAACCTTCAAATTGACAACTATAATTTCGATAAATTTTCATTTTTGTCAACTTGCCGAAAAAGTTTATTCAAAAATCGTTTCCACGTGTTCTTTGTAGTTGCAAAAATGACTGACATGGGTTATAATATACCCAAATTTTTCAAAAAGAGAGGTCTACAACAATGGCTGAAATGAACGAAAGCAAAAATTTCATCCATGCCTTTATTGACGAGGATATTGCCGAGGGTGGTCGCTACGCAGGACAGACCGTTCACACCCGTTTTCCGCCGGAGCCTAACGGCTATCTGCACATCGGTCACTGCAAGGCACTGATTATCGATTTCGGCACTGCAGAGAAATACAACGGCATGTGTAATCTGCGTATGGATGACACAAACCCCACCAAAGAAGATGTTGAGTTTGTGGAAGCTATCAAAGAGGACATTCGCTGGCTGGGCTTTGACTGGGGCGATCGGTTCTACTACGGTTCTGACTATTTTGAGAAGGACTACGAGTATGCTGTGGAGCTGATCAAAAAAGGTCTCGCCTATGTTTGTGAGCTGACTCCCGAACAGGCAAAGGAGATGCGTGGCGATCTGAACACCCCCGCTACTTCTCCCTATCGCGACCGTCCCATCGAGGAAAGTCTGGATCTGTTTGCCCGGATGCGCGCCGGTGAATTTGAGGACAACCGCTACACCCTTCGCGCTAAGATTGACCTTGCTTCCGGCAACTTCAATATGCGCGACCCGGTAATTTACCGTATTCGTCACATGCACCATCACCGCCAGGGTGATAAGTGGTGCATCTATCCCATGTACGACTTTGCCCACCCCATTCAGGATGCTTTGGAGGGTATCACCCATTCTCTGTGTTCTCTGGAGTTTGAGAACCACCGCCCGCTGTACAACTGGGTCGTTGAGAACGTTTCCGTCCCCCACCACCCCCGGCAGATCGAATTTGCCCGTTTAGGCATTGATCATACCGTGCTGTCCAAGCGCAAGCTCCGTCAGTTGGTGGAAGAAGGCCGTGTTGCCGGCTGGGACGATCCCCGGATGCCCACTCTGTGCGGTCTGCGCCGCAGAGGCTATACACCCACCGCAATCCGCAATTTCTGCGACCGCGTTGGTGTTGCCAAATCCCCCAATACCATCGAATACGCTTTCCTGGAGCACTGCCTGCGTGAGGACTTGAACGAGACAGCTCAGCGGGTTATGGCTGTTGTAAAGCCCGTGAAGCTGACCATTACCAACTATCCCGAGGGTCAAAGCGAGACCTTCCAGGTTGAGAACAATCCCAACAAGCCCGAGGATGGCACCCGTGAGGTTAGCTTCTCCCGCAATCTGTGGATCGAGGCCGATGACTTCCTGGCTGAGCCTGTTCCTAAGTATAAGCGACTTTACCCCGATGGCCCTGAGTGCCGCTTAAAGGGTGCCTATGTGATCAAATGCACCGGCTGCATTACCGATGAAAACGGCAATGTGACCGAGGTGCTGGCAACCTATGATCCCGATTCCAAGGGCGGCGATCCTGCCGACGGCCGGAAGATCAAGGGCGCAACCATCCACTGGGTGGATGCTGCTACCTGTTGCGATGCGGAGGTCCGTCAGTACAGTAACCTCTTTGACGATCCCGATCCCGATGCATCCGGCAAGGATTTCCTGTCCTGCCTGAATCCCAATTCTCTGGAAGTTCTCACCGGCTGTAAGGTGGAAGCCAGCCTGGCTAACACCAAAGCTCCTGCATCCTATCAGTTTATGCGTTTGGGCTACTTCTGCCCCGACTCCAAGGATTCAGCTCCCGGACATTTGGTATTTAACCGCTCTGTGAGCCTGAAAGATAGCTTTAAGCCTACAAAATAAGCACAAAAGAGCCCGTCTTTACGACGGGCTCTTTTCTTATTCCTTGGGAACATTCTTCATTGTGAGGCTGATACGTTTCCGCTTTTCGTCCACTTCCAAGACAGATACTTTTACAATATCACCAACCTGCAAAACCTCTGAGGGATGGCGCAGTTTACGATTGCAGACCTGGGAAATATGCACCAGGCCATCCTGGTGAACACCAATGTCCACGAATACACCAAAATCAATCACATTACGAACTGTTCCGGACAAAACCATACCGGGTTTCAAATCCTTCATCTCCAGCACATCTGTTCTGAGGATCGGCGCAGGCAGATCGTCACGGGGATCGCGACCGGGCTTTTGCAGTTCCTTTACTACGTCCTCCAGGGTAGGCACACCTACACCACAACGCTCCGCTGCATCTGCAATACCAAGACTGTCCACGCGGGACTGCAGTTCAGTAAGGTTGCCGCTAATAACATCCGCTTTCGTGTATCCGCAGAGTGTTAACAACGTTTCTGCAGCGTCATAGGCCTCGGGATGGACGCCTGTGTTATCCAAAACCTCCTTACTCTCCGGCACTCTAAGGAAGCCTGCACACTGCTGGTAGGCCTTAGGGCCCAACTTGGGAACTTTCTTCAGCTGACTTCTGGAAGTAAATGCACCATTCTCTTCCCGGTAGGCAACCACATTCTTGGCGGTGGTACTGTTAAGGCCCGACACCTGCTGCAGCAGGCTCATAGATGCCGTATTTACATCCACACCAACCGCATTCACGCAATCCTCCACAACACCGCCCAAAGCCTCATCCAGCCGTTTCTGAGGACAATCATGCTGGTACTGGCCAACGCCAATAGCCTTGGGATCGATCTTTACCAACTCCGCCAAGGGATCCTGCAATCTTCTTGCAATGGACACAGCAGAGCGAAGGTTTACATCATAGTCCGGGAATTCCTCGGCAGCCAGCTTGGATGCAGAATACACAGAAGCGCCGGCTTCGTTGACGATCATATAGCTGACACCGGGCAGACTCTTCAGCATTTCAACCGCCATTGCCTCTGTTTCCCGGGATGCAGTACCATTGCCGATTGCCAAATGCTGAACGGAATACTTGCGGATCATCGCGCTGAGATTCACGATTGCTTCATCCTTTTTCCGCTGTGAGAAAGTAGGATAGACCACGGTGGTATCCAACACACGACCGGTACCGTCCACAACCGCTACCTTACAGCCATTCTTGTATCCGGGATCAAGTCCCATGGTCACAAAACCCTTGACTGGCCGCTGCATCAGCAGGGGCTTTAAGTTCAGTGCAAAATTAGCAATGGCAGATTCTGCAGCACGATCAGTCAATGTGTTACGCAGTTCCCGTTCAACACTGGGCGCGATTAGTCGGTCAAAGGCATCCTCCGCCGCAGCCTTCACAAAGGCAGACACCCACATCGTAGGCTTTAGGGACATACGGCACACCAGTGCCTGCCCTTCATTGCCAGGCAGTGCAGCGGATACCTTCAAAAAACCTTCCCGCTCTCCCCTGTTGATAGCCAAAATCTGATGGTTCATCAGTCGGGAAACAGGGGCAGTAAAATCATAGTAAAGCGTATAAACGCTTTCAGCTTCCGGATCAGTTGCCCGTACGGTCACCACTGCCCGTGTCTCCATCTTCAAGCGCAGAGCCTTACGGATATCCGGATTATCGGAGATCATTTCCGCAATAATATCAGATGCGCCAGCCAAGGCATCTTCCAAAGTCTCCACACCTTTTTCGGGGTCAATGTATTCCTTGGCAAGCTCGCTGGGATCTTCTCCTGTTTGCTCAAAAATCGCAAGAGCCAAAGGTTCCAGACCCTTTTCCTTGGCAACTGTCGCGCGGGTACGGCGCTTTTGTTTATAGGGTCTGTAAAGGTCTTCCGCTTCTGCCAGGGTTTTTGCTGCCAAAATTGCGGATTCCAATTCAGGCGTCAGCTTTTCCTGACTATCAATTGCGCGAATGATCTCCTCTTTACGCTCCTGCAAATTCCGCAAATAATTGAGCCGAGTCTCCAGATTTCGCAGGGTTGTATCATCCATACCACCGTGGAGCTCCTTACGGTAACGGGCAATAAAAGGAATGGTGTTACCCTCGTCTAAAAGGGTCACGACATTCTCCACATATTGAGGCTTTTGGCCCAGCTCCTGGGCCAGAGTTGTTAAGATGTTTTCCATAGCATTCTCCTGTGTTAAGATGCCATAATTGTACCATAATTCCAAGTCCATTTCAACGCAAAATACCACAGCCTTGAATATAAATTTTCATCAATTTATCTTGCTTATCGGAAACATCAATGTTATAATAAACATGATTACATATAGAGAAGGTGTTGTTATGAATTTATCTATTCTTACATCAGCGCTATCCGCAGCCGAAAGCTACAAGCAGATGAAAACCTCACTCATCTTGCTGGCAATCATCTGCGGTGCCTTACTCCTTGCCAGTGTTGTTTTCACGCTGGTCGCTGCACAATTCAAATGGAAGAGAAAAGAACGCAAAACTGAGTGGACGATCTTGAAAGCAATGTATCTTTCAACGCTGATCGTCTTGGTTTGTACGGTAGTTTGCCTTGTTCGCTACAATGTTGTTGGCAACAAACTGGATGCACAGATCTCAGAAAAACCTTCCACTACTACCGCAACGCAAGCCAGCTCTCCTTCTGCGACCACCGCTCCCACAACTGCACCCACAACGCCTCCTACCCAAGCACCCGAACCTACCTTTACCCCCGCTAAAAGCGATTCCAGCAACCCGGAAAACTGGGGCATTAAATGGGAAATCATCCGGGGTGGCGAGATGATCGACAGCATGCCTTCTACAGGAATTTCCCTCGGTAAGCCGGAAGATTATTTTGCGCTGCCCGGTATTGCTACCTTCCGTGGTAACAACTTCCGCAACAGCCCAACATACGGTACTGTAAATGTGACCGAAAATACCTTTGAAAAGGCCTGGGGTCGCGATATTGGTTCTCTCAATGGATGGACCGGCTGCGGTTGGACCGGCCAGCCCTTAATCGTAGAATGGGATCAGGAAACCAAGGACATAATGAACCTGTTCCCGGAAAAGAAGGAAAAAGAAGGCCTTGTTGAGGTCATCTATGCAACCTTGGACGGCAACATCTACTTCTACGACCTGGACGATGGAACATATACCAGAAATCCCATCAGAGTTGGCATGAACTTCAAGGGCGCCGGTGCATTGGATCCCAGAGGTTATCCCATTATGTATGTTGGCTCCGGTGACTTTTTGAATAACAAGTCGCCCAGAATGTATATGATCAGCCTTATTGACGGCAGCATCCTTTACGAAAAGAACGGTTACGATGGTTTCTCCTGGCGCGCAGGTTGGAGTGCCTTCGACTCCAGCCCCTTGGTCGATGCTGAAACGGATACATTGATTTGGCCCGGTGAAAATGGTGTGCTTTACACTATCAAGCTGAATACCCAATACGACAAGGCCGCTGGCACTCTAAGCATCGAGCCTGCAGAGCTTGTCAAGACACGTTATGACACCAAGCGTTCCAATGGCGACACCTACTGGATCGGCTATGAACCCAGCTGTGTGATCGTTGACCGTTATCTGTACATCTCCGAAAACGGCGGTATGTTCTTCTGCATTGATTTGGATACTATGCAGTTGGTTTGGTCTCAGGATACCCGTGACGACTCTAATTCCACACCTGCATTTGAATGGAATGGCACAGACGGCGGTTATATCTACACTGCCCCCTCTCTCCACTGGACAGCAAGCGGCGGATACGGTTATATTTGTGTTTACAAACTGGATGCCAAGACCGGTGAGATTGTCTGGGAGACAAAGTTTGAGTGCGGCACTGTAAAGGACGTATCCGGTGGCGTACAGGCCTCTCCCATTCTCGGCAGGCCCGGAACGGAACTGGAAGGTTTGGTTATTTATCCCATTGCCAGAACTCCCAGCATCTGGGAAGGCAAATTGGTAGCTATCAATACCAAGACCGGCGAAATTGCTTGGGAAACAGCCATGAACAACTATGCCTGGAGCTCCCCTGTTGCCGTTTACGGTGATGATGGCTCAGCACGCATCATTGCCTGTGATTCCGTTGGTAATATGATGATGTTGGACAGTAAAGGTACTGTTTTGACAACAATCAGTCTTGGCAGTAATATTGAGGCCTCCCCTGCTGTATTCAAAGACACATTGGTGGTCGGCACACGTGGTTGCCAAATTTACGCTTTGAAACTTAAATAAATCGCGGGGCGCAAGTTTTTGCGCCCCGTTTTCTTTACGCCCTGTTGACATTTTTTTGTACTTCCACTATAATAAAATTGACACCAAGAATGGAGGTACTACTATGGAAAAGAAGATCATTACCATCAGCCGTGAATTTGGCAGCGGCGGCCGCACCATCGGTCATCAGGTGGCGGAAGCACTTGGTATTCCGTTCTATGATAAGGAGCTGGTGGAGCATATTGCTTTGGAATCCGGCTTTGCACCCGAGTATGTGGAGGAACACAGTGAGCACTCCCCCGGAAAGAGCATTTTTTCTTACGCCTTTGCTTCCCATGGACACCCCGGTGTAATGAACGGTCTTTCCACTGCGGATTTCCTTTGGAATGTGCAATGTAATGTTATTTTGCAGATTGCCGAGAAGGGCCCCTGCGTTATTGTAGGCAGAAACGCTGACTATGTGCTCAAGGATCGTCCCGATGTACTGCACGCCTTTATCTGCGCTGATAAGGAAGCACGGGCCGAACGCATCGTCCGGCTTTATGGCGAGTCTGAGAAAACGCCCAAAGCCCGCTTGAACGAAAAGGATAAGCGCCGCAAGGTCAACTGCCAGCACTATACCGGCAGAACCTGGGGTCAATCTCAGAACTACGATATTTGCTTGAATTCCAGCGTGTTGGGCATTGAGACCTGCACCGATATTTTGGTCAAGCTGATGAAAGGCGAAAAATAAATACATAAACAGCCCAGGAGGAATCCTGGGCTGTTTTCTTATACATTCAGCTTCTCGCCTTCTGTGATATGAATAGGTACACCGTTAACTTCCACGTTTTCATCGGCGCAGATCATAATATACTTCACGCCGCCAATCACACGGGTTTCGATCAAGTCGCTTCGCTCCGGAGAAACCTGTATGGACACGTCGGGCGTTGTGATCTCAATGCGGTTACTGTTAATAATATTCTTAGGATGCAGCTGTGTCTCAAAACCAAAGGTCTCGTCAAATGCAACGTTAAACTTTGAGATATGTTCCTGAGAAACACCGCAGGAGCTCAAGCTTGCGCTCACATCCTCCTTTGAGATCAGCAAGGGATCGGCAACCCTGCTCTGTTTATGCAACTCAATACTCTGACAAATCTGCTCATGGACCGTCTGCACTACATCCAAGCTGCATTCCTCCTGCAAGCTGGTGCCCAGCAGGGCCTCAAAGGACTTCTTCTGCTCTGCTGCTGGCTTAGGCGCCCTGGTATTGAACAATGCATCAATCAAATTCTCGTGGCCCTCCTTGGGGCTGTGCGTGTAGAAAAGGGCATTGTAGATATTGGTGGCGCGGCTGTCAAAAGCCGGGAACAAGAAACCCACTTCCGGCGCAGCCGGCACATTGGCCACACCACCATCGTGGAACGCCTTATCCTCCGGGTCATAGCGCAAATTGGGCTTGCTCAGCTTCACGGGGCAAACAGCGCACAGAATATACTTATAGACTTCACCGGACGCATCGGCCTGGACTTCATCATCCTTGCTCTTAAACGGCACATCGTAGCTGTCACAGCCGATAAGAATCAATAGTCCATCATCCACTTTTACATTCTGAATGATTTTCTGATACAGTTCCATGCGCAGATTTTCGTCCTTCAGTTCTGAATTGCGCAGTTCCATCAGCAGCTTATGCTCCGGGCTACCGGCTACCTGAGAGGTTTTAAAGGTAATGTCGATAAGGTTCTTGCCCAAAGATCCGGACAGAGCCCGTTTCATCAAGCCAAAATACCGCTCAGCTTCATTCTCAGGCATGATGCCGGTGCTTTGCTTAAATTCCGATATGATCTCTCTTTGACTATTTACATAGCAACCGTAAATAGCGGTCATATTGCTGCGATCCCGGCGCACACGGCGGCGGATCTCACCAATTTCCTTGATATTCATATTGTAGGTCTCCTTCACAGCTTGTGCCGGTGCAATGCACCGGCACAGCATTTATTTAATCCCAAAGGCAGTTCCAATTCTGCACAAAGTATTCGATACCGGAATAAACAGTAGTCACGATGATAACAGCAACTACAGCAGTGGAAATCCAACCGACACCGGGGAATGCCATCATCACGCACAGGCCGATCATTGTGCTGGCAGTTTTGATTTTGCCGCTCCAGCCGGCAGCAATCACCTTACCCTTGCCCACAGCAACCAAGCGAAGGCCGGTAACTGCAAACTCTCGGGTCAGCACCAGCATCAGCGCCCAAGCAGCCATCTGACCCCACTCGCAGAACATCGTCATTGCTGCGATGGTCAGCAGCTTGTCTGCCAAGGGATCTAAGAACTTACCAAAATCACTGACCTGGTTACATTTCCGGGCGATCTGTCCGTCAACATAGTCCGTAAGGCTCGCAATAATAAACACAGCCAAGGCCAGCCACATCCACAAACCGGACACGCCGCCGCTTAAGTACATCATTACCATATAAAGCGGAATAAAAGCCACACGAACCAATGTAATCTTACTTGCTAAAGTCATAATCAATCCTCCATTATATATCCGGACAGTTCCCCGTCAACAACACCGTCGATGCACACTTTTACAAAAGTGCCTTCGACCAACGCCTCCTGGGAAGCTATCCAAACTCTACTGTCTATCTCCGGGGAGTCTGCATAAGTACGGCCATAAAACTGGCCCATATCCTCGTCATAACCGTCCACAAGTACGGTTTCTGTTTTTCCAAGCATTGCACCATTATAATCGTCCATAATGGCCGATTGGATCATCTCCAACTGCTGGGCTCTCTGCTGGGCAATCTCAGAATCCACAAATTCCATTTCCGCAGCCGGAGTTCCTTCCTCCGGTGAGAACGGAAACACACCAACGCGCTCCAGGTGCTGCTCCTTCAAGAACTCGCACAATTCCGCGAATTCTTCCTCACCCTCACCGGGAAGACCGGTGATCACACTGGTGCGAAGGATAAGGCCGGGAATACGCGCACGAAGCTTCGCAAAGAGATCTTCTAAATGTTTTCTGTCACCGCGACGATTCATGAGCTTTAGAATCTTGCTGTTACAATGCTGGATCGGTATATCCAAATACTTCACGATCTTCGGCTCTGTGGCCATCACATCAATGAACGCATCATCGATTTCATCGGGGTAAGTATAGTGGATACGAATCCACTCCAAACCATCAATTTGGCACAGCTGCCGCAGTAATTCCGGTAACAATCGCTTATGCTCCGGGAAATCTGTTCCGTAACGGCTGGTATCCTGTGCAACCACAAGCAATTCCTTTACACCGCTTGCTGCCAAAATGCGTGCCTCATAGAGAATATCGTCCATCTGCCGGCTGCGGAATTTACCACGCAAATATGGAATAATACAGTAAGCACAGCGGTTGTCACAGCCCTCAGCGATCTTAATATAGGCATAGTGCTCGGGGGTCGTTAAAATACGGCCACACTCTTCCTCCGGGGTGTCAATGGATGCGAAATCACTGACACTCTCCCCTGCCAACAATTTTTCAATGGTCGGCACAACCTGGGTATAGCTGCCTGTTCCCAAAATACCGTCAACTTCCGGCAATTCATTCAAAATTTCCTGCTGATACCGCTGGGACAGGCAACCTGTAACAAGAATCTTACCAACAAGCCCCTGTTCCTTCAACTGTGCCATCTGCAGGATAGAATCAATCGCTTCGGATTTTGCTGAATCAATAAATCCACAGGTATTGATTACCACCACATCGGCACCAACCACATCCGCCTGCACTTGATAGCCGGCTTCCTGGACACGGTACATCATTCTTTCACAATCCACCTGGTTTTTGGCACAACCAAGGGATATAAAACCAACTTTAATCATATATTTCCTCCCGGAAATCTCTGCCATCAGTGTATTCCTGCACGGCTCTGCGGATTTCCTGGTAGCTGTGACCACGGCGAAGAAGGCTGTCCGTAGCCCGGCGCAGGTCTTTTTCGTCCCAGTCGTCACCCAGCTTTGTTGCTAAAAATGCCAGTATTTTTTCGGTTTGATCAGGATAATCTGCCAACACCGTTTCCCACAATTCCTTGGGAATCCGCTTTTCAAACAGAGCCTGTTTGGCGCGGGATCGGCCATATCCCTTGGAAATACACCGCTGCACGATCTGCTGCGCTGTCTTTTCATCATCCAACAGGTCCAGGTCAGTCATCCATTCTACGGCCTGTTTGGCATCTTCCTTACTCTCACCCTTTTGGATCAGCCGATGTTCCAAATCCGACTTGGATACACTGCTGGCTGAAACGATCCGCACTGCGCGCATCTTAGCGGACATTTTTCCGGCGGCGATCCGAAGCTTTTGGACCTCGTCATCATCCATTTCCTTGCCGGAATACAGAAGAAAATCCTCAACTGTCTGCCGATACAGACGCATCACAGTGCCATCATCAAATTTAACCGCATACCGCCCTGCCCTGTCCGGCTGGGCGGTCACAGAATCAATCCTCATCATCGAAATCGTCAGCGCTAATAGCAATGGGCTGCTCCGCTGCCTTCGCAGGGGTTCTCGCAGCTGCGCCGGCGATCAGCTTTTCACGAACTTGGGCTTCCACCTGCTCCGCAACATCGGGGTTAGCCTGCAGGAAGGTCTTCACGCTGTCCTTGCCCTGACCGATCCGCTCATCGCCCATGCTGAACCAGCTGCCGCTCTTCTGCACGATTTCCATTTGTACAGCAAGATCAACCAATTCGCCCCACTTGCTGATGCCTTCACCGTACATAATGTCGAAATAGGCCTCACGGAACGGAGGTGCAACCTTGTTCTTTACAACCTTAACGCGGGTCTTGTTGCCGATCACATTGCCGCCTTCCTTGAGGGACTCAACGCGGCGAACATCCAAGCGAACAGAGGAGTAGAATTTCAGCGCATTACCGCCGGTCGTAGTCTCGGGGTTGCCGTACATCACACCGATCTTCATACGCAGCTGGTTGATAAAGATCACAACACAGTTGGTCTTAGCAATGGTACCGGCCAGCTTACGCAGCGCCTGAGACATAAGTCTTGCCTGCAGACCCACAAAGGTATCACCCATTTCACCTTCGATTTCCTGCTTAGGAACCAGTGCGGCAACGGAGTCAACGACCACTGCATCCACTGCGCCGGAACGTACCAGGGCATCGGTGATCTCCAACGCCTGTTCTCCGGTATCCGGCTGAGATACCAACATATTGTCCGTATCTACGCCCAAAGCCGCTGCATAGACAGGATCTAGGGCATGCTCTGCGTCAACAAACGCAACCTCACCACCTATTTTCTGTGCCTCTGCTAAAATATGCAAAGCCAGAGTGGTCTTACCGGAGGATTCAGGGCCATAGATCTCAATAATTCTGCCCTTGGGGACACCGCCGATACCCAGCGCTGCATCCAGCGCTAAAGAGCCGGTGGGAATGGCATCCACATTCATATCCGGACGGTCACCCAGGCGCATAACGGTACCCTTACCAAAATTTTTCTCGATTTGAGAAATCGCGGTCTGTAACGCCTTCTTCTTGTCAGATGCGGGGGTAGGTGCTTCATACGCGGTTTTCTTTGTAGCCATAGTTATGCTTCCTTCCTGTTATACCGGGCAAGTACTGCCCGTTCTCTTTCGTTATAATCACTGGAACGCTCCAGTATTGTAAACCCATTTTCTTCCAGCAGGGCGCAAACAGCGTCTCCCTGCCCCATCCCAAACTCAAAGCACAAATATCCACCGGGCTTGAGCGCAGAACGGTACTTTTCTGCAATGCTTCTATAGAACTCCAATCCGTCATCACCGCCATGAAGTGCCAATCTCGGTTCAAAGGCAGCCACACTGCGGGGTAGCTCTCTCATTTCGCGGGTTGTAATATAAGGGGGATTGGATACGATCATATCAAATTTACCTAAAAATGCAGGCGGTTCTTCCAACGCATTCACCTGCACACAGGATACCCTTGCAGAAAGTTTATTTGCAGAAATATTTTTTCTTGCTACCTGCAGGGCATCCCGGGAGATATCTGCCAAGGTTACTTTTGCATCGTTTACTCTTGAGGCTATTGCAAGGCCAATACAGCCAGATCCTGTGCAAAGATCCAAAATGCGTGGATTCTCGCCTAAATACAGAGCCTGCTGAATAGCCAAATCCGTTACTGCACAGGTATCATCCCGGGGAATCAACACGCTGGGATTTACCATCAAGGTCAATCCGTAGAATTCCCACTCTCCCAGCACATATGCCAGCGGCTCATCTGCCAGGATCCGCTTTACCATCTGTTCTGCTGTAGCAAAAGCATCATCAGAAACATACATCTGCCGGTCTGCAAGAAACTGTTCTTTTGTTTTGCCTGTAACCTTGCATAACAGTTGTCTTGCAATAAACGCTGCCGATTCGGCATTTTCTTTTTCCATAAGGGAGCGACGTACTTTTTGGTACAGCTCCGATAACGTTATTACCAACGGTCTTCCCCCTCATTTTCGGGTAAAACCGCATTCAGCGCCTCAATACCGATCTCGATCATACTGTCATCCGGTTCCTTTGTGGTAAAATTTTGAAACCACATACCGGGTGCAGACAGAATGTGCGTAAACCAATTGTCGTGTCTTCCAACCCAGCGGTTAATCTCATAGCTGAAGGCAACAACCAGAGGCAGCAAAAGCAGCTTGAATCCAATCATAACCAACCGATACAGAAATGTTCCCTTTATCGCAGCCAAGCTCGGAATTGCAGCAAGCAAAGCAGTGGATGCAACAGAAAACAGCAAGATGGATATGATCATAACCACCAACAAAAAGCTCGTTCCGCAACGAGGGTGCAGCCTTGTTTGACACCGGACATTTTCCACAGTAAGAGGAAGTCCTGCCTCATAGCAACGAATCGTTTTATGCTCCGCACCGTGGTAGGCAAATACACGCTTCATATCCTCCATACAGGAAACCAGCAGAATGTAGCCTGTGAAGAGTGCTATGCGAATAGCACCCTCAATTACATTTTGGACAAAGCCACTGACCCATCTGTCAAAAAAGCTGCCAATTAACATTGGAAGCAGGAAAAACAGAAAAATCGAAAGACCCAAGCCTAATGCCACTGCCGAACCGACAACAAAGCTTTGAAACTTTTTATTGCCTAACTTCTTTTCAAGCCACTTATCGAATTTTGACGGTTCCTCCTGCGTTTCTTCAGGGGACAGATCTGCAGAACGCAAGATTGCTTTAACGCCGCAGACCTGGGCATCAAAAAAGCCTACAACACCGCGAATAAGCGGCCATTTCAGCGGTGAATTTTCAGGGTAGGTCTTGCGGTCATTGATCTCAACGGTCACACCATCCTTACCCCTTACCACAATGGCGTCTTTTTGGGGTCCACGCATCATAAGGCCTTCAATAAGCGCCTGCCCGCCGATCATTGTTTTGAATTTTTCCTGATTTGCCATAGTCGTCCTTTCTTACTGAGAAGCCGGCAGCCGTATCGTTACCAATGTGCCACCGGTAAGAGCATTCTCCAACGTAAGTTCACCGCCGTGCATCTGTACGATCTCATCACTGACCGCAAGTCCTATGCCGGTGCCTCTTGCTTTGGAACTGCCCTTATAGAATTTCTTCTTCACCAATTCCAGTTCATCCTCAGGAATACCGGGACCGTAATCCCGAATGGTGACAATTACAGAATCGTCTTTATACACGATACCCGCGTCGATCATCTTGCCCTCGCCGCCATGCTTCACAGCATTGTTCAGAATATTCAAAAACACCTGTCGCAAACGCTGCGGATCGCAGGGTATCTCCGGAATATCCTGGTCATTTTCCAAATACTTTAGGTGAATACCTTCTTCAGCCAAACGGCTGCCATACATAAACACGGTATCCTCAAACTCGCTGCGAATATCCACCATTTCCACATTCAGCGTCATACGGCCATCCTGCAAGCGGGTAAAGTCCAAAAGATCTACCACCATACCGGTCAATCTGTCTGCTTCCCTGTGAATGATACGCACACCGCGGCGGGTATCATGGTCTAACACGTCAGAATCCAACAGGGTTTCACTCCAACCGGTAATAGCAGTCAACGGCGTACGCAATTCGTGGGAAAGCGAAGAAATAAAATCCCTTTGTATCTTTTCATTTTCGCTGATTTTCAGGGACATTTCGTTGATCGTACGGGCCAAATCTCCGATTTCATCGTCAAACTGGGTTTGGATCTGCGTACCGTAGCTGCCATTGGCAACCATTTGCGCCTTATCCACGATTTCACCCAACGGTATCAAAATCGTACGGATATAATAGTTACTGCTTAAGATAACCAGCAATATAAACACACTCAACGCGCCCAGTGAGATGCCGGCAACAATAGCAATTTGTCTGTCCATGATCTGGGTGGAGGTTACAAAACGCAGCACACCAATCACTTCGCCGTTGCTGTAGATCATTGGGCTGGATACAGCCATGATACGCTCGCCGGTCTGGGAGTTCTCACCAACATAAACGCAGATATCCCGGGTCGTGACCGCATCGGTAATATCCGGTGTGGAAGGTGGCTTGCCTACCCAATCACCATAGGAAGATGCCACCATTCTGCCGGAAGTGTTGATAAATTGCAATTCAATGTTATTCCGATCCTCAAAGGTCTGTGCATAGGTGATGCAGGACTGATAATACGCATTATAGCTTTGGTTTAAGTAATCCGCAAAGAATTCCGTTGTGGATCTGGCACGATAGCGCATATCCGACTCCATTGCCGAGTAGTAGTATACAGAAAAGGCAGTAGTTACGACCAAAACAGCAACAAGGCCCAGCATACCGATCACGGCAACAGTATTCAAAAACCAGCGACGGCGCAAGCCTGTGATTTTCAAGAGGCGCCATTTTCTTTTCTTAAATATCATATGCCCCATTTATAGCCAAAACCCCACACTGTCGTAATATATGTGGGTTCGGCGGTGTTGTCCTCAATCTTGATCCGAAGTCGGCGAATATTCACATCCACGATTTTCAGATCACCCTCATAATCCCTGCCCCATACAGCTGATAGAATATCTTCACGGGAGAGAGTCCTTCCAGGATTTTGCATAAAGAGTTTTAAGATAGCGTATTCAACCTGGGTCAAACGAATGCGGCTGCCCAATTTTTCAAGGACGTGGCTGCGGGTATTCATCACAAAAGGTCCATGGCACAGCAGCTCTGTTTCAGCTCTGCGCTCTCCACCAAGACGACGGTACAGTGCATCGATTCTGGCAGTAAGCTCTGCCGGGGAGAACGGCTTTGTAACATAATCATCCGCACCGGTCATAAGTCCCGTAACTTTATCAATCTCCTGGGTACGGGCAGTAAGCATAATGATGCCGATTTGTTTGCTTGTAGCGCGAATCCGTCGGCACACTTCAAAGCCATCAATATCCGGAAGCATCACATCCAGGATCGCTACACCAATGTCAGGATTCTTGTTTAGTTTCTCCAGCGCCTCCATGCCCGAGGCTGCCTCAATTGCCTGGTAGCCTGCACGCTTTAGATTGATTACCACAAAGCTGCGGATATTTTCCTCATCTTCTAAAATAAGTACTTTCTTCATTCCCAAAACCTCTTACATTTCTCCGGAATTCCAAGCTTGATGGATCTGAGTAAAGCTACCGATCAAGCTTTCTTGTGTGATAGCGTATTTTTCAGCAGCACTCTCCAGAGTTGCGGAATAAATTGTTGTGTCAGTCTTCAGCAAAACAAATTTATCATCAGACAAACTTTGCTCACCTCTGTTCTGACCGGTCAAGGTAAAAACGGTAAAGAGTTTTTCCGCATTGGTATAGTCAGCATTCCAAAGATAGAACGCGAATGTATTTGACTCTACCTCCACAGTGATTCGAGGAGCAAGTTTGCTATCTATCTTCAAAAACCAGCCGCCGGCGGCATTGTAGTAGGTGTAAAGCTTGTCAATGGTGTTACCGTTGCTACCCATTGCATACCACAAAACCAACTTGCTGGGCTCAGATGTCCACACATTGCCAAGCGGCCTAGTGGTTATAATGCGAGGAAGCTCCGTAACGCCGTCATTATCGATATCATCGGCATAGATGTAGTAATTTCGCAGTGTTTGGGTGCCCATTCCCTTAGGATCGGCTTCTACCGCATTCACAAGATGCCGATCTGCAATGGTATAAACATCTGTAACAAGAGATGTATCCTCTACCGACGTGGCAACAAATATTGCCTGTTTTCCGTCATAGAGCTTTCCAACCAGCACGCGCTTTAATTTATCCACAGATGTAGACAAGCTGACCTCATTGGAGCGCTCAACAATGCCATCTTTCAAGCTGTACAGCTCAGCAACACCCAAATCGGATCCCAACTGACCGGAATGGAGGACAAACAATTCGCTTTTCCGATCTCCATCCATGTCCACAGCCAAAAACTTTCTGTAATTTGTGGTGATCAAGCGCTCTGACTCTCCACCGGCAAATGTATAAACAGACACTGATCGTGTGAGCAAATCGCTGATTTTATGCCCAACCACAACCTCAAATCCAGGATTATCATCCATTTGAATATATTCAACCTGGTCAAAGTCCGCGCCGTTATTCTCAATGGTATCGATATGTGTGTACGTACTGTTCACCCGGTCAAACACAAGGATACGCAGAGGAAGCTCAGCTGAGCCTTTGCAAAAAACCAAATACTCCTGCTCCCCATCTCCGTCGATATCCGCCATCTGCACAGATTGCTGATTATCGCCGGAAATCGGCGCACTGAACTTTAGCCCCGACATAGCCTTATCCATTACGGACTGCAGGTTACTGTAGTCCTCCGACCGTTTGGGCAGCTGGTACATCTGTCCAACTGTCCGCATAGTGCAGCCGGTAAGCATCAGTGCTGCTACAAGCATAGCAGCAAATAATTTTATGCGATTTCTCATAGCAACACCTCCTTTGAAAATTATAGCATATCAGCACGTAAATGAAAAGCTATTTTATTACAACATTCTCTTTGCCAAGTACGCGTTCCAGCTCCGGCAGCATCCGGCTGTCTAAGCTGCATCTGCTGCCCCGGCGCTGCTTGGTATCCGCAAAGTAAACGACCACCTGGCTGTCTCCTGGGAACATACCTAGAATTGCGCGAATCTTATCAAAAAGAGTCCCCTCCTCAGTGGGAAGACGCAGATAAAGTGTACCGGTCTTCTGCACAGCAGGGCCGGACATTTCCTCCATCAAGCGATTTTGCTCTGTATAGTCGGACATGGGGCAGGCGCGGTTAATGACAATTTGGGGTTCTTTGTCATCCCGCATAGAAAGCCGACCTACAATTACAACGGGAAGATTCTCCCGTATATAATTGCCGTACTGGCTAAGCACATTGGAAAACGCCAGCATTTCAATGCTTGCTGTGTCATCCTCAAGAGTAACGTAGGCCATCATCGAATTGTTCCGGGTGGTCTTCATTTTAATGGATTGCACCACACCGGCAATACTGACGATCTGCTCGTCCTGGTAGGTACTTTCCTCATCCATAAGCTGGCCAATAGAAACCACATGAGTATCCTTCAACAGGTGACGGTAATCATCCATTGGATGTCCGGACAGGTAGATACCGGTGGTTTCCTTTTCCATCAGCATCAAGTCTGCCTTACTCATTTCTGCCAACTTAGGAATGGGAATTTCCACAGCATCATCTGTATCCTGTAGCATTGCAAACAGGTTCATCTGCCCCTCTATATTCCGTTTCCGGGAAGAAGCAATGGAATCCATCATATTTTCATACACGGCCAAGAGTTCACTGCGGTGGTAGCCAAAGCAATCCATAGCACCGCACTTGATAAAATTCTCAACTGCACGCTTATTCAGCTCGTCCCCCATTCTCTGAATAAAGTCCTCCAAAGACTGAAACGGACCGTCCGCTTCCCGCTTGGCAACCATACTGCGAATAAGGCCACGGCCTACATTCTTCACAGCACCCAAGCCAAAGCGAATGGCATCCCCTTCCACAGCAAAGCTGTCAACAGAATGGTTCACATCCGGAGGGAGCGTTGCAATACCAAGGTCCTTGCACTCGGCAATATAGCCGGATATCTTAGTAGCAGAGTCCAGCACAGAGGTCATCAGTGCCGCCATATACTGCCGGGGATAATGACACTTGAGATAAGCTGTCTGATAAGCCACAACTGCATAACAAACAGCATGTGCCTTGTTAAATGCGTAGTTTGCAAAGGCAACGATTTCATCATACAGGGATTGAGCTACACTTTCGCTGATACCGTTGGCGATACAGCCCGCAATTCCCTTTTCCTTGTCGCCATAGACAAAGACCTTCCGCTCTGCCTCGATCACATTCATTTTCTTTTTGGAGATGGCTCTGCGGATATTGTCAGCCTGGCCCATGGTGTAGCCACCAAGCTGCCGGAATATCTCAATAACCTGCTCCTGGTAAACGATACAGCCGTAAGTAACTTTCAAAATAGGCTCAAGCTCTGGGCATTTATAGGTAACTTTCTTGTGATTGAGCTTATTCTCAATGAATTTAGGAATGGAGTCCATAGGACCGGGACGGTACAGCGCCACAATGGCCGTGATATCCTCGATACTGTCTGCTTTCATACCCACGCAGACACCGGTCATACCGGCAGACTCCAACTGGAACACGCCCTGGGTCTTGCCTTCGGTGAGCATTTGGAAGGTTTCCGGGTCATCGTCCGGTATTCTGTCCATCGAAAACTCGGGATTAAACTTCTGAATCTGCAACTCCGCGTCACGAATGACAGTTAGGTTTCGCAGGCCCAAAAAGTCCATCTTAAGTAAACCCAATTCTTCAATGGTAGTCATTGTGTACTGGGTAACCGTGGTTTCATCATTCCGGGACAGAGGCACATAGGTATGCACCGGGTCGGCGGTGATCACAACACCGGCAGCATGGGTAGAGGTATTTCTGGGCATACCCTCCAGGCTCATTGCAGTATCGATGAGGTTTTTGACCCGCTCATCACCATCATACATCTCCTTCAGCTTGGGAGATACATTCAGCGCATCCTTCAAAGTGATATGCAACGGCATAGTGGGCACAAGCTTTGCAACCACATCGGTTTCCGCGTAGGTAAAGTTCAGCGCACGGCCCACATCACGGATCGCACCGCGGGCAGCCATCGTACCAAAGGTGGCGATCTGTGCCACATGGTCGGCGCCGTACTTCTGCATAACATAGTCGATAACTTCGCCACGGCGTTCCTGGCAGAAATCCGTATCGAAATCGGGCATGCTGACACGCTCTGGGTTGAGGAATCGCTCAAAAATCAGCGAGTATTTCATGGGGTCAACTTCCGTAATGTGCATACAGTATGCAACAATGGAAGCAGCGCCGGAGCCACGGCCCGGGCCAACAGGAATACCGGATTCCTTCGCAAAGCGGATAAAATCCCAAACGATGAGATAGTAGTTTACATAGCCCATACGGCTGATAACACCGATCTCATATTCCAGTCTTTCCCGGTAGCTGTCGGGGGCATCGGGATATCGCTCCCGGAAGCCGTCTTCACAGAGCTTGCGGAAGTATTCCTCGTTGGTAAAACCTTCCGGCACATGGAAAGAGGGCAAATGGTATTCATTAAAGACGAACTCTAAATTGCAGCGGTCTGCAATCTTCATGGTGTTCTCAAAGGCTTCATCACAGCCGGGGAACAGTTGCCGCAGCTCGTCTTCACTCTTCAGATAAAACTCCTCGGTCTGGAATTTCATCCGATTGGGGTCATCCACAGTGCGCCCTGTCTGAACGCACAGCAGGACATCCTGCATCCGGGCATCTTCCTTGCGAAGATAGTGTGCATCATTGGTAACAACCAAAGGAAGTCCTGTTTCCCGGGCAATGCGCATGATGCCTTGATTCACAGGGGTCTGCTCGGGAATGCCGTGATCCTGCAGCTCCAAATAGAAATGATCCGGTCCGAAAATATCAGCCATTTCCTGGGCATATTTCAGCGCTGCATCGTAGTCCTCCTGCAGCAGCCTCTGGGGGATCGCACCTGCCAAGCAAGCAGAGGTAGCAATCAAACCCTCATGTCGTTCACGAAGCAAATTCAGATCCACTCTGGGCTTTCCATAGAAGCCCTCCACAAAGGCCTGGGATACCAAGTAGCACAGGTTCTCATAGCCCTGCCTATCCTTACACAAAAGGACGAGGTGGTAGGGATCATTATCGATACCATGGACACGGTCGGACATATTCCGGGGAGCTACATATACCTCGCAGCCAATGATAGGCTTGATGCCGGCGGCTTTTGCAGCCTTGTAAAAATCGATACAGCCGTACATAACGCCGTGGTCAGTGATCGCAACAGCGGTTTGACCAAGCTCCTTGACCCGATCCATAAGCCCATCGATGCGGCATGCGCCATCCAGGAGGCTATATTCCGTATGCAAATGTAAATGCGCAAAACTCATAGCGTACCCTCCTGGGCCATCTGTACCAGCTTTTTCAGCCGGTGGTTCATAGCCGGTTTACTGATGGGCGGTTCCATCAGTGCCGCCAGCTCCGTTAGTGATGCCTCGGGATTTGCCTCCCGGGCCATAACTGCCTGCTTTAATTTCTCCGGCAGTTTATCGAAAAGTCCCCGCTCCCGCAAAACACGAATGGCATTGAGCTGCTCCTGGGCAGCTTCCACCACCTTAGAGGTGTTGGCATCGTCACAGTTGCAACGGCGGTTAACCTTGTTGTTCAGTTCTTTTTCCAGTTTCGCCTCCATAATACCCATGGCTGCCAAGGGGGCGCCCAGATATGTGAGGCAATCGGTAATCATATCACTCTGCTTAAAATACAGCACATAACCGCCTGCACGGGAGGCAGCTTTCGGCTCAACACCCAGCACCTCATACATCAAGGAGTTACACTCTCTGGCAACGCTGCTGTGGGTGGTGGTCAATTCAATATGATAACCTTTTGCAGGATCCGTAACAGAGCCTCCGGCCAAAAATGCGCCCTTCAAGAAAGCGGCCTTGCAGCAATCATCCTCCACAACAGGAAGGTTAATGTGCAAAGAAAGGGTGTCTTTCGCATCAAAGCCGTAAGCGGACATAATCCGGTGGATCTTATCCTTATCGGTGATTTGAAAAATGAGCTTACCGGCGCTGTCCCCTTCCGGCTCTGCGTCAAAAGCAACGCCAAAGGCCTTTTTGAACAGCTTTGGCAGCAACCCGGCAAATTCCCGGCTCTCGGTGATGATTCGTATGCCGTCAGTGCGAAAGCTGTTACAGAAAAGCAAAATGCCAAAGCATTCCGCAAGAGCACAGCAATTCTTTGTGGGATTGTAACGGCAGATCTCTTCTTTTGCGCTGCCGGAAAAAGAAATAGCCATTGCCCTGCTCCTCTCTGTTTACCAAATACGAACCTCAGGTTCTAAGCGAATGCCCGATTCCCGGAACACCCGGTCGGACACATCGGTTAAAAGGTTCTTTACATCTTCGGCGGTTGCGCCGCCCAAATTCACCACAAAGCCAGCGTGCTTTTCTGACACAGCGGCATTGCCGATGCGGTGACCCTTCAGCCCTGCATTGTCAATAAGAGCCGCCGCATAGCCGCCAACAGGCCGCTTAAACGCAGAACCCGCAGAGGGCAGATCCAGGGGTTGCGACGCACTGCGTCGAGCCATCAGATCCTGCATCACAGCTCGAATTACTTCGGTAGGCTTGGGTTTTAATTCAAAAACTGCGCTCACCACGATGCCACCCTCGTCTTCCAAGCGGCTATGGCGGTAAGAAAAGTTCATTTCCTCGCCTGTGTAGGTACGCAAATTGCCGGACATATCCATCACTTCTACTTGGGTGCAAACCTGGCAGATCTCGCCGCCGTAAGCGCCGGCATTCATATACACACCGCCGCCAACCGTTCCGGGAATGCCGTGGGCAAATTCCAAGCCTGACAAGCCTGCGTTAGCCGCAAAAACCGCAGCGCGGGTCATGGTCACACCGGCAGCTACACGAATATGGGTATCGTCGATGCTCTCTATTCCGCCAAGGCAATCCTTCAAGCAGATCACCAAACTGGAAAGGCCTTCATCCGGTGCCAGGATATTGGTTCCTGCGCCTAATATAGCGGTTTTACAGTCCAACAAAGCGGACACTTTCAAAACTTCCGCCAATTCTGCAGAAGTTTTGGGAAAAGCCATTACCTCTGCCGGACCGCCAATACGAAAGGATGTATGTTTCGCCATAGATTCATTATACCGAAGTTCCAACTCCGGCAACAAATCGGCCATTTTCTGCTGAAAATCAGTCAAATTTCTCATAAACGTCTCCGGGCATATGATTATGTACAGTATATCATATTTAGGCGCAATATGCAATTATAACTATCATATTTTTTACAGAAAAACAGCCGGGTAAAAACCCGGCTGTTTATGTAGGATTTACTTTTCAACTATTTCCAGGATCTCCATGGGACAGGCCTTCACGCAAATGCCGCAAGCAATGCACTTGGCAGCAGGGCTGTCAGCCTTGGGAGCTACCATAACCTTCATGGGACAGGCTTCCACGCACTTGCCGCAGGAGGTACACAGTTTCTTATTGATCATATACACACCGGTCTTGGGGTTCTGGGTGATTGCACCGGACTCACAGACCTTAGCACATTTACCGCACTGGATGCAGGTCATGGGCTTGGCTGCGCCGTTCTTCTCGATGATCTGAATACAGGACAGATCCTGGTGAAATTCCTTGAAGAACGCCTCGGAGCAAGCTGCAACGCACTGCAAGCAAGCCATACACTCGGCACCCTTTTTCACAGAAAGCTTTTTCATAAGAGAAAATTCTCCTTTATCATTTATTTTCTGTTACATTATACTCCAAACTTTTTCAAATATCAATGGTTATTTGATAATATTTTTACAGGAAACACGCAAATTTCCTGTCTAAGTACGCAATCGCTGGAAATACTACTGTTGAAATCTAAAAAAGGAGAATGCATATGAAGAAACTCATCGTTTTTACTTTTGTACTTGCTTTGGCCTTTTCTCTGTGCGCCTGCGCCTGCAGCAAGAACACATTGGATCCTACTGAAACCACCGGTGCAAACGCAACAACAGCACCCACGACTGACACAGTTATGCCCACTACAGAAATGACTATCCCTGTTCCCCAGACCAATGTTCCCGATCCCGGGATCAACACCGATCCCACCCATATCCCTGACAGCACTGACAGTACAGATGCTACCATCATGCCCCGGAACGGAATCTTAGGGTGACAGAAAGCCAGGATGGGCAAACGCACATCCTGGCTTTTCATTCAAACAGTTACATAGGTGTGAAACCTTTCCTCTTGTGTTTCCCCAACAGCGGGGAATACTAATGTCGAAAGGAGGCGATCGTATGCATTTAAAAGGTTTGGCTATTGCGGTTGGTGTGGGCGCGGCGGTAGGTGCTGTGGCGATCTTAACCATGCCCAAGAATAATCCCACCCGTCGTTTGGCTGCAAAAGCGGCTGACAAAATGGAAGATATGACCTGGAAGCTTTCCAACAAACTCACCGACGAATTCGACCTGTAATACAGTAAACACCCCCGACCGCAGTCGGGGGTGCAGGTTATTTGGCAGAAATTTTGATCTCGCCGTTTTTTGCAGTAATTTTAATAGCAGAAATCGGCTTTTCAAAGGAATCGATGATCTTCTCGCTGATGGGATCTTCCAGGCTGCGCTGGATCTCTCTGCGGAGATTCCGGGCGCCATAGGTTACAGAATAGGCCTTATCCACCAAATATTTACGAACCTCTTCGTCCCAGGTCAGCTTCAAACCACGGTTTTCCAGGCTCTGCCGCAGTTCTTCCAGCATAATGTCCGCAATACCCAGGAAGTTCTCTTCCGTCAAGCGGTTGAAGGAGACGATCTCATCCACCCGGTTAATAAACTCGGGCCGCAGGAACTCCCGCAGGGCATTCATTGTCTTTTCCTTGACCATCTCATTATCGGTTCGGCCAAAGCCCAAACCGCCTACACGGCCCTCAGAACCGGCATTGGAGGTCATGACGATAATGGCATTTTCAAAATTCACCACACGACCCTGGGCATCGGTAATACGACCGTCATCCAGTACCTGCAGAAGAATGTTCAGCACATCCGGGTGGGCCTTTTCAATCTCATCAAACAGCACCACAGAATACGGCTTTCTGCGGATCTTCTCTGTCAGCTGGCCTGCTTCGTCATAGCCAATATAACCGGGAGGCGAACCAATGAGCTTGGAAACAGTATGCTTCTCCATAAACTCCGTCATATCCAGCCGAATTAGGGAATCAACAGAATCAAACATATCGTTTGCAAGGCATTTCACCAATTCTGTCTTACCCACACCGGTAGGACCGACAAAGATAAAGGAAACAGGCTTCTTCTTGGGGCTGATGCCCACGCGATTTCTGCGAATTGCCTTGGCAACAGTTTCCACAGCCTCGTCCTGGCCGACAATATGCTTTTTCAGCCGGTCAGCAAGTCCCTTAAGCTGCTGATACTCCTGAGCCTTGATCTTGCTGGCAGGAATTTTGGTCCACAGCTCAATAATCCGGGCCAAATTTTCAATGGTAACGGCTGGAGCAGGAATTTTTTCCAATTCTTCGATCTCCGCTGCCAATTGGCACAGCTTGCTGCGAATGGTAGCCAAGCGCTCATAGTGCTCGTTTTCCGTATCCTCGGTGAGCATACGCAGCTCCAGCTCGTAATCATCCCGTTCCTTTTTCAGTTCAGCACGGCGGGAAATTTCCTCGCAGCGCAGGTTCACATCGGAACAAGCTTCATCCAACAAGTCGATTGCCTTATCCGGCAGGAATCGGTCGGTGATATAGCGCTCGGACAGGATAACACACTGCCGGGCGATCTCCGGAGAAACCACAACACCGTGGAACTCTGCATAGGCCTTGGAAACACCCTGCATAATTTGGCAAGCTTCCTCGATGGTAGGCTCAGCCACAGACACCGGTTGGAAGCGGCGCTCCAATGCAGCGTCCTTCTCAATGTGCTTACGGTATTCATTAAAGGTAGTCGCGCCGATCACCTGGATCTCACCACGGGACAGGGCTGGCTTCAGAATATTGGCCGCATTCATAGAGCCTTCTGCATCACCGGCACCAACCAGGTTATGCACCTCGTCGATCACTAAGATGATATTGCCGCAAGCCTTTACCTCAGCGATCAAGCCCTTCATACGGCTCTCAAACTGGCCACGGAACTGGGTACCTGCCACAAGTGCGGTCAAATCCAGCAGGAGCACTTCCTTATTCCGCAGGTTGTAGGGCACTTTGCCTGCAACGATCCGCTGGGCAAGACCTTCCGCAATAGCAGTTTTACCAACACCGGGCTCACCGATCAGACAGGGATTGTTCTTCTGACGGCGATTCAAAATCTGGATCACCCGCTCGGTTTCCTCATCTCTGCCAATCACAGGATCCATTTTACCCTCACGGGCGCGACCGGTAAGATTCAAGCAGTAATTATCCAGGAATTTATGCTTACTGCCCTTCTCCTTCTTGGACTTTTGATCCTTTTCGGTTTCCTGCTTTGGCTCCATTTCGCCCTTCTGTGCGCCCATATTCTCCAGCAGCTGGTTAAGCATCGGGAATGTGGCAGTGCGGCCTTCGGTCTCGTCCTCTTCTCCATCCATCTGACCGAACATATTGCTCATTTCATCGGAGAGATTATCAAGATCTTCATCTGAAAAGCCCATTTGCTTCACAGCCGCATCGATCTGAGGAATGCCCAGAGAACGGGCGCATTTGATACAATAGCCCTCATTCAGGCTCACACCGTTTTCAATCTTTGTTATAAAGACAACGGCCATATTCTTCTTACATTTGGTACACAACTTTGGCTGCATACGATTCTCACAACCTTTCTTCCGGTACAATATCATAGTTTCACCGGAAAAGGAAAAACAATTTATGAATTTTTAAGTAATGGCGTACATTCAAATTTATCCAGTCCGTCATCATACCACAGGTGGGTCATATAAAGGCCACCTGCCGGAACGGTAGGACCGGCTGCAGTTCTATTACCCTCTAAAAGGATTTTGGCGATCTGCTCCGGGGGGAATTTACCCTCAGCGGCATAGACCACTGTTCCAACGATGGCACGAGCCATATTATACAAAAAACCGTTAGCGCAAACTTGTATTTCGATGATATCACTCTTGCGCTCCACATTGCAGTAATGCACTGTGCGGACTGTAGATTTTACATCCGTTCCAACACTGCGGACAGCGGCAAAATCGTGAGTGCCAACAAACTGGTCTGCCGCCCTCTGCATCACAGTTTCGTCCAGATGCTTGGGATAAAACCAAGCCCTGTTTACATAGAAAGGATCTCTCAGGCGGGAATTATAAATGGTGTAGGTATATTCCTTGCGGACACAAGAGCCAATTGCGTTAAAGTTTTCATTCACCTCAAATGCCTTTGTCACAGCAATATCAATGGGCAAATGGGTATTTAACGCATAGGGTAATCGATCCACCGGAATAGTGGATTCCGTTCGGAAATTTGCCACATAGCACCGGGCATGAACACCGGCATCCGTCCGACCGCAGCCGGTTACATGAACCGGGTGGTTTACCACCATTTCGATGGCTTTTTCCAATGTTTGTTGGACAGTGGCCAGGTTTTTTTGTGTCTGCCAGCCGTGGTAGGCAGTTCCCTCATAAGTCAAAAACAATGCAATATTGCGCATAACTACCTCACAAGCCAAAGGATGCTGCCACAATCACACCGGACAGAAGCATAAGCAGGATCAAGTACGCAAAATAATCCCGTCTGCGATAGCGCAACAATTTCATTTTTGTGCGGCCCTCACCGCCTTGATAGCAACGGCATTCCATAGCTGTTGCCAATTCGTCAGCACGGCGGAAGGCGCTGATAAACAGCGGCACTAAAATTGGCACAAGCGCTTTCACCCGTTTCAAAACGCTGCCTGTTTCAAAATCGGCGCCTCTTGCCTTTTGGGCAGAAATGATTTTATCTGTCTCCTCGATCAGCGTAGGAATAAACCGCAAGGCAATACACATCATCATTGCAAGCTCGTGGACCGGTACACGGATCTTCTTCAGCGGTGACAACAGGGATTCCAGGCCATCAGTCAACTGAATGGGAGATGTGGTATAGGTCATTAGGAAGGTTGCGGAAATCAGCATCAAAATCCGCGCAACCATAAAAAACGCCCGAATAACGCCCTCTAATGTAATGGTGATCTTCCAAAAAGCAACCAAAACTGTTTCACCGCCGTTAAACAGCAGATTCAAAAGACCGGTAAATATCAGGATAAAGATCAGCGGTTTCATGCCCTTAAACAAGGCCTTTACGGGAATCTTAGACAGCGCTACCATTACGATCAGAAATGCCAGCATGATCCCATAGGACAACCAACTGGTCGCTGTAAACAGCGCCACAATGTATATGATAAGCCCAACCAACTTGGTTCTGGGGTCCATACGGTGAATCACGGAATTTCCCGGGAAATACTGACCAAGGGTAATGTCTTTAAGCATTGGCATTTCCCTCCTTCAGCTCTCGCAGGACTTTTATTGCCTGCTCCATGGTGAATACAGGCTCAACAGGCAAACCCAATTTCCGCAACTGCAAAAACAGCTTTGTGATCTCGGGAATATCCAATCCCATATCCACCAGCTCCTGCGCTCTGGTAAACACCTGCTCGGGAGTGCCGTCCATAGCCAGCATGGCATCATTCATCACAAGCAAGCGGTCGGCAAGGCGGGCAACATCGTTCATAGAATGGCTGACCATCATAATGGTTGCATTCTTGCTTCTGCGGTAGTCTTCAATATTGGATAGGACCTCTTCCCTGCCCTCAGGGTCCAGTCCGGCGGTGGGTTCGTCCAAAACAAGAACTTCCGGCTCCATTGCGATCACACCGGCAATGGCTACACGCCGTTTCTGTCCACCGGACAGATCAAAAGGAGAAACCTCTAACTGCGCCTCGGTAAGCCCCACCAATTTGGCCGCTTCCCTGACACGTCGATCGATCTCTGCCGACTTAAGACCCATATTCTTTGGGCCAAAAGCAATATCCTTGTATACCGTTTCCTCGAAGAGCTGATACTCCGGGTACTGGAACACCAAGCCCACACGGAAACGGCTCAGCCGGGTAACTTTTTTATCAGACCAAATATCCACACCGTCCAATAAAATCTCACCGATTTCCGGTTTCAGCAAGCCATTTAGGTGCTGCATCAAGGTGGACTTACCCGATCCGGTATGTCCGATCACACCGATAAACTCACCACGCTCCACGGCAAAAGAAACATTATCCAACGCCTTGTGGGCAAAGGGCGTACCGATGCTATAAGTATGACTTAAGTTTCTAACCTCTAAAATAGGCGCCACTTTTCTAACCTCCTGTGGGTCAGGCCTTCAAAGTTTCACAAAGTACCTGCGCACATTCTTCTGCATTGAGTCTATCCAAGGGAAGGTCAAAGCCGCAAGCATTTAATTTGCTGCACAGTTCCACTGTCTCCGGAGCTGCCAATCCCATGCTGTGAAGCTTCTCAATCTGAGAGAATACTTCCCGGGGTGTGCCGTCCAAAGCCACCTTTCCCTTATCCAGTACCACCACACGCTGAGCCTGAGCAGCCTCATCCATATGGTGGGTTATTAAAATTACAGTAATTCCTTTTTCTCTGTTGAGTCGCTTAACTGTTTCCATCACTTCAGCGCGGCCCTTAGGATCCAGCATTGCAGTAGGCTCATCCAACACAATGCACTTGGGTTCCATCGCGATCACACCGGCAATGGCTACCCTCTGCTTCTGTCCGCCGGACAGAAGGTGGGGCGCATGGTTACAGTATTTATACATATCAACCAGTTTTAAAGCCGTATCCACCCGCTGGCGAATCACAGGCGAAGAAATTCCCAAATTCTCCGGCGCAAAGGCTACATCTTCCTCCACAACATTGGCAACGATCTGATTGTCCGGATTCTGGAACACCATACCGACTGTTTTGCGGATCTGTATCAGTTTTTCTTCGTCCGAAGTGTCAAGCCCCCAAACATATACCTTGCCTCCACTGGGCAAAAGAATGCTGTTAAAGTGCTTAGCGAGGGTGGATTTTCCGCATCCGTTGCTACCTAAAACGGCGACAAAACTGCCTTCTTCGACGGACAGATCAAGTTCCTCGAACACGGCAACGCCGGGCGCATCATCCACGCCCGGATAAGTATATGCCAATTTTTCTGCAGTAATTGCACTCATATTCTGCCTCCTGTCAAGGCGTCCAACGGCCGGTTGCGCCGCAGGGCAGCACCAATCCAGTGGATTGCACCGGAAGGCCCAGTTCACCCACAGCGGTACTACCGCCGTAGACATTGCCAAACACCACATCTGATGCATAGCCAACAGCGGAAGGTGCAAGACCGGTGGTATAAGAATTAATGATCACAAACAGCGGATTGTCAGACAAAAGCTTCACAGTCTCCTGCAGGAAGGGATAAAAGCTGGTCTCCATCTTCCAAATCTCGCCGCTGGGTCCCCGCCCGTAGCTGGGCGGATCCATAATAATACCGTCATAACGGCGGCCGCGGCGAATCTCTCTTTGAATGAATTTACCGCAATCGTCCACGATCCAATGTATGGGGCGGTCTGCCAGGCCGGATGCAACCGCATTTTCCTTTGCCCAAGCCACCATACCCTTAGAGGCATCCACATGGTATACCTCTGCACCACCGGCTGCGGCAGCAAGCGTAGCGCCACCGGAGTAGGCAAACAAGTTCAGCACTCGGGTAGGACGACCGGCAGATGCGATTTTATCCCGGATAAAATCCCAGTTTGCCGCCTGCTCCGGGAAAACACCGGTATGCTTAAAGTTCATTGGCTTCACATTAAAGGTCAAATAGTCCTTATAGTGAATTTGCCAACGCTCTGGCAGGTGATGGTCAGACCAATGACCACCACCTGTGGAAGATCGAATATACCGGGCATCATATTTTTTCCAGGCAGGATGGCTGTGGGGTGTATCCCAGATCACCTGTGGATCTGGGCGAACCAGGGTATACTTCCCCCACCTCTCCAGGCGTTCACCGCCCGCCGTATCCAAAACCTCATATTCCTTCCATTCATCGGAAATCCAAATCATCTCTTTCTCCTTTTGCGTCAATACACGCATTACTCATTGCACACCGGGATGCTGCGCCGCATACTGTTCCCATGCGCTTTGGGTGTGTACCTTACAGGTCACATAGGGGGCATCGTTGGTTAGATTACCTTTCATCCCCTTAAACACCGCATCCGTACCGTCAGCATTGATATAGTATACATAGTCGTTACGCAGATAATCGCTGATCAAACGATAAGACGATGCCCGTAGGATCTGGTCGATCTCGTTCTTTGTCATTTTCACAAGACCTTCCTGGCGGAGTTTCACAGAGCTGTCAACAGCGGCAAACTTCCTGCACCACTGGGTTGCAACACCGCCACCGGAGCAGTAATCCACCATTATATGCTTATCGCAATACTGGGTAGGCATATCCTCGGCATACACAACAGCCTGACTGGTTGCAATAAAATCACTGGGGTTCAAAGGCGCATCCAGCCGGATATCGTTGGTACAGGCAGACGTTGCGATCTTGCCGGAGGAAAGGCACATATTTACGCTTTGGAGCTTACTCTGATTGTACAGTAAGATATCGCTCTTTCCCTGATGGAGGGGGCCCATAACCTGCTTAAACAAATATGCAGCAGGGTTGTTTACACTATAGCACTGAATAGACTCCGGACTTTCAAAGCCACACCATACAGCAGCTGTATAGTAACCGGTAAATCCGCAGTACCAACGGTCATAGTTATCACCAGAAGTACCGGTCTTGCCAGCAGTAGAAACGCCATAGGAGTAGAACAAATCCGCCTCTGTACCGGTACCTTCTCTGGTAGCGGCAGTCAAACAGTAGTTCATATAGTCAACGGATTTTTCGCTGAGAATCTGTTCAGTCTTCTGCGTATTATCCAGCACCAGATTACCCTTGGAGTCATAGACCTTGGAGAATGTTCTTCCGTAACGGTAATTACCCTTGTTGGCAAAGGTAGCAAACGCGCTTGTCATATCACGCACAGTGACACCAAAGGTCTGCGCGCCCAAGGCCAGCGGACCAATGTCAATATCGCTGTGGTTGCGGCCATCAGGATCGGTATAAGACTCAACCAAAGTAGAAATGCCAAACTTCTCTTTCGCAAACAGGTAAGCATAATTCACTCCGGCCTTGTCAACAACATTGGCTGCCACAGCATTTACGGAACGGACAACACCGCGGAAAACAGTACGGGCATAAGAATAGGTCCGGGTATCATTGAGCGGATAAGGTCCGTTACTATAGCTAAGAGGCAAATCCTTAATCACGGTTGCTGGGGTGATTGCGCCGGACTCAAATGCCGGAGCATATACCGTAACCGGCTTAATGCAAGAACCGGATTGCCGTTTGGCGTCAGTGGCTCTGTTCCAGGCGTCATGGTCGGTCTTCTTGCCAACGTCACCGGCCATAGCAACAATATCGCCGGAGCGGTTATCGATGATTACAATTGCGGAGCGAAGCTGCTGACCACCACGGGTATCGGGGATCTTATCTATGTTGGTATAGACAGCATCTACGCAATCCTGGGCCGCTTTATCAAAAGTAGTGTAAATATGGTAGCCGCCTTTTTGGATCTGTTGGAGCATCAGTTCTCTTGTGCTGGAATTCCACTGGAAACCGGCCTCCTCAGCAAATGCCTTGGCCACGTCCTCCAGCACAGTATCACCAAACCAAGAATAGATATCCTGAGAATTATCTTTCTGCAGGGATACCTGCGTGTCGCATTGCGGACAATAACGCTTGCCGTCAGATTCTTTGTAGTTTTTGGCTACATCGCGATAACCGCAATTCTCACAAGTGGTAAGACGGTCCTCCTCGTCTACTCCAACCTTTAAGACAAGTTTCTGGGCAATTGCTTCTTGATACTCAGCCTCAGTCAGCCATCCATATTCACGCATAGCCCAAAGGACATCTTCTTTTCGCTTTTTATTATTATCAAAGTTCTGATAGGGGTCATAATAAGTGGGAGAATTTGTGATGCTGATCAAGCTGGCGCATTCCGCAGGGGTCAGTAACTCCAATTCCTTACCAAAATAAGTCTCCGCCGCGCTGCGAACACCACGGCAGCCCTGGCCCAAATAGATGCAGTTTAAATACATCTCCATAATGGTATCCTTGTGATACCGTTTCTCCAGCTGCAATGCCCGGAATATCTCCAGTACCTTTCGTTGAACAGTAACATCGTCGGCGCTCTCATCTTCAAATAAAAGCAGGTTTTTAATCAGCTGCTGGGTGATACTGGAGCCGCCAACCGAGTCATCACCGAAGAACATACGGGCGCAAGCCTTTACAGTCGTTATCCAGTCAACACCTTGGTGTGTATAAAAGCGGTGATCCTCAATGGCAACAGCTGCGTGCACCAGATCCTCGGGAATATCTTCCAAATCTGCCCACTTACTGCTTGTTGTTGCAAAAATATTCTGATAGACCTGAATATCGCCGGCAGAATCCACATAGTACATAGTGGAACTCTGATCCATAGATACATCTTCAATAGCCATGCCCGCCATAGGAAGGATGTCATTTTGCAGGTAATCACCCATAACACCCATAAAGGCAAAGCCACAAACAATGCCAACTAACAAAACCGTGATCGCCGCGCCGGCAAAGACCTTCAAAACAGAAAAGGTGATCATCCACCCCCTGTGGGCTGTACGCATACTCCAATGGGGATTCCAATTTTGTCGGACTTGTTTCTGTTTTTCTTTTATAGCTCTAACTTTATACAAAAATTTTTCGAACATTATATAACCTCCATCCATATGGCCAGTGGCCTATCGGAACAAACAGCATTCAAATGTACATAGCTATAGCACTACGCATAACATTATAGCACATCTGCTACAAAAACGAAAGCCCTATTTTATAAATTATCTATGAATATACAGTTACAGTATGCCCCAAATACAACGATTTCCTTCGCGGACATTTTCATAAAAAACATTTCTGCGGATATACTGTAATCACCCGCAGGATTTTACTTGATTTTCACGGGATTTACAGTTAGAATATACCTACAGTAATAATTGGAGGTATACACAAATGGATGATTACGGTTCTGATTTTATCACCATTGTAGACGAGGACGGCACTGAGTTTGAGTTGGAAGTTCTCACCAGCATTGAATATAACGGTGAAACCTATTTAGCTGTCACCCTGGCTACTGACGAAGAAGATGCTGAGTTGGAGGTTAGTATTCTCAAGTCCGTTGAAGAAGACGATGGAGAAGCTACTCTTTGCGCCATTGAGGACGAAGCTGAACTGGAAACTGTCTATAATTTGATTATGGAGCAGCTCTACGAGGAAGATAACGAAGAGTAATCGCACTGCCTGCTTGGTGCGTAATACGTCCTGTTGGACCCACATTTTATAATACGGGATGCTTGACTTCCTTGTCGTATTGCAGACCTCCCGCCCCTGCTTTGACAGACGGCGGACGTTGGGAGCAGCGAAGACACGGAGCGGCGACCCACCTGCAGATTGGTGCAGGTCATAATCGGACGCATACGGCCAAAGCGGGTATGGCAAGGGGAGCTTTGCTCCCCTTGTTTTTATTTGGCATATCTGCCAAAAATTTGTAAACTTTTTTCACAAATATAACAAACTGAAAGTTTCCTCTTGAAACTCTACGAAAAATAGGTTATAATACATTAACTTGTGCGCCCATTCCGGGCCGCAAACCATTCGTATGAGAGGAATTGATACTATGAGCGCATCCAGCAAGAAGAAACTCCGCAAGGAGTTGGCTGCCGAAATGCTGACCGAAAAGCAACGGCAAGAGAAAAAAGAAGCAAAAAAACTCAAGGCTATGACTATTTCCTTTGTGGCGATTATGCTTGTAATTGCCATCGTTTTCAGTGTAGTTCTTGTGGATAACGGAATCAACAGATCCGGTTATTTCCAGAAGAAGACTATTGCCGCTACTGTCAATAAACAAGATTTGAATAGCGTTCAGGTGAACTACTATTTGACCGACTATATTAAGAACATCTATTCTCAGTGGCAGAGCCAGTACGGCGACAATCTCAGTGTAATGCTGGGCTTTATGGGTATGGACGCCAATAAATCTTTAGACGAGCAAATCTACGACAAGGAAAGCGGGCAAACATTTGCCGACTATTACCTGGGCGAGGCGTTGGCTAAGGCTAAGAGCGATTATGCACTCTACAACAAGGCTATGGCTGAAGGTTTCAAGCTCAGCGAGGACGAGCAGAAGGCTATGGATTCCAACTTGAGCATGATGGATCTGTATGCCCAGCTCTACGGCTATAAGAACGCCGACAAGTTCCTGCAAGCTACTTACGGTTACGGTTCTACTTTGGCATCCTACACCGAATACACTAAGATCTCCACCATCGCAAGCGCATTCTACAGCAAGTACAGCGCAGATCTTAAGTATGACGATGCTGCAATCCGCGGCTATGAAAAAGGCAAAGAGAACAACTTCACCTCCTTTAGCTATGCCACCTACACTTTGACGGCTGATGACTTCCTTCCCGAAAAGTCTAAGGACGAAGAGAAAAAAGAGCCTACTGCCGAAGAAACCGCAGCTGCCTTGAAAAAGGCGGAAGAGGCTATTAACTCTTTGAAAGATGCAAAAAATCTGGAAGAACTGAACAAGCTAATCGGCGCACTGGAGATTAATAAGGATTCTAAAGACCCTGTTACCTCTCAGGCCAGAACCGATTTGTTGTACCCCCAGATTGCTTCCAACCTGCAGTCTTGGCTGGCTGACAAGGCTCGTGTCGAAAACGAGATCACGGTCGTTGCCGAAGAAACTACTTCCAAAGACAAGGACGGCAAAGACGTAAAGACTACCACCGGTTACACTGTGGTCCTCTTCCAGGCCCGTAACGAGAACACCCAAAAGCTGGCCAATGTCCGTCACCTGTTAGTTGCCTTTGAGGGCGGCAGTACTGCCACCGACGGCAGCAAGACTTACTCCGATGCCGAAAAGAAAAAGGCTAAGGAGCAAGCTGAAAAGCTGCTGAAGGAATGGGAAGACGGCAAGAAGACCGAAGACTCTTTCGTTGAACTGGTCAAGAAGCATACCAAGGATGACGCTTCTAAGGAGACCGGTGGTCTGTACGAAGATATTCATCCCAAGTCCAACTATGTTCCTAACTTCCTAAACTGGTGTATTGACTCCAACCGCAAGGTTGGCGATACCGGTATCATCCAGTCTGAGTACGGCTATCACATCATGTACTTCTCCAGCTATGATGAGCTCACCTACCGTGATTATATGATCCGTGAAGAAATGCGTACCAACGATGTTGAAGAATGGTACAATAAGACTCTGGAAGGTACTTCCACCGCTGTTGGCAACACTAAGTATCTGAACATGGATATAGTGCTGGCTTCCCTCGGTTCCTAATTATTGCAATAACAAATCAGCCACAGACCCGTAGGTCTGTGGCTGATCTCTTTTCTGTATATTAACCAAGAATTGCTTTGTGGAAAACTTTTTTACCCTTGCGGATCTTAACACCTTCACGGAGCATTTCTTCTGTGACAGCGAACTGGGGAGCGGGCACTTTTTCGTCATTGACGAAGACACCGCCCTGCTCGACCAATTGGCGAGCTTGCTTGTTGGAAGGTGCCAGACCACAGGCAACCATCAGATTCAGAATGCCGATCTTACCGTCAGTCAGCTGCTCTGCAGTAATTTCGGTGGTAGGCATATTGGCATCGTCACCACCGCCGGCAAACAGCGCCTTGGCAGCAGTCTGGGCCTTGGTTGCTTCCTCCTCGCCATGAACAAGCTTTGTCAGCTCGTAAGCCAGGATCTCCTTGGCTGTATTCAGTTGGGCATCCTTCCAGGAGTCCATCTCGTTGATCTGCTCCAGGGGCAGGAAGGTCAGCATACGAATGCACTTGAGGACATCAGAGTCCTCCACATTGCGCCAATATTGATAGAATTCGAAGGGAGAAGTCTTATTGGGATCCAGCCACACAGCGCCCTTGGCGGTCTTGCCCATCTTCTTGCCCTCAGAGTTGAGGAGCAAGGTGATGGTCATTGCATGCGCATCCTGGCCCAGTTTGCGGCGAATCAGTTCTGTACCACCCAGCATATTACTCCACTGGTCGTTACCGCCAAACTGCATATTACAGCCGTACTTCTGGAACAGGTAGTAGAAGTCATAAGACTGCATAGGCATATAATTGAATTCCAGGAAGGACAAGCCCTTTTCCATTCTCTGCTTAAAGCACTCTGCCCGGAGCATATTGTTCACGGAGAAGCAGCCGCCAATCTCCCGGATAAAATCCACATAGTTCAGCTGCAGCAGCCAATCGGCATTATTCACCATCATAGCCTTATCTTCACCAAACTCAATGAACCGCTCCATCTGCTTTTTAAAGCAAGCGCAGTTGTGGTCGATAGTCTCCTTGGTCATCATGGAACGCATATCTGTACGACCGGAGGGGTCACCGATCATCGCAGTACCACCGCCGATCAGCGCGATAGGCTTATTGCCGGCCATCTGCAGACGCTTCATCAAGCACAGGGCCATAAAGTGGCCAACGTGCAGGGAATCTGCTGTAGGGTCAAAGCCGATATAGAAAACGGCCTTGCCATTGTCAATCATTTCACGAATCGCTTCTTCGTTGGTAACCTGAGCAATCAAGCCTCTGGCAACCAGCTCGTCATAAACTTTCATTCTAAAATCCTCCAAAAAATATAAAGCCCTCTGTCCCGCAGGACAGAGGGCGTAAATTACGCGGTACCACCTCTGGTTCGGTACGATCTCACAACCGCACCCTCACGACGTTAAAAACGCCACAGCTATATCGGGCATACCCGTCCTTCCCTACTAAAGTTCAGAAAGGCCGCTCCAGGAGGTAACTTCAGCAATTCCCCTACTGCCTTGCACCCTCCGGCAGCTCTCTGAAACCAGGAAATTACTTACTGCATCCTGTCATCGCGTTGAAAGTAAAGCTATGTTAACAAAAAACGCGCAATTTGTCAAGTGGCATCGGCCAACATCTCACCAGCGCTTTTCAGCGTAGTTTCTGTGATGTTGGCGCCGCCAATAATACGGGCTAACTCCCGCTTTCTGCCCTCAATATCCAAGGGCGTTACCGTGGTATAAGTACGCCCGCTGCGCTCCTCCTTCGCAATCAGCAAATGGGTACTGGCCAAAGCAGCAAGCTGGGGCAAGTGGGTCACACAGAGCACTTGCTTATTTTTTGCCACGCTACGAAGCTTCTCTGCCACCTTTTGAGCTGCACGACCGGACACGCCTGTATCCACCTCGTCGAAAATCAAGGTAGCTACCTGATCCTGCTCCGCAAGCACATTCTTCATTGCCAGCATGATCCGAGCCAATTCACCGCCTGAAGCCACCTTATTCAAGGGCTTCAGGGCCTCACCAGCATTGGCTGACATATAAAAGGCAACTGCATCTGCGCCGTTAGCCGCCATTTCGGTCTCTTGAAACACACAGCTGAATTGCACCTTGGGCATATCCAGCTGGGTCAATTCCGAAAGAATCCGTGCAGACAAAAGCTCTGCGGTCTTCTTCCGGTTCTCCCGCAAACGCAAGGCGATCTCCATTGCTTCTGTCTCTGCCTTTTCCAGTTTTTTCTTCAGTCTGTCGATGATATCATCGGCAAACTCAATTTCATCCAATTCTTTTTGCGCATTCTCTAAATAGGCAAGGATATCCCGGCAGGTTGCGCCGTATTTTCTGCGCAGCCGATGAATCACATCCAGACGGGCTTCAATTTTATCCAATTCTTCCGCAGAAAAACTCAAATCGTCACGGGCATCACGAATCTCTTCAGCCACATCCTGCACCTGGTACATTAGGTCAGCTATGCGCTCGTGGAGGGATGAATAGGCATCTGTATAGCGGTTCAAACGGGACAACTCCCGTTCCGCCTCAGCAAGCAGCGCGGCTGCGCCGTCTGTGTCATCGTCACCATATAGGCTTACCGTGGCTGCATGCATCGCGTCACTGAGTTTTTCACCGTTTTGTAGGATTTTTCTGCGCTCCTCCAGCTGTTCATCCTCATCGGGTTCTAAATCCGCCTTGGATATCTCCTCAATTTGATAACGGAGGGTCTCCATCTTGCGGAGCTTTTCTCCCTCGTCCATAGACACACGCTGGATTTCCCGGCGAATCTGAGACATTGCGTCAAAGGCTGCTGCGTACTCCCCTCTTAACGCGCTGTTCTCCGCAAAATCATCCAGGAAAATCAGATGATTTGCCTCGTCAAACAAGGATGCAGAATCGTGCTGGCCGTGGATGTTGATCAGCTGAATACCAAGCTTGCGAAGAATGGACACAGTAACCAAGGTACCATTGACACGGCAAATATTTTTCCCATCCAGGAACACATCCCGGTGAATCACAGTTTCTGCATCATATGGGACGCTGTTTTCTGCAAACCATGGAAGCTCCGGCACGTCCGTAAATACAGCTCGGACAGTTGCCTTATCTGTTCCCGTACGGATCATATCCCGGTAAGTACGCTCACCTAAAATCGCTGAAATCGCATCGATCACAATGGATTTACCGGCACCGGTCTCACCGGTGAGAACATTGAAGCCGGCGTCAAAGGAAATGTCAGCGCACTCGATGACCGCAATATTCTCAATATGCAAAAGGCTCAGCACGCCGATCCCCTCCTTAGTTTAGCAGATTTTTGATTTCCCCACAGAATGTGGCTGCGGAATTGATGTCACGCATAACTACGATCACCGTATCGTCACCGGACAAACAGCCTACCACTGTACGCATACTCATGGCATCGATTGCGGCACCAGCAGCTGATGCAAGGCCGGGTAATGTATGAATCACAATGATGTTCTGCGCATAGTCCACTCGCACAACGCATTCCTTAAAAATGGTATTGAGACGGGTGGAGAATGTACTGGTCTGCTCATTTCCGGAAATCGCATAACGGTAGGTACCTAAATTGGTAAGCTCTTTTACAATTCGCATTTCCTTGATATCTCTGGAAATGGTGGCTTGAGTACCACGGAAACCAGCCTCCTGCAATTCTGTCAGCAGCTGCTCCTGGGTCTCCACATTTTTGGTAGAAATAATTTCTAAGATCTTTGCCTGTCTTTGATTTTTCATTGCATTCACCTACCCGATTCTGAATTTCATATTGACCACATCGAAAAAGCTGCGGTCCTTGAGGCGCACCAACTTCGTACACAGGTTGGATTTCTTAATTGTTGCTACATCACCCATATTCATACGCAGCGTCCTTCCACCGTCTACAGACAAATAGGCATTGCGGCGGGCATTCTGTGTCATAGTCACAGAAACTGTACGCTTATCGGAAACCACAATGCAACGGCTTGCTACATCGTGTGCACAAATAGGCGTAATGAGAATACTGTGTGCATCAGGCTCCACAATGGGACCGCCTGCAGAAAGGCTATAGGCAGTAGAACCGGTGGGAGTAGCAACAATGATACCGTCGCCACCGCATTCCATCGCCTGCACACCGTCACACTGGACCTTTAAATGCACGATCCGGGCAACAGCGCCCTTGGTGATGGCTACATCGTTGAGGCACAGATCATGGAAGATAATATCCCGGTCTCTGTGTACCGTCACATCCAGCATCATACGGTTATCGATGGTATAATCATCGTTAGCAATGCGCGCCAACTGAGAAAGCTCCCCGCTTTCCAGTTCTGCCATAAAGCCCATAGTACCGATGTTCACGCCCAGCACTGGAATCCCCTGCCGGGTTGCTGTTTTTGCTGTGTGCAAAAGGGTTCCGTCTCCACCAAAGCAGATCAGCATATCTGCGCCAGGCAGTTCCCGATCCAAACGGCTGAAGCGGATATCCCTGGGTAATTCATAATTTTTGTCCACCTCAAATGGCAGGCAAACGCGGGTATCGATACCAGCGCCCTTCAGCACGGTCATTGCCTCCCGCAAAGTAGCAAAATCCTTGTCTCGATAAGGATTGGGGGATAATATTACTCGCTTCAAATGATTCACCCCTTTAATGTTTCATGGGCATCAGTAACCACCGATGCAGTATCCGGCTGAATGCCGGGTTTATCGTCCAAAGTCAAATGGGCCAAAAATTCAATATTCCCCTCAGGGCCCTTCACCGGAGAAAAAGTCAGTCCCAAAATGGTGAACCCGATCTCTTGTGTCAAAGAAACAAAATTATCCAATACTTCCTTATGAATCTCTGGATCGCGAACGACACCCTTGCCTTTGCCTACCTTTTCTTTGCCAGCCTCAAACTGTGGCTTGATTAAGCATAGCACCTGGCCTGTGGGCTTCAAAAAGGTCTTAATAACAGGCAGAACGATCCGCAAGGAAATAAAACTTACATCGATCACAGACAGATCCAGGGGCTCACCCAAGTCCTCAGGGGTCACATAGCGCACATTGGTGCGCTCCATCACCACCACGCGGGGATCAGAGCGAATTTTCCAATCTAACTGGCCGTAGCCCACGTCAATGGCAAACACCTTGCTTGCACCCTGTTGAAGCAGGCAATCTGTAAAGCCACCGGTAGATGCGCCGGAATCGCTGCAAACATAACCGGTCGGATCAACGCCAAAATCACGAAGCGCTTTTTCCAATTTCAAACCGCCACGGCTCACATATGGACAACCACCGCCGTTACGTACCTCAACAAGTACAGTTTCCTCATAGGAAACACCGGGCTTATCCGCCTTTTGATCATTCACATACACAAGCCCACTCATAATGATCGCCTGGGCCTTGGTTCTGGACTCGGCAAAACCCTTTTCAACCAAAAGCACATCTAAGCGCTTTTTAATCTTCATTTGCCGAGCACCTCCTTCATCTTTTGGGCCAAGGATTCAACATCCAGCCCGTATTTTTTATACAACTGAGCCACACTGCCGTGGGGCACATACTGCTTTCCTAAATCAACACAAGTAAAGCGGTGATTTTCTCCCAATTCGGATGCAACCGCATCATAGATACCGCTGCTGGCCTCCTCAGCAAAAACAACATTGGTTATGCCGTTCATTTCATTTTCCAAGTTTGAAAAGTCATTGGACGACAAATCAGCAAGCCGGATCACAGAAATATCAATTCCCTGCTCTGCAAGAATATTCGCTGCATCCAAAGCATTGTTCACAAGGCTTCCATAGGTTACAATTGCGCCATCCTTACCCTGCCGATGGGTTATTGCGGTCTTTTCCGCATTCCAATCTGCATCAGTGTATGCGCCGTCACCACCTCGGGGATAGCGAATGGCAACAGGTCCACTTTGCTCCTCTACAGCCCAGGTAAGCATTTTTTTCAGTTCCTCCCGGGAAGCAGGAGCTAAAATCCGCAATCCCGGTGCCTGCCGAAGAAATCCCACATCATAAATACCGTGATGGGTCTCCCCGTCCTCGCCCACAAGACCGGCCCGGTCAACAGCCAACACCACATGTAAATTCAGCATACAGATATCCTGCAGGATCATATCATAGGCACGCTGCAGAAACGTAGAATACAGAGCAACCACAGGGATCATCCCCTGCTTGGCAAGGCCTCCTGCCATAGAGACTGCGTGCCCTTCAGCAATACCCACATCAAATAAGCGGTTGGGATATATTTTCTTAAAATCCAACAAACCGGTACCACCGGGCATTGCTGCGGTAATGCCACAGAGTTTCTCATTCTTATCTGCCAATTCCACTATCGTATCGCCAAAGGCTTGAGAGAAGCTGGGCGCAGAACTGCTTAGAGGTTCTCCGGTTGCGGGATCAAACTTACCGATACCGTGGAAAAGCTTGGGATGTTCCTCTGCAGGCGCATAGCCTCTTCCCTTTTCAGTGGTTACATGTAACACCACCGGACGGTTCATATCCTTGGCTGACTGCAATAGGAAAATAAGCTTTTCTGTATCGTGGCCGTTTACAGGCCCCAAATAAGTAAAGCCCATACTTTCAAAAATCGTTTCTGACAGCAGCATACGGCGCACTTTGTCCTTGGTGCTGCGGAGGAATCGGGAGATTCCCTTGCCACCCGGTACTTTGGATAAAAATTCCTTTGTATGCTGCTTCATTCCCAAGTAACGAACCTTGGTTCGCACCTGACGCAGATGAGAAGCCATACCGCCTACATTGCGGTCAATGGACATTGCATTATCATTCAAAATAATGATCATTGGCTCATTGCTGACAGAGGCATCGTTCAAGCCCTCAAAAGCCAAGCCTCCGGTTGCCGCACCGTCGCCGATAAGCGCAATGACATTGTAATCTTCCTTTTGCATGGTTCTGGCGCGAGCCATTCCCAGCGCAATGGATACAGAACTGGACGCATGACCGGCAACAAATGCATCAGTCACGCTTTCGGAGGGCTTGGGGAAACCGGCCATACCGCCAAACTGCCGCAATGTGGCAAACTCAGCCTGGCGGCCGGTCAGCATCTTATGAATATAGGATTGATGACCCACATCAAAAACCAACCGGTCCTTGGTGGTATCAAACACCGTTTCAATGGCAACCGTCAGCTCTACAACGCCTAAATTGGACGCAACATGCCCACCGGTCTGAGACACCTGGGAAATTAAAAATTCCCGAATCTCCCGGCAAAGAACTGTCCTGTCTTTTGGGGTCAAATTCTCTAAATCCCGGTGGGAACGGATATTCTCTAATATACTCACAAGGAACACTACCTTTTTTCTTTCTTGCTGTTAAGTTTCGAGGCAACATAGGTTGCTGAATACTGAATGTATATTAACATAGAATCTTTGAATATACAAGTATAAATAAATATTTTGCATAAATTTTCAGTATTTCCACAGCTTGCCGACAAAGAAAAAATATTGCGTATATTGAGAAATTAGGACTTGACAAACAGCACTAAATGGAGTATTATACACAGGCTGACTGCAATCGCGGTCGCAATACGGAGAAGTCGCGTAGCTGGCCGAGCGCGCACGATTGGAAATCGTGTATACCCCAAAAGGGTATCGAGGGTTCAAATCCCTCCTTCTCCGCCAAGCAAGAAAAACCACCCAAACGGGTGGTTTTTCTTGTTTAAGGGTGGTGGGATTTGAACCATAGCAGTGCAATATGCCGGTGACATATTGCTGGAACCAGTGCAAACACTGGTTCCTACCTTTGTTTTTGCCATCGGCAAAAACGCAACAAATCCCCCCTTCTCATTTTTGCCGTCTCTCCTTCTCCGCCATATTGGATGTTCTAAAATATTCTTCTTGTCTTGACATTCCATCCATTTATAGATATAATATTAGAGCTTTCACAAGCTGCTAGTGTAGCACAGTCGGTAGTGCATCTCACTCGTAATGAGAAGGTCGCCTGTTCGAGTCAGGTCACTAGCTCCAAAAATCCCGTCCACACAAGTGGGCGGGATTTTTACTTGTTACTTTTTCACTCTTCACTTTTCAATAAAAATTTGTTAACGGGATTTTCGAAAAATAATAAGTAAGTAACAGTGAATGGTGAAAAAGTATTGCGGCTACGCCGCTTTTATGCTATAATACGCCCTAGGCGGTGATATGAATGAGCACTGGTAAATTTTTGTTTCTTGACAAGCAAAAATTAGAAAACTATTTGCCCCCAATATTTAGAATTTTACATTCGAATATGAGTATAATTGCACCAACGAACAATTCTTACGAGAAAGATTTTGAAATATGGAGTTCGTATTTAATTCCAGCTATGCAAAAGGAGCAACGGCAAATTGTTTTGATGTATGTTGGAAATAAACTTGTTGGCTATTTTCAGTATTATATCAACAGTGATACCGATTCATTGATGATGGAAGAAATACAAATTATTAAAGATTTTCAGGGCGTTGGCTTATTCTCCGAGTTTTATAAGTGGTTAATTAAAAGTTTACCTAAAAATATTATGTATGTAGAAGCATATGCAAACAAAAGGAATATCAAATCCCAAAGCATTTTAAAACATTTGGGCCTAGTCGAGTTAGGAGAAAATAAAAACGGCAATTCTTTTTATTACAAAGGTAAATATGCTGATTTGGTTAATATATATCGTTAAATCCAAACTACCCAAAAAATCCCACCTCAATCGAGGTGGGATTCTTTTCATTTATTCTCTTCTAAAATTATTTGCAGCGCTGCTTGAATCGCTTGATTCCGCACTTCTTCCCTATCACCAATGAAATGATATTCATTTGCATAAGACACTGTGGTATCAGCATAACCGATAAAGACAGTTCCCACGGGATTTCCGTATTCGTCACCACCTGGGCCGGCAAATCCTGTGACAGAAACGGCAATATCTGTTTGCAAGGCTTTTCTTGCACCTTCCGCCATCGCTTGGGCGACAGGCTCTGATACTGCACCATATTGCGCAAGCATTGCTGCAGGCACACCAAGTAAGTTTTCCTTAATCTCATTGGTATAGGAGATTATGCCACCCTTATATACTGCAGAACTGCCGGAAACCGCTGTCAACGCCGCGCCGATGCCGCCACCGGTACAGCTTTCCGCTGTGGCAATGGTCTTGCCTTGGAGCGCCTTGATTACATCAGATGAAAGGTTCGTCATCATATTTCACCGTAATCTTTTCAACCGTTTCCAAAGCCTGCTGAATCAGCGCTTCTCTGTCCAAATTCTTCTCTGCATTGATCAGCTGGCCAATGGTGGGCTTTGTCTTGGGGTGCTTGGGGGTAAACACGGTGCAGCAATCCTCATAGGGAAGAACTGAAGTTTCCATCGTACCGATTTTGCGCGCGATGGTAACGATCTCTTCCTTATCCATACCGATAAGCGGCATAAAGATTGGAATATCCACCACTGCGCCGGTGACCTGCATAGCCTGCATAGTTTGGCTGGCAACCTGGCCCAGGTTCTCACCAGTAATCAGTGCACCACAGCCGTCACCCAAGGCGATACGCTGAGAAATCTCCATCATAAATCGGCGCATGATCAGCGTAAAGAACTCCTCGGGGCAGTTATCCCGGATCGCTTCCTGGATCTGGGTAAACCCGACAATATTGACGGTCATTCTGCCGCAGTAAGCAGTCACCAAGCGGGCCAGCTCCATAACCTTGTCCCTGGCAAGCTGGGAGGTATAGGGATAGGAGAAGAAGTGCACGCACTCCACCTCTACGCCCCGCTTTGCGATCATATAGGCCGCCACGGGAGAGTCGATACCGCCGGAAAGCAGACACATTGCCCGTCCGCCAACACCGGTGGGCAGACCGCCTGCACCGGGCTCAGCAGGGCCGTGTACATAGGTAGCCAAGTCACGGACTTCCACAAAAACAGTATATGCGGGCTTACGGACATCCACTGTGCAGTTGGGATGGGCTTCCGCCAAACGGCCGCCAATTTCCCGGGAAATTTCAATGGAGGTCATAGGAAACCGCTTATCGGAGCGCTTGGACTCCACCTTAAAAGACGCAGCGCAATCCAGGTCATCACCCAGGTACTCTTCAATCGTATTGTAGATCTTGTCAATATCCTTCTCACAGGCTCGACAACGGCATAAGCTCACCAGGCCAAAGATCTTATGGCAGGCATCCCAGGCGCCGTCAATATCTGCCTCATCGTCCATGGGCTCTACATAAACTGTAGACTGCATTAAATATACATCAAAATTACCGTAGGCTTTCATACGGCGACGGATATTCTGCCGCAACTTATCCTCAAACTGGCGCTTATTTGCGCCTTTCAGCACAATTTCACCCAATTTCAGCAAAAAAATCTCTTTCAAAATCATTTCCTCATTTCTTATAGTTCAACAGTGCGGTATTGAATCGCTTCCGCAATATGGGTAGCGGAGATGTTCTCCTCCCCTTCCAAATCCGCGATGGTTCTTGCCACACGCAGAATGCGGTCATAGCTCCGGGCCGTAAGACCAAAGGCATCAAAGGCCTGGCGCATCAGTTCTGCGCTTTCTTCATCCAGCTTGCAATGCACACGCAATTCCTCCGGGCCCATACGAGCATTGCACATACCGGAGAAATCACCAAAACGCTTATTTTGCCGTTGTCTTGCGGCGTTTACTCGGTCTTTGATAGCTTTAGAGGGTTCTGCTTCCTTGCGGGTACGCAGCTGCTCAAACTTCACAGCCGGCACTTCTAAGATCATATCGATTCTGTCCAAAAGCGGCCCGGAAATCCGGCTGCGGTAATTTTGCACCGACTGCTCCGTGCAGATACATCTGCCGGAGGGGTCACCGTACCAGCCACACTTACAAGGGTTCATTGCGCAAACCAGCATAAACTCAGCAGGATAGGATACCGTACCGGACACACGGGATATGGTAACCCGTCCATCTTCCAGGGGCTGTCGCATCACATCCAATGTATCCTTGTGGAACTCGGGCAGCTCGTCCAGGAACAGCACGCCCTTGTGGGCAAGGGATATTTCACCCGGCCGGGGATTCACACCGCCGCCGGCAAGTCCCGCATTGGATACTGTATGGTGAGGGCTGCGGAAAGGCCGCTGCATCACCAGAGGCGATTTAGCAGACACCATTCCCATTACGGAATAAACCTGTGTGACCTCCAAGGATTCCTCCCAGGTCATATCCGGGAGAATGGACGGCAGACGCTTACTGAGCATACTCTTACCGGATCCGGGAGGGCCAACAAGCAAAATATTATGGCTTCCGGCAGCCGCAACTTCCATTGCACGCTTTACATTCTCCTGTCCCAGCACGTCCTTGAAGTCAAGCACCTCAGCATCTCTGCGTTCGGGAACCCAAATGGGTTCTTCCTCTAACTGTATCTCACCGTTCAGTGCAGATGCCAACTCCTTGACAGTTTTCACAGGAATAATCGCAGGCCCTCTCGCTAAGGTAGCCTCCGGAGCATTCTCCGCAGGAACATAGACAGTTTGGAAACCGGCATATTTCGCTGCAATCACCATCGGCAGCACACCGTTTACGGGACGGATCTGTCCGTCAAGGCTCAATTCACCGATAAATGCACTGGAGGATTTCGGTCTGCGGACCGTACCCACTGCTGACATAATGCCCAAAAGGATGGGCAGATCATAATGGGTACCGGCCTTCTTCAAATTGGCAGGTGCCAAATTCACAGTAATGCGACCGGAGGGGAATTTCATTCCGCTGGTCTTGGCTGCAGCGCGGACACGCTCTCTTGCTTCCTTTACCGCTGCATCGGGCAGTCCCACTATATCAAAAGCGGGCAAACCGTTGGATACATAGCACTCCACGGAAATAGGATTTCCCTGGATACCACTGACACCCATTGTATTCACACTGCAGATCAACGCAGACACCTCCCGTAAGCAATTATATACATAATACTTCATAGAAAACAAAAATACAATTCTTTTTTTACTGGAACATCCCCATAAGCGACAATTTTCAAAAATTTCAATGAATATTCCCCTTCTATCACTTTACAAATAGGAAATTCGGTGATATGATATTGAGGTAAAACTTTGGATTACTTTTAGGAGGTAATTATCTTGGCAAGAAAATTCAAAACCATGGACGGTAATACCGCTGCCGCCCACGTCAGCTATGCCTTTACCGAGGTTGCTGGCATTTACCCCATCACCCCCTCCAGTCCTATGGCCGACTATGTTGACCAGTGGTCTGCTGCGGGCCGCAAGAACATCTTCGGCGACACCGTAAAGGTCGTTGAGATGCAGTCCGAGGCAGGTGCTGCCGGTACCGTTCACGGCTCTCTGGCCGCCGGTGCTCTGACCACCACCTACACCGCTTCTCAGGGTCTGCTGCTGATGATCCCCAACATGTACAAGATCGCCGGCGAGCTGCTGCCCAGCGTGTTCCACGTTTCTGCCCGTACCGTTTCTGCTCAGGCTCTGAACATCTTCGGTGATCATTCCGACGTTTATGCCTGCCGTCAGACCGGTTTCGCTATGCTGGCAGAGTCCAACGTACAGGAAGTTATGGACCTGGCTGCTGTTGCCCACCTGGCATCCATTGAAGGCCGCGTTCCCTTCATCAACTTCTTCGACGGCTTCCGTACCTCTCACGAGATTCAGAAGATCGCCATTTGGGATTACGAGGACTTGAAGGAAATGACCAATATGGAAGCTGTGGATGCTTTCCGCAAGCACTCTCTGAACCCCGAGCGTCCCGCAATGCGTGGCTCTCACGAAAACGACGATATCTTCTTCCAGCACCGTGAATCCTGCAACAAGTACTATGATGCTCTGCCCGCAGTGGTTGAGAAGTACATGGACAAGGTTAACGCAAAGCTGGGCACTAACTACAAGCTGTTCAACTACTACGGCGCTGCCGATGCTGACCGCGTGATCGTATGTATGGGTTCTTTCAGCGACGTAGCCGAGGAAGTTGTCGATTACCTGAACGCTCACGGCGAGAAGGTTGGCCTGATCAAGGTTCGTCTGTTCCGTCCCTGGAGCTCCGAGCACCTGCTGGCCGCAATCCCCGCTACCGTCAAGAAGATCGCTGTTCTGGACCGCACCAAGGAGCCCGGCTCCCAGGGTGAGCCCCTGTACCAGGATGTGGTTATGGCTCTGGCTAAGGCCGGCAAGCACGACATTACTGTCATCGGCGGCCGTTACGGTCTGGGTTCCAAGGATACCCACCCTGCTTCCGTCTTTGCCGTTTACGAAGAGCTGGCTAAGGACGCTCCCAAGAACGAGTTCACTCTGGGCATCGTTGACGATGTGACCAACCTGTCCCTGGAGGAGAAGGTCTCCCCCAACACCGCTGCTGAAGGCACCATCGAGTGCAAGTTCTGGGGTCTGGGCGGCGACGGCACCGTTGGCGCTAACAAGAACTCCATCAAGATCATCGGCGACCACACCGACAAGTACGTACAGGCTTACTTCCAGTACGACTCCAAGAAGACCGGTGGTGTTACCGTTTCTCACCTGCGTTTCGGCGACAAGGCTATCAAGTCCCCCTACTACATCAACAAGGCTGACTTCGTTGCCTGCCACAACCCCTCCTACATCACCAAGGGCTTCAAGATCGTTCAGGACGTCAAGCCCGGCGGCGTGTTCCTGATCAACTGCCAGTGGAACCTGGAGGAGCTGGAGCATCATCTGGATGCCGCTTCCAAGCGCTACATTGCTGAAAACAACATTCAGCTGTACACCATCAACGCCATCGACCTGGCTATCAAGGTTGGCATGGGCAAGCGCACCAACACCATTCTGCAGTCCGCTTTCTTCGCACTGGCTAAGGTTATGCCCAGCGAGGAGGCCATCGGCTACATGAAGGCTGCTGCTGAGGCTTCCTACCTGAAGAAGGGCCGCGACGTTGTTGAGAAGAACTGGGATGCCATCGATGCCGGTGCTACCGCATTCGTGAAGATCGATGTTCCCGCTGCCTGGGCTAAAGCTGAGGCTAAGGCTGCTGACGAGGTCCTGGAAGGCCCCGCTGCTACCGTTGCTGTTGCTAAGAACATCCTCAAGCCCATCGGCAAGATGGACGGCTACAGCCTGCCTGTTTCCGCTTTCGCTGACCTGGAAGACGGCCAGTTCCCCCTGGGTGTTTCCGCTTACGAGAAGCGCGGCGTTGCTGTTACTGTTCCTCACTGGGATGATACCAAGTGTATCCAGTGTAACAACTGTGCTTATGTATGTCCCCACGCTACCATCCGTCCCTACGCGCTGACTGAGGCCGAGGCTGCTGCCGCACCCGCTGGCACCCGTCTGATGGACGTGAAGGCTGGCAAGGGCAAGGGCGTTTACAAGTACGCCATGGCTGTTTCTCCCCTGGACTGCATGGGCTGCGGTGTCTGTGTTGGCGTATGTCCCACCGGCGCTATCACCATGGTTCCTCAGGAGCAAGAGCTGGGTGAACAGGAAGTCTTCAACTACATGGTTTCCAAGGTCGCTCAGAAGCCCGAAATGGAAGACAACACCGTCAAGGGCAGCCAGTTCCGCAAGCCTCTGCTTGAGTTCTCCGGCTCCTGCGCTGGTTGTGCTGAAACTTCCTACGCTCGTCTGGTAACCCAGCTGTTCGGCGACCGCATGTACATTTCCAATGCTACCGGTTGTTCCTCCATCTGGGGTGGCCCCGCTGCTACCGCTCCCTACACCGTGAATGCTGACGGCCACGGTCCTGCATGGGCTAACTCCCTGTTTGAGGACAACGCTGAGCACGGTCTGGGTATGTACACTGCACAGGCTGTCATCCGCGAGTCCCTGGCTAACAAGGTCCGCAAGGTTATGGAAGACACTGCTTCCGAGGAGCGCAAGGCTGCTTGCCAGGCTTACCTGGATACCTTCAATGACGGCGAGGCCAACAAGGCTGCTACCAAGGCTCTGATCGCTAACCTGGAAGCTAAGGTTTGCTGCGACACCGTCGCTGACATCCTGGCTAAGAAGGAGTACCTGTCCAAGAAGTCCGTCTGGATCTTCGGTGGCGACGGCTGGGCATACGACATCGGCTTCGGCGGTGTTGACCACGTTTTGGCTTCCAACAAGGACGTTAACATCTTCGTCTTCGATACCGAGGTTTACTCCAACACCGGCGGTCAGGCTTCCAAGGCTTCCAACATCGGCCAGGTTGCTCAGTTTGCTGCTTCCGGTAAGGAAACCAAGAAGAAGTCCCTGGCTGAGATCGCAATGAGCTACGGCTATGTTTACGTTGCTCAGATCGCTATGGGTGCTAACCAGGCTCAGACCATCAAGGCTATCTGCGAGGCTGAGGCTTACAACGGTCCTTCCCTGATCATCGGCTATGCTCCCTGTGAGATGCACTCCATCAAGGGCGGTATGATGAACTGCCAGTCTGAGATGAAGAAGGCTGTTGATTGCGGTTACTGGAACCTGTTCCGCTTCGACCCCTCCAAGGAGACCGGCAAGTTCACACTGGACAGCAAGGCTCCCAAGGATGGTTACCAGGAGTTCCTGATGAACGAGGCTCGCTACAGCCGTCTGACCCGTGAGTTCCCCGAGCGTGCAACCGACCTGTTCGCTAAGAACGAGGCTGCTGCTAAGGAGCGTTACGAGCACCTGCTGAAGCTGGTTGAGATGTACAAGGATTAATCCTATAAACATTGGGCCCACCCTCAGAAGAGGGTGGGCCTTCACAAAACAAGGAGTATTTGTAATGGTAATCCTGTCTACGCATACAGCAGGTGATTATTTATATGAACTGAAGGAGAATATGGGTAGCTCCACAGATTTTGGCATTGAACGGTTTACCGGTGTTATTTGGGGCCGATTTTTCTGCGTTACCCATCACTGCTCTTACGAATGGGAGTATAGGTACACTTGTCAAAAGAACACTGCCATCGGTATTGTGCAGGATTTAGCTGACGGCTGCACTGTGAAATATTTCACAACCACCGGCGAACTGCGCCCGCAAATGCTCATTCCTATTTACTTAATATCGATCATCGTATCCTTAGTGTTTGCCGGCAATATGGGAATTGCAGCATATATAATTGGCTACTGCACCTTAGGAGCAATTTTGGACGCTATTATTGAGCCATTGACACAAGCAAGCAAGGACGGCAAAAAAAGCCTGCACTCCTTGATGGCAGATCCGCAAAATCCCTATAATAATCTTTGAGAGGTGTGGCAATGCTTTGCACTATTATTGATATTCGTGGGGATTACGCCTTTGTCAAATACGATGAAACCGGCGTTGTTTCCGAGGTCGCCATTGCGCTTCTTCCCTTTGGGGTCGATGTGGGTGACCGGTTGAAATTTGAAAACTATGAATTTACGCAAGCATAAAGGCGATGGACTGATCCATCGCCTTTGTGTTTTATTTATCTTTTTTTAATTTCAACAGCTTGCGCAGTTTGCGTTTTTCCCGATTTACCTTCATTGGGGATTTCAGCTCCGGCGGCTGGGGCTCCAGCTTTTGGGCATCAACATCGGAATTTTTCAGCTTGTAATTCACCGCTTCTTTACATAAGGTGTACAAAACAGAAGCAATTGGGATCATCAGGAACATACCGGCAACACCCATCAGCTTGCCGCCGACAGAAACAGCTACCAGAACCCACATTCCGGACAGGCCAACAGATGTTCCCACTACCCGGGGATAGATCATATTATTCTCGACCTGCTGTATAACAAGGAACATAACCACAAACCAAACAGCCAGCATAGGGTCCTGCACAAAAATCAAGAACGCACCGAGAATGCAGCCAATCCAGGCACCCACGATAGGGATAAATGCCGTAACTGCGATCACCACACTGATCAGCGGAATAAAAGGCATGCGGAAAATCGCCATACAAATAGCAAACAGCGAGCCTAAAATACACACCTCAATACACTGTCCGGACAGGAAATTGGAGAATGTGCTGTTAGTCAGCCGGGCCACACGAACCACATTATCAGCAAAGCTTTCCTTGCAATATGCATAAAGAAGCTTTCTGCCCTGCCGGGCCAGGGTTTCCTTTTGGAACAGGCAATAAATGCAGAACACAAGTCCGATCACCGCTTTAAACGCACCGGAGAATAACCCGCTGATGGCGGTCACGACGCTTCCCCAAACAGACGTTGCTAAGTTGCCGAAACCAGACAGTGCCTCCTTAATCAGAGAGCCCCAATTCACCGTTTCAAAATCCGTATTGGCATTGAGCCATTCCAGCACTGCAGGATTTTCTTTCAGCAAATTCCGCAAACCGGTTTCCACCCGTGTTGCAAAATCAATAAGCGCAGGAATCAAGGCATTGAGTGTATTGATCAGCTGCGGAACCAACAGCCAAACCACCAGTGTCACTACCAATATGAGAAATACAAAAGTCAACACAACCGAAAGCGCCCGCCGTAAGACCGGCTTTTTAATCTTTTTAAACGGCGTGTTTTCAATGAAGCGCATAGGCACATTCAAAATAAAAGCCAAAACACCGCCTAAGATAAACGGCGAGAACACCTCGGAAAGTGTCGTTTTCAAAGACCTTACGCGCTCAGCATCATGCAGCAACCAGTACAGAACAATGAAGCCGCAAATACTCCAGAAAATCCGCGAAAGCAGCTTTTTATTCACTTCCAACAATCTTATCTCCCCTTTCTGAATAACTATACGCAAGTATCATTCGGATAAATTCTTAAGTGCAGTGCAAAGAGCATCCACATTTTCATCGGTGGTTGCCCAACTGGTACAAAACCGCACGGTAGTATTCTCTTCATCCGCCTCTTCCCAGGTTGCGAAGGTAAATTCCTTACCCAGTTCCTTTAACAGCTTGTCCGGAAGGGTTACAAACACTTGGTTAGTCGTTCCGGGCAAATAGAGCGCATAACCTAAATCGGTCAAGGTTTCGCGGATCTTGTCAGCCATCTTATCTGCATGGGCAGAAATCGTAAAATACAGGTCATTTTCAAATAATGTTTTGAACTGCAGACCCAGCAACCAGCCCTTGGCCAGCATGCCGCCCCGCTGTTTCATCAAATAGCGGAAGTCCTCTGCAATGGCGGGATTGGGAATCACAACAGCCTCGCCGAACATAGCGCCCACCTTAGTACCGCCGATGTAGAAGGCATCGCTGTATTTCGCATAGTCCGCCAAGGTGATATCATTCCCCTTTGCTGCCAAACCATAGCCCATACGGGCACCATCCACAAACAGGAAAAGTCCCTTTTCTTTGCACAGAGCGGACAGCTCTTTCAGTTCCGCCAAGGAATACCGTGTGCCGTACTCGGTGGGGTTAGAAATGTAGATCAGCTTGGGCTGAACGATATGCTCGGCATCCATAGAAAGGCTTTGGCTTTCTATGATCTTTTCCGCCAGAGCAGGATCGACCTTTCCATCCTTGGAGGGTAGAACAATGACTTTATGGCCGGTGGCCTCAATGGCGCCGGTTTCATGGACATTGATGTGACCGGATTCCGCTGCGATCACGCCCTGATGAGGACGCAGAGATGCAGCAATTACTGTCAAGTTTGTCTGCGTTCCACCTACCAAAAAATGCACAGCTGCATTCGGCGCATCGCATTTTTTGCGGATCAACTCCGCTGCTTCGCTGCAATAGGTATCGGCACTGTAGCCGGGCATCTGAACACCGGAATTTTCCGCCAATGCGTTAAGGATCGCCGGATGGCAGACTTCATTATAATCGTTGTTAAAATAACGCATTTCATACACTCCTACTATGAATACTCATATTTTACGAAATGCGCTATAATATGTCAAGTCATATTTCCCCTGCCTCGGTCATAATCTGTTCTCGGCAGACATATGCAGGGAGGGAATGATATGACAGATACCATCGAGGATAGAGCCTGCGCGTTGGCCGTGTATATCATAGAAACCGGCGCCACCGTTCGCAGTGCAGCCAAACACTTCGGCATTTCCAAATCCACGGTACATAAAGACCTTTCCCAAAGACTCCCACAATACAACAAAACACTCTATCAACAGGTACGACAGGTGTTGAACTTAAACAAGGCCGAGCGGCATATCCGGGGCGGCCAGGCAACCCGTAAAAAATACCAACTTCAAAAGAAGAAACCGTAGCCATTTTCTGATATTTGTGCTATACTCAAGAAAAGGAAGTGGTGAAATGTTTGATATCACGCTGATCACAATGGGCAAACTGAAAGAAAAATTCTACTTATCCGCTGCAGCGGAATACGAAAAGCGCATGAAGGGCTACTGCCAGTTCAATCTGATCGAGCTGCCGGAGGTACGCCTGCCGGAAAACCCTTCTCAAGCGGAGATTCATGCCGCATTGGAAAAAGAGGCGGACACTATCTTAGCTAAAATTCCAAAAGGTGCCTGGTTTTGCACGCTCACACCGGAGGGTAAACTGCTATCCTCTGAAGCACTGGCTGAAAAGATGAAAGATGTGAAACTGTCGGGCAAAAGCTGTGCCTGTTTTCTGATCGGTTCTTCCTTTGGTATGGCACCAAGGCTCAAGGAAATAGCAGACTTTAAGCTTTCAATGAGTCCTATGACTTTCCCACATCATTTGGCAAGGGTAATGGTCCTGGAACAAATCTACCGCGCCGAAGCCATTCAAGCAGGCAGCAAATACCATAAGTAAAAGCACCGGAGGAAACTCCGGTGCTTTATTGTTAAAACTCTCCTGTTGCGTACATAACGGCGGACAGGGCGCACAAAGGGGCCGTCTCACAGCGCAGAATACGGCTGCCCAGGGTGCAGATATGAAGACCGGCATCTTTTGCCATTTCCACTTCCTTTGGCTCCAAGCCGCCCTCCGGGCCTGTGAGCAGGCTTATGGATGTAAACGGCTCCATCTCTAAAGCCATTTTCAAAGTGGTTGCCCGTTCATTTTCATAGAAAAGAATTGCTTTGTCGGCTTCCGCGGCTCGATTTAGGGCTGCCTTATAGCTGTCTACTGTCAGTACCTTCGGGATGCAGCCTCTGCCCGACTGCTCTGCCGCAGAGGCAGCGATCTTCTGCCACCGCTCCAATTTCTTGGCAAGGCTTTTCTCATCAGGACGGGACACACAGCGGCTGCTGGGAAATGCAACAATTTCATAAGCGCCCAGCTCCGTAGCTTTCTGGATCACATGCTCTAACTTATCACCCTTGGAAAAGGCCATATAAACGCTTGCCCTTACCTTCGGCTCAGCTGAAGACTCCTGGCGATTATTAACCACAAGACTAATTTGGTTGGAGCTCACATCGCTGATGGTACAAATACACTCGTTGCCGCCGCCATCACAAATCAGTACCTGCTCCCCTGCTTTCAGCCGCAGCACCTTGGCATGGACTGCGTTTTCACCGGTCAGCACAATGAAATCTCCCAACATCTGCTCCGGGGTCACAAAAAATCGTGTCATAGGACTTGCTCCTTTCGGAAATATCCAAAAGGAGTATAGCATATTTTGTCCGCAAAAACAACTGGGCATTGGGGAAAAATGTATTGACAAAACAGCCGGAACAGGTTATAATTCTTTGGTAACATCTGCGAGAGTGTTGGAATGGTAGACAAGCACGTTTGAGGTGCGTGTGGTTACGCCGTGTGGGTTCGAGTCCCATCTCTCGCACCAAGATTGAAGCAATCCTAATAAGGATTGCTTCAATCTTTTTTTAGGTGGGCCTCGAAGAACTAAATCGCAATATGCCGGTGGCATATTGCTGCCACAAGTGCAAACACTGGTGGCTACCTTGATTTCTACCCAAAGGATAGAAATGAGTCCCATCTCTCGCACCAAAAAGTTATCCCTTTTTGGATAGCTTTTTTCTTTTATATTTTCTGCAAATTTTTCTGCAATTCTTCTTGCAATTTCCAAGCCAATATGTTATAATCCCGCCGGAATTAGAGATATTATAACATTTTATCTATTTATAATATCAATTTTATCAATATTTTCGGAGGTCACTATGGAGGAGTCTGTCAAAGCACCCAAGGAGGAAACGGTGCAAAGAAAGGAAAACGGCTGGATCGCTGCTTTTAAGTTCGTGCCTTTGCTGGTCTTTGCTGCTGCAGTTATCATATTTAAGCTGGATCTGCTCTTGGCCGCGCCGATTGCCACCTTTAGCGCAATTGCGGTTTATATGATTCTGTACAAAGTGGACTTTGAGTGCGCTTTTGAACAATGTCTGAAATCCGTCAAGCGCATCGTTTTGATTTTCTTTATCTTGATGTTTGCTTACGGCGTTGCCGAGTGTTTTATGGCCACCGGTGTCGGTGCTGCCCTTATTAACCTGGCTCTTGAGGTCGGTGTTACCGCACAGACCATTGCGCCTGTTACCCTGATCGTTTGCTGTCTGCTCTCCACCGCAACAGGTTCTTCCTGGGGCACTTTTGCTGCTTGCGCCCCTATTTTCCTTTGGCTGAACCATTTGGTTGGTGGTAACAACTTACTGACCCTCTGTTCCATTGCCGGCGGCTCCTGCTTTGGCGATAATATCGGTATGATCTCCGATGTGACCGTACTGTCCTGCGGTATGCAGGATGTCAAGATCATCGACAGACTGAAGCATCAGTTAATTTGGGCATTCGGCTCTCTTGCTTTGGCTCTTGGCGTTGTAACCTTGGTTGGCATTTTTGTCTATGATCTGCCCAGCACACAGGGTGACGTAGCTGCCGCTATTTCTCAAATCCCTGAAGAGGCAAGAGAAGCATTGGCCGCCGAACGCCCCTCTGCGCTGGCCCTGCTGGATCAAGTGGAAGCCGGCGTCCCCTACTTTATGGTTATTCCTCTGATCGTGGTGATTGGCCTGTCCTTTATGAAGTTCCATACGATGATCTGTCTGGCTGCAGGTATGGTGTCTTCTCTGATCTGCGGTCTGTTTGCCGGTACCACCGATTTCTCCACCTGGCTCAACAAGCTTTTGCTGACCGGTTTCGCCGATGCCGGCAGCTGGGTCATTGTAATGATGGCTTGGGTTTCCGCATTCGGTGGCATTATGAATAGCATGAATGCATTTGATCCTCTGGCAAAACTGGTAGTCAAGATATCTAAGAATGTACAGCAGCTGATGGGCTGGTGCGGTGTTCTGTGCTTAGCCGGCAACGCCGCCCTTTCTGACGAAGCTGCACAGGTAGCAACTATGTCTCCCATTATTCGTGATATTGTAGAAAAGAATGTAGAATGCGATGACGAAGAAGCCGCCTACACCCTCCGTGTTCGCTTGGCAACCTTTACCTCCGGTATGGGCATTTACGGCTCTCAGATGATCCCCTGGCACTGCTTCCCTGTGTTCTTCGCAGGTATTGCATCTGCAGTGTTCCCTTTGGCCGCCTTCACCCCCGTGGACATCATCAGCCACAACTACCTAAGCTTTATCATTGTAGGCTCTCTGCTTATCCTGACCTTTACAGGTCTTGACCGCTTTGTGCCTATGCTGAAGCTGCCCGGTAAAAATCGCGTTCGACTGAAAAAGAACTAATCTAACAAAAAACAGGACGATGAAATCGTCCTGTTTTTTGTTTAACCACCCGGAAACGACACACACTAAGGTCAAACGAGGTGGTTAAATGGAATCATTATGGGATAAAACAGCAAAAATGCCCCGATTTGACCCGCTGACCGGTGATATACAGACAGATGTACTGGTGATCGGCGGTGGAATTACCGGACTTTTATGCGCACATTTTCTGCAAGAAGCAGGTATTTCCTGCGCAGTAATTGATGCCGGCAGAATATGTCAGGGTATTACCCACAACACAACTGCAAAAATTACAGTCCAACACGGACTCATCTATCACAAGCTCATCTGCAAATACGGCACCGATATTGCGCGGCTCTATTTCCAGGCACAGGATCAAGCCCTCTCAAGTTACAGGCAACTTGCATCAAAAATCGATTGTGATTTTGCGGAAAAAGATGCCTTTGTGTATTCTCTTAACAGCCAAATTGAAATCGAACAAGAAGCAAATGCTCTGCGGAGAATCGGTAGCCCGGCTATTTTTGCAGAAAATATCAATCTCCCTTTTCGGATCCAGGGCGCGGTGCGTGTCCCCAAGCAAGCACAGTTTCACCCTCTAAAATTCTTAAGCAGCATTGCAAAGGATTTACAAATATTCGAGAACACCCGAGCGTTGAAGGTTCGCCCCGGAGAGGTCATCACAAACCAAGGCAAAATAAAAGCTGAGAAGATCATAGTTGCCACCCACTTCCCTCTTCTCAACAAACACGGCGCATACTTTTTGAAGCTTTATCAGCACCGCTCCTATGTGTTGGCGCTGAAAAACGCACCCGATGTAAAAGGCATGTATGTGGATGCTTCACTGAAGGGGTTGTCCTTCCGCACAAGCGGGGATCTTTTACTTTTGGGCGGTGGCAGTCACAGAACAGGAAAAAAAGGCGGAAACTGGCGAGAACTGACGGAATTCAGCAGGAAATTTTATCCCGGTGCAGAAGAAGTTGCCCGGTGGGCAACACAGGATTGTATGAGCCTGGACAGCATCCCCTATATTGGGCAATACGCAAGCGACACGCCCAATCTCTATGTGGCTACCGGTTTCAACAAATGGGGCATGACCAACGCGATGGTTGCAGCAAGGATTTTGAAAGATTTGGTTTTAGATAAAGAAAACGATTTTGCCAAGGTGTTTACGCCAAGCAGGCAAATCCTCCACCCCCAACTCGGAATCAATCTGTTTGAGTCTACACTTGGGCTTATTACGCCTACCGCACCCAGATGTCCCCATCTTGGCTGCGCTTTGAAGTACAACAAATTCGAGCATTCCTGGGATTGTCCCTGTCATGGCTCACGATTTACCGAAAAAGGCAAGGTCATTGACAATCCTGCAAACGGTGATAATAAATAAGTGGCTTTATGTTTAAGCCACTTATTTTTCAGTAGCAAATTTTTACAGAATATGCTATACTAACAAAAACATACTTTGGAGGTCAAAGGAATGCGTTTTTTGCTTACCTTATGGATCTGCAAATTCATCGCCTTTGCGGTGAATCTGGTAGATAAAAAACGGGGCAGTAACTACTCCGGTAAGATTGCCATTCGGCTTATGCCCGACTTTGTCGCCCGTTTTAAGAAGATCGATTATGATAAGGTGTATTTCATTTCCGGCACCAACGGAAAATCTACCACCACCAATCTGCTGAACCACACCCTTCTGTCCGCCAGCAAAGGCGTTGCCTGCAACACAGAGGGTGCCAATATGATGGGCGGCGTGGCAACCACACTTATTAAGAATTCTACCTTGGGTGGCGCTCTAAATAAAGAATTCCTGGTTTTGGAGATCGATGAACGGAGTTTCCCTGCCATCCACAAGGTTCTGCCCGGTCGGAATTTAGGGCTTACCAATCTGCAAAAAGACCAGGTGCAGCGCAACGGTGACCCGGATTTCATTCTGCGGAAATTCCGTGGTGCAATCACCAAGGATATGACCTTGTATCTGAACAACGAAGAGCCCCGCAGCCGCAGCTTAGAAGAGCAGGCTGGTAAAGCTGTGTATTTCAGTGTCGCGGATAATGATAAGACCTATACTCGGAACGACTTCTATAATGTCACACTTCCCTGCCCCAAATGCGGTCATCCCATTGTTTACGACAAATACAATCTTGCAAATATCGGTCCTTTCCACTGCGTCAAGTGTGATTATGCCAGCTATAAGGAAGCGGATGTTACCATTTCCGGCATTGATTTTGAACAAAACACCTTTGTTTGCGGCGATTCTGTTTGGAATGTACCTTACAACAATCCCTTCTACATTTACAATTTTGCAATGTGCATTGCCATCTGCCGTAATATTGGCCTCACAGATACAGAAATCCAAAAAGGCTTTGCAAGCTTTAACAACCGTGCCAACCACCGGGATGTGATCTACTTTAAGGGCAAGGAGATTTACTATCTGCGGGGTAAGCAGGAAAATCCGGAAGCTCTTCAATCTCAGTTGGATATCATTGCAGCTGATCAGCGTGAAAAAGCTGTTTTTGTAGGTATGTACCGAATTACGGACTTTTATCCCCATTATGGCGGCAGTTTTTACTTCTTTGATTGTGATTTTACCCCAATTGTAGAAAGCAACACAACCGATTTTGTGGCATTTTCTCAAACTGTTGCCAACGATATTGCCAGCCGTATGATTTTGGCAGGCGCTGAGGAATCCCGGGTGCAGATCTATGACACAAACGATCCGGCAATCATCTTTAAGGCACTGGATGAGATTGATGCCAAGGTGGTTTATATTTTAACCAACACCTATCACGCACCGGAGATCAAAGCCTATTTCAAGGAAGGAGGCGCATCCAATGGATAAGATCACAGTTGGCTGGATGTACCCCAACCTGTTAAACCTCCACGGCGAACGGGGCAGTGTGCAGGCTCTTGTGGCCATCGGCAAGCAGCTTGGCATCGAAGTGGAAGTCAAGCGCATTGAGGATTTTGACGACCCTATTCCTTTTGAGGAATTGGATTTACTATTCTTCCTGCCCGGTGAAATCACAATGTTCCGGCATTTGATCCCTGCTCTGCAGGCAAGCGCCCTGTGTGAATATTTGGAAAAAGGCGGCTATGTGTTGGCGTTGGGAACGACCGGTCTGATGTTCGGCAAGACCATCACCCGGGAAGACGGCAGCGTTATAAACGGCCTGGGCTATTTGGATATGGATGCCACGGAGCGAAAGTATGTGTGGGGCGATGACCTGCACTTCAGACTAAATGATACCGACATGGAACTTGCCGGCTCTCAGATTCAAATGGCTGATGTGGATGCCAAGCAACCTCTGGGCACAACTGTTTACGGCATGGGCAATAACAACACCGGTGCTGAGGGCGCAAGGTATAAAAACCTGATTTATACCAACTGCTTAGGCCCGTTATTTGTGAAAAACCCCTGGTTTGGCGAATATATCTTAAAGGGTATTATGCAGTCTAAGGGTGTGGAGATTTCCGCAGAAGGCTGCTACCCTATTGCAAAAGCCTCCTTTGATGCCACCTTAAAATTCATAAACGAAAAACCGAAAAAATAATAAAAAGAGCCACCCTGCGGGTGGCTCCTACTATTTATTACTTTTGGAAACGCTTCTTGCGAGGCAGGTCAGCAGGCTCAAAGCTTAGGGCTTTACCCTGTTCTAACGCTGCTACACCGGTGAGGATGTTTTCTTTTTCTCCTCTGCATACGGGGCAATTGCACTTGGATTCGTAGTGCTCCGGCTCGGTGAAGGTCGTGATCACGCCCTCAAAGTTCCGCAGGATCACCTTGCGGGGTGTTTGGCTGAGAACATAGTTCGGCATCACAGGCACTTTACCGCCACCGCCGGGGGCATCCACCACAAAGGTAGGAATGCAGTAACCGCTGGTGTGGCCACGGAGACCCTCGATGATCTCAATACCCTTGCTGACAGGGGTGCGGAAGTGAGACAGGCCCAGGCTCAAGTCGCAAACATAGATATAATAAGGACGCACACGGATCTTTACCAAATCATTGACCAGTTTCCGCATCACATGGACACAGTCGTTCACACCGGCCAAAAGAACACTTTGGTTGCCCAAAGGAATGCCTGCATCGGCGAGTCTTGCACAGGCTGCGGCCGACTCAGGGGTGATCTCATTGGGGTGATTAAAGTGGACATTGACCCAAATGGGATGGTATTTCTTCAGCATATCGCAGAGGTCCTGTGTAATACGCTGGGGCATCACCACAGGGACACGGGTACCCAGTCGGATGATCTCCACATGGGGGATCTCCCGCAAAGAAGAAATCACATACTCCAACATCTCATCACTCTGCATAAATACATCGCCGCCGGAAAGCAGAACATCACGGACCTCAGGATGGTTACGGATATACTCGATGCAGGCATCGATCTGCTCTTTGGGCATAGAATTATCCGTCTGACCCACCAAACGGCGGCGGGTACAATGGCGGCAATAGGACGCGCAGCGGTCAGTGAGCAGAAACAGCACTCTGTCCGGATATCGGTGCGTTAAGCCCTTTACCGGCGAGTCCGTATCTTCGTGGAGGGAATCCGCAGACTCTTCCGGTGCAAAGTACAGTTCATCTGCAGAAGGAATCGCCTGCTTACGGATAGGATCCTCCGGATCATTCAAATCCATAAGGGACAGATAATATGGGGTCACAGCCATACGGAAGGTCGCAAGGCATTTTTCAATACCATGCTCCTCTTCCGGAGTAAGTGTAATATATTTTTTAAGGTCTTGCAATGTGGTAATGCGGTTCTTTGCCTGCCAGGTCCAGTCGTTCCACTGCTGCGCAGGAATATCCGCAAACAAGCCGTTGGGCGTTATCATAATTGGCTCCTCCAAGGCTAAATCTTTTACTAAAATGATACGGGATTATGCACCTAAAGTCAAGTGAGTTAGAATCCCAGTTCCTCACCCACCAGGATAAACTTAATCCGGCCCACAGGGCGACAATGGCGGGTAACGACAATATGGTTACAAATACAGGTTTCAGACTTGCAATCCGCGCAGCTACCGGTGACAGTGCAAGGATTGTTTAAACCAAAGCGCTGCTGATTGATTGGCGCTGCCACAGTTCTTGCCCGGGTGATTGCGCCTTCCAGATCATCAGTTACCTTGTTCATACCGGCAATCACTACCACAGAACCAGGACCATAGATGATGGCTGCAACTCTGTTGCCGTTACCGTCAATATTCACCATTTGGCCGTCCATACTGATTGCATTAGCTCCGGTGATGAACACATCCGCAGAAAGGCAATCCTTTGCGATCTTCTCACGCTCCTGGGCGGTTTCACATTGATCCCGGTCAAGCGTATGATAGTTACCTGCATTCAGTGCCGCCATCAAACCGATTTGCTGGGCAGAGGTAGCACCGCCCCAACCAACGGTAGATCCCTCTGGGATCCAGGCAATGGCTTGCTTTAGGGCATCCTCTTTTGTATCGCAGTACACAGCATCAAAATGGCGTTTCTTCAAGTTTTTAACCAGAACTTCGCCGCGTTTGCTGTAATACAGCTTCTTAGCAGTTTCCATAGGGAACTCCTTACTTCAGCAGTTTTTCCAAAGCTGCAATCTTCAAGCAGATGCAGAACACTTCCATTGCCTTCTCCAGTTCTGCAACAGGAGGCAGGCTGGGCGCAATACGGATATTGCTGTCAGCAGGCTCTTTGCCATATGGGAAGGTTGCGCCCGCAGGGGTCATAACCACACCGGCTTCTTCGCACAGTGCCAAAGCGCGGGTAGCAGTACCTTCCATAGTATTCAGACTTACAAAGTAGCCGCCCTTGGGAGTATTCCAGTTGGCAAAGCCGCAGGGTGTGATCTCCTTATCCAGAATTTCTGCAACAGCGCGGAACTTCGGGCCCAAAACGGATGCGTGCTTCTTCATAATTTCCAGGGTATGGGCCTTATCCTTCAAATATTTCACATGGCGCAGCTGGTTGATTTTATCGTGAGAGATCATCTGCACGCCAAACATCTTGGTAAAATAAGCAATATTAGCCTCGGAAGATGCCATTACGGAAATACCGGCGCCGGGGAACGTAATTTTGGAAGTCGATGCAAACTCAAAGACCATATCCGGGTTGCCTGCCTCTTCGCACAGAGAAATGATATCTGCAAAAGGCACAAATTCACCGTCAAACTCGTGGACGCAGTAAGCGTTATCCCACATAATGGTAAAGTCGGGAGCGGCAGGCTTCAAGTTTGCAAAGCGGCGGATGGTTTCATCGGAGTAAATGATGCCATCGGGATTGGAATACTTGGGCACACACCAAATACCCTTGACCTGAGGATCTTTTATCAACTCCTCTACCACATCCATATTAGGGCCGGTAGCAGTCATAGGTACAGTGATCAGCTCCGCACCAAAAAACTCGGTAATGCGGAAATGACGGTCATAACCGGGGCTGGGGCAAAGGAACTTCACAACATCCTCTTTGCACCAGGGACGCTCGCTGTGGAGCAGGCCATGAGAAAAGGCCTTTGCGATTACATCATGCATCAAGGTCAAGCTGGAAGAACCACCCAGGAAGGTCTGGGAAGCCTTACAGCCCAGCACATCTGCCCAATAAGCACGGGCAACAGGCAGGCCTGCCAATTCACCGTAGTTTCTGGCATCAATACCGTCAGTAAAGCACTCCTTGGGGTCAACAAAACAACCCAGTATATCGCTAATAAGGTCAAGTTGGTCAGCACCCGGCTTACCCCGGGCCATATTCAGCTTCAAGTTCTGCGCCTTGCAAGCATCAAAACGCTCTGTTTGCAGAGCATATTCCCTCTGCAACTCGTCCTTTGTCATGGTTATGTACGACATAATTATCTCTCCTTTTACAACTATTTTATATAAAGAATACTATACACCTTTTTTGCCAAAATTGCAAGCTGTGAGAAAGAAAATTTCATTTCCCCAATTTGTATTCATTGAACAAGGGAATTTACTGTTCAGCTTTAAATTTATACACATTTATCCCTTGCAATTTTACAGAATTTAGAATAAAATTTATTGTAAGTATCAATTTGAAAGGATGCGCCAAAAATGAGTCACAATTTGAATGTTCCTGAGATTTTTGCCAGCGACGTTTTTAATGAGGCCGTGATGAAGCAACGCCTTCACCCAGATATATATAATGCCTGGAAGCAATGCATCCAAAACAGCACCCCCCTGGAGCTGTCTGTTGCCAACGAGATTGCCGAGGCAATGAAGGATTGGGCCATTGAAAAGGGCGCAACCCACTATACCCACTGGTTCCAGCCTATGACCGGCATTACCGCTGAAAAGCACGATTCCTTCATCGCGCCCACTGATGACGGTCGAGTAATTATGGACTTTAACGGCAAATCTTTGGTTCGTGGCGAACCGGATGCCTCCTCCTTCCCCTCCGGCGGTCTGCGGGCTACCTTTGAGGCAAGAGGCTATACTGCCTGGGATCCCACTGCCTTCGCTTTTGTGAAAGACGGCAGCTTGTACATTCCCACCTGCTTCTTCTCATTCACCGGCGCAGCGTTGGATATGAAGACCCCGCTGCTCCGCTCCATTGACGAAGTTTCCAGAGAAGCTATGCGCATTATGCGTCTGTTTGGTGACACAGAGACCAAGCGTGTAGTGACCTGCGTAGGTGCTGAGCAGGAGTATTTCCTGTTACCTAAGGATATGTATGCCCAAAGAGAAGACCTGCGACTGACCGGTCGAACCCTCTTTGGTGCGCTGCCCCCCAAGGGTCAGGAATTGGATGACCATTATTTCGGCACCATCCGTACCCGGGTTTCCAAGTTTATGCGCGACCTGGATGAGCAGCTTTGGCGGCTGGGTATTCTGTCCAAGACCAAGCACAACGAAACCGCTCCCTGTCAGCACGAGATCGCACCCATTTACACCGATGCCAACAGCGCCTGCGACGCCAACCAGCTGATCATGATGGTTATGAAGAAGTGCGCTGCCAAACATAATTTAGTGTGCTTGTTGCACGAAAAGCCTTTTGCTGGTGTGAATGGCTCCGGTAAGCACAACAACTGGTCTTTAGCCACCGACACCGGTCACAACCTGTTTAGCCCCGGTAAGACCCCCCGGCAAAACGCCCGCTTCCTGGTGTTCCTGGCGGCCTTTATCAAGGGCATTGACGAGTACCAGGACTTCCTGCGCTGCACTGTGGCTTCCGCCGGCAACGACCACCGTTTGGGTTCACACGAAGCTCCCCCCGCTATCATTTCCATCTTCCTGGGTGACGAGCTGAATGCTGTTGTAAACTCCATCATCAACGGCACCAACTATACCGACCCTGAGAAGAGTGTTATGCGAATCGGTGTGGACGTTCTGCCTGCAATCCCCAAGGACACCACCGACCGGAACCGCACCTCTCCCCTGGCTTTCACCGGTAACAAGTTCGAGTTCCGTATGCTGGGATCTTCTCTGTCCATTGCTGGCCCTAACATTGCTCTGAACACCATTATGGCTGAGGAATTGGGTAAATTTGCCGATGAGCTGGAGCAGGCTGACGACTTCGACTCCGCCCTGCAAAAGCTGGTCTGCCGCACCTTTACAGAGCATCAGCGGATCATCTTCGGCGGCAACGGATACAGCGAGGAATGGAAAGAAGAGGCAGCCCGCCGTGGTCTGAGCAATTATCCCTCCACCGCCCAGTGCCTACCCACCTACATTAGTCAGAAGAACATTGATCTCGTCACCAGCCACGGCATTTATACAGAAGATGAATTCCGGGCAAGATACGAGATCTATCTGGACGCTTATCGCAAAATCATTAACATTGAAGCAAAGACCTGCCTGGATATGACACTCCATCAGATATTGCCGGCTGCGGTCCGTTATGCCAAGGACCTGTGCCAGGGAATCCTCGCCAAGAAGGAATTGCGTATTCCCAGCAAGGCCGAAGATTCCATTGCAAGAAAGCTTTCCGATACTACGGATAAGCTGTACCTGTGCTGTGAGAAGCTCCGTGAGGATCTGGAGCACATTCCGGAAGGCAAGGAGGATATCGTGAATTACTACCACGATACCGTTGTAACAGATATGCAGAACCTCCGTGAGCAGGCTGACATATTGGAAAGCCTTACTGACAAGAGCTACTGGCCGTATCCCACCTATTCCGATTTGCTGTTCTATTAAAAAATAGGAACCACCGGTTTTCCCGGTGGTTCCTTTTTCTTACACATTTCTAAAACGGGAAAGAAAGTCCTGGGTTTCTTTTCTTTGCGGATTACCAAAAATTTCTGCCGGTGTACCCTGTTCGCAAATGACACCTTCATTCATATATACTACACGGCTGCTCACATCCCGGGCAAAAGCCATCTCATGGGTAACCACCAACATGGTCATCCCCTCCCGGGCAAGATCCTGCATTACGCTCAGCACCTCACCAACCATTTCCGGATCCAAGGCTGAGGTTGGTTCATCAAACAGCAGTACCTCCGGATTCATCGCCAGAGCTCTGGCAATGGCTACCCGCTGCTTCTGACCACCGGAAAGTTGCCGGGGTTTGGCATGAATATAGGGTGTCATTCCTACCTTCTCAAGGTAGTCCATAGCCATCTCCCGGGCTTCCTCCTTTGACCGTTTCAGCACTTGCTGCTGACCGACAATACAGTTTTCCAACACAGTCATATTGTGGAACAGGTTAAAGGATTGGAACACCATTCCAACATGGGCGCGGTAAGTATGGGGCTTCATGCTTCCACCCAGCACATTCTGACCGCGGTACAGAATTTCACCGGAATTTGGGGTTTCCAGCAGGTTAATACACCGCAAAAGTGTGGATTTTCCGGAACCGGATGCTCCAATAACCGAAATGACCTCACCTTTTGCAACAGTAAAATCGATATCCCGCAACACTTCATGAGAGCCAAAAGACTTGGACAGGTGGCGAATATCCAAAAGCATTTCACTCATATTATCGCCCTCCCCTGTTTCTTCCGAATTTCAAGCTCTGTTTGACACGATCCCGAAACTCTTTACTCTGCTCATCATAATTGCTGCCCCGCTTGGGATGGCTGTAGGTTCCGGCTGTCATCACCAGGGGATCCTCCTGTACCAGTTGGTAGTTATCAGGGCCATCCAGCCACCGCTCTACCCAACGCAGCAGTATTGATGCTACCAGGGTCATTGTCAGGTACGCAACCATCTCAATGGCCGCCGAAGGAAAATACATATTATTTACGCCAACAATGTACCGGTGGGCAGCAAACAGCTCTGTAAAGCTGATAATGAACATCACGGAAGTGTCCTTCACATTGATGATAAAATTATTACCGATCTGCGGCATAATATTGCGCAAGGCTTGGGGCAGGATCACTTTTGTCATCGTCTGCAGATGGGTCATACCGATAGCCTTTGCTCCTTCGGTCTGGCCGGGATCAATGGAAATAATGCCACCCCGTACAGATTCTGCCATATAGGCACCGGTATTGATGGAAACAATCAGAATTGCCGCTGTCCATACACTTTCAAAACGAAGAGCGTTGTGGGTAAAATAAGGCAGTCCGTAGTAAATAAATACCGCTTGCAGCACCATGGGTGTTCCACGGAACACCTCCACATACGCCCGTACCAGCACGCGAATTGCCTTCAAGCCAAATCGCTTAGGCAGCGGATCCCGGGATGTATAGGGAATGGTATTCAGTACGCCGCAAACAAAGCCGATGACACAACCGAGCAAAGTGGCAATCAGAGCAAGGACCAGCGTACTGCCGATTCCTCGCACATACATTCCGCCGTATTTGCTCCATAACCGGCCCATATCCTGGACCAATTTCAAAAGCATATCCATCTTACAGCTCCGGCTGGATAGCGATGGCATAGTCCATCAGCGCGTTGAAGTCTTCTTCATCCAGGATGGACAGTGCCCGGTTGACAGCGTTGGTCAATTCCTCATTGCCCTTCAGCACAGAGATGCCGATATTTACATTCTCAGCCCGCTCCTGTTCGCTGGCAAACTGGAAATCACCGGTGGTGCCGGAGAAGTCAAGAATAACCAGGTTATCATCCTTTGCAACTGCACCCTTGGCGGTAGGCAGATCCGTGCAGACGAAGTCAACAGTACCGGTCTGCAGCTGCATAATCATTGCGTTTGCAGTTTCAGCAGGAGCGATCAGCTCAGCATTCTTGATCTGCGGCAAGCAGGATTCATACCAGATGGTACCGCTCTGAGAGGTACACTTGCCACCGGCCAGGTCAGCAATGGACTTAGCTGTAGCGTAGGGGCTATCCTTGGTGGTCAGGCATACGATGGTGGCGTAGTAGTAAGGGCCAGCCATATTCACCTCAGCCATACGGTCTGCGGTCATAGACTGACCGGCAATGTTGGCATCCATAGTCTTGGACTGGACCGCGGGTGTCAGAGAATCCCACGCAGAGGAAACGATCTCCAGCTCCCAACCATAGGTTTCGCAAATACGCTTTGCGATCATTACATCGTAGCCATTGGCATAGGAACCGGCCACATTGGAGATAGGAACAGCACCGTAGCTGTCATCGGTCTGTGTCCAGTTATACGGCGCATAGGCGCATTCCATACCAACAGTCAGAACGCCGTCTTCAAGGCCAATGATCTTGCTTGTATCCATTTCGGTCAGATTCTCAACCTTAGGAACACCGGACAGGTAATCATCAGCGTTAATCTTCCCCGCATTTCGCTTTGCATCACAAGCGGCAAACAGCATTGCGCACACAAGCAACAGCAGGATACTCAAATTCACAATTCTTCTCATAACAATTTTCCTTTCCATTTTGGTTTGGTATTTCCGGGCTTTGCCCAAATAAAAATTGGATCGCTTTCGTCAAGCGATCCAAACAGAAAATACCAATACCCCTCCGGAAAAGGTACGAAAATACTCACTGTAATCGATAGCGCTCCACAAAAGTTAATGTGACAGTCCGGCAGATATTCTCTGACGGCCCAGCAAGAAATACACAGGCATGCATTTCGAACTTCGGCGGTATCCCCTTTCCCCAGCCACGGCTGCCTGGCCTTGTGGTGGGTACTGATGAATCCCGCGCCTCTATCTCAAGCGATTCAATTTGTGCCAATGATAGCATCGGCCTTTTTCTTTGTCAACCCCCAAATTTTACATTTGTTTAATTTGTATAATTATTGGCAGCTTTTTCAATTCAATTATAAGCAAATTGCACAGTTCATTTACCTGTCGAGCCAAAGCCACAAGCAGAACGCGTGGTGTCAGTCAGTTCTTCCACCTCTGCAAAACCCGGTGTAAACACCGGTGTAATGACCAGCTGAGCGATCCGCTCGCCGGGCGCAATTTCCTGCGCAGTTGCGCCGTGGTTGTGCAAAACCACGATAAATTCCCCACGGTAATCACTGTCAATGACACCAACTTTATTGGCAGGCGCTAAGCCGCGCTTACAAGCCAAACCGCTGCGGGCATAGATAAGGCCTGCATAGCCCTTAGGAATCTCCATTGCCAAACCGGTGGGCACAAATACAGACTCACCGGGCTGAATCAAAATCTTCTCATCCAGGCAGGCGTACAGGTCAGCACCTGCTGCATCTACAGAGCCGTATGTAGGCAGAATTGCATTTGCTTTTAATTTTTTTACACGAATTGCATCCATTATTTCATTCCCTTTCCGTGGCCCTGCCAATCCTCCCACAGGACAATTTCTCCTGTCTGCAAGGATGCAGGCACATCAATGATTCTTTGGTTGGAAGAGCCCCGGAACCGAAGGCTCAGATTCTTTTTTGCTTCCACAAACGGGCCGTCCACCAGCACGTCAACATAGCTTAGAAATTCCTTTGTAAGCTCGCCAAGTCTGCCGGAAAGCATATCTTTGTCGAACAAATATCCTGAAAAAGCCCAAACGGTTTTATCTGGGTATTTTGCTTTCATTTGTTGCAAAAAATCCACAATTGCCGGCTGGTTTTGGGGTTCAAAGGGTTCGCCGCCCAAAAGAGTAATACCTTTGATATGGTCAGGTTCCAGCATCTGCAGGAGCATATCCACCGTTTCTTGGGTGAAGGGTTTTCCGTACCCAAAATCCCAGGCAATTTCATTAAAACAACCCTTACACTGGTGGGTACACCCGGAAACAAACAGGCTCACCCGCACACCCGGTCCGTTGGCAATATCGCAATTCTTTATCTCTGCGTAATTCATTCAGATTCCTCCAGGTTTCTGTCCAAAAACGCCCTAACTCTTTCTTTATAGCGCTCGGTATCCTTCAAAAAACTTAGGCCGTGATCGGCACCTTCTACTAAGAAGATTTCCTTCTCCCCGGTGCAGGTATCATAGCCCTGCTGGGTCATTTCACAAGGAACAAAGCCGTCATCCATACCATGAACCATTAAAACAGGCAGTCTGCTGTTTTTCAGTACTTCTTTGGTATTCTTCTGCCGTAGGCTGAAGCCGCCAAAAATCCTGGCAAACAGCTCCGCGACCCACAGGCTGGGGGTGGCCGGCAGATGGGTCACTCTACGGAACACACAGGAAACAATCTCCCAGGGCGAGGTAAAACCGCAATCGGCAATAATGCCTTTCACATTGGCCGGTAGTTTCTCATCTGCCAGAAACAGCATCGTAGATGCGCCCATAGACAGGCCACTGAGTATAACAGGCCGGTTGCCTTCATTTTTATTGACCCAACGGATCCACCTTTTCATATCCTTGCATTCTTTTACGCCAAAGGTTATGAGGCCGCCTTCGCTTTTGCCGTGTGCGCGTTGGTCGGGTAAAAGGATATTCAAACCGTAATCCCGGTAAAACTCTAAGACCATACTGAACTCCACCAGCTTGCAGCTGCGGTAGCCGTGGGCAAGGATGATCGTACCCTTGGGATTCTCTGTTTCTAACCAGGTGCCGCTCAATTTTAAACCATCAGAGCTGGTAATAGAAACTTCCTGTGCGTTGTGGTCATTGAGATAAGCAACCGAATGGCGAATGTATTTACAGTACTTTCCATAGGATGTCTTTTGCAATTCTTCCTCAACCAGCCAGGGCAATTCCTTTCTGCGAACGCAGGCAGCCCAAAAGGTATAGCCACCGCTGACAATCAGCAGCACCAATACAGCCAGCAGAACATAAAAGACAAACCGCATAGAAAACTACTCCTTCTTACCAAGCTTTGCAAAAAAGCGGAAACTAAGAGGCCACAGAATACCGGCCACAATCACGATGAGGCCATACCGGACAGAACGGCCCAACAGTTCGCCAAAAATGCCATTCAGCATTCCCTTCATGCCGGCTTTCACTGCAAGAACAAGTCCCAATCCGATTACGACCTTGAGGATCTGTGCCCACCAAACAGCCTTCACAGAGAAATGTAGCCACTTTTCATCCACAATATACACGATCACAAGGCCGGCAAGCGCACCCAATAGGGTGTACGCATTTTCAAGGCCGTGGTGATAATTGTCAGTTGCAAAGACCTCCGCGGGGAATTGATAAAACTCCACGAAACAAAGATAGCCCACAGCCATCAAGATCATAGCCGCCAAAAGGACGGGCATACCGATTCTGCGATGCTTAAAAACCAACGGACGAACTGCAAAAATCAAGGCAACTGCCAAAATCACAGACACGCCCACATCTAATGGCGTATGGACACCGATGTACATTCTGGAAATCGCAACCAACGCTGCGATCAAGATGGCGGCAATGCAAATCTTCTTATTCTTTACAGTAGCTGCAATGCTGCCAAAAGTACCCACTGCGCTTTGGGTATGCCCACTGGGGAAGCTATAGCCACCGGCGCCTTCTCTGGCCTGCTCCAAAATGGTAAAATTCTCATCAAGCACCCATGGCCGGGGGATTCGAAACCAAAGCTTCAAAAACTGATTGGCAATGGTGCCGATAAAGCCGACAGAAAGGGTGTAGTAACCCGCATACTTATCGATACACCAAAACAAGATCAACGCAATCACCAGGAATGCAGTTTCATCCCCCAAAGTGGTGATAGCCAGCATAAATTCATTTAATCCCGGGATACGGATCTTCTCAAAGAAGTATAAAAGTTCCATAGGCAGCCTCCTTTACTTTCATAATATTATACACAGATATTACCAAAATGTAAAGTTATTGTGTGCTTGGCTTTTCCACTTGCTTTTTCAGAAAAAGGGATATACTATATAGAAAACAACGACTTTATTGGGGAGGTATATCTATGCCTTATTTTTACGGTTTTGACTGGACTTATCTTTATATTGTCCTGCCCTGCCTGCTCTTATCCCTATGGGCAAGCTCCAGTGTTAACTCCACATTTAAGCGCTACTCCAAACAACTTTCCAGTCGGGGAATTACCGGCCGGGATGCGGCAATTTGTGTGTTGGAAGCCCATGGCATTACCAATGTGCGAGTGGAACGAATTGCCGGCAATCTGACAGACCACTTTGACCCTAAGACAAATGTAATCCGCCTGTCTGATAATGTGTATGACAGCACCTCCACCGCCGCCATCGGTGTTGCCTGCCACGAGGCCGGTCATGCTGTGCAGTATGCGACAGAATATTTCCCCATGAAGGTTCGCGCCGCGATCATTCCTGCTACCAATATCGGCTCACGACTTGCCATGCCTTTGATCCTTTTGGGTGTACTCTTTGGTATAGGCGGCAGCTATTCCTATACCTTGGTTTACGCAGGAATTGCCTGCTTCTCCCTGAGCCTTGTGTTCCAGCTTGTGACCCTGCCTGTGGAATTCAATGCCAGCCGCCGGGCTATGCAAGCCATTGCGGGCCGTGATATTTTGACTCTCCAAGAGCAGAAGGGCGCAAGAAAAACCCTCACGGCTGCGGCTATGACCTATGTTGCCGCTGTAGCAGTTGCCGCTGCGCAGCTGCTTCGTTTGATTCTGATTTTCGGTGGTCGAAGAAGAAACGATTGATACAATTTTAACCGCTCCGGGCTTGACAACCGGAGCGGATTTTATTATACTTACTCTTGTGTGAAAAGTATGAAAAGTAGGAAAGGAGAAAGCCAATGGCAGGAGGCAAACATGTCTTGGGCAAGGGCAATTCCCGACGGGTCTTTGGCACAGCCAAGGTGGGTGATCGGGGCCAAATCGTGATCCCCAAAGAGGCCAGAGAGCTATTCAACATCCAGCCGGGCGATACCTTGCTGATCCTCGGCGAAGAAAACAAAGGATTGATCGTATCCCGTCCGGAGCTTCTCCGGGATCTTGCAGATGAAATATTTGACAGCAACAAAAAGAGGAATTAGAAATGAAAGAATTACTGGAATTATACAACACCATGGGCATCAGCTCCGGTGTTTACGCTTACGGTGAAAAAACTTTGGAAAGCCTAAAAGAACGCTTTGCGGAAATTGATAAGATTGCAGAGCACAACCAGGCAAAGGTCATTGCGGCCATGCAGAAAAACCGGGTATCGGCTGCTTGCTTTGCGGCCACCACCGGTTACGGCTACGACGATGTTGGCCGGGATAATTTGGAGAAGGTTTATGCGGATGTATTCCACACAGAAGCTGCTTTGGTCCGTCCTCAGATCACCTGCGGCACCCATGCGCTGACCGTTGCGCTGTCAGCAAATCTCCTGCCCGGTGACGAACTGCTCTCCCCTGTCGGTCTGCCTTATGATACTTTGCAAGAGGTTATCGGTATCCGGGAAAGCCCCTGCTCTTTGAAGGAGTACGGCGTTTCTTATCGGCAGGTGGATTTGCTGGAAGACGGCACTTTTGATTACGATAACATCAAAAAGGCCATTAACGACAAAACCAAGCTGGTAACCATCCAACGATCCAAGGGTTACGCCACCCGCCCCAGCTTCTCTGTAAAGCAGATTGGCGAGTTGATTGCTTTTGTGAAGGCAATCAAGCCTGACATCATCTGTATGGTGGACAACTGCTATGGTGAGTTTGTGGAAACCATCGAGCCTTCCGATGTGGGCGCAGATATGGTGGTTGGCAGCCTTATTAAGAACCCCGGCGGCGGTCTTGCTCCCATCGGCGGTTATATCTGTGGTACAGATACCTGTGTTCAGCGTTGCGCCTATCGGCTTTCTGCACCCGGCCTGGGCCAGGAGGTTGGCGCGAATTTGGGTTTGATGCCCGCTCTGTATCAAGGTTTCTTTATGGCGCCCACGGTTGTTGCAGGCGCTGAGAAGGGCGCTATCTTTGCAGCAAATCTCTATGAGCCTTTGGGCTTTAAGTGCGTTCCCAACGCCACAGAGAGCCGTCACGACATTATCCAGGCCGTGGAACTGGGCAGTGAGGAAGGTATGATTGCCTTCTGCAAGGGCATTCAGGCCGCTGCGCCGGTGGATTCCTTCGCTACCCCTCTACCCTGGGATATGCCCGGCTATAACGACAAGGTGATTATGGCCGCCGGTGCTTTTGTACAGGGCTCTTCCATTGAGCTTTCTGCTGACGGTCCTATCCGTCCTCCCTATGCAGTTTACTTCCAGGGCGGTTTGACCTGGTGCCACGCAAAATTGGGTATTTTAATGAGCCTGCAGAAAATGGTTGATGCCGGTCTGGTGACTCTGTAAATATTTATAGAAAGAGGTAATCTTATGTCCTGGTTATTCTTTTCCATTGCAACCGCGCTTTTGTGGGGCGCAGCAGAACTGTTTTACAAAAAAGGCGCTCTGCCTAACGAAAAGTACTCCCATTTGAAGATCTGTGTCTGCGTTGGCGCTGTAATGGGTGCCCACGCCATCTTTACCCTGCTGACAAAGGATATCGCTTACAACCCCATCAATCTGCTTGTTTACCTGCCGGTATCTTTGCTGTATATCGTATCCATGGCCTTTTCCTATTTCGGAATGCGGTTCTTGGAGGAATCCATTTCTGACCCCATTGAGAACACCTCCGGCGCCATCTGTAGTTTGCTCTGCGTCATTTTTCTAAAAGAGTCCCTTTCTCCCCTTTCCGTTATTGCCATTCTCGTTATCGTCATTGGCGTTTTGGGCGTTGGTTTTTTGGAAAACAAGGGTGACACGCAAAGAAAGAAGAACCTGGGCAAGAAACTGGCTATTATTGCATTCTGCATGCCCTTTGTTTATGCTTTGCTTGACGCTTTCGGCTCCTTTGTTGATATTTTCTATCTGGACGACTTTGCCAGCACTCCTCTTATTGGTGTAACAGAAGACACCATCGAAGACGTTGCTAACACCAGCTACGAGCTGACTTTTGCCCTGTTTGCATTGGGTCTGTTCATCTTTATGAAGGCTAAGAAAGTTAAGTTTGGTCCCATTCCCCAGCACAAGGACAAGATCCTCGCTGCAGTATTTGAAACCGCCGGTCAGTTTACATATGTATATGCCTTGAGTGGCAACGGCGCAATTGCTGCACCGATCATTTCCTCTGTTTGTGTTGTTTCCCTGTTGCTTTCCCGGATCTTCCTGAAAGAAAAGCTGTCCTGGAAGACCTATGCCTTTATTGCTGTTGTAATCATTGGCATCCTCTTGTTGGCAGTAAGTGAAGAACTCTGATACAAAGCGAAACGGCTACCGATTATTCGGTAGCCGTTTTCTTATAGCTTTCAATCAATTTCAGTTTCTCTGTACGGGGCAGCTGCTTGATCCGGTATTCCCGTTTCAAGGCATCGGAATAGGACAGTGCGTTTTCCCGGTAGACTAAAGTGAGAGGTGCGCGGCCACGGGTGTATTTTGCGCCCTTCCCTGCCCTGTGCATTTCCAGTCGGCGGGGCAAATCATCGGTTATACCGGTGTACAAAGTTCCGTCACCACACTGCAGGATATATACGAGCCATTGCTTTTCCATCGCCTATTTCTTTCCCTGTTGCTTCAGCAGGGAATATTTGATATCCCACAGCTTTTGGGACAGGTCCACATAATAGGTATGGGGATTGTCGAAACGCTTGACTTCATCCCACAGAGTATCCACCTGCTCTAAGCAGTATTTCCGGACATCCGCGATACTGGGACATTTATATACCAACTTGCCATTCTTGAAAATAGGCACCTGCAGTTCCTTAGCGGTGAAGTCATAGACCGTCTTGGTCTTCCAGGTGGCCTCCGGATCAAATATCTCCATATCCTTGCTGTCATCCACTGTTTCATCGTAGACACACAGGTAGTCTGCAATGGCCTTACCGGTATCATTGCCATAGAAGCGATAAAGCTTCTTATAGTGGGGGTTGGTGATCTTACCGGTATTTTCGGATATCTTGATTTTGGGGGTAACTGTGCCGTCAGCCTCCTCCACCGCGGTAAGCTTGTACACACCGCCAAAAACAGGCTCAGACTTTGCTGTGATCAACCGCTCGCCCACGCCAAACATATCGATTTGCGCACCCTGGCGAAGCAGATCCTGGATAATATACTCGTCCAAGGAATTAGATACTGAGATCTGACAATCTGTCCAACCGGCCTCGTCCAGCATTTTTCTTGCCTGGCGGCTCAAATATGCCATATCGCCGGAATCCAGGCGAATGCCACACTTCGTAATACCCATGGGCTTCAGCACTTCATTGAAGGCCTTAATGGCATTGGGTACACCGGATTTCAGGGTGTTGTACGTGTCCACCAACAATGTTGCATTGTTGGGATACATCTCACAATAGGCCTTAAAGGCTTCATATTCTGTGTCAAACATCTGTACCCAGGCATGGGCCATTGTGCCACCGGCATAGACACCGAATAGCTGATCGGAAATGGTACAGGCCGTTCCGTTACAACCGCCAATATAGGCCGCTCTGGCGCCCAAGATAGCTGCATCTGCGCCCTGGGCCCGACGGGAACCAAACTCCAGAACCGTACGCTCCTGTGCTGCCCGAACCACGCGGTTGGCCTTGGTGGCAATCAAACTTTGATGGTTAATAGACAGCAGGATGAAGGTTTCCATCAGCTGCGCCTCGATAGCCGGTGCGCGAATGGTCATAATAGGTTCTTTGGGAAAAATGGGAGTGCCCTCCGGTACTGCCCAAATATCACCTGTAAAGCGGAAATTGGAAAGGTATTCCAAAAATTCCTCGCTGAAGAGTTTTCTGCCACGCAGATACTCGATATCCTCCGGGGAGAAATGCAGATTCTGAATGTAGTCAATGATCTGCTCCAAGCCGGCCGCAATGGCAAAACCGCCGTGGTCCGGACACTGGCGGAAGAACACATCAAAATAGCAGATCCTGTCCTTGTAGCCCTTTTCAAAATATCCGTTTCCCATGGTCAGCTCATAAAAATCGCAAAGCATTGTAAGGTTTAACTTGTCCTGTATAGCCATAATTACACCTCGTTAAAGTATTAATATATTTATTATAGTCGAAAACACAAGAAAAATCAATACGCTTATATTGACAAGGGTGTTCTTTTGCACTATATTAAGGAAAAAAGAACGGAGGTAGTTTTATGGAAATTACTGTTGGAATGACCGGTACTGTATCCACTTCTGTGGAGCGGGAAGATACCGCTTTGGAAGTAGGTTCCGGATCTTTGCTGGTGTATGCGACACCCTGTATGGTGGCACTGATGGAAGGCGCGGCCTGCGAGGCTATTGCCGAGGCAGTCAGCGAAGATAAGACCACTGTGGGTATCGAGCTGAACATCTCCCATTTGGCGGCAACGCCCGTGGGCATGGATGTGCGGGCCGAAGCTGAGGTAACAGCCGTTGACGGCAAGATCATTACCTTCACAATCACCGCCTACGACGAAACAGGCAAGATTGGCGAAGGCACCCATAAGCGGGCTATTGTTACCTCTCAGCGTTTCCTGGACAAGACCTACGCCAAGCTTTAAAGAAAGAAGGTAGCAAAATGGGAAAAGTGAATGCTTTTTTACAGCGGAAAAATATTATCTTCTCTGCCAAGCGCTATGGTATTGATGCTCTGGGCGCAATGGCCCAGGGCTTGTTCTGCACCCTGCTGGTAGGCACCATTTTGAATACCATCGGACAGCAGTTCGGTGTTGCATTTCTGAATAAGGTGATCGTAACCCTAAAAAGCGGAGATAACGAGATTGCCTATACTGTTGGCGGTCTTGCTTCCGCTATGGTGGGCCCCGGCATCGCGGTGGCTATTGGCCTTGCGTTGAATGCACCCGGCTTGGTTCTGTTTTCGCTGATTCCTGTTGGCTTTGCCGCCAATGCTATCGGCGGCGCAGGCGGTCCTTTGGCTGTTTACTTCGTTGCCATTGCCGCCACCGAATGCGGCAAGCTGGTTTCCAAGGAAACCAAGATCGACATTTTGGTCACACCGATCGTTTCCATTTTAGTGGGTATTGGTCTTTCCTGCCTGATTGCAGAACCCATTGGCACCGCCGCCAAGTCTGTGGGCACCGCTGTGATGTGGGCAACAGATCTGCAACCCTTCTTTATGGGTATTTTGGTTTCTGTTATCATCGGCATTGCGCTGACACTACCCATCAGCTCTGCTGCCATCTGTGCTGCTTTTGGACTTACCGGTCTTGCCGGTGGCGCTGCTGTTGCCGGTTGCTGCGCCCATATGATTGGCTTTGCTGTGATGAGCTTTAAGGAAAACCGCTGGGGCGGGCTTGTTGCCCAAGGCATCGGCACCAGTATGCTGCAAATGCCCAATTTGGTAAAAAATCCCCGCTGCTGGATCCCCCCTGTGGTGGCATCTGCCATTACCGGTCCTTTGGCTACCTGTCTGTTTAAGCTGCAAATGAATGGCGCGCCGGTCTCCTCCGGTATGGGCACCTGCGGTTTAGTCGGTCAGATCGGCGTTTACACCGGCTGGGTAAACGATGTAGCCAGCGGCGCAAAGGCTGCTATCACTGCTATGGACTGGGTGGGAATGGTACTGATTTGCTTTGTCCTCCCTGCCATTATCAGCTTGATCGTATGTGAGCTTATGCGGAAGCTGAACTGGATCAAGGATGGCGATCTCAAGTTGAATCTGTGACACAAAGAGCAGGCTTAATGCCTGCTCTTTTGCTGTATATATACCCTTGGGGAAAGGCCGGTATAGCGCTTAAACATACGGGAGAAATTGTAGATATCGCTATAGCCGGTAGACACAGCTGCAATAGATGGGGATTTTCCGTGTTGGGTCATCAGTTCAATTGCCTTTTCCATTCGCAGGGCCGTTAGGTATTCCTGGGGTGTCTGTCCGGTCCGTTCCTTAAACAAAACAGAAAAATAGCTACGGTTCAAATTTAATCGTTTGGCTATTTCTGCAACACTGATTCCATCAGCATACTCTAATTTCATACAGTGGATGGCCTGGCTGATATAGTCCTGCTCTGCCGGATTCTCTTCCAACAGGCAAGCAAATATCTGCCACAGCTTACCTGCTAAAAAAGCACTTTTGCCCCGGTTCATAGCTTTGCACCCCAGTGCATCAGTGAATATATCCCCCAGCTCCGGTTTATGGAGGACCGGTATATTCAGCTCACAGGGAAGCTCGCCGGTAAAACCGATCCAAATATAATGCCAGGGATTTTCCGTATCTGCTTCATAATAGGTCTCCTCATAGGGGGCAATCACAAAAGTTTCTCCGGGTGAAACCAAATGTGTCTTTCCCTCTTTTGTGAAATATCCGCATCCGCTGACCACATAATGCAGCAACCAATGGGTACGGACAGCAGGACCGTAGCTATGCCCCGGCTCGCACCGCTCATGTCCCAACTGCATAGGGTTCAAGCCCCCATAATGCTCATCAATGATAATTTCAGACAAATTCATAGCGCACCTCACAACTAACATTATGCCAAGTTTACAAAACACTCAGCAATTTTCATAGCCAACAAATCCTGTATAATATCAGTATACAACAAAATTTTTTATAAAGGAAGTGCAATTTGTGAAAATAACATTTTTAGGTGCTGGCAGTACCGTATTTGCCCGGAACGTGATTGGCGACTGTATGTGCAGTGAGGCTCTCCGGGACAGTGGATTTGCTCTGTACGACATAGATCCTCAAAGAATGGAGCAAAGCCGTGTCATTTTGGAAGCCATGAAAAAAGAAAAAGGCGGTTACGGCAAAATCACCTGTTTTGCAGGTGTTGAACAGAGAAAAGCTGCCTTAAAGGATGCCGATTTTGTTATAAATGCTATTCAGGTGGGCGGCTATAATCCCTGCACTATCATTGATTTTGAAATCCCCAAGAAATACGGTCTGCAGCAGACAATCGCTGATACCCTGGGCATTGGCGGTATTATGCGCGCTCTTCGTACCATCCCCGTAATGGAAGATTTCGCCCGGGATATGGAAGAAGTTTGCCCCAACGCCCTTCTGCTCAATTATACCAACCCCATGGCTATGCTTTCCGGCTATATGCAGCACTACACCGGCGTAAAAACCGTCGGTCTGTGTCACAGTGTACAGGTCTGCGCCAAGAGCTTACTGGAAACTGTTGGGTTGGAAGAAAAGTTAGAGGGTTGCAAGACTTTGATCGCCGGCATCAACCATATGGCCTGGTTGCTGGAGATCAAGGACAAATTCGGCAACGACCTATACCCTGAAATCAAGACTCTCATCGATGATAAGCTAAATGATCCAGACTGCAAAAACAAAGTACGGCTGGACTATATCAAGCATTTCGGCTACTACTGCACCGAATCCAGTGAGCACAACGCAGAATACAATCCCTTCTACATCAAATCCAAGTACCCGGAGCTGATCGAGCGCTACAACATCCCTCTGGACGAGTATCCCCGGCGCTGTATCAACCAAATCAACGCCTGGAAGGATGAGTATCAGGAGATTCTTTCTTCCGGTATCAAGGAGCACAGCCGCTCTCTGGAGTATGCGTCCCATATCATGGAGTCCATCGTCACCAACACACCCTATGAGATCGGCGGCAATGTGTTAAACACCAACCACCTCATCACCAATCTGCCTGCCGATGCCTGCGTGGAAGTCCCCTGTTTGGTAAACGGCAACGGCGTTACCCCCTGCTATGTGGGCAAGCTTCCTGTACAGTGCGCTGCGATGAATATGACCAATATCAATGTGCAGCTGCTGACCATTGAAGCCGCCAAAACCCACAAAAAGGATCATATCTACCAGGCCGCTATGCTGGATCCCCACACCGGCAGCGAGCTGGATATCGACTCCATCAAGAAGATGGTGGACGAACTGATCGAGGCCCACGGCGATTGGATGCCCAAGTTTCACTAACTGAAAAGCCCTGCCATTGGCAGGGCTTTTCTTAATCTAATTTCAAAATCATTTCTAAAATACGCTTCACGCAAATTCCCAAATGCTCTCTTCGAATTCTTCTGTGTTTCAGTGCTTCCCGCAGGACATCCGGGTAGCCGGTAGGCATACGCACATCATTACCGGCGATAATATTGTGCTCCTGGTTACAGGGGCCATGCCAGTCAGTAATGACCATATTGTTATATCCCCATTCACCACGGAGAATACCGTCTAACAGCTCAAAGCATTCGCAGACGCGCCGACCGTTGAGAACATTATAAGAAGTCATTATTGTCCAAGGCTGGGACTCCTTTACGCAAATCTCAAAGCCCCGTAGGTATATCTCCCGCAACGCACGCTCGGACATACGGCTGTCACTGTAATAGCGGTTGGTTTCTTTGTTATTTGCCACAAAATGCTTCACAGAGGCGGCTGTGTGCGTACTCTGAATGCCCCGTACCTTAGCGGCGGCAAATTTGCCGGCAATCAAGGGGTCTTCGCTGTAATACTCAAAGTTTCTGCCGCACAGAGGATTCCGATGTAAGTTCATTGCCGGAGTGAGCCAGGTGGCGATGCCGTTTTCCTTGCATTCCATACCGCCGGCAACACCCATTTCATAACTCAGCTCCGGATTCCAGGTGCTGGCAACCAGGGTTGCACAAGGCCAGGCTGTTGTAGGAATGCCAACTGCAGGATTTATACGGAGACCGGCAGGACCATCCGCTGTCATTACAGCCGGAATTCCCAGACGGTCAATACCGCCCCAACCATTGGTATTGGCAAGTCCTCGATCGGGAATACCGCTGACCATTTGGATCAGCTCCTCGTCGGTCATCTGTCCCACAAATTCATCCAAGGAGAGTTTTCCTTCCGCAACAGCAGACAGGGATTGCAGCTTTTCAGGAGCTTTTACAGCTGAACTCTCAATGGGCTGCGCAGGATAATGAACCACCGGGAATGTAGGCAGTTCCTCAAAACTGCCATCGGAGAGCATCCGCTTTTCCAACATATTGGGGGCGCAAAGCTGCTTCAGTTGCTTGGTAACAACATATTCCTCAGTCACAGTGTATTCATAGTCACACTTTTGGAGTTCACGACAGCTTGTACCCGCAAAGAATTGATAATTGCCCTGCTCCAGCACATAGGCAGACATTTGACATTTTCCAAGATCGTCAAAGCTTGCCATGTCGGACACCGGGAAGGTAATTGAAATATCTTCCTTTTCGCCGGGAGCAAGCAGCTTTGTTTTTTGGAAACCAATCAAGCTAATAGCACTCTTGCCCAAACGGCCCTGTGGTGCGGAGAAGTAAATCTGGATAACCTCTTTACCGGCCATTTCGCCCACATTGCTGACAGATATAGACACTTCAATCTTGTCATCCTTCAAAGCCGCAACGGGCTTAGTCTTATCAAATCTTGTATAAGACAAACCATAACCAAAGGGATAATTCACCCTTTCCTTGGCACCCGGAATCGTTTCAAAATACCGATAACCTACATAAATATCCTCATAGTATGCCACATAATCATCACTGTCATGGAAGGTGTCAGCGGAAGGATAGTCACTGAAGGATTTTGCGAAGGTGTCCACCAATTTTCCGGATGGGTTTACATCGCCGCAGAGAATATCCGCAACCACCAAACCGCCTTCCATACCCGGCTGCCAGGCCAGAAGAGCAGCATCAATCTTAGGATTATTGCGAATCCATTCGGTATCCACAATAGCGCCAACATTCAATACGACTACACTGTGTGCAAAAGCGGCAGTCACATCGTCCACTAATTTCTGTTCCACATCCGTCAGGTAGAAATCGCCCTTTTCTGCTTTGCGGTCGCTGGATTCGCCGGAGTAGCGGTGGATCACGATCACAGCCACATCCGCATTCTTAGCTGCATCGCAAACCAGCGTTTCGGGAACTTCAGTCTCCTGGACAAGGGCAAAATAATTATGGATGCGAGGGTCTGCCTCACATTGGGTCATAGCATAATCGTAATAATACTGGGACAGGGGTTCATAAATGCTGAACCGTGGTGCTTTTGCCGCAAATCCCTCATAAACATTACGGGTATAGGCAGGAAATACCCGTCCGCTGCCACCGCCGCCTTTTACAAAATCCAACGAGCCAACGCCAAATAGAGCGACTTTTGTTCCCTCTTTTAGCGGAAGGAGGCCATTATTTTCCAGCAGCACCATACCCTCCTCGGCAACAGCTTTGGAAAGAGCAATATGCTCCTCACATCCGGTCAAACGCTTTCCGTTCTCACCTATATTGGTGGTAAGATTATATTTGTATCTGGCCCATCTTTCCGGCTTTCCATCCCATCGTTTAATATGCATACGCATTCCCTCCTTTTAAGTTATACTTGCATTATAGGACAATTTATGCTACAATACAAGAAACTAAATGTGCATTTATAGACATTTTCTGCAAGTATGGTGATATAATGGAGCATATCTTTCGCGAGATCAAATCCCAGTTTTACTTTCGGCAAAGAAACAGTATTGACTTTCCCGCGCATATTCACGATGACATTGAACTGGTCTTTGTGGAAAAAGGAAACGGAACGGCATGGTGTGACGGTAAACCGTACACGCTGACCGACGGCACATGGTTTCTGGTTTTCCCTAACCAGGTGCATCGTTATACGGACTTTGAAACAGGCGACTATTATGTTCTGATTTTAAAAGCCTCTGATCTTTTACGCTATCAGCAGGTGTTTAGGACAGGCGCACCCGAAAATGCCACGCATCGTTTTCAAGACAATAATTCTTTTAGATTCCTGCTGGAAGCTGCATTGCAGGAATTTCTTTGTGATGGGTTCAGTGAAATTATTGCAGCTTATTTGACTGCTTTATTTGGAAAGCTCCTTCCCCATTTCCCTGTTGTAAAATCCGGATTTCAGCGGGATAATGTATTGAAAATTTTGGAATACTGCTCAACACATTATAAAGAAGATTTAACAGTAGAATCCGTTGCCTCCCAGCTTCAAATCAGTCGCAGCTGTATTTCTCATATTTTCAGTGACCGCATTTCGATGAGCTTCAGTGACTACATCAATTCACTGCGCCTTAGCGAAGCAACAGTAACGATGAAAAATCAGAATTACACAATTACAGAAATTGCAAATCTATCCGGTTTTCCCACAATACGAACCTTCAACCGTGCATTTCAGAAACATTACGCAATGACACCCAGTGAATATCGAAAAAGATGGCTTGCCAAATAGCAAGCCATCTTTTTATTATTTAAATTTCTTGTCTGCCTTCCAGTGCCCGGGAAAGAGTCACTTCGTCGGCATATTCCAATTGACTGCCCACAGGCACACCGTAGGCAAGACGGGTCACTTTGATCTCCATTGGGCGCAGAAGCCGGGAGATATACATTGCTGTAGCTTCTCCCTCTGTATCCGGATTGGTTGCCATGATCACTTCCGACACGCCGCCAGCTGCCACACGCTGCAGCAGTTCCTTTACCCGGATATCGTCCTGGGTGATATGGTTCAGCGGGGAGATCACGCCGTGAAGCACATGATACACACCGTTAAATTCACGGCTGCGCTCCATTGCGATCACATCTTTAGGCTCAGCCACCACGCAGATGAGTCCTCTGTTACGGGCAGGATCGTCACAAATAGGGCAAACCTCCCGGTCAGTTAAGTTTTGGCACACAGGACAGGTATGGACTGTACGCTTGGCCTCCAGGATGGCATCGGCAAAGCTTTGGGCTTCCTCCTGAGGAAGTCCCAGCACATAGAATGCAAGCCGCTGGGCGGTTTTGCCGCCAATACCGGGAAGTCTTGCAAACTGGTCTGCCAAGTCCTGTAGCGCTGCAGGAAAATACTGCATAGCCCCTCCTTAGAACAGGCCGCCTAAGTTCAGACCGCCAGTAATTCTGGACATATTATTGGCAGAATCCTCGTCTGCGGCGCGCATTGCCTCGTTTACAGCGGCAATGACCATATCCTGCAGCATCTCCACATCATCGGGATCCACAGCCTCGGGATTAATTTCCAACGCCACGACCTCGTGCTTACCGTTTACGGTAGCCTTTACCATACCGCCGCCGGCAGCTGCGGTAAAGGTCTTGTTCTCCATCTCTTCCTGCATACGCAGCATCTCCTGCTGCATTTTCTGTGCCTGCTTGATCATAGCGGCCTGGTTCATACCGCCGCCACCGGGCATACCCCGGAATCCACCTTTTGCCATTGTAAATTCTCCTTAATCCTTCTTGATATTGATTATGTCAGAGTGGTCTCTGCCAAACTGCAGCAGCTGCTCCATCTGATCGTTTCTCACATTAACCGTATCTTTATCTGCAGCAATCACCCGAATGGGTCTGCCAAACATAGCTGTTGCCTTACGGGCTGCCAGCTCCAGCACCTCCCGCTTGTCCACAACCGCCTTGGCAAAGGAGTTGGTACACATTAGCACCAAGGTATCCCCCCGCAAAATGCCCTTCACAGGGCCGTTGAGAGAAGCCGGGAAGAAACCAACCTCCGGAGGGGAAAGTTCACTGCGCAACTGGGCACAAAGCTCAGACCACACATTGATCTCCAGCTCTTCGCCTTCCGCCACCGCAACATCCGCTGCCACAGGCTGGGGTTTGGGTGCTTCTTCCTTTTGCTCTGTCGGTGTTGGGCTCATCTGTGCGGGTATTGCATTTACTGTGATATTACCGGTTTTGATCTGCTCTTCCAGGCGGGAGATACGCACATTTAAGCTTTGCGCATCCATTTGCAGCTCCGGTTGACACAAACTCACAATACACAGCTCCGCATCCAAACGGCGGCTGGCGCTGCGGATAAATCCTGCAGCGGTCTTCTGGATCAGCTCCAGCATCCGGGTCAGTTCAGCGGAAGTGAACCGCCCTGCAAGGCTGCGTACCTCTTCATCGGAAGCCACACCGGAGAGCAAACTGATAGCTTCCCGGGGTGCAGTTTGCATCACCATAAAATCACGGGTCAGACAAGCAAGCTCGTCAAGCAGCGCACCCATATCCTTACCCTCAGCATAATAGCGATTCAGCAGTGTCAGCGCCTCACCGGCATTTTTATCTGCAATACAGGCCATCAGCTTGCCGCAATCCTGAATACCGGCAATACCAAGGCAGGCATAGACCTTCTCTGCCGTAAGGTCACCGGTAGTAGCCGATGCGCACTGGTCAAGAAGGCTCAAGCCGTCACGCATACCGCCGTCAGCCAAGCGGGCCAGCACCCGGGCGGCAGAATCATCCAGTTCAATATTCTCCTGGTACGCAACATACTGCAGTCGCGCCGCAATGTCCTCCTGGCTGATACGCCGGAAGGAGAACCGCTGGCAGCGGGAAAGAATGGTTGCAGGGACTTTATGCAGTTCCGTGGTCGCCAGTATGAATAATAAATGCTCCGGGGGTTCTTCGATAATTTTCAGCAAAGCATTAAATGCTGAAATAGAAAGCATATGCACCTCATCGATGATGTACACACGCATTTTCACCTGGGAAGGTGTATAAACCGCATCATCCCGCAGGTCACGGACATTATCAACACCGTTATTGGAGGCGGCATCGATTTCCAGCACATCCATACAGCTGCCGGAATCAATGGCGCGGCAGGACGGACAGCAATTACAGGGATTGCCGTCCTGGGGATTTTCACAGTTGACCGCCTTTGCCAAAATTTTGGCGCTGCTAGTTTTACCCGTTCCCCGAGAGCCGGTGAACAGGTAGGCATGGCTCAGACGACCGCTCTGCAGCTGGGTCTTCAGTGTCTGTGTCACCGCAAGCTGGCCCACCACATCATCAAAGGTCTGAGGTCTATATTTTCGATACAACGCCTGGTACATACTTACACATTCCTCTCAAAAAGACCGGCTCATAACAAGATCGCACACCCGCATTTGAACCTGCTCAATACCCGAAAACCTTGCAGCCAGCTCAGAAACGGCAACCCCGCGGCACACGGAAAGATCCGCTTAATGCTGCTTGGTTCCCCACCTGACATGGTTCACGGGATTCTGTTGCGCGAGACCGCTCCATCAACACCGCTTACAAGGCCCGGACAGTACCGGGACAGGCCCGGGTGCGGGGATTCACCCCTGCTATAGCGGATTGCAGGTACAGGGCACCGCTAACTCCCCGATTAGTGCGACCTTGTTATAAGCCGGTCGCCATAACAAGGGTATTCGATTACTTAGTTCAGCTTGGACTCAATAAACTCAGCCAGCTCACCGAAGGTGGAGATCTTTTGATCTTCCATTTCCAGCTCAACGCCCAACTCGGATTCTAAGTCCATGATCATTTCAACAACATCCAAAGAGTCGATACCCAGGCTCTCAAAGGTGCTCTCACGGGTGATCTCCTCGGGGTTCAGCTCCAACTGCTTGGAAGCATAAGAAACAAGCTTTTCGTACATAGTCTATCTCCTCCATAAAGGTCTTACTTTATACTGGTATATTTTATTACATGTAGGGTTGTTTGTCAATCATCGTTTTTAAGACTGCTGCCTGCTGCAAATGCAGTTGCCCAGGCGATTTGCAGATTGAATCCGCCAGTATAAGCATCGCAATCAATGATCTCACCGGCAAAATACAGGCCGGAAATCAGTTTGGACTCCATCGTCTTGGGATTGATCTCCGAAACCTTGATGCCACCGGATGTGATGATCGCCTCTGCAACCGGGCGCTTTCCCACAATATCAACAGGAAATCCCTTTAACAGTTCCAGCAAAGCTCTGCGTTGCTGCTTGGTAAAGGAATTTGCCTCCAAGGCAGCCGGCACTGACAGTATATCCAGCACCACGGGGATCATAGAACGGGGAAGCAAGTCCGTCAAGGCATTTTCCATTGTGCGGTTTTTATAAACTTCTAAATCCCGGAGAATACGGTCATTGAGCTTATTTTCATCCAAAGCAGGCTTCAGGTCAATAACAAGCCGACAGCCCTCCCCCTTCAGATGGGCACTGGCGCTGAGTGCTGTAGGGCCGGACACACCGAAATGGGTAAAGAGCAATTCGCCAAAGTCCTTATACAAGTTCTTACCCTTGGCATCCAACAGCTTCACAGCCACATTCCGCAAAGAAAGGCCATGCATCTGCTGACAAGTGTTTCCAGCCGTTTCCAAGGGCACCAAAGAGCCCTCAGGCTCGATTACCGTATGTCCCAAGGCTTTTGCCATGGCATAACCGTCACCTGTGGAGCCGGTTGTTGGATAGGACACGCCGCCTGTTGCCAAAATCACAGCCGGGGCTGTAAAGACACCCGCTGTAGTCCTTACACCAGTAACTGTGCCGTTATTGGTAAGGATTTCCTGGGCGCGAGCAGTTTGAATCTTCACCTGCAGCCTGTGCATCACATTCCGCAGGCATTCCAGTATGGATGCTGACTTATCACTTACCGGAAAAACTCTGTTTCCACGTTCTGTCTTTAGGGCGCAACCGTGGTCTTCAAAGAATGCCATCACCAATGACGGTGGGCAATTTTCCATGGCACTGTACAAAAAGCGTCCGTTTCTGGGTATATTCTGGAGAACCTCCTGGGATGTGCAATCGTTGGTCACATTACACCGACCCTTACCGGTGATCAGCAGCTTTTTGCCCAGGCGGTCATTGGCTTCTAAAAGCAATACCCGCAGGCCTCTTTCCGCCGCTGTAATGGCAGAAAACATACCGGCAGGGCCACCGCCAATGACGATCACATCATAGCTCACGGCAGCTTCACCTGCTTTTCATAGATATGATATTCTTCCCACACCCGCTCCAAGGTATCAAAATTCTTTTCTAAAATCGGCTCACGCTTTGTGCTTAAAGCAACCAGCAGCGCATTTACCACGCTGAGAGGCGCTACCAAAGAGTCCGCAAAGGAAACCATATCGCTCTTGGCGACCAGCACAAAATCTCCGCACTGGGCAAGAGGCGATGCATAGCTATTGGTGATAGCAACCACCTTAGCACCCACACTTTGGCAATATCGAGCACCCTTAATCGTAGCTGTAGAATAGCGGGGAAAGCTGAATGCCAGCACTACATCTCCTGCCTCTACATTCACAAGCTGCTCAAACATCTCACCGCCACCGGAGGTTGTGATTACCCGGACATTGGGAAACATATAGTTAAGATAATAACCGGCAAAATTTGCCAAGGCGGCAGCAGAACGCACACCCAACAAATAGATATGCTTTGCATGCAAAATAGCATCCACCACAGCCGCAAAATCCTCACGGTTGATGGTTTCCGCAGTTTGGTGCAGCTTATCTGCATCGGATTGCAGAACGCTCGTCACCACATCCTGGCTGCCCATACGGTCATTGGCGATCTCCAATCGTTGCGCAGAAGTCAAACGGTTAAGTACCATCTCCTGCATAGCCTTTTGCATACTGGGATAGCCGTTATAGCCTAACTCCACAGCAAAACGAACCACCGTAGATTCGGAAATTCCCACAATGCTTCCCAGCTTGCTGGCGGTCATAAAGGCAGCTTTATCATAGTATTCAGTTATGTAAGCAGCAATTCTCTTTTGCCCTTTTGAGAATGTCGGCATTTTCTCTTGCATCAGAGAAATAATATCTTCGTTCATAATAGCCTCCGATAACACAGAAATTGGTCACATTGTAGCACATTCCTTCACATTTTGCAAGATGCCGCAAGAAAAATTGCAAATTCATCTTTTCAGCATCCGTACTTCCCTGTCTGTCAGTTCTCGCCATTTGCCTAAAGGCAAATTTCCCAATTGTAGTTCTCCCTCTGCGATACGCACCAGGCGGATCACCTGCATACCGGCAGCAGCGCACATACGGCGGACCTGGCGGTTTCTGCCTTCGTGGATCACAACTTCCAACCGGGCTCTCCCCTTTTCGTCCGCATTGATCAGTCTTACAGAGGGCTTGGCGATGGTGTAGCCGTCCAGCGTGATGGGCTGACCCAACCGCTTCAATCCTGCTTCAGAATACCCCTCCACTGTTACAAGGTAGGTCTTGTCCACAAGATGTTTAGGGTGCATAAGGCGGTTGGCAAAGTCACCGTCATTGGTAAGCAGCAACAGGCCTTCAGAGTCCATATCCAGGCGGCCCACCGGGTAGACCCGCTGACCACAATCCTTCACAAGTTCCGCCACATTTCTGCGGCCCTTTTCATCAGACAGGGTGGTAACAAAGCCTCTCGGCTTATGGAGCATAATGTACGTGTATTCACCGCCGGACGGGAGCGGCTTCCCGTCCAGCAAGATAGTATCAATATCCGGGTCAGCGCTTTCGCCCAGCAGGCAAACCCTGCCATTGCAGGTCACACGGCCGGCAGTGATCATTTCCTCTGCCTTGCGGCGGGATGTCACGCCCCGAGATGCAATGATTTTCTGTATTCTCTCAGTCATTGTTTGCCTCCTTTCAAAAGCTTTTCCCACAGGGAGGGTTTCTTGATTTCTTCTGTTTCTACAGTTTCCCCATAAATGAGCGGGATTTTCCCAAAGGATTTTCCATTCAGACATAAATAGGCAAAGCCAGCGTCCTGTCCGCTCACCACGGGAGCATAGACAAATCCGGGTTTTGACAGCACCAATTCCGGTTGCTCTTCCGCTGTCAGCGCATAAGAAAAGTCCTCTGCAGCCAGTAGCTGCACTGTTTCTTTCTCTCCGGAAATAACCTGCACAGTTCCCAAGCATTCTCCGGCTGTTACCAACTGTCGGACAGAGAAATCCGCAAATCCCCCATCCATCAGTTGTTTATGGTCTTGCCAATCGTTACGGTCGTTCATTGTTACCGCAATCAATCTGCGGCCCTGTCGGCTGCAGCTGGACACAAGGATTCTGCCGGCTGCCTTTGTGAAGCCGGTTTTTACTCCCTCTGCCCCATCCAAACTCCACAGGAGTTTATTGTGGTTTGTGAGGGTGCGACCCGCAGCCTTCACGGTCTTGGTGGAAACTGTTTTGGTAAAAATAGGATTTTCCATTGCGTAAGCAGCCAGTTTTGCCATATCCCGGGCTGTGGAATAATGACCGGGAGCATCTAAGCCGTTTGGGTTAACAAAATGAGTATCGTGCATTCCCAGCCGATGGGCTTTGTCGTTCATCAGCTCCGCGAACCCCTCAACCGTACCGCCGCAGTAGATAGCAAGCGCCACTGCCGCATCATTGCCGCTGTGGAGCATCAGTCCGTACAAAAGCTCCTGCACAGTCATGATCTCTCCGGCTTTCAGGTACATAGATGACCCCTCGATCCCCACCGCTTCCGGAGGAATACGAACCCGGTCAAGAACATTGGTCTGCTCACAGACCACCAAAGCCGTCATGATCTTTGTGGTGCTGGCGATCAAGCTCTGTTTATCCGCCTGCTTTTCGTAAAGCACCCGTCCGGTTTGTGCGTCCAGCAAAATTGCGCTTTCCGCCGAAACCGCCTCACAAGGAAAAACCAGGGCAGCAGCTAAGATCGCAGCTGCCGTCCCGGCAAGTAGTCGTTTCATTTGAATCACCCGGGGATAGTGTCCCCGGGTTGGTTGCAATTATTCTGCTTTTTTCTCAGTTTTGGATTCAATAAAGCTGGCAATTTTGTCCAGCGTATCGGGTACCATTTCCACAACACGGTCAACCGTCGTATTGGCGGGAACAGGCACAGGAACCATCCGGGTTGCGCCATCCTTAATAATCAAAAAGGCAACAGGCGTGACCTTTGCGCCGGCACCAACGCCGCCGCCAAAGGGGTTTTCCTGGTTGTTTGGGTGCTTGGACACATAATCGGAGCCGCCACCGCCAAGACCGACACTGATATTGGAAATGGGGATAATGGTTACGCCATCCACCACGATGGGCTGACCCACCACAGAATTGGCATCCAGCATCTCACGGATCTTAGAGATGGTGCTTTCCAGCATATTGGGAAGGTTTTTACTCATAATTCGGCACCGCCTTTTCGTAATTTTTTCAGTTTCAGAATATCCTTTATGATTTTGATACCGTGGCGAGCTCCAAGGCTAAACGCCCGGGCCAACGATAATGTTGCATCCACCTTTACATATACTTTCGTGGTTTCTGCAACGAAATCACATTCTACTTCCACATTCTTTTTGCGTATCGATAAGAACCGATCCAGTTGCGGCATTAGACTGCCCAATGCCGCCCAGGCTCGTCCGTAATTGACAGCCAGGTTACAGGGGTCATCTCCCGCCAGGATCACTTTTAATTCAAAATCCTTTACACGGACTTTCCGGCGAAGCTGTTCCAAAAAATCCAGGACCGTTCGCACAATGGGATAGAAATCGCTAAGACTTCCTCCCTTTTTGGCGTTTTTATTGCCACCTTTTTTAGGCTGAGAGGATGTTTTCTTGGCTTTCGGTTTTGCTGGGTACAGTCGGAATTTTAACGGTCCGATCAGCACCCAAACACCGGCAGTTGACTCCCGGTACACACCGCGAATACCAATGGGCAAAAGCGCTATGCCCACAAGCACCGCCAGGGCAATGATCCAGCCCATGCTCAGACCCCCTCCAGGGTGATCTGATCAGGATCGGGCTTTTCCTCGGGAATAATGGGTTCGCCCAGGCTTACCTTGTCAATGGGCGGCAATTCTTCCAGGGAACTGAGGCCAAAAGTACGCAGGAAGTTGGGAGTTGTACGGTACTGAATGGGTCTTCCCGGTACATTCAGCCGACCGGCTTCCTCAATGAGTTTCTTATTCAGCAATGCACCAACAGAATAGCTGCTGTCCACGCCTCTGAGCTGCTCCACCATAGCTTTGGTTGCAGGCTGGTAATATGCTATGATTGTCAAGGTTTCCAACTGGGAAGAGGACAGCCGGGGCGGTTTACGGGTTTCCAGGGCGCTTGTAATGTAATCTGCCATTTCAGCAGAGGACACCATTTGATAACCGTCCTCAAGCCGCAGGATACGGATACCCCGGCGGTTGAAGGCAAGCTCATCAGCCAAAGCATTGGTTGCCTCAATAATATCCTTTTTATCAGCTTCTAAAACACCCACAAGCTGAGCGATCTCCACCCGTTCTCCTGCTGCAAACAAGATGGCTTCAATGGCCCGCTGTAATTCAATTTGTTCCATTTCCGTCATCTCCTTCAATGGTAATATCATCATTTATCAGGCGCACCGTGGGATTCTCACCGGAATTATCGTCCTCAAGGGTCACAGAATTTGTCTTGCACAAATCTAAGACCGCCAGAAATGTTGCCACAATCTCTGAACGGCTGCGGCTGCCCTTAAACAGATTCTTCAGCTTTTCAACGCCACGAAGAACCAAATTGCGAACCAGTTCTTTTGCCTTTTTGCCCACGGGATAGGGTTCTTTACCTACAATGCCCTTAAAGTTCATAGTTGGAGGCGGCAGGCGGCGTTGATTCCGCTCGGAAATTTCATCCAATGCCAGGAGCATATCGCTTGGGTCATGCTCGTAGCGGTAGGTATCATCCCTACGCAAAGGCTCCGGGGCTTTGGTAAACAGGCATCTGCCCAAATCGTTCATAGGTACCAAGGCAGAAATGGCAATACGGATCTGATCCATTGCTTCATGGCGCTGGCGCTCGATCAAGGATTGACGGAGAATGTCCAGTTCTGTTTCCGCTTCCATAGCCTCCGCCGCAGACAAAAGCATTTTTGTCTTAATGAGCATCAGATGGGATGCCATGGTGATAAACTCACTGGCCAGCTCAATATCCAGCCGCTTCATTTCTTCCAGGTATGCCAGGTACTGCTCCAAAATCGTCGCGATGGACACGTCCTGAATCTCTATTTTATTTTTACTCAGCAGCAAAAAGATAACATTCAAAGGACCCTCAAAGTCCTCCATCAGTTCACTTTTCGTGCGGACAATGCCCTCTAAGTGGTATTTTGGTTCTACCATAGTCGCTCCTTGCGCATACTATCACATAATATTGTTCCCATTATAGCAAACTTTCCCTCATCCTGCAAGCTTTTGTTAAAAAATAACATTATTCTTGCAAATTTCGACAAATTATGATAAACTTACAATACGAGGTGATTGAAATGGCTATGAAACCGAATAAATATAAAGTTTTTGAGCAATTTATGACCATCGCGCTGTGCGCTGACGCTGTCGCTTTTATTCTGTATATGATTTTTGCCGGTTTGGGCATTATTTGGCTGAAGGTTATTTTGACACTTGTGTGCTTTGCCCTGTCCGCTTATATCCTTTGGGTTTTGTACAATTCCAAAGAACTGCTGCGGCAGCGGAGCTTGTGGATGACGGTAGGTGCAGGTGCTATCGCTTTCTGTTTGTTTATGTCCTTAGTACTCAATTTCCCCAGTCCCAACAAATATAAACCGGTAGAGAAAGAAAATTCTGTAACACAGCAAAAATAAAGCAAAAGCGAGGGATTTCTCCCTCGCTTTTCTTATTTACAGACCCATTTCCTCTTTAACCTGGCGGAAACAATCCACGATGTATGCAATATCCTCGCGGCTCAGCGCAGCGGAAAGCTGGGTGCGGATACGGGCTTTACCCTTGGGCACAACGGGATAAGAGAAAGCTACCACATAGACACCCTTTTCCATCATCCGCTTTGCCATTTCCACAGCCTTATGCTCATCATACAGCATAACGGGAATGATAGGTGCGCCCCGGTCCATTACATCCAGGCCAATTCCCTTGATTTTCTCGGCAAAAAGGCGGGTATTTTCAAAGAGCTTTTCCCGCATGGATAAGTCATTTTCCAAAATTTCAAGCACTTTCAGCGTACCTGCTGCCACAGCAGGTGCTAAAGTATTGGAGAACAGATAAGGACGGGAGCGCTGACGCAAAAGCCGAATGATTTCCTTGCGGCTGGAAGTAAAACCGCCGGAGGCGCCGCCAAGCGCCTTACCGAAGGTGCCTGTGATAATATCCACCCGGTCAGCCACACCGCAATGCTCCGGCGTACCGCGACCGGTAGCACCCATAAAGCCGGTAGCATGGCTGTCATCCACCATTACCAAAGCATCATACTCGTCAGCCAGGTCGCAGATACTCTTCAAATCCGCTACAATGCCATCCATCGAGAACACGCCATCGGTGGCGATCAGCTTGATACGGCAGTCCTTGGCCTCCTCCAGCTTGGCCCGCAGGTCGGCCATATCGTTGTTCTTATAGCGAAAGCGCTGTGCCTTACACAGACGCACACCGTCAATAATGCTGGCATGGTTCAGCTCGTCGCTAATGACTGCATCCTCAGACGTGAGCAATGTCTCAAACAGACCGCCGTTGGCATCAAAGCAGGAAGAATACAAAATCGTATCCTCCGTTCCCAAGAATTTGCTGAGCTTGGCTTCCAAATCCTTGTGTAGCTTCTGTGTGCCGCAGATAAAGCGAACAGAAGAAAGTCCGTAGCCATAGGTATCGTAGCTTTCCTTGGCAGCTGCAATGATCCGGGGATCATTTGCCAAACCCAAATAATTATTGGCGCACATATTGATTACTGCCCGACCGTCCTGCAGGGCCACTCTTGCCCCTTGGGGCGAAACAATGATCTTCTCATTCTTGGTGAGGCCATCTTTTTCAATGGTCTCACACAGATCTTCAAAATACTTCAGTGCTGTTTTCATATTATCCTCCTTAGAGTGTCGTCCAATCCAAAATTACCTTGCCGCTTCTGCCGCTGTTCATAGCTGCGAAGCCCTCCTCATAATCCCGCACATCCATTCTATGGGTGATAATGGGAGAAATGTCCAATCCGCTTTGAAGCATGGCGGACATTTTGTACCAGGTTTCGTGCATCTGTCGACCATAGATACCCTTAATGGTCAAGCCATTGAAAATAACCTTAGACCAATCGATCTTGGCATCGCTTTTCAGCAGTCCCAAAAGTGCGATGCGTCCGCCGTGGATCATATGGTCGATCATGGTATTCATAGCGATCTCGCTGCCGGACATCTCAAGGCCAACATCAAAACCCTCCCGGATATTAAGTGCTTCCATAATTACAGACAGGTCTTCCTTAGCGGTGTTCACAGTATGCTGAATCCCCAATTTCTTTGCCAGTTCCAGGCGCGTGTCGTTGATGTCTGTGATGACCACCCGGCGAGCACCCACGTGCTTACACACCGCAGCGGCCATAATACCGATAGGTCCTGCACCTGTGATCAGAACGTCCTCACCGGTCAGATCAAAGGACAGCGCTGTATGCACTGCATTGCCAAAGGGGTCAAAAATAGCATACATTTCCAATGGAACACCGGGTTCACAAGGCCGGACATTCTCCTGAGGAATCACCAGAAACTGGGCAAATGCACCGTCCCGGTTCACACCGACACCAACCGTTTCCTTACACAGGTGGCCGTTACCTGCCAAACAGTTACGGCATCTGCCGCAGACGATATGGCCCTCGCCGGAAACCATTTGTCCGATCTGCCAGCCCTTCACATTGGTGCCCAATTCTACGATCTCGCCCACATATTCGTGACCGATAACGCGGGGTGTTTCAATGGTCTTTTGAGACCATTCGTCCCAGTTGTAGATATGCAGATCCGTGCCACAGATAGCTGTCTTATGGATTTTGATCTTCACATCATTCGGGCCGATTTGCGGTTCGGGAACTTCCTCGAACCACAAGCCCTTTTGGGGGTATTTTTTTACAAGTGCCTTCATTTTCAGCGCTCCCATACTATTATTTTCGTCACTTTATTATATGAAACAGCGCATATTCTGGCAAATACAGAAAAATGATTGCAGATATTCGGAAAAACAAAACAGTATTTAAAAAACCGATGACTGGTTATCAGCCATCGGTTTTTTGCTCTATTTTCGGTAAAAGCTATTGCCGCCAATGAATTCACGAACCAGGCTGGTAGGCGGAATTTCATCCTCCACCTGAGCCGGCTGGACATAGTTGAGGATCTTGACCATTGCGCGGACCTGCTCATAACAGCTCTGCTCCGGCTGTACCGCATTGAGCAGCGGGTAAATATGATTCTTCAGCACAGCCAGTTCATAAAGGGTGGAACTGTTGAAGATCACATCGGCATTCTCCTGATACGGGAATATCCACCGCTCCTCTCCCCTGCGGACGGAATCCCACATGGAAAGGGTCTTTTCCACAGAAGAACCTCGGTTCTCATAATCCCGAACCGTACGCCGCAGCAAACGCAGATAGCTGGAAGGAATGCGGTTATGGTCGTCTAAGTTAAGGGGAAGCAACGCGCTCACATAGAGCTTAAATACCAGCGTTTTATCCAAATCCGCCGGTAACAGCACAGGGTTCAGTGCGTGGAGGCCTTCCACAATGATCACTGTATCCTGGGACAGGCGCATCTTATGCCCGTTCCATTCCCGTTTTCCGGTAAGGAAATTAAACACAGGCAGCTCCACCTCTTCACCGGCCAATAGCTGCCGCAGATGGACGCGGAACAGGTCTGTATCGATGGTATCGATATGTTCAAAATCGATCTGTCCGTCCGGTCCGGGCTGGATCGTGTCCCTGTCCACATAGTAATCATCCAGGCTCATCAAAATGGGCTTTTTGCCGTGGACGCGGAGCTGGGTGGCCAGTCGGTTGGCAGAAGTAGTCTTACCGGAAGAGCTGGGTCCTGCCAACATCACAGCCTTGGCGCCCCGCTGGCAAACCATATCTGCGATCTGAGAATAGCCCTTTTCGTGGAGAGCTTCGTTGACACGGATCAATTCCCGGATCTTCCCGGTATTCACCAGCTCATTCAGATCGGAAACCGTCTCACATTCCATCAGTGCGCACCAGCGAGCTCCCTCATTGGTAACCGCCCGGAAATGAGGCATATCCACATAGGGTGCTACCTGGCTTGGGTTCTTATCATCTGGATACAGGAACAGGAAACCGCCCTCTGCGCTCAGCACATCCCACACCTGCATATATCCGGTGGAAGGCGCTAACTCGCCGTAGTAATAGTCAGAAAAATCCCCATATGCATACTCATCAAAGTATTCTGCCGTGCGGTACTCCAAAAGCCTTGCTTTATCGGCTTTGCCGGCCGCTTCGAAGCGTTCGATAGCCGTTTGGGTGGTAACACGCCGGCGAATCAAGGGAATATCTAAATCCACCAGGCGCTTGATCTCTGCTTTCAACTTATTTAAGTCAAAGTCTTCCACAGAAGACAGATGGATCATAAGCGCAGGTCCTACGGTACTGCCCATTTTCGCTTCGATGTGAGGATATGTATTCTGCAAAGCCAAAAACAGTACAAACTGCACTGTACGGCAATATACATCCTTACCGCTGGGGTCACTGTAAGTAAGTAATTGTATCTCACCACCAGAAGCCGCCATTGCCCGGCGGATGGAGGGCCGCTCCGAACACAGCTCTGTCATACGCACAGGCACATAGTTGAGGTTGAACACCTCGCCGGCGATCTTTGCCGCAATGGGTCTATGTGAAAGCGCTTCTTTGTCAAGACCCAGGTATTTCACCAGTTCCAGCAGGGTCTGCCCCGGCTGGGGTGCAATCTCATATCCGTTAATTTTCAACTTCAAGGCAATCCCTCCAAACTTAGTTTTCTTTACCGATACTCATAATATCGTATGGTGTAGTCTGATATACGAAATAATTCAGCCAATTAGAGAACAGCAGATTGGCGTGCCCTCTCCACCGAACAACTGGTTGCTTGGTATCATCGTCGCCGGGATAATAATTCTTGGGCACAGCAATTGGCAAGCCCTGGTTCTTATCCCGCAGATACTCCTTTTCCAGGGTATCCGGGTCATACTCGGAATGACCGGTGACAAAGATCTGCCGGCCTCCCTTGCTCATAATCGCATAGATACCTGCCTCCTCCGAAGAAGCCAGGATCTTCAGCTCCGGAATCTTTTCCACATCCTCACGGCGAACCGTTGTATGCCGGGAATGGGGTGCATAAAAAACATCATCGAAGCCCCGCAAAAGAATGGAGCGAGGATAGTCCTTGGTATGTTCAAAGACACCAAACATTTTACCGTCGAGCGGATACTTGGGAATACCATAGTGATAATAAAGTCCCGCCTGTGCGCCCCAGCAAATATGGAAGGTACTGTGGACGTTGGTGGTAGACCACTGCATAATCTGGCACAGCTCCTGCCAATAATCCACATCCTCAAAGGGCATATTCTCCACCGGTGCGCCGGTAATGACCATACCGTCAAATTTCCGGTGCTTCAGTTCATCAAAAGTCTTATAAAAGTTTAAAAGATGCTCTTGGGCTGTGTTTTTGGAGGTATGGGTCTTCATATGCATCAGCTCCAGGTGCACCTGCAAGGGTGTATTGCCCAAAAGGCGGCTGAGCTGGGTCTCGGTGACGATCTTGGTAGGCATCAGGTTCAGCAGAACAATCTCCAAGGGTCTGATATCCTGGGTCATTGCCCGATCCTGGGGCATAACAAATATATTCTCCTGCTGCAGAACACCCGCAGCGGGCAGGTCATTGGGAATTTGAATAGGCAAGGGATTCTCCCCCTTTCTGTGTTTTCTTCATTTTACTAAAGAATCCCCCCTTTGTCAATTCCGGGTGTAGGCTGTTAATTGAGTTCCGGGGTAGTAATGATATAGAATTTTTTGATAGTCACTGCCCCGGACGGCCATTGCTTCTGCGCCGTATTGACTCATCCCCACACGGTGACCGAACCCCCTGGTGGAAATGTGAATCGCATCCTCTGTGGCATACATGGAAAACACAGTGGAACGAAGGCCTAATTTCTGACGGATCTCCGTACCGAAAAAGGTTTTGCCGCCAATTATCATCGTGTCAACACCGCCGCCGTCAGTATAGGTTGCACTTCCCAACCAAGTGGTGGCCGACCCTTTGGGAGATATTCCAAGCAAAGATGCAAACTCTGCAGTAGTAAACTCTGCTGTGTCTACAAAATGGGTTGCGCTTTCTTCTCCGGGGCTGTCCACCGCCTGCAAGTAGGGAATGTCTGTTCCCCACACCGCCAAGGCATCCTCTGTTCGGCCTCCGGAACAGGAAAAATAGGTGGCTTCTATCAACGCGCCATTATATGTCAACACTTGATTGTCCGTAAGTTCTACCGCTTGCGATACCTTTTTGAGCATTTCCTCTGTACCGCCTTTGGACAAAAAATCTTCAATTGATCTGTAAGCCTGGCAACAAGAAGATTCCGTACACACAGCGCCCTGTGGATGTTTATTCCCCAAACTATTGCGTCTGAGGGCATATGTCCTGGATACCACTGCCTGGGCTTTCAGCGCCTCTGCAGAAAAATCCACCGGCATCTCTGCCAACAGCACGCCTGTCAAATAGGTCTGCATATCCATTTCTTCCTGCCCATTGGGCATTAACACAAGAACCTCTGCATCCTGCTGCTGTGCCGGTTCCGTTGCCGCAGCGGTTCCTTCGAGCATCGGTTTTTTCCCCTCACGGGATATAAATTTTTCACTTACCGAGAAGAGCATTCCAGGGAGCAATACCCCCATCACTATGGCCATAAGCCACGCTTTTCCGCTTTGATTCATCCTATCACCCCCGGGTATTGTACCGCTGAACGCCTTAAAAAGCTGACGAATTACGGCGGGTTTTGAAATTTGTTCCACTTGACACATTAGGGCATAGGAAGTATAATTATCCTGTTAAATTGTCGAAATGGAGCAGATTATGAAAAAGGCTTTTCGAATTATAATTCCCCTTGTGCTGGTTGTTGCTATTCTCTTTTGCACTATCTGGTATCTTTTTGTTTATGACCGCGTCTTCACCCGGGATATCCTTGTAAAGGTTGCCCGCGGATTTGAAGACAGCGGCAATCTCTCTGCTTCCGCCTGGTTTTATAATCATGCGTATAAACACGCCGGAGATAATGATTCCGTTGCCCTCGAACTTTCCAATCAATACAAAATCTCCGGTAATTATACAAAAGCAGAGTATACTCTTACCACTGCAATTGCTGATGGCGGCGGCATTGATCTTTATATGGCACTGTCCAAGCTCTTCGTTGAGCAAAACAAACTTTTGGACGCTGTCCGTATGATCGACAATGTGGCCAACAAGGATATCAAGGCACAGCTGGAACAAATGCGGCCTGCCGCGCCTACCTGTACCCCGGACCCCATTGCGGACGGATCCCATTACACCCAGTACATCACCATCGACATCAGTGCCAAGGCCAAGGCTATGTATGTTAATACCAACGGCAGCTTCCCCTCTACCGAAACAGACCTCTACAGCAAGCAAGGCATAACCCTAAAAGATGGCGAAAACAAGATCTATGCCATCGCTGTTGGTGAAAATGGTTTGGCAAGTCCTGTTTCCATTTTCGCCTTTACAGTTGGCGGCGTTGTAAAGGAAGTAGAGTTTGTGGATCCTGTTATGGAAACTACTTTCCGGGAGCTTTTAAATGTCGATAAGGAAAAAACGCTATTTACCAGCGATCTGTGGAAAATCCAGGAACTCACTGTTCCTGCCGGCGTCAAAAAGCTGGACGATTTGCAGCACCTGGTCTTCCTGAAGACCCTTACTATGGACGCTGCTCCCACCGGGCAGTTAAGTCATATCTCTCAGCTTCCCAACTTGGAAGAAGTTATCATTACCAACACCGCTGTTCAAGCTGAAGAGCTTCCCTACTTAGCGCAATTAAAATCCCTAAAAAGGTTGACTTTGAATAAATGCAGTCTTTCTACTGCGGTAGGACTGGAACAGGCTGCAGGCTTGACTTATTTGAATTTGAGCAACAATTCCCTACGGGATATTGCGCCCCTGTCCAAACTGCAAAATCTCGAAGAGCTGGACTTGTCCACCAACGCATTGAAGGACTTATTGGCGCTGTCCGGTCTAAAAAAACTGATTAGCTTAAATGTGTCCCACAACGAACTGACTTCTTTGAGTCCTCTCTCCACTGTTGCCGGATTGGAAACGTTAAATGTGGCAAACAACAATCTGACAGAGCTTACCGGTGTTGCTGAGCTTTCTCATTTGGTTGACTTGAACGCTTCCAACAATAGGATTTCTGACGTTTCCCTTTTGGCTGACAACACAGAGTTGGAAGTGCTTAACATTGCAAGCAACAAGATTTCGGACATCACCGCTTTGTCTGCGCTAAAAAAACTGACCAACTTCAACTTCTCTAACAACCAAGCAACCGCTTTGCCTGCCTGGGGCACAAACTGCGCCTTGGTAAATATCAATGGTTCAAACAACCAGATCCAATCCCTTGAGCCGCTGAAGGGCCTCAGCTATTTGAACAATGTCTATATGGATGACAACAAGGGAATCTCCAACGTGGAAATCCTCAAAACTTGTCCTACGCTGATTCAGGTAAATGTTGCCCGTACAGGCGTGACCAAAAATTCCCAGGTAAGTGCCTTAACGACTATGGGCGTTATCGTAATCTACGATCACAAGGGTTAAACAAAACCGCCGCAACCGATGTTGCGGCGGTTTTTACTTGGCTTCGTTATCTTCAGCTTCCATTTCCTGCAGAAGCTTTTTATCCTGCTTGCTGGTTAAATCAAGCTTTTCATACATATCGGGTCTGCGCTCTCTTGTGCGGCGCAGAGCCTGCTTGCGGCGCCATTGCGCCACTTTTTGGTGATTGCCGGACAGCAATATCTCCGGCACTTCCCGGCCATGCCAAACCGCAGGGCGGCTGTACTGGGGATATTCCAGCAGACCGTTAAAGTGGCTCTCGTCTTCAAAGCACTCCGGGTCTGCCAGGACACCCGGCACCATACGGCAGATAGCATCGGTCATAGCCATAGCAGCGATCTCACCGCCGGTCAGTACGAAATCACCCAGGGACAATTCCTCGTCAACACATTCGTCGATAAAGCGCTGGTCAATGCCCTCGTAGTGACCGCAGACAAAAACAATATTTTCCATCTTGCTCAGGCGGATAGCATCGGCCTGATTGAAGGTCTTGCCACAGGGTGACAGGTAAATGGTATGTACCGGGCCACCTGCTTTGTCGCAGACAGCTTCCCAGCAGCGGTACAGTGGGTCTGCCTGCATCACCGCGCCGCGACCGCCGCCATAGGGATAGTCATCCACCTGCATCTGCTTATTGGCAGTGTACTCCCGGATCTGGTGCGCATCAATGGTGATAATACCCCGCTCCTGGGCACGGCCCAAAATGCTGTCTGACAGCACATCCAGCAGCGTGTCCGGGAACAGGGTCAGAATATCAATTCTCATCGGTTCCCATCCCCTCGATCAGGCGCACCTGCATTTCATTTTTATCAAGATCGGTGGACAGGACAAATTCCTTTACCGCAGGGATCATATAGCGGTTTTTCACCTTATCGTCACCGATCACATACACAGAGTTGCCGGGATAATCCAGCACTTCTGTGATCTTACCGATATTCTCGCCGTCGCAGTATACCTCTACACCTAAAAGCTCCACACCGAAGATCACGTCCTCATCGATATCTTCCCGGTACAGCTGTACGGTTTTACCCCGCATAGCTTGGGCTGCTTCCATCGTGTCAATTCCCTGGAGCTTTACCAGGTTGCAGGTTTTCTGCACGCGGCAGTTTTCCAACTTATATTCTTTTCCGTCAATGCGGCAACGTTCAAATTCACAAAGCATATCGGCTGAGTCCAGCCAGGGCAGCACCTTCACCTCACCACGGACACCGTGGGTAGTGACGATCTCGCCTGCATCGATATAAATCTGCTTCATAGTTCCTCCAAAAAATGGAAATGCGTGGCGCCAAGCGTCACGCATAAGCCATTAATCCACGATTTCCACCGTGACTTTTTCGCCGGTGCGCTGGGCAACGGTTTTCACAATGGTACGGATCTCCTTAGCAATCCGACCCTGGCGGCCGATGACCTTACCCATATCGCCGGGGGCGACACGGAGCTCCAGGACCTTGCCTTCCTCATCAGAAACTTCCGTTACTGTAACTGCCTCAGGCTCGTCCACCAGATTCTTTGCCATATACAGCAAAAGCTCTTTCATTGGAATACTCCTTCGGGTAATTACAGGATACCGGCCTTCTTCAGCAGGCCACGTACGGTATCGGTGGGCTGTGCGCCGTTCTTGATCCAAGCCTGAACCTTCTCAGCGTCCACATTGATAGTAGCGGGGTTGGTCAGGGGGTTGTAGGTGCCGATCTCTTCGATGCAACGACCGTCACGGGGAGAGCGAGCATCAGCAACAACGACACGGTAGAAAGGAGCCTTCTTTGCACCCATTCTTCTCAGTCTGATTTTAACCATTGGTTTTCACCTCCATAATTTTTCTGAATAATCTATATCGCAAAGCGTTTTTTGCTTAGAGCGAACCACTTTAGAAACCGGGGAATCCGCCGAAACCGCCGAATTTACCCATACGCTTCATTTTTTTGCCCATTCCCGGGCCGGAGAATTGCTTGATCATCGCCCGCATCTGGTCGAAGGATTTCAGCAGTCTGTTCACATCCTCCACTTTCACACCGGCGCCGTTTGCAATGCGCTTTTTACGGCTGGCACCGATAATGCCGGGGTTTTCCCGCTCCTTGGGTGTCATGGACAGGATGATCGCTTCGGTGCGACCCATGGCCTTTTCGTCCAGCTGGACATTTTTAAGGCCGGCACCGCCGGGCATGTGCGCAAGCAAATCCTGCATAGAACCCATAGACTTCAGCTGGACCATTTGGTCATAGAAGTCCTGAAGGGTGAACTTATTGGTTTTCAGTCTCTCCTCTAACTCAGCAGCCTTCTTTTCATCAAACGCCTGCTCAGCTTTTTCAATGAGGGACAGCACATCGCCCATACCCAAGATCCGAGAAGCCATACGGTCCGGATGGAAGGGCTCAATGTCTTCAAGTTTTTCGCCCATACCGGCGAACTTGATGGGCTTGCCGGTGATGGCCCGCACGGACAGAGCCGCGCCGCCTCTGGCATCGCCATCCAGCTTGGAGAGCATTACGGAGTCGATATCCAGCCATTCGTTAAAGCTCTGGGCGGCATTCACCGCATCCTGGCCGGTCATTGCGTCCAGCACCAACATAATCTCGTCGGGCTTGACAGCGGCTTTGATGTTCTTCAGTTCCTCCATCAGGTTCTCGTCCACATGCAGACGGCCTGCGGTATCCAGGAACACCATATCGTGGCCGTGCTGACGGGCATAAAGAACTGCATCCTTAGCGATCTGCACAGGATCGGTCTGACCCTTTTCAAACACAGGGATACCCAGCTTTTCACCGCAGACCTTCAGCTGCTGAATCGCGGCAGGCCGGTAAATATCACAGGCGACCAGCAGGGGGTTCTTATTCTGCCGTTTCATAAGACCGGCAAGCTTGGAGCCGTTGGTGGTCTTACCTGCGCCCTGTAAACCAACCAGCATAACCACTGTGGGTCCTGCCGGGTTGATGGTAATATGCTTTGTTTCGCTGCCCATCAGATTGGTCAGCTCTTCATTGACAATCTTTACGATCATCTGAGCAGGACTGAGGGCTTCCAGCACATCGCTGCCCACGCACCGCTCGGTAACGGACTTTACAAAATCCTTAACGACCTTATAGCTTACATCCGCTTCCAGAAGAGCCATGCGGATCTCACGCATTGCTTCTTTTACATCGGATTCTTTCAGACGGCCCTTGCCTCTGAGCTTTTTGAAGGCCGCAGAGATTTTTTCGGTCAATCCTTCAAATGCCATAGTCTACTCCTCAATGGAACTTGCCGCTAAGCTGATCTTTGCGATCGCATCCCGGACAACGGGGTCGGGGTATTGCGCCAATTCCTTGGTCACCGACAAGATCGTCTGCATTGCCTGGCGGCTCTGCAAATTGCGGCGGACACACCCGGTTCTTTCCTCCATCTTGGCAAGATGGGCTTCTGCGCGAGTGATATTATCGTGAACGCCCTGGCGGCTGACGCCCAATTCCTCAGCAATCTCCGCCAGAGAAAGGTCTTGATTGTATCGCAGGTCTAAGCACATCCGCTGGCGCTCTGTGAGCATATCGCCGTAATAATCAAACAGCAAAAGCATCTCAACTGCGTCCATGGGTGGCCTCCTGTCAATCAGTTTTCCTTTACACCTGGGTTATGATACAACAAAGATCATACTTTGTCAAGTATTTTTTCTTGTCACCTACAAATTATTTTGAGACATCGTACCAGGTGCGGAGCAATTCGGTTTTCAGAAAACCTATGCTTTCATACAGGCGGATGGCCGGTTCATTATTGGCGGCAACTTCCAAAACCACATTTTCTGAAAACAGGGCACTGCACAGGCTCAAAAGCACCGTCTTCCCTGCTCCCGGCTTTGTCGAAGCGATGGCTTCTATTTTGTCCTCCCGGGCAATGCCGATGCCCAGCAATTCTCCGTCAGTGTGAACAAAATAACCGCCACCCTTGGCAAGCAACGGCTTACCTTCCTCACGGGTCATTGTGGAAGCATTGGGGACATTCTGCATTCTTTCATTATACAGACTGCGCCACTGTTCAACTGTCTTTTCCGTGACCGGGAACAAGGCAGCGTTACTTTCTTCCAAGCCCTCACGGGGGCGCTGCATTTTTGCCACCGAGGTATAGACCGGGTATCTTTCCAACCAACAATGTCCGGTGGCATATATTTTCTCCGCGCCGGCCATTTTACAGAAGTCCACACACTCGGCAAGAAGCTCTTTCGGATTTTGGGTATCCTGCAAAGTAATGTAGGCCTCACCCCGGTATGGGATCTCCCGCAAAACCAAACTGGCTGCGCCGTTTTCAGTTGTAAATATGGGAAAATCCCGCATAATCTCACCTCGATATAATCATAACACATTTTTCTGACAAAAGCTACTTATCCGACCAAACTCCCTTTACTTTGCAAAAATATTGCTTATAATAGAGATAAAAACCTACGAAAGGAGATTTTCCAATGAAAAAGGTCATCGGCAAAAAGGAATACAACACCGAAACTGCCACTATGCTCAAGCGGTTTACCTACGGATTTTGGGGTGACCCCACCGGCTATGAGGAGCAATTGTACCAGACCCCGGACGGTCTTTATTTTGTGTATGTCTGCGGCGGCATTGCTTCCCCCTACCCCGGCGAGGACATTCTGCGGATCGCAAAAACCAAGGTGGATGCCTGGTTGGCAGACCGTCCTTAAAAAATATATCCTTTTTTGTCAAGAGACTGCTATTTGCAGTCTCTTTTTCTTGACATTGTATGGTATGATATACATTAGAAATACAAATTACACAGGCTGGTTATTGATTATGAAAAAACTCTGCTTATTTCTCATAGTGCTTTCCCTGCTTTTGTGCGGCTGCGGCAAGAATAACGATCCGCAGATCGTAGCAAGCACACTGCCTGTTTATGAATTTACAAGCGCTCTTTGCCAAGGAACAGGCATCTCTGTTTCCCGGCTCATTACAGAGGAAGTTTCCTGCCTGCATGATTACACCCTGCAGGTAACTCAAATGCAGGCTGTGGAGGCTGCGGATGTAGTGATCCTAAACGGCGGCGGATTGGAAGACTTCTTAGGCGATGTTCTGAAGAATACCGAACGGGTGATTGATGCGTCTAAAGATGTGGAATTGATCTGCGCTCATCATCATGAAGGGCACGACCACGCCCACGATCCTCACATTTGGCTCTCCCCGGAAAAGGCAAAGCTAATGAGCCGGACTATTTGCGAGGAATTATCCAAGCTATACCCTGCTCACAAGGATAGATTCGAAAGCAATTTAAGCGCTTTGATTGCCAAATTGGATGCCTTGCAGGCATACGGAGAAGCGGAACTTTCAAATCTTAAAAATCGGAATCTGATCACATTCCACGACGGATTCTCTTATTTTGCCGAGAGCTTTGATCTGCACATTCTGAAAGCTGTGGAAGAAGAATCCGGCAGCGAAGCTTCTGCCAAGGAATTGATCGAGATCATCGATTTGGTCAAGGTCAACGACCTATCTGCCATTTTTACCGAGTGTAACGGCAGCACTGCCGCCGCAAAGGTAATTTCCGCGGAAACCGGGAGTACGGTTTACGAACTGGATATGGCGATGGCCGGTGACAGTTATTTTGATGCGATGTACCACAACATCCGCACTGTAAAGGAGGCGTTGGGATGAACATAGGAACACACGGCGGTGCCTGCGGCCATTCCTGCTGTCTGCGGGTGCAGGATTTGACTGTGAAGATCGGTGCTGACACCATATTGGAAAACATCAATCTCCACGCCCACTGTGGTGAGATGATCGCCCTCATTGGCCCCAACGGCGCCGGTAAAAGCACACTGCTGAAAACCATTTTGGGGCAACAGGCATACGAGGGAATTATCTCCTTTTCCGTACCCGGCAGCCGCAACAGAAAGCCCAAGATCGGTTATGTGCCCCAAAGTCCGGCCTTTGATCCGGGAGATTCGGTTACGGTAGCCGACCTGTTTGCCTGCTGTATGAGCAAGCGGCCTGCCTTTTTAGGCCAATCCAAGACCTTGCGGGAGAAGATCTCTGTCTGCCTGGAACGGGTGCACAGTGAAAATCTTATTGACAAGCGGGTAGGCACCCTCTCCGGCGGTGAATTACAACGGGTTTTACTGGCGCTGGCTTTGGAGCCGCTGCCTAACATTTTGATTCTCGACGAACCCCTGTCCGGTGTGGATGTGGAGGGCATGGAAACCCTCATGGATATGCTGGATGAGATCCGCAAAACCTATGATCTGTCCATTCTGATGATCACCCACGACTTTTCTATGCTTAGTCGATATGCTGATCAGGTCATTCTGCTGAACAAGCAGCTTATCTGCCAGGGAACGCCCGGAGAAGTTCTGGATTCCGAGGATTTCCGGCGGGTATTCCACCGCAAAGGAGGTAACCTATAATGGAAATTTGGTACTCCCTTTGCAGGCTTTTGCCCGCCGAAATGCTCCGCTGGGACTTTATGCGCAACGCGCTGCTGGCAACTATCTTAATGGCCTTTCTCTTCGGTCTTACCTCTACCATGATCGTCACCGGGCGGATGAGTTTCTTCTCTGATGCCTTGGGCCATTCCGCCTTTACCGGAATCGCCATCGGCTGCATTTGCGGTGTCAGTGCGCCTGTGTGGATCGCTGTGATCTTTGCACTGGTCTTTGCTGTCCTTTTCTCCTATGTGCGCAGCAAGAGCAATCAGACCGCTGACACGCTGATCGGTGTTTTTTCCAGCACTGCAGTAGCCTTGGGCATCTTCATCGCCACCTTAAATGGCAGCAGCTTCACAAAATTCAACAAATACCTGATCGGCGATATTCTTTCCGTTACCCCCGGTGAGATCGGCGCGCTGGCTCTGGCTTTTGTGGCTGTGGCTATCTTTTGGGTCATATTTTCTAACCGGCTGACCCTGTCCGCCATTCATCCGGAGCTGGCCTCTTCCCGGGGCTTCTCCCCTGCTCTTTCCCAAGGACTGTTTACTGCGGTCATTGCGGTGGTTGTAACTTTGGCGATCTCCTGGGTTGGTCTTCTGATCCTCAATTCCCTGCTGATCCTGCCCGCAGCTTCAGCCAGAAATGTGGCGAAAAATCTGCGGCAATATCATCTGTTTTCCGTTCTTTTTGCCTTGGTTGCCGGTGTGGGCGGACTGATCATTTCCTACTATGTGGGCGCATCTGCCGGCGCAGCCATTTCTTTGGTACTTGCAGGAATCTTTGTGATTTCCTTCTTCCTCAGAAAGGTGCGGTGCTGATATGGAGATTTCTATGCATCCCATCGCCAAAATGCGCAGTGACTTTCCCACCAAATTCGGCATTCCCCGTCAAAGCGGGTTAGCCGAGAATCTCCGCTCCGCCATTGTCTTTGAGCCCCAGTATCGGAATGCCGATGCACTGCGGGGCTTGGAGGATTTCTCCCACCTGTGGATCATTTGGCAATTCTCCGAGGCAGTTCGAAAGGAGTGGACGCCTACGGTCCGTCCGCCCCGGTTAGGGGGCAATACCCGGATGGGTGTGTTTGCCACCCGCTCCCCATTCCGGCCCAATTCTATTGGGCTTTCCTGTGTGAAGATTATCGGACTGGAACAAACGCCGGATAACGGCACTGTGATCCATGTGGCCGGTGCCGACTTGATGGACGGCACGCCCATTTTGGATATTAAGCCCTACATTCCCTACTGTGATGCCCACCCGGAGGCATTGGGTGGCTTCACCACAAATGCTGATGATTACTTACTTATAGTAAAATTTCCGCCCGGACTTTTGGAACAGCTGCCTAAGGATAAGCGGGCTGCCGCCGTGGAGGTCCTCTCCCACGACCCCCGGCCTTCTTATCAAGCTGACTCTGAAAGGCTTTATGGTCTTTCCTTTGCCGGTTTTGACATTCATTTTACTGTAGAGGATAAAACACTATATGTAAAGGAAGTTATCAAGCTATGAAAAAGAGAATTGATATGTTGGAAGGTCCGCTGCTTGGCGGAATTCTCCGTTTTGCCTTTCCGATCATTCTGACAAACCTTTTGCAGATTCTGTATAACACGGCGGACAAAATTGTGGTGGGACAGTACTGCGGCAGCCTCTCCATTGCCGCTATCAGCGCCACCTCAACACTAACGACCTTATTTGTAAACTTCTTTATCGGCTTTTCCGTGGGTACTGGCGTATGCGTAGCACACGCCTTGGGTGGACACAAGGACGAGGTGGTGCATCGTACCGTACACACCGCACTACCCACCGCCGCCATCTGTGGTGGAATTCTTTCTGTGGTCGGTATTTTCTTTGCGCCCACGATTCTTACCTGGATGGGAACACCCGCTACTGTTCTGCCTCTCTCCACTTTGTATGTTCGGATATACTTTGCGGGTATGATCTTTAATATGGTGTACAATTTCAGCGCATCTATATTACGGGCTACCGGTGAGACAAAACTCCCCCTCTACTTTCTGTCCATTGCCGGTGTGGTAAATGTAGTATTGAATGTTTTCTTTGTGACAGTATTTAATATGAATGTGGGTGGCGTGGCTTTGGCTACTGCTATCTCTCAGGCCCTATCTGCCATCCTCGCCGTGAACGCGCTGATGCGCAGAACGGATTCCTGCCGGTTCATTCCCAAGAAAATGCGGATTTACGGTAAACAGCTGCTTGCGATCATCCGCAATGGTATGCCGGCCGGTATTCAAAACTCCCTGTTTGCATTATCCAACATTATTATTACATCTGCCATCAATTCCTTCAACTCGGAAGCGCTGATCTCCGGTCACGGTGCTGCAGCCAGTTTGGAAGCTATGACCCACGCTGTTACTAGCGGCTTCTCTACTACGACCACAAACTATGTGGGACAAAATGCCGGCGCACACAATTTTAAGCGGGTGAAGAAAATCTACTACACCTGCATGGGTTGTGTGACCCCGACAGTCATGGCTATCAGCTTGACTTTCTTTATTTTCGGTGAGTCCTTTCTTTCTCTGTTCATCACTGATTCTGCAGAAGCTATCAGCTATGGCATTTTGCGTCTGACATATATGGGCCTGCCCTATTTCCTGCTGGGCCTTATGGACTGCAGCACAGCCGCTATGCGAGGTCTTGGCTATTCCCTCACGCCCATGTTCATAACTCTCATGGGCGCTTGTGGATTGCGGATACTTTGGGTTTATACAATTTTTGAGAAGTTCCACACTATTCAAAGCCTGTATATCTCCTATCCTATCAGCTGGATCGTTACTTTCTCTGTATTGTGCATAATGGTTCACGTCGCCCTATCTAAAAAGATTAAAATGCAAAACACATTACCCCAAAGGAGTACCATATGAAAATCTTAATTTGCAATGTAGGCAGCACCTCGCTGAAATATCAGCTGTTTGATATGGACGCAGGCGAAAAAGTTCTCTGCGCCGGTGGTGCGGAGCGTGTTGGTGCAGCCAAAAGCCTTTTCTATCACAAGAATAATCTGACCGGTGATGCCGTTCACCAGGAAGCAGTGTTCCCCACCCATCGGGAGGCTATTTGCGCAATGCTGGAACAGATCCTGTGCGGTTGCCTGGAATCCCTGCTGGAGATCTCCTGTGTGGGCTTCAAGGTTGTTCACGCCAAAGGTGTTACCGGTGTACAGTATTTGACCGAGGATGTTCTGCGGGCGATGGCCGATTTCAACTCTGTTGCCCCTGCCCACAATCCCCCCTATATTGCAGCTATCCGGCAGTTTAAGAATCTGATGCCGGACACACCTATGATCGGTTCTTTTGAAACAGCTTTCCATGCCAATATGCCCCCGGAGGCCTACCTCTACCCCATCCCCCTTGAATTAAGCAAAGAGCACGCCATTCGGCGCTACGGCTTCCACGGCGCATCTTTAGAGTATCTTTCCAGCTTTGCAGCCAAGGAGATGGGTCGGGAGGATCTGAAACTGGTATGCTGTCATTTGGGCGGCAGCGGCAGCCTGTGCGCTGTGAAAGATGGCGTGAGCATCGACACCACAATGGGTATGGGCCTGCAATGCGGCGTGCTGCAAAACAACCGGGCCGGTGATATGGACCCTTATATCATCTTCCATTTGGTAGAAGAATGCGGAATGACCTTGGACGAGGTAAAAACCATGCTGCAGACCAAGAGTGGCCTGTACGGCCTGTCCGGCGGTGTTTCCAATGACCTCCGGGATATCCAGGAAGCAGCGGATAATGGCAACGAGGACTGCCAGAACGCTATCAAGGCATACGCATACGGCATCAAGAAGTATATCGGTGCGTATGCGGCCGCAATGGGCGGTGTGGATGCCATCGTGTTCGGCGGTGGCATCGGCAGAAAGAGTGACCGCGTGCGGGCTCTCAGCCTGGAGAACTTAGAGTTCCTGGGTGTGGAGCTGGATGCTGACAAGAATGCAAATGCCAATGGCGGTGATGATATTTCCGCTGCCGGCAGCAAGGTTCGCATTTATGTTGTGGACACCAACGAAGAGATCGTGGTCGCAAGAAAAGCAAAAGCTCTGCTGGAGCAATAATCAAAAACCCGGAAGACCAAGATCTTCCGGGTTTTTAGTTTAGAGATCGCTTGCAATTACCCTATCCAATCTTTCTTCACAGAAAGTCAGGAATTTATGCCACAGCTCCGGGTCAACAAATGTATTCTCTCCGGTTTCCAGCAACAGTTTCCCCTTTTCAAAGGTATCATTGTTCCAAGTATGATTGCCGATGAACACATCCACCTTTTCCTTTTGCAATCTGTGCAAAGATGCACGGTAGCCCTCTCTACATCCCTCGTAGTCGAATTTGCCACGAACCATAGTATTGGCACCTGCGCCGCCGAACATACCAACACGGTAGGTTCTACCATTCTCTACCGTATCAAAGAAGAAAGAAACAGTACCTTTTGTATGGCCGGGTGTTTCCATGAAGGTCATTTTGGTATTGCCCAATTCCAGCGTATCGCCATCCTTAAGCAAAATATCGGGAACAAAATATCTCTTCGTTCTTTCCTCATCATAACGGCCAATTAAGGTCTTTGCACCGCTCAGGTCCACCAAAGCAGCTGTTGCCTCTGTGTGGTCACCATGCCAGTGGGTATTGACGATATACTTGATATCCTCGGGTTTGAAGCCCAACTTGTATATGGAGCGAATCACAAGATACAACGTGTTACTATAGCCGGGGTCAATTAAAATTAATCCGTCGCCGGTATCGATCAAATGGCAAGACGCCTGGAAAGTACCTATAAAATACACATTGCCGATAATTCTGAAAGGCTCCATTTTGCCCTCCCAGGGATTCTCTAACTTTCTTCTTGCAAACATTTCATATCACCTCTATTTCATTATATCACAATAAAAGTGCAAGAACAAGATACAATTGCAAAAACACCCCCGGGAGGTATCCTCCTTAAATTAAAGGTATTTCCTCTGTTACGAGCTCTGTGCGATTGTTTACCGGGTATGTTAATTTCAGTTTGGTATTATTCTCTATAAATTCACCCGTGTAATTTTGTTTCAAAACAAAATCTGAGAAGTCCCGGATAATTTCTTTATAAAAGATAGAGGTATCAAATATATCCCGCACGATCAATTTGATTTGGTTATCTTCCCATACAAAATATGCTACCATGCTGTTACTTTCCGCCACTGGAGAAGGAAAGAATTGAGATACACGACTTCCGCTAATATCATAATACCGCTTGTTAAAGCTGCTGCCACCAAATCCGTAATTCAAAACAAGCAGCCCATTCTGATAGGACAAGTCAAAACTGCCACGCCAATTATGACAGCCTCGGTCTAAAACAATACCGTTTTTATCCTTAACGGTATAATAGTAGTTTTTTTCGTCTTGATCCGTGAAAATTGAAAAGTTGTCGCCAGTCTTATATGCAACACTGTACTTCTCAGCCACACGATCAGCGGATTTCTGCCAAGCGGTGGTCTCTACCTTTATCCACTGTACGTTTGGTTTATTTTCATATTGATTGTAAAAAGACCGATAGTCTTCTTCTGCTGCAGAATCGCCGTTTATTCTGTATTCTTTGCTTTCAGGTAAGTCATTATGATAGGCTAATTCCGTTATTTCATATTGGGTTCCGGAAAACTTCAGTGTAAAAATAGCACTTTCTGCTGCACCGCCGCTTCCCTCAAAAGTTCCGTCAGTTTTTGGCTCCATCATACTCCGCTGCGAAAACAGATAGCCATACACTTGCGCATCATCCATATGCAGTACAAGAAAAAAGCCATGATCTGAAGAAACATTCGCCAACATTTCCACGCATCCATCGTTGTCAAAATCTAAAAACGCATAGCTTTCCGGCACTGCATAAATTGGTTGTATAACATTCGCTATATGGTAGTCCTTCACATAGACGGTTTTACCGGTTTCATCAACAATAGGTACTTCATTATACAGCACGGACAAGAGCCTATCTTGTTCGGGAGTTTTTTCAGTTTTTGTAGGGGTGGTGGCAGAATCCCCTTTGCCTTGTGTCGGCACATTCTGCGCAGCGTGATGATCCTGACTTTTACAGCCGCAAAGCAGACAAAGAACAAACAGAACGCAAAGCATTGTTCTCATAGATTTTGACATTTTTCACTCCCCCTTTTCTTTTAATATAACACAGCAAAAGCAAAATTCAAGTTACAGTGTTGATAAGTTTTGTAACCAATCTGTAACTGTATATAATAAAAAGATAGGCACTGCGATAACACAATGCCTATCTATTTTAATTAACCCTTAAAGTACTTAACAGCGGCCTCGAACATACGGATATCGTAATTGCCGGGGACGTTCTTGTAGAGGCCCGGGGCGATACGCTCGCTGTGGCCCATCTTACCCAAAACTCTGCCATCGGGAGAGGTAATACCCTCGATAGCGAACAGAGAGCCGTTGGGGTTAAAGGCGGTATCCATAGTGGGGTTGCCATCAAGATCCACATACTGGGTTGCGATCTGACCGTTCTTAGCCAGCTCCAGTGCCAGTTCCTCGCTTGCATAGAAGCGACCCTCACCGTGAGAAATGGGAACATTCACAATGTCGCCCACATTCATCAGCTGCAGCCAGGGAGACTGGTTGGAGGCGATGCGGGTACGGACGATCTTGGACTGGTGGCGGGCAATGGTATTGAAGGTCAAGGTGGGGCAATTCTCATCGGTGTCGATGATCTTGCCATAGGGCACAAGACCAAGCTTGATCAGTGCCTGGAAGCCGTTACAGATACCGCACATCAGACCGTCACGGTCGTCCAAGAGCTTCGTCACCTGCTCTTTTACCGCAGGGTTGCGGAAGAAAGCGGTAATAAACTTTGCAGAACCGTCGGGCTCGTCACCACCGGAGAAGCCACCGGGAATGAAGATCATCTGGCTGTCAGCAATCTTCTTGGAGACGGACTCTACACTCCGGGCCACATCGTCAGCGGTCAGGTTGCGGATAACTACGATCTCAGCCTCAGCGCCAGCGGTCATCACGGCTCTTGCAGAGTCAAACTCGCAGTTGGTTCCGGGGAACACCGGAATCAGAACCTTGGGCTTGGCGCACTTGATTGCAGGGGCCTTGGTGCAAATGCCATTATGATTAAAGGTGGGCAGTTCCGTTTCCTTCTCGGCGACCTTGGTAGAATACACATTCTCCAAAACGCCTTCGTTAATGGCAAGCAACTCCTCAATGGCAGCGCTGTCGCCATCCAGGGTGATGGTAGCATCCGCAGTTGTCTCACCCATCTTCAGTACGCCGGGCAGGTCAACGTCCTCAGCAAGCTCTGCCACGATGAAGCCATACAGGCCGTTTGCGTGCCAGCTGTCACCCACATTACCACAAGACTTAAAGCCGATGCGGTTGCCGAAGGACATCTTCATCACAGCCTCGCCAAGGCCATTCTCAACAGCCCAGGCAGCCTTGACCTTACCTGCCATATGCAGGTCATAGAAGTATTCCCAAGCCTTTTTCTGTGCCTCGGGGGTCTCATCAGCAGTACCAAACAGATAGACAGGATTGCCGGCTTCCTTAAATTCGGGAGTCAGGACCTGTTCTCTGTCCACAGGGGCAATGGCAAAGGAAATGAGCGTGGGAGGCACATCCATTTCCAGGAAAGAACCGGACATAGAGTCCTTACCACCAATGGCAGCAGCTTCCAACTCCAGCTGGGCATCAAATGCGCCCAGGAGGGCTGCAAAGGGCTTGCCCCAACGCTGAGGCTCGGTTCTTAGTTTTTCAAAGAACTCCTGGAGAGTCAGGTAGGTCTTCTTATAATCTGCGCCGGCTGCAACCAGCTTGGCAACAGAGGAATACACAGCAGCATACGCACCGGTATAGGGATCCACGGACATCATATCCGGATCCAAGCCCCAAGCCATTACACTGGCCTGAGAGGTCTCCTGGCCGGGCAGAACAGGCAGCACAGCAGCCATAGCCTGGGCAGGAGTGGTCTGGGTCTTTCCACCGAAAGGCATCAGCACAGAGCCTGCACCGATACTGCCGTCAAAGCGCTCAACCAAACCTCTGCGGCTGGCAGTCTTCAGGTCAGCAGCCATTTCCCGCAGATCTCCATACAGTGCCTTGCTCAGTTCGGACAGATCCTTCTCAGTCACATCCACGGTAGTGTGCTTGCTTGCGCCGTTGGTATCCAGGAACGCACGGGACAGGTTTGCAATGGTCTGACCCTTCCAAACCATCACCATTCTCTCTTCCTCAGTAACAACAGCAACCCGGTAGGCTTCCAAGTTTTCCTTCTGTGCAGCAGCGATGAATGCATCAGCATCCTTCGCTTCCACCACAACAGCCATACGCTCCTGGGACTCGGAGATTGCGATCTCAGTGCCGTCCAGGCCGTCGTACTTCTTGCGGACGGCATCCAGGTCAATTTGCAGGCCGGCAGCCAACTCACCGATGGCAACGGACACACCGCCTGCACCGAAGTCGTTACAACGCTTGATAAGACGGGTCACTGCGCCGTCCCGGAACAGGCGCTGAATCTTCCGCTCCTCGGGGGCATTACCCTTCTGGACCTCAGACGCCATAGTGGTCAGGGATTTCATATTGTGGCTCTTGGAAGAGCCGGTAGCACCGCCGATACCGTCACGGCCGGTACGGCCGCCCAGCAGGACGATCACATCACCGGGAGCGGGGCGCTCACGGCGGACATTGACAGCAGGGGCAGCAGCCACAACAGCGCCACATTCCAGACGCTTGGCGGCATAGCCATCGTGGTAGATCTCAGCCACGTGGCCGGTAGCCAAGCCGATCTGGTTGCCGTAGGAAGAATAACCGGCTGCAGCTGTCTGGCAGATCTTACGCTGGGGCAGCTTACCGGGAATGGTGTCCTTGATTGCTCTGCGGGGATCGGCGCCGCCGGTCACACGCATTGCCTGGTGGACATAGGCACGGCCGGACAGCGGGTCACGGATACAACCACCGATACAGGTCGCTGCACCACCGAAGGGCTCGATCTCTGTGGGGTGGTTGTGGGTCTCGTTCTTGAACATCAGCAGCCAGTCCTGGTCCTCACCGTTGACCTTGGCATTGACATGGATGGAACAGGCATTGATCTCCTCGCTCTCGTCAAGCTCCGGCAGCAGACCGCGCTTCTTCAGAGTCTTTGCACCGATGGTAGCAATGTCCATCAGTGTTTGCGGACGCTTGGCAGCCTTCTCTTCTCCATAGACCTCAACACGGGCATCCAAATACCGCTGATAGGCGGCTGCCACAGTGGGATCAGAGATCTTCACATCATCGATAATGGTGGAGAATGTAGTGTGCCGGCAGTGGTCGGACCAGTAGGTGTCAACCACGCGGATTTCGGTGATGGTGGGATCCCGCTTTTCCTCGTCGCGGAAGTAGTTCTGCAGGAACTTAAGATCGTCCAAATCCATAGCAAGACCCAGCTTGTCCAGCAATTCAGCAAGACCCTTCTCGTCCAGGGTGATAAAGCCTTCTACAGTAGCTACAGACTGAGGAATGGCGTACTCCACAGCCAAGGTTTCGGGCTTTTCAATCACAGCTTCCCGGGACTCCACAGGGTTGATGACATACTTCTTGATAGCATCTACCTGCTCGTCGGTCAGGTCGCCATACAGGCCGTAGACCTTCATGGTGTGGATCAAAGGACGCTCCTGCTGAGAAATGATCTGAATGCACTGGGCAGCAGAGTCAGCCCGCTGGTCATACTGACCGGGCAGGTACTCCACAGCAAAGACCTTTGCGCCGTTCAAATCATAATCTGCAGTAGCAATGTCCAACTGGGGCTCAGAAAACACAGTATCGATAGCGGAATCAAACAGTTCCTTGGAGATATTCTCTGCATCGTAGCAGTTGAGCAGACGGACATTCTCCAGGGCAGTGATACCCAACAGATTCCGGGCATCATTCAGAAGAGCCTTTGCCTCATTGGCAAGCTCCGGTTTCTTTTCTACATATACTCTGTAAACCAATCTTAATTCCTCCCGGCTTTCAGCGCCTTAGCGCCAATATCGTTTCGGTAATAGGCATTGTCAAAGTGAATGGTCTTGACCATTTCATAAGCACCTTCGATAGCCTTTTCCAAAGAATCTGCAATCGCGGTAGCGCCCAAGACACGGCCGCCATTGGTCAGAAGCTTACCCTCTTTCAAAGAAGCGCCGGCCACATAAACATTATTCCAAACAGCTTCGGGAATGGTCATTTCGAAGCCCTTCTCGTAGGCAGTGGGATAGCCCTTGGAAGCCATAATCACGCAGCAGGCGTTCTTATCTGCAAACTTCACTTCTGTTTCTGCCAAAGTGCCGTTGGTTGTTGCCTGCATAACGGTGAGCAGGTCGCTTTCCAGTAGCGGCAGGACCACTTGGGTCTCGGGATCGCCAAAGCGGCAGTTATACTCGATAACCTTAGGGCCGTTGGGGGTGAGCATCAAGCCAAAATACAGGCAACCCTTAAAAGTGCGGCCCTCTGCATTCATGGCTGCGATAGTGGGCAGGAAAATCTTTTCCATACACTCGGCAGCAATTTCATCGGTGTAATAGGGGTTGGGAGCAACCGTACCCATACCGCCGGTGTTAAGGCCTGTATCGTTATCCCCCGCCCGCTTGTGATCCATAGAAGAAATCATAGGCACCACGGTCTTGCCGTCGGTAAAGGACAAAACGGAAACCTCCGGGCCGGTGAGGAATTCCTCAATGACGATCTGATCGCCACTCTTGCCAAAGACCTTATCTGCCATCATAGAGCGGACAGCATCCTTTGCCTCGTCCCGGGTCATAGCAATGATAACACCCTTGCCAAGTGCAAGGCCGTCAGCCTTGATGACTGTGGGAATGGGGGCAGTTTCCAAATATGTAAGGGCTGCATCCATATCTGTGAAGACTTCATATGCGGCGGTGGGAATGCCGTACTTCTTCATCAGATTTTTGGAGAAGACCTTACTGCCCTCAATGATAGCGGCATTGGCACGGGGGCCAAAGCAAGGAATACCCTTTGCCTCCAGGGCGTCCACGCAGCCCAGAACCAGCGGATCATCGGGCGCGACCACAGCATAGTCAACTGCGTTGGCTGCGGCAAACTCGGTAATCTTGTCGATATCCTTAGCACCGATGTCCACGCAGGTGGCGTCCTTGGCGATGCCACCGTTGCCGGGCAGGGCAAAAATCTCCGTAACGGAGGGATTTTCTTTCAGTTTCTTGATGATGGCGTGTTCTCTGCCGCCACCACCGACAACCAGGATTCTCATAAAGGGAACCTCCTGTAATAATTCTTAGTGGTGGAACAAACGCATACCGGTAAAGGCCATCGCCATACCGTTCTTATCACACTCAGCGATCACCAAATCATCACGGATAGAACCGCCGGGCTCAGCAACGTAGGAAACGCCGGAGGCCTTTGCCCGCTTGATGCTGTCGGGGAACGGGAAGAACGCATCGGAGCCCAGAGCAACACCGGTACGGGAGTCCAGGAATGCACGCTTCTCTTCCTCGGTCAGAGGCTCGGGACGGGTGGTGAAGTAATTCTGCCAGATGCCCTCAGCACAGACATCCTCTTCGTTACCGTTGATATAGCCGTCGATGACATTGTCACGGCCGGGACGGCCCAGGTCCTCACGGAAAGGCAGTGCCAGGGTCTTGGGATGCTGACGGAGGAACCATGTATCAGCCTTGCCGCCGGCAAGTCTTACGCAGTGGACACGGGACTGCTGACCGGCGCCTACGCCGATAGCCTGTCCGTCATAAGCAAAGCAGACAGAGTTACTTTGGGTGTACTTCAAGGTGATCAGAGAGATGATCAGGTCGGTCTTAGCATCCTCAGGCAGAACCTTATTAGCAGTAACCATATTCTCAAGCAGATGCTCGCCGATCTTAAAGTTATTACGGCCCTGCTGGAAGGTGATGCCGTAAACCTGCTTGGTCTCCTGCTCAGCAGGGACAAAGTTGGGGTCAATAGCAACCACATTGTAGCTGCCGTTACGCTTGGTCTTCAGAATCTCCAGAGCCTCATCGGTATAGCCGGGGGCGATCACGCCGTCGGAAACCTCACGGGCAATCAGCTTTGCAGTCAGTGCGTCACACACATCGGACAGAGCCACCCAGTCACCGAAGGAGCAGAGGCGGTCAGCGCCACGGGCACGAGCATAAGCGCAAGCCAGAGGATTCTCGTCCAAGCCCTCGATATCTTCCACGAAGCAAGCCTTCTTCAGCTCAATGGGCAGCTTCTTACCAACAGCGGCGGAGGTGGGAGAAACATGCTTAAAGGAGGTAACAGCGCACATACCGGTAGCTTCCTTCAGTTCCTTAACCAGCTGCCAGGAATTGAAAGCATCCAGGAAGTTGATAAACCCGGGGCGGCCATTGAGAATTTCGATAGGCAGCTCGGAGCCGTCGTGCATATAGATCTTAGCAGGCTTCTGATTGGGGTTACAGCCGTATTTCAGTTCAAATTCTTTCATTTTCTTATCTCCTTACTGATGCTTGTTGAAAATTTTCTGTTTTTTCTCACCGGTTTTCAGATTGGTATAGCGAACGAACAAAGAAATCTTATTATCGGGGTTCAGATTCTCCCACAGCATATCGGCAAAGGCTTCCATATCGTTGTCCATAGCCACACGCTCGGGCTCACCCTGGAAGGTGGGGATCACGGGGTTGCCGTCGCACACATAGGTATGCAGGAAGTGGCCCAGACCTGCGGTTGCAGGATACTCCCAGAAGAACCGGGCACAGGCATTGCCCTCGGGGTCAGCAGCCTTCAAAATAGACATCTTGTAGCTGCCGTCACCTGCCAAAAGGCCGGAGATACGGGGCGTCCAGTTAGGACCGTCATCCTCAAAGCAGCGGGTACGCAGGGCAGCTTCCCAGCTCTCGCCCTTTGCCAGGTACTCCCAAATGGTGTCGGTTTGGTCGCCATTGGTGACGATCAAGCCACAGCCGGCTTCCCGGACAGGATGGTAGATGATCAGGTGGGGATCTTTCATCAAGCTGGGGTCATGGGCTTCCGTGCGGATGCCGTCGGGCTCCAAAGCGAACACCCGGTTACGGGAGTTGACGCTGCGGCCCATAATGAAATAAGCAGCAACTGCATTCTCGCCATCGGGGGTAACGCCCAGCACGATGCCACGGCCGGGATAGGTATTGGTAGAAAGCTTCTCCTTCAGAGAACCAATTTCGTAAACATTCATTTTCTTTTCTTCCTTTCTTACATTGCGCTGCAAACCTGCTCCACAGCGGCAGGCAGGATCTTCCATTCCGCCTGCTCCATCACCCGTTTTTGCAGGATCTCCGGCGTATCTCCGGGTTGAATTTCTACAGCCTTTTGGAGGATGATCTCTCCCCCATCGGGAATTTCATTGACAAAATGAACCGTTGCGCCGGTAACCTTAACACCATAGTCCAAAGCAGCCTGGTGGACACGCAGACCATAGAAACCCTCTCCACAGAATGAAGGAATCAAGGACGGATGCACATTCAAAATCCGCTTGGGATAGCAGGATGTAAAGGATTCGCTCAAGATGGACATAAAGCCCGCCAGGACGATCACATCGATGGCGTATGCCGTCAGCAGTTCCTTGATTTTTTCCTCAAAGGCTGCCTGGCTGCCCAACTGCTTTTTCAGCACCACTTCACTGGCAATGCCGGCATTAGCAGCCCGGGTCAAGGCGTAGGCATCTGCGTTATTGGCAATCACCAGACTGATTTCACCGGAGCGGATGATACCGCTTTTCTGGGCATCGATCAATGCCTGGAGATTGGTTCCGCCACCGGATACCAAAACTGCGATTCTTTTCATTTAAGGATCACCTTTTCCTCGCCCTTAACGATCTTGCCGATCACGTAGGCATCCTCGCCGTTCGCCTTCAGGATCTCCAAAGCGGTTTCTGCCTCAGCGGCAGGAACGACAATGCTCATACCCACACCCATATTGTAGGTGTTGAACATATCCCGCTCGGGAATATTGCCGGTCTTTGCGATCAAGTCGAAGATGGGCAGGATCTTAACCGCAGCCTTATCGATCTCAGCGCACAGGCCGTCGGGAATGGAACGGGGAATGTTCTCATAGAAACCGCCGCCGGTAATGTGGGAAATGCCCTTCACATCCACTTTTTCCAGCAAAGCCAAAACGCTCTTCACATAGATCTTGGTGGGAGTCAGCAGGGCTTCTGCCACCGTCTTGCCACCCAGCTCTTCCCGGGCGGTGTACAGCTCGGGAGGATTGTTATCAATATCAAACACCTTACGGCACAGGGAGAAACCGTTGGAATGGATACCGGTGGAAGCCAGCGCGATAACCACATCACCCTCCGCCATACGGGTATTGTCAATGATCTTCTTCTTATCCACGATACCCACCGCAAAGCCAGCCAGGTCGTATTCATCATTGGGCATCAAACCGGGGTGCTCTGCAGTCTCACCGCCGATCAGCGCAGCACCGGACTGGACACAGCCCTCAGCCACACCGCCAACGATGGTGGCGATCTTCTCAGGATAGTTCTTGCCGCAGGCGATGTAGTCCAGGAAGAACAGAGGCTTTGCGCCGCAGCAGATAATATCATTGACACACATAGCAACCGCATCAATACCGATGGTATCGTGCTTGTCCATCAGCATAGCCAGCTTCACTTTGGTGCCGCAGCCGTCAGTACCGGAAACCAGGACAGGCTCCTCCATACCGGCAACAGGCAGACCAAAGCAGCCGCCAAAGCCACCCACATCATCCAGGCAGCCTTCGTTCTTGGTGCGCTTAATATGCTTCTTCATCAGCTCCACGGCCTTGTAGCCGGCGGTAATATCCACACCGGCTGCCGCATAGCTGGCAGAATAACTCTTTTCCATAGTTTTTCTCCTTCTTTATTCTTTACCGTTCCAGCAGTAGGTACAAAGCTTGCAGGGATCCAGGCCAATTGCCTTCACCACGCCGTCTACTGTCTGGAAGCCCAAAGAGGCAAACTTGAACTTTTCGCAAATGGTCTTACGCATTGCTTTTCCGCGCTCGGTATTGCCATCGGCATATTCGTCGATATGCTTCAGGCCCTCCTCCCCTTCCAGTTCCACGATCACCCGTCGGGAGATCAGGTCCATATCACTGGTGGAACGGGAGAAATTCAAATACTTACAGCCATACATAATGGGAGGGCAGGCAGAACGCATATGCACGGACTTGGCGCCGTTTTCATACAAAAACTCAACAGTTTCCTGCAACTGGGTGCCGCGAACAATGGAGTCATCCACAAACAGCAAATTCTTGCCCTTGATCAAATCGTGCACAGGGATCTGCTTCATCTTGGCAACCTTTTTCCGGTCGGACTGCTTGGCTGGCGTAAAGGACCGGGACCAGGTGGGCGTGTATTTAATAAAAGCTCTGGCAAAAGCCTTACCGGTGCGGTTTGCATACCCAATTGCGTGGGGCGTACCGGAGTCGGGCACACCGCCTACATAATCGATTTCCATGCTGCGGCCCTTTTCCATATCACGTTCAGCAATGGCAGCGCCGTTGCGGTAGCGCATTGCCTCCACATTGATTCCCTCATAGGTAGAGGTGGGATAGCCATAGTAACTCCAAAGGAAAGCGCACACCCGCATTTTCTCGCCGGGGGCTGCCAGCTGGGTCATTCCATCGGGGGTCAATTCCACGATTTCACCGGGGCCTAACTCGCAGACCTTTTCATAGCCCAGCTTGGTAAAAGCAAACTCCTCAAAGGATGCGCAATAGCCGCAATCGTCTTTACCGATCTGCACGGGGATTCTGCCCAGGCGGTCACGGGCGGCGATCAAGCTGCCCTTGTCGGTCAGGATCAAAATGTTTGCGGTGCCGTCAATGACGGACTGGGCATACTGAATGCCCTCCACAAAATCTTTTTTCCGATTGATGAGCGCAGCCACCAGCTCCGTAGAGTTCACTCTGCCGCCGGTCATTGCATCAAAGTAGCCACCGTGATCAGCCATAATTTGCTCAATCAGCTCAGCAGAATTGTTCACAATACCCACCGTGGTGATGGCATAGGTTCCCAGGTGGGAGCGGATCAGCATGGGCTGGGGATCAGAATCGCTGATGCAGCCGATGACAGAAGTACCCTGCATTTCATCAAAAATATTCTCGAACTTTGTGCGGAAGGGGGAATTCTCAATGCTGTGAATCTTACGCTGCAATCCGATCTCCGGATCCCAGGCCGCCATACCGCCACGGCGGGTTCCCAAATGCGAATGGTAGTCCACGCCAAAAAACACATCCATCATACAATCGCACTTGGATGCAACGCCAAAAAATCCTCCCATAGGATGCTCCTTTGTTTAGAAAGTAAATTAAGCAAAGAACAGCTTGTTCAGAGTCATAGGATCGATATACTCGCCGTCCTTGTAAACGCGCATATTGCCGGAAGCCACTTCGTCGATCAGCATAACCTTGCCGTCGGGCGCATAACCGAACTCAAACTTGATGTCATACAGCTCCATACCCTTTTCGGCCAGGTCATCAGCAACGATCTTGGTGATAGCCTGGGTCTGCTCCTTCAGAGAATCGTACTGCTCGGAAGTCATAACACCCAGATCTACCAGACCGTCCTTGGTTACCAGGGGATCGCCCAAAGCATCGTTCTTAAAGGTAGTCTCAACATAGTAAGGCAGATCCTGACCCTCGGTGCAGTACTCATTGTAGCGGCGGAAGAAGGAGCCCACAGCCTTTCTGCGGCAGATAACCTCCAGGCCCTTACCAAACACCTTAGCAGGCAGAACCTCCATGGTGGTATCTTCCAGGTTGGCATTCACATAGTGAGTCTTGATGCCAGCGGCATTGATCTTCTCAAAGTAGTAGATGGACATACGCAGGTTCACATCGCCCACGCCCTTAATGGTCAGACCAACAGAGTTTTCGCCGGGATCAAACACGCCGTCCTTGCCGGTGCAGTCATCCTTAAACTTCAGCAGGCAGTTGCCGTTGGGCAGGGCATAAACATTCTTGGTTTTGCCGGTGTAAATGAGCTTCTTTTCCATAATTTTCGATCTCCTTTTATTTGGTGATTTTGTTAACTTACAAATTGGCGGCAATATCTGCATCCTTCTGCAGAACCTTTGCCGCATCGGAAACGCGCTTGGCATCTAACTTCTTAGCCAGCTCCTGATCCTCAACAGCGATGATCTGGGCGCACAGCAGAGCCGCGTTGGCTGCGCCGTTGATGGCTACGGTAGCAACGGGGATACCGGTGGGCATCTGCACGGTGGAAAGCAACGCATCCAGGCCGTCCATCATGCCGCCTTTACAGGGGATGCCAACAACTGGCAAAGTGGTGTTGGCGGCAATCGCGCCGGCCAGGTGGGCTGCCATGCCGGCGGCGCAAATAAGGGCACCAAAACCGTTGGCTCTTGCATTGACTGCAAAATCCCGGGCCTCAATGGGAGTTCTGTGGGCAGAATAGATGTGGACCTCATAGGGAATTTCCAAGCTTTTCAGCATATCCACAGCCTTCTGCACGATGGGCAGATCGCTGTCGCTGCCCATAATAATACCTACTTTTTTCATAATTACCTCCTAACCACGCAAATAGGGCGCACTTAACCCACAATATGAGTCAAATGCGCCCAGACGGTCGGCTTAATAACATTCTTTGTTCCTCCGTGGTGCTCCACGTTTTCCGTCAGTCGCAAAGAATGACATATTACCCGTTAATTTTATCACGGCAGGCATTTCGTGTCAAGAAAAAACCTCGTATTTTCCCGGGATAAATACCGTATTTTTGTAAAATTATTCCAGTGTTTTTTTTGCTTCGCAGTAGATGCAGCGATAGATACCGCGAGCTTCGTCCACCAGCTTGAATTTATGCGGCAATTCCTGCTCGATGGAGGAAATGCAACGGGGATTGGTGCAGACCAAACGGTCATCCTCGCAGGTCTTGATTTCTTCCATCTGCTTACCCTCCTGCGCCTCTTTGAGAAGCTTGAGGATCAGCGCCATACGCATATATTTGGCGTTTAGCGCCTGGCGGAAGTACGCAGCCCGGGGGTCGGCATCCACCTTCACGCTGATCTCATTCACACGGGGCAGCGGATGGAGAACACGCATAGTGGGCTTGCCGGCAGCCATCTTCTCGGGGGTGAGGATATAGCTGTCCTTTAGCCGCTCATATTCGTCAATGCTGTCAAAGCGCTCCCGCTGGATACGGGTCATGTACAGCACATCAAGCTCCGGCATAGCCTCCTCCAATGAGGTGGTCTCCACATATTCCATGCCGCATTTTTCCAGCACTTCGTACTTCACATATTTGGGAAGACGGAGTTCTTCCGGAGAAATCAGGATCACCTTGATATTCTTATAGCGGCTGAAAGCAGACAGCAGAGAATGGACGGTTCTGCCGTACTTTAAGTCGCCGCAGCAACCAATGACTAAGTTATCCAGTCTGCCGTTTTCTCGGTAGATGGTCAGCAGGTCTGCCAGAGTCTGGGTGGGGTGGCAATGACCGCCGTCACCGGCATTGATAACCGGAATAGAGGCATTCTTTGCCGCCACATAAGGAGCGCCCTCCTTGGGGTGACGAATAGCCATAATATCTGCATAGCAGGAGAGCATTTTAGCGGTATCCGCCATACTCTCGCCCTTGCTTGCAGAAGAAGAGCTGGCCTCGCTGAACCCCAGCACATTGCCGCCCAGCTCATACATAGCGGCCTCAAAGCTCAGCCGGGTACGGGTAGAAGGCTCAAAGAACAGGGTCGCCAATTTCTTGCCGTGGCAGCGTTCTGCGTATTTGGCAGGGTTTTCGCTGATGTCACAGGCAGTTTCTAACAGTTCCTGGATCTCCTCAACGGAAAAATCCACAATATCAATCAAGCTTCTCATTATTTCGCTCCATTCACAGCCAGATAGTTTTTAATGCGGGTGACATTTTCTTCATTTGCAGGGTCTTCTTCCAGGTACTCAATAATGTCATACACATCCACGACGGAGTATACCGGGAAGCCAAACTGCTCCTCAATCTCCTGCATTGCACCCTTCTCTGTCTGACCCTTTTCCTTGCGGTCTACCATAATGAAGGTGGCGATGACCTTGGTGCCATCCAAATACTTCAAAATTTCCATAGACTCACGAATGGCAGTACCCGCGGTGATCACATCCTCAATGATGACGATCTCCTCCCCTGCCTGGGGCACATAACCGACAAAAGTACCGCCTTCGCCGTGATCCTTCACTTCCTTACGGTTGAAGAAGAAAGGCACATTGAGGCCATTGCGGGACAGGGCAACAGCCGCGGAAATGGACAGAGAAATGCCCTTGTAGGCAGGGCCGTAGAGGACAGCCTGTTTCTTGCCCAGCTTGTCAAAGTATGCCTTGGCGTAGAACTCACCCATCTTGGTGATCTGATCGCCGGTCTTGATCATACCGGCATTGACGAAATAGGGAATCTTACGGCCGGATTTGGCAGTAAAATCACCGAATTTCAAAACGCCTGCTTCCTGCAAAAATTCGATAAATTCTCTTTTGTAGGCTTCCATTTTAATTCTCCTTGTATGTTTTTTCCATTCGGAGATTGCCACACCAGTGTGCGCACTGGTTCGCAATGACACCGTTATTTAATCACAAAACTCAGCAACACAGCGCTCGTAGGCTGCAACAGGGTCTGCAGCAGCGGTGATGGGACGACCCACCACGATGTAGTCAGAGCCGATCTCCTTAGCCTGGGCGGGGGTCATAACCCGCTTTTGGTCACCCACATCGCCGTCTGCAAAACGGACACCGGGGGTGATGGTCAGGAAGTTCTTACCGCACAGGTCGTGGACCTTACCTGCTTCCAAAGGAGAGCAGACGATACCGTCCAGGCCGGCTTCCTCAGCACACTTTGCATAGTGCATAACCACCTGGTCAATAGGCTTTTCAATAAGGAGATCCTTTTCCATGCTCTCTTGGTCAGTGGAGGTGAGCTGAGTCACAGCAATCAGCAGAGGCCGGGTGCCGTCCTCACGGGTCAGGCCCTCCAAAGCAGCACGCATCATATTTTTAGTGCCGGCAGCGTGGAGATTGGTGATATCCACATCCAAATTCCGCAAAACAGACATAGCCTTCTTGACGGTGTTGGGGATATCGTGCAGCTTCAGATCCAGGAAGATCTTGTGGCCACGGGCCTTGATCTCCTTGACAATGGCAGGGCCTTCTGCATAGTAAAGCTCCATACCGATCTTCACAAAGGGCTTACGGCCGGTGAACTTATCCAAAAACGCAAAGGTCTGCTCTGCGCTGGAAAAATCACAGGCGATAATGACATCCTTACCCATTATTTTACGCCTCCTATAATTTCACTTAATGTGTTGATTCTATACTTATCCATAACAGCAGGCAAATCTTCAATGATCTGCTTGCAAACATAGGGATTTACCAAATTGGCAGCACCCACTTCCACGGCGGTAGCGCCGGCCAGCATCATCTCAATTACATCTTCTGCGCTGCTGACGCCGCCCATACCCACTACGGGGATCTTCACGGCATTTGCCACCTGGTAGACCATCCGAACAGCCACTGGGAAGATGGCAGAGCCGGAGAAGCCTCCCATTTTATTAGCGATCACAGGCTTGCGGGTACGCAGATCGATACGCATACCCAGCATGGTATTGATCAGGCTAATGCCGTCTGCGCCTGCGTCCTCACAGGCCTTTGCGATGGATACGATGTCCGTCACATTGGGGCTGAGCTTGACGATCACAGGTTTTGTGGTGACCTTTTTCACAGCAGCGGTGACTTCCGCGGCGGCTTTGGGGTCAGTGCCAAAGCTCATGCCACCGCCGTGGACATTGGGGCAGCTGACATTTACTTCCAGCCAGCCCACCTGCTCTTCCCTATCCAGCTTTTCACAGGTGTAGGCATACTCCTCCACCCCGAAGCCGCTGATATTGGCCATAACAGGCTTGTTGAAACATTTTTTCAGCTTGGGCAGTTCCTCTGCAACCACCTTCTCCACACCGGGATTCTGCAGACCCACCGCATTGATCATACCGGCATAGCACTCCGCAATGCGGGGTGTAGGATTGCCGAAACGGGGTTCTTTGGTTGTTCCCTTGAAAGAGAATGTACCCAGGCAGTTAATATCGTAGAGATCTGCATACTCATAGCCATAGCCGAAAGTACCGGATGCGGGGATCACAGGATTGTCCAGGGTGATGCCGCAAAGCTCAACACTCAGTCTTCCCATAAGATCTCCTCCTTCCGCATAACAGGGCCTTCCTTGCAGATGCGCTTATAGCCGGTGAGGGTCTTGCAGGAGCAGCCCATACAAGCGCCGAAACCGCAGCCCATTCGCTTTTCAAAGCTCATCTGGCCGGAGGTGGTTGATGCCTTATACACAGCCTTCAGCATAGGCTCCGGGCCGCAGGTGTAAAAGTAGGTATAGTCCAGCATTTTGAGGGCATCGGTTACAAAGCCCTTGATGCCGCGGGAGCCATCCACAGTGGTGACGATCACATCAGCCCCCAGAGCCATAAACTCCTTCTCATAGAAGATCTCGCTCTCGGTGTTAAAGCCCAAAATGACAGTCACTTTCTTGCCTTGATCCAGTAATTGCTTTGCGAGCAAATACATGGGGGGCACACCTACGCCACCGCCCAGCAGGACAGGTCTTTTTCCGGCTACGGTCAAGTCATAGCCGTTGCCCAAGCCGGTGAGCACATCCAGCTTTTCGCCAGGCTGCATCCGGGACATCTGCTCCGTACCCTTACCCACAGCCTTATAGATGATGGTAAGGGTGTTTTCGCCCAAATCACAGACGGAAATGGGCCGCCGCAGGAACAGGCCGTCCAGCTGAATGTTTACAAACTGACCGGGTGCGGTAATAGAGGACACATCGCCGGACAGAACCATCTTAAAGACGGATTCTGTCAACGCGGTGTTTTCCATTATTTCAAAGATTCCCTGCTTCATAGCCTCTCCTTATGCATCGATGGTGGAAATGGTCAGAGTGGTTTCCTCCAAAACATCCAGCAGGACCTTTACAGTATCCAGTGCGGTGAACAGGGACACATTGTACTCCGTTGCGATCTGGCGGATCTGGGTGCCGTCATTGCCCTCACTGCCGGGATCCTTGGTGTTAATCACATAAGCGATATGGCCCTGGCGCAGAGCATTGGGGATCTCGTCGCTGCCGTCACCGATCTTGCCCAGCTTATGGGTGCGGATGCCGTTGGCCTTCAGGAAGTTGGCAGTACCCTCAGTGGCCTCGATATTGAAGCCCAGCTGGTAGAAACGGCGGATCAGAGGCAGCGCCTCCTCCTTGTCCTTATCGGCAATGGTAGCCAAAACAGTACCGTAGTTCTGCAGGTGCATACCGGAGGCCTGGAGCGCCTTGTACAAAGCACGGTTCATGGTGCTGTCGTAGCCGATGGCTTCACCGGTGGACTTCATTTCGGGAGACAGGTAAGCGTCCAAACCTCGGATCTTATTGAAAGAGAACACAGGTGCCTTAGCATACCAGCGGTCCTTCTCGGTGGGGTAAATATCGAAGATGCCCTGTTCCTTCAAGCTCTTGCCCAGAATGACCTCGGTAGCGATATCTGCCAAAGAATAGCCGGTAGCCTTACTGAGGAAGGGTACGGTACGGGAAGAACGGGGGTTAACTTCAATAATGAACACATTATCGTCCTTATCCACGATGAACTGGATATTGAACAGGCCCACGATGCCGATGCCCAGACCCAGCTTCTTAGCATACTGCAGGATAATACCCTTGACCTTGTCAGAGATGGAGAAGGTGGGATAAACGGAGATGGAGTCACCGGAGTGGACGCCGGTACGCTCTACCAGCTCCATAATGCCGGGAACAAACACATCACGGCCATCGCAGATGGCATCGATCTCCACCTCACGGCCTTCGATATACTTATCGACCAAAACGGGCTTGTCCTCATCGATCTCAACGGCGGTACGCAGGTAGTGGCGCAGCTGCTCCTCGTTGGCAACGATCTGCATAGCACGGCCACCCAGCACAAAGGAAGGACGCACCAGCACAGGATAGCCGATCTCCGCAGCCGCGGCGATGCCGTCTTCGATCTTGGTGACAGCCTGACCCTTGGCCCGGGGAATGTTCAGCTCATTGAGCAGGTTTTCAAATTCGTTTCTGTCTTCGGCCTTGTCGATGGCGGCGCAATCAGTGCCGATGATCTTCACACCACGGTCAGTCAGGGGCTGGGCCAGGTTGATAGCGGTCTGACCGCCCAAAGATGCCACAACGCCGATAGGCTTTTCAAACTCGATGATGTTCATTACATCCTCGGGCGTCAAAGGCTCGAAATACAGCTTGTCCGCAGTGGTATAGTCGGTGGAGACGGTTTCGGGGTTGTTGTTGATAATAATGGCCTCATAGCCGGCCTCACGGATGGTCATGACCGTGTGCACGGTGGAGTAGTCAAATTCCACGCCCTGGCCGATACGGATGGGACCAGCACCCAGCACGATGATCTTCTTCTTTTCGGTCAGACGGGAGTCATTCTTGCCTGCATAGGTGGAGTAAAAATAAGGAATATATGCGCCGGTGTGGCAAGTATCCACCATTTTGAACACAGGGAACAGATTGTTCGCTTTGCGCTGGTTATACACATCCATCTCAGCGCACTTCCACAATCTTGCGATATACTTATCGCTGAAGCCCATCAGCTTGGCCTTCTTCAAGGTCTCAAAATCATTGACCTTCACCCGCAGGATCTCTTCCATATCAATGATGTTGCGGATAGCCTCCAGGAAGTAGGGCGTGATCTGTGTGATCTCATGGATCTGCTCCACAGATACGCCGTGATACAACAGCTCTGCAATGGCGAAGATATTATCGGAACGGAACTCCTTAATGTACTCCAGCAGCTCCTCTACACTCATATTGTCAAACTTGGACAGGTACAGGTGGTTTGCACCGATCTCCAAGGAACGGATGCCCTTCAGCAGAGCCTCCTCTAAGTTTGCGCCGATGCCCATAACCTCACCGGTAGCCTTCATCTGGGTGCCCAGGATATTGGTGGCAGAGGTAAACTTATCGAAGGGGAACCGGGGCAGCTTGGCGATCACATAGTCAAGCTTCGGCTCAAAGGATGCGTTGGTATTGGCGATCTTGATCTCATCCAGGGTCATACCCACTGCGATCTTGGCGGTCACCCGGGCGATAGGATAGCCGGACGCTTTGGATGCCAAAGCGGAAGACCGGGAAACACGGGGGTTGACCTCAATGAGGTAGTACTCAGAAGAATGGGGATTCAGCGCAAACTGCACATTACAGCCGCCGGCAATCTTTAGCTCCTTGATCAGCTTGATAGCAGAATCGTTGAGCATCTTCAGATCGTGGTCATTCAAAGTCATAATGGGAGCGACCACCAGGCTGTCACCGGTATGGACGCCGACGGGGTCGATATTTTCCATACCGCAGATGGTGATGGCATTGTCCTCGCCATCACGCATAACCTCGAACTCGATCTCCTTATAGCCCTTGACGGACTTTTCGATCAGCACCTGGTGCACAGGAGACAGCTTAAAGGCATTCAAGCCGATCTCGATCAGCTCTTCTTCATTATAGGCAAAGCCGCCGCCGGTACCGCCCAGAGTAAAGGCAGGACGCAGAACAACAGGATAGCCGATCCGCTTGGCCGCTTCCTTTGCTTCTTCGATGGAGTAAGTGATTTCAGAGGGAATGACGGGCTCACCGATGGACTGGCACAGTTCCTTGAACATCTCCCGGTCCTCAGCTCGCTCAATAGATGCGCTGGAAGTACCCAGCAGCTCCACACGGCACTCCTTTAAGATACCCTTCTTCTCCAGCTGCATAACCAGATTCAAACCGGTCTGACCGCCAATACCGGGCAAAATGGCATCGGGACGCTCATAGCGGATGATCTTAGCAACATACTCCAAGGTCAAAGGCTCCATATAGACTTTATCGGCAATGGTAGTATCTGTCATAATGGTTGCGGGGTTGGAGTTGCACAGAACAACCTCATAGCCCTCTTCCTTCAGCGCAAGGCATGCCTGAGTGCCGGCATAGTCAAACTCAGCGGCCTGGCCGATAACGATAGGGCCGGAGCCGATAATCAGAATCTTTTTTAAGTCTTTTCTTTTCGCCATAATTTTACTCCTCCATTTTATACACTGCCTTGCCGTCGCAGACGGTAAGCAAACATTCACCGTTTAACTTCCAGCCGGTAAAGGGAGTCGCCTTGCCCTTGGACAGGAAGGCTTCCGGGTCTACCGTAAATTCCTTGCTCAAATTCCACACCGTAAAGTCGCTGCCAGCAGGAAGGCCAAAGCGCTTCCGGGGGTTATTGCTCATAAGGTCAATTAACTTTTCCAAGGTAATGATACCCGGCTTTACCAGGTGGGTATACAGCACAGGGAAAGCAGTTTCGATGCCTACAACACCGAATGCGCTGCCCGCTAAGCCCTTACTCTTTTCTTCTGCGCTGTGGGGGGCATGGTCTGTGGCGATCATATCGATGGTGCCGTCTACAACGCCTGCAACCAGGGCTTCCCTATCGGCTTTATCACGCAGGGGCGGATTCATTTTGAATCGGCCGTCCTCCTGCAGGTCGCTGTCGTCCATTGTCAAATAATGAGGACCGGTCTCGCAGGTGACATTCACGCCCCTGGCCTTGGCCTGCCGAATCAGTTCCACGCTCTCCTTGGTGGAGATGTGGCAAACATGGTAGGCGCAGCCCGTCTCTTCCACCAGGCGCAGGTCTCTTGCGATCTGCTCATATTCACTGGCGCTGCAGATCCCCTTATGCCCGTGTTCCCGGGCGTATTCGCCATCGTGAATATAGCCGCCCTTCAGGAGGCTATTCACCTCGCAATGGGCAACGATCATCTTACCCAAAGCCTTGGCACGGAGCATTGCCTGGCGCATCATATCATCACTCTGCACACCTCTGCCGTCATCAGAGAAGGCAATGCAGTTCGGTGCCATTCCCTCCAAGTCAGCCATTTCCTCGCCCTTTTCGCCTACGGTAATGGCGCCGTAGGGATAGACATGGATCACAGCCTGTTCCTCGATCAACTTTAATTGTAAATCTAAATTCTGGGCACTATCCGGTACCGGATTCAAATTCGGCATAGTGCAAACAGCAGTATAACCGCCCCGTGCGGATGCCTTTGAGCCTGTTTCAATGGTCTCTTTATAAGAAAATCCCGGCTCACGGAAATGCACATGCACATCACAAAAGCCGGGAAATACAACATATTCAGATACGTCATCAACAGACAACTGATCCAACAAAGGGGCAAAAGAAGAAACAATACCGCCATCACAGAAACCGACCATTTTCAGCTTCATCTGTGCGCTCATCATTCCGTTCTCCTTCCCATATTTCTTATCTCAAAGAGTATAACACAGGAAGTGGGTGTTTGTCAAATACTGTTGACAAAATTTTCTGCAAAAAACTACACAAATTTAGGTGCCCTCAAACAGGGTTCCCGTGTCCAAATCCACAAAGGCGTATTTACGCTGCCAAACACCGTCTTTTTTCTCCACGCTGCTGCGATGCTGGCTGAGTAAACGGACAATGGGGTACACATCAACCCAAATCTCAGAATTGCATTCTTTTTGGCTCTCATCAAACACAAGCTGCATGCCGTAATGGAGATGGACAGTTTCAATATTGTTGACATTTTCCTTGTCTGAATAACCGGTGCGGCCCATAAAGCCGATCACATCTCCAGGCTGGACGATTTTGCCCACATACATATCTTCGGCAAAGGGCTTGTCCTTTTGCAGGTGAGCATAGTAATGGTAGCGCTTAGAATCAAAAGAGCGAATACCGATACGCCAGCCGCCGTAGCGATTCCAGCCCATAGCCTCCACAACGCCGCCTTCCACCGCCACGACGGGCGTTCCCAGCCCGCCCATCAAATCGTTGCCCAAGTGCTTACGGGCAAAGCCAAAAGAGCGACTGTTTCCGAAATCAGAGCAATGACTATAGCCATACCCGGCAGCGATGGGGCTAAAGGCTTTTAAGCCATAGGCCGGCTTCCACTGCCCGTTTATTTCCACGCAGTAGCTGCCAAGCAAGCCGCCCAGCACCGCAGAATAGGCCTCGTGATAATAGGAATAGTATTTATAAGTGTCACCCAAAAGCTCCTGGGGGGATTTGTCGCCTTTCAGATCACTGACTGCCTTTTTCACCGAGGCAAGACCGCACCTGCCTCCTGTGCGGCAAGCCGCCAGTGAAAGGGCATCGATCCAGCTGATATGCTTTTCCTGCTCCTTGGTTTCGATATCCACATCCATAGCATATTGCAGAGATTCATAGGGCACTTGAAAGTCCACCCATCTGATTGGCTCGGCCTTTGCCGAACGCCACGGAAGCATCGCCAAAATCAGTGCAAAAAGAATCCACCGTTTCACAAAATCACCTCTTTGGTAGCTTGTGAAACGGCGGAATATTCATACAAGACAATTATTGCAAATCCCGGCGGATACCTTCTGCGATGCGGTAGATATCTTCCATTTTTTGTATAGAGGAAATTTGCTCCTTATAATAATTGGCGTAGGCCACACCTCGCAGATACCAGGCAAAATGCTTGCGGGCCTCTAAGCAGGCAATGTGCTCACCCTTGTCTTGAAGTGCCAGCTCAAACTGCCGCACAGCCACATCCACCCGGCGGGCAAGCGCCGGTCTTTCGTAGCCGTCCTCCCCTTTCAGTGCCTTTGCCGTATCCGCAAAGACCCAGGGGTTGCCAAAGGTCGCCCTGCCGATCATCACGCCGTCAGCGCCGGTGCGTTTTAAGCAACGGAGTGCGGTCTGCCCGTCAACAATGTCACCGTTGGCAATCACAGGCACAGAAAGCTGGTTTTTAACTTTGGTGATCATATCCCAATCCGCCACACCGGAATAAAGCATACTGCGGGTTCTGCCATGGACAGTTAAGAGGGCTGCACCGCTGTCTTCCATTCGCTTGGTAAAGTCCAGCACATTGATATTGCCTTTATCCCAACCCAGGCGGCATTTGACCGTGACCGGTACATCCACCGCTTTTACAACTGCCTTTACGATCTCTCCTGCCAGCTCCGGGGTGCGCATCAGACCACAGCCGTCGCCGTTGTTGGCGATTTTGGGCATAGGGCAACCCATATTGATATCGATAAAATCACAGCCGGATATTTCCAAAGCAAGCCTTGCGCCCTCCGCCATAATGGCCGGGTCATTGCCGAATATCTGCGCGCCGCAAAGGCTGCCGGCATTTTTCTTGAGCAAGGCTGCGCTTTTCTTATCCTTATACACAAGGGCCCGGGAAGAGACCATCTCGGTAACGGTTACATTGGCGCCCAGTTCTGCGCAAATGGTACGGAACGCCCAGTCCGTTACACCGGCCATAGGGCCTAAGAAAATGGGATCATTCACTTCCAAATTACCAAATACCAATGCGCTCACCTCCCATTCATTGTCATTTGCAATGACGAACAATTTGGGAGATTATAGCACAAATTGAGGTAATTTGCAAGTTAGAACATCACTGTTAAGAACCAGGCAAGGCCTGTCACCAATGCGCCGGCACAAGCCCATACCGCGCCGTAGGAAGTGAGGGGTACCTTCCTGTCCGGAGATGCGCTGGTGAGCAGCTTGTTGGCCGCCTTTAAGAGCATTTCGTCCGTAACGCCCTCTTTCCCCACCGCTTCATCCTTTAATATAAAAATAGCTTGATCGAACAGCTTTTGATCGGGAGAATGTACCACGATCACCTGCCGGGAGATTCCTTTTACCACACCATACCGCCTCCTTTTGTATTAGCAGTATGCCCTGTGGAAATTTTTTCATACAAAAAGGAACGGCACTAAGGCCGTTCCTTTCATTCTTGGTCTGTTGGGCGTTTATAGCGGCCCTGAGGGCCCCATTCCGGAAGGGGCAAGCGCTGCATAGCGCCAAAGACCCGCTCTTTGAAATCCGGGTATGTGGCTGTCAAATCATAAACCAGTTTTTTGATTTCCTCCCGCTTGGTATGCTTGTCTACAGGACAGCGGTTCTCCAGCACCGGCAGTTCCCGGCGGGTCACAAAGCTGTCAATTGTTTTTTCGTGGATATAGAGCATTGGGCGAATCTGAATAATACCGGTTCTGTCCAAGTCGGTAACAGGTTGGAAACAACTGATACGACCCTCATAGATCAGGCTCATCACAAAGGTCTCCACAGCATCGTCATAGTGGTGGCCAAGAGCCAGCTTGTTCATGCCGTTATCCAAGATAGCCTGGTTCAGCGCGCCCCGGCGCATTTTGGAACACATAGAGCAGGGATTCTTCTCTTTTCGGTGGTCAAAAATGATTGGGCCGATCTCTGTTTTGATCAGATGGAACGGCACGTCCAACTCCTTACAAAGATTTTCGATGCCGGTATAATCCATTCCCAGGCCCATATCAACGGTAATAGCCTCGATCTCAAAGGGGTTGTGGTTATACCTCCGCAGCTCCGCCAAGAACACCAACAGCGCCAAAGAATCCTTTCCGCCGGACACACCCACACCGATCTTATCCCCGGGGGCTATCATATTATAATCTTCCACACAGCGGCGGACTAAGCCGATCAACTTCTGCATTGTTGGGTTTCCTCCGAAATTTTATAAAAATAGGAAGTTAGCATTTGAGAGATTTCAAGAGCATTTTCGTGATTTTCAAAGTTTTTACTATGCTGTGTAATTTTTTTCAAAAAAGCGGTTGACATTTCCAAAACGATGTGGTTTAATAATCAAGCGTTTTGCAGGTATTGTACTGCAAATTACTGATTTTGTCAAAATAAATTAACCTATTGGAGGAAAACGTAATGTCCACTACTTTGGCTAAACTGGAAACCACCCAGCGCAAGTGGTATGTGGTCGATGCAGCCGGCAAGCCCCTGGGCCGTACCGCTGTGACCGTCGCCAACCTGCTCCGCGGCAAGCACAAGACCGATTTCACCCCCAACGTTGACTGCGGCGACTACGTCATCGTTATCAACACCGACAAGGCTATCCTGACCGGCAAGAAGCTGGATCAGAAGACCTACTACCGCGTATCCGGCTGGATCGGCGGTCTGAAGGAAACCAAGGCTCGTGTTATGATGGATAACCGCTCCGACTACGCTATGGAGCTGGCCGTTAAGGGCATGCTGCCCAAGAACACTCTGGGCCGCAACTGCATGGGCCGTCTGCATCTGTGCAAGGGTGCTGAGCATCCCCACGCTGCTCAGAAGCCTGAAGCTTGGACCCTGGACTAATGGAGGTAACTGATTATGTACGAGAGCAAGAAGAAGTATAACTACGGCACTGGCCGTCGTAAGTCCTCCGTTGCCCGTGTTCGCGTTTACGAGAACGGCACCGGTTCCATCATCATCAATGGCCGCGACATCGACGATTACTTTGGCCTGGACACCCTGAAGCTGGTTGTCCGTCAGCCCCTGGTCACCGCTGACCTGGTTGGCAAGGTTGACGTTGTTGTTACCGTCGCAGGCGGCGGCGTTTCCGGCCAGGCCGGCGCTATCCGTCACGGCATCTCCCGCGCTCTGGTTACTCTGAACCCCGAGCTGCGTCCCGCTCTGAAGGCTGCAGGCTTCATGACCCGCGACCCCAGAATGAAGGAAAGAAAGAAGTACGGCTTGAAGGCCGCCCGTCGCGCACCCCAGTTCTCCAAGAGATAATTGGTTGCTACGATGTTTCAAAGACCACCCTTTCGAGGGTGGTCTTTTTTTGCGACTATCCTTTTACTATGTGGCTGGTTGCATCATAGGCCATCACAAGCCCACCTGCCAAGAGGATGCCACCTACAATGTCGGAAAACCAATGGACACCGGACAGCAGTCTGCCACCGATCACAAAGACCACAAATGCGGTGATCGTAGTGGTGACAATATTCCGCGGCACCGCTGCTTTCATCCGATTACGAAGCTGTAGGGCCGCTGTAGGCATTACGCACAGCACAAGCAGCGTGGTGGACGATGGATAGGAGGTTTCCAAATATCCGTTTATCAGCACCGGTCTGCGATTGATCACCACAGTTTCAAATAGAATATATACTACCAGCAACAGAATGTAAAAACCGCCCAGTACCAGGATATTGGAATCTACTTTCAATATATTTTTTCGTTTGATCCACTGGGCAAGTCCCAATATGGCAAATCCAAAACCAAAAGCAACCGGCACCAAGCCCAGCCAATCGGTGATGGTGTATAGGGTCATATTCACCCCAGTGAGCCGGTGGATAAAGCTATTTAGGGTAGCAAATCCCACTTCAGATCCTTTGGGGCCAATTTCCTGCACATCCACAAAGCACAGGGCTACCGTCCACAAGGTGAATGCCATCAAAAAAGCAAGTGCAAGGATAAATTTCTTCTTCATAATAAAAACCTCCTGTAAGTGTTGGGCCTTGGCCCACATACACCATACAGGAGGTTATTCTTTTTCACAAGAAACGCCTTGTCACAGGGATGACACTTTTCGTATCATCAGCACTTTCACCGCCAAAAACGCCAACATCAAGGTCGCGCCGGTTGGTTGCCGGCTGACAATGAACAAAAGGGTACTAACTGCGGTAATGAGAATCGAGATTGGGGTTTTGCATTTCAAAGGATACTTCTGTAACGCAAGCATCATGATACCCCACAGGACACAGGCAATCACAATCACGAAATATCCAACTTTCAAATACCCGGAAATTTGGGTAAGCTGCAGCAAAGGCACTGCCTCTGCTCCCCCGTCGGTTCTCTGTCCGAAAAAGGGCAGAAACAGAAACAATACAACACTCAAGTCCAGTAGACCAAATACCAAATTGCGGATATGGCGTTCGTTTTCTATTTGATCCTCCTGGGCTATGGTCAGCGCCTGCTCGGTGGAAAGAAGCTCATCCACCGTGATGCCAAAAAATTTGGCGATTGACTTCAGTGAATCAATATTGGGGTATCCCCTGCCGGACTCCCATTTGGAAACCGCCGTCCGGGATACGAATAAGGCCGTCGCCAATTCCTCTTGGGTCAGGCCTTTTTGCTTGCGCAATTCCTGCAATTTCTCGTTAAATTCCATAGTGCGTCACCGTTTATTTATTCTTAAAGGGAGGGTCGCTGGGGTGCAAACCCTGGAGCTTTTGCATAGTACGGGGCAGCGCATCCTGGGAGTTTTTCCAGGGTTCGGAGGCATTGCGGTAGTCAAACTTGGCAATGAACCACTCCAAATCCTCCTGCACCCGCTCCATATTCTCTGTCATCAGCTTATAGACCGTGGGATAGAACCAATCCTTTTGGCTTTCCGGCAGGTAGCGTTCCGCCTCTTTCAGCATACGGGCAAAATGACGGACACAAAAGCCCTTGGAGTTTTTCACCTTTGCCCGAAACTCATCCTCTTTCAGCAGTTCAAAGAAGGTATGGTAGCACCGGGACATATTGTACTCGATCTTATCGCAGATGTAGCAGCTATGCTCACGAGATTGGAGGACTTCCCAATAAGGGGTATCCGCAGGGGCGGCTTTCTTGGCAAACAGGCTCTTTTTTGCTGGGATTTCGGGGTTTTTCGCTTTCTTTTTCAGCTCGTCCAGCACGGAGGTATAGTGGGTTTGGAGGAGCAATGCTGCACCCAAGCTGTTACCAAAATCATAGAGGGACTTCATATGGTGGGTGCAGAAGCCCACACGGCCGGTAGCTGCCCGGACAGTGGGTTCCATATAGGTTGCGGCAGGGCCTGCAACATATCGCAGCGCCCGCTCCTCCTCTGCCCGCTCCATAAAGCAGAAGGGGCATTCGTCATCCGCCTCAAATCCCTCGTTGACCGGGATGGTATACAGTACTTCTTTCATAACAAGTCCTCTTTCTGCAGTTCATTATACAATATACTTTTTCAGTACCGGAATTTGGTGCAATATTGCCGAGATTACAAGACCTACAACAAACACCGACCCAGCCACCAACGGAACAGAAATAACAGGATGGAATGCCCAAACACTGATACCAACACGCCCAAGTATAAGAATCAACAGTTCGTGGACAAGATAGATTCCAAAGCACCAAGTAGATACTGTTTGCAGGCACTTTGTTAATATTTTGCCGAAACTCCACTTGATGTTCTTTACGATAACAAACATACCTACGCATTGAAGGAATACATTAAATGTCATATTTCCGTAAAAACCCATATGCTTAGTTCCTAATTTTTCCGAAGTAATATGGGTCAACAGGATTGTTGCAACAAAGCCAATCAAAGCACCGACATAGGCAAGAATTTTCTCAATGCGCTTTTGCTCTCGGGAGCTTAGATAATAGCCCAGGACAAAATAAAAGCTGTAGCCAATTATAGAACCGATACCCATCTCCTGGTAATCAGCCTTCAACAAGTTTAGAATCAACTTAACTTTACTATTATCGATGAGCGGAACGATTGAAATTAAGACAGTCTGTGCTACCACAGTCAGCATAAAAGACGATATAAGGAAGTAGCGCATTAACTTTTCATCTTTTGTCACATTCCGCAGAACAGGCACCGCTATGTACATAGCAATTATCAAAATAATAAACCACATATGGCCTTTGCCTTTGATCAGCATTGTGGCGATCTGCTCCCAAGTGTACTTATTGCCCATTACGGCATATACAGTATATACGATTGCCCAAAAAGCAAATGCCGTTACCATGCGTGTAATATTCTTTGTGTATAGTCTTTTGATATTCAATTCCTTTTCAGGATTCAAGAACAATGCGCCGGAAATCATCAAAAAAGCCGGCACACCCCAACGACACACGCTATCTCCCACATTATAAACAAGCCATCTTGTTGAATCTAGAGGCGCTGCAGACCAATCCTGTGCGCATACATGCACAATGACAATTGCCACTGTCGCCAAAATACGCAATACGTCCATATACACAACTCTGTTTTTTGACATATTGTTACCCCTTTTAAGCGTTCATGTGTTTGAAAGAAATGGGGGATTTTGTGAAGACCACAAAATCCCCCATTTAATGATTATCTTACTTCAGTGCCTCTTCCACGGCAACAGCCACGGAAACGGTCATACCGACCATGGGGTTGTTACCAGCGCCCAGGAAGCCCATCATCTCAACGTGGGCAGGGACGGAGGAGGAGCCGGCGAACTGAGCGTCGCCGTGCATACGGCCCATAGTATCAGTCATACCGTAGGAAGCGGGGCCTGCAGCCATGTTATCGGGGTGCAGGGTACGGCCGGTGCCGCCGCCGGAAGCCACGGAGAAGTACTTGCGGCCAGTCTCCATGCATTCCTTCTTGTAAGTGCCGGCAACGGGATGCTGGAAGCGGGTGGGGTTGGTGGAGTTACCGGTGATGGAAACGTCAACACCCTCGTAACGCATAACAGCAACGCCCTCACGGACATCGTCACAGCCGTAGCAGTTAACAGCAGCGCGCTCGCCCTTGGAGTAAGGAATGCGCTCCACGATCTTCAGCTCACCGGTGTAGTAGTCGAACTGGGTCTTCACATAGGTGAAGCCGTTGATACGGGAGATGATCTGAGCAGCGTCCTTGCCCAGGCCGTTCAGGATAACACGCAGGGGCTCCTTACGAGCCTTGTTAGCGCTGCGTGCAATACCGATAGCGCCCTCAGCAGCAGCGAAGGACTCGTGGCCAGCCAGGAAAGCAAAGCACTTGGTCTCATCACGCAGCAGCATTGCGCCCAGGTTGCCGTGGCCGATACCGACCTTGCGGTCCTCAGCAACGGAGCCGGGAATACAGAAAGCCTGCAGGCCGATACCGATAGCCTCAGCGGCCTCAGCAGCGGTCTTAACACCCTTCTTCATAGCGATAGCAGCACCCACGCAGTAGGCCCATGCCACGTCCTCAAAAGCGATGGGCTGAATGCCCTTAACGATCTCGTAGGGATCGAAGCCCTTAGCGGTGCACAGATCACGGCACTCCTCAACAGACTTCAGGCCATACTGAGCGAGAACACCGTTGATTTTGTCAATCTTTCTTTCGTAACCTTCAAACAAAGCCATTTTCGTGTCCTCCTCTTATTCGTGACGGGGGTCGATGTACTTGGCGGCATCAGCAAAGCGGCCGTAGCTGCCCTTGGCCTTCTTCAAAGCCTCATTGGCATCGTCGCCCTTCTTGATGAAGTCCATCATCTTACCCAGGTTGATAAACTCGTAGCCGGTGATCAGGTTGTCCTCATCCAGAGCCAGGCGAGTTACATAGCCCTCAGCCATTTCCAGATAACGGGGGCCCTTTGCAGCGGTGGCAAACATGGTGCCAACCTGGCTGCGCAGACCCTTGCCCAGGTCCTCCAGAGAAGCGCCCACAGCCAGACCGTCCTCAGAGAATGCGGACTGGGTACGGCCGTAAACGATCTGCAGGAACAGCTCGCGCATAGCGGTGTTGATGGCGTCGCACACCAGGTCGGTGTTCAGCGCCTCCAGAATGGTCTTACCGATGAGGATTTCGGAAGCCATAGCAGCGGAGTGGGTCATACCGGAGCAGCCCAGGGTCTCCACCAGAGCCTCCTCGATGATGCCTTCCTTCACGTTCAGGGTCAGCTTGCAGCAGCCCTGCTGAGGAGCGCACCAGCCGATACCGTGGGTGAAACCGCTGATATCGGAGATCTGCTTAGCCTGCACCCACTTGCCCTCTTCGGGGATGGGAGCGGGGCCATGGTAGGCACCCTTGGCTACGGAGCACATATGTTGTACTTCTGCACTGTAAATCATTGCAATTTTTCCTTTCTTTGAAAAACGGTCTCCCGTTTTCGTATTTTTCCGCAAATATTATAATGGTTTTTAAATAAATTGTCAATTAAAAATAAGCAGTATAGAAAAGAAAATATGCGCCATACTAAGCCTATCACAAAAAAGGAGGAACTGACAATGGATTGTAAGGCTAACAAGAGCATTGAGTGCACCGTTCAGCAGTGCGCTAACCACTGCGCAGACAGCAACTACTGCGCCCTGGATCGCATCCTGGTAGGCACTCACGAGGCTAACCCCACTGCTGACCAGTGCACCGACTGCAAGTCCTTCCGGATGAAGTAATTATGAAAGGGGCGCAAACGCGCCCCTCTTTTTTATGGACTTTTGAATCCTTATGTGCTACAATACCTTTAGTTTTACAAAAAGGAGTATTTCTATGAAAGCACAAAAACTTTCCGATTTGGAACCCAAGTCGGTTTTTACTTATTTTGAAAACCTCTGCGCCATCCCCCACGGATCCGGCAACACAAAACAAATCAGTGATTACATCGTTTCTTTTGCCAAGGAAAACGGCATTCGCTATGTGCAGGATGAGATGAACAATGTTCTTCTCTTCGGTGAGGGCACCTGCGGTATGGAGGATCACGAGCCTGTAATCATACAAGGTCATATTGACATGGTTTGCGACAAGGATGCCGATTGCCCCATTGATATGGAAAAAGAGGGTTTGGATGTCACCCACGATGACGAGTGGGTCTTTGCAAAGGGCACTACTCTAGGCGGTGACAACGGCATTGCTGTGGCTTATGCCATGGCGCTGCTGACGGATAAGTCCATCCCCCACCCTCCCCTGGAAGTCATTCTTACTGTAGATGAAGAGACCGGTATGTACGGTGCCGGTGCGATCGATCTTTCCGCTTTGAAGGGACGGAAAATGCTGAATCTTGATTGTGAGGAAGAAGGCGTTTTCACCGTTTCCTGCGCCGGTGGCGCCCGGGCTCAGCTGCTGCTGCCTGTGACCCGCCGGGCTGTTTACGGCCCTTGTGTCAAGCTGACAGTGGAAGGTCTGCAAGGCGGTCACTCCGGTGTAGAGATCCACAAGAACAGAGCTAACGCCAACAAGGTAATGGGTGAATTCCTCAGCCGGGTACAGGCACTGATGCCCGTATGCATCACCAAGCTGCAAGGCGGCGCTAAGGACAACGCCATTCCCCATTCCTGTGAGGCAACTTTGGTCGCTTTGGGTATGTACATTGAGCGGATCAACGAAGTGGCTGCTCAGCTGCAAAAGGAGATCCGGGAGCAGTATGACGAACCCAATGCCATCATCCGTGGCGATGATGTAGATGCTTTGGGTGGCAACGCACTGACCACCGAAAGCTCTGCCAAGGTGATTGCCCTGCTGAACGCAGCCCCCAACGGAATCGAGGCATGGAGCAAGGACATTGACGGTTTGGTGCAGACCAGTCTAAATTTAGGTGTTGTAACCCTGGACGACGAGCTGAGCCTGTCCTGGGCCACCCGCAGCAGTGTGAATGCAGAGCGGGATGCACTTGCCGAAAAACTGAAAGCCCTTGCGGATTTCCACGATGCCCGTTTGGAAGTCAGCGGCGCATATCCTGCCTGGGAATACAAGAAGGATTCCGTTCTGCGGGATACCATGGTAAAGACCTATACGAAGATGTACGGGAAAGCTCCCGAGGTCGTAGCCATTCACGCAGGCCTGGAGTGCGGCCTTTTAAGTGAAAAGCTGCCCGGTCTTGATTGTGTTGCCATGGGCCCCGATATGCAGGATATCCACACCAGCCGGGAGCGGCTGAACATTGCGTCCACCAAACGCACCTGGGAGTTTATACAGGAAGTTTTGAAAGCTTTATAAAAGAAAATGACCTGCAATGCAGGTCATTTTCTTTTATACACCAAGCCTTTAAGCCAGCAGATGTCTTCCCGGCTGACTACCCGGAGCAAAAACCACAGGCAGCCAAGGAGCAGTATGTAGCCACCCGCTTTGGGTATGGGCGCAGCAATGGTATTTGCAAGGATAATGGCTACCGCCGTTGCCCCTAAGGAAAAGAACGGCACCAACGGAGAAATCAGCTTGCCGGTAAGCTTCAATAGTCTTCGCACACTCAAAGCAAAATTTATAATATGGGTTACAAGAAAGCTAAAGAAATATCCCTCCATACCATAAGTGGGCAGCAGCAAATATAAAAGTAGCACATCCATTCCGGAGGTCAGAATATTATACCGCACGCAGGCGGTCTGCTGGCCCAGGCCCTTGATCATTGCATCAGTGATAGCATCACAGTAGAGCATTGGCGCAAGGAGAGCAAACCGGCGCAGGTACAGGGCTGCATCCGGGTTGCGGTACAGGCCAATGCACAGTTCATCGCTGAGCAGGTAAAGCAGCCCGCAGAACAAACAGCCGTAGAGCATTGCCAAACGCAGACTGCGTTTTGCCAAATAGCGGATCCGCTTATGGCTACCCGCTGCTGCGCACCGGGCAAGCTCCGGGATCAAGAGTTCTGCCAGGCCGTAGAGAATGGCCATAGGAAACATCAGCACCGGAAACACCATGCCGCAGACCGTACCAAAGGCCGCCAAAGGATCGCCTATTTTATGACAAAGCGCCAGGCGTTTGGGAACCATTAGGTTTTCCGCTGTGGAAATACCGGATTTCAGGTCATCCGCCAAGGCCAGGGGCACTGCCGTTTCCCGCAAGCGGCGGGCGATGTGGATGCGACTTCCCACAGGGCTGTTCTCTTTGACCCGGAGAACAATAAGGCACAGAAGCGTCAGACACCCGCTGACAGCACTGCCTAAAATTACTGCCGCACAGGCTTTGGACAGATTACTTCCCGCCCAAAATTTCAAAAGTCCCACAGTGAGGGTCATGGAACAGGCTTGCTCCGCTACTTCTACAGCCGCCAGTGTGCCGATACGGTTGGCAGCGGTGAAATAGCCCACCATTACCCCCACGAGGCAATTTACCGGCAGAAAGTACGCAAGCAGCCGTACCGCGCCGGCAGCACCTCTGTCCCCTATCCAGCCCACCGCAACGGTGGGTGCAAAGCAATAAAGCACCACCGCCACAGCACCACTGCACAGGATGCTATAGCGGACACATCCGGACAGAACCCAGCACACATTTTCCGGTCGGCGCTTGCCCAATTCCTCCGCAGTGAGGTACATTGTGGCTGTACGGATACCGGCCATTCCGGCTGTCAGTGCCAAGCCCCCAACAGACAACACAAGCTGCAGTAAGCCTATCCCCGCAGCGCCGATCGTACCGGACAGATATACCTGAAAACCGGTGGACACGAACCGCAGCAGCAGGTTCACCCCGGTCAGTAACAAGGCATTGTAGAAAATCGGAAGTTTTTTGCCCAAGGAAATCCCCCCTTGTCCAAAGTCTATTCGGACAAGGGGGGATTTATTAGCCTTTATTGATTTCCTGGCAGAAAAGTGCCAGCGGACATTCCGCACATTTTGGTGAACGGGCTGTGCAGATCTCCCGGCCAAACAGGACGATCCTGTGGCAGAAATCGCCGCTTTTCTCCGGGGGCAAAATCGCCCGCAGCTGTTTCTCTACCTTTTCCGGTTCTTTTCCCTTGGACAGGCCCAGGCGGCCGCAGATACGGATGCAGTGGGTATCGCACACTACACTGCCCGGTACATTATACAGGTCACCTAAGAGAAGATTTGCGGTCTTACGGCCCACACCGGGCAGCTTCAGCAACTCCTCCATTGTCCCGGGGACTTTGCCGCCATGCTTTTCTATAAGCATTTGGCAGGCCAAGACGATATCCTTGGCCTTTTGCCGGTAAAAGCCGCAGGAGTGTATGTAATTCTCCACATCTGCAATATTTGCATTTGCCATAGCCTCCAAAGTAGGATAAGCCGCAAACAGTGCCGGGGTTACCAAATTCACCCGGGCATCGGTGCATTGGGCAGACAGCCGCACCGCGATCATCAGTTCATAATCCTTTTTATAATGCAATGCGCACAGGGCATCGGGGTATCTTTCCTCCAACGCAGAAATGATTCCATCCACTTTCTTTTCCATACCATCACTCCTTTTCTTAATTCTATCACAGAATTTTCGTCAAGAAAAGAGGAAATTTGGGGTAACAAGACAAACTCCCCGGCAATAAGATGGTATGTAATCGTAGAGTATTCTCTGCGTGGCTTTGGTGCGGTGGGGGCAACTCCGCCGCCCGGCTTTGCTAATAGAGGTCTTCCTCTACGATTTCAGCGGTAAGGGCAGAGATTTCATAGGCCGTGCGTTCCTGTGGACCATCGTCGGTTTGTTTTGTGTAGATCCGGCTTTGAAGCCGTCCGTGAATGGCGATCACATCCCTTGTATGGCAGTGTGACACCTCCTGTGCGATCCTCCCCCATAGAATACAGGGCAAATAATCCGCCCGGTGAAAAGCCCGGGGCACTGCCAGCATGGCATCGCAGATCTCCCGGCCCAAGGGCGTCAGCCGATAATTGGGTTCTCTGCATAGCGGTCCTTCCAGAATCACATCGTTGATGGGTTCGCCATCTTCCGCTACGATTGTTGATGCAAATACGAAGATCATCAGATGTCGCACCCCGTCGGTTCGCTGATTGTGCGATCGGACTTGACCCGTGACAGTAAGCATCTCTCCGGCAGTGGGGTCAAGCTCTCCCAAAATCCCCTCTTCCACGATTACCGGCAAGGTATCCACCGCCCCGGACAAGCGTGGGACTTCCAGATACAGGCGGTAAAACCGCTTTCCGTGGTTTTCGTGGGAAAATTCCGGAAGATTCCGCAATGAGCCCCGCAATGTGATCTCGTTGGTTATATGTTCCATAGTACCACCTCAAATTCCAATGTATAGAACATTGTATGTGGCTATAGAAAAATAAGACCAGTAAGCAAAACAAAAGAACCACACCATATGGTGTGGTTCCTTCTGGCGGAGTGAGAGGGATTTATTGCATTTTCTCTATGCGAAAACAAATGTAGGAACCAGTGTTTGCACTGGTTCCAGCAACATGCCACCGGCATATTGCTTTTATGATCTTCAAATCCCTCGTGTAGCACAAAGCACCCACACCAAATGGTGTGGGTGCTTTGTGGCGGAGTGAGAGGGATTTGAACCCTCGCGCGGCTTTTGACCGCCTACTCCCTTAGCAGGGGAGCCCCTTCGGCCTCTTGGGTATCACTCCGAATAAAAGAAATACTATTTAGTTGCCAAGACATTCTATCACGGGGAAGGTGGTTTGTCAAGTCCATTCTTCCCTTTCTCCCCTGTATTTTACTTCTTGATTTATCTATCCTGCTATATTATAATTTTTTCAGGTAATAATACGCAAAAGCAGGAGGTTCCTATGCAAGAAAAGATTTCTGAGGTTTTATGCACCCCTGTGGTAAATACATATGATGTCGCCGTGTGTGGTGGTGGTTTCGGTGGCATTTCCGCTGCTTTAGCCGCTGCCCGTATGGGCAAGAAGACTGTTCTGTTTGAACGGGAGTTTATCCTGGGCGGTTTAGGTACTGCAGGCCTTATCACCATTTATCTCCCCCTCTGTGACGGTTTGGGGCACCAGGTTTCCTTTGGCATTGCAGAAGAACTGCTGCGGCTGTCCATTTCCATGGGTGCTGAAGCCCGATATCCTGCCAACTGGCTGGATGGCATCGGCACCCGGACCGAAAACGACCTGCGGTTTGCGGTACGATACAATCCCCACTTGTTTGCCATTTTGGCTGAGCAACTGCTGATCAAGGAGGGTGTGGAGATCCTCTACGGCACGCAAATTTTGGATGTTACGATGGACGGTGATAAGATCAGCCATCTTGTATATCAGAACAAGAGTGGCAGACAGGCCTGCAAGGTCACTTCCGTTGTGGATGCCACCGGTGACTGCGATATCGGTTTGTTTGCCGGCGCTCCCACCAAAACCTTCCAACAGGGTAACATTTTGGCCTCCTGGTATTACTACGTGGGGCAGGACAGCTACAATCTGAAACAATTGGGCTGTGCTGATGTTCCCAAGGAGGAGCAAACCGAGACCAACAAGCAGCAGCTTCTGATGGATCGCCGCTTTACCGGTCTTGACGGCAAGGAGCTTTCCGAAATGACCGTATTTTCCCATGCATCGGTACTGAATCATCTGAAAACAGCCCGCAAAGACGACCCCAGCATTTGGCCTGTGACCATCGCCACCATCCCCCAAATTCGAATGACCCGGAAGATCGTAGGCGAATACACCCTCTCCCAAACCGAGGACAAGGTCTATTTTGAAGACTCTATTGGTATGGTGTCCAACTGGAAAAAGCGGGGTCCCATTTACGAAGTTCCCTTCCGCACCCTGTACAGCAAGCAGGTGAAGAATCTCATTACCGCGGGTCGCTGTACCTGTGTGACAGAGACCCTTTGGGATGTGATGCGGGTAATCCCCTGCTGTGCTGTCACCGGCCAGGCCGCCGGCACTGCCGCAGCTATGACAGACGACTTCTCTTCCCTTTCTGTGGAGAAACTGCAAAAGCAGCTGGTGAAAGACGGCGTGGTACTTCACGTCAGCGACATTCTGTAATAAACTAAAAGACGGGAGTGGTTTCACTCCCGTCTTTTTTATTTGTCAGCCATAGCCTTTGCCATAGCTCTTGTAACCTCCGCACATCGCTTGGCTGCGATGGCTTCAAAGGTAGGATAATCCATTTCCGCAGAATCGTCTGCCTTGTCGGAAATTGCCCGAATCACCACAAAAGGCACTTCATTGCGCCAAGCGCAATGGGCAATGGCTGCGCCCTCCATCTCCGTACACAGCGCACCGGTATCTTCAATAATCGCCTGCTTCTGCTTTTTATTGGACACAAACTGGTCGCCGCTGGCTACCATACCGATATGGGCATGACCGGGACAAACACTGTTGGCTGCGGAGAAAGCCATTCGAACAAGGCCTGCGTCCGCCGGAAATGCCAGCACGGGCAAACCGGGAACCTGTCCTACTACATAAGCAGGGTTTATAGAACTGCACTTAAAATCGTGGTACATAGCCTCACGGCTGATCACAAAATCACCAATGTCCAGCTTGGCATCCAACGAACCGGCAACGCCGGTGTTCACAATATGAGTCACGCCAAAATGGTCACACAGGGCCTGGACGCACATCGCCGCATTGACCTTACCCACGCCGCACTGGACCACAACTGCAGGCATTCCTTCCAGCCGTCCTTCGCAGTAAACAGAGCCGGCAACTGTCCGCTCCACCTTGGCGGTCATACTTTCTTTCAGTGCGGCCACCTCCACATCCATAGCGCCAATGATACCTAATTTCATATTCTCTCTCCTTTATTCGGGGTATGTTAAGCGGTCTGGGGTGATGCTTTCCAGCAATGCTGCGTATTTTGTGCCCCAGTAATTTGCCATTGGCAGGTTCATATCCAAGTAGTTTCCGCAATCTTTTGCGCTGGCACCGGGCACTTCACCCCGGAAATCCGCCACGAACCGAAAGCAATTTTTCACCAGTTCCAGCGCATCCCGACTTGTCAAATCTCCTGCCAGAAGCAGGTAAAATCCGGTACGACAGCCCATAGGCCCAAAGTACAGCACCTTTTCTTTCCATGTGGGCTCGTTGCGCAGGAAGGTTGCCGCCAAATGCTCGATGGTGTGCATTTCCGCAGTATTCATCACCGGCTCTTCATTGGGACTGGTCAAACGCAGGTCAAAGGTCGTTACGGTTTCAGCGCCCACCTTGTCCTTGCGGGACACATAAAGGCCGGGCTGTAATTTAACATGATCTATGGTAAAATTGGTTATCTTTTCCATTCGGTTTCTCCTGTATCAAGTATAGCTATATGATAACCCATAGACTTTATTTTGGCAAGCAAAACATCTTCTTTCTCCAAACTGCGGATTTTTCTTGCTTTTTTAGGAAATAACAGCTATAATAACTATGTATATTTGCAAGAAAGGCGGATTTTTTATGGAAGAACATTTCAACGAATCCCAACGCCCCGTAAATCCCCGGCGCAAATCCCGCACGCAAATGCAGGTTTTCAAGGAGGCTTATCTGCCTGCAATCATTATTGCAGTTGCAGCGATTCTTACCATTGTTTTTATTGCCGGTTCTATTACCCGCGCTTCTCAGAAAAAGAATTTTGAAAAAGAGGCTATTGCCGCCAGTGAGGCAGCTGCCGCCGCGGAAAAGGCACGTATGGAGCAGGAAGTGAACGATTTGATCGCCAAGGCTCAAGGTTACGCCGATCAGTATGACTACCAGGCTGCCATCGATGTTCTTAACTCCTTTAGCGGTGACATCAGTGAGTACCTCCAGCTTAATGATAAGATTTTGGAGTATGAACGGGCAGAAAAAACCATGGTGGAATGGACTGACCCCTCTAAGATCCCAAATCTTTCCTTCCAGCTTTTGATTGCTGATCCTGCCCGGGCTTTCAAATACGCCGGTTGGAGCAACAGTATCAACAAAAACTTTATCACTACAGGCGAATTTTCCAAGATCTTGCAGCAGCTGTATGAAAACGGCTATGTTTTGGTGGATTTTGATGACTTCATCACTACCGAAACGAACACAAGCGGCAAAACCGTTTACAAGGCCAAGGCTATGCGCCTGCCCAGCGGCAAAAAGCCCATTATGCTCACCCAAACCAATGTGAACTACAATTACTACCTCATTGACAGCGACAACGACCACAAGGCCGATGCCAAGGGCGGCGGCTTTGCCAGCAAGCTGCTGTGGGACGGCCAAAATTTCACCTGCGAGATGGTGGATGCCACCGGCAAAACCGTTACCGGCGATTACGATTTAGTACCTATCCTGGAGAAGTTTATCGCAGCTCATCCCGATTTCTCCTACCATGGCGCAAGAGCCAACTTAGCACTGACCGGTCACAACGGTCTGCTGGGCTACCGCACACATCCTGCCTACGAGGAGCACCCCGAAGCCTCCAAGATTTTTGGGCAGGCTGAATACGAGAAGGCAAAGAAAGACGCTGCCACTGTTATCAACGCCCTGCGGGACAGGGGCTACATCGTTTCCTGCTACACCTATTCCAACATATCCTATAAGGATGCTGACCTTGCCCTCATTCAGAGCAATCTGCAATCCTGGAAGAACTCTGTAACTCCCATCCTGGGCGATACCCAAGTGCTGACCTACGCACAAGGTGGAGACATCGCCGGCAAGGGCGCCTATTCCGGTAATAAATATGCTGCTTTGCAGAAATTCGGTTTCCGGTACTACCTGGGCTTCTGCGAAGACGGCAAGCCCTGGACTATTATAGAGAAAGACTATGTGCGCCAGGGTCGCATTATGGTGTCCGGCGCGAATTTGGCCTATCACAGCGATTGGTTTAACGGCATGTTTAAGGCATCCACTGTGTTGGATCAGACCCGGGGAACCATTCCTCAGTAATATTTTACCGCGCCGGTAACTCCGGCGCGGTTTTCAAAAGGTGATATTATGGAGATTAAAATCGGAAAATATCGGCACTTTAAGGGTAAGGAGTATCGGGTGATTGGCATTGCCAGCCACTCGGAAACTTTGGAGCCCATGGTCGTCTACCAGGCCCTTTATGGCGAGGGTGGTTTGTGGGTCCGGCCCGCAGCTATGTGGAATGAGATCGTGGACAAGGAGGGCTACCACGGCCCAAGATTTCAGTATATCGAGGAATAACCTTAATGGACAAATTCAAACTGGTATCTCCCTATCAGCCAACCGGTGACCAGCCGGAGGCCATTGCCGCGTTGACAGCAGGCCTTAACAACGGCCTGCGGGAGCAGGTGCTTTTGGGCGTCACCGGCTCCGGCAAGACCTTCACCATGGCGAACATTATCGCAAATATGAACCGCCCCACCCTGGTTCTTGCCCACAATAAGACCTTGGCGGCACAGCTTTGTACGGAATTTCGGGAGTTTTTCCCGGAAAACGCAGTGGAATACTTCATTTCCTACTACGATTACTATCAGCCCGAGGCTTATATTGCCCATACGGACACCTATATTGAAAAGGATTCAGCCATCAATGAGGAAATTGACCGGCTCCGTCACAGCGCCACCTCCGCCCTCTTTGAGCGGCGGGATGTGATCGTGGTGGCATCGGTGAGCTGTCTGTACGGTTTGGGTGACCCCATTGACTACAAGAGTATGGTGATCTCCCTGCGGGTGGGACAGGAGTATCCTTTGGATTCTGTTCTGCGGAAGCTGGCGGAGATCCGCTATGAGCGAAATGACATTGACTTTTCCCGTAATAAATTCCGCGTCCGGGGCGACACTTTGGAAGTCTACCCCGCTTACTGGACGGGACGGGCCATCCGTGTGGAATTTTTTGGCGACGAGGTAGACAGGATCTCAGAGATCAACGCGGTTTCCGGTCTGACAGAGCGGTATGTTGATCACGTGGCCATCTATCCTGCCAGCCATTATGTGGCTTCCCGGGAGAAGATGGAGCGGGCAATGCGGGAAATTCGGGAAGAATGCGATCAGCAGGTTGCCCTGTTCAACGAGCAGAACAAGCTCTTAGAGGCGCAGAGGATTTCTCAGCGAACTGCCTACGACTTGGAAATGCTTACAGAAATCGGTTTCTGCACCGGTATCGAGAACTACTCAAGAGTGATTCAAGGCCGGGCGCCGGGAACACCGCCCACTACATTACTCGATTATTTCCCGGAGGATTTTCTTCTGTTTGTGGATGAAAGCCATGTGACTCTGCCCCAGTGCCGGGCAATGTATGCAGGTGACAGAAGCCGGAAGGATTCCCTGGTAAACTACGGTTTCCGTCTACCCTCAGCCTATGACAACCGACCGCTGAACTTCCAGGAATTCGATTCCAAGCTGAATCAGATCGTGTATGTTTCCGCCACGCCGGCGGAATATGAGCAGACCCGTTCCGCCCAGACAGTGGAGCAAGTCATTCGTCCTACCGGACTTTTGGACCCCATAGTGGAGGTACGGCCCATCGAGGGACAGATTGATGACCTCATTGGGGAGATCAACGCAAGAACTGCCCGGGATGAGCGGGTTCTTGTCACCACCCTCACCAAGAAGATGGCTGAGGACTTAACTGTGTATCTGCAAAAGGCAGGCATTCGGGTGCGGTATATGCACTCGGACATCGGCGCAATGGAGCGCATGGAGATCATTCGTGATCTGCGCATGGCAAAGTTTGATGTATTGGTTGGCATCAACCTGCTCCGGGAGGGCCTTGATCTGCCGGAGGTAAGTCTGGTCGCCATTTTGGATGCGGACAAGGAAGGTTTCCTCCGCTCAGAAACAAGTCTGATTCAGACCATCGGCCGGGCTGCCCGTAATGCAGAAGGCCTGGTGATCATGTACGCTGACAACATCACCGCTTCTATGCGGGTAGCCATCGACGAAACAAAGCGCCGCCGGGAGATCCAGGATGCCTACAACAAGGCCCACGGTATAGTTCCCAAGACCATTATCAAGTCCGTCCGGGATCTCATTGAGATCTCCTCCCCCACTGCCGAACGCAAGGGCCGCAGCGGTGTGAAGATGACCAAGGCGGAGAAGGAAAAAGAGATCGCCCGTCTGGAAAAGCAGATGAAGGAAGCCGCCCGTATGATGGAATACGAGTATGCCGCCCTGCTGCGTGACCAAATTATTGAGCTTAGGGGCAATAACTAAACAGGGCCGGCAGAGTGCGCTCTGCCGGCTCTGTTTTACATGTTTGGTGTGAAATACTGGGATTGTGCCATAGAAACAAAATCTTTTCCACTAACTACAATATGGTCTGCCAAAGCAATTTCTACAGCTTCCAAAGCTGCTGCCACCCGCAGGGTAGTCTGGATATCATCTGCAGAAGGCAAAGCCAAACCGCTGGGATGGTTATGGGCCAGGACTACCGATGTGGCATTGGCGCTGAGAGCCATTTCTACCACCCGCCGAATGGGAATATTGGCGGAATTCACATTGCCCTCGCCCACCTTTTTGCAGCAGATAACCTCGCATTTGGCATCCAGGCACAGCAAGAAAACATTTTCGGTATCTCTGCCAATGAAATAGGGCAGCAGATAATTTCCGCATTGGTTGGAATCCCGCAGCGTCTTTCCTTGCTTTGTGCGACACACTTGATAGTAGCGGCCCACCTGGGGAATCAAGGACAAAAATGTGGATGCAGCCTCGCTGATTCCCTCCACCTTTTCCAGTTCCTCCGGGCTTGCCTCCAGCACTGCAGTCAGCGAACCAAACTGGTCCAGCAGCCGGTGGGCAATGGGGTTGGTATCTTTTCTGGGAATACAGTAAAAGAGCAAAAGCTCCAACACATACAGCTCATCAAAATTATCCAGGCCTTCCCGGCGGAATCGGTCCTTCAGCCGCTGTCTGTGGCCCTCATGAATCGACATATTTTCACTCCGTTCGTGGATTTTTCTTGCTTTTTTCAGATCTATTCGTTAAAATGGTTGTTGTAGGAAAGTTTTCCTGTTTTCTGCACATTCTATCTGCAAAAGGAGATGGCAAATTGGATACAAATAACTTACCCTGGCTGGAGCTCATTGACTATCCCGCCTTTTGTGTGAAGGATGGCGCAATCATCGCTGTCAATGCCTTGGCGGAACAAAGACAGTTCCAGGTGGGTATGGATATCAGCGAAATCGTCACTGAGCAACAGGATATTTACCAAAGCTTTGAAAGCGGTAACCTGTATCTGAATATCAATGTGTGCGGTGTCCCCTGCCCTGCCAGCGTGGTCAGAACCCGGGAATGCGATATCTTCCACATTCGCCGCACAGAGGACGATGATGCCTTGCAGGCACTGGCTTTGGCCGCCACACAGCTTCGCGTTCCCCTGGCCAATTTGATGACCGTTGCAGACCAGTTGTTTTCCAATTTGGAAACAAGAGATGAAAACACGCAACTGCAAACCAGTCAGATCAATCAGAATCTGTACCGTCTGCTGCGGATCGTCAGCAATATGTCCGATGCCAACGGTTATACCCAGGCCGGCAAGACCGGAATGGAAACAGCCGACTTGGTTTCTCTTATGTCTGAGATTATGGAAAAGGCCCAAAGCTTTTTCACAAACACCGGCATCCGTCTTGTCTACAACGGGCCAACAGGGTCTGTTTTTGGCGCTGTAAATGTGGAGAAAATCGAACGGGCTGTTTACAATCTGCTCTCCAATGCAGCTAAATTCTCGCAGGAGGGCAGCGCAGTAAATGCTGATCTGGCTGTAAATGGCAACCGCTTGACCTTCACCCTATGCAACACCAATTCGGAAGATCTGCCGAAGCAAGGCCTGTGGCAGCAGTATCGCCGGGAACCCGGAATTGAAGACCCCCGCCACGGCCTGGGCCTTGGCATGACTTTGGCAAGCGCTGTGGCCGCTTTCCACGGCGGTACGATTTTGGTGGACAATCCCGTTGCCGGGCAAACCCGCATCACAATGACGATTCCCATTGTGAAAGGAAATGCCGACAATCTCCGCTCCCCCGTTTTGCGTATGGGTGATTACGCCGGTGGTCGGGACAGAGGTCTCATTGAATTGGCTGAGGTCCTCCCCACGGAATCTTACCGCAGTATCAATTAACTGTTTCCTGCCTGTTTTCACAGGCAGGATTTTTTATAAGCTACGCTTCAAATATGCACCGGTATAACTGCCCTCTACCTGGGCAACCTCCTCGGGTGTACCGGTGGCAACCACATAACCGCCCTCGTCTCCGCCCTCCGGGCCAAGGTCGATAATATGGTCGGCAGTTTTGATCACATCCAAATTGTGCTCAATCACCAGTACGGTATTGCCCGCATCCACCAGTTGCTGCAACACTTCGATCAGCTTGTGGACATCAGCGGTATGCAGACCGGTGGTAGGCTCATCCAAGATATAGATGGTACGGCCTGTGGACACCCGGGACAGCTCTGTTGCCAGCTTCACCCGCTGGGCTTCGCCGCCGGACAGAGTTGTGCTGGATTGACCCAGCTTCACATAGCCCAGGCCAACCTCCACCAAAGCCTGTGCTTTTCGGCGGATCTTGGGCAGGTTTTCAAAGAAATCCAGGGCTTCTTCGGCTGTCATATCCAGCACCTGGGCAATGTTCTTGCCCTTGTACTGGACCTCCAGGGTCTCCCGATTGTAGCGCTGGCCGCGGCAGACTTCACAGGGCACATACACATCCGCCAGGAAGTGCATTTCGATCTTCACCAAACCGTCACCGCTGCATGCCTCGCAGCGACCACCCTTCACATTAAAGGAGAAACGGCCGGGACCGTAACCGCGGATCTTAGCATCTGCCGTGGAGGCAAACAGGTCTCGGATGTCATTAAACAGACCGGTATAGGTGGCAGGGTTGGAGCGGGGTGTACGCCCAATGGGGCTTTGATCAATATCGATGACCTTATCCAAATGCTCCATTCCGGTTACGCAGCGGCACTGTCCGGGACGGGTCCGGGCGTGATTCAGCTTGCCCAAGAGGGTCTTATTCAGCACCTCGTTCACCAAGCTGGATTTACCGGAACCGGATACGCCGGTAACGCAGGTCAGTGTTCCCAAAGGAATGGAAACATCCACATTTTTCAAATTATTGGCTTCTGCGCCCTCAATGGTCAAGGTCTTGCCGTTTCCTTTCCGTCGGGTGGCAGGTATGGGAATTTTCTTAAATCCGGTAAGGTACTGACCGGTCACGGAACGTTTTTCCTTGCAGATATCCTCCAACGTGCCGGCTGCCACGATCTCGCCGCCGTGGGAGCCTGCGCCCGGACCTACATCTACGATAAAGTCTGCGGCGCGCATGGTATCCTCGTCATGCTCCACCACGATAAGGGTATTGCCCAGGTCACGCAGGCGCTTTAAGGTAGCAAGGAGCTTATCGTTGTCCCGTTGGTGCAAACCAATAGAAGGCTCGTCCAGGATATAGAGAACACCCATCAGCGAAGAACCGATTTGGGTAGCCAAACGGATTCGCTGGCTCTCACCGCCGGACAGCGTTCCGGCTGCCCGGGAAAGGGTCAGATATTGCAGGCCAACATCTGTGAGAAAACGCAGCCGCGCCTGGATCTCTTTTACGATCTGCGCTGCCACCAAAGCCATATTGCCCTCCAAGTGGAGGTTTTCCATAAATTCCAGGGCCTGGCCTACATTCATCCGGCAGAAGTCCATAATGCCAATGCCGCCAACCGTCACCGCCCGGGCTATATCAGACAGGCGGTCGCCGTGGCAGCAGGGGCAGGGCGCTGTAGCCATACATTCTTCCAATTCTTTCCGGGCAGCATCGGACTGGGTCTCCCGGAAACGGCGGCTGATATTATTGAGAATACCCTCAAAGGGCTGCTCCAAAACACCCATGCCGTTGCCACGGTTATAGGTCATACGGAGTTTTTCGCCCTTGGTGCCGTAGAGAATCACATCCATAGCCTCCCGGGACAGCTCCTGCACCGGCGCGGTCAGGGAAAAATGGTACTTTTGCGCCAGAGCTTCAAAATACATTCTGAAAATAGAATCCGTCCGGGCATTGCTCCAACCGGAGGCCTGGATTGCGCCGTCAAAAATGGATTTTGTCTTGTCGGGAATGACCAGATCCTCATCTGCCTCTAAACGGAAGCCCAAGCCGGTACATTCCGGGCAAGCACCGGCAGGATTGTTGAAAGAGAACATTCTTGGCTCTAATTCAGTCAAGCTGATTCCGCAATCCTCACAGGCATAGTTCTGAGAAAAGCTCAGTTCCTCGCCGGTATCGGGCAGGCTGACAGTCAACAAACCGCCGGAATGGCTGCAGGCAGTTTCAATAGAGTCGGTCAGACGGCGGCGCTGACCCTCCCGGATCACCAAGCGGTCCACCACCAGCTCGATGGTATGCTTTTTGTTCTTTTCCAGAGTGATTTCCTCGGCAAGGTCATACAAAATGCCGTCCACCCGCACACGGGCAAAGCCCTGCTTCCGGGCATCCTCAAACACCTTGACATGCTCGCCTTTTTTGCCCCGGATCACAGGAGAAAGCACCAAAAAGCGGGTTCCCTCTCCCAATGCTTCTACTCTGTCCACAATTTGGTCGATGGTCTGCCGGGCGATCTCCTTGCCGCATTTGGGGCAATGGGGAACACCCACCCGGGCCCAAAGAAGACGCAGGTAGTCATAAATCTCCGTAACTGTACCAACGGTAGAACGGGGGTTTTTAGAGGTAGTCTTTTGGTCGATGGAAATAGCCGGAGAAAGGCCATCGATGGAATCCACGTCCGGCTTGTCCATCTGTCCCAAAAACTGCCGGGCATAGGAGCTTAAGCTCTCCACATACCGCCGCTGGCCCTCGGCATAAACGGTATCGAAGGCCAAACTGGATTTACCGGAACCGGAAAGGCCCGTAAACACCACCAGTTTATCTCTGGGAATGGTCAGATCCACATTTTTTAAATTGTTTTCTCTTGCGCCTTTTATGACAATCTTATCGTTCATATTCGCCTTCACTCCGCAAAAAGTCTTCAAAATAGTATAACACAAAACAGCCAAATGCACAAGTAAAATTGCAAATGAAATCTTTTCTTGGCCTGTTGGGGGATTTCGTATAAATCCGCAAAAAAGATTTCCGCTTTTTTGTTGGTTTTTCTTTTGCTTTTGTGTTGCATTTCCGTGGGGGTTGGGCTATAATGTGTCTTAGAATGGCTTGTGGTATGGCCACAGGCAGAAATAGATGAAAGAGCGAGGTATTTCAAAAGATGATAGCTTACGGTGAAAACATCAAAGTCTTCTGCGGTAACTCCAACCCCGAATTTGCCAAAACTGTGTGCAAAGAGCTGGGCCTGGAGCTGGGTAACGGTGTGGTACAGACCTTCTCCGACGGTGAAGTTGCTGTATCCTTGAACGAAACTGTTCGTGGCGCTGACGTATTTCTGATCCAGTCCACCTGCAAGCCTGTCAACAACCATTTGATGGAGCTGCTGGTTATGATCGACGCATGCCGCCGGGCTTCTGCCGGCCGTATCACTGCGGTTATTCCCTACTTTGGCTATGCCCGTCAGGACCGCAAGGCCAAGAGCCGCGATCCCATCACCGCCAAGCTGGTCGCCAATATGATCACCGCTGCCGGCGCTGACCGTGTGCTGACTATGGACCTGCACGCCGCACAGATCCAGGGTTTCTTCGATATTCCTGTGGATCACCTGCTGGGCAACCCCACCTTTGTGAAATACTATTTGGATAAGTTCCCCGAGGATAAGTATAACCACGACGAATTCGTAGTCGTCTCCCCCGACGTCGGCTCTGTGGCTCGCGCCCGTGCTTTTGCCGCAAAGGTACATATGGGCCTGGCAATTGTAGATAAGCGCCGTCAGAAGGCCAATGTGTGCGAAGTTATGAACGTCATCGGTGATGTGAAGGGCAAGACCTGCATCCTGTTTGACGATATGATCGATACTGCCGGTTCTCTGTGCAACGCTGCTCAGGCTTTGGTGGAGATCGGCGGCGCCAAGGCAGTTTACGCCTGCGCTACCCACGGCGTGCTGTCCGGTCCTGCTTTCGAGCGGATCGAGAAGTCCCCCATCCAGGAAGTGGTTGTGCACAACACCATTCCTGTGCCTGCTGACTGCCCCTGCAAGAAGATCAAGCAGCTGGATGTGGCTCCCATCTTCGCCCGGGCTATTTCCCACGTTCACGGCGGCACTTCCATTGCTGACCTGTTCTAAGCCGTGTTTGGACGTAATCAGGAAAGCTGGCTGATCGTCGGTCTTGGCAATCCCGGCAAGGAATATGAACGTACCCGGCACAACTGCGGTTTCCGTGCCATTGACCTGCTTGCAGAGAGCCTTGACTGCAAGATTGACAAGGGCAAGTTCCAGGGTCTGTACGGGCAAACCACCTATAAAGGAACAAAGCTGTTCCTGCTGAAGCCGCAGACCTTGATGAACGCCTCGGGCCGATCTGTGCTGCAGATGTCTGCTTACTACAACATCCCCCCTGCCCGGATCATCGTTCTGTTTGACGACATTTCCTTGGAGCCGGGGCGGTTGCGTGTTCGCGGTGACGGCTCTGCCGGCGGTCACAACGGCATCAAATCTGTGATTCGGGAATTAGGTTCACAAGATTTTCCCAGAGTGAAGATCGGCGTAGGCGCAAAACCCCATCCGGAGCAGGATCTGGCTGATTGGGTTCTCAGCGGATTTACCGCAGCAGAGCAAAAAGCTGTGGATGCAGCTTTGAAACCCGCAGGTGAGGCAGCCCTGTGCATTATCGAACAGGGTGTTCCCAAAGCTGCCAATCAGTTTAACGGATTTAAAGCATAATATTGTTGTTTCACCACGGAAAGGGGGGTATTTTCCCCCTTTCCGCATTGTTACGTGGAGAGAATTATCTTTTTGAGGTGTGTTATGGATAAACTGCTGGATATCTTAAAAACAATGCCCGAATACACTGCGGCCCTGGAAACTCTGACAAGCGGCAAGTCTGCCGCCATCACCGGTATCGGTCAGATCAACCGCAGTCATATCATTGCAGGCATTTATACCCACACCCAAATGCCCCTGGTAGCGATCTGCCAGGATGATTTGGCCGCTAAACGGCTCTGTCAGGAGCTGAAAGCCTTTTTAGGGATTGACTGCCCCGTCCTTCCCTCCCGGGAACTGACCCTGTATGACAGCGCAGTGGTATCCCGTGGTTGGGAGCAAAAGCGACTGCGACAGCTTTATGAGCTGTCTTTGGGTAAGACTCGCTTGCAGATCATGTCCTGGGATGCCCTCAGCCAGCGAACCATACCGCCGGAGGTTCTCCTTAAGGCCGCTTTTACTTTGGAAGTTGGCAAGGAATATCCTATGGATTCTCTCCTCTCACTGCTTGCCCAGGCCGGTTACAGCCGTTGCGGCATGGTAGAAGGTCCCGGTCAGTTTGCTGTGCGTGGTGGCATTTTGGATGTGTACTCCCCTGCCGCTGAACAGCCTGTCCGGGCAGAGTTCTTTGGTGATGAGCTGGACACTATGGGTTATTTTGACCCGGACACACAGCGGCGCACGGAGAATGTAAACGAACTCACCATTCTGCCCATCGGTGAGACCCAGCCCCGGCTGCATCCGGAGGGGCTGTCCGGTTTGTGCGAAGATATTAACCGGCTGATTGCCCGGCAACGCAGACGGAAGAACCCCAACGAGGATTTGATCAAGACCCTGGAAAAGGATTTGGAAAAGTACCAAAACGGCATTCAAAATCCTGCTTCTGACCGGTATATGGCACTGATTTATCCTGAAATCGCCACTGCTGTTTCCTACATTCCGGAAAACGCAACGGTGGTTCTCTGCGACCAGGGCAGCCTGCACCGGGCCGCCCGCACCCGGGTCGAGGATGTGGGCATGCAGCTGGACAGCCTGCTGCAAGGCGGCTTGGTCGCCGGTGAGCTGTGCGATTTTGTGTGGCAATGGGAGGATTTTTGCGACGGCATTGAAAACCATCCGCTGCTGTACCTGGACACCTTTGCCGCATCAAGCTACCCCGAGAACTGCCTGCCCCATCAGTTGCTGCCTATGACTGCAAAGCAGTTACCCGGCTACGGTGGCAATTTGGATACTGCCGCCAGTGACCTGCAGCATTATCAGAAGATGGAGTTTTCCAGCCTGGTGCTGTGCGGTTCCCGGCGCAGAGCAGAGCTGCTGCAGGAGATGCTGAGCAGCCGCGGACTTTCTGCGTTCCTTTGTATTCCCTTGACTTCTATGCCCAAGCCGGGACAAATCTTTCTGGCTGAGGGTTCACTTCCCTACGGCATGGAATATCCCAACGGCAAGCTGGCCATCCTCACCGAGGGTCAGCTTACCGGCAAAACAGAACCCAAGCGGAAATCAACAAAAAAATCTGCCACCAACCGGCAAAAGCTCAATTCCTTTACGGATTTGAGCCCCGGTGACCTTGTGGTTCACGAAAACTACGGCATCGGCCGCTTTGTTGCTATGGAGCAGATCAAGGTGGACGGCGCTGTTAAGGATTATATTAAAATTGCCTATCAAGGGTCTGACACCCTGTTTGTACCTGCCACCCAGTTGGATCTGGTGAGCAAATACATTGGCGGTGGCGAAGATGCTAATGTAAAATTAAACAAAATCGGTACGGAAACCTGGCAAAAAACCAAGGCCAAAGCCCGGAAGGCTGCCAAGGATATGGCCGGAGAGCTGATTCAGCTTTATGCCGCCCGGCGCAGGCAGGAGGGTTTTGCCTTTGCAGCCGACTCCCTCTGGCAGAAGGAATTTGAGGACAATTTCCCCTACCCGGAGACCGACGATCAGCTGCGGTGTATCGCAGATATTAAAAAGGATATGGAGTCGCCCATCCCCATGGATCGGCTGCTTTGCGGCGATGTGGGCTTTGGCAAGACGGAGGTAGCCCTCCGAGCTGTGATGAAAGCCATTATGGACGGCAAGCAGGTGGCAATTTTGGTGCCCACCACCGTTTTGGCCCAGCAGCATTATCAGACCGCTGTGGCCCGGTTCCGGGGTTTCCCTGTCAACATCGATGTGCTCAGTCGTTTCCGCACCCCCACCCAGCAGCAAAAGACTCTGCAAAACTTAAGGGCCGGCGGTGTGGATCTCATCATCGGCACTCATAAGCTGCTGCAAAAGAGCGTAGAATTTAAGGACTTGGGTCTGCTGGTTGTGGACGAAGAACAGCGGTTCGGTGTCAGCCATAAAGAGCGCTTGAAAGAGATCTCCAAGGGCGTGGATGTGTTGACACTGTCGGCAACACCCATTCCTCGGACGCTTAATATGGCTCTGTCCGGCATTCGGGATATGTCCACCATAGAAGAACCTCCCGCAGACCGCTATCCTGTACAGACCTATGTGATGGAACACAGCAACGCAATTTTAGACGATGCTATCCGCAGAGAAATCGAACGGGGCGGCCAGGTCTACTATCTGCACAATCGGGTAGAAACCATTGACCGATGTGCTGCGGCACTGAAAAACCGGATCCCCGGTCTCTCTGTGGCTGTTGCCCACGGCAAGATGGGTGAAGATGCCCTCAGCGATGTGATGCGGTCTATGGCTGACGGTGAGATCCAAGTTTTAGTCTGCACCACCATCATTGAGACCGGCCTGGATATTGCCAATGTGAACACCTTGATCATCGAAAACGCTGACCGGTTTGGTCTCAGTCAGCTCCATCAACTCCGCGGCCGTGTGGGCCGTTCCACCCGCCACGCCTATGCCTATTTCACCTACCGCCCGGACAAGAATCTTACAGAAGTAGCGGAGAAGCGGCTGTCCGCTATCCGGGACTTTGCAGAGTTCGGCTCGGGCTTCAAGATCGCCATGCGTGACTTAGAGATCCGGGGCGCAGGCAATCTGCTGGGTGCGGAACAATCCGGTCATATGATGAGCGTGGGCTATGATATGTATCTGAAGCTGCTGGATGAGGCAGTTTTGGAGGAACGGGGCGAAAAAGCCAAGGAGCCGGATTGCACCGCCGATCTGAATGTGACCGCCAATGTGGATAAGGACTATGTGGCCCGGGGCGAAGAACGGATGGACCTGTACCGACGCATGGCTGCTATCCGCTCCCAAGAGGATGCGGACGATCTGCTGGATGAGATCGTAGACCGCTACGGTGAGCCGCCCAAGGGTGTGCTCAATCTGGTGGAGATTGCGTTGCTCCGTGCCAATGCCCGGAATGTGGGAATCTGTGACATTCGGCAGAAGGCTTCCGAGGTGCAGTTTACCATGACAAACCTCAATTTCGAGGCCATCACAAACCTGTGCAACGATCCGGATTATAAGAACCGGGTACAGCTCATTGCCTCTGCCAAGGAGCCCACTATGCGGCTACGCCTTGCGCCGGGTGTGGACAGTCTGCGGCAATCCAAAGCCCTTATCGAGCGGTACAAAAAATGTATCCCTGTATAAAGAAAAATGCGTGCTGAAATGATATGCACCCCAAAAGTTAGACACTTTTGGGGTGTATATTTTTATGGCAAAAAAGGGACAAGAATACAAAAACTATAGCGCAGAGTACAAGCTCAATGTTATAATGGATATGCGAGAACACCGGTTGGGGTATGTGG
>JAFUNI010000005.1 GCA_017482385.1 Oscillospiraceae bacterium | reverse complement strand
GTACAGGCACAGCACGAAGAGGCAGTTCGCACTGCCGTGACCAGTGAGCGATTCAAGGTTGAGCTGATCTCCAATGTTTCTCACGATCTGCGTACACCACTAACCGCTATTCTTGGGTACAGTGAGCTGCTGCAAAAGGAATCACTGTCTGCAGACGGACAAGAACAGCTTCAGCTGCTCCAGCAGAAAGCTGGGTATATGAGTGATCTGGTGGAGTCTCTGTTTGAACTGACCAAAGTATCCAGTGGAGTAATCGAAAGCAAGAAAGAAGAAATTGACCTTATCCGCCTGCTGGAACAGACAATCGGTCTATTCGATGACCAACTCACCCACGCAGGCCTGTTCGTCAGGCGTAACTACGCATCTGACTCCGTCATGGTCGTGACAGATGGGGCCAGAATGCACCAGGTATTTGCGAACCTACTGGGTAATGCCATTAAATATGCTATGGGCGGTACCCGGATCTACTTAGAAGTTAAAGAAACGGAAAGCAGCTTTCTTGTGCGTATGATGAACACCTCTTCCTATGAGATGGATTTCAAGCCGGACGAAATTATGCAGCGTTTTGCCCGTGGCGATAAAGCCAGATCTACAAAAGGTAGCGGCTTAGGTCTTGCGATCGCTCAGACCTATACGGAGTCTGTTGGCGGCTCCTTCCGGGTGGGCGTTGACGGCGATCAATTCAGTGCTATTGTGGAACTCCCTACAATTGAAAGAAACTTGTAAGAATTATCCCAGTCTTATGAAAGACACCCCTTGTACCATATCGGTACAGGGGGTGCTTTTTTATGTCCAAACGAGAACCGGGATTGGATCTGCTGCGATGCATCGCATTGCTGTTTGTGGTTACATTCCATTCCTTTTTGAATAATGGATACTACTCCGAACCACAGGTTGGGGCATCTATGTGGCTTGCCGGCAGTTTCCGCTGGCTCAGTGTAAGCTGTATCGGTCTTTTCTTAATGTTGACCGGGTATTTGAAGTGCGAAAAGACTGATATAAAAGCCTGCTACCGTGGCCTTTTGCCGGTCCTAATAGCATATTTCTTGGCAGCGATCATCTCCATTCCTATCCGGCATTTCCTCTTTGGCGACACGCAAAGCTTTTCAACATGGCTAACCAGGCTGTTTAGCTTCAGTGCCGTTTATTACGGATGGTATGTAGAAATGTACATCGGTTTGGTGTTACTGATTCCCTTTGTAAACATGGTGCTTGAGCGATTACAAGACGCAAAGGCGCTTCTCGGTCTGTGCGCGGTAATGTTGGTGATTACGGCGCTACCGGGAGCAACGCCGATTGTCTTGTTTCCGGATCATTGGCGGGTGATCTATCCGCTTACCTATTACATTTTGGGTGCTGCTGTTCGCAAGCTTCAACCGAGAATCCATCCCTTGATTGGCGTCTTCTGCGCTGTTTCTGTGTCAGCAGTTTTGGGAGCTGCGACAGTACTTTCAACAGATAGTAAATTAAGTGAAGCACTGGTATGGGAGTTTGCGGATCTGTGGATCGCATGTATTGTTGTGTGTCTTTTTGTTTCTCTATACCGCGTTAGAATTCCTTCCGGCATAGACCGCATTCTTGCGTTTGGTGCCCGCGGCTGCTACGGAGGATACCTTTTATCTCACCTGTTCGATGCTTGGTGTTATAAGCTGCTCCCCAGGTGGAGAACCCCAGATCGATATGTACTTGTTTTCTTCTGCATAACGCTCCCGATTTTCACCGTTTCTGTTCTTCTGGGAGCAATGCTCGAAAGAATCTCTAACCGGCCGAGCTCGCATAGAAAGGGGGCTTCAAAATGCCTGCGCTGAGAATGAAACAAAAAAACCACACAAGCGATTTGCTGCGACGCATAATTCTTTCGTGGCTCGTTGCAGTTCTGATAGAATGCTTCATCCAACCAAGTGAGTTGCGGGATCTGGCAAACCTGGATGGTTTGGCACAAATGTCCCTTGTTCGGATAGTCGGAATTACCTGTGGCATCGTCCTTCTTCTGATAGCGTTATCCCTCTTTGCAAAGACGCGGATAGTAGAGCGTTGGAGCATGGTTGCTACTTTTGCTCTACTTGCCGTTACAGGGTTGATTGCATCGTTCACATGGTCTTTCCTTGCTGTTTGTGGAATTTCCCTTATCCTTTTAGTGGGTTTTGGCATCCTTGGTTGGGATAAAAGCCCTCTGCCTCGTGTGGAACCTCAAAGAGCACACAAAGCCTATATTTGGATTACGGTTGGCTTATCTGTAGTATTCTTTTTGTTTGTCAGTGCTTGGACCGTTGGACGGGTATATAGTTTCTGTTCTCCAACTTATGACTTTGGTATTTTCTCTCAGATGTTTTACCATATGAAGGGATCTGGGGTGCCATTTACCACAGTGGAACGCGATGGCTTGCTGTCTCACTTTGCTGTCCACGTCTCACCGATCTACTACCTCATGCTACCGTTCTACTGGTTAGTTCCTATTCCTGCCACCCTGCAGGTGCTTCAGGCTGCAGTGATCACATCCGCAGTGATCCCCCTTTGGAAGATTGGCAAGAACCACGGCTTAACCGGCGCGCAGAGAATGCTCATTTGTGCGATTCTGCTCCTGTATCCAGCCTTCTCCGGCGGCACAAGCTATGACATCCACGAAAACTGTTTCTTAACACCGCTGATCCTCTGGTTGTTCTACGGCATTGATAGAAAGAACTGGTGCCTAACCGCCATTGCTGCTGTTCTTACTTTAATGGTCAAAGAAGATGCTGCTGTATATGTTGCGGTGATTGCACTCTGGCTGATTGCCAAGACAGTTTTGCGTTATAAGAAACTGGATATTTACAGCCTGATGACGGGCGTTGGTTTGCTGGCAGTATCCCTTGGATGGTTCTTCCTTGTAACGGGATATCTTGCAAAAAGTGGAGACGGTGTTATGACCTATCGTTACAACAATTTTATGTACGACGGATCTTCCTCCCTGGTTACCGTGATCAAGTCTGTGATTCTCAATCCTATGAAAGCGCTATATGAGTGTGTGGACGCAGAGAAACTGTATTTTATCTCTATGACACTTCTGCCACTATTGGGTCTGCCCTTATTGACAAGACGGTACGAGCGATACATCCTGTTGATTCCCTATGTCCTGGTCAACCTCATGTCTGACTACCAGTATCAACACGATATTTTCTTCCAATACACATTCGGCTCCAATGCATTCCTTGTCTATTTGACAGTAGTCAATCTGGCGGATTTGAAGATCAACTGGCAGAGGATCTTCGCTCTGATAGCAGCAGTCATTGTAAGTGCAGTATGCTTTGGTATTGTGGTTGCTCCAAAAGCAATGGGTTACCCTGTACAAGCAATTCAGTATTATGATTACTATCAGGGTATCCGTGATACTTTGGACACAATCCCGGATGGCGCATCCGTTACAGCCACAACATTTTATACCACCCATCTGTCGCAAAGAGATGTCCTCTATGATGTTCGCTATTCCTCCAAGGAGCACCTACTGGAAACCGAGTACGTTATTCTAAATATTTCCTCCACTAGCGACTATAAGAAGTATGCGACAGGTGGAAAAGAGAACGGCTTTGAGAATCTGGTGAAGCTGTTGGAGAAGAAAGGATACACTGAATATGCCTCTTTAGAGGATATCTTGGTTATTTACCGTAAAGCGGACATGCCTTCATCAGCCGGTCAATAAATTGGACCTGCATCCCAGTTTGAGATGCAGGTCCTTTCTATTTAGTTAGTTTTGCTTTTGCACAGGCAAGCTATTATGATTTGAACGATGCCTACAGCAACCATTACTCCGCCGATGATAAGGACGGTGTTGAGACTGATTTGTGCTTGATGGTCCACGGTTGCGAACTGAGATAAGTACTTGTATAGGCTAGTCAGCGACTGGAAGGCGGTAATGCCGACGCCAATCAGCAGCAGACCACAGGCGGCAAAAATATTACCAGAAATAAACAGTGCGTTTCTCATATTGTTTCCTCAGTTCTGATGTGCTGTAAGGAAAGCTTGCAGATCATCTGTTTTTAGATTGCATTCATCCATTGTGGCTGTGTGTATTAAGAAGAAGTCGTAACCTGGGCCATCCGGAATTGCTTCATAGATCAAGAAGAAATTATCATCTACCACTAAGCGTTTATAATAACGATCTTCATTATTGTCACCAACATACAGTCGACAGGAACCATGTATATCGCTTATATCAATATTTTGCCCTTTTTCTATCAACCAATCTATGGTAATGTGCCACCCGTGATGACCAGATCTACCGTCTGTGTTTTCACATTCACACCTGGGTTCTGGATCTCCATGTTCCTCAACAAACGAAATAACATCTACATTTTCAAGACCCAACTGCAACTTATCACCGGTAGGAGTATGAATTAAGAAAAAGCCATTGAGCGTACCATCCATATTTTTGCTGTTTATGAATTCATAGTCATCATCAATAGTTTTGTAATATCCTGGACCGTAGTCACCATAAGCATCTGTGAAACCACCTAGATACGGCTTGAAATCTTCTGCCGTAAGGTTAGTGCCTAGAGCTGCAAGCTCAATGAGGTCATCAATGGACAATGGTTCAATCGTTTGAGGAAGGTATTTAAATCGCTTAGTCAGTTCTTCCTTATTGCTGAAATGGTTATAGAAATTTTCGATTCTTTTCCAGGTATCTTCTGTGAAGTAGATATCATCTCTCTGCAGCAACATGTCCTGAACATAGGTATGAAGATCGGTATAGAAGAATTCGTGCATCTCGTACACAACATTCTTCTCATCTTCATACACTTTATACTGTTCCATTTCTTCGAAAGTGAGAAGATGGCCTCTGACAAACGCATAGTCTTGGAGGCTTTGGATATCCGACTTTGCATAGCAGTACGGGAAGAATAAGTCTATACCCCATTGGCCGTTAAATGTACCATCATCCAGTATACACGGAACGGTTACACCGATAGCTTCGAAATGCTCTGTATCATCAATGCCCATCAGTTTGTTGTAGGGATCAAAAACAGAATAATTTCCTCCCTCCAACCAATCGTATCCATCCCATACAAGATATCCGTCCATGGAGGTGCGCACTACATTGCCGTCTACTTTCGCCAGTTCTGCCTGAACCAACTCCATATAGTCAAAGGCATCAGGCCAACGAGCAAAGACATCCCATGTGAAGTTTTTATAGTAGGATTTCAGAGATGGGAGAGCGCCTTCCAGACATCTTTCGTCCGATAGTTCATACCAGGGAGTAACATAGTCGGAAAGCACAAAAGATACCATACAAGACCATTTTTGACCCAGCAAGAAGCTGTCGTTGGTCATTTGCAAATAGTAGAAGTCGTTTTTACTGTTCTCCAGTGCTTCAACATCATAAGTTCTCCGCAGATCCAGCCTGACCTTTTCCGTAGAATTAGCTGGGATCATGAGATTTTCAATATAAGGTTCTTCAGCAGTAGGCTCTACAAGTTTTTGCGTGCTGTAATAGTAGAGCTTCATCTTGGGTTCCAGCTTCAGATCCTTGTCAGATTGATTTGTGATCTCAACCCAAACAATACCGTCACCATAGTAGGATGCGGTAATTGTCAGGTTGTCACCGGCCCATGTAGAGAAGATAGACACTGCAAAGGCGGTCAGCGTGACAAATACTGTGATAATGGCTGCGATCAGTGCAACCCGAGGCAACCGCTTACGGGGAGCAGCTGTTTCTGTAAAGGCTTTTTCTTCCTTGCTGCAGGCTGAAATCAGTCTAGTACCGGTCTTCTTTTCAATATTACGCTTGATATTATACAGATTGTGTTTTTGCATTCGGTTCATAAGTGACCTCCTCAACATACGGATATGGCTTTCCGTAGTTTTTGTTTGGAGCGATATAGGTGGTTTTTGACTTGTTTTAATGGCATATCCAAAGCCTTTGCAATTTCTCCGGGCTTCTGCTCGTAGTAGTACCGGCGAATGAGAATATCCTTTTCAACATCAGCCAAAGCATTCACCGCTGCTACAAGCTCTCGCTTGGTTTCTGCCTGCAGCAGAGCATCCTGCATTCCCATACGGCCTGCCATCATAGCGCCTTCTAACGGGACGGTGCTGTGCTTTTGCAGTACACGGTAGCGGTCTATGGCTTTACAGCGAGCCACCATACAGAGCCATGTTTTCAGGGTGCCGCGTTCAGCATCATATTTATCTGGGTTTTCCCAGAGGTCAATAAACACATCTGCAACGCATTCTTCCACGTCCTGTTCATTACCAACATTTTTAAGTACAGCAGCAACTATAGGCCACAAAAGTTTAGAATACTTTACTACGACCTCGTTGAAAACATCCTCGTTTTGCTCTTTGACTCCGGCAATAGCAGTTATATCAGTCAAAATCGCTCCCTCCTTTCGCTGAGATTGATCGATCACTTATAGTACGAAGAAAAACTTAAATCGGCTCATATTATATCAAAATTTCTCAAAAAGAGAAAGGTGCCGATCATTCGGCACCTTTCTCCTACTTATTTAGTGTAGATGTATTATTAGGGAGCAGGAATCTGCGCATTGCCAGTTGTAAACATCATTGACATCAAAGAACGATAGCCCATTATCTCACTGTTGATCCATACAGCCACATCGATGACATATACGCCCTCATCCAGCCCTTTAATTAAGGTGGAAACTTCTGTAGCATTGGATAGGTCGTAATAGTGCAAATCCTCTGGAACGATGGTTGCTGTATGCACTTCGGCTCCGTCGGCTTGAGTTGTGATAGAAATCACAATCTTCTCTATATCGTATTCAGAAGTAATTGTTCCGCTTAGACCCTCTTTAACAAGAACAGAAGATACAGGATAGTCTTCAATAACGCAATCTGGTCTTAACCCAAGGAATTCATCACGAGAAACAATGGACAGGTTATCCTTGTAGTAATTATAAACATTTTGGATTCTTGTGTAAACCTGCTCATCAAAGTAGTGATATTTGTAGTTTCCAGCATCATTCATTGCAACCACATTCTCTACATAATCACGAAGATCGGTATAGAACAAGTCTGTTACATTGTAACACACAAAGTATTCATCTTCGTAAACAAGGTACCGTGCAAGGTCATTAAAACTGACGATCTGACCATGGATAAATGCACACTCTTCGCCTGTATCAATGGCAGACTTTTCAAAGGTTGCCAAATATACCAGGGGCAATGCCCATGCCTGATCATCAGACCCTTCGTATGCCGGGAGAAATACATCTAACACCTGGAATGATTCGTATTCTCCAGAACCTACAAATTTTCCAAAAGCATCATGCAGAGAGGATGTTTGGCCAGCAAGTGCATATTGCTTTTCTGGGGCCACCGTTTCATCAAATATGATGCCATCTGGGATCGTTTTCGCCATCAACCCAGGATTGACAGATTTTATGATCTTCTTACCACACCGTAAAAGGTATTCTTCAGTCTTTTGGAGATATTCGTAGTTTAATGGGTTACCGGCGAACGAACCGATATAGTCATCCTCAAAATAGAAACGTAATTCTTCTTCTACTTGGTCTAGAATAACGGGGTCCAATGTGTAGAAGGGAGCGTCCGGACTCTCGATGTGCTCCGGTTCCTTGCCGAAGAATACACTGCACTTCCACTCCTGCCCAAAAATGAAATTGTTGTTTGTCAGTAGCAGATAGTACCAATCTTTCTCCATGGATTCCTCGAGCAATTTCATATTATAGGCACTTGAAAGATTGACCGTCATGGTTTCGGTTGACTTCGGAGAAATCGACGTTCCCTCAAAAGAAATATCATCGCTCACTTGCTGGACTTCTTCGCCAGTAATCCAATGATATAGCTTTGTTTGAGGCTGGAATTCCAATTCTTTATGAGACCTGTTTTCCACTTGAATTCTGACAATGCCGTTTCCTTCATAGGTTGCGCTCAGTGTGAGTGCGTCGCCATCCAAGGGCGAGAATAAGGGCCATGTAAATGCAACGAGGAGAAGGCACAAGGTTGACAGTACCGCAATCATAACAGCAGGTCGGAAAACCTTACGTTGAGTAGCAGGTTGATTCTCATTTTCTGAGTATCGTGGAAGCAGTCTGGTGCCTGTCTTCTTTTCGAAGTAGCGTTTGATATTATACAAATTTTGTTTTTGCATACGGTTCATAAGTGACCTCCTCAACATACGGATATTGCTTTCCGTAGTTTTTGCTTGGAGCGAAATAAGTGGTTTTCAACCTGCTTCAGTGGCAGATCCAGAGCTTTTGCTATTTCCCGGGGTTTCTGCTCGTAGTAGTACCGGCGAATGAGAATATCCTTTTCCACATCGGCAAGTGCATTGACTGCAGCCGCCAGCTCTCGCTTAGTTTCTTCCTGCAGCAGAGCATCCTGCATTCCCATGCGACCTACCATCATAGCGCCTTCCAACGGGACGGTGCTGTGCTTGGATAACGCCCGGTAGCGGTCGATGGCTTTACAACGAGCCACCATACAGAGCCAGCTTTTCAGTGTTCCGCGCTCCGGATCATATTTATCGGGGTTTTCCCACAGGTCGATAAACACATCCGCAACGCATTCTTCCACATCCTGCTCTGATCCAACATTTTTAAGTACAGCTGCAGCTATCGGCCATAGGAGTTTGGAATACTTAACCATGATCTCATTGATGGTTCGCTCGTCTTTTTCCTTGACTCCGGCTATAGCAGTTATGTCTGTCAAATCGCTCCCTCCTTTCGATGAGATTGATCGATCACTTATAGTACGAAAGAAAACTCAAAAACACTCACATTATATCAAAATCTTTATAAAAGGAAAAGGTGCCGATGAAGGCACCTTTTATTTATGGTTAAGTATGTTGTAATGGAAACTGCTCGATGTTTATAGCCGGTCCTCTTCAAGCTTGTGGATTTTGCCCCAAAGGATAATTCCCTGGACAACAATCCCTACCGTGAGAAGCACACAAAGAATAATTAGAATAATCGTTCCTTTACTGATCTTCTTTTCTTCCTCTTCTTGCTCAATACCAGCCTCTGGGAGTGGTTCATCAACAGTCAGATCTACATTCAAAGTCTGAGAAAATGGATTGCCATAAGCGTCCTCACAAGTGACGGTCACCATGCCGGAATGCGTTCCCACTGAATCCAGTCTGGGAGTAAAGCTCACCTTTGCCTGTTTGGTTTCACCTGCAGCCATCGTGCCTACAAGTACGCTCTGAGCATCAATGACGCCTGGGATCTCCAGTTTCACCAGTACATTAAGCAGATCTCCCTTTCCCATATTCATCAATGGGAGAGTCATATTGCTCAACTCTGCAGCAATCGCAGCAGGGAGTTGTACGCCGCCCTGCTCCAAACGGATCGACTGCGTTACAGGGATCGTAAAGGTCTCTTTGTGCTCAGCTGCAGTCCCCAACACCTTGTAGCTGAATGTCACATCTATAATGTGTTGGCTGATGGATGCATTTCCTTTCACAATCGCAGGAATAGTCACTACTTCAGACTTGCCAGGAAGTATTTCATTGACCTTGACGCGATTAGATCCGGAAACTAGAATATCTCCGCTGGCATCGATCAAAGTTACCTCTCCGTCCGTTATTGCCAGTGTGGTAGTTGGGTTTGAGATAGTGAGACTGATACTACCGTCAGTTCCAACATCAAGCTCGCCTACAATGTCAGAGATTATAGGTTTCACTGTTTCGTGGCTGCCATAGCCATCCCTGATGCGAATCACATAAGGGATAGTGTAGATGATTTCCTTTCCGGCTGCGTCAGCGCCCTTCACTGTAATGGTTGCGGGAAAGTCACCGTTCCGGCGGTAGCGCTCCAGGGGTAAGGTCAGTTTCACGGGATAAACATCATCCTTGGGTGAAACAGCAACCTCTTTCGGTTGGCTTGTGAGTAAGAACACATTGGGATCATCCAACGCAATCGACACCTTGATCTCTCCAACGCATTTCTCTGCTCTGAGAGGCACGCACAGTATCATAGTGTGGTTTTTGATGGTTGCTTCGTAGCCCTGATACCAGGAACGGCTCATTCCATCCATAGTATAATGTTGGTCAATTTCGCACTCTGCTGCGAAGGTCGGAAACGCCATAGCTATTACCAGCAACATCGACATAAGAAAGCAAGTTAATTTCTTCATAATCACAGCTCCCTAATGTTCTCAATGATGCTCTTGTTCATAATATCGCGAATGCGGAACCGAAGCAGGAATTTACAGACGAGCCAACAACAAGCGCCCATTATGCAGATAGTAACAACCATCAGCGAGAGAAGCTGAATTTCGTCTGCAGGAAGGTACCCCGCAGATATTGCGCTAATAATATAAACGACCAGGAAAGCAAAATAGAGCGCCAGGCTTATCCCCATTCCGCCTGCAATACTTGCATTTAATTGACCGCTATAGCATTTAAGAACAGCTTTTTCATCCGCGCCCACCGCACGCAGCATTCCGATTGTACGACCTTCGCTGTTAAGCTGCCTGGTGACCGAAGAGACAATCATTCCAACAGATACTGAGAAGAACACAATTGCAATAGAAGCAAACATAAAGATCTTTTGCCGGTTTTGCGCAGCCAGGTTGCGATAGTATTCAATGTTATTAGAAACGGAATACCCATCATATCTTCGCGCAATAGCGTTCAACTGTCTTTCCAAGACTTCTTCCTCGGATGCTGAAATATCACCTTCCAGATATACATCAATGTTTTGTAAGCCCTCAGTAAGAATGTCTAAATTCTCCAAACCCTGTTCGCTGGTGATAATCAATGTAGCATTCATAAGTCCATTTGACAATTCCGCATCATGGGACAGCACAGCGCCTACTGTTACCTCGTCGTCGATTCGATTGACTGGGCCACCAGATTCGGTTCGGTAAAGCTGCAATAAAGGCAGAGTTTGTCCCGCTGAGAAAGAATCGTTCCAAGCTGCATGCGTTGCACCATTACCTTCCGGATCCTGTTTCAAGGCTTCTTCGGTTCTCCAATAACGATATCCATATCCATCTTTAAAGGTCTTTACCCATACATTAGAGGCGAGGACCAAAACTTCTTGGCCTGCGTTAATTGCGTCCAAGTCAATCTTTCCAGATTCAATATAAGGTTTCAGTTTATTTATGTTCTCTTGTGTAAAATCGATGGTAGTAACAAAAGTGCGGAATGCCTCACCTGGAATCTGATAATCTTTTAAGAATTTCAGATACTTGCTTCGCAGTTCCTCTCTTCGCCCTTCCAGGTAATCCCTGCTGCCTTCATCGTAGGTCATTGCCTTTTCAAACAGCTCGTCGTTTAACATACCGTATTGACCATCTAAAGTTGCATAAAGAGGCACATGCTCCATAAGAACTGTTATGGGCATAGTTCGGTCAATGCTAATGGACTTAACATGATTTAAAGAACTGATTTGAGAAATACTGCGTCTGTCCATTGATGGGCCGCCAGCAAGACTAATGTGAGTTTCTTCTTCCAGCCATCTGGAGCCGCTGTTTACAGTGAATGCCGGTGAATCTCCGAGAGAAATGCTTGCAACATCAGTAAGGAAGCCGACAAGCAGGCCGGAACTAAGAAGCATCAGTCCAAGAAGCAAAGATGCTCCGATTTGCCGTGTTGGGTTAAAGCGCACTTGTCTGGATGCGATCAACTTAGTTGCTGAGAATTTCTTTTTAGATTTTACACGCTTACTTCTGCGCAGCATAGCCGTGTCACGAATAACACTCATAGGCATCAGTTTGGATGCACGCACAAGAGGCAGGTGTCCAGAAATAAGAATCACGACAACACTAAAAACAGCAATCGGAATAACGAGCCAGAGACTAATCGAAAATTTGATGCTCTCCGGCAGTAGTATGGACAAAATCCAAAACGCGCCAATGCTGGTTAAAATTGATATTGGAGAAACAACCAATGCCAAAATCAAGTTTTCACGGCCAAACATTCTGCGAATCTGACTACGGGTTGCACCCAATGCACGCAGCACACCGATTTCCTCTCTCCGCTTGGAAAGAACTCCTTCCATTGAGCCTGCAATACCTACGCCGCAACTTAGTACAAGGGAAATTCCCAATACTGCAGCAATGGTAATAATACTGAACATCTCCCTATCGGATTCGATAGCTCCTCCAACGCCAGCCCACTGCCGGTGCTCACCAGACACGCTTAATCCATAGAAAGAGGTAACGATGCTTCCTTGTCCTCTAAGGCTTTCCTGTTTGTCCCAAACTGCCAAAATTGCCTGATCCAAGGTTGCATGTTTAGCTAGTCCTGTGAGGAAATGGCAGCCTACTCTTCCCATCGAGAAGGCAGGCTCTTGAGAGCTTGTGAGCACAGCAGGAAACTGGTTAAGACCGTTACGGTCCGACACCGAAAGGTGCATGGTGCGTTCCGGCAAAATGCCTACCAATGTAAAACTCCGCTTTTCTGCAGTACCATCAACCGGAGTAATATCCAACTCTACTGTATCACCAATGTTCCAGTTCACCTCCATAACATCCATTGCGGAGGCTTCTACAGCAATTTCGCCCGCTGTTTCCGGCAAGCGTCCTTCAACAGGAGATAAGTTCATTAAGGAAAAGCCAACCTCATCATAGTAACCAACGTATACATTACGATCAGTTACAATGCCAGAGATATATGCCTTGCCAATGCGATCAAACTTATTGAAGGCTTTAACGTCATTTTCTGTTATCAGCGGATTCTCCAGGAAAACCATATCCAGGTAGCCCACTTTATCGTACTTTTTCTCAAGCTCTGCTTGATAGATTCCGAAGACACTAAATACAAGGGTGCTTATCATAAAAATAGACATAAGCACACCCAGTACCAGGCTTAGATATTGCCGCTTATTTGCTTTAAGTCGGGCAATAGCCATTGAAGAGAAGGTCAGCAGCTTCATAAGCCCACCCCACTGTCGGCGGCGATCTTGCCATCAGAAAGCTGGATAATGCGGTCTGCCTGCTCTGCGACCTTCATATCGTGGGTGACCAGCACCAGAGTGATTCCCAGTTCGTGGCTAACGGTTCGCAGAAGAGTCATAACTTCTCTGCCTGCTTTGCCGTCCAGGTTACCGGTTGGTTCGTCCGCAAACAGAATTGCCGGCTTGTTCGCCAGCGCTCTTGCGATAGAAAAACGCTGCTGCTGACCACCGGACATAGCACCGGGCAGATGGGACAGGCGATCTCCTATGCCTAACATCTCAATGATTTTATTGAGATATGCTTCATCCGGTTTCTTGCTATCCAGCATCACCGGCAGGAGCATATTTTCATAGCCGGTCAGTTCCTTCACCAGATTATAGCTCTGGAACACGAAGCCAAAGCGGCGCCGGCGAAGAACAGACAACTGATTGTCATTGTACTTATACAGATCTTTCTCTCGGTAAGTTACTGTACCGTGGGTGGGCTTGTCCAAGCCACTGAGCAGATGCAGCAAAGTGGATTTACCGCTACCGCTGGGGCCGGTAATAGCTACAAAACTGCCTTCTTCGATGGACAGTGTCACATCGTCCAGGGCATAAACAGCAGATTCACCCGTCTGATAGATCTTGCTGAGGTTGCTTGCTTTCAAAATTTCCATAGTAATTACCTCCTTATGCATCTATCGTAACAGGCGAATCTTACTTTTATCTTACTTTTACCTTACGAGTTCGTAAGGTTGCGATCTAACATAGGCATAGAAATGGTCATTTTTAGACCATACTTGCCATTTTCAGCTATGATATTGCCGTGGTGCCTCTGAATGATCTCTTTCACAATAGCCAGTCCGATGCCGGCACCATTCTTGTTTTGGTGTTCTGCCCGGTAGAAACGCTGGAACAGCTTGGGCAGCTCATCGTCTTTTACACCACCGCCATTATCTTCGATCACGCAGAAAAAAGCGGCCTCGGTGCGTTCTAACTGTACGCGGATCACTCCATTCTCTTCTGTGTGTTCGCAGGCGTTCTTCAGCAGGTTCAAGAATGCCTCTCCCAACCAATTTTCATCACAGCGAATATGCGCAGAGCCACTTACGATCAGCTTCTTATCCGGCCATATTGCCTGCAACCCTTGCCATTGCTCCTGAACGATCTGCTCCGCATCAGCAGGCGCAAAATTGAAAGCATAGCCGTCAGCACAGAGGCGTTCCAGTCTAAGGAGTGCTTGGATCAGATTCTCCATCCGTTGTATCTGCTCCAGGCTTGCTTCCATATGGGGAGCGTTATCCAGCTCAGTATAGAGCTTTAATGTAGTCAACGGAGTCTTCAGTTGGTGCGAGATATCGGCAGTCAACTGTCTTGTCCGGTTGCATTCCTCAGCATTAAGCTGTTTGGCACGAGTAAGCGCCAGCTGAGAATCTGCAATACCATTCTGCAGTTGCGCTAGTATATCCTCCTGCAAAGCAACATCCAGCATTTCTGTCGTACCGGAGTTAAAGCCATCTACTTGTTCGGTCAGCTTTCTTATCCGATGATGCAATATAATCTTCTGGATAAGTAACACGATGCAGAGGATACCCAGGGCGACACAGGCTATAATCAATCCACCCATTGATATCCCACCCCTCGAATGGTTTTGATATGGCTGCCGCCAACCTTCTCCCGCAGGCGGCTTACATGAACGGACAGTGTGTTATCATCTATAAAACGACTATCTACATCCCAAAGAGCCTCTAAAAGAGCTGCGCGGGTAATGATGGATCGCTCAGAAATGAGTTTAGCAAGGATCTTATATTCTGTTACAGTTAATTGAAGCGCTTCCCCTTCCCTGCTCGCTTGTAACTTCGCTTTATCCAACGTAATTCCGCTTCGGGTAATTGTCGTTTCCTTTTGATTTCTACGCAGTAATGCCCGGATCCGGCTCAGCAGCTCCTGCATTCGGAAAGGCTTGGTAACATAGTCATTTCCACCAGCATCAAGCCCCCGCACAACGTCCAGTTCTTCGTCCTTAGCGGTCAAAAACAGAATGGGTATCTGCATTCCCTCGCTGCGCCACTGCCTGCACAGGCTCACACCATCGCCGTCAGGTAAACCAACATCCAGCATAATCAAATCAATGTCGGAATTCATTTCAGCTTTGGCAGAACGGATACTGGAAGTTTTAACTACATCATATCCTTCCCGGTTTAGAAGTTCTTCCAATGCACTTCGCAGAGCACTATCATCCTCAACGAGTAATATCTTCATAGGGCAATCTCCCTTCATTTTCTGATAAAACTATACCATAATCGGACTTTCTTTTCAACAAAGGCCCTCTTGTCTTACGAAAACTTAAGATAACGAGTAATTGAAATACAAATAGCAAGACCTGCACCCCAAGGATGCAGGTCCTTTCTTAATTGTTCAGATTAGCACACAGCTTTGATAATTATTACTCTTTGTTTTCTCTTCTTTTCATCCACGCATTGTACCCCAGCATTCCAAGGAGACTTATAACAGCGGTTAAGGCATATACAACTATGGCCAATACATATTCACCTTCACCCAAAAGGTGTCCGCCGAAAGTTGAAGTTACTACAGAAGGGATTCTTGCAACAAGAGATATGGCAAGGAATGCGCCGAGCTTTATCTCGGTCAGTCCGACAAAATAAGTCAGGAGATCCTTCGGTGTCCCAGGAATAAAGAAGGCCAGAAAAATCAAGAGATCTCTCTTCTTTTCTGTATTCAAGAAGCGGAGCTGATTGATCTTTTCCCTGCTAATAAACACCTCGACCAGCTTGACACCAAACTTGCGAGTAAGCACAAACACCATCGAAGATGCAATCGCAACGCCAGCGTAACAAAGGAGCGTTCCAAAGACGGGACCGAATACAAAACCTGCCACACTTTCCAATAGTTCTCCGGGTATGAGGGCAATAAAGACCTGTAGTATCTGCAGAATCAGAAAGACTATCCAACCGGCAGCACCGAAGGATTGAATATAGTCCCGAAGCGCTTCCTGTGAAAAAGAACCAAGCCAGTGCCAAAGAAACCAAGTTACCAACAATACCAAAACGACCACAACAGTGATAGATATGCCTGCGAGCAGCTTCCTCTTACGGTTGTAATGCGTATCATCCATATTCCCACCCCTTTGCGGGAATATTATACAACCTTATTCTACAGGATACAACATGTTTGCTATCTTATTTTAGGACACTGCTTCTTCGACCTTCATAATCACTTTCAGACGATAGGCCAGCTTGCCGCTTTCCAGTTCGTCCCTGTCGATAACGGCAATACCAAGCTGAGCGGCACGGTGCCGAGCTGCGGCATTGCATCGCTCGGTTGAGACGATAGCAGCTTTCGCTCCCTTTCCACCAAACCGATCCCGCAAGATTGCAAGTTCATTAAGAGCCTCTGTCTTAATATCACTGACCTTGCAGCTAATGAAAAGTGGTACCACACCCCTGGTAGCCATTACATCAATCTCGTTGATTACACTGCCATGCCCAAGAACTTCATCCCAGCGAACGACAGCGCTGCTGATAATGTCGTTGAAAATATTAGCATCCAAGCAGGCTTTATATACATAAAGCTCCAAAACACTGCCAACATCCCGCAGCCAAGCGCGTGTGTTTGCATCCCGAAAACGGAAAGATACTTTTTCTCCGGATTGAATTTCAAGATCACGGAGGAAACCGATGCGCTCAAATGCCTGCAGTGCATCTTCTTTTGCGCAGATCCTTCCGCCTCGTTCACCCTTTACGGTATAGTTCCCCTGAACATCCATGGGAGGGATCTGTCCATATTCAGCAGGAGACACTCTCTGCATGTAGGTAATGATGTTCGTCCAATCACGGCGGTGCTGCAGGAAACAGTCAAAGAAAGGGTCAATATCGTCTAAGTATTCTCTTAGTATCCCATTATCTACCCGCCCGGGGAGCAATGTGCCGCCTGCCATAAGGAAGAAATCTTTTACAGAATACGAAATATCGCACGGTAGATTGTCTGCAAAATCCGCCCCGGAAATATTGTAAAACCGATTTTTTCTCCGTGAGTAAGTGAAAACACGCACATCTGCCTTCGCGGCAAACAGTCCTGCGGCAAAGAGTTCTGCATCACTTCCGCCTGTTACATCCAATGCACAGTCAGGAAACTTCTCACTGATCATCAGAAGCTGCCGTAAAATGCGGTCTACCTTATACTGGCTGGCTTCCACAAATATCAATTCAGGATTCCAACCACGATGACGAAAGAAATCACCAATCTGTTCTTGGCGGTCTCGGCTTTGTGCTACTTCTGTCTGACATAAATAGATAATTCGCTGGGGGCGAAACATATCGGCGGCCAGAACATTTTCTATAGCGCGTTCGTCGTAAAGTTCAATTAGAGTATTCATAGGGAGCACTGCCTTTCTGTTATGCGTGGAAAAGGATGCTTAGGTGCATTTTACTTCAGTAACATAAACCCAATTGTGTTAATGGCAAAATTGGCAAACATATGGGTCAGCCAGGAGCAGTAGATGGTATCCAGCTTTTCGTTCAACCAGTTGAAGATCATACCTCCAATCACCAGACCTACCATAACGATCAGGAAGAGTACCGGAGAGAACCAACCAATCATCATTGCCACATGGTACAGGCTAAAGGCTGCAGCACTGAATATGTACGCCAGTTTTCTACCAGAGTGTTGTTTCAGATTGGTAAAAATAAAGCCACGGAAGAAGAACTCCTCCAGGAACGAATTTGCAAAGGAGATATAAAGGCTCACATATAGGAAGTTTTCTTTCGTGACACCTGCGTTGTCTGTCAAAGCTCCGGCAATCTGTGAGAAATCAAAGAACGGCGACACCAGAAAGTATCCGCCGAGGATCACCACATAGACGCCAACACCGAGAGCAATGGCCGGCAATAATCCTTTCTTTTTGGGGCGGAGTAACAGTAGGTACAGGACACTACGATCCAGTCTGGAGGCGATCAATGGGATCAGCATAAACAGTGCGATCTTAATTGCAGACTTGATCGCATAGCCGGGACGGAGCACACCGTCTACCAGAGCCATTGCCAGACAGCATGTGATCGTCACAATCAAAACGAGTATGGTGCTGCGCTTTTTCATATGCTGTTCTCCTTTCCATTAGGATCGCTCTCAGCCATTTTGCAGATAGAAAACTGCAGTACACATTTTTACGAATTGGCCCTCATCGTGAATTGCACGGGGCTTTCCGTTCCACCAAACGGTTTTATCGTTGGCTTTCACAACGACCTCTGTGCCGTCGTCCATTATGTAGGTGATTTGAATGACCGGCGTGTCGTCTGTTAATCCCTTCAGTGGGGCATAATGCAAGTAACCTAACAGAGCTTCCGCCAGATCAATATAGTATTCGTCTGTAATCTCTTTAATATCATCCGGATAGCTGGTATGGGTGACCACAACCCGGTCGATATTTTCGACTTTTGGCGTTCCCAAAAGCGGCACACCTTCGACCAGCAAGTTAAGTACTATGGTAACGATGCAGACGGCAAGTACTGTCGCCACCCAGCGTAATACCTTTTTCATAAGAAAACCACCTTTATTTGGTGCTGTTTGTCTCAGCACCAGTTTCTGCAGCCAGTAATGCCTTATATTTCTTTTCCCAAATGATTGTGGTTATCACCGCAGGTAACGATAAGGCAATAAGAATAAGAACCTCGATGCCGGTATTGATATCTGCGTCAGGAACAAGAAGTGTCCGCACAAGATAAAATGCCAACCAAGGCACGCCAACGATCAGCCAAGTGACACCTTGCTTGCGGATATAATCCTTCGTCCAGCTATGACCTTTGTATTTGGCAGGAATGTTCTGGATGCCAAATAGGCCAAGAATGCCGTAGCCAATCCAAAAAACACTCATAACAAGCAGTACATCCATACAATCACCCTCCGTTGCTGATTACGCATTGTAATCGTATTTGCAAAACGGGCATTTTGGGTAATCGAAGTCATGCTTCTTACCGCATTTGGGACACTGCTTCTGCGGCAGGCCTTCTTCCTGAAGATCCTCTGCTAAAAAGAATTCAAGCTTTC
>JAFUNI010000022.1 GCA_017482385.1 Oscillospiraceae bacterium | reverse complement strand
GTTTGGAAATATTTTTCGTGTCGCTTTCCTGCTTTATCAATATACCTTGCGCTGTATCGACCATCCTTTCTTTGGTAGATACCCTTACCACATTCTTTGCCTTTGAGATTCTTTCCCATAGATGAACTCCTTTCCGCCTTGGCGAAAAAGAGCACACTGCTACACTATAATAATAACACAGTGCGCCCTTTTTCTCAAGACAATAATGAAAACTTTTCCGCAAGAATTTATGAGATGCTATCAGATATAAAGGGTTTTGCTGATATACTCTTCAAACTCCTTACGCTTTACCAATTTCTTTTTCCCCACGAACAACACAAACGGGCAGTTCGCTTTGCGAAGCATAGCATCGATTCTGTTGATACCGATGTTGCTCAGATCAGCTGCCTCCTCGATCGTTAGTGTGATCTTGTGGTAAATTGGCACGGGATTCATAGCTTTGGACATATGAATGCCTCCTTCAAAAATATTTAGAAGTTTGACACATTCATCCTTCTGCAATGTCCGGCTCATTGCAGTGTTGTTCAATTCGCTCATTCATTCATTTTGTGGTGAACTTCTATGTTAATAATATATGAGAGTTAAAATCGCGTTTCAAGAAAACATCATTTTTCTCAGAAAAAATAATTTTTGTATCGGTTTTTGTATCAATAAAGAGGGTAGAGCACATGTTGATTTCTTAGTGGCTCCACTTTTTAGAGGGAAAAAGCGTTGGTAATACAGGGAAAATGCGCTGTTATTTTTGCAGGTTGAGATAATGGACGAATGCGTTTTTTGGGGTAAAAATTGCCCCATAAGTCCATATAAATCCATGTAAATGGCATAAAAAAAGGAGCGCATGACTGTTAATCATGAGGTCATTGGTTTTGCCCAAAATTGGCGTGCCGAAAAAGCCTTGAAAACACTGGGTTTTCAAGGCTTTTTGCTATTTTTGGAAAAACACCTGAAGCAGATTCTGACGTAAAATTTTTAAAGAGCTCAAAAAATGGCGGTCCGAGACGATGGCGTTTTTGGAAGCTCACGAGGGCAGTCAAAAGCCTAAAATCGATGTTTTGGATCCGATTTTTACTGAAAAACAGCCGTTTTGAAGCGATTTTTACCGTTCCTGAGGCTGTTTTGAGGTGTTTTGCCCATGATCTTAGGAAAGGGCGAACCAACGACCACATAACTAAAACCCGGTGGCTCTAAATATAGCAAGAATTCAGCTTGTCTAGGCACGTTTTTTGATGCGATTGGGACATATGTAAATATACGTCACCGGTTATCTTTACACTGGCATGGCCAAGTGTTCTGGAGATCGTAAGGAGGTCCGTGCCGGATTCCAGGCACATGGTTGCGAAGGTGTGACGGAGTGTATGAAAATTAACATCTGTGATCCCAGCTGCCTCAAGAATTTCGTGGTAATATCTGTAGAAGGTTTTGCTTGCAAAGCCTGTATTGTTCCGGGTGGGGAATACATAATTGTCCTCTGAATACGGGATATCACGTTCTGCTTGCTGCTCCAACAGCTTGCGCTTGTATTCTTCAAATTCCTTTGCCAACGGTTCTATCATATGAATCGTGCGCTTGGAACTTTTGGTTTTTGTGGTTTTGGGAACATAGCGCGTTTTAGCCTCGTCTGTGGAGTTGATCTTATATTCTCGTACAAGCTGGTGCTCTATTGTGATGGTCCGATTTTCAAAGTCAACATTGCTCCATTTCAGACCGAGCAGCTCACCCTTTCTGAGCCCCGTGAAAAGGCACAGGATAATGCAAAATGTGACCAAATGGTCAGAGTTATGCACAGCGTTAATGAGCCGTACGATCTCTTCCGAGGACAAGGCACGGTTCTCATTGATGCCGGTCTTGGGAATGCGGACACCTTTTGTGGGATTGTGCAGAATCATATTGTTTTGAATGGCGTATTCAAAGATCATGTGCATGAAATTCCGCAGACGGCATAGGTGGCTTTCGCTGATTCCGTTTTCATCCACAAGCAGGGAACAGTCTGTGATGTGTTTTTGAACCATAAGGCTCGATATGCGCCCAATGGGCATATCTCCCAACTCACCGAAGTGCAAGCGGATCAGCCGTTCGTATGCCGCATAGGTGTTTCCCTGAATGTTTGCAACACAGTAGGTATTCAAGCAGAGATATGCCCAGTTTCTTAAAGTCATATATTTTGTGGGGTGGGCCATTTCGTATTTTATTTGTGCCGTGGCGTTTAGCTCAGCAATAAACACCTCCAGTTTTTGCTGAACCTCCTTTTTGGTCCTGCCATAAAAGACGGTATTATGCCCTTGATCCATAACCCGTGCAGTATACCGACCGTCCTTTCTGAGATGGATTTTGTAGTTTTTGTAATTGCGGAACATAGTGATTCTCCTATCTGTAAAAATGATTGCATACAAAGACAAGACCTCCGGTGCCTGACCGGAGGTCTTGTCTCATTTGTGATGTGCGCAGTATTCGGAACCGGGCCATCTGCGGTTATCGCAGTTGGGTTTACTGCACTTGTGCTCGGAGCAGTACTGACTGTCCTCAAATGCGGGATATTCACACAGGCTCTCATTGCAGTTGTGATCCCGACAATACACGTATTTTCCACCACCATCCTTGCGCAGTTTATCGCACTTAAGACAGCGGCAGTTGATGCAGTAGGTTTCGAAATCACCAACCGGCATTTCACCGCACCAGTAACACATATTCTGTTGGGGCTGTGTCACGACGGGCTGTGTCGGCTGGTTGGGTTTGTTCGTTTCTTGCGGTGCACTGTCAGCTGATGGTTTGGTAGATTGCTGTGTCTGTGAGCTTTCGGTTGTTTCGAAGATCGTCTCATCGGTAGAGCAGGCTACCATAGACAGGGTGCACACCAAGGCCAAAATGATTGCGAGTAGTTTTTTCATTGAATTACCTCCTTAATTCTTGGTAATTCAACAATATCATAGCCGATGCAGAAAAAACGCCCCATCCAGCCGTAGAAATTAGATCATCTATTCTCTAAACACTTAAGAGGACGCAACGGTGCAATAGTAGAGATTGCGTGCTTATAGAACACTTGTTGTTTACCATCTGTTACTACCACGATCACAACGCTGTCATATGCTGTTAAAATACCTCTGATTTGAAAACCATTCATTAGAAAGAACGTTGCCGGTACCCGTTCCTTCATGAGCTCGTTCAATATTGCTTCCTGTAGGTTCATAAAACATCCTTCTTTCTTTTCTCTAAATAATTCACCCCATTGGGGATGGTTTCATTCTACCATCCCCGATGGGGCAAAATTAGGTCATCAAGCACAATTTGTTATTTCATTAAGGAAACTGATTTAATGTTGTGCGCTTTAATGTAACAGCCCAGAAGCCGTTGTCTTCGTTATGCCATTCGTCAAATTTGCAGTCCAAACGGCAGATATATGTTTTTTCCGGATCATCCATCTGGAAGGTATTGATGTAGATTCTGGGATCAATACCGCCACCATCACCACTTACAGAGAAATAGTATTCACCGTTGGCGTCCAGATCGTAACAGCAATCGAACCCGAAAGCCAACCAGCCAATTCCTTCATCACATTCTTCCGGAAAAGGCTTGCCATCAATAAACATATCGTATAAGCCCCATAGAATTAAGCGGCCATCATGTTCCAGATCGCTTTCTCCCCAGCTAATTGCTTCCTGAATCCGTTCTGTCAAGCCTCGGATCCCGCCTTTTCCGTTAAAGACCTTATTTTCTGTACAGGCTCTGGTGCGCATCAACTTCCGCAGAGCGGTCTTTGCTGCTTCAAAATCATTAAATGTCCAAATGTTCTTTGCTCTTGTTTCATCGAAGCTATCCATCGGATCTAATTCTTCGCACAGTACCCAAATATATTCTTGCATATGTACACACTCCTTAAGGCATTTTTCTTTAGAATAGCAATCCATGTTCTTGAACAATTTTCTTGATTAGGTTTTGATATTTACGGTAGCTAAATCCTTGAGAGGGATGCTTTAGACCGTAAACGGTAACGGATTTAGAAAGGGGTATGGATACAGCCTTTCTCTCTCCTGCACCGTATACACACATATCCAGACGGTGGGAGTCACTTTTTTCTCCTGTTTTCTCGCTGTCGCCAGCCAATTCCAACGGAGGAAGCTTGGCATACACTTTTCTGCTGAAACAGAATACAATATCGATTTTATTCTCTTCAATAAATTCAAATAACTGTTTGTTGAGAGCATCGCGCTTACCAGGCCTCTTGAGTACCTTAGTTGCCTGAGAATCTCTGACTCCACACGGTTCATCGATGTAGTTCCCGAACCAAACACGGTTCCAGAAATCGGTTCGATTTTCAGGATCAATTCCGAAAGCCTGCACAATATTGTCAAAGAATCGATAGGAGCGATCCTTTTCGGAACGAATCCGGGAGTTGTATTTTTTTAAATAGGTTTCAACCACTTTAGATGTTAGCTTGTCTTCCTCTTTTTTATCTTCGCCCCAATAGTGGGACTCACCCAGAATTAAAACTCTTACCTTTTGGTTTTCGGCCAGATCTCCTCTGAATTCACCATTATGCATAGTATGCCTCCTACATTTGTTTCTAACAATATACCGATTTTGTAGAGAGAATTAGTCCTCACAGTTTTTATATCGCTCCAACGCCTCCACCAAGTCTTGTTGAACATGCTCTGCCAAATCAGGGGGCGACAGAACAGTAACATGGCGGCAGTATTGCAGTGCCCAGTGGCGCATGGCATGCCAATTGACGGTGACCCGGGCGGTGACTTCGTCCTCAGTTTCGTCAGAGAAAGCGACATCCATACCGAACCAATCAATGACATCTTTTACAATGCCCTTCTTCATTCGGAATGTCACAGGCACACTTTCACCGCTAAACATATACAGATGTTCTGCCATATGCTGGGGAAGGGAAAACTGCTTTCCACCTTGCACCTGCTCCTTGGGCTTTGCCGGTGTGTCCAGCAGGCGAATGTCGGTGATCCGATCCAGACGGCAGTTTGCAAGATTAGGCTTTTCATCGTAATTACAGACCAAATAGTACCGTCCGTTAGTGGCCGCCATCTGGTATGGGTTTACCACGAACTCCCGTACTGAGCCATCGGGGTTCACGCTAGGGTGCATTTTTTTGTCTGTTTTGTAGGTGTTATAGTTGAATGCGACCTGTAATCCTTTTTCGATTGCCTCATCCAAAACTTCGATTGTCCAGAATAACTGGTTATTGGGAGTGGTGATTCCAGTCATTGTCCGAACGTGCTTTACGTGAGCGCTGAAGTATTTGTTGCTTAATCCCTCCAGTTTCTCCACCAGTTCCTGACACTGCCGATAGGGAATATGCTTGGAGAACAGCAAACTGTCGATCAGCAGTCGCAGCTCAGCATCTGTAAAATCACGCTCCAGGTAGAAGTCAGAGAGGATGTAGCTGGTTTCTTTTTTGCCCTGTTTGTTGATGTAGGTGCGCGCAACCTCACCTTTATATTGAACGGACTCATAGGCTTCCATCAGATTTGACAGATTCCGCGCCACGGTTTTGCGGTCAGCGGCCATATTATAGTCAGACCATAGATAGTCTATGATTTGTTTTTGGCTCAGTGTATGTTCCGCATCTGTGTATCGCTTCAGAATGTCGAGAATATTCATCATGAGCATTTTCTTTGCCGGTGCGGTTTGTGCCATTTCAATCACCTCGTAGTTAGTGTATCATGTTTGACACCATATTACAACGCCCGATGTGGCAATTTCGCCCCATCGGGTGGTGCAAATAGAATCCCTAAAGGATTCTTCCATACGGAAATAGCATTTTATCTGCTAAGATAGCAATAAATTCCGAGTTGGTAGGTTTTCCTTTTGTGTTGCTGACGGTATATCCAAAGAAACTTTGCAGAGTATCCAGATCGCCTCTGTCCCAAGCAATCTCAACTGCCCGCGTAATCGCTGTCCGTACCCGTTTCGGGGTAGAGTTATCCACTAGTGCAATTGGTTTGTAAATCAACTCAGTCATATTGTTAATTCGGTCAAAATCCTCTACTGCAAGCTTGATTGCCTCGCGGAGATACCGGTATCCCTTGATATTAGCAGGTACACCAATATCGTGGATCATTTTTGTAATTTGCTGATTCAGCGTCGGCAGTTTTTCTTCAACGGGTAAGTCGCTTTGCTGCAGCACTTCGTTGATTCGATCTACAACACATTGTGCAGTACACGGCTTTTTCATTAGAGCGGAAACCCGTCTTGTTGCCAACGCCGAAATGATATAGTTGCTGATAAAACCGGTTGCAACAAATACCTTGCAGTCAGCATACCGGACAGAAATCAAGTCCAAAACACTAATGCCGTCGTACTGGGGCAGCAACAGATCCAGAATGATAATGTCCGGTCGATTCTCACTGGCTATTTGGAGTGCCTCCTGGCCGTCAACTGCTACGCCCATTACTTCAAATTCTTCGCTGTCTTTTAAGATGGTTACCAGTTCGTTGCGGAACTGTTCGTCTGCATCTGCAATCAAAACCTGCTTTTTCATATGTATTTCTCCTTTCTGGCGGAAATGTTTTTCACTTCCTGCCATAAAGATACACCACCCGACGGGGCAATTTCGCCCCATCGGGTGTGATAGTCTAAGGACATAAGAAAAGGAGGTATTCAATATGAATTTGCAAGAAACGAATCAAACTACATCTTCCTACATCTGCGGAAAATGTGGCCGTCAATACCGCATCCCGCAAATACGCTTTTGCCCACACCCTAAAACGAACCGGGAGGATGGAGCCTATATTTGTCATTATTGTTGTCAACGCTGTGCATTTTCTTCCAACGATCGTTTTTGCGGTGCGTTAAATTGCGATGTATTTATTACAAATCGATGTATGCAGGGTGTTTTCTGGGTCATAGATGGAAAGCTGATTTACATTAAAGAACCACCAGGGATTCCTAAAAATCATCACAAAAAGGTATGGGAAAACCTTTCAACGGAAGTCACCCACGGGAAGAAATATAATTATTATCCGATGGGGCGTGTGGATCTGCGCTATAACAAGGCTGTTATCTATCTGCAGCCAGCAATATATACGGATTCTATTAAAAAGAAGGTCGTGGAAGAGTCCAATTTGGAAAATGTAGTTTACCAAATTATCGAGACAGATGATGTTTTGTACTGATGGTATACGATAAAGAATGCATGAAAAGACACACCACCCGACGGGGCATTTTCGCCCCATCGGGTGGTGTTTACAGCAATTTGCTAAGTGCTAAGATTTTATTGATTTCTCCCTCTATCTGACAGACTTTAGAAGGAATATTTAGTGCTATGTATTTGCAGGTACCCATTGAACAATCTATTCCGAGCCCCTTTAGTTTTTGGAAAATAATTTGAGCTGTTTCTTCAATACCCTGAGTTGGTACTTCCACACACAAGCCACGCGCCATAAAAGAACGCAGTCCTTGCTCCAAATCAAGCTGCGCAGGGGCTGTATTTCCGGCAAAGACCGTCTGTTTGCTATCTGATACCCGTTTCTCAATAATGCTGTATAGCGTTTCCTGCGTTGCCTCTTTCCCACTAATATATTGCAATCTATCAATGAGTAAAATATCAACCTGGCAATATTTCTCCTTGAACTCTACATTGGCTCCTGTTTTGATTGCGTTAATCATCTCTTCTGCAAACTGATTTGCAGAGAGATAGATGCCTGTTAGATGCTGATTTTGGTATACTTCTCCAACGGCCCGTAGCAAGTGGGTCTTTCCAACACCTGCAGGTCCATAAAGATACAGAGGATTGTAGGAACCAGGGGATTTGCATATTTCTTGAGCAACAAGATAAGCAAAGCGATTTGATGATGTAATTATAAAATTCTCAAAGGTGTTTTCCGTTTGACCCATTGTTATTTCTCCTTTATCTTCCTTTTAATTCCAAAGAAAAGCCTTTGCAGCAGAATCGCTTTGGATGGCATCCAGTCGATTTGATTGAAATAGTCTACTTTCCAATAATCTTCCGCAGTTCGCATATTCTCAGTAACCACCGGCAGACCCTTGCCTTTGCGAACGCTTGTCATACCGCGAAAAGCGTCCTTGTCTATAAAGTCGTGCTCTTTCAGATAGAAGAACACCTCCTCGCGGCAAGCAGGAATGTTTCTCCACGAGATTTTGTTCTGCAGAAAAATGTTACGGGTAACTTCATCTTCCTTCCAAAGCGTTTTTCGAAAGCCAAGCTGTGTCAACAGTTCTCCCATATCTTTGGGATAGGGATTTTTGTGATAATACTCGTCGTTGGTTGCCATCTGAATGAGTTCTGCTTTGCTGTTTGAACCAATGTTGATGCCGTAAAACTCTGGAGAGATTTCGTTCCGGTCCAGCTCAAACCGGAAGAGCATATTTCCTCTTGCCAGGTGATCCTCGTAAGGCTGGGCAGCTTCCCATTGATCGCCCATGTACTTACGCAGCCAATGGTTATCCAGCCAATCGGAAATTAGCGGTTTCATATCATAAGGCAGATAAAACACATAGGTTGGCACACGGCCATAGCTTGCATATTCCTGCCAGACGAGGTTATGTCCGTCTCCCTGCATCAGTCCGCCACACTCGGGGCAGACTTCCGGTGGAATGTCAAAACCATCCTTATAATCATCTTTCCAAATAACCTTTTGGCATTCAGAACAATACAGATGAGATGGCAACGGATTTACATCGTGGATGCCAAGCAAATAAGGGATCATACCGCACACTGCTGTTCCACCAAGCCGATAGGGGTGCTTGTTTTGTTTCAGCCAAGTAATTAATTCATCTACTGCAGCCAATTCCGAAATCGCATCCACTTCTAAAAGAGCGGTCCACTCCTGACGAACACGCTTGAAGATTTCCGGTTCTCTTCCATACTTGTTTTGCCGTGCATCCCGCAGTTCATCTTCCAATATTTCCTCAATCCCCAACTTGGGCAGAAATGCAAAGGGACCGCAATACATTTGCTGAATTGTGTAATGCTTCTGAGCTCGTTCCAAAACCATTTTCAACTCGGGTAGCAGTTTCGAAAGGCTATTATAATGAAAATAGACACCTTCTAACTCCGGCGGCTTTGTCTGAGAATCAATCCATATAACCTGCTCATCGGCATTCTCGCCTACATCAAGGTAGAAGCTATCCAAAAACTCCCGTGCTTTGGTGTCCAAACCTTCAGAGCAGATAATGTTGCAAAGGCAATGTGTACCGATTAATCCAACTGCGTCATCGTATTTCTTGCAGACATACCCCTCTGGTATGTGTTCTGCCAAAAGCATCAATTGCTCTTCTGTAAATCCATAAACGGCTATACGGTTATTCATAGCAGAAACCTCCAATTTCTTTTTTTGCCATAAATATAACCCACCAGACGGGGCGTTTTTGCCCCATCTGGTGGGTTGATTGCGTATTACGCATTAAGGTATTGCCAATATATGTATCTAGTTTCTTCTTCATACACCACGAAATACACCGTTAAATCGTTGCCTTGTAACATAGTTTTCAACAAATGTATAACATTCTGTGCGGTGTCTACGTGCGTAAAGCCATACGATCCTGTACCAAGCGCAGGTAGCAGGATTGATTTATATCCGCGCACCATTGCGGTATGGATAATATTTTGATATGTCTGGAGCAGCAAGTTAAGTGCATCTTCGAAGTCTTCATATTCATATGCTTTGGGGCCTTGTGCAAAGATTATGTCACAGGGCAGTGCAAAACCGGGGGTTACGCGGACTTCTGTTGGCTTCATCTCGTTTTTCCGTGTCATATCGTAGTAACTGATTCCGAAAGTTTTCTCAGTATAGTGTTCTAGCTGATCAACACCGGCCTTCTTGAAAATTGCTCCGCTGACGCCAGCGCCACATCGCATCATGGGGTTTGTTGGTAAGACAATAGCGTCACCAAGCTTTAGAATAACATCATCTACAATATTGCCGTGGAGAACTATTATGTTTCCCATACTCATACACCTTTGCCGAACTCAGCTTCGTGGGTCTTGAAAAAGTTATACATTGCTCGGACGTTTTCAACGTCTGTCCACTTTTTTGTTACTACAGGTTTTTCGTCCATGTCATATATTCGTGCACCTTTGATAGATAGAAATATAGGAGAGTGAGTTGCAATAATGAACTGACACTTGAAAAAACGAGCAGAATTAACGATGTATTCAGCTAGTGTTTTTTGATTTTCTAAAGACAGGCTGTTCTCTGGTTCATCTAGCAGATATAGTCCCGGATTTTCCATTCTCTCCAGAAAATACAGCATAGCCGTTTCACCATTGGAGTGTTCCTGTGCTTCTTCGCCGAGCTTTTTCCTTATAAAAGCAGACTGGTTTTTTAGTGCATCGTTTCTCGCTGCCCAGCGATCATAATCTGCAAGTGATTGCAAACGAGGGTTACTGCATGCAATGACATCCAATTCATGCTCCACTTCTGGCCGATTACGGATAATTTGATCATTGACTTGCCGTTGCTTCATAGAATGCGCAAATACATCATCACTGACGATAATCCGACTATCTACCGGAACACAGATCCCCATTTCCTTTCCTTTTACTTGTCGCCAATATCCGTCCTCACCCAAGTGCGATTTATAGGTACATAGATTCAAATAGTCTTGAAGAAAACGACCACTGTTAAAAAGACTATCTCGTTTTAATCCAAGCTTTTCTGCAATTACGTTTAATGCGGTGGTTTTTCCACAGCCATTACCGCCACAAAAAATGGTAATTTCATCAAAGGATGCACCGTACATGCCATTGGGACTCAGAATCTCAAAAGGATAAACTGAACCATAGTGAAACCGAGTTCTAAAATCTTTCTTTACCAAATTTTTCACTTCTTCAGGAGTTTTGTCCTTCGGATGCAAAAAGGCTGTTTCTTGAGATTCGTTTGGAAAAGAAAAACTCTCCAAGTAGATCATAAAACCCCTCCTTAGTTGTTGTTCTATAAATATAACCCACCGGACGGGGCAAAATCGCCCCATCCCTAAGCTACATACCGGCAATAATTATAATATTTCAATGTAAAAATGGTTGCTATTTTGCCGATAATGTGGTATAATAAGGTCAAGAAAAATTGCCGGGAGGTAACTATGGAATACGTATCTGTTGCGAAAATGGCTGAAAAATGGGGACTTTCTGAACGAAGTGTGAGAAATTACTGTGCTCAGGGCAGAATTCGTGACGCCAAGCTTATCGGAAAAACTTGGTACATTCCGGAAAATGCTCGGAAGCCGGATCGTGTCAATAAAAAGAAAGATACCCCGTCCTTGCTGCAGATCTTGCGGGAGCAGAAGGCTGCCAAGATGATCGGCGGTATCTATCACAAAGTGCAGATCGATCTGACCTACAACTCTAACCATATTGAGGGCAGCCGTCTTACTCACGATCAGACTCGGTATATCTTTGAGACCAATACCATCGGTTTTGAAAATGAGTCTGTGAATGTGGATGATGTGATTGAAACATCCAACCACTTCCGTTGCATCGATATGGTGATCGACCAAGCTGGTTTTGCGCTGACTGAGAAGTTTATTAAGGAGCTGCATTTCGTACTGAAGACCGGCACCAGCGACAGCCGTAAGGATTGGTTTGCGGTAGGTGAGTACAAGAAACTGCCCAATGAGGTGGGTGGTAATGATACCACGCTCCCCGAAAATGTTGCCGGTGAGATTCGTAAACTGCTGGCAGACTATAATGCGCTGCCTTCCAAGACCTTTGAGGACATTGTAGCCTTCCATGTAGCTTTTGAACGCATCCATCCCTTCCAGGACGGAAATGGCCGTGTGGGCCGCCTGATCCTCTTCAAAGAGTGCCTGAAGCACAATATTGTGCCATTCATCATCGAGGACAATCTGAAACTGTTCTACTACCGCGGCCTCAAGGAATGGAATCACGAAAGAGGCTTCCTTATGGACACCTGCCTCACCGCCCAGGATCGCTTTAAAGCCTATTTGGATTACTTTAGGATTTTGTACTGATAAATTATATAATAACTCACAAATGATTGGAGAAAGAGAATGAATGATCATGAATACAACCTGTATATTGAAAACTATCTGAAAAATGATAAAACAAAAAGCGCAATAATGCTAATTGCCCCTTGGGGAATGGGAAAGAGCTATTATATACAAAATAGTCTTATACCTCATCTAGAGCATGATGGAGACAAAAAGTGTGTTGTCGTTTCCTTATATGGTTTAAATGATATTAAAGAAATTAGTAAAGCTATTTACTTCGAATTGCGCGTTAAGAAAATAGGTAGCAAGAACGAGAAATTTGAAGCCGGAAAAATTGTTGCTAAAACGTTATTGAAAAATGGTTTAAGTACTGTTGGAATTGATCTTTCGGTAAGGGAAGAGGATTTAGAGAAACTATATACATCAATTGATCTGTCCGATAAACTAATTATTTTAGAAGATTTAGAACGATCTGGCATAAGCATCAAACAGGTACTAGGGTATGTGAATAATTTGGTTGAGCAAGACGGTGCAAAGGTTCTTTTAGTTGCTAATGAAAACGAGGTTAAAGATCTTGAAGAAAAGATCACCAAGGACAAAGAGGGGAAAGATACAACGAAATGGGTATACACGGCTGAAACAGAAGAATATTTAAAGATAAAAGAAAAAACTGTTAGTGATACAATTCATTACTTATGTGATTTTGATGCGGCTATTGAGAATATTCTTAAAACGTTTTCTGATCCTAACCTCAATACGTGTTTAGAAGAAAAAGACACCCACGGCAAGGCTCTCATTGTCAATGAAATAAGAAGTGTGATGGCAGATGTAGGAGTATACAATTTAAGATCGCTTATTTTTGCTTGTCAAAAAACGGTAGATATATTCCTAAACTACAAAAATAATTTAGACATTGTGTTTTTTAAGCATGTCCTTCTTGGCAATCTTGCTTTTTCATTAAGATTAAAAAGCAACGATGACCTAAAATGGGGAGAGAGAACAAACCCCAATTCATTAGGAACTAGTGAGTACCCACTATACAAATTCTGCTATGATTATATTAAGTATCAAGAGTTAGATGTTTCTGAAATTAAGTCTAACCAAGAAACTTTTATCGAAAGAAAAGAGTACGAGAAAAAGCAGCAAGGAACGAATACTGCATTAAGTATACTCTATGATTTTCCAAATCAAAAAAGCGTTATTCTTGGCTGTGCTGTAGAAATGGTGCGAGATGAGTTGAAAGATGGGACGGTTATTCCTGTTATACAGTATGGCAAATTGGCAAACTATCTTATTGCTGTTAGATCCCTGCTAGACAACCCAGATATAATAGATGAATGTAAAACAATTATGCTGCAGAACCTGAAAAAGGTCACACATCGGGATGGTAGAATATTAGATAGATTACGAATCCACGACAGTTTTAGCTTTTGGGACGATATACAGGTTAAAGAATATAACACCTTTATTCAAGAAATGTCGTCTGTTTTCCAAAGCAATGCTTTTTCTTACATCAAAGAGGACGATCCTCTTGAGTATTTGCAAAAGATTGCAGAGTTGATGTATGATAAAGAAAGTGATGTTCGACAAAGCAAGAGCTTTATGGATAAAATTGATACTGATAAGATTTTAGTCGGACTCGAAAAAGCTACAGCAACACAAGTTTCGGAATTTAGAAGAGGATTCCTATCCACGTATGGAATTGCAAATATAAGTGATTTTCTGCCAAATGATAAAGATGCTCTCGTTGGATTCCAAGCAGGTGTTCAAAATTTACTGGATAGCAACAAAGGGGCAGACAAAATAGTTAGGCTTCAATATTTATGGCTTATTGGGCATATAGAGGCTGCAATTAAGAATTACTAATATAACATAAACAAGGAGATAGAAAAATGGCAGGCACAAAAGTTTTTATTTCGTCTACATGCTATGATTTATCGGTATTACGAGCGGAGCTCCGCAACTTCGTTCTGTCTTTAGGACATGAACCTGTGATGAGTGAATATGCCGATGTGTTATATGATCCACGAATCCATACGCATACGAGTTGTGTAAATGAGGTCAGTAACTGTGATATCATGGTTGTTATTATTGGTTCTCGCTTTGGTGGAGCAAGCGTTCCACAGGCATTGGACAGTATAGATTCGGCAATGTTACAAGAATTATCTAAAGATCCTTCCTTTATTACTCAGGATAAGCCCATCTCAATTACTCAACTAGAAGTGTTGAAGGCGATTGAAAGCAACATCCCAATTTATACCTTTGTAGAAAAGAAAGTTTATTATGAGCATAAAGTGTATGAGAAGAATAAGGATAAACCAGAAGTGATTAAAAACATAGTTTTTCCTGCTATAGAGAAGCGTGAAACTGCACCGTATATTTTTGGATTTTTGAACTACATAAGGCTTAGAAAAACAGGCAATCAATTCTTCCAATTTGAAAGACTTCAAGATATTGAGGATGTATTAAAGAAACAATGGTCTGCCTATTTCCAAAGATTACTATATGAACAGAGGAATCGTGAAGAAGAAGAAGCCAAACAAATTGACAGACTTAATGAACAGTTTGAAGATCTAAAAACCGCAATTATTACGTCGATTGAAAACGTAGATCAGCGAGAAGTTGCTAATGGAATTGTACGATATCGACGCTTGGCAGAATTCTTGTTTGGTATTAGATGTGAACAAGGATTCATATGTTCGTTTGATGGGTCATTTGATGAATTACTGCAGCATCAAAACATTGTAGAAATACTTGATTTTGATGCATTGTGCCCTGTTGATCGGCAGAGGGCAATATACCCGCGGACAATCGTTTTATTGGAAAACGGTTCATTCTTTGATACCAAATTAGCGAGAGATATTGTTTTAGAAATGAGAAATGATTGGGATTCGTTTAAAAGAATATCCGAAAATTCCAAAGACCTTATTTTGGAGGCACTTAGAGAAATGATACGCCCATCTATGCTAGTAAGATATCATTCTGAGCATATTGAGGATTATTGCCATAAAATTGCACAACGCCATACTGGCAATAGGGAATAGAAATGGATATTAAAAACGACGCAGATGTAGCCGATCATCTGCGTCGTTTTTGACTCCTACAAATATTATAGTTTCCATTCGTCATCATAACCACTAATTTGAATGGAGACGGTTTTAGTGTTAGGATCCTTTTTATGATTGCGATCTCTTTCTTCTATACTAATTGCAAGAGCAAGACAAATTATTGCTTCTCTAACAATACGCATCAACTGCATTGTTAGGTCGTATAGTTCTAATTCAGAGACATATACTGCCAAACCATCGTCTTCAATATATTTTCCGTCAGTGGTTTCTATCCATGTGACTTTTATATATCTGTGCTCCATTGCATGCCGCAAATCTCGGAATCTCTGGAGATTTGGGTTAGGAGAAGCTTCAAACTTTTCAAAGAAGTCTTTGCATATCCAATACAATGAGGACAGGGCGTAATTCTCGTGAGGATTTAGATCATTCTTATTGTAGTATTTATTCTTACCATAGCCATGTGTATGTTTCCAAATACTATTGAATGAGACGTCTCGTTCCTTAATGCCAAGGTCAAAGTATGAATTGATACAATAAGCTAGTTTATCAAATAGACTATAAAGTGTTTTGTATGAAGATTTTAGATTTTCAATTCGAATACTATATTGCGGATAATCTGTGAGATTGAGTAAATAGGTTTCCTTATCTGCATAATGAGGCACGTCGGGAACGTCTAGCGATGAGTAATATAGGTATCTAGCATAGATATACTCTTGCTTTATCTGGTTGAACATACCGTGGAAGATTGGTTTCGCTCCGACATCTGCCGTGATGCTCGGAAGTTGAATAACAACGGCAGCGAAACGCAATTTTAAATCAGGGAGATCATTTAAGGTGTTTAAAAAGAGATTATTATCAAGTGCCCACTTTCGATATGCATACTCTGTAGGATCATCATAAGTATAGTCGGGGATATCTGGAAGAATTTCAAAGAGTTTATCTATATAGTCTTCATCATAACATTGCAGTACTTGTTCAAAACGCTTTTTCGCATCCTCGTGGGTATTTGGATCGCTACTCACCGATGCGGCATCCATCAAGGTGTAAGCGTGGAAATGAAAATAGTCGCTATGCCCGGGATCGTACTCTAGCATACCATAGTCTGTGTATACTCGTCCCAGATTGCCAAGAGCCATACCGAATTGGGGAAGAATTTGAAGTGCTTCTTTGTACTGCTCAATAGCAGCAATTTTCCTGCCACAATTGTCAAGGGCGTTAGCATAGTTTGTGAGAAGCATGGGTTTAAATCCAATTATATATGGCTTGTATTCGTCTTTTTCATTCTCCTCGGCATTAATTAATTCTAAGCTTTTACGGAAATAGTATAATTGCTTTTTAAATGACTCGTCCTCAGAGAGACCTTTGAACCTTGCAAAATCACTATAGGTTGTGGCTAATGAATAGTATAGCTGGGCCTGTGACGCAGTTGTTTCAGTTTTTATTAACTCAATAGCCTCGTCAATAAGCTTTGAGAGCGTTTTATAATCTTTGCTTATTGTAGCAGCATCGAAACGTTGTGTAAGTTCGGTAGTTGCCTTTGAAAAAGGATCCGTATACTTTTTTGACATTGTATTCACCCCAGCCATAGTATCTGTTCTTATTTTATAGGAAAATACAATTATTTGCAAGAAAGAGATATTTCATAAACTTTTGGTTAGTTCCTGCGTTGATGGTTTAAATGCGAATCAAGGGGCAAAAGATGGTTGCTGCCATAGACTGATATGAGGTGAGCTTATGCAGTATTGCAGAAAAAGACCGGATGCGGTGGCGCGGATTATGGGTGGGGAAGAGGCACCACAGCTATCCGGGTGTGTACGGTTTTATCAGGAGAATGAATGTGTGCTGATTAAGGCGAAGATTTCCGGTTTGCCAAAGACGAATGAAACAGGATTCTTTGGATTCCACATCCATCAAGGTAGAGATTGCTCTGGAGCTGGGTTTTCCAGAACGGAAGGTCATTACAATCCGTTAGGTCAAGAACATCCGGAACATGCAGGTGATTTGCCACCATTGTTGTCGTGCTATGGGCAAGCATATCTGTCTGTCAAAACAGATCGCTTTTCTGTGGATGAGATTATAGGACGGACAGTCGTTATTCACAGCGATCCGGATGATTTTCACACACAGCCTGCTGGGAACGCAGGGAAGAAAATTGCCTGCGGTGTGATTCAAAGAAGATAATCGCCAACAAAAAACACCCGGCGGTGAGATCGATTTGGTCTTACCGCCGGGCGGCTGTTTATAGCAGCAATATGCACTTTGTCACAAGCTATCCAATGATTTCGTGTTAGTCATTGTTCCAGAATTCATAGATTGGCATTTCAGCAATGCAATCAGATATTCGGTAGTTTTGCAACTTCGGGTTTTGTGTTTCTTCAACGGCTTGTTGTGCTCGTTCATATTTAGCTAGGCAGCATATTTTGAACTTCTTCCCTGAACCGCAAGGACATTTTATGTTACGCATGTGTGCTTTCCCGTACTGTTTTTTTAAATCTCTATACTTTAGGGCGTATTGTATGTGGAAAGTGCATATTTCCTCGTCTTCGGGGTAGAAGAAGACTTCTTTTTTGTTGGTATATCCGCCTGTGCATCCATCGTCATTTCCGAAAAATACTTGAGTGGCCTCGTGTGAAAAGTACTTCTCTTCCTTTAACAAATTAAGTAATGTGCTGTTTGGACCGGCACATTTCTTGAAGGCGTTGTGAAAGATGATTTTGTTGATTTGAAAAACTTGAGATTCGTTAAGATGAGAAATTTGGTTATGCTTAATGTAATCTGGAATCCTGCCATTAAAGAAAGCAATATAAAGTTTGTCGGATAAAGGAATTAGAACCATTGTATCCTTCATACCAATTGCTCTGTTCGACGTGTTAACAAATTGATTCTTAAAGGATAATGCAACGGTTGATAGATACTGGTCAGAGATAATGAAATGGCTTGTGCCGGCATGAAGCAGAGAGCATTCGTATCCGTTGCGAATGGAATTTGCTAACTGCTTAAGGTAGGAACGTGTAGTAATGATTTCTAGTAGCCGTCTAACCCTTAGGCGTTTCTTAGCGGCAGGATCATCTACTCCGTAGCAGAATTCAGAAAGAACTGCACCGCTTCGGTAGTAGAAAAGCAAGAAGATTTCTAGCAGCTGACAGATTTTTGCATATGTATCTGTGGTGAATTTCTCTGAGGAAACAACTTCGTTTGCGATTGCAACTACTTGAGGAATGAAGCTACCTTCGATTGTAGCAAATGCATCTTCAAGTGTGTTTTCCTCAAGTAACGGATGCTCATAAGTGCAATTCTCTTCCATGGCATCTGCAACATCTGTTTGATAAACTTTTTTCGAAGAAACAAGGCATTCATAAATATGGTTGCCGTCATCAGAGAAGAGCTTGAGTAATCCCTGTGAAATATAATGCTGCTTTCTTGTAAACTGTTTCTTTTTCATTAGTTTCACCTGCCGTGCGTTGGAAAATATCGTTGTATTTTGTGATCACTATTATTGCATATTAGATGGTGAAAATCAATTGCCTTCGTCGAGTAGTGCAAGCATACATGCTGATAGGATGAGGAAAAGATAATAACGTAGAACACCCGGCGGTGAGACCAGTTTGGTTCTACCGCCGGGTGGCTGTTTTTGGTAGCAGTATGCATTTTTTTCGCGGGCTGGCCGCTGATTTTCTCTACGCCATTTTACGCCATTTTTACGCCATTTTCGCATTGGAAGGCATAGAGTTGCGTGGACTTATGTGTTTTAAAGATATTGAAAAACCTAGTGCTTATCAAGCTATATCGGCATTTGTGGAGATACATTGAAATATGGAATCGGTAGTTTCAGCGCCGATACCTAATTTCATTATTTATCTCCTTTTCGATTCAATACAGCCATTATAGCACAAAAATATCCATTTTCAAGATAAAAAACCGCCGATGCGAAATACATCGGCGGCTTCGTGCAATTAAGCGGGGGTCTTTACAAAGGCATAGGTCGCGGTGGGGTCAATTTCGGTTTGATCCACACCCTTGGTGGCATATTCGCCATTGGTGTAGAACGCCCAGTAGGCTTTGTCCTTGTTGTAGTCTGCGGTAATACCGTTGACGGAGTTCACCATCAGGCCGTAAGGACCTTCTTCGCCGGCAATCAGACCCACTTCCAGCAGAGCTTCGCCCACAATGGTCTTGTCGGTCTTGACTAAGAACTTGGTGGTCTTGCCGTCCAAGTCGGTCACTTCAAAGTTGAAGGCGGTCTTGCCCTCGCCCTTTTCGGTCACCTGGGTGGGGACTTCTTCCAAAATGCCCTTGGTGGCTTCGGTCTGGGTGGTCGTTGCCGGTTTTTTGGGGGTTTCTGGGGTTTCTTTTTTGTCGCTGCAACCTGTTGCAAAAAGTGCCATAGCCGCAATCAGCACGATGCAAAGGATGAACGACAGAAGCTTGCGCATACTGTTTTTGTTCATAATTCTTTGCTCCTTAAATTGTATTTCCCACAAGCCGTGTCTCGCAGCTTTTATGTGGGTTTTGCTGTCCGGATATTCCGACTTGGCGCACAGCCATCCGGCCTTCTCGGAAGATTCCAATGGCCCTGTCCCGGTGCTTGCGGCAGCCCCGGTAAGAACGGCGGTATCAAGCGCTTCACGGCGACGGACTCGTACAGGGATCACACCTGTTTCCCCTAACAGCATATTCAGCATAGCACTTTCTCTTTTGAAAAGCAAGGGCTTGTAAAAAATTATTTGCCTTTTGCGGCAGAATATGATAGACTATCTCTGCAAATGAATAGTGTAAAGCCACAGCGGAACATTGGAATGGGGAAATCCCAGCGGTACCAAGCCGCCGTAGACGGACATAAGCCGCCTGTTTTCATTGGGCAACCGAGAAGAGAGCAGGCAAATGGCGTCCGGAGCCGGAATACGAGCTGTGACTTTTGACCGGATGGCTCTTGGGGACTGCCGACCGGTGCGTTTTGCTGTGCAATGAGTCCCTTTTTGGGGCTCTTTTTTATTTGGGAGGAAAAACTATGAAAGGAAACCGCCAACTGCATGATGCCTTCTCCAAGCGCCATCCAGCGGTGAACTTTGTGTTTTTCCTGGGTGTGATCGTGGCATCGGCGCTGATCCAGCATCCGGCCTATGTGCTGGCAGGCTTTGTTACAGGTGCTATTTACTACTTGATGCTAAACGGCGCCAAGGGGCTTAAGTTTTTATTGCTGCTTTTGCCGGTTTTTGTGTTTGTGGCGGCCATTAACCCCCTGTTCAATACCGACGGACAAAGGATTTTATGCCATGTTTTCGGCAGACCCTATACCTATGAGGCGCTCCTTTACGGTTTGGCTCTGTCAGGCGTGATCGTGGTGATGCTGTTGTGGTTCGGCTGCTATAACCAGGTGCTGACCGGAGATAAATTTACAAGCCTGTTCGGCAATTTGATCCCGGCTATATCCCTGCTGCTGGTAATGGTATTCCGCATGGTGCCCAATTTTATTCGCAAGGCCCGGCAGCTTGCCGGGGCGAGAAAGTCCATAGGCAAGGGCGCAGGGGAGAATGCCACCGCAAAAGAAAAAGTGACCGATGGCCTGACCCTGTTGGGGGCGCTGACCACCTGGGCCTTGGAGGGCAGTGTGGTCACCGGCGATTCCATGCGTGCCCGGGGCTATGGCACAGCCAAGCGGTCGAGCTTTATGATCTACCGTATGACACTCAGCGATTGGCTGCTGATGGCTGCGATGGTGCTGCTTTTGGGGCTGACCTTAGTGGCGGCTTACTTTGGACAAACGGCGGCTGCGTTTACCCCGGTTATGGAGATTGCCCCGGTGTCCTGGGGGCTTTGCTCCTACACGCTGTTTTTGATGATACCCATACTTTATCACTGGAAGGAGGCTGCGCAATGGTACATTTCCAGATCGAAAATCTGAGCTTTGCTTATCCTACCGCTGAGGGGCGGGAATCCCTTGCAAATGTAAATCTCACCATAGAAAAAGGCGAGTATATTGTCCTGTGCGGTGCCTCCGGCAGTGGTAAAACCACCCTTTTGCGGCAGTTAAAATCCGTCCTTGCCCCCCACGGCAAGAAAGAGGGTCAGATCCTCTTTAACGGCATGCCTTTGGAACAGGTGAGCCAGCAGGAACAATCCGCCAAGATCGGCTATGTGATGCAGAATCCCGAGGAGCAGATCGTCACCGACAAGGTGTGGCACGAGTTGGCCTTTGGACTGGAATCTTTGGGCTGCGACCAGAAGACCATGCGTGCCCGGGTGGCGGAAATGGCCTGTTATTTCGGTATCCAGGATTGGTTTCATAAGGATGTGGAGATCCTTTCCGGCGGACAAAAGCAGCTGCTGAATTTGGCATCCATTATGGCGATGCAGCCGGAGGTGCTGATTTTAGACGAACCGACCAGCCAGTTAGATCCCCTTGCAGCCTCGGATTTCTTAAATACCGTCCGCAAGATCAATACAGAGCTGGGCACGACTGTCATTATCACCGAGCATCGCCTGGAGGATATCTTCCCCTATGCCGACCGGGCTATCGTGATGGATGATGGCCGGGTGATCGCTGATGATACCCCCCGCAATATCGGTAAACTGCTCTATACGCAGAAAAACCATATGTTTGCCGCCATGCCCACCCCCGTGCGGGTGTTTTACGGCGGAGAAGGAGAAGGGGATTGCCCCCTCACTGTCCGGGAGGGCAGAACCTGGCTGAGCAAGACTTGTCCTGACCCCAAGGTAAATACTCTGCCCATAGAGGAATTGCCGGCAGGCAAGGATATTGCCCTTTCGCTGCAAAATTTGTGGTTTCGTTATGAAAAGGACAGCCCGGATGTGCTCCGGGGCGTTACAGCAGAAGTGCCGATGGGCAGCTTATACGCCATCGTGGGCGGCAACGGTGCCGGAAAATCCACCATGCTAAAGGCTGTTTGCGGCATTTGCAAGCCCTACCGGGGAAGCGTAAAGGTCTTCGGCAAGCCGGTGGCCAAGTACAAGTCTGCGGAGCTGTTTGGCGGCTGCTTAGCTATGCTGCCCCAGGACCCCAAGAGCCTGTTTGTGAAAAAAACTGTCCGGGAAGAGCTGGAAGAAATGACCGCTGACCGGGAAAAGATCGCAGAAATCACTAAAATCTGTGAGATCGAAAACCTGTTGGACAGCCATCCTTATGACCTGTCCGGCGGTGAGCAGCAGCGCTCTGCTTTGGCAAAGGTGCTGCTGACAAGCCCCAAATTGCTGCTTCTCGATGAGCCCACCAAGGGCATTGACAGCATCTTCAAGGAGAAGCTGGCAGGTATATTATGTAAACTGCAAAAGCAAGGCATCACTATTGTGATGGTTTCCCACGATGTGGAGTTCTGCGCCAAATATGCAGATATGGTCAGTATGTTTTTTGACGGTCAAATTTTGACCACCGACACACCCCGGCGGTTCTTCGGCAACAACAGCTTCTACACCACCGCCGCAAACCGTATGAGCCGGCACATCTTCTCTATGGCAGTCACCGCCGAAGATGTGGTGCAGCTGTACCGGAAAAACAGGGAGGGATAAAGATGAAAAAATCCCATATTGCCACGTTAATTACATTTTTTTTGCTAATCCCGGCGACCCTCTTTTTGGGAGCAAAGCTGCCCGGTCGGACCTATTATATTACGGGAACGCTGATCATTTTGGAGCTGATGATCCCCTTTTTTATGGCCTTTGAGGGCCGTAAGCCCCAGGCAAGGGAATTGGTGATCATCGCAGTGCTCAGCGCCATTGCCATTGCCGGCCGGGTGCTGATCCCTATTCCGGATTTTAAGGCGATTTTTGGCGTGATTATGCTTGCAGGCATTGCCTTTGGCCCGGAAACGGGCTTTATGGTGGGTGCCATTGCCGCCTTTGGCAGCAATTTCGTTTACGGCCAGGGCGCCTATACCCCCTGGCAGATGTTCAGCTACGGCGCTGCCGGTATGCTGAGCGGCTTTGCCTTTGGAAAAGGAAGACTGCCCAGAAAAGCCTGGCTGATGGGTATATTCGGTTTTGTCACTGTAGTGCTGGTGGTTGGACCGATCTTAGACAGCATGAGCTTGTTTTTGGGCTTTGTGAAGCCCAGCCCGGAGGCCTTTGGACTTGTGTTTATCCCGGGCTTTGCCCACAATTGCCCCAACGCCCTGTGTACGGCGGCGGTGATGCTGATCTTGGGCAAGCCGTTCCTCAGTATATTAAATCGCATTCAAGTGAAGTACGGAATGCTGACGTAAAATGGCGCAGCGGTAAGGAAATCCTTACCGCTGCAGATTTTGCCCTTGCGGGTAGGGGAATGTTGTGCTATAATGACCGGAGCGCGAACTATATGGAGGTATCTTCGTTGAAAAAAAGAGTGAAAGTTTGGATAGCGGTATTGCTGACGGCGGCGCTGCTTTTGGCAGCAGGTGCATTTTTCCTGTTGCGCCACTTCGGCCAGACAGATAAATCCGGTTGGAGCGAGAAAGGCGGCGCAATCTGCTATTTGGATAAAAACGGAAAGCCCTTGAAGGGTTTGCAGGAGATCGAAGGGAAGCAGTATTATTTTATGCCCGATACAGGCGCCCGTGCCACCGGTTGGATGTGGATCGGCACAGATCGGTACTATTTTGATGAAAATGGTATTGCCTATACCGGTTGGCAGGAGATCACCGGAGAGAAATATTACTTTACGGAAAACGGCAAGATGGTCCAGGGACTGCGTACCATAGACGGCGTTAGTTATTTCTTCAAGAAAAACGGCATGTTGGGAACCGGTTGGCAGAATGCAGACGGCGTACCCTGTTACTTTGACGAAACCGGCAAAGCGGTGAGCGGTTGGCAGACTATTGACGGCAAGCAGTATTACTTTGCCGATACAGGCTGTGCCGTAACCGGACGGGTAGAGATTGATGGTGTCTGGCGTTTCTTTGGCGAAGACGGTGCAATTGTGGAAGGTTGGTTTGAAGATGAAACCGGTAAATACTTCTTCGATGAGCAGGGCAATCCCGCTGTCGGTCCGATGAAGATCGATGAAAAGTGGTATTACTTTGACAAAGACGGCCGGATGACCACCGGATGGGTGGAGCAGGACGGCGAAAAATACTATTGCAAAGAAAATGGCGAAATGGCCATAGGCAAGATGAAAATAGACGGTGTGAACCACTTCTTTACATCCACGGGAAAATATGTTTTGTTGGTGAATAAGGAAAATCCTGTGCCGGATACTTTTGTGGCAAATTTGGTAAGCTATGGCGGATATCAAGTGGATAGCGATACCAAAACAGCGTTGGAGGCAATGCGCAAAGCATGTCCCTATGCTACCACGATTGATAATATCTACCGCTCTAAAGAGGTGCAGAAACATGTGTGGGAATCCGGTATAAAAAGGCGGATGGCCCAGGGTATGACCAAAGAAGAGGCGCAGGCAGAAACAGCCCGGTGGGCTATGAAGCCTGGTCACAGTGAACATCAGACCGGCCTTGCGGTGGATCTGTTTGGTTCGAGTGTGGCCCGGGAATGGCTGGAAGAGCATTGCTGGGAGTACGGTTTTATTGTCCGTTATCCTGAGGGCAAAGCAGAGTTTACCGGCATTGACTATGAGTATTGGCACTTCCGCTATGTGGGAACAGAGCTTGCCCTGGAACTGAAAGAACTGGGCATGTGCATGGAAGAATATATGCAAATGCTCACCAAATAAAAGCCTAAGGAGAGAAAAAATGAAGGCGAAAGAATCGATCATCAAAACAATTCTGATTGCGCTGACTTGCGTGCTGATTGCTTTGATGGTAGTCGTTTTGCTCAAAGGCTGGATTGACGGCGACTTCGATTCTTTTGAGACCCTGCGGGACTATATCGGATCCTTTGGCGCATGGGGTCCTGTCGTTTTGATGGTGTTCCAGACGTTCCAGGTGGTGCTTCCTGTGCTGCCCGGTTTTACCGGCTGCATTGTAGGTGCGGCGTTGTTCGGCCCGGTAGTGGGCTTTGTGATCAGTTATATCGGTATGTGCGCCGGCTCTGTTGCTGCCTACTACTTGGCTAGAAAATATGGCATAAAGCTGGTGAGCAAGCTGGTAAAGATGGAAAAGTACGAAAGGTGGATCGCCCGGATCAACGCCAGCAAAAGCTACACGGTGTTTTTACTTGCCTGCATTGTACTGCCAGCCGTGCCGGATGATTTTCTGTGTTTCTTTTCCGGGCTTGTGGATATGCCGCCTAAGAAATTTATTTCTATAATCTTAGTGGGAAAGCCTTGGTGCATTTTGGCCTACTGTATCTTTTCCGCATACTTTATTCCATAAAAAATCGCAAGTTCCATTTTGGAACTTGCGATTTTTCTTGTTAGCGGCGATGATAGATCTTGGCCAGACCGCCTTCGCTGGTTTCCCGGAAGCGGTGGCTTAGATTTATGCCGGTTTCGTGCATGGCCCGGCAGACCATATCATAGCTGATATTTCGGGAGCCGGTGAGGAAATAGCTTAAGTTGCAGGCATTCATAGCCCGCATAGCGGCCACCGCGTTTCGTTCGATGCAGGGGATCTGCACCAAACCGCAAATGGGATCGCAGGTCAGACCCAAGTGATGCTCCATTGCCACCTCGGCGGCATATTCCACCTGGTCGATGTTTTGTCCGTAAAGCTGGGCCAAAGCCGCTGCGGCCATAGAGCAGGCTGTGCCGATCTCTGCCTGGCAGCCGCATTCAGCACCGGAAATAGACGCATTGCGCTTGGTTAGCGAGCCGATGATGCCGGCAGTTGCTAAAGCCCGGGCAATGTCCATGTCGGAGAAGCCCTTGGTGTCCTGGGCGTATTTGAGGACAGCTGGCAGCACACCGCAAGCACCGCAGGTGGGGGCGGTCACGATGGTGCCGTTGTCTGCATTCTGTTCAGCCACCGCATAGGCATAGGCGGCGATTTTTTGGAATTCTTCCACAGCGGGGGCCTGGTCCTGCACCTGCTGGTCGTATAGATACTTGGCCTTTCTCTGTACCCGCAGACCGCCGGGCAGCTCGCCGGTGGCGGAAAGACCGTCGGCGATAGCCCCCTTCATCACTTCCCAAATGTGCAGGAGGAAATCCCAAATCTCCTCGCCCTCGTTCAGCTCCACATACTCGCTGATGGTGTCAAAATACCGCCATTTGCAGAAATCTGCGATCTCCGCAAAGGAATTTTCCGGGTACACCTCCGGAGAGTCCAAAGTGCCTTCTCCGGGAACGCGGATATCACCGCCGCCAATGGATTCTACCCGGAGTGTGCCGATTTCCCGGCCATCTTTCAGAGCGAAAAAGTCCATGGTGTTGGGGTGGAAGCCCTCCAAATGCTCTTTAGAAAACACAATTTCCGCAGGCAGGGGGGACAGCACCTGGCGAATGACCCGGTCCGTGCCGTGGCCCACGCCGGTCTTGCTGAGAGAGCCATAGAGAACCACCCGAAAACCGTCAGATCCCGGGTGCTTGTCCTTAAAAAGCCGGGCTGCCCGCTCCGGACCCATGGTATGGGAGGAGGAAGGGCCTTTGCCCACTTTGTAAATTTCTTTGATGGATTTCATAAGAAACCTCCATGATAGGATTTGCTACAGTATAGCAAATTATCAGAGGCAATGCAAGTGCTATTGCATTGCCTCCAAGCTCAGCTCCCCGGCCAATTTGAAAAGGGCATCGCTTAATACCTGTTCCAAAGAAATGCCTGCGTTTTGTGCGATGCGGGTATAAAAAAGAACCACTGCCGGGTCCAGAAGAATCGTTACTGCATCCATAATTTACCCCCAAAATTCTGTGGTTCATACTATGCGATTTTGCTGTTGGCGGTGACGGAAAAATCTTGCAAAGGCGGCAAGGCTGTGGTAGAATAAGAAAAAACTTTTGGAGGGGATTCTGTGAATACCATCAAGTTAGACAAGCAAGACACCAATGTGAAAATGATCGCCCACCGGGGGCTTTCCGGCCTGGAGCGGGAGAATACCTGCGCTGCTTTCGTGGCGGCGGGCAACCGGGAAGTCTATTGGGGCATCGAGACTGATATCCACTGTACTGCTGACGGCAAGTTTGTGATCATTCACGATGATACCACCACCCGTGTCTCCGGCGTGGAGATGACTGTGGAGGAAACGGATTTTGACACCCTGCGCAGCCTGCATCTGTTGGATAAAGAACGGGAAGGTACGCGTTGGGATTTGGTGCTGCCCACCTTAGAGGAGTATATTTCTATTTGTAAAAAGTACGGTAAGGTGGCGGTTTTGGAGCTTAAGAATCCCATGCCCGAGGAGGCTGTCTGTGAGATTATCCGGGCAGTGGAGGCTATGGACTATGCAGAGCATATGGTGGTTATTTCCTTTTCTTTTGATAATATGGTCTACCTGCGGAAAAACTTCCCCAAGCAAAAAGCCCAGTTCCTGCTGTCCGGCTGGGATGACAAGTGGCTCCCCAAGCTGAAAGAATACGATTTGGGTCTGGATATTAGGCATACCGCGATCACCGCTGAGCTGGTAGAAAAGATACATAGCATCGGCCAGGAGATCAACTGCTGGACGGTGGATACTTTGGAGGACGCTGCCCGGGTGATTGCCTGCGGCGTGGATTACATCACCACAAACATCTTGGAATAACTTGACAGGCGTGTTACAATAAATAAGTTGAATTCGCAAATAACACAAGAGGTGAAAAGCTATGGCAAAAGAGAAAAAAGTGGAACAAATTACCGATATGGAGGTTGACTTTGGTCAGTGGTTTACCGACGTCTGCACCAAGGCGCAGCTGATCGACTACTCCTCCATTAAGGGTGTGTTTATTTACCGGCCCTACGGCTATGCCATTTGGGAAAATATCCAGGCTATTATGGACAAGGAGTTCAAAAAGCAGGGCGTTGAGAATGTGTATATGCCCCTGTTGATCCCCGAAAGCCTGCTGCAGAAGGAGAAGGACCATGTTGAGGGCTTTGCCCCCGAGTGCGCCTGGGTCACTATGGGTGGCGGCGAAAGATTAGAAGAGCGCTATGCCATCCGTCCCACTTCCGAAACACTGTTCTGTGAGCATTGGGCAAATGTGCTGCAGACCCACCGTCAGCTGCCTATGAAGTATAACCAGTGGTGCAGTGTGCTGCGCTGGGAGAAGACCTCCCGTCCTTTCCTGCGTCACAGAGAGTTTTTGTGGCAGGAGGGTCACACCATCCACGCTACCGCTGAGGAAGCAAGAGACTTCACCGAGACTATGCTCAATGTCTATGCCGACTTCTGTGAGAACGTGCTGGCTATGCCCGTTACCCGGGGTCAGAAGACCGAGAAGGAGAAGTTCAACGGCGCTGAGGCTACCTACACCATCGAGTGTATGATGCACGACCGCAAGGCTCTCCAGGCCGGTACTTCCCACTACTTCGGCGACGGCTTTGCCAAGGCCTTCGGCATTGAATTCACCGACAAGAACAATCAGAAAGTACCGCCCCACGAAACTTCCTGGGGTGTTTCCACCCGTCTCATCGGCGGTATCATTATGACTCACGGTGACAATAACGGTCTGGTCCTGCCTCCCAAGATCGCGCCTATCCAGGCAGTGATCCTGCCCATCGCCCAGCATAAGCCCGGCGTTTTGGAGGGTGCTGAGGCAATTAAGAACCGCCTTGTTGAGGCCGGTTTCCGCGTAAAGCTGGACGACTCCGACAACTCCATGGGCTGGAAGTGCGCCGAGTACGAAATGAAGGGCGTGCCCCTGCGTGTAGAGTGCGGCCCCCGTGATCTGGAGAACGGCCAGGTGGTCCTGGTTCGCAGAAATGACGGCGAGAAGACAGTTGTTGCCCTTGAGGATTTGGAAAAGGCCGTTGCCGAGCAGCTGGAGCTGGTGCACCAGGGTATGTTTGCCCGGGCCAAGAAGAATTTGGACGAGCATATTTACGAGGCCCATTCTTTGGAAGAAGCTAAGGAGCTGCAGGAGGCCAACGGCGGCTTCATCAAGACCATGTGGTGCGGTGAGCTGGAGTGCGAGCTGAAGATGAAGGAAGTAGCCGGAATGTCCTCCCGCTGTATGCCCTTTGCCCAGGAAAACTTGGGTGATGTTTGCCCCATTTGCGGCAAGCCTGCCAAGAAGATGATCCTGTGGGGCGTTGCTTACTAATATGAAAAAATTACTGAAAAGCGGATCCGTTAATCTGAACTGCTGCTCTGCAAAAAATCCTGCGGAATTCTGCAAAACAGGCCTTGCTTTTCTGAAGGATGTGGGCTTTGAAGCGGCGGATGTGTGCGTGGATGTGTTCCCGGACGATCAGTGGCAGGGCCTGGTGGAACAGGCGGTGCAGGAAGCGGATGCAGTAGGCATTCCCTTTAAGATCTGCCATCTTCCGTTCTATATGGATCCGGAGCTGGCCTGCGCCGAGGAATGTATCCAAAGGCTGCGTACCGCTGTGGATAAGGCGAAGATTTTGGGCGCAGAGTATGCGGTGGTGCATCCCAATACGGTTTCCATGCCCGTGCGTAGCTTTAACCGGACGGTGGCATACGATTTTGTGATGCGCCATCTTTCACCCGTTGCGGACTATGCAGCAAAGGTCGGTGTGAATCTGGCTGTGGAAAATATGCGGTTGGTGCCGGGCATTCGGCAATCCCACCGCTATTGCCAGGATGCGGACGAACTTTGTGAGGTAGCAGATGCGCTGGGTGTCAGTGTTTGTTGGGATTTCGGTCACGCAAATTTGGCCGGTTTTAAGCAGTCTGAGGCGCTCCAGTATATCGGCAAGCGGCTGAAGGTTTTGCACGTCAATGATAACCGTGCTGCTGATGATGACCATTTGCCGCCTTTTGTGGGCAATGTGGACTGGGTAGATGCTATGCACGGTCTAGCCTTGGCAGAGTTTGACGGCTGTTTCAACTATGAGGTGGAGGCAGGCGGTATTCCTGCGGAGCTGCGGAAAGACTTTGCCAAGTACCTGGTAAATGCTGCCGACAAGCTGATGGAACATATCGTATAAATAAAAATCGCGTGCTGAAAAGCACGCGATTTTTTGATGCAATTTAGTCGCCGCTTGCCAAACGGACGATGTCGCCCACACCGTCTAAGACCACGGTAGGCCGGTAGGCAAAGGTCTTCAAGGTCTCCCGGGTGGAGATGCCGGAAAGCACCAGCACCGTGGACATACCGGTCTCCAGACCGGAAATAATATCCGTGTCCATCCGGTCGCCAACCATCACTGCCTCGGCGGAGTGGCAGCCCAGCAGCTTCAGGCCCGTGCGCATCATCAAGGGATTGGGCTTGCCGCAGAAGTAAGCCTGGGTGTTTGTGGCCATTTCAATGGGGGCGATCAGCGCCCGGCAGGCGGGAGCAATGCCCTTTTCAATGGGGCCGGTCACATCGGAGTTGGTGCCGATGAGCTTGGCGCCGCCCAAAACCAAGTTGGTGGCCTTTGTGAGGGCTTCCAAAGAGTAGGTCTTGCCTTCGCCCACCACCACATAGTCGGGGTTGATATCGTTCATGGTGCAGCCGGCTTCATACAGAGCATTCAGCAGGCCTGCTTCGCCGATGGCATATACGGAGCAGCCGGGGCTTTGCTCCTTCAAAAAAGCGGCGGTGGCCAATGCGCTGGTGTAGAAATGATGCTCCGGCACATCCAGACCCATCCGGGCCAGCTTCAGCTTCAGCTCGCAGGGGGTGTAGCCGCTGTTATTGGTAAGGAACAGATATTCTTTCTTTTCCTTGTTCAGCCAGTTGATAAATTCGGCCACACCGGGCAGGACGATATTGCCGTGATAGATCACGCCGTCCATATCGCAGATGAAGCCTTTTTTCTCGTTAAAATCAATGTTTGTCATAAGTAACCTCCTCGTGATACTTTTTCTTTTTTTGACACTCTTAACTACAAGTATAATTAACCATATCGCCAATATTTTGTCAAGTAAATATTGCCCCGCGGTGCAGAATATGTTACAATAACCAAAATATTGAAAACAACGGGTGACAGCATTGGAAAATAAACAGAATTTGCATACCCATTCCACCTGGTCGGACGGAAAAAACACCCCCCGGGAGCTGATCGAGGAAGCCATTGCAAGAGGCTTTTCTTCCATCGGTTTTTCGGAGCATTCCTATATGTATTTTTCTCCCTCACTAAAGCAGTTTTACATTTCGGAAATGGAACCTTACAGGCAGGAGATCCGCCGCTTAAAGGAAGAGTACGCAGACAGGATCGATGTGTTCTGCGGCCTGGAATTTGAATATCACTCCCGTGTGCCCCTGGAAGGCTTTGAGTATATGATCGGCTCAGTGCATTATTTGGATTTTGCCGGCAAGGTCCTGGGCTTTGACCGGAAATTGGAGGAAGTGCAGGCTTATATCCGGGATCACTTTGGAGGTAGCGGTATGGCCTTTGCGGAAAAGTATTTTGATACCCTGTGCCACCTGCCGGAGAAGGGCAATTTTGATATTTTGGGGCATTTTGATCTGCTGACCAAGAACAATGAGCAGGGACATTTTATCGATACCACCAATCCTAAGTATATCCGTATGGGCTTGGAAACCATTCATACTTTGCAGGGGAAGATCCCCCTGTTTGAGGTGAACACTGGCGCTATTTTCCGGGGATATCGGACAAGCCCCTATCCCCAAATGGAGTTCTTGCGGGAATTTTGCAAGTGTGGCTTTGGAGCGGTGTTGTCTTCGGATTGCCACGATAAGAATTTTTTGGACGGATATTTTGAGGAAGCCCGGTGGTTACTCCGGGAGGCAGGCTTTACAACCCGATGGATATTGACAGATAACGGTTTTAAGGAAGTGCAGTTATGAATGCGATTACAGTGATCGTGCTGATTTTTTCCATAATCGGCGCGCTGGATAAGCTGTTTGGCAACAAATTGGGTATGGGAAAGGAGTTTGACCGGGCCTTTTCTCTGTTTACGCCTATGGCCAGTTCCATGCTGGGCATTTTGGCGGTTGCTCCGGCGGTGGGCGTGTGGCTCGAGCCTGTGTTTGAAGGATTTTATAATTTGTTTGGCATCGATCCCTCTATCATTCCCGCATCTCTGTTTGCCAACGATATGGGCGGTATGACTATAGCCCGGGAGATCTGCAAAGACCAGGCCGTGGGCAATTTCAATGCCTTTGTGATTTCCTCTATGATGGGCTGTGTCATTTCTTTTACGATTCCGGTTGCCATCAGTATGGTGAAAAAAGAACAGCATAAGGATTTGTTTTTTGGGTTCTTGTGCGGTATCGTGACGGTGCCGGTGGGTGGCTTTGTATCCGGCTTGATTTGTGGCCTGGGAGTGGGGGAGATTTTGTTAAATCTGCTGCCACTGCTCCTGCTTTCCGGTATTATTGCTGCTGGCCTTGCCCTTGCGCCCAATGTGTCCATTAAGATTTTCTCAGTGTTCGGCTGGCTGATGCGGGCGGCAGGCATCGCAGGCCTTATTTGCGCGATTTTTACATTTTTGACGAAAATAGAGATCAATCCTTATTTCGGTTCGTTGGAGAGCGCGGCAATGATTTGCGTCAATGCCTGCGTGACGTTAACCGGTATGATGCCGCTGATGTATTTGGTGAAAAAACTGCTGAACAAGCCGGCAGAGCGAATCAGCGCAAAAATGGGTATCAACAGCTTTTCTGCGGTATCTTTTTTGGCAAATTTGGTTTCTGCCACTACCATATTGGGTACAATGGATCAAATGAACCCCAAGGGTGTAGCCTTGAATGCGGCGTTTGCGGTGTCTGCCGCATTCGTCTTCGGTTCTCACCTGGCCTTTACGATGGCCTTTGACAGCAGCTATTTGCTGCCTGTGATGGTGGGAAAGCTTTTGTCCGGTGTCTGCGCTGTGGCGCTGGCAATGTTACTTTACAAGGAGAAAACCAATGAAGATTAAAGCTGTGATCCGGGCGGTGCTGATCGCGCTGGTGATCCTAAGTGGCGCAATCGCTTTGCCTATTTTATTCCGGCCATTCTACTGGTGGCATATGGAACCCTTTGGAATCCCGGAATATATGGGTCTGACCGTAGAGCAGATCAAGCAGGCTTATGGAGAAATGCTTGACTACTGTATGGGCCTTTCCAATACTTTTTCGGTGGGCGTTTTGTCCTTTTCAGAGTCCGGCGCGGCCCATTTTGCCGATGTGCGGAATTTGTTCATTTTGGATTTGACAGTGCTGATCGTTGCCGGTATCGCCCTTGGGATTTTGTGTTATGTCAACCGGAAGAAGCCCGTCCGTTTGGCTGGGCATATCCCCGGATTTTGGAGTGCCATTGGCCTGGGCACCGGCTTTTTGGTAGTGGGCGGCCTGGTGGCTATAGACTTTGAAAAAGCCTTTACCGTGTTCCACAAGATATTTTTCCCCGGCAAGGACAACTGGGTGTTCGATGGCTATGAAGACCCGGTGATCTATATGCTCCCGGCGGAGTTTTTCAGAAATTGCGGGATCTTGATTTTTGCTGTGATTCTTTTGAGCTGTATTGGCTTACTGCTGTATGACCGGAAAAAGGCATAAGAAAAGCCCCTGTGCTGTTGCACAGGGGCTTTTTGGTGAGGATTAATAATTTTCCTTGCGGACTTCGAAGAAGGCCTGGGGATGGTTGCAGACGGGGCAAACCTCGGGAGCCTTGGTGCCGGTGACCAGGTGACCGCAGTTGCGGCACTCCCACATCACGATGCCGGCCTTTTCAAAGACGGCGTTGGTCTCCACATTGTGAAGCAGTGCGCGGTAGCGCTCCTCGTGAGACTTCTCAATGGCGGCGACACCACGGAACTGAGCGGCCAGAGCGGTGAAGCCTTCTTCCTCAGCTTCCTTGGCCATACGGTCATACATATCGGTCCACTCGTAATGCTCGCCCTGGGCAGCCTCGATCAGATTCTCAGCGGTGTTGCCCAGCTCGCCCAGAGCCTTGAACCAGAGCTTTGCGTGCTCCTTCTCGTTCTCGGCGGTCTGCAGGAACAGAGCGGCAATCTGCTCGTAGCCTGCCTTCTTTGCGACGCTTGCAAAGTAGGTGTACTTGTTGCGGGCCTGGGATTCGCCTGCAAAGGCCTCCCACAGGTTCTTTTCGGTTTTGGTACCGGCATAGGGATTTTTCTTTTCCATAGTAAACCTCCGTTATGTTTTGGATTCTGTTTTTATTATACCCAAAAAGCAACCGTTGTCAAAGGAAATATTGACTTTATTTGGCGCATATATGGTAGCTTTGGCATATACTAAAGGTGCAGTTGCACAGCAACAGGACAAAAAATGATAAAAAAAAGATTGAAATTGATAAAAATATGTGGTATAACAGCGTTGGCGCAAATCGCGACTAATAATAAAGAACCGGAGGTTCTATGTATTCCATTTCTGAAATGTACGATCTGACCCATACGAAGGCGGCTGAATATTTGGGCGGTTTTACCTACCCCTGGGAGGCGCTGAAGGGCATCAAGGATATGATTTTGGCCCTGGGCCCCACTTTGGGAGATGACTACACCCAGGTGTCCGAGGGCGTTTGGGTGCACAATACAGCCAAGATAGCGCCTACGGCCTATTTGGGTGCGCCTTGCATTATTGGCGCAAATACCGAGGTGCGCCATTGCGCATTTGTTCGCAGTTCTGCTCTGGTGGGTGAGGGCTGCGTGGTAGGCAATTCTGTGGAGCTGAAAAATGTGATCATTTTTGACAGCGTGCAAGTGCCCCACTACAACTATGTGGGTGACAGCATTCTGGGCTATAAGTCCCATATGGGCGCCGGTTCTATCACATCCAATGTGAAGTCCGACAAGACCCTGGTGGCGATCAAAACTGCGCCACCCGTGGAAACCCAACAGAAGAAGGTGGGCGCATTCCTGGGCGACTTTGTGGAAGTGGGCTGCAACAGCGTGCTCAATCCCGGCACCGTCATCGGCAGACACAGCAATGTGTACCCCACTTCCTGTGTCCGTGGTGTCGTTCCGGCAAATTCTATCTATAAAACCGGTGGCGTGATTGTCGCCAAGGAGGAACACTGATTATGGGTAAATATTTTGGTACTGACGGCTTCCGCGGAGAAGCCAATGTGAATTTGACTGCCGACCATGCTTTCAAGGTTGGTCGTTTTTTGGGCTGGTATTATGGCGAACTGAAGCGCCGGGCAGGCAGTACTGAGCCGGCTCGTGTGGTTATCGGCAAGGATACCCGCCGCTCCAGCTATATGTTTGAATACTCTTTGGCAGCAGGTCTTACCGCTTCCGGCGCAGATGCCCATCTGCTCCACGTGACCACCACGCCCTCCGTTGCCTATGTGACCCGGGTGGATGCATTTGATTGCGGTATTATGATCTCGGCCAGCCACAATCCCTACTACGATAACGGTATTAAGCTTCTCAACAGAAACGGCGAGAAGATGGAAGAAGAAACCATCGAGTTGGTTGAGGCCTATTTAGACGGCGAAGTGGAACTGTTCGGACAAAAGTGGAAGTCGCTGCCCTATGGCCAAAAGGATAAAGTGGGCTGCAGCGTGGACTATGTGTCCGGCCGTAACCGCTATATCGGTTATCTGATCTCCCTGGGGTTGTTCTCCTTCCGGGATGTGAAGGTGGGCCTGGACTGCGCCAACGGCGCCGCTTGGAATATTGCCAAAAATGTCTTTGATGCTTTGGGCGCCAAGACCTATGTGCTGAACGCCGACCCCGATGGTACCAATATCAACCGCAATGCCGGTTCTACCCATATTGAGGTTCTGCAGAAATTTGTGGTGGATAACGGCTTAGATGTGGGATTTGCCTACGATGGTGATGCGGACCGTTGTTTGTGCGTGGATGAGACCGGCAGGATCATCACCGGTGACCATATCCTGTACATTCTGGGCAAGTATATGCAGGAGCGGGGTCAGCTGGACAACAACACCGTGGTTACCACCGTGATGTCCAATTTTGGCCTGTATAAAGCCTTCGATGAGCAGGGCATCAACTATGCCAAAACTGCCGTGGGCGACAAATATGTGTATGAATATATGGTGAAGAACGGTTGCCGCCTGGGCGGTGAGCAGTCCGGCCATATCATCATCTCCAAGTATGCCACCACCGGCGACGGCATCCTTACGTCCATCAAGCTGATGGAGGTGATGATGGGTAAGAAAAAGAAACTCAGCCAGCTGATCGAGGGATTGACAATTTATCCCCAAGTCTTGCAAAATGTGCGGGTGAAATCTAAGCCGGAGGCGCAGAATGACCCCAAGGTTCAGGCAGCCGTGAAGGCCGTGGAGGAAAAGTTGGGCGATACCGGCCGTATCCTGGTCCGGGAATCCGGCACGGAGCCTGTGATCCGGGTGATGGTGGAAGCAGCTGACGAAGCCACCTGCAAGGAAGCGGTGCAGCAGGTGGTTGGCACGATTTTGGCCCAGGGTCACGGAGCAGTGTAAGATTTGTGAAAAACTGGAAAAATTTGGGCAAATATACAAAAATTCTTTTTATGCTTGCGAAAGCATAAAAACTATGCTATAGTGAATACAGTTGCAAGAGTGGGCATATACAGTTATGTCCACTTTTGTACTATGTTTCCCAGTTGCCGTATATGAAAAAAACATAGAAAGGACCGCGGGACGTGAGTAATCAAAAAGAACTTTTGGACAAAAAGCTGATTGAGGTTTGCCGTCATTTCCGGATTCCCGGACAGTATCAGTTCTGTGAGGAGATCAAGGTCGGCAATGTAAATAAGACCTACAAGGTGACGTTTGAAGGGGAGGACCCTAAGAACCCCGGAAAAACACGGCTGAAATCCTATATTGTTCAGTCTGTGAACACCTTTGCGTTTAAAAATCCTGTGCAGGTGATGAACAATATTGACAAGGTTACGGAGTATATCCATGCCAAGGATCCGGACCGCCGTGCCCTCCATTTCCACCATACCCATGACAGAAAAACCTACATTTTTGACAAAAGCGGTTTTTGGCGTCTGTTTAACTTTATCCCCTCTGTCACATATTCTGCCACAGATAATCTGCGCGTTATCTATAACGCCGGTTTGGCCTTTGGCGATTTTCAAATGATGCTGTCGGATTTTGATGCCTCTCAGCTTAGCGAAACGATTCCGGATTTTCACAATACTATCAAGCGCTATGAGCAGTTGGAGGAACAGGTGACTGCCGATCCTGTGGGCCGCGTGAAGGAAGTGCAGGAAGAAATTGCCTGGCTTCGAAGTGTAAAAGACCAGGCTTGCAAGCTGACCCAATTGCAGCTGGACGGAGTACTTCCTCTGCGTGTTACCCACAACGATACCAAGATCAACAATGTGCTGTTTGACCAGGAAACCGACGATGCGTTGGTGGTTATCGACTTGGATACGGTCATGCCCGGCTTAGTGGGACACGATTTTGGTGATGCAGTGCGCTTTGCCGCCAATTTGGTGGAAGAGGACAGCCCCGAAGCGGAAAAAGCCGGTGTAAATATGGATATTTTCCGTGCTTTTGCTGAGGGATTCCTTAGCAAGACAGCCAAATCTCTGACCAAGCCGGAGATCGATACCCTGGCACTGAGCTGCCTGGCGCTTACCTGTGAGTTAGCGACCCGTTTTTTGGCAGACTACATAGCTGGCGATGTGTACTTCAAAACCAATTATGCCGAGCACAATTTGGTGCGTACCCGCTGTCAGATCGCCTTGGCCAAGGATGTGCTGCAGAAACTTCCCCAGATGGAAAAAATCATTGGGGATTGCGTGAAGAAAGTGTAAAAATATTCTATATTTTGCAAAAAAATTCATTACCCCGCAGTCAGGCAGACTGCGGGGTAATATTGTTGCAAATCGCGGATAAAACCGCTGAAAAAATATTGTTATTGCACACCTTTTTCGGAGAAATCTGTCAAGGGGTGTTTTTGGCAAAATTCATTGACTTTTTTTGAATTTTGAGTATAATGGTTTTTGTATAAGGATAAGTATGGGTAATAATGCCCTCGACACAAAAAGATTATAAAATAAAGAAGGAAGTTTTATGAAAACGCTTAAATTTGTGTTAGGAAAGGTTTTGGGCGGCCTGTTTGCCATTGCAGCAGCGGTTCTGTTCATTGGCCTGTGGAAACTGCAGATGCTTCCCACTACAGTGGTAACATTGATTGGTGTCCTTATGGTACTGCTGACAGCGCTGGTGATCGTGTTGACCTGGTCCGGCCGCGGTAAGGTTCGGATGACTCTGGGAATTGTTTTGGCGGTCATCGGCATTGCCGTGATGTGCGTAGGCTCGTTCTATGTTTGGAAAGCTGTGAGCACCTTGAACGACATTTCTGCAGGCGATACAGAAACTGTGCAGATGGGTGTTTATATGCGCGGCGACGATGACCGGGAGCTGAACGCTGAAAACGCAGGTCAATTCCAATTCGGTATTTTGACCAGTATGGACCGTCAGGCTACCGACAGTGTGGTGGAAAAACTGAACAAAGAGCTGAAGGCTGAGATCGCCTGCAAGGAATATGAGAGCCCGGTTGAATTAGTGGATGCGCTGCTGAAGAGCGATACGGACGCTATGATTGTGAACCATGCAGTGTTGCAACTGCTGGAGGATATACCCGGTTATTCGGAAAAGCTGGATAAGATCCGGGAGGTTTTTGCCCACAGCGTGGAGATTAAAACAGAGAATGACGCAAACGGTGGAGAAACAGTCAAGCCTGATTACACTTCCCTGAAGGATTCTTTTGCGATATACATCAGCGGTATTGACACGAGAGGCGGAAAGGTCTCTGTCAAAGGCCGTTCCGATGTAAACATTGTTGCGGTTGTGAATCCCAAAACAAGGCAGATCCTGTTGGTAAATACGCCTCGGGATTATTATGTAGAAATCAGCTCTCCCCAGAAGTCCCTTGATGGCAAAAAGGATAAGCTGACCCACGCCGGCCTTGGCGGCCCCAATGCCAGCCGGGAGACCCTGAGCAACCTGTACGGCATTGATATCAACTACTATTTCAAGGTCAATTTCGGCGGTTTTAAGGAAATCGTAGATGCGTTGGATGGCATTTCTGTGAATTCTGAGTACAGTTTCAGCGAAAGTGTAGGCGGAAAGAAGTATAGCTTTACCAAGGGCATCAACCAACTTAACGGTGAGGAGGCTTTGGCCTTCTGTCGGATTCGTCATGCTTTTGCCAGCGGTGATAATCAACGGGGCAAGAATCAGATGGCTGTGATCAAGGCTGTCATTGACAAAGCAATGTCCCCCAAGCTGCTGACCAATTACACCCAGATTTTGGAAGCGGTTGCGGGCAGTATGGAAATGACTGTTCCTATGAATGTGATTGGCGATTTGGTTTCTCGACAGCTGGCTGAAGGCGGCTCCTGGAATGTGGTGTCTTACAGTGTTACCGGTTCCGGCGGTTATGAAAAATCTCCTGCCGCAGGCGGCGCATCGGCCTATATGATGTTCCCGCATCAAGAGTCCGTAGATAAAGCAAAGCAACTGATCATGGATCTGGTTGACGGAAAAACTGTAACCCCTTAATTTGAGCAGCGGCTTGTGAATATAGCCGCCCCATAGCAGGAAAAGGAGTACTCTATGAAGGAAAGACGCAAAATTATAAAGCATAAGGGAGATCCCTTGATCAAGAGACAGCCCTATTTTATCGAGCATTGGCATTTGATAGTACTGCTGTTGCTTGCTTATGATATTGCAGTGACCAATGGCGCATATTTCTTTGCACTGTGGATCCGGTTTGATTGCACATTTTCTGAAATTGAGCCCCAGTATTTGGTGGCTTGGCAGAAATTCGTTCCCATTTACACGGTTTGCTGCGTGGTGGTTTTCTGGGTACTGCATTTGTACCAAAGTATGTGGCGGTTTGCCAGCTACAACGAGTTTAAGCACATTCTGATCGCCAATCTGATCACAACCTTGTTCCATGCGGCGGCGATTACGATCCTGTTCGGACAGGGTCTGCCTGGCCGGCGTATGCCCTATTCCTACTATGTGATCGGTATGGGTGCCCAGTTCCTGCTGACCTTCGGCATTCGTTTTGCTTACCGGTTTGTCCTGCTGGAGAAGAAGAGATGGGGAAGCGACCAAACCCCTGCCAGCCGGGTAATGCTCATCGGCGCAGGTGCTGCAGGCCAAATGATCATGCGGAATATGCATCAATCTGCTGATATTAACGAGCGGGTTTGCTGCATCATTGATGACAACCCCAATAAATGGGGCAGATATATTGACGACGTACCCATCGTGGGTGGCCAGGAGGATATTCTCCTGAATGTAAAGAAGTACCGCATCGAAAAGATCTATTTGACCATTCCTTCCGCTACGCCCACAGAGCGCCGGGACATCCTGGACATCTGCAAGGAGACTGGCTGCGAGCTGAAGAATCTGCCCGGCGTGACACAGATCGTGTCCGGACAGCTAAGCATGGACGCTTTGAAGGATGTGGAAGTGGAGGACCTGCTGGGCCGTGATCCCATTCAGGTAGATATGAGCGAGATTTACCGCTTCCTTACCGGCAAGGTGGTTATGGTGACCGGCGGTGGCGGCAGTATCGGCAGCGAGCTTTGCCGACAGATTGCAAAGAACAACCCCAAGCTGCTGATCGTGCTGGACATTTATGAGAACAATGCCCACGCCATCGGTCTGGAGCTGCGGGATAAGTATCCCCATCTGAATTTAGAGGTGCTGATCGGCTCTGTCCGGGACAGCCGGCGTCTGAATCAGATTTTCTCCCAGTATCGGCCGGAGATCGTCTACCATGCTGCAGCCCATAAGCATGTGCCGCTGATGGAAGACAGCCCCTGCGAGGCTATTAAGAACAATGCCATCGGTACCTACAAGACCGCGTATGCCGCAATGCTCTACGGCTGTAAGCGCTTTGTGTTGGTGTCTACCGATAAGGCGGTGAATCCCACCAACATTATGGGCGCGTCCAAGCGGCTTTGCGAAATGATCATCCAGACCTTTGACCGGAAGGTGAAGGAAGGCAAGGCTTTTGATATGCCGCCTATCAACCTCCACGCAGAGGATGAGAATGTGCAGCTGTTCCATAAAGTTCCTGCGGGTACCGATTACCCCAAGACGGAGTTTGTGGCGGTGCGTTTTGGCAATGTTTTGGGCAGTAACGGCTCTGTGATCCCCCGTTTTAAGGAGCAGATCGCCAAGGGTGGCCCTGTGACAGTGACCCATCCGGACATCATCCGTTACTTTATGACCATTCCCGAGGCAGCATCTTTGGTGCTGCAGGCAGGTACCTATGCCAACGGCGGTGAGATTTTCGTCTTGGATATGGGTTCTCCTGTGAAGATCGATGCCCTGGCCCGGAATTTGATTCGCCTGTCCGGCCTCAAACCGGATGAGGACATTCAGATCACTTATACGGGTCTGCGCCCCGGCGAAAAGCTTTATGAGGAAAAACTGATGAGTGAGGAAGGCCTGATGACCACGCCCAATCATCTGATCCACATTGGTTGTCCCATTCCCTTTGACACAGATGCGTTCCTGCCCCAGCTGCATACTTTGATGGATGCGGCTTATGCAGGCAAAAACAGTCTGATCCGTCAGATGGTGGCAGAGGTGGTGCCTACCTACCATCCTGCCGGCAGCCACGGCTCTGCGGAAAAAACCCAGGCCTATAAAGAACAAATGCGGCAAATAGAGAAGAAGGAAACTGTACAGGTTTAAGGTCTGTTAAGGATCGCCATACAGATATATTAGGAGAGATCGCTTATGAAGATTTCGTTTTCTCCTCCGGATATTACGGAGTTAGAGATTCAGGAAGTTGCGGAAGCCTTGCGTTCCGATTGGATCACCACCGGCCCCCGCACAAAAAAGTTAGAGCAGTGCATCGCTGATTATGTGGGCACAGAAAAATGTGTGTGCTTGAACTCCCAGACTGCCTGCGCAGAAATGGCTTTGCGGGTATTGGGCGTTGGCCCTGGGGATGAGGTGATCACATCGGCCTATACCTACACCGCATCCGCTTCTGTGATCGCCCATGTAGGCGCAAAGATCGTGCTGGTGGACACCCAGCCCGGCAGTACCGAGATGGACTATGATGCCGTTGAGGCTGCCATCACCTCTAAAACCAAGGCCATTATTCCTGTGGATTTGGGTGGTGTTCCCTGCGATTACGAGAAGCTTTTCTCCATCGTCGAAGCGAAAAAAGCAATGTTTGTCCCCAATGGCAGCATCCAGGAGGCCCTTGGCCGGGTAGCCATTATGGCGGATACTGCCCATTCCTTCGGCGCCAGCTGGAAGGGCAAAATGACCGGTAGTATTGCAGACTTTTCCTCTTTCTCCTTCCATGCGGTGAAGAATTTCACCACCGCAGAAGGTGGCGCACTTACCTGGCGCAACCTGCCCGGTATTGACAACGAGAAGATTTATAAGCAGCTGCAGCTGCTGTCCCTGCACGGTCAGTCCAAGGATGCCTTGGCCAAGACCCAGCTGGGCGCATGGGAATACGATGTTGTGGGCACTTGGTATAAGTGCAATATGACCGATATTGTGGCTGCTATCGGCTTGAAGCAGTTTGAGCGCTATCCTCAGATGTTGAAGCGCCGCAAGGAGATCATCGGCAAGTATGATGCAGCGCTGAAACCCTTGGGTGTGGAAGTGCTGCCGCATTACACCGATACCCGGCAGTCCTCAGGTCACCTGTACATCACCCGGATTCCCGGTATTACAGATCAACAGCGCCGGGATATCATTGTTAAGATGGCAGAGCAGGGCGTTGCCTGCAATGTCCATTATAAGCCCCTGCCTATGCACACGGCGTACAAGAACCTGGGCTTTGATATCAAGGATTATCCCAATGCCTATGCGTTCTTCTGCAATGAGATCACATTGCCCCTGCACACTTGCTTGACAGATGCAGAGGTGGACTATGTTCTTGCGTGCTACACTGACATTTTGAAAGAGTATCTGAAATGATTTTGAAAAAATGGGAACAACTGCCGGAGCAGCTCCGAACCGATGCTGTCCGACCCTATTATGAGCATCTTAAGAAGAAGCAGGGAAGTCTGGTTTTGAAGCGGATCTTTGATGTTTTTGTGTCCGCTGTGATGCTGATCGTCCTGTCACCGGTATTTTTGGTGTTGGCTGTGGCCATCAAGATAGATTCCACCGGCCCGGTGTTTTTCCGGCAGGAGCGGGTGACCCAGTACGGCAAGCATTTCCGCATTTTTAAGTTCCGTTCTATGGTGAACAATGCGGATAAGCTCGGTACCCAGGTCACAGTAGGCAACGACAGCCGGATCACCCGGATGGGCAAGCTCATTCGCAAATGCCGGCTGGACGAGTTGTGCCAGCTGATCGATGTGTTCCGGGGCACCATGACCTTTGTGGGTACCCGTCCGGAAGTTCCCAAGTATGTGGCAGCCTATACTCCCGAGATGCAGTCGACCCTCCTTTTGCCGGCAGGTGTTACCAGCCTGGCCAGCATTATGTACAAGGACGAGGACGAGCTGCTAGCGGTGGCAGAGGATGTGGAAAAGACCTACACCCAGCAGGTATTGCCCGACAAAATGCGCTACAACTTAGAAGCTATTGAAAATTTCAGTTTCTTCGGTGACATCAAGCTGATGTTTATGACCGTCTTTGCCGTGCTGGGCAAGGACTATTCCAAATAAGAGACAGAGAGGAGTGGAGAGCGTGGTCAAAGGACTTGTGTCTGTAATAATGCCCACCTATAACTGCGGCAGATTTATCGCTGAAACCATCGCATCCATTCAGGCCCAGACCTATGAAAACTGGGAAATTGAGATTGTGGATGATTGCTCCACAGATGATACCCAAGCAGTGCTTGCTCCTTTGATGGAGCAGGATAAGCGTATTCACTATCACTGCCTGGAAACCAATTCCGGCGCTGCCGTTGCCCGGACAGAATCCATGCGTTTGGCCCGCGGAGAGTACATAGCCTTCTGCGACAGCGATGATTTATGGATGCCGGACAAGCTGGAGCGCCAAATCACATTTATGCAGGAAAACAGCTACGCATTCTCCTGCACTGCCTACGAGCAGATCGACGAGGAAAGCAACAGTCTGAACCGGGTCATCAAGACCGTGGAGAAGACCGACTATAACCGCCTGCTGTTGGATTGCCCTGTAGGCAATTCTTCTGTTATGTACAATGTGGGCGTGATGGGCAAGTTTGAAGTGCCCAATATCCGTAAGCGCAATGATGATGCCCTTTGGCTGAATATGCTGAAGAAGGAAAAGTACATTTGGGGTATGCCTGATGTGCTGATGCGCTACCGGATTCGGAAAAATTCCATTTCCAGCAATAAGCTGTCAGTTATCAAGTATCATTGGATCTTGTACAGACAGATTGAGCACCTGAGTGTGCTGCGCTCTGTGTTCCACATTGGCTTTTGGTGCTTTTTGAAGGTATTTAAGATCAAATAAGGAGAAAACCTATGAAGGTACAGGTCTTGGTTGCGGCAATGCATCAGAGCGATTATTCGCTCCTTGAAAAAATGAATATTCAAAGCGATGCCATCGTGGGCAACCAGTGCGACCGCAACAGCGTGGAAGATTTCCAGTGGAACGGACACAATATCCGCTACTTGAATTTTGCGGAACGGGGTGTGGGTCTGAACCGGAACAATGCATTGATGCGCGCAGACGGGGATATTTGCCTGTTTGCCGATGATGATATGCGGTATTGTGACGGCTACGCAGAGACTCTTACCAAGGCCTTTGCGGAACACCCGGAAGCAGATGTGCTGGTGTTCAATCTGATTGAGAAAGACCCCACAAGACCGATCATTCAAAAATTCTCCCGTGTCCGGTTCTATAATTTCCTCCGTTACGGAACAGCCCGTGTCGCTGTTCGGAACGCGGTGGTGCAAAAACACGGTGTTTATTTCAACCAATGCTTTGGCGGCGGCACAGAGCATTGCCACGGAGAGGACAATCTCTTCCTGGCAGCTTGCCTGCAAAAAGGACTGAAAGTCTACGCTTTACCGGCGTTTATCGCAGAGCTGACAGAGGAAAGACCCTCCAGCTGGAATACGGGTTATGACGAAAAATATCTCCGGGATCAAGGCGTGCTATATAGAGTGATGTCCCGTCGTATGTGGAAACTTTGGTGCTTGCAGGATGCGATCCGCCACCATAAAATCTACGAAGGAAGAAGTATTTCTGTAGCCTATAAAGCAATGCTTCAAGGCGGCCTGAGTGTAACAGGCAAAAAGTAGGCGGGTTTGCGCAGCAAAGGGCTGTATATAACCTAAGGCCAAAAGGAGTTTGTATGGTAGTATCAATTTTCCTGTATGTTGCATTGTTAGCAGGGGGCATATACCTTGCAAAGCGTGCAGAAGACACACAGAAACAGCGATATGTTTGGCTGATTGTTGCAATTTTGTCAGTATTTGTGGGAATCAGAGGCAGTAGTGTTGGTATTGATACGCCCAAATATATTGAGAACTTTGGCCATATTGCCAGGGGAAATGCTCACCTTGTATTTGGCGCGGAACGCACCTTTGTGAAGATTGTGCAGATCTTGCAGATATTTAGCAAATCCCCGGTTTTTGTGTTCCTGGTGTTTGCTTTTATCACCAATGGGCTGATCCTGTTCCGGCTTTGGGACTTCCGAAAAAGAATTTCCTTCGTGTGGGCATTCATTTATTTTTACGCTTGCTTCTATTTCTTCACATTTAATATTGTCAGACAGATGGTGGCGGTTGCCATTGTTTTCTGGGGAACAAGATTTGTGCAGAAAGAAAAGTACATCCCGTTCCTTGCTTGCGTGGTGGCGGCATTTCTTTTCCACCAGTCGGCATTGCTGGGTGTTTTGTATTTAGTGTTTGATTTCCTGCAAAAGGACAAGTGGAAGCGCCATAAGGTGTTGTTTCTGGCGTTTTTGTGTGCAGGGGTTTTGGCCGGTGGCTTTATTCTTCTGAAGGCAACTAAATATTTGCATTATTTTAAGAACATCCGGATGAATATCGGCTTCCTGATTCCACTGAAAATCAGTTTCCTTGCTTTGTATGTGGTTGCGGTGAAACTGATTTCCGGTCATTGGGGCGGCAAGAAGATAGGTGACCGGTATTCGTATATGAATACGTTTACGGTCATTTATTATGGCTTGGGCCTTTTCATTACCTTGCTTGGCTATTTCTTCACATTTATGGACCGCATTGGCTTGTACTTCTCCATATGCGGATGCCTGTTTATGGGCCATGTGGCAAAGAGAACCAAACATCCGCTTTTGGTGAGAATCATCTTTGCTGTGATAATCGGAATCCCATTTGTTATGGATCTGGTCAGCGGAGGCCAGGGTCAGTTGCCCTATAAGTTCTTCTGGCAATAATAGATTACAGAGGTAGTTCTATGAAAAATATATCCGTGATAGTCCCGCTGTTTAACGCAGAGCGGTTTTTACCCTTTCTGTTTGATTGCTTTGATAAATGTGCCTTTGCAGAAGGGGATGAGATCCTGTTGGTGGACAACGGCTCAAAGGATCGCTCCTATGAGCTGTGCACACAGCAGGCACAGAAGTACCCCAACTTGTACCGGGTTCTGCAATACACGGAAAAAGCCGATTCTTATGCGGCAAGAAACCACGCAGTTAAGCAAGCCAAGGGTGATATTTTCGCTTTTACGGACAGCGACTGCAAGCCGTCACCTGCCTGGCTGGAGCAGGTCCGGAAAGTGGAAGATGGTTTTGTTTTGGCAGGCAAGGTGGAACTGGAACTGATCGAGAATAACCTGTGGGAACATTTGGACAGGTTGGTCCATTTGGGCCAGACTGAGGCAGCCATTGCCAACAACTGCGTTCCCACTGCCAATATGGCAGTAAACCGGGAAGATTATTTCAAAGTGGGCCTGTTTGAGGAGCGGTTCTCCGGCGGTGACTTTGAATGGTCGCAGAGAGCCTGCCGCAAGGGCCTCACCGTCAAGTACGATCCGGAAGCCTTTATGTACCACCCCTCCCGCAAGACCTTTGAGGAGATCGCAACCCGGGAGAAGCGTACAGCTTACGGCAGGGGCAAATCCTGCCGAAACAACGGAGGATCCAAAGCCCGCCTGGCGCTGGTATTCTTCCTGAAAATATTCAAGATCGACACCAACTGGAATCTTACCAAAGGACTTAAGAAAAACGGCGTAAGCTTCAAAGATCGCGTATATTTTAATGTGAAGTTTTTCCAGATCCGTGTCATGCAGCTGAAAGCTGCTTTGGCCGGTTATAATGGCGTAAATGCCAGAGATCTGAAGATCAAATAGAAAGGACCATACAATGGGCATCGTAAAAAAAATCATTTCTTATGTGACAGACAGCGATTACCGCTTCTTGTACAATGCGGATAAGGGTTGGCACAATAATATGTCCGATGAGGCGTACATCAAGAGAAAGTTTAAGGCCCATTTCAAAAGGGAATTGGACTTGGAAAACCCCAAGACCCTGAATGAAAAGCTGCAGTGGCTGAAGCTTTATTACCGGAAGCCGGAGTTTACCAAAATGGTGGACAAGCACTCCGCAAAGGAGTATGTGGCGAACATCATCGGCCAGGAGCACATCATTCCTACCTTAGGCGTGTGGAAGTCCTTTGATGAGATCGATTTTGATAAGCTGCCCAATCAGTTTGTGCTGAAATGCACCCACGACTGCGGCGGCTTGGTGATCTGCAAGGACAAGAGCAAGCTGGATAAGGCTGCGGCAAAGAAAAAGATAGAAAAGTGTCTGAAATACAATTTCTTCTGGTTCGGCAGAGAGTGGCCCTATAAGAATGTAGAGCCCCAGATCATCTGCGAAGAGTATATCACCGACGGCCCGGATACCGAGGAACTGACAGACTACAAATTCCACTGTTTTGATGGCGTTGTGGATTGCGTAATGGTGTGCTATGATCGCTTCAGCGGTGAAACAAAGTACTATTTTTTTAATGAGAAATGGGAACTGCAACGGCTGAATAATTGGGGCAAAAAGGCTCCTGAAGGCTTCACCCTTCCCAAGCCGGAAGGCATGGACGAAATGTTCCGCATTGCGGAGAAACTGTCCAAGGGAATGCCCTATCTGCGCGTGGACCTGTATCAGAGCAACGGAAAGATTTATTTTGGCGAGCTGACTCTGTTCTCCGCCAGCGGCTTTGACTGGAAGCTTTTTCCGGAGACTGATGCCTATTGGGGCGAAAAATTGGTCCTGCCCGAAAAGATTTTTTAAATTATAAAGGAAAGAGAAAAATGGAGTATCTGTTATCAGTTGTAATTCCCTCCCGAAACCGGCAGATATATGCCCTGCAAAGCGTGCAGCAGATCTATGCCGTTACTGACGAATCCGTGCAGATTGTTGTGCAGGACAACAGTGACGACGACAGCCTGGCTGCTATGCTGGAGAAGGAAAACTTCGGCCCCCGGGTGAAGTATACCTATATTGCCACCCGGATCCCCGGCGTGGACAATTATGCCGGCGGTATTGCCGCCAGCGACGGCGAATATGTCTGCTGCATCGGTGACGATGACGGTGTTCTGCGGGGCATCGTGGATGTTGTGAAGTGGGCGAAAGAAAACAATATCCCTGCGGTAAAGCCCGGCGTGCAGGCTTCTTATTTCTGGCCCGGCACTATGCCTACATTCTTGGAGGGCTGCCTCAATTTGGAGTATACAGATGCTTCCTATTACTATGCAAATCCCCAGCAGGAACTGGAGAGATTCTTGAAGTCCGGCGCATTGGATTTCCCCAATGCCAAGCTGGTCAAGGCCTATCACGGAATTGTCCGCAAGGATATGTTCCAAAAGATCTATGACAAGACCGGTAGATACTGCGGCGGTCTGTCTCCGGATATCTATCTGAGCACATCCTTGTCCCTGGACACGGATTCGCTGCTGTGTCTGAACTTCCCGCTGACGATTTTCGGCGCTTGCAAGCAGAGCACCACCGGCGATTCTGTCAATAAGGTCAATGTGAGCAAGTTAGAGCTGGCACCCCATTTTATCGGCCAGCCCTATACCTGGTCTGAGAAGGTGCCGGCCTATTACTGCGGTATGAATATTTGGGCGGATTCTGCTATGCACGCATTGGATGATATGGGCGCAGAGGATATGAAGAAGCTGTTCTATGTGGAGAAGCTGACCTGTATGTGTCTGCTGAACCACCGCGCCTATAAGAAGGAAATTATGGAGAATTTCCACCGCAACAACTGCGACGAGCAGCTCCTGAAAAAGGAAATGCGGCAGACCTACCCCGGTTTCATGAAGAAGAAGATCAAGGAAACCTTCCGGAACATTAAGCCGGTTGCGAAAATTTACCGAGCCATTCGCGATAAGCGCCAGGCCCAGGTAAATGAGAAGGTGTTTACCACTGCGGGCATTACGAATATAAAGGCCGCTGAAGAGATCATCACCGCTACCGTGCAGCCCGCCATTGACAAATTCTTAGACACTATGAAAAATACTAAGGGTGGTACAGATGGAAAATAATCCCCCGCGCAATACAGGTGGCTCTGTTGCCAAAAATATGGCCTGGTCTGTGGTGGAACGGGTAACTTCTCAGTTTTTGCACACGGTCCTTTCCATTATCCTGGCGCGGTTGCTGTTGCCCGAGGATTATGCCTCGGTAGCCCTTGTTACGGTTTTTGTGAACCTGGCAGGCACAGTGGTCACTTCCAGCTTTGCCAGCGCGCTGATTTTTGACAGAGAACAAAGCCCCCGGCGCTATTCTACGGGAATGTTTGCCATTTTGATGGCAACAGGCATTCTGTATGCGGCGCTGTTTATTGCCGCGCCCTGGATCGCAGCCTATTATGATGACCCTGCTGTGCTGAACATCACACGGGTGATGTCCCTTCTGTTTGTGCTGCAGGGTGTGCATTCGATCCTTATGGCGTATGTTTCCAAGAATATGCTGTTCAAGAAAACATACAAAGCCACCTTGATCGGCGCAGTGAGCGGCGCTGCAGTCGCTTTTACACTGGCATACACCGGAAACGGCGTTTGGGCTCTGGTGTTCCTGCCTATGATGGAAACGGCGATTTCTTCCGTAATTCTGTGGAAGAGTATCGGCTTCAAGCTGGTATGGGAATTTGACTGGCCCTATGTGAAGTTCATGGTGAAATACTGCACAAAATTTGTGCTGGTGGACCTGCTGAACTCCCTGTATACCAGCTTAAACAGTCTGATTATCGCCAAAAAGCATTCCAAAGCAGACCTGGCTTATTACAGTAAGTCCTACAATCTGCCCCAAATGCTTTTGGGCAGTGTGAATACCGCTGTGTCCAAGGTCTTGTTCCCGGTTTTCTCCGAGGCAAAAAGCGACCTGGATCTGATCCGTCAGAAATTGCGCTACGGTATTCGCCTGAGCTGTTTCGTGCTGATGCCCCTGATGGCAGGCCTTATGATGGTTTCCCAGGAGGCGGTTGTATTCCTGTTTACGGAAAACTGGATCGGTATGGTGCCCTATTTGCAGATCATGTGCGCCCTTTGGGCATTCCAGCCCGTACAGATCTGCGCTGTGCAGGCCTTTAAGGCCGTTGGCAAGGGCGATGATTATCTGCGGTTGGAAATTCTGAAAAAAGTGCTTTCTTTGGCACTTCTGTTCAGCCTGCTATTTTTGGTCAACGATCCCATTGCAGTTGCCTGGGCGGCATTTGCAGCCCAGCTGGTGTCTTGCATCGTGAATATTCCTTACCTGAAAAAGGTATTCCGCTATACTGTGCGGCAGCAGTTGGCAGACCTGGGCATACCCATTGCCCTTTGCGCAATTATGAGCGCCGCCATTTACGGCGTGGGCTTCTTAGTTGGTAATTTGGTCGTGCGCCTGTTTGTGAAGGTCTTTGTTGGCGTGGTAGCCTATGTGGCGGTGGCTGCCGTCACCGGTAACGAAAGCTTTTATGTGCTGCTGGAAACCGTCACCAAGGGCAAAATCAAGAGAAAACAAAAAAGCTGATTATCAGCGTTGAGGAGGATATGTATGTTACCTTTGGTAAAGCCTTATATCGCCCCCCGGGATGAAATGATGCCCGCTATTGAGAAGATCCTGTACAGCGGCTACATTGCTGAGGGCGAAGCCGTCTATTCCTTTGAAGATGAATTTGCCAAGTACATTGGCAATCCCAATGTGCTGATGCTCAGCTCCGGTACTGCCGCGCTGCATATTGCGCTGCTGCTTCTGAATGTGGGCCCCGGCGATGAGGTGATCAGTACCCCTATGACCGCTGAACCCACCAATACCACCATCGCCCTCACCGGCGCAAAGATCGTGTGGGCCGATGTGGATGTGAATACCGGTCTGCTGGATCCTAAATCCGTACGGGAAAAGATCACCGAAAAGACCAAGGCCATTATGCTGGTGCACTATGCCGGTATGGTCTGTGATATGGACGAGTTCAACAAGATCTCCGAGGAATTTAATATTCCTGTGATCGAGGATACTGCCCATGCCTTTGGCAGTAAGTATAACGGCAAGATCGTGGGCTCTAACTCCCGCTTTACCTGCTATTCCTTCCAGGCCATCAAGCAGATGACCACCGTGGATGGCGGTGCCATTGCCTTCCGGGATGAAGCTGATGTGGCTGCTGCCCGCAGACTCAGATGGTTCGGCCTGGACAAAAAGGTTTCCAGAATGGAAAACGATATTACCCGCGCCGGCTATAAGTACGGTATGAACAATGTAACGGCCACCATCGGCAGTGTGCAGCTGGCACACTTTCCCGAGGTGATCGGCAGATACATTTCCAACGGCAAGTACTATGACGAAGCCTTGAAGGGCATCCCCGGCGTGACCATGGTACCTTATTATAAAAATACGGAGCCTTCCTACTGGCTGTACACCATGAAGGTGGAAAACCGGGACGGCTTTATGAAAATGATGGAAGAAAACGGCATTCTGGCCTCTCCGCTCCATCACAGAAGCGACACCCACAGTGTCTTTGCGGAATCCCGTTGCGACCTGCCCCAGATGGACAAGTTCTATTCTGAGTTTGTCCACATTCCCTGTGGTTGGTGGGTCTCCGACGAGGACAGAGAGCGCGTAACCCAGGCAATTAAGAAGGGCTGGTAAAAATGCAGGTGACAGTTAAGACCAGAATGGACCGCGTTCAAATGCTGCGTGGCATTGTATTTTTGACGATTTTCGTGTTTCACTGCAATGTTCCGTTTTCAAATATTCTTTGGGGAGGAATTGAGTGTTTCTTCCTGCTGAGTTCTTTCTTCTTGACGAGAAAATTGTGGAGGACAGAAAAAATCTCTGTCAAATCACAATTTTGGCACAGGATTCAAAGGCTCAGCCTGCCGTATATTTGTGTGTTGGTCTTAGCTGCGTTGCGTTCAATTCTGTTCCGTGAGAATCTGTATGATTTTATTCCCCATTTGGTGTTCGGACAGAATTTTTTGTGGATGGTCACCCGCTATACTTCTTCTATGCAACCTTTGACAGCCCATTTGTGGACTATGTCCATCGAAGTATGGATGGGTTTCCTGTGGCTTGTTTTGTTAAAGGTTCTTCCCAAACCCGCTTGGCGGAAGGCTATGTATGCCTGTCTTGCCTGCTCTGTGGCGCTTAGAACGTGGCTGATTTTTATTGGCTACGATACTTTGGTGCTCAGCTTGAGTCCGCTTTCCCACATGGATGCTTTTGCGGTAGGTTCTTTGCTGGCGATCCAGTTGGAGGAGGACAGTCAAAAGAAGGTTTTGACCACCTCTTGGATTGCAGGTGTGCTGGGCGTTTTGGGTATAGTTGTGTCTTGGCTGTGCCTGATGAAGGCCCACAATCTGAGCCTACTGAATGCATACCGTAGCTTAAATAACAGTGACCGTTATTTGGCAAATCTTGTTGCGGGCAATCTTTACCTGTACTTTGCCCTTGTGTTTTACTGGTTGATCGCCGGAGTTGGTCTGAAGGATATTTATGGAAAAGCAGTTTCTTCAAGGTGGTTGGGAAGGGTGCTGAAATATCTTGGCGATACATCTTATGTTATGTATCTGTTCCATTGGCCGATCTTATGGTTTTTGAAGCTTGTTTGGAGCAAATTGCCCTGGAACGAAATCAAACCCTGGCCGATGCTTCTGATTGTCGGCATTTTGCTTACTGTGGCGGCAACATTTATTTTTGAGAGATATATTGCACCTCTTTTCAAAAAATTGAAGGGTGGAAAATAATTTGATCCCATTGTTAAAACCCTATATGCCGGAACTGCCGGAGATGGATGCGATTTTGCATTCCGGTGCTTTGGCCTACGGAAACTATACAAAGCAATTTGAAGAGAAATTGCGGGAATATTTTAGGGCGCCCTATGTGATGGCGGTGAACACCTTCAGTAGCGCCATTCAGGTGGCCTTGACCACCCTGGATATTGTGCCCGGGGACGAGGTGATCGCATCGCCTATGGCTTGCCTGGTGTCTTCTCAGCCCTATTTGGCGGCGGGCCTGTCCGTCCGTTGGGCGGATGTGGACCCGGAGAGGGGAACCTTGGATCCGGAGAGTGTCCGGCAGCGGATCACACCCCAGACAAAGGCCATTGTCCACAACCATTTCTGTGGCTACCCCGGCCATATTGATGAGATCAATGCCATCGGCAAGGAATTCGGCATTCCTGTGATCGATGACGGCATCGAGTGCTTTGGAAGCCTTTATAAGGGCAAAAAAATCGGCGCTTGCGGAACGGATGTAACGGTATTTGCCCTCAGCGCAGTGCGGATCCCCAACTGCGTGGATGGCGGCGTGATCATATTCAAAGACCCCCAGCAGTATGCAAAAGCGCTGCTTGTCCGGGATTCCGGCATTGACCGAAGCCGCTTCCGTGACGATATTGGTGAGATCAGCCCCGATTGCGATATCAGCTTAGTTGGCTACAGCGCAACCATGAGCAATGTAAACGGCTACATTGGCTTGCAGCAGATGGCTGTTGCCGATACGCTTTTTGAAAAGCAGCAAAAGCAGGCAGAAAAATGGACTGCCCAGCTGAAAGATATGCCCGGCTGCAGGCCGGTTTCTCCGGCCGAGGGCGTGCCCAATTACTGGATCTACGGCCTTTTGGCGGACAACAAGCGGGAGACGATCCTGCGTTTCCGGGAGCAGGGCTATTACGCTTCCGGCGTGCACATTATGAACAGCATCTACAGCGCCTTTGGCAAGCAGGATGTGGCGCTGCCCGGCGTTGACGCATTTTACAGCCGCTTTGTGGCCTTGCCCTGCGGCTGGTGGATGGAGGAATAAAAATGGCATTGCGCCTTGACATTCAAAAGCACAAGGATATACCCCGGAAACAGTTAGAGGAAATTGCTTCTTTGAAGGACCAGCATTGGCCCCACGGAGTTGATTCCCAAATAAGCTGGATTCTGGACAATTATGAAGAGAATGATGTCCATTTGATCCTGTACCGGGAGAACACCCCAGTGGCCTATGCCAGCTTGAATGTAATTTCCTGCCAAATGGATTCCCAAGCAGAGGAGATCCTCGGTCTGGGCGGTGTATGTGTGGATCGCTCCTGCCAGAAGCAGGGATTGGGAAAGGAAATCGTAGAGGGCGCGAACCGGTATATTGCCCAGCAGGGAAAGCCGGGTCTGCTCCTTTGCCATAAAGAGCTGACGGAGTTCTACAGCCGGTGCGGCTGGCTGGATATGCCCTGCGGCAAGGTCACAGTGGCGGGAAAAAAATTCGACCACTATGTGATGAGCTACGGAAAAGCTTATGAAGGCGTAAAGCGCTTGGCGATCCCCAAGAATTTTTGATAGTTTACAGAAAACTCTGAATCGATATATTTTATAGAACAGAAAGGTTAGAATGAGGCTATGAACACACAGAATTATTTTAACGGAAAAACCCTTATGATCACCGGCGGTACCGGTTCCTTTGGCTCTACTGTGCTGAAGCGGTTTTTGACCTCTGACATTGGCGAGATCCGCATTTTCTCCCGTGACGAGAAGAAGCAGGATGATATTCGCCACGAGCTGCAGGCCAAGCATCCGGAGCTGGCAGAAAAAGTGCGTTTCTTCATTGGCGATGTGCGTAATATTGATTCTCTCCGGGATGCAGTTGCCGGCGTGGATTTTATCTTCCACGCAGCTGCGCTGAAGCAGGTGCCCAGCTGCGAATTCTTCCCCATGGAGGCAGTTCGCACCAACATTATTGGTACTGATAATCTGCTGAATGCTGCCATCGACGCTAAGGTCAAAAATGTGGTGTGCCTGTCTACCGATAAGGCTGCCTACCCCATTAACGCTATGGGTATTTCCAAGGCTATGATGGAAAAGGTCATCCGCGCCAATGCCCGCCGGGCAATGGAAAAGAGCGGTACTGTTATTTCCTGTACCCGTTACGGTAATGTTATGTGTTCCCGTGGCTCTATCATTCCTCTGTTCATTGAGCAGATCAAGTCTGGCAAGCCCATCACCATTACCGATCCCAATATGACCCGTTTCTTGATGAACCTGGATGAGGCTGTGGACCTGGTTATGTTTGCTTTCGAGCATGCAAAGCCCGGCGACCTGTTCGTGCAGAAGTCCGATGCCTCTACCATTGGCGTTTTGGGACAGGCTGTGCAGCAGCTGTTTGGCGACACCGGCACAAAGATCATAGGCAGCCGTCACGGCGAAAAGCTGTATGAGGTTCTGATGACCAAGGAAGAATTGGTCCGCGCCGAGGATATGGGCGACTACTTCCGTGTAACACCCGATGACAGAGATTTGAACTACGACAAGTACACTGCCGCCATCAATTCCAAGACCCAGATGGACGAGGAATACAGCAGCCACAACACCAAGCGGCTGGATGTGCAGGGCACCATTGATAAGATCATGACTACCGACTATGTCCGTGAGCAGCTGGCTGCCTGGAACAAATAATAGTTTTGCACAATCAAACAGAAAAGGGGGAAAGTGTATGACAGCGTTGGAAAGCTTCCAGCAGACTTATAAGAAAGATCCTATGGCAGTGGCATTTACCCCGTATCGGGTTTGTCCCATTGGTGCGCACAGCGACCATCAGCTGGGTAAAATCACCGGTTTGGCCATCGACAAGGGCATTCATATTGCTTATGGCCCCAAGCAGACCGGCATTATTGAGCTTAAATCCTTGCAGTTTCCCAAGCGGGCTCAGTGGCATGTAACATCTACTCCTGAGGAAAAACAGGACGACTGGGCAGACCATCTCCGTGGCGCCACCATTGCCCTCAATGCCAAGTACCCTCTGCGGAAGGGCCTGTGCGCAGTGATCGGCGGAGAGTTGCCCATTGGCGGTTTGTCATCTTCTGCAGCAGTGATCCTTACCTTCCTGTCTGCCCTTGCCAATATAAACGGCATTGAGCTGGAGGAGCGGGAGATGATCCAGTTGGCTCAGGCGGCAGAAAACCGCTATGTGGGCGTAGCTTGTGGTAAGCTGGATCAAAGCTGTGAGATGTATTGCCGCAAGGACCACCTGCTGTATATGGATATGCAGGATGACAGCTACGAACTGATTCCCACCAACCCGGCTATGAAACCCTATAAGATCGCAATTTTCTTCAGCGGTTTGGAGAGAAGCCTGACTGGCTCTGCCTTCAATATGCGTGTGGATGAATGCCGCAGCGCTGCCTATGCTTTGAAGGCATTTAGCGGTATGCCCTACGGCAAATTTGAGGAAACCAATCTGCGGGATATTCCCCGGGAAGTTTTTGAGCAGCATAAGGATAAGCTCCCTGATAATTGGCGCAAGCGGGCAGAGCACTGGTACTCGGAGTTTGACCGGGTACAGAAGGGCGCGGAAGCCTGGCGCAGAGGTGACATTGAGGCATTTGGCAAGCTGTCCTTTGAAAGCGGCAGATCCTCTATCTATAATTGGGAAACCGGCTCTCCGGAGCTGAAGACTCTCTATGAAATTATGACCAAGACCCCCGGTATCTACGGCGGACGGTTCTCCGGTGCAGGCTTTAAGGGTTGCTGTATGGCCCTCATTGACCCTGCTTATGAGCAGTCCATCTTAGAAAATGTGGAAAAGGAATACTTGAAAGCTTTTCCCCATCTGGAGGGTAAATACTCTGCCTATATCTGCGAAACTGCAGATGGCGTGAAATTTTCCTAAAAAGGAGAAGACCGATGAAATGTCTGATTCTTGCAGCGGGCTATGCTACCCGATTGTATCCTCTGACTGAGAATTTTCCCAAGCCTTTGCTGGATGTGGGCGGCAAGACCATTTTGGATTGGTTGGTGGATGACATCCATACTGCTGGCCTGGTCGATGAATTTGTGGTGATCTCCAACCATAAATTTGCCCATCATTTTGATAAATGGGCAGCCACTAAGGCTATGAAAGTCACTGTAGTGGACGATGGCACCGATTCCAATGAGACCCGCTTAGGTGCGGTGAAGGATATCCAGTTTGCTATCGACAAATTAGGCCTGGATGACGATATGCTGGTCATCGCCGGTGACAATGTGCTGGACTTCAGCTTGACCAAATTCCTGCGCTATGCCAAGGAAAAGAACACCTCCTGCATTATGCGCTACTATGAGCATGAGGAGAAGAAGCTTACCAAGTGCGGTGTGGTGGAGATCGATGAAAATGACCGCATCGTATCTATGGAGGAAAAACCGGCAGAGCCCAAATCCCATTGGTGCTGCCCGCCCTTCTATTACTATACTAAGACCGATGCCAAGCTGGTAGCCAAGGGTATCGAGGCTGGCTGCGGCACTGATGCCCCCGGCAGCTATATTGCCTGGCTGTGCACCCAGACCCCTGTCTTTGCTATGGAAATGCCCGGTAAGCGTTTTGATGTGGGCAATTTGGAGAGCTACAATAAAATCAAGGAAGAATATAAGGGAATTGCAGTAGACTGATACCCAAAGAATTATAAATAAAGACGCCCGTGGAATTTTCCACGGGCAATTTTATGTGATTGCCGGGAAAACGGACTTGCTGTGGCGAATAGGGTAGTAGCGGAGGTGAGGCGATGTACGCCACAGTCTGGCTGGTGCTTAGCAGCCTGTTGTACTCTCTGCAGCTTTCTCCGGGAAGTTTTCCCAAGCCCTTGACCGCCCAGGAGGAGGCCCATTACTTAGAATTGTCCGCCCAGGGTGACCTGGAGGCCCGGAATGTTCTCATAGAGCGCAACCTTCGCCTGGTTGCCCATATTATGAAGAAGTACTATGCCCAGGTGTCGGACCAGGAGGATTTGATCTCCATCGGTACTATCGGACTTATCAAAGCTGTCAATACTTACCGGACGGAGAAGAAAATCAAACTGGCAACCTATGCCTCCCGGTGTATTGAAAATGAAATTTTGATGCATTTCCGAGCCCAGCGAAAGTCAAGCAACGATGTATCCCTGTCCGACTATATTGAAACCGGTACCGATGGGGCGGCTCTTTCCTTAATGGATGTGGTGAGCCAGGATGAGGATATGGCGGAAAATTTCTGCAACCGGGAGCAGGTGCGGCTCGTGGGGAAGCTGGTAGATACCTGCCTGACGGAACAGGAACGGCAGGTGATCTGTATGCGCTACGGTTTGCGGGGCTACAGTCCCCAGCGGCAGCGTGAGGTGGCAAAGGCCACGGGTATCAGCCGCAGCTATGTGTCCCGCATTGAAAAACGCGCTTTGGAAAAACTCCGAAAAGCACTGGAATAAAAAACAATTTGGCAATACAATGTTGACTTTCTTGTGGGGTCTGTTATAATTTCGACATAGACATGATGCATAAAAATGCGTGCAATCTTGTGAATAGCGAAAACATAAGCAACAGGAGGTCTGTTATGGGAAAAGCGACTTGGATGGCTGGCAATTATGGCATAATGGTGCATTTTTTGTCACATATAGCCCCTCGCAGCGGCTCGAAAAAAATGACCGTTGACCAAATGGCGGACCAATTTGATGTAAAAAAATTTGTTTGTTCCGTGAAACAGATGGGCGGAAAGTGGATCATATTCCCATTTGGGCAAAATACCGGACATTATTGGTCGTATAATGCGGTAATTGAAAAATACCACCCCGGCAGTTGCAGTAAACGGGATCTGGTTTTAGAGCTGGCAGTAGAGGCAAAGCAGCAAGGCCTGCGTTTTATAGGATACTTTCCAACGGAAGTGGATGGTAATACCCCTGCTATTCGAGATGCTTTTGGCTGGGATCTTTCGGCCGATAAGAAGGTGTTTATGGAGCGTTGGACACAGGTCATTCGATACTATGCTGAGAAATTCGGCACACTTCTGGATGGCTGGTGGTTTGACGGATGTTTTAACGCCGCGGAAAAAACGTATCTCAGAACAAATGACTGGGATAACCGCCGCTTTGACGAAGAAAGCTGGTTTGCAGCAGCCCGCGCCGGAAATCCGGACAGAATTACTGCAATGAATAAGGGCTCCAACCGTGTGGAATATGTGTTTGAGCAAGAAGAGTATTTGCCCGGTGAATCCGCCGGTCCGGATCAAAAATTGATTGAGAAACATCTGGGCGGCAGAACGGATCACCTGTATCCGTGGGATTATGCCTCTCGTGAGAAACAATGGCATACCTTAATATGGTTGGATTGCTTTTGGATGCATTGCGGAGAACCCGGAGAAATAGAGCCGCCGAGATTTTCTGATGAAACACTGTTTGATTATGCCAAAACCTGTTTGGATAAAAAGGGTGGTATTACGTGGAATGTTGGCATCTATGAAGACAGCTCCCTCGCTGAAAAAACGGTAGCGCAGATTGTGCGCTTGAAAGAAATGCTGGAAAAATAAATTGTCCATATGTGTCCTGCCTGGGAAAACTCCGAAAAGCACCGGAATAGAAAATAAATCCTTGACAATGCACCTTGCGGGTGATATAATAACCCGGCGATGGTGCTCAGGCACTGAACTTATGGGCCCTTAGCTCAGTTGGTTAGAGCCTCCGGCTCATAACCGGATAGTCCCGGGTTCGAATCCCTGAGGGCCCACCAGAGAACAAAAGGCATTGCCTTTTTGAATAAATAGGGGTATAGCTCAATTGGTAGAGCGGCGGTCTCCAAAACCGTAGGCTCAGGGTTCAAGTCCTTGTGCCCCTGCCAAAAAAGACCCGATAGCATAAGCTATCGGGTCTTTTTTTCTCGGATTAAGGACTTGAAAATCACAAATGCAACAGTCCGGTGGACTGTTGCTGCCACCAGTGCAAACACTGGTGGCTACAATAGTTTTTGCCGCAGGCAAAAATGCAATAAGTCCTTGTGCCCCTGCCAACAAAAACCACACCTTCGGGTGTGGTTTTTTGTTTGGTTTTGAGAACGGGCCGTGGAACTTGTTGTGGACAAATACAACAGATGGTAGACGATTGCCCGGGAATGTGCTATAATACTCCCAAATTGCACAAAAGGAGTAGATGATTATGGCCATTACGATTACCGCACCGGCAGAGGCTGCATGCGGCTTGTATGCCGGTGTGCCGGAAAAGCGGGATTATGCCAGTTGCGTGAAACCTGAAAATGCGATTACCCCAACTGCGGTTACTACAAAAGACGGCATCACAACCTATTCCTACGAGGGCTTGGAGCAAGGTCTGTACTTTTACGGCGCAGCACAGGAGGGGTATAATTCCCTTTGCCAGACCATCAACTATACGGGCAACACCCAGCTGCATATAGAATTGGACAAGTTAGCCGGAGACGGCTTTGAAGCAGGCTTTGTGATGCAGTATACCCGGGAATTTTTAGAAAAGCAGCTTGTTTCCCACAAGGATGCCTGGGGTACTGAGTATGCAAAACTCTTCTGCACACCGCAGTTTATGCCCGGCAGATCCGGCCGTCATAAGCAGACTACCAACGAGGAAATGCTGGACTTTGTTAAGAAATTAGCTGAAAACAATCCTTATATGCACATTTTCTGCCTGGGAAAATCTCCCAAGTACGGCTACGATATGCCCTTGGTGCTGTTCACCCGGGAAAATGTGGAAGGAAAGACCTTGGAGCAGGCCGCAGAGGTGATCCGTGAGAACGGAAAGCCTACTATTCAGTACAACGCCCAGTGCCATTCCACCGAGCCTGCCTCCACTGAGGGTGCGCTGGCGATGATGGCCTCTCTGTGCGGGGATTTCGGCAAAGTGCTGGACACCGTGGATATTTACATCATTCCCCGCATCAACTTAGACGGCGCTTACGAAGTGATCCGCAAGTCCCCCACCACCGGAGAGGATATGAACCGGGACTATCTTTACACCCATAATGTGGAGATACAGAGGGTGATCTCTGTGTACAATCTGTTCCGCCCGGAGGTGTGCATAGACGGTCACGAGAAGTACCACAGATTCAACTGTGCAGGTGAGGAGGTTTGTACCGATGTGGGCGTACAGACCGGAGCCGGCGCCTTGAATCACCCGGCTGAAATGACGGAAATGACCATGAAAATGGCTCTGTCCGCCCAGGGAAAGGCTCGCAGCCTGGGTTTGCGCAGCAATTTCTTCAGCAATCTTGCCTCTGCCGCCGGCGGCGCTGCCGGCAGCAGCTATTTCGGCACAAGAAACAGCCTGTCTTTCCTGATTGAGACCCAGGGAATCAACTGGGGTATGAGCTGTATTGAGCGCCGGGTGCTGTCGCAGTATGCAATTGCATCTGCACTGATTGAATACACCGTAGAACATAGTGCAGAAATGATGGCAATGGTTCACGCCAGCCGGGACTTTATGAAAAAGTCCAACCCCATCTATCTGGAGGAGAAACTGTTTGTCCTGGAGCATGGCTCGACCGTTACGGGTACCTGGTATAGCCCTCTGGTCCATGTGCCCAGCGGTGAAGTAGTGGAGGAGAACCACGCCATCGAGCATAAGGAACATACCGAGGCCCTTGCAACCCGTCCCCGTGCCACGGCCTATGTCATTCCCGTGGGACTTGCCCAAGAGACAGAAATTCTCCGGGTGACAGGTATTCACGGCGCGGAGTATTATGTCCTGCCTGCCGGCAGTATCGTGAACCTGAAGCAATATGTCAAAACAGATGACGGCTTTACCATCACCGAGGAGCAACCCATCACCTTTGAAAACGGCGCGTTGGTATTCCCCAATACAGTGGATTCTGCCGTGCTGAATGTGATTATGGAGCCGGACTTCAATCCCGGCAATCCGGAACGCAAAATGTGCCTTTTGCGTATGGGTCTTATTGAAGCCGATGAAGCCGGAATGCTCCCCCTTTACCGTTACTGCCATACCTTGGAAAACGGTAAGCTGTGAAAAAACAAGAGGTGAAAAGAATGTGCTTAGCTGATAAAATTGGTGCCGTTCAGGCGACTGTCGCAGAGCATCGCCGATGGCTCCATGCCCATCCGGAACTGTCCGGAAAGGAAAAAGAAACCGCCGCCTATATTGCCACAGCCTTGCGGAAGCTGGGCCTTGAACCCACCGAAAATGTGGGCGGCTATGGCGTGGTTGCCGTGATCGAGGGCTGTAAGGGAGATAAATGCGTGGGCCTGCGGGCGGATTTTGATGCCCTACCCATTCAGGAGGAAACGGGATTGCCTTTTGCGTCGGTCAATCCCGGTGTCAGCCATGCCTGTGGCCACGATGTTCATACCGCGATGCTTTTGGGCGCAGCGGAAGTTTTGGTGGGTATGAAAGAGGAATTTACCGGCACCGTCAAGCTGATCTTCCAGCCTTCTGAGGAAAATGCCACCGACAGCGGCGCAAAAAAGATGATCGCTGCCGGCGTGCTGGAAAATCCCCCTGTGAATGCAATCTTTGCCCAGCATGTTAGTCCCTACTATCCCACCGGTTCAATCGCCTTGAATGAGGGGGCTATGTCCGCCTCCTCCGACCGCTTTTTCATTACCGTCAAAGGTAAGAGCAGCCACGGTTCTGCCCCGGAAAATGGTGTGGATGCCGTGACCATCGGCGCCCAGGTCATTACGGCGCTGCAAACCATTGTTTCCCGCAATATTAGTCCTTTGGACAGCGTGGTGCTGACCATCGGCAAGGTCACTGCCGGCTCCCGGTACAATATTATTGCCGAAGAATGCTTAATGGAAGGCACTTGCCGGACCTTAAATCCCCGGGTGCAGGAGCAGCTGCCCACCCGGATGGAATCGATCATCAAGGGCATTTCCGAGAGTATGGGCGGCAGTTATGCATTCCGATATGTCAAGGGCTTTATTCCCACGATAAATACCCCCAAAGAATTTGAATTGGTGCGGGATACTGCCAAAACCTTGCTGGACAATGTGATTGTACCGGAAAAATCCGCTATGACAGGGGAAGACTTCTCTTATTTTGTTAAGGAAATTCCCGGCGCCTTTTATTGGCTGGGCTGCCAAAAAGCGGATGCACCCTTCTATCCTTTGCATAATAACCGGTTTGCCCCGGATGAGGATGCGATGAAGTTCGGTATGGAAGTTATGATTTCCTCTGCGCTGAATTACTTGAACAAATAAAGAAAACTCCCGTCACAGGACGGGAGTTTTTTCATACATCATATTCTCACTCAAGGCTTTTGCCCAACCGTAGCCGGTGTCATAGTAGACTTCCAATTTCCAGCCCGGAATATTTTCGGGGATATTTTCCAGGCTGAAGGTATCCTCCTCTAATTGACGGAAGGTGAGGGTGGAGGTGTTGGCTATGAATCCAGCGGGAGCACTGAAAAAATCGTATTCACTATCGGATTTCTTTTCCGTGATCCGGACCATACAGAACCCGTGGGGCTTGCAATTTTTATAGCCACGGAGCGTTGCGGTTTTGCGTTCCGGGTCGATGGTGATGCTGCCTGTGTCGATCACTTTGATGCAAATATCCGTGGGGTTCTCGTTGGTGTGGAAATAGTAGTCGCCGATGCCGGTAAACAGGGAAGACAGGTCATAGACGGTGGTTTCGTTGACGAGCTTTTCGGGGAAAGCATCCTTAGCATGCTGGGTGGTTTTGTCGTCCTTGGTCAGATATACGGTATCAGCCGTGGGAATGTAGAACAACATTTCATCATAGTCAGTCACATAAGTGTTGTTGCCCCGCTCGAAAATAATGGACAGATTTTCCGGATACGCAACAGGCACTTCCGGGGTTTTTCGCATATAGGTTTCACCGCGGTAAATCCCTGTCCACATACCGGAAAAATATTGGGACCAATTCTCTGCGGTGACCTCAAAGATCATAACAAAACAAGCCTGCTCTATGATCCGCACACTGGAAATATGGCCGTCAGCGTTGGCGGTAATGCCAACTACACCGGCAACGTGACCCTTTCGCCAAAGAATGTCACCGACCTGGAGATTGTCAATGCTGTGGTCGGTTTTTTCTTGGAAAGCTGCTGCTACCGCTATAGAGGAGTAGGGGTAAATATATCCGCAGGCCCGCAGGGCAGTACTGCTGCACACGCTGCCGGACCAGGCGGATTCATTGGTTGCACGGCCTCTGTGATCGGCGGTGTACAGACGGGATGCCGGGTTGGCAACGGCGCTGTAATAGGTGGAGTAATTGAGATTCCAAATGGCATCGATGCCTTCACGGAAGGCGGAGGAATACAAAATGCCGCCGAAGCACCGTCCGCCGACATAATAACCGGTGGAATCCCAGCCTTGCGTGGGGTGAGTTCCTGCGGTCAGAGTGACCGGCTGGATCCAGTAATCGTAAAAGGTTTGTGGCTGCGCCTGCAGGTCAAGCAGCTGCACCATATCGGCGGTGACGGTGGGATTCTGGTCCTCCATTCCGCCGGGGCTGTGCTGCCAGGGGAAAGTGATATCTGTTTCTTCTGTGGGCGATACCGGGGTGTAATGGGCATTGACCATGATGCTCCCTCCTTTTCGCGCTTTTTATTTTATCACAGGCAGAGCGGCAAGTATATGGAAAAAAACCATATTTTTAATGGAAAATATCCATATTCCCTCTTGCATTTTGTCAAAAGGTGTTGTAGAATACGTTTTATATTACAAATGAATATCTGGTTGAAGCATTTGGAACATCTCGGACCGAATGTGGACAGAGCTTTGGAGACGCCCATTCAATTGGGGGCCGAAGGTGCAAGCGTGACAACGCCAAACTCTCAGGCAAAAGGACAAAGATTTTTGTTTTGTGTTTTTGACGGATCGTGTTGTGCTTGCACGATCCGTTTGTTTTTTATTTGAAGGAGGAATATATTTTGGAAATCATTGAAAAAGTCAACGGCTCGATCAATAGCTTTGTTTGGGGCATATTTGGCCTGGTGCTGCTGATCGGCACCGGTATTCTGATGACCTGCCTTACAAAATGCTTCCAGGTGTCCCATATCGGCCACTGGTGGAAGAATACCATCGGCAGTCTGTTTAAGAAAAACGTCATCGGTCACCGAAAGGAAAAAGGTACCATCTCCCCGTTCCAGGCTCTGTGTACTGCGCTGGCCGCTACTGTAGGTACCGGTAATATTGCCGGTGTTGCTGCTGCGCTTTGCGTGGGTGGCGCAGGCGCTGTGTTCTGGATGTGGATTGCCGCATTCTTCGGTATGATGACGAACTATTCCGAAAATGTGCTGGGTATCTTTTTCCGCCGCCGCAACAAGGACGGCGAGTGGTCCGGCGGTGCGATGTACTATCTGTCTGATGGTTTGGGCACCAAGAAGGGCATGAAGATCCCCGCCAAGATTTTGGCGGTGCTGTTTTGCTGCTTCACTGTGCTGGCGGCCTTTGGTATCGGCAGTATGGGTCAGGTCAATAAGATCGTGGCCAATGTAGCCGCTGCCTTCGATATTTCTGCGCTGTCCTCCGTGACGGTGCTGGGCGGCATTTCCCTGTATAATGTCATTCTCGGCGCAGTGATTATGGCGCTGACCGCAATGATCACCCTGGGCGGCCTTAAGCGTATTGCAAACGTTGCAGAGAAGATCGTTCCCTTTATGGTGGTTCTGTTCATCGTGGGAAGCCTGGTAATTATTGGCGTACACTACGATGCCATTATTCCTGCATTCCGCGCCATTTTTGTCAATGCATTCAGCCCGGAGGGCTTCGTGCGTGAGGTAGGCGGCGGTGTGCTGGGCGGTGTGATCATCGCAATGACCAACGGCTTCAAGCGTGGTGTGTTCTCCAACGAGGCCGGCCTTGGTTCTTCCGTTATGGTCCACTCCAACTCCAGCGTCCGTGAGCCGGTAAAGCAGGGTATGTGGGGCATCTTCGAGGTGTTTGCGGATACCATGGTGGTTTGCACCATGACCGCACTGGTGGTGCTGACCTCCGGCGGCCTTAACGGCGGCGTGTTCAACGCCCAGACCGGAGAGGTTGCTGCGGGCTATACCGATGCGACTCTGGTGGGCGGTGCCTTCAACCAGGTCTTCTCCTGGGGTAATATCGGCGGCAAGTTTGTGGCAATTGCCATGTTCCTGTTTGCGTTCACTACGGTGCTGGGCTGGTCTCACTACGGCAGTAAGGCGTGGGAATATCTGTTCGGTTCCAAGTCTGTGCCTGTGTTTAAGATCATCCACATCTGCACCATTATGTTCGGTGCAGTGATGACCTCTTCTCTGGCTTGGGATATTTCCGATACCTTCAACGGTCTGATGATGTTCCCCAACCTGATCGCGGTCATAGCACTGTCTCCCTTGGTCATGAAGATCACCAAGAACTATGTAGCCCGTAAGATCAAGAACAAGAAAGTGGATCCCATTCTTTCCTACGATGCAGCCATCCAGGCTGAGATGGAAGAGGGTTTGGAAACCGAAGCGTAATCAAAAAAACGCACCGCTTAGCGGTGCGTTTTTTATATTCAGAATGCCATAGACGGACGCAGCACAACAAACCGATCATAAGTCAGCAGACTTTCCGGACTCTGCAAACCGGATCCGCCGTAGATCAGGTCATACAGACCCACGCCGGTGAACATATACAGAGCGTTGTCAGCTAAGACAATGTCACCGATCATTAAAACATTCTTAGTGACCAGCCGTGTCCGGTACTGGGTGGCGGCAGCGTTGGTGTCTAACTCAGCCATAAGCTTGCCGCCGTACAGGCGGGGGGCTACCAGGGAAGTGAGGGGCTTTTTGGAATCTAGCAGGAACGCGTCGGTATTGTAAGGCAATACCAAATTATCCCACATGGCATCGATAGTCTGCTGGGTGAATGCAGTCTTTCCGCAGACCTTTTCATAAATGGCATTTGCCAGCGCGATGCCTTTTAATTCACCGCCGTCAAGCTCCTTTTGGGCATCCAGTACGGCTTGTTGCTCCCGGTCGGTGAGGGTTTTGGCGACTTGGATGCGGGGACACTTTACCGGGACGCCGCCTACTGTGCTTTCACTTTGGATAAATGTACCGGTGGGTGTGGTTTCTTTTACCTGAACGGTATAAGAAATGCTCTCAGTGGCGCCGTTTGCAACGGTCAAATACCAGGACAATGTGTTATCTGCCACAGCTTCCGCGCCGGAAACATAGGTGACATCGGCAGGGAGCGTGTCCGCAACTGCAAGGGTAACCGGACGGGAAGTGTTGTTTTTGATCCGGAAAGTGTAGGTCAGTGTGCCACCGGGGCTGACTGTTTGACCGTAGGTGTGGGAGCAAAGCTTCTCAACAACAATGCCCCGCATACCGCCCATTCTTTGCAGGGTGTGATCGGGTATTGTCCCCTCAAATTTGTTCAGCGGCCGCAGGATCACATAGATGGACTTGTCGAACAGATGACGCCTGCCGCCGGAAAATAAAATGTTGATGGATTCGTATAAATAGGTACCGTTCTTTTCGACTTTGTCTGTTCCGGTGGTAAAGTCATAGGTGCTGCCGGAGGAGTGGAGCATCATGTTGTTACCCACATAGAGCATTGCGTGACCGGAATTCCCGTTGGCGGCCCGGTAAGCGATAATATCACCGGGCTGCAGGGTCTCCCGGAAGGCTTTTTCCTTGGCAGATAATTCCTCAGCAGTCATATTGGCAAAACCGTTGGATATGGGCGTTTCCGTCAGAATTGCGTGGGGAGAACCGGCGCAATAGGTTTTTGTGTTAGCGGGACTGGAGATGGACATTCCCAAGGCAAACTTATAAACATCGTAAACAAAGCTGGAGCAATCGGTGTAGCCGTAGTACTGGGAGGTATAATCCTCCGGTGCCATAATGCCCAAAAGCCGACGGTTTACATTTTTAGAGGGCATCTTGGTCAGACTGTATTGATCGTACTGGGCGTATTTCCCCCGGAGACAGTAGCTTTCAGCTGTAACCACGATGGCCTTTTGCAGCTCGGTCATACCGGCAGTATCCACAAGGACCTTTTCTACGGGAGGCGCGGCAGGTTCTGTCGGCGCAGTTGTTTCTGCAGGTGCTTGGGGCTTGCCGCAGGCAGCCAAAGAAAACACCAGGCAGATAAGCAGCAAAACGCTTAAGGTTCTTTGGAATAATTTCATAATGCATACCTCCTTTTCTATTATAATACACCGGCAAGAAGTATTATGTAATTGCTAATTCTGCGAATTTTATGTACAATTCTGCGCTAAATTGGTCTGCGGTAGAAAATTCTTGCAAATCCGGTGGGAATATAGGATAATGGTCTTATCAAAGCGCGGAGGTGCGGTTATGAAAAAATATACGGTAGGCATCGATTTCGGAACACTTTCCGGCAGATGCGTGGTGGTAGATTGCGAAAACGGCCGGGAATTGACGGAGGCTGTCTGCGAATATCCCCACGGCGTAATGGATACTCAACTACCCGGTGGGAAGAAACTGCCCGCCCATTATGCCTTGCAGCACCCGGCGGATTATTTGCAGGTGCTGAAGACCGCTGTGCCTGAGGCTGTGAAAAAGGCAGGCATTGCCCCCGAGGAAGTGGCGGGCATCGGTATTGACTTTACCGCCTGCACCATTTTACCGGTGGATGCCCAGGGCACACCCCTGTGCCTGCGCCCGGAATATGCAGACGAGCCCCATGCCTATGTGAAGCTGTGGAAGCACCACGCTGCCCAGCCGGAGGCGGATGAGATCAATGCTTTGGCAGAAGCCCGGGAAGAAAAATGGCTTAAAAATTATGGCGGAAAGCTGTCCTCTGAGTGGATGCTGCCCAAGGTGTTGGAGATTTTGCGGCAAGCCCCCAAGGTCTATGCCAACACCGCTCGGTTTATGGAGGCGGCGGATTGGGTGGTTTCTGCCTTGGTGGGCGAGGAGATCCACAGCAATTCCTTTGCCGGCTATAAGGCGCTGTATTTTGAAGGTGATTATCCTTCCAATGATTTTATGACCGCTTTGGATAAGGGACTTGACGGCATTGTGGGCACAAAGCTGTCCCGGAGAATCGGCGGTTTTTCTGCCCCGGCAGGCAAGCTTTGCCCCAAGGGTGCAGAACTGACAGGTCTGCCGGTGGAAACGCCTGTGGCAATTCCTCAGATCGATGCGCACGCAGCAACGCCTGCTTTGCAGATCACCGATCCGGGAGAGATGATGCTGATCATGGGCACTTCTGCCTGCCTGCTTGTAAATGCCGAAACCGGTGATCCGGTAGAGGGCATCAGCGGCTGCGTAAAGGACGGTGTGATTCCCGGCCTGTATGCTTATGAAGCCGGACAGGCTGCTGTGGGTGATATTTTCGATTGGTTCGTGAAGAATCAAGTGCCTGCCGCCTATCAGCAAGAAGCGGAAAGCCGGGGGATCAGCATTCACGCATTGCTCACGGAAAAGGCTGAGAAATTGGCAGTAGGGGAGAGTGGCCTTTTGGCGCTGGACTGGCTTAACGGTAACCGCAGTGTGCTGGACGATTCTGCCCTGTCGGGCCTCATTTTGGGTATGACCTTGCAGACAAAGCCCGAGGAAATTTACAGAGCGTGGCTTGAGTCCACTGCCTTTGGCGCAAAAATGATCATGGACACCCTGGCCCAAAGCCGGGTGACGGTCAAGAGATTGAAGGCAGCCGGCGGCATTGCCCATAAAAATGCCCTGCTGATGCAGATCTATGCGGACGTGCTGGATTGTGAGATCTGTCTTTGCCAAAGCACCCAGGCCGGTGCCTTGGGCAGCGCCATTTATGCCGCTGCTGCAGCGGGCGTCTACCCGGATATCCCCGCAGCTGCCGCTGCAATGGGAAGCCCGGTGGTGAAGACCTATACTCCCAACCGGTCAAATCAAAAAGCCTATGAAAAGCTCTATTGCGAATATGTGAAGCTTTACGACTATTTTGGCCGTGGCGGCAACGATGTGATGAAGCACCTGCTGGGCAAATAAATAGGAACCCCCGCTGACCCATTGGGTCAGCGGGGTGCTTCTTACTGCTCTCTGAATACCACTTCTCCGGTTTCGTGGTTCATAGACTCCACGATGGCCAGGGATTCCAAATGATAGCCCAAATTCCGGATGATCTGTCCGCCCACCTGGAAGCCTTTTTCCACGGCGATGCCGATGCCTTCCACAGTGCCGCCGGCCTGGTCCACAATGGAAATAAGACCCTGCAAGGCGCAGCCGTTGGCCAGGAAGTCGTCAACGATCAGTACATGATCGTCTGCAGAGAGAAATTGCTTGGAGACTACCACGGTGTTTCTGTTTTTGTGGGTGAAGGATTCCACTTCAGCGGTGTAGGTATCGCCGGCAATATTGATGCTCTTGCTCTTCTTGGCGAACAGCACAGGCACATTGAACTGCTGTGCTACCGCATAGGCAATGGCAATGCCGGAAGCCTCGATGGTGAGAATTTTGTTGATGGGCTTACCCTTAAAGCGTTCGTAGAACTCTTTGCCGATCTCGTTCATCAGCGCGATGTCCATTTGGTGATTGAGGAAGCTGTCCACCTTCAGTACATTTCCCTCTTTTACTACGCCGTCTTTGGCGATCCTCTTTTCCAAGCAGTTCATAGTGTTACCCTCTCTTTTTCTAAATAGGCGTTTTATATATTATAGCAAGAGAATTCCAGCTTTGCAATATGAAATATAAAGGGGAAAATTGTTGACAAATTATGAATTACTGTGCTATTATAATAAAGTGATTTTTCTGTATATTATTGGGTTTCAAAAGAGATCTGATAAAAATATGAAAACAAAATTGGAGGAACACAAAATGAAAAGACTGTTTGCATTGCTGCTGGCTGTCGTGATGGTTCTGAGCCTGGTTGCCTGCGGCAACAAGACCGAAGATCCTAAGGGCACCGATGCTTCTGCAGCAACCAAGGCTCCCGAGGCTGACAAGAAGGGCATGACCGAGTCTCCCCTGGCTGCCAAGGAGATCACCAAGGATTTTGAAGTCAAGGACGATTTCAAGATCGGCTTCATCTGCCTGCATGACGAGAAGTCCACCTACGACAAGAACTTCATCGATGCTGCTAAGGAAGCTATCGCTGCTCTGGGTCTGAAGGACAATCAGTACATCATCAAGACCAACGTTCCCGAAGGCGATGAGTGCTACAACGCTGCTGCTGACCTGGTTGACCAGGGCTGCAAGATCGTGTTTGCTAACTCCTTTGGCCACGAGGACTTCATGCTGAAGGCTGCTAAGGAATTCAAGGATGTTGAGTTCTGCCACGCCACCGGCTACAAGGCTCACCTGGAGAATGTTGCTAACTACCACAATGCTTTCGCATCCATCTACGAAGGCCGTTACCTGGCAGGTATTGCTGCAGGCATGAAGCTGAACGAGATGATCAAGGCCGGCAAGATCACTGCTGAGCAGGCCAAGATGGGCTACGTGGGCGCTTTCACCTACGCAGAAGTTATTTCCGGCTACTCCTCCTTCTACCTGGGCGCTAAGTCCGTATGTCCCACTGTGACTATGGATGTTCAGTTCACCGGCTCCTGGTACGATGCTACCGAAGAGAAGAACGCTGCTGAGGCTCTGATCGCAAAGAACTGTGTTCTGATCAGCCAGCACGCTGACTCCATGGGCGCTCCCGGCGCTTGTGAGGCTGCTAAGGTTCCCAATGTTTCCTACAACGGCGCAACCTACGATGCATGCCCCGAGACCTTCATCGTTTCTTCCCGTATCAACTGGGCTCCCTACTTTGCCTACATCATCAAGTGCGCCAACACCGATGCCAAGATCGACACCGACTGGTGCGGCGGCATTGCTGAGGGTTCTGTTGTGCTGACCGGCATCAATGAGAACGCTGCTGCTGAGGGCACTCTGGATGCTCTGAAGGCTGCTGTTGAAGATCTGAAGACCGGCAAGGTCAAGGTGTTCGACACCAAGAACTTCACTGTAGAAGGCAAGGCTGTTACCGGCGACAATGTTGTTGACGGTATCTTCGAAGAGTCCAAGACTCAGTCCGCTCCTTACTTCGAGCTGAAGATCGACGGCATTACCCGTCTGAACGAAAAGTTCTAATCCCTGTTACTTTCCCGGGACAGAGCCGGATGGCTCTGTCCCGGGTTTGGCAATTTATATCCGATAGAGGCAAATGTATTTGCCTTTATCGGATGCAAATTACAGAATTTGTGGAGGAATGATTATGGCAAAACCTGTGGCTCTGGAATGTCGCGGCGTTACCAAGACCTTTGGCCGTGTGGTGGCAAATAAGAACTGCGACTTGCAGGTATATAGGGGCGAGATCTTAGCCATTTTAGGCGAAAACGGCTCCGGCAAGACCACCCTGATGAATATGGTGGCCGGCATCTATTATCCCGATGCAGGTCAAATCTTTGTGGATGGCCAGGAAGTGACCATTGCCTCTCCCAAGGATGCTTTCGCTTACAAGATCGGTATGATCCATCAGCATTTTAAGCTGGTGGATGTGTTTACCGCCTGTGAAAACGTGGCATTGGGTGTGGAGGACGAGGGCCGTTACCGTCTGGCAGATGTCCGCAAGAAGGTCATCGAGATCACCCAGCGTTACGGCTTTGTAATCGACCCGGACAAGCGGGTGGCGGATATGTCCGTTTCGGAAAAGCAAACCGTTGAGATCATTAAGGTCCTCTACCGGGGCGCGGATATTCTGATTTTGGACGAGCCCACCGCCGTGCTGACTCCCCAGGAGACAGACAAGCTTTTTGCGGTCCTGCGCCGTATGCGGGAGGATAATAAATCTGTTATCATCATTACCCATAAGCTCCACGAGGTGCTGAGCCTGTCTGACCGGGTGGCTGTGCTTCGCAAGGGTGAATCTGTGGGTACAGTCAACACAGCTGATGCCAACGAGAGCAGCCTCACTGAAATGATGATGGGTGTGAAGGTGGAGCTGAACATCGAGCGCTCCGAGCCCAAGGATCCCCAGGAGCGGCTGAAGGTGGAGAACCTGCACAGTGTCAATGAAGAAGGCCGCACTGTTTTGGACGGCATTTCCTTCACAGCTTACTCCGGTGAGATTCTGGGTATTGCCGGTATCGCCGGCTCCGGCCAGCGGGAACTGCTGGAGGCCATTGCTGGCCTGCACCATCTGACGGAAGGCGATATCTTCTACCAGGACCCCAAGACCGGAGAAACCGAAGACCTGCGGGATAAAAACCCCATTCAGATCCGGGATTTGGGTGTACGGCTGTCCTTTGTGCCGGAAGACCGGCTGGGTATGGGCCTTGTGGGCAATATGGACATTGTGGACAATATGATGCTCCGCAGCTACCAAAAGGGCCGTGGCTTTTTCCTGCACCGGCGGGAGCCCCGGGATCTGGCAGTGAATATTGTGGAAGAGCTGCAGGTGGCAACGCCCAATGTGTCTACCCCTGTGCGGCAGCTTTCCGGCGGTAATGTACAGAAGGTGCTGGTAGGCCGTGAGATCGCGGCTGCCCCCACTGTGCTGATGGCTGCTTATCCTGTCCGTGGCTTGGATGTGAATGCTTCCTATACTATTTACAATCTGCTGAACAGGCAGAAAGAACAGGGCGTAGCGGTGATCTTCGTTGGCGAGGACTTAGACGTGCTGATGGAGCTGTGCGACCGTATTATGGTCATCAATTCCGGCCGTGTTACCGGCATCGTGGACGGACGCACTGCCCGCAAGGATGAAATCGGTCTGCTGATGACCAAATCCAAGGAGGAAATGCAAAATGGCGAAAACTGATAAAAAGCATACCCCCTTGCTGCATATTGTCAAGCGGGATCAGGGCACGCTGACCTGGCAGTATAAGATTTTGATTCGTGCCATTGCAATTGCACTGGCGCTGCTGGTATCCGGTTTGCTGATCACGGCCCTTGCCGATACCGATCCTATTAAGGTTTATAAATCTATGATCTCCGGTGTGTTTGGCACCGAGCGCCGCAGATGGAATGCAGCCCAGGGTATGGCGATGCTGCTGTGTGTATCCTTAGCAGTTACCCCGGCTTTCAAAATGAAGTTCTGGAACATCGGCGCGGAAGGACAGGCTCTTGTGGGCGGTCTTGCCTGCGCAGCAGTTATGTTCTTCTTGGGCGAGTCGCTGCCCCTGCCTCTGCTGCTGGTGGTTATGATCGTTGCCAGCGTGGTGGCCGGTATGATCTGGGCAGTGCTGCCTGCCATCTTCAAGGCTTTTTGGAATACCAATGAGACCCTGTTTACCTTGATGATGAACTATGTGGCGACCCAGCTGGTAGCCTGGTTTCTGAAGCAGTATGTGGAGAGCGGCTCCGGTGTTATGGATATTATGCCCCAGTACGGCTTGCCTGTGATCGGTGAATATAAGTATTTGCTGAATGTTCTGATCGTGGCGCTGCTGACTTTGCTGGTGTATATCTATTTGAAGTACAGCAAGCATGGCTATGAGATCTCCGTTGTGGGCGAGAGTGAAAACACCGCCCGCTATATCGGTATCAATGTGAAAAAGGTTATCATCCGTACCCTGCTGATCTCCGGCGCCCTTTGCGGCGTTGCAGGTCTTCTGCTGGTAGGTGGCACCAACCACACCATCAGCACCACCACCGTGGGTGGCCGCGGATTTACCGCTATTATGGTGTCTTGGCTTGCCAAGTTTAACCCGCTGTTTATGGTGCTGACCACGTTCCTCATTATCTTCCTGGAGCTGGGTTCCAAGCAGCTGACTTCTGATTTCGGCATTTCCAGCTCCATTGCGGATATCAGCACCGGTATCATCCTGCTGTTTATTATCGGCTGTGAGTTCTTCCTCCAGTACCGTATTGTGTTGAACCGGAATAGAAAGGAGGCCACAAAATGATTGCGTTTCTCGTAAGTGCGATTCGATTGGGTATGACCTTCCTGCTGGGCTCCACCGGTGAGACCATCACCGAAAAGGCGGGCCATCTGAACCTGGGCCTTCCCGGTGTTATGTGTATGGGCGCAGCCTGCGGCTGCTATGCCGAATACGCCTATCTGACAGAAGCTGGCATGGAGTATTCTCCGTTACTGGCAGTTGTGATTCCCATACTGGCTGCTCTGTTGGGCGGCGCTGTGATGGGCCTGCTGTTCAGTTTCTTCACCGTTACCCTCCGGGCAAATCAGAATGTGACCGGCTTGGCTATCACCACCTTAGGCGTGGGCCTGTCCGAATATGTTATTGAAGAGGCAGATGTGATCTTCTCCAAGGCCAGCAAGCACTTCACTGCTCCGCTGATTCCCTTTGCAGATGAGTTGGGCTCTTTCGGCAAGCTGGTTTTGGGCTACGGCATCTTCATTTACCTGGCACTGGCCATTGCGCTGATCACCACCTTTGTCCTCAACAGAACCCGTGTGGGCCTGCATCTGCGGGCGGTGGGTGAAAATCCCGCAACTGCCGATGCCGCCGGCATCAATGTGTCTCGCTATCGTTATATTGCAACCTGCATCGGCTGCGGTGTAGCCGGTTTGGGCGGCTTGTCCTTTATTATGGACTATCTGAACGGTATGTGGGAGTACTGCGTGGATGCCATCGGTTGGCTGTCCCTTGCACTGGTTATTTTCACGGTTTGGAAGCCCAACTGGGCGATCCTGGGTTCCTTGGTCTTTGGCGCGCTGTATGTGGCCAGCAGCTACATTCCCGGTGTCAGCTTTGCAGGCAAGGAGCTGTTTAAGATGCTTCCCTATGTTGTAACCATTTTGGTGCTGATCGTTACCAGTATGCGGAACAGACGGGAGAATCAACCTCCCCAGAGCCTTGGCCTTTCCTACTTCCGGGAAGACCGATAAAACAAATAAAAAACCCCGATGCGTCAGCATCGGGGATTTTGTTTTGTAAATTACACGCCGGAGTAAGCAGCAAAGCCTGCGTCGACGGGCAGCACCACGCCGGTGATGGCGGAAGCGCTTCTGTCGTCGCACAGGAACAGAGTTGCGCCGATCAGCTCGTCAGCGTCCACGAAGCGGCCAGTGGGCGTGCCGTTCAGGATCTTAGCAGAACGGGCAGTGGGAGTGCCGTCATCGTTGAACAGCAGAGCCTTGTTCTGAGCGGATACCAGGAAGCCGGGAGCGATGGCATTGCAGCGAATGCCGGTGCCGGCAAAGTGGGTAGCCAGCCACTGAGTGAAGTTGGAGATACCGGCCTTAGCGGCGGAGTAAGCGGGGATCTTGGTCAAGGGAGTGTAGGCGTTCATAGAGGAGATGTTCAGAATGACGCCGGCCTTCTTGGCCACCATATCCTTGGCGAAAGCCTGGGTGGGAAGCAGAGTGCCCTGGAAGTTCAGCTTGAACACGAAGTCCACGCCGCTGGCCTCCAGATCAAAGAAGGACTTGCCGCCCTCCTTGGCCTCGTGCTGATACTCGTTGTCGGTGGTAGCGCGGGGGTTGTTGCCGCCGGCACCGTTGACCAAAATGTCGCAGGGACCCAGGTCCTTGAGCACTGCCTGGTGGACTTCCTCCAGAGATTCGGGCTCTAAGACATTTGCCTTGTAGCCTTCGCAGATGAAGCCTTCGGCCTTCAGTTCCTCAGCCAGCTTCTTGACGGCCTCTTCGTTCAGGTCCAAAGCAGCAACCTTAGCGCCGCACTGTGCAAATGCACGGGCCATAGCGCCGCAGATCAAACCGCCGGCGCCGGTAACCACGGCTACCTTGCCGGTGTAATCAATGTTCAGGGGAAGATTCAGCATAATTATTTACCTCCAATTAGCTGTTGTTTAGGATACGTCTATTGTAGCACAGCTGTTTTAATATGGCAACAGGCAGAACAAAAAATTATTTTTCGGAAACAGAGGCCTTTTTGCCTTTTACCAGCTTGCCGGCAAACATGATCACGGCAAAAACGATCAGATAGAACAAAACAGGCAGGGAGAACTTACCGGCTTCCTTGGCTGCCAGATAGGGGGTGATGCCGTGGGCGTAAACAGCGGCAAAGATCATAAAGAGGCAGGCGATGATGGAAATAATGGGCAGCACAAAGCGCTTGAACGCACCCAGATCCTTTTCCTTCTTCATCCACATAATGAACATGGGGATGTACATACCGTAGATGGTAACGATGGGAAGCTCCGAGGAGTCAAAGTTAAACAGACCGAACCAGCCGGCGGTGAGGTTTGCGCCGTAGAAGAAGACCATCCACAGGCAGCACACCAGCAGACCCCAAATAGAAGAATTGGTGGTCATATTAGTAATTTCGTCAACCTGGCTGAACAGCTTGGGATTGGGACCCTGACCCCGGGCAGCGATAGCATACATACCCCGGGAAGCGCCCATCATCAGACCGTTCAGCGTGCCCAGGCAGGAGATAACGATGCAGATCTGCAGGATCAAGCCACCTACACTGCCGAAGATGTTGCTGAATGCGGTGGGAGCACCTTTTTCAATCAGAACAGCAGTGCTTGCGCCGCCGGCAACACCGACGAAGTACAGTACGTAAGCGGCCACAACGATGAGAGAGCCGATCACCAGCGCAATGGGCAGGTTTTTCTTGGGGTTCTTCAGCTCAGCATTGATAGAAGTAGCCACGATCCAGCCCTCATAAGCGAAGACAGTTGCCACAACGCCGCCAAACAGACCACCCATGCCACCCTTGGAGGGATCCACAACGGCAGCAAAATTATCGGGTAAAGTGCCTTTTGCAGAGCCAACGATCACGCCTACAACAGCCATCAGACAGATGGGGATCAGCTTGATGATGGTTGCGCTGACTTGGAAGCGACCTGCCAACTTGGGAGAGAAAGCATTGAGAGCGTAGTTACCTACCAGGAACAGAGCGGCAAGGGTCATGACCTCGGGCGCAGCTGCACCCCAACCAAAGATCTCGCCGAAGTAACGGGCGGATACCCAGGCCAGAACGCCTGTCATAGCGGGGTAGTAAATGTTTACCAAAAACCAGGCTAAGTAGTAGCCGTAGGAGCTGCCGCAGGTAGCTTCCGCATAGTCAACTACGCCGCTGACCTTTTCGTACTTGGTAGCCATTACAGCGAACATGGCAGAACAGATGATCATCAATGCGCCGGTGATGATCCAGGAAAGGATGCCAAGAGTCATATTACCGCCGGTCTTCTCCAGCACTGTTTGTGCTTTGAAGAAAACACCCGAGCCGATGACGGTACCGACCACCATGCAGATAGCGGTGAATAAGCCGTATTTTCTTTCCAGTTTTGTGCTCATAAATCAACCTTCTTTCTTTAAGGGTACATAATATGTACCGGATTACTGGTAGTATAGCATAGAAAAGGCGGGTACACAAGTAAAATAATTGGGAATGCTAATTCGCTATTGACAAAATTATAATTCTATGTATAATTGTATACAAAAATACAATCACAAGAAATGAGGGATCGGAATGCTGGAAATATCCAACAGAACAAACTTATTAGAGCAGAAGTCTTATAAATACTCTCTGCAGGACATTGCTGAGCCCAATCTTCAGCGGGATATTTACACCGAGGGGGCAGTTCCCAAGGTTTCCTTCAACCACCGCAGAGTGCCGCTGAATATGCCTGAGGAGATTTGGATCACCGATACTTCCCTGCGGGACGGTCAGCAGTCGGTAGAGCCTTATACCGTTGACCAAATCGTAAAGATCTATAAATTGCTGAACAAGCTGGGCGGCCCGTACGGCATTATTCGCCAAACGGAATTTTTTATCTACAGTAAAAAAGACCGGCAGGCCGTAGAAAGATGTATGGAGCTGGATTTGAAATTCCCGGAGATCACTACCTGGATCCGGGCCAGCAAGGAAGACTTCCGCCTGGCACGGGATATGGGCATCCGGGAAACGGGTATTTTGGTTTCCTGCAGTGATTATCATATTTTCAAGAAAATGAAAATGACCCGTAAGCAGGTGGTGGATCACTATCTTGCCACAGTTTGCGAGGCTTTCGAGGCCGGAATCGTGCCCCGCTGCCATTTGGAGGACATTACCCGGGCGGATTTTTACGGCTTTGTTGTACCCTTTGTCAATGAGTTGCAGAAGCTGTCCCGGCAGGCAGGTATCCCGGTGAAGATCCGCGCTTGCGATACAATGGGTTATGGCGTGCCCTACACAGAGGCTGCGCTGCCCCGCAGCGTGGCGGGTATCATTTACGGTCTGCAGCACTATTCTGATGTGCCCAGTGAGCTTTTGGAGTGGCACGGCCACAATGATTTTTACAAGTCGGTTGCCAATGCATCTACAGCCTGGCTCTATGGCGCATCCGCAGTCAATTGCTCCCTTTTGGGTATTGGCGAGCGTACCGGCAATATCCCCTTGGAGGCAATGGTATTTGAGTATGCCTCTTTGCGGGGCTCGTTGGACGGTATGGATCCTACGGTGATTACGGAAATCAGCGAGTTCTTCCAAAAGGAAGTGGGCTATTCCGTGCCGGATATGACTCCCTTTGTGGGACGGAATTTCAATGTGACCCGGGCAGGTATCCATGCAGACGGCCTGATGAAGGATAAAGAGATCTACACCATTTTTGATACGGAAAAGCTGCTGAACCGGCCTGCGACCGTGCAGCTTGGGAAGGCCTCCGGCCTTGCAGGCATTGCCTACTGGATCAATCAGAACTACCGTCTTCCGGAGTCCCAAAAGCTTGACAAACGGGATCCGCTGGTGGTAGCCTTAAAGACGTGGATAGACAAAGAATACGAGGACGGACGGCAAACAGTGTTATCCAATAAGGAACTGGAAAGTAAAATTGCCGAGCTGGCCCCCGACAGATTTTAGGGTAGAGCGACAAATCCGAACCCGCCTGAAGGCGGATGATTCCGGCGCTTTTCGCCCTATTGTGCCTCGAAATGCACAAAGCATTCCTTCGCCCCAATAGAACGAAAATCATCCAAAATCTTCTCGCTTTCAGGTCGAAGATTTTACAAAGAGAGGGTTTTTGTTCTATCAAGGCACAAAACACAGCATATACTTTGTGTATTTGCGAGTATTTTAACGAAGATAGAGCAATAAACCATCCTTTGTAAAACGATTTCGGATTTATTGCTCTACCCTAAGGAGTATAAAGCTATGAAGACCTTTCACACTACCTCTTTGGCAGATCAGGTATTTGAAAAATTGGAAAATGATATCATTCACGGCGTTTATCAGCGAGGCGAGATTTTGACGGAGCTGAAGCTGGTGGAGCAGTTGGGAGTCAGCCGTACACCCATCCGGGAGGCGCTGCGCCGCTTGGAGCAGGAACGGCTGATCGAAGAGACGGGAAAGGGCTCTCTGGTTTTGGGCATCACTGCCGATGATCTTTTGGATATTATGAATATCCGGGAGAAAATTGAGGGCCTGGCGGCCTATTATGCCTGTGTGAATATGACCGATGAGGGCAAGGATGAATTGTCCCACATTGTGGATCTGCAGGACTTTTACTTTACAAAATGGGATACCGAGCATTTGCGCCGGGCCGACGATATGTTCCACGATGCGATCTGCGAGCTGAGCAAGCGCACAGTGATTCGGGATACCTTGCAGCCTTTGCACCGGAAGACCCGCCGCTACCGCAAGACCGTTATGCAGGATAAGGAGCGGGCCGCGCTGTCTCTGCAGGAGCATCACGTCATTGTAGAGGCGCTCCAAAGCGGTGACCCGGAAAAGGCCAGAGCAGCTATGGATGCCCATATGGTAAAGGTAAAGGACTATATGTTGGGGAGGTATGAAAAATGGGAATGACCCTTGCGCAGAAAATCATCGCAAGCCATAAGCTGGACGGGGATATGACCCCCGGCACTCCGGTGGCTTTGCGGATCGATCAGACGCTTACCCAGGACGCCACCGGTACGATGGCCTACCTGGAATTGGAAGCAATGGGCATCGAGCGGGTAAAAACCGAGCTGAGCGTTGCCTATGTGGACCATAATACCCTCCAATCCGGTTTTGAAAATGCTGATGACCACCGGTACTTACAGACAGTTGCCGCCAAATACGGCGTGTATTTTTCACGGCCCGGCAACGGCATCTGCCATCAGGTGCATTTGGAGCGGTTCGGTAAGCCCGGCAAGACCTTGATCGGCTCCGACAGCCACACGCCCACGGCCGGCGGTTTGGGTATGCTGGCCTTTGGTGCAGGCGGCCTGGATGTGGCGGTAGCCATGGGCGGCGGTGCGTATTATATTGATATGCCCAAAATGTTCAAGGTGGAGCTGACCGGCGCACTTTCTCCCAATGTGACCGCAAAGGATGTGAGCCTGGAGCTTCTGCGGATCCTCTCTGTTAAGGGCGGTGTGGGAGCCATTGTGGAATGGGGCGGCGAGGGCGTGAAAACCCTGTCCGTACCCCAGCGGGCAACCATCACCAATATGGGCACAGAGCTGGGTGCAACAACCTCTATATTTCCTTCCGATGAAGTGACCCGGGCATTTTTGAAGGCCCAGGGCAGGGAGGAAGATTACATTCCTTTGCAAAGCGACCCGGATGCAGTCTACGACCGGGTGATTTCCATAGATTTGTCTGCCTTGAAGCCCATGATCGCCTGCCCCCACAGCCCGGATAATGTAGTGAGCGTGGATGCAGTGGCCGGAACGAAGGTCGACCAGGTCTGTATCGGCTCTTGCACCAATTCTTCCCTGCAGGATATGCTGCAGGTGGCGGCAATGCTGAAGGGCAAAACCGTCCATCCCGGGGTGAGCATTTCTGTTTCCCCCGGCTCCAAGCAGGTGCTGCGGATGCTGGCGGATTGCGGCGCTCTCAGTGATATCCTTGCTTCCGGTGCCAGAGTGCTGGAATGCGCCTGTGGTCCGTGCATCGGAATGGGCTTTGCGCCCAATTCCGGGGGCGTGAGCCTGCGGACTTTTAACCGGAACTTCTTGGGCCGCAGCGGCACAAAGGACGCCCAGGTGTACTTGGTTTCTCCGGAAACCGCAGTGGCTTCTGCCCTAAGCGGCGTGATCACGGATCCCACCACCTTGGAGCCGGTGGCGGCTTTGCCGATGCCGGAACAGTTTACAGTGGATGATTCTGCGATCTTGCCCCCCCTATCCCCGGAAGAAGCGAAAACCGCCCAGGTGCTTCGTGGTCCGAATATCAAGGAATTTCCCAAGGGCAAACCTTTTGCAGATAGCTTGGATGCCCGGCTTGTGCTGAAGGTAGGGGATAATATTACCACTGACCATATTATGCCTGCCGGCGCCAAGATCCTGCCCTACCGGTCCAATATCCCCTTCTTGTCCCAGTTCTGCTTCCAGGTCTGCGATCCGGATTTTACGGAGCGGGCCAAAGCAGCCGGCGACGGGGTGATCGTGGGTGGCAGCAATTACGGACAGGGGTCTTCCCGGGAGCATGCGGCCTTGGTGCCCATGTACTTGGGAATCCGGTGTGTGATCGCCAAGAGCTTCGCCCGTATCCATGTTGCCAATCTGATCAATGCGGGCATTTTGCCGCTGACCTTTGCCGACCCTGCTGATTATGACTGCTTAAGTCAGAACAGCCAACTCAGCTTCCGAGACCTCAAGGCTGGGATCGCGGCAGGAGTTGTGGAAATGACCGACGAAGCCACCGGCAGGAAGATCCCTTTGCATTGCCAGTTGACACCCCGGCAGCAAAAGATCCTGCTTTGCGGCGGTCTTCTGAATTATACAAAGGAGGAAGGCTGAAATGGAACAGACCTTAAAGCAATTTGAGATGCTGATACAAGAGCAGCTCCGGCGGCTGCAAACTCTGGATAAGCCCAAAAAGGACTTTTCGGCAATGGAATCTGTCACTGTGGGCATCGTCCCCGGCGACGGTATAGGCGCTGAGATTGTCCCCCAGGCGGAGCGTGTGCTGAACCACTTTTTAAAGGACGAGCTTGCAGATGGCCGGGTGGTGCTTAAGCCCATTGACGGCTTGACCATTGAAAATCGCTTGGCCCGGAATCAGTCGGTTCCGTCGGAGGTACTGGCGGAGATCAAAACCTGCGATGTTTTGCTGAAAGGCCCTACTACCACCCCTAACGGCGGCAGCATGGAAAGCGCCAATGTGACGCTCCGCCGGGAACTGGATCTGTATGCCAATGTGCGGCCGGTAGTCGTTCCGGAGGAAAATATCGACTGGATATTCTACCGGGAAAATACCGAAGGCGAGTATGTGCTGGGCAGCCGGGGTATCGAACTGCCGGGTATGGCAGTGGATTTTAAGGTGACCACCGATGCCGGAACACGCCGGATCGCCCGTGCGGCTTTCGATTATGCACGGCAAAACGGCAAGACCCGGGTGACCGTGGTAACCAAGGCCAATATTATGAAGAAAACCGACGGCAAATTCTCGGCCATCTGCCGGGAGGTTGCCGCGGATTATCCGGAGATCGCCACGGACGAGTGCTATGTGGATATTATGACCGCAAATCTGATAAACCCTGATATTCGGAGCGACTTCCAAGTGGTGCTGCTTCCCAACCTTTACGGCGATATTGTTACAGACGAGGCGGCCCAGATACAGGGCGGCGTAGGCACTGCCGGCAGTGCGAATATCGGTAATCAATACGCGATGTTTGAGGCGGTTCACGGCTCTGCACCGGCTTTGATGGAGGCGGGCCTGGGAGAATATGCCAACCCCTCCAGCATTCTGAAGGCAACTGCGATGCTTTTAAGACATATCGGCAGAAGCCAGGCGGCGCAAAAGCTGGAAAATGCTTTGCAGATATGTTCTGCTGCCCCTACCGGCAAGGCCGACGGCCCTACGGCAAAAGAATATACCGAAAAGCTCCTTGCAATGCTGTAAATATAAGGCTTCCCCCACGGGGGAAGCTTTTTATTGCGTTTTTGCGAAAAATATGGTATGATGACACCATCTTGAAAGGAAGAGGTGTTATTATGGGAAACGAGTATTTCTATGCTGACGATTCCATCGGTATTATCGGTGGCGCGGAAGCAGGAGCTGTCGGTATTCTGGGAGCTTTTGTTCTCGTATATATGGTGATTATGCTGTTTGCGCTGGCATACGCCATTACTACCTATGTGCTCTACAGCCTGGGTCTTTATACCATTGCCCAGCGCCGGAGGATCAGTAAGCCCTGGCTGGCGTGGATCCCGGTGGGTAATCTTTGGCTTTTGGGCAGCATTTCTGACCAGTATCAGCATATGGCAAAGGGTAAGGTTACAGGTCGCCGCAAAATCCTGCTGGGCTTGAGTGTTGCTACCGTTGTTATTTATTTTGTTTGGCTTTTCAGTATGATTCTGGGCATTGTGCTGGCAGAGGCAAGTGGTATGGCAGCAGCGGGTTCTGTGCTGATCATGCTGTTAGGCTTGCTGGTGTTCTTCGGGATCGTGATTACACTGGCGGTTTTTGAGTATATATGCTATTACGATCTGTACTGCTCCTGTGATCCCAACAACGGTGCGCTGTTTTTGGTCTTGTCAATCATATTCTCCGGGATCATGCCTTTCTTTGTATTTGCCTGCCGGAAGAAGGACAAGGGTATGCCGCGTCCGCAACAGCCTGCTCCGGTTGCAGAAATGCCTGTAAAAACAGCAGAACCTGAAGAGGTTATTATAGAAACAGAAGGAGAGTTTGAGAATGAACAAGAAGAACCTGTGGCAGATGCTTAAATATGCCATTTTCTCCGTATCTGCCGGTGTGATCCAGACAGTTAGCTTTATCCTGCTGTACAATGTGATCTTCCAGGAAAAAACCGCACTGTACGATCTGAGCTACATAGTATCCTTGGTTCTTTCTATTCTGTGGAACTTTACACTGAATCGGAAGTATACGTTCCAGGCAGTGGTGAATGTGCCGGTGGCAATGTTGAAGGTGGCGGCATTTTACTTGGTATTTACCCCCGTTTCTACTTGGCTGGGTCAAATCGCTGTGGATGCCGGCTGGAACGGCAATTTGGTGCAGATCCTCACAATGTTTGCCAATTTTGTGCTGGAATTTGCCTATTTCAAATTTGTGGTATTCAAGGGTAAGGACGAAAAAACGCAGAAATAAAGAAAATTTCCGTCAAATGCTTGCAAGATGTACCCTTTCATGCTATGATATTGTAAATGATTGCGGCCATGTCGCAATATAAAATAAGGAGGAACACTATGACTTCCAGTGAAAAGAAGCAACTGCAAATCACTGCCTGTAAAGTCCGTATGGGTGTAATCGAGTCCACCTACGGCGCAAAGGCAGGCCACCCCGGCGGCTCTCTGTCCGCTGCGGAGGTTTATACCTATCTGTACTTTAAGGAAATGAACATTGATCCCAAGAACCCCAAGTGGGAAGACCGGGACCGCTTTGTTCTTTCTAAGGGTCACACCACCCCCGGCCTGTACTCTGTGCTGGCTAACCGTGGTTTCTTCCCTGTGGAAGACCTGCCCACCTTCCGTCACATTGACTCCTACCTGCAGGGCCACCCCAATATGAATATGGTTCCCGGCGTGGATATGTCCACCGGTTCTCTGGGCCAGGGCATTTCCGTGGCTACCGGTATGGCACTGGCTGCCAAGCACACCGGCAAGACCAACCGTGTCTACGCTCTGTTGGGCGACGGCGAGATCCAGGAGGGCCAGGTTTGGGAAGCTTGCATGGCTGCTGCCCACTACAAACTGGACAACTTCTGCATCATCGTGGATAACAACGGCCTGCAGATCGACGGCAACATCGCTGACGTTATGAGCCCCTATCCCATCGTGGATAAGCTGGTAGCTTTCGGTTTTGAGACTGTGGAAGTGGACGGCCATGACTTCGATGCTCTGGAAGCTGCTTTCAATAAGGCAAGGCAGACCAAGGGCAAGCCCTTCGCTATCGTGATGAAGACCATCAAGGGCAAGGACGTTTCCTTTATGGAGAACGATGCCGGCTGGCACGGCAAGGCTCCCAACGATGCTGAGTACGCACAGGCTATGACTGAACTGAAGGCCAAGCTGGCAGAACTGGAGGCATAATTATGGCAGAGATTAAGAAGGTCGCAACCCGCGAAAGTTATGGTAACGCCCTGAAGGCTTTGGGCGCTGAATTTGACAACCTGGTGGTTCTGGATGCCGACCTGGCAGGCGCTACCAAGACCGGTACCTTTAAGAAGGCATTCCCCGAGCGTCATTTCGACTGCGGTATCGCTGAGGCTAACATGATCTGTATGGCCGCCGGTATGTCCACCGCTGGCCTGGTGCCTTTCGCATCCAGCTTCGCAATGTTCGCTGCAGGCCGTGCTTTCGAGCAGGTCCGCAACTCCATCGGCTACCCCCACTTGAATGTGAAGATCGGCGCAACCCACGGCGGTATCTCCGTTGGTGAGGACGGCGCTTCCCATCAGTGCTGTGAGGACTTCGCTCTGATGCGTTCCATCCCCGGTATGGTGGTTATGAGCCCCGCTGACGATGTGGAAGCACAGGCTATGGTCCGCGCTGCTTACCTGCATCAGGGCCCTGTTTATATGCGCTTTGGCCGCGCCGCTGTGCCCGTTATCCACGAAGAGGGCATGAAGTTCGAGATCGGCAAGGGCGAAGTTCTGAAGGAAGGCACCGATGTGGCGATCATTGCCAACGGTCTGATGGTCAACGAGGCTCTGGTGGCTGCTGAAGAGCTGAAAGAGGACGGCATCAACGCTATGGTCATCAATATGGCTACCATCAAGCCTCTGGACGAGGAGCTGGTTTTGGCAGCTGCCAAGAAGTGCGGCAAGGTCATCACCTGCGAAGAGCATTCCGTTATCGGCGGTCTGGGCGAGGCTGTTTGCGCAGTCCTGGCTGAAAAGTGCCCCACTCCTGTTAAGCGCATCGGCGTCAACGACGAGTTCGGTCACTCCGGCCCCGCTGCAGCTCTGCTGAAGCAGTTCGGCCTGTGCAGCGAGAATGTTGTGAAGGTCGCTAAGGAATTCTGCAAGTAATATCGAAAGTAAATCCCCGGATGTGTTTCACATCCGGGGATTTTGGCTTTTGATCAGGAAACCAGCTTGGCAACCACCACGTAACGTTTGTCGTCGTTGGAGGTGTCCTTGTCGCAGGTGGAAAGGGTGAGAAGCTTGTCGCCGTATTTGGCAGATACGCCGGTATCATAAAAAGACAGCTTTTTGCTGTTATCCAGGAAGTTCTGGAAAGAGAAGGCGTTTGTATCTACATAATTGTGATAATCGAAGTCGGATTTGGTGATGTCAATTTCGAAAACAGAGATGATCTGATAGGTGCGATGCTCATACAGCGTATCAAAGTAAATGTAGGGATTAGCGTCGTAGAACTCTTTTTTTGTATATTCGTGGAGGGTGGCGAACATAGAGCCGTTGGTCATATTGTGACCAAAAATGGTCACATTGTCAGAGGGCTTTTGCAGATCTGCCTGGTTGTGGGCATAGACTGTGCCGTGGCGGCTGTTATTGTCGTAGAAGTCACGGTGCAGATAGTAGTCCGGCTCGCCCGGCTTTTGCACCACGGGATAATTGAGCGCAGTATTGGGAATGTGGATCCAGCCGACCATATCCGGGTTCAGCTGATAAACAGCCGCATATTCCCGAAGGACCTTGACCGGCTCGCCGGTTACGGGGTGTGCGATCTCTACGAATGCGGAGAGGGGCTCCACATAGGTGGATTCTCCGTTCGAAATAGGTGGCCGCTGTACCTGGGCCTGCTCCTGTTGAACAAGATTTGCGAGATAGTCGTTCTGCTCAGCCTGATGGTAGTCTTCCCAGGCCCGTTTGGCCAGGACACCTGCGCAAACCAAAAAAATCGCAGCGAAAAAGAGCATCAGACAAGGCGGCAGATACCGCTTCAGCTTTTTGCGGTTTATGGACTTGATCTTCTCAGGCAGGTTCTTGAAAAAATCAATGATTTTTGAAAAAAATTCCTTGAAGTCAGTCTTTTTAGGAATCCATTTTTTGAAATCAAATTTCATAGGGTCACATCCTTTACGAAGGGGAATTTGCGTTATTATAACATTATTTTGCGGGAAAGTAAAGATAACGGAATTTACTTTAATGTTTCAAGATACTCTTCTAAGCACAGACCGGAATTTTGCAGCTCTTTAGCCAGCTCCTTGCCCACATAGCGGTAGTGCCAGGGTTCGTATATAATGCCGGTGCTCTCGGTTTTGCCGTTTGGGTAGCGGAGGATAAAACCGTAATCCCAGCAGTGCTCCATCAGCCATTTTTGTGCAGGCGTTTTTTCCTGGCCTTCGTCTAAGTAAGGGTAGCTGCTGTCAATCAAATCCACTGCCAGGCCCAGCTGATGCTCACTGGTGCCGGGAACAGCGATGATCTTTCCAGCCTCTTCCCGGGCTTTTTTAATGTCATAGCCCTGGTTCAAAAAGTAATCGACCTTGTTGTTGTACAGGGTTTCCTGGGTCACTTGCCGCCGGTAGGAGGAAACGATCCGGACATTATAGCCGGCGTTTTGACAGTCTTCCAGCATTTTCAGCAGGGGATCTATGCAGGTTTTATCCAGGACATTGCCGTCCGCATACTGGGCAAAATCGTAGAATGTGACCAGATCAGGGTTGTAATCATAGGGGACAAAATGCCAGGGATTCACAACGAGGACTTCTTCACCGGTCTTGGTAAAAAAGTGATCGATACCGTCAATGACCACCTTGCCTTTGGCATAAGAGCCATCGGCATTGATATAATAGGTCTTTCCGTCCTTGTTGACCAATCCGGTTTGAATGCTGGTAGGAACGGTGGGCGCAACGGTGGCCTGGGTGCTGTCCGGTTGGGGGCTTGCAGGCGCAGCGCAGCCACATAGCAGGAAGGCGGCCAGCAAAAATACAAAAATACGATTCATAACCATAACCTCTTTAAGATGTTTCTAAAGTTACTCTATCACATTTTGCCCCAAAAGGGAAGAAAAAAGAAAAAGCCACCCAAAAGGATGGCTCTTTTGTATGAAGCAGGGTACGGGAGTGGAATTTGTTTTCCGTTTAATCACCATTATTAAATCAAGAATGTTGCAAACTCTTTTTCGCTCATCACAAAAATTTTATCGCTATCTTTGCTATATACAGACGAAAAAAGTCCGTTGCCAAATCCTGTTATAGTAGCGGGCTTGCCCTTGATAACAACAATAGTCATAATTCCTTTTTCGAAGGTTGGCTTCAGTAAAAAATGTTTTTCACGGTTCGAACCGACACCACCATACGTACCACTAAACGGATAAAGCTGCTCCCATATAATATCTCCGCTGTCTTTACAATGAATTACCGTGGCTTTATTTGCTTTAGGGGTTAGGTAAACCTTAAAAGGCTGGTTTTGGTAGGTAAAACGATACAGGGTATAATGTTTTTTGACCTTTTCAACGATATTCTGCTTCTTTAAATATGACAATATCGGATTTCTTTTGAACATACGCATACCTCCTGTAATTTGTTCCATTATATTCAAGTTTGCCTAATTCAATTATATTTGGATTTTTAGAAAAAATCAAGGTGAGGGGTACGGGAATCGGTTGCGTTTAAATGGGTTCGACGCTTGCTTTTCGTATAAATGATATATCGCTGACGCGATATGATATACGGCTTACGCCGCGTGATATATTTGCGATGCAAATATGATATAATATCCGTTCCCTTTATACGCGAAGCGTATATCATCTGCGGAGCAGATATCATAGCTACAGCTATATCATCCGTGAGCGCAGGGAACGGATATCATTGTAAAAACCGCTTTTGTCCACTGGACAAAAGCGGTTTTTACATGGAGCAGGGTACGGGAGTCGAACCCGCCCAGTCTGCTTGGGAAGCAGAAATTCTACCGATAAACTAACCCTGCGTTTTCCTCATTATAACAAAGAGAATTTGGAAATTCAACCCTTATTTGTCGAACCTATGGCAATTTGCCCCCGGTTGTGCTATGATAATAAAAAAGAAACAAGGGAGGCAAAAGTGTGAAAATTGCTGTTTTGGGTTACAGCGGTTCCGGGAAATCCACCTTGGCACGGTTGCTGGCGGAAAAGTATCAAATTGATGTGCTGCATTTTGATACTGTGCAGTTTTTACCCGGCTGGGTGATCCGTGGCCAGGACGAAAAGGCCCGTATGACCAAAGAATTTCTGGATACCCACGATGCCTGGATCATTGATGGCAATTACAGCAGGCTTTCCTTTGACCGCCGTATGGCAGAGGCGGACGAGATTGTCTTCCTGCTGTTTAACCGCTTTTCAAGTCTGTACAGGGCTTATAGCCGATACCGGAAATTTGCGGGCCTTTGCCGCCCGGATATGGCAGAGGGCTGCCCGGAGAAATTCGATTGGGAGTTTGCTACCTGGATTCTGTGGAAGGGCCGCGGCAAGAAAACGAAAGACCTCTTCCGTGGGGCAATGACCCAATATCCTGACAAGGTAGTTATTATCAAAAACCAAAAGCAGTTAGATGCCTATATGGCATCGAAAGGAGTTACCTATGGAATATGAAATGGTGCGGGAGATCCAAAATCAGTGCCCCAACAACCAAATGCGGGATATTTTCTTTGAGGAAGTAGAAACCGATGACCCGGCCCAGTATGTGCGGGATTTTCTTAAGGGCAGGGCGGTATCTGTGTCCGCTGAGAACGGCATAAACGGTGCTGTTACTGTGTATGCCGACTGCGACGGGCTGATACAGAAGTTTGTTTTTACACCGATCTGAATTTTTTCTTGCATTTTAAGCAAAAAAACTTGCATTACCAAGAAATTATAGTTGAATTTTTCCGCAGAATATGCTAAAGTATATGCGCAAAGCTATGGGCAAGCTATGCCCAAATGCGGGTTTGCGTTACATAGCCCTTCCGGGCTTACCCCAAATTAAGGAGCAATAACTATGGCAACACCCCATACCATCGCAGTAGCCGGCAAGGGCGGCGTGGGTAAAACCACCACCTGCGGCATGATCATCGACTATCTTTGCGGCAAGCAGGACGGCCCCGTTTTGGTGGTTGACGCCGATGCCAATGCAAACCTCAACGAAGTGCTGGGCGTAGAAGTGGAAACAAGCCTTGGTCAGATCCGTGAGGAGATGGCCCAGGCCGAGCTGAAAGGCACGCTTCCCGCCGGTATGACCAAGGCGGACTATGCCGATTTTAAGTTCAGCTCTGCCATCATTGAGGAAGATGATTTCGATATGCTGGTCATGGGCCGCACCCAGGGCAAGGGCTGCTATTGCTTTGTCAATGGCGTGCTGAAAACCCAGGTGGACAAGTATGCCAAGAATTACAGCTATATCGTTATGGACAACGAGGCAGGCCTTGAGCATGTGGCAAGAGGCACTTTGCCCAAGGTGGACACCATGCTTCTGATCTCTGACTGTTCCCGCCGGGGCATCCAGGCGGCAGCAAGAGTGGCGGAGCTTGTCCGTGAGATGGCGCTGCAGCCTACCCGTATGGGTCTGATCGTGAACCGGGCTCCGGACGGTCAGTTGGATGCGGGCGTGCAGGAGGAGATCGCCAAGCACGGCTTGGAGCTTCTGGGCGTGCTGCCCCAGGACGAGAGCGTTTACCGCTGCGACTGCGACGGTGAGCCGTCTGCCAAACTGCCGGACAGCAACCCTGTCAAGGCAGCAGTTAAGAACATTATGAAGTCCATCGGACTTTGATATTGTTAATAAATTTTTTATTATATAAATTATTTTAAGGGGGAAACCAATATGTCTTTTACACCTAAGACGGGCGCCTTCAGCGGCAAGATCAATGCCGTGACCCTGGGCACCGGTGACAAGGCTATCGTCATCGGCGGCCAGAATGTGCTGCCCTTCTACACCTTCGATGCTCCCATCGAAAACGCACCCAAGATCGGCGTTGAGGTGTCCGATCTGGCCGCTCAGTGGAATTGGCCTGAGCTGTCTGCTTTCTACGCAGGCTGCACCACCATGGTTGACTACGCCAAGAAGGCAGAGTCCATCGAGGGCGCTGACTTCATCTGCCTGAACTTCCCTGGTGCTGACCCCAACGGCGAGGATCGCTCCGTTGCTGACTGCGTTGCGGATGCCAAGGCTGTTGCCGAGGTCGTCACCAAGCCCATCGTTGTTATGGGCTGCAAGAACCTGGAGAAGGACGCTGAGCTGTTCACCGCTATGGCAGAGGCTCTGGCTGGCAAGAATGTTCTGTTCATGTCCGCTAAGAACGAGAACTACAAGACCGTCGGCGCTTCCGTTGCACTGGCTAACGGCCAGAAGCTGGGCGCTGAGACCGCTGATGACATCAACCTGGCTAAGCAGCTGAACATCATGCTGAAGGGCCTGAATGTCAATCCCGAAAGCGTTGTTATGGATATCGGTACCGCAGCTGTGGGTTACGGCTACGAGTATGCCGCTTCCACCTTCGACCGTATTCGCCTGGCTGCACTGGCTCAGGGCGATGCTGACCTGCAGATGCCCATCCTGGCTGCCGTTTGCAACGACACCTGGGGCGTGAAGGAGTCTACCGCTTCCGAAGAGGACGAGCCCGCTTGGGGTTGCCGCGAGGAGCGCGCAATTTCCATGGAAGTCTCCACCGCAGCAGCTGACCTGACCGGCGGTGCTGATGCAGTTGTTCTGCGTCACCCTGCTTCTGTGGCCACCATCAAGAAGTTCATCACTGAACTTGTCTAATCGGAAGGAGGATACATAAAATGGCTTTGAAAGGTCTCGATATTTTTAAACTGTCTCCTAAGACTAACTGTAAGGAGTGCGGCTGCCCCACTTGTATGGCTTTCTGTATGAAGGTCGCTCAGGGCGCTGTTGAGCTGAGCAAGTGCCCCCACTTCTCTGAGGAAGCACTGGCTACTCTGAACTCCGCTACCGCTCCTTTGATGAAGACCGTCTCCGTTGGCGAGCACAAGCTGGGCGGCGAAACCGTTCTGTTCCGTCACGAGAAGACTTTGGTCAACAAGAACCTGTACGCTGTTTCCGTGTGCACCTGCATGGACGAGGCTACTGTGGATGCCAAGCTGGCTGATCTGCAGAAGGTGGACTACGAGCGTATCGGCGAGCGTATGTATGTTGAGTTCGTTCAGGTTTCCAACTGCCAGAATGATCCCGCTGTTTACGCTAAGCTGACCGAGAAGGCTGCTGCTACCGGCCGTCCCCTGGTCCTGGAGTGCTGGGATGTTGAGTGCGCTAAGGCTGCTCTGGCCGTTGCCGGCAAGAACGTGATCCTGGACGGCGCTACTCCCGAAAACTGGGAAGCTATGAATGCTCTGGCTACCGAGGCCGGCGTTGTGCTGGGCGTTTGGGCCGAGAACATTTCTGACCTGTATGACACCGTTAAGAATCTGGAAGCCAAGGGCAACAAGAACCTGGTGCTGGATGTTACCGGCAAGACCGCTAAGGAAACCCTGGCTAACGCTGTCAATGTCCGCCGTACTGCTCTGAAGCAGGAGGACCGCACCTTCGGTTATCCCTCCATCGTGAACCTGGCTAAGGTCGCTAAGGGCGATGACCGTCTGCAGACCGCTTACGCTTCTATGTTCACCGAGAAGTACGCTTCCATCATCGTGATGGAGAATATGACCTACGCACAGGCTCTGCCTCTGTACGGTCTGCGTCAGAACATCTACACCGATCCTCAGAAGCCCATGAAGGTGGAAGCTAAGATCTACCCCATCAACGGCGCTGATGAGAACAGCCCCTGCTGCCTGACCGTTGACTTCGCTCTGACCTACTTCCTGGTTTCCGGCGAACTGGAGCGTTCCGGCCAGCCTGTGAACCTGATTATCACCGACGCTTCCGGTATGTCTGTTCTGACTGCCTGGGCTGCCGGTAAGCTGTCCTCCTCCACCATTAAGAAGACCTTCGAGGAGCTGGACGTTGCCAACAAGATCAAGAACCGTACCCTGATCATCCCCGGCAAGGTTGCCGTTATGAAGGGCGAAATTCAGGACAAGCTGCCTGAGTGGAACGTAGTTGTCGGTCCTCTGGAGGCTGTACAGCTGCCCAAGTACATCAAGGACAAGGAATACGAGGCTGGCGCTAAGGCTGCTGAGGCTGAGCGTGCTGCCAAGGCCGGCGCTGTGAAGGAAGAGGTTAAGGAACTGTCCTTCGACGAGCTGCTGGCTACCAAGGTTCCCGCTATCGAAGTGGTTGACATGGGCGTCAAGTACGGCGGCTACAACCCCGAGTCCAAGACCTTCGTCACCATTGGTGAGAGAATCCACTGTATCGCTCCCGCTATCCGCAAGGCTATGGACGAGCGCGATCCCGCTCCCATCCTGGAGCGTGCCGCTGCACAGATCAAGGCCGGCGCTACCTACCTGGACGTCAACATCGGACCTGCTGAGAAGGACGGTCCCGAGCGTATGATGTGGGCTGTTAAGCTGCTGCAGGAGAACTTCGACAACGTGCCTCTGGCTCTGGATACTGCCAATATGCGTGCTATCGAAGCCGGTATCAAGGTTTACAACCGTACCAACGGCAAGCCCATCGTTAACTCCGCTGACGCCGGTTCCCGTATCGGCTACATCGACCTGGCTGCTGCCAACGATGCTATCTGTATCGCTCTGTGTTCCGCTGACGGTATCGCCAAGGACAACGAAGAGCGTATGATGCACTGTGACAACATGCTGGAGCGTGGCTTGAGCCTGGGTATGTCCTCCGACGACCTGTGGTTCGACCCCCTGTTCCTGGTTGTTAAGGGTATGCAGGACAAGCAGATGGAGGTTCTGGAGGCTATCAAGATGTTCTCCGACAAGGGCCTGAAGTCCACCGGCGGTCTGTCCAACAACTCCAACGGCGCACCCAAGGAAGTCCGTCCCATCATGGACTCCACTCTGGTTGCAATGTGCATGATGCAGGGTCTGACCTCCGCGATCGTCAACCCCAACGACCGCAGACTGATGGAGACCATCAAGTCCTGCGACATCTTCAAGAACCACGTTCTGTACTCCGATTCTTACCTGGACCTGTAAGATTTGGGAATGTAGGGGACGGGTTCCCCGTCCCACTTTGAAAACGACCTCGCATACAAAGGCAGAGAGGATTTTCCTCTCTGCCTTTTTCTTTATTAGCATATAGACAACGCTGCTTTTTTGTGCTATAATCACAAGACAAAGAGGTGCACAATATGGAAAATAAGACAAAATTAACAGGAGCCGGTTTCGGCATCCTTGGCGATAGCTATTCTACATTTGCAGGTCACATTCCTGAGGGAAATGCCTGCTATTATCCCCGGCCGGAGGCTGTGGACGATGTGCTTGCCGTGGAGCAGACCTGGTGGCATAGACTTATGACCCGCAACAATATGCATTTGCTTGCCAACGACAGCTTCTCCGGCGCTACCATTTGTACCAATGTCCGCCCCGGCCAAGTGGTTGCCAATGCTTATCCTGCCCGGGCAGAACGCACTTTCTCCGGAGATATCAAGCCGGATTACATATTTATGTTTGGCGGCACCAACGATAATTGGCTGGACAAAACCATTGGACAGGTCCAGTACGGCGACTGGACGGAAGAAGATTTGAAACGGACATTGCCGGCACTTTGTTATGTGCTGGATTACTTGGGTAAGCACAATCCCCAGGCGACCATTGTTGTCCCCATCAACACCGGTTTCAAACCGGAGCTGCATGAGGGAATGCTGGCGGCAGCGACACATTACGGCGCGGCGGCAATATGCTTGGAGAATATCGATAAGAAAAACGGCCACCCCAGCGCATTGGGAATGCAGCAGATCGCGGACCAGATCCAGGCAGCGCTGACATAAGCTTGTATATCTGACCTACAAGGGTCTATAAATATTAGGAGGAATTTGTATGAGCGTATTAACCGATTTGATTTACGGCGGCAGCAATGCTGTGGCAGGCCTCACCGAGGGCGCTGTGAATGATGCCATTGCCAAGTATGGCGCAGATCATCCCATTGCCTTCCCTGATACCGCTTATTATTTCCCCACCATTTATGCGGCTACCGGCGTAAAGGTGAAGACTTTGGGCGATTTGCCTGCCTGTGTAGGTGTGCTGAAAAGTCTGATCACCAACCAGGAGGACCTGGGCCAGGCACTGAATGCCGGTCTTGCCACCGCTGTGGGCGCTGAAATTATTGAAGGCCTTAAGTATGCCGAAGGCGGCAACCCCTACGAAAACGATTCCGGTATTGGCTTTGTGCCCGACCCTATCATTCGCTCTCTGGGCGTGCCCCTGGTTACCGGCGACATTCCCGGTGTGGCTGTTGTGCTGGGTAAGGCTGAAAATGCTGAGGATGTTGCCAAGGTGGTCAAGGACTACCAGTCCAAGGGCATTATGACCTTTATGGTCGGCGATGTGATCGAGCAGTGCGCAGAGGCCGGCGTGAAGATGGGCCTGGAGTTCCGCGTGATCCCTTTGGGCCACGATGTGACTTCCGTCATCCACGTTGTTACCGTTGCAGTCCGTGCAGCGCTGATCTTCGGTAATGTACAGCCCGGCGATTTGGCAGGTTTGCTTGACTACACCAAGAACCGCGTTCCCGCGTTCGTAAACACCTTTGGTGCCATCGATGCCGTTGTGGTATCCGCCGGCGCAGGTGCTATCGCATTGGGCTTCCCCGTGGTGGTTGACATTGACCTGGGCGAAAACCAGGTGCCCGGCGCATTGGAGTCCGTTTGCGACCACAATGAAACTGTGAAGAAGTCCCTGGAGTTGCGCAACATCAAGATCAAGGTGACCGAGCTGCCCATTCCTGTGGCCTTTGCCGCAGCCTTTGAGGGTGAGATCATCCGTAAGGCTGATATGCACAACGAAATGTGGTCTTCCAAGAACCCCACCGCTGAGTTGGTTTTGATGCGGGAGCTGGGTGAGGTAGAGGATCATAAGATCACCATTATCGGCCCGGACCTGGATGCAGAAAAGGACCTGGCTTTGGCTACATATGTAGAAGTTGCCGGCAAGAAGATGCAGGTGGACTTCGAGGCGGTTATCGAGCGGAAGTTCCACGCGTGGTTTAACTATATGGAAGGTGTGATGCACACCGGTCAGCGTAACCAGGTCCGTGTCCGTGTCAGCAATGCCGCTTTTGAGGCAGGCCTGCGGCTGAAGGACTTTGCAGAGGTTCTGTATGTAATGATCATGGACGAGTTCGACGCTGTGGTTGACAAGTGCCAGATCACTCTGATCACCGATGCTGTTGAAGCCGGTAAGTTCCGTGACGAGATCGCAATGCCTCGCTATGCCCAGCGTGATGACCGCCTGGCATCTATGACCGACGAGGCTGTAGACCGCTACTATACCTGCATCCTGTGCCAGTCCTTCGCTCCCGCCCACTGCTGCGTGGTTACCCCCGAGCGCTTGGGCCTGTGCGGCGCTGTGTCCTGGCTGGATGCCAAGGCTACCAATGAGTTGGATCCCAACGGTCCTTGCCAGCCCATTCTGAAGAAGGGCCTTATCGACGAGCGCACCGGCCGTTATGAGGAAGTCAACCGGATGATCAACGAAGCCACCCACGGCGCTGTTGAGAATGTGACCCTGTACTCCATTCTGGAAGATCCCATGACCTCTTGCGGCTGCTTCGAGTGTATCTGCGGTATCGAGGCTGTGTCCTCCGGTGTGATCGTGGTCAACCGGGAATTCAAGGGTATGACCCCTGCCGGTATGACCTTCGGCGAGCTGGCATCCTGCACCGGTGGCGGTGTCCAGACTCCCGGCTTTATGGGCCATGGTCGTCACTTCATCGCCTCCAAGAAGTTCCTGTCCGCTGAGGGCGGCATTGCCCGTATCGTGTGGATGCCCAAGGAGCTGAAGGACGATGTGGCTGAGCGTCTTAACAAGACCGCCAAGGAGCTGTACGGTATTGAGAACTTCACCGATATGATCGCAGACGAAACCGTTACCTGCGATGCAGAAGAGCTGATGTCCTGGCTCACCGAGAAGGGCCACCCGGTTCTGAACCTGGAGCCTCTGATGTAAAAGCTACTACAAAAGCCGCGGCAATGCCGCGGCTTTTTCTATGGACATTTTTCGGTTCTTATGCTATAATCACGAAAGAAAATGGGAAAAAGCGAGGTTTTTGCAATGCCGAAAGTAATATTCCAAATTGAAGGCGCAGAAGCGGTGGAAATTGCCTGCAACCCCGGCGATAATCTGCTGGAGCTGGCAAGACGGGCCAATGTGGCCATCGATGCTCCTTGCAGCGGTAACGGCTCCTGTGGCAAATGCCGTGTGAAGCTGATCACAGGTGAGGTGGAGACCATCAAATCCCGCCATATTACTGACGAGGAATTTGAAGCCGGCTGGCGGCTTTCCTGCAACTGCAAGGTAGTGGGTGACTGCACTGTGTTCGTGCCGGACATTGCCTCTGCTTACCAAAGCCGTATGAAGACCGCTGATCTGTCGAGCCCCAAGGAGATCGCCATTTTTGAGGATTGCCAGGCTCAGCTGAAGGAAAGCGGCATTGCCTTCCAGAATAACTACCGGGCTGTGGTCCTGCAGATGGCAGAGCCCACCCTGGACGATACCATGCCCGATAACGAGCGGCTCACCTGGGCGATCCAGGATGCCTTGGGTGTGGAGCAGGTGAAGATTCCCTTTGCGGTGATGAGCAAGCTGGCATCTACCTTGCGGGAATATAACTTCCGTGTTTGTGTCAAGGGCGAACTGCAGAGTGATACCTTCTTCTGCATGGAGATCTGCGATCCCGAGGATACTGCCATCGTGGGCTGCGCCATCGATATCGGTACCACCACAGTGACCATGGTGCTCACCGATCTCACATCCGGCAAGCTGTTGGCAAAGGGATCTTCCGGTAACGGACAGATCCGCTACGGCGCGGATGTGATCAACCGTATTATCGAGCAGAGCAAAGAGGGCGGCCGGAAAAAACTCCAGGATGCCATCATCAAGGAGACCCTGACCCCCATTATTGCCAACCTTTGCAGAACGGCAAAAATCTCTGCCCGGAGCATCCTGTGCCTGTGCATTGCCTCCAATACCACGATGAACCACCTTTTGTTGGGTGTGGATGCTGACCCTGTGCGTATGGAGCCGTATATCCCCAGCTTCTTTGCCTGGGAGGGCCTCACCGCCGGGGATCTGAAGCTGCCTGCCAACCCCTTGGCGCAGGTGCGGCTTGCACCCAATATCGGCTCCTATGTAGGTGGCGATATTACCGCCGGTACTTTGGCAACCGGCCTGTGGGATTCCGATGAAATGAGTCTGTTCATCGACTTGGGTACCAATGGCGAGATCGTATTTGGCAACCGGGACTTTATGATGACCTGTGCCTGTTCCGCCGGTCCTGCCTTTGAGGGCGGAGATATTTCCTGCGGTATGCGGGCTACCGACGGCGCTATCGAGGCCTGCACCATCGATAAGGACACTATGGAACCCACCCTCACCATTGTGGGTGAAGCCGGACAAAAGCCTGTAGGTATCTGCGGCAGCGGTATCATCGATATTATTTCTGAGCTGTTCCGCTGCGGCATTATCAACGCAAGAGGCCTGTTTGCCCGGGACGGCAAGCGGGTTGGCCGGGATGCCCACGGTATGGGCCGCTACATTTTGGCAACAGCTGAGGAATCAGAAACCGGCCGGGAAGTGTCCATCAACGAGGTGGATATTGACAACTTCATCCGGGCCAAGGGCGCAATTTTCTCCGCCATCGACACCATGCTCAGCGCGGTGGATATGACTCCCGAGTGTATTGACCGGGTGTATGTGGCCGGAGGTATCGGTTCCGGCATCAATATGAAAAACTCTGTCAACATCGGCATGCTGCCGGATGTGGAGCTGGAGAAGTACCGCTATATCGGCAATTCTTCTCTCACCGGTGCGTACGCTATGGTGATGAGCGACCAGGCCAATGCCAAGTGTAATGAGCTGATGACCAATATGACCTACCTGGAATTGTCCACCCACCCGGGTTATATGGATGCCTTTGTGGCGGCCTGCTTCCTGCCCCATACGGACGCAAGCCTGTTCCCCAATTCTGTTCAGGAGATGTAATATGCAAGTCGAAAACCATAAAGAAGAAGTCCCCTTTGCCCATTATGAGGAGAAGTACCGGGAACTGTCTCCCGCGGATGTGACGGAAAGGCTGTCCGCCGTAAAATGGGATGGCAGGGCATTTGCTGTGAAGCTGCTGGGCCGGGAATTTGCAATTACCCACCCGGAGTATGCTATCACTGCGACAGATGGTGGCCCGTTGCCCCCTCTGCCTACCCAAACATTCCTGCTCCGCTACTTGCTGGAAGGCAAGGATACCCCTTGGAATGGGGCGTGGAAAACCTTCCGGGAAATGCCCTGGGGCGAACTGTATATCAAGCCCTATACCGGACGGGTGTTGACCCGGGCGGCCTTTACCTTTGGCACCCGGCTGGATGCTTTCCGGGCCGCCGCTGAAAAAATGGGCGCAGAACCGGTAAACCATGGCGACGCGGGCTACCAATTTGAACTGGTGCCCGGCTACCAAATGCAGATTTTGGCCTGGGCCGGTGACGAGGAATTCCCACCCAATGCGCAGGTTTTGTATTCTGATAATTTTGCCGAGGGCTTTGCCCCGGAAGACCGTGTGGTCGCCGGCGATATTCTCATTTCTACCGTAAAAGCAAATATGTAAAAAAATGACCCTCATATTTGAGGGTCATTTTTCAAAATCGATTCCTTTTCGTTCTTTCCAGTAGGTGAGGGCAGAGACAATGCAATCCTCCGGTAAATCAAAATACTCGGATAATTGCCACAGCTCCGTATAGCCTGCGGCAAAAGCTTCCTGAAACATTTCCGCAGTCAGATAATTTTCTGCGACCCACCGGGCAGCCCGGTATTCACTGCGCTCCACCAATTCAAAGGGGCTGTCTACCTTGTGGAGCGCCCCGGTGGCGGCGTGGCCCAATTCATGGCAGCACACCCCGCGCAAGGCCCTGGTGGAGCGGATCTTGGAAAAATCCAAAAATACCGCATAATAGCCTTGATCCCGGACGGTAGCTCCCGGTTGGGGGCAGCCGGCATAGGGAATCACATCCACCTGGTTTTTCTTGCAATAATCATAAAAATTCGAAATCTCAAACACAGCTAAATCCTCTGTTTCGCTGCCCGCCTTTCCCGCATGAGCCGGACCATATCCCGGACAGTTTCTTTTTCTTCTTCGTTCAGTTCCTTAAAATCGCCGTAAAAGGCCACATCCACCTGGTCCAGAACATCAGATTCCTCCTGGCCCAGCAGGTAGCCTACGGACACACCGAAAAAGCCCGCAATTTTCTGCGCAGTTTCGGCATTAACGGTCTTCTTCCGACCTTTTTTCAGATCGGTCATCAAACCGCGGCTGAGACCCAGCTCGTCACAAAGGCGACCGGGGCGGATGCCTTTCTTCTCACAAAGGGACTCGATGCGCGCAAATAAATTCTCCATATTTACCTCCGGCAAGGGGGGTGAGGCAACCCACCTTGCGATTTCAGAATAAGTACATATCCGGGTACAAATAATAGGATACACTTATATATTAGTACTCTATCGAGTACTTGTCAATGGAAAATGTCGAAAAACCTCGAAAAATATTTTCTCTGCGCCGATCCTTGGGTTTGCTGTCAGTATATGAAAAATACAGTACGATAAAACGGACGATATGCGCAGAAATTGCCGACAAAAAATACCCTTGCAAGGATTGCTGCTTCGTGGTAGAATAAGCACATAAAGATCTGTTGCCCGGAGGTGGCTTATGAAAAAGGATTTTTTTCAAAATATAAAAGCAGAATACCGGCAGTTTTTGGAAACGAAATCAGGACAGAAACTGAAAGATGTGGGTACTGTCCTTCGCCTTACGTTTAAGTGGGCCTATAAGCTGCGCAGCCTTGTGTTGAGCATTCCCGTAGCTGTGATAGCATTGGCTTTGGCTGTGCGGAATCTTGCCCAGCTGCCTGCCCAGGTAAGTTTTCGCTTGCTTCAGTATCAGTTTGTGATCAGTAAGGGCATTGCCGTTTCTTTGCCAGTGGCTATCACCGCTGTGTGCCTTTGTATGATGCTGATGTCCAAGAAAATGCTGTACCCCTGGCTGATCAGTGTGTTTTCGCTGGTGCTGCCGGTGGCACTTTGGTTTACCTATCTTTTCCCCGGTTAAGGAGGTGCAAATTGTGAATCCTGTATTTGCACAGACCGTCAGTATTGTTGCGATGGCCTTTCTGGTTCTGTCATTTCAAATGAAGACCCCTAAGGGTATATTGCTGATGCAATCTGTTGGCGCGTTTTTGATTTCTGTGAGTTTTTTCTTCCTTGAGAAATACGTCGGCGCAATGCTGAATGTTTTGGCATTTGTGCGGGCAATCCTGCTTTTTAATAAGGAGAAACTGCATACAGACAGTAATTTGTGGCTGATGATTTTTGGCGTCGGATATATCGCTGCCTACATACTGACCTTTGCAGTGTTTGGTGAAATCTTCAGCCTTGGCAATGCGGTACTGCAGTGTTTGCCAGTTTTGGGTATGTTCTGCAGCCATTTGGCTCTCCGTTCAGCAGACGCCAAGCAGATCCGCCGTATTTCTTTGGCATCGTCTGTTTGTTGGCTGATTTACAATGGGGTGGCTCTTGTCGTTGGCGCTATCCTTTGCGAGGCGTTTAATCTGGTTTCGATTTTTGTTGCCATGATGCGCTTTGATAGAAAAACAAAAGAACGGGTCTGATGACCCGTTCTTTTTATTTGTTGATGTAATCGAAAAGTTCGTCCATAGTATGGGCAATGGCAACAGCGCCGGCTGTTTCCATTGCTTCCACTTTGCCGTAGCCCCAGGATACGCCAATGGTAGCAATACCGTGGGCTTTTGCGCCAAGCACATCGAACTCCGTGTCGCCCACCATCAAAGCATTTTCTGCGCCGCCGATTTTGGTGAGCAGGTGTGCCAGCACATCCGCCTTGTGCACCCGGGAGTGGTCAAAGCTGGCGCCGCAGATCTCTTCAAAGAACCCCGCCAACTCAAATTTGTGGAGAATGTCGATTGCGGTTTCTTCCGGCTTGGAGGTGGCAACAAACAGCCGGTGGCCCTGGGCTTTTAGCCGTCTCAGCAGATCGTGAATGCCGGGGTAGGGGTGATTTTCATATTTGCCCACCACCAAATAGCGGCTGCGGAATACATCAATGGCCTCTTGGGCCTTATCCGCCGGCACACCAAATTCCATAAAGGTCTTATCCAAAGGTGGGCCAACGAATACACCCATTTCCTCCCGGGAGGGAACTCTCAAGCCGAAATGCTCCAATGCCAAAGTGGCGCAGTTGATGATGCCCTCACCGGAATCTGTAAGGGTGCCGTCTAAATCAAAGAAAATTGCCTTTTGCATATCCCACCTCCTGTTTTTTGTTAGTATAGCATAAAACGCTAATATTAGCAACTTCCCCATAAAAAACACCACCCCTTGGGGGTGGCGTTTTTTTGGCGGAGAGTGTGAGATTCGAACTCACGGTGGGTCGCCCCATCACTAGTTTTCAAGACTAGCTCCTTAAACCACTCGGACAACTCTCCCTGTCTTGCCAATGATACCATTTTACAGCCCAAAAGTCAAGACGAAAAGCCCTCCCAAAGGGGAGGGCTTTGGGGTATTATCGTCTGCCTTTTTTCGGGGGAGGTCCTTTCTTGGGTGGCCGCTTGGCGGCTACCTTGGGAGGCAGCTTGGGAGGCACCTTCCGGGGACCGCTCCTGGGGGGAACAGCCCGGATCAGGCACTTGGGCCCGGAGCCGATCAAATCCTCTCTGTGGGCCTTAAGCAGCGCCTCACGGACAAGATAATAGTTGCCGGGGTTGCGATACTGGATCAGCGCCCGCTGCATAGCCTTTTCGTGGGGATCTGTGGGCACATAGACCTTCTCCATAGTCCGGGGGTCCAGGCCGGTGTAGTACATTACCGAGGACAGTGTGGAGGGGGTGGGATAGAAATCCTGCACCTGCTCAGGGTTGTAGCCCATATCCCGGATGTACTCTGCCAGTTCCACCGCCTCTTTCATAGTAGAGCCGGGGTGGCTGGACATAAGATACGGCACCAAAAACTGATTCATACCGTACTGCTTGTTAAGGGCGTAATACTTTTCCACAAACCGGTTGTAAACTGCATTCTTGGGCTTGCCCATACGACTCAGGACCGCATCGGAAACATGCTCCGGAGCAACCTTCAGCTGGCCGGAAATGTGGAATTGTACCAGTTCCTTGAAGAAGGTATCCTTCTTGTCAGCCAGCAGGTAATCAAAGCGAATACCGCTGCGGACAAAGACTTTTTTTACCCCGGGAATCTTCCGCAGCTTGCGCAGCAGCGCTACATAATCGGAGTGGTCGGCCCGCATATTTTTGCAGGGGGTGGGGTACAGGCATTGCCGCTGAGGGCAAGCGCCCTTGGAGAGCTGCTTTTCGCAGGCGGGATGGCGGAAATTAGCGGTAGGGCCGCCCACATCGTGGATATAGCCCTTGAAGTCCTTTTCCTTTGCCATCAGCTCTGCTTCAGCCAAGATGGATTCGTGGCTACGGGTCTGAATGATGCGTCCCTGGTGGAAAGTAAGGGCGCAGAAAGAGCAAGCGCCGAAACAGCCCCGGTTGCTCACCAGGCTGAATTTTACTTCTTCGATGGCAGGCACACCGCCCAATTTTTCATAACTGGGGTGGTAGTTGCGGCAGTAAGGGAGGGCATAAACAGCATCCATCTCCTCCTGGGTCAAGGGCTTTTGAGGCGGATTCTGCACCACAAAGGTCTTGCCGTAGGGTTCTGCCAGCCGCTTTGCGGTGAAGGGGTCGCAGTTACCGTACTGAATGCGGAAGCTCTCCGCGTAGGTCCGCTTGGATGCGGTCAGCTGGGCATAGGTAGGCAGCATAATGGTGGGCAGGCTGTCATCTAACTTGTCGGTCTTGAACACAGTGCCGTCAATATAGGTGATATCCTGCACCTGCATACCGCTGTTGAGGGCATCGGCGATTTCTACGATGCTTTTCTCACCCATACCATACATCAGCAGGTCTGCCTGGCTGTCCAATAAAATGGAACGCTTCAGACTTTCGGACCAGTAATCATAATGAGCCAGCCGCCGCAGGCTTGCCTCGATGCCGCCGATGAGAATGGGAACATCTTTATAGGTTTGACGAATGAGGTTGCAATAGACCACGGTGGCATAATCCGGCCGCTTGCCCATTACACCGCCGGGGGTAAAGGCATCGGTCTTGCGCCGATGTTTGGTGACGGAATAGTGGTTCACCATGGAGTCCATATTGCCGCCGGACACCAAAAAGCCCAGCCGGGGCTTGCCCAAAATGGCAATGGACTTGGGATTTTTCCAATCCGGTTGGGATATAATGCCCACGGAGTAGCCGGCATTTTCCAGCACACGGCTGATAATGGCGTGGCCAAAGGAGGGGTGATCCACATAGGCATCACCGATCACATATACAAAGTCGCACTGCTCCCAGCCCCGCGCGGCCATATCCTCTTTGGAAATAGGTAAAAAATCCATAACAGTTCTCCTGTAGCATTTTGTTCAGTATAGCATCTTTGTGCAGAAAAAGAAAGGATTATCGTATCTGTTTCTTAAATTGGGAGGGGGAGATGCCTGTGTGCTTTTTGTACAGGCGGAAGAAATTGGCATAATTGTCAAAGCCCACCCGGTAGCAAGCCTCCTCAGCAGAATACCCCTGGCCCATCCAATCGTTGGCCCGCTGCAGCCGCCGCAGGATCACATAGTTCCAGGGGGAAAGGCCGGTGTGGTTTTTGAACCAATGGGCCAAATACGAGGGGGTGATGTGGAAATGAGCAGCCACTTGGGTCACGGAAATATCTTCCGTGCAATGCGCATTGAGATATTGCAGGACTTGGTGGAGCATAGGTTCTTTTTGGGGCGAGGTATCCACAGCACCGCTGAGTCCGTCCAACAGGCAGAGTAGCTGGATAAGCTTACTCAAGACCAGCATATCCCGGTTGGGAGAGTCCTGTTGCACCAGATCGAAAAGCTCCATAATGGCTGCCCTCAGACCGCTGTTTTCCACCGTTTCAGCAGGAATCAGATTGCCTTCGCCTTTATTGCGGTCGGTAAAAATGCGAAAGAGCGGTGACATATCGCAAGGGAATTTCTTCCAAAACTGGGGATCGATATGTAGGGAAAGCCGCTCGTGGTAGACCCCGGGATCGATACTGCAATGAAAGAGCTCCGCAGAATCGGTGATGATAACATCTCCGGCCTGTATGCGATGGGCATTGTCTTCCACCACCAAATTGCCGCTGCCCTGGATAAAGTAAAGCAGCATCCGATTGGTGTTTAAATGGAGATGGTCGGTGGTGGAACCGACAGCATTGGGGCCTGCGGTGTGCCGCAAACGGAAACCGGGCAGGTCGTTGTATTGTTCTTTCCGGTAAAGTTTTTCCATTGCGCTCCCTCCAATAATAACCGCTACTTATAGCAGAATTGTACATAAACTGAGCAGAAAAGTCAATTACATAATTCTTTGTGTGGGTGTAAAATAAGAAGAAAAGGAGAGATGACCATGATTTACGATTGCCATATGCATACGGTAAACTCCGATGGCAAAAGCACCATTTATCAAATGTGTGAGTCTGCTATCGAAAAGGGCGTTAGTGGTATCGCCATTACCGACCATGCGGATATGAATTTCTATGAATCCAGGGATACCTATAACCGCATCAAGGGTGCTATCGCCCAAATTCGCCAGGCCCAGGAAAAATGGGCGGACAAGCTGGAAGTCCACTGCGGTGTGGAGCTGGGCGAGTACCTTTACGAGCCGTCAAGCGCTAAGAAGATTTTGGGGCTGACGGATTACGACCAGGTTCTTTGCTCTATCCACTTAGTGCCTGCCGCTCGGTGGGAAAAGCCCTATAACCGCATTGACTTTTCCAATGACGGCACCGACGAGGAATTGATCGATTATATGCGGCTGTATTTTGACCTGCTTTCCGAAACGGTGGATGCCTTTGATTTTGATATCCTGGCCCACATTGCCTGCCCGGTGCGGTATATGACCACCAGGCACGGCAGATACATAGATGTGATGCGCTTTGAGCCTAAGATCAAGGAAATTCTGAAAAAAGTCATTGACCGGGGCATTGCTTTGGAGTGGAACTCCGCAGGTCTGCGGTTTAATGAAGAAATTTTTGCCCTCTATTACAGTATGGGAGGCAGATTGGTGACCCTGGGCAGCGATGCCCACTCCTACGAGAATATCGGAAGAGGCTTTGAGCAGTTCCGGTCTTTCTTGAAAGAATGCGGCTTTACCCACTATCATTACTACAAAAACAGACAGCCCCAGGCGGTTGAACTGTAAAGGAGAAAAACTATGGAAATGAACAAAACTCCGCTGGAATCCCTGTGTGCGGCCTTGGCTTATGCTATGGGCGTAGAGCCTCCCAAGTACGCAGAGGCCGCCAATGAAGATCTGACTGCCTATATTGACCGCTGCCTTGCCGGACAGAAGGCTGACCGGGTGTTTATCTACAACACCGATGCCATCGGCCAGTGGCTGGTGGAAAAGTATCCGGACCTGTCTGCCGAATCCCGAGAGCGGATGGAGCTGGAACTGCCCATGCGCACAGTGAATCCACCAAAGACCCCCTGCTGCTTTGGCACGATGTATACCGGCGCAGCCCCCAAGGTCCATGGCATTGAGGTGTACGAAAAGAAGCTGATCACCATCGATACTCTTTTTGACGCCTTGGCAAGAGCGGGTAAAAAGGTGGCGCTGTTGAGCCTGAATAATTACAGTATGTCTATCATCTTTGCCGGCAGAGATATCGACTACTATATCTACGATGTGTGGTCTAAGGTGAATGCCAAGGCAGCAGAGCTGATTCTTAAGGACGAGTATGATTTTATTCTCTGCTACAATGCAAATTTCGATGACATTATGCATAAAAAGGGCCCGGAGCATCCGGAAACCATCGCCCAGATGGGCTTCAATTTCCGCACCTTCTGTATGTATGACGAGATGATCCAAACCCATTGGAAGCACCATAATGTGCTCATCGGTACCGGTATGGACCACGGCTGCCATGAAACCGAAGACGGAAAGGGCACCCATTGCGAGGACTCCCCCCGTGACCGGAACATCGTCCATTACTACAAAATCTATCCCGCACAGAAATAAGAAAATCCCCCGGTGCAGCCGGGGGATTGCTTTCTTCAAATGAGCGTGGTACAATGTACGAAAACGGAGGTGGATTATGGAAGCGATCAGAAAGTTTCTGGAAGAAACCTTAAAAAATGAAAAAATCGCCGGTATGGCGGTTGCCATCACCGACAGAGAAAAGATTATTTTTGCGGAAGGCTTTGGCGTAGAGAGCATCGAGCGGCCGGAAGTTGGGGTCACCTCCAAATCTATGTTCCGCATTGCGTCCATCACCAAGGTGGTCACAGGAATGACCATATTGTCCCTGGCAGAGGAGGGAAAACTCTCCTTGGACACACGGGTAAAGGAAATCCTGCCCTGGCTCACCCTCACCGATAAAAATACGGAGGAGAATGTGACTTTGAGGCATCTCCTGTCCCATACTGCCGGACTTCCTGCGGAGTACACCCCGGAGGGTCCCCGTGAGGAAAGCGCCTTAGAGCCGTCCCTGCAGGCGGGTTTGCCCACCTTGGAAATGCAGTTTCCCTTGGGGGAAGGCTACCTCTATTCCAATTGGGGCATTCGCTTGGCTTCTTTGGTGGCGGAAAAAGTTACCGGTAAGTTTTTTACCCAACTTGCCCATGAGCGGGTGCTGCAGCCGCTGGGAATGGAAAGGACTACATTTGATTTGCACTTGGCGGCTACCTATCCCATCTGCCTGCCCCACACAGAAGAAAACGGTGAATTCCGGGTATTCCACAAGCTCCAGGAAAATGCAGCCCGGCAGGCTGCCGGCGGCCTGTATTCCAATGCAGAAGACCTGTGCCGCCTGGCCCGGTGCTTACTGAATGACGGCGAAAAGGTTTTGCAGAAAGCCTCCGTTGACGAAATGAAAACGGTCCGTGGTAAGCCCAAGGCTTATGACGGCTACGGCATTACCTTGTTCTCCCATAATGGAGAAAACGGGCAGGTATATTTCCACCCCGGCAGCGCGCCTCCTTATGCCACCAGCCTCTATATTCACCCGGCCTCCGGCCTGGGTATTGTGACCTTGATGAACACCCGACGGAATAACCTGCGTCATACCATTCCCAATACCATTTTGAAAATGCTGAATAAGGAGTGAAGGCTATGAAACTTTGTACTACTACCGGAGATTTTGCTGCGTACTATGCAAATGACATCGATAAGATCAGAGAGGTTGCAGATGCCGGCTTTAAGTGCATAGACTTTTCTATGTACAATAACGAAGCTGCCGCCTATATGCACGATAATTGGCGGGAGGATATCCGCCGGCTGAAGGACGAGGCGGATAAGCTGGGCGTGACCTTTGTACAGGCCCATTCCCCGGCATTTGAGACCTTGGAAACCCTGAGCCCCACGGAAGACCCGGTGGAAAAGACTGCGCAGACCATCCGCTCTATTGAGATTTGCGGCGAGCTGGGCATCCCCATGACCGTAGTCCATGCAGGTGTCAAACGAAATACCCCCCAGGAGGAGACCTTCCGGCTGAATAAGGAATTCTATGAAAAACTGATTCCTACTATGGAAAAGACCGGTGTCAAGGTGCTGGTGGAAAATGTGGGCATTGCAGACAATAACGGCAGATTTTATATGAACAGTGCTCAGCGGTTGGCGGATTTCCTGGACTATTTTGACCATCCGCTCATGGGTGTTTGCTGGGATATCGGCCATGCCAATGTGTTTGCCCCGCAGCACGATGAGATCGTAAAACTTGGCAAGCGCATAAAAGCTATTCACTATAACGATAACGACCGAAAAAATGACCTGCACACTGCACCCTTCCTGTCCACTTTGGATAACGACGATGCTATGCGTGGCTTGGTGGATGCGGGCTTTGAAGGCCCGTTCACCTTTGAAGCCACCAGTAAGATCCAGCACAAGCTTCGTAAGTTTGAAAAACTGCGCGGACAAAACGGCGCATCTTTGCCGGTGGCAAGGGCCTATGAAAAAGCCCTCTACGAAACAGGCAAATACCTGCTCACCTCTTACAATGTATATGAAGACTAAAAAAATCACCCTGCATCGCAGGGTGATTTTTTGTTACTTCTTTAAGTATTCAGCACGACCGGTTTCGTAGAGGTTGTTGCCTTCGCAGTCAATGATGACGAACAGGGGCATATCCTCAACGTACAGCTTGCGCAGAGCCTCGGCGCCCAAATCTTCATAGGCGATCAGCTCGCACTTCTTAATGCACTTGGCAAGCAGTGCGCCTGCGCCGCCGATAGCGCCAAAGTACACACCGGTGTACTTCTTCATGGCCTCCACGACCTCGGGCAGTCTTGCACCCTTGCCGATCATGCCCCGGGCGCCAACGCTCATCATAGTGGGCGCGTATGCATCCATACGACCGGAGGTGGTAGGACCGGCAGAACCGATGACCTGACCGGGCTTTGCGGGGGTAGGACCAACATAGTAGATGGTGGCATCCTTGGGGTCAAAGGGCAGTTCCTCGCCCTTTGCCAGGGATTCGCACATCCGCTTGTGACCTGCGTCACGGGAGGTGTAAATAGTACCGGTGAGATACACGGTGTCGCCAGCCTTCAAAGTCTTGGCGATCTCTTCGGTGAGAGGAAGGGTAATATGCTTTTCCATTTTACAGCACCTCCGTCTTATGCCGGGTCACATGGCAGTTGATGTTGATCGCACAGGGCATACCTGCAATGTGGGTGGGCATAGTCTCAATGTTCAGACCGATGGCAGTGGTCTTGCCGCCGAAGCCCTGAGGTCCGATACCCAGCGCATTGATTCTCTCCAGCATTTCCTCTTCCAGTTCTGCATAGAAGGGGTCGGGGTTGTGGGTGTCCAGGGGACGCATAATGGCTTTCTTGGCAAGGAGCGCAGCCTTGTCGAAGGTACCGCCGATACCAACGCCCACCACCATGGGAGGACAGGGGTTGGGGCCGGCCAATTCCACAGTCTCCAGGATAAAGTCCTTGATGCCCTGCAGACCGGCAGAGGGCTTGAACATCCGGATGGCGCTCATATTCTCGCTGCCGAAGCCCTTGGGGCCAACGGTGATCTTCACATTCTCACCGGGAACGATCTCGGTGTAGAGCATTGCGGGGGTGTTGTCGCCGGTGTTGCCACGGCGGACAGGGTCAGCCACAACGGATTTGCGCAGATAGCCCTTGCCGTAGCCGCGGCGCACGCCCTCGTCCACGGCTTCCCGCAGGTCGCCGCCAACCAAATGTACATCTTGGCCGATTTCCAGGAACACGCAGGCCATGCCGGTGTCCTGGCAAATGGGAACATTCTCGCTGTCAGCGATGTTGTAGTTTTCGATGATCTTGTCCAAAACGCCCTGGGCGATCGCACCGTCCTCGCAGGCGCGGCAGGTCTCAATGGCGCATTTTACATCACCGGGCAGATGGGTGTTGGCTTCAATGCAAAGCCGCTCCACCACATCGGTGATGGCAGATACTTGAATTTCACGCATTGTTTATTCCTCCTGTCAGTTACAGCATAAAGGAGTTGATGAGCTGAGATGCCAGTACCACCAGTACCAGCGCAATGGGATAGGTGGACGCATATGCACCTGCCACATCATCTGTGCCGGCAACACCGATCAGCGTACCCAGCGCAGGAGTGGAGGTCATACCACCGGTAATAGAACCCAGGTTGTTAAGCAGGGGCAGCTTGCAGATCTTCTTGGCAAACAGGTAGCCTGTGATCATGGGGATGACAGTCATCACTGCGCCGGCAATAAAGCCATAGACTACCAGCATAATGCCGTACTCAGATGCAGCGATCTGCTCCACCAGCTCCACGCCGCCTTCTACGCCTGCGCCCACAAGGAACAGCATAAGGCCAAATTCCCGGAAGCTTTTCAGGGTGTGCTCATCCACCTTCAGGCTCACAGGGCCAATGTGACCGAAGTGTGCCAAAATCAGGCTCATCAGCAGAGGACCGCCGGTCAGCCCCAGAGAGAAGCAAGGCCCATCAAAGCCTTCACCGCTCAGAGGAATCTTGATCGCGCCCAGCAAAATACCAAGCACAACAGACAGACCAAAGCCAAAGAAACCAAATTCGTCGATTTCGACCAGTTTCTTTTTGCTGAGATTCAGCTCCGGATTTTCTGCGGTATAGCCGATCAGAAGACGCTCTTTTGCCATGTCGGCCTTCACAAGCCGGGGCATGATCTGCACAAACAGCACCACGCCGATCACACCAAAGGGATAGGCGACTGCGTGACCGAGGGATACCAGTCCCAACTGCTCCGGTGCCATTGCTTCCACAGCACCCTGGGCAGCAGAGAAGGCGGGGGTGGACGTAAGTGCACCGGACAAAATGCCGGTAGCATAGGCAGAGCCAATGCCGGGGATCAGTGCAAATACCACGGTAACCAGTGCGCCCATCACGATGATCAGCGCACCCATAGGCACATAGGACTTAGCGTTTGTCTTCAGATTCCGGAAAAATTTAGGTCCGGCAATGCAGCCAACAGATGACACAAACAGCACCAGTCCGATGTTGGAAATAAACTTAAAGCTGGAGATTTTGGCATCGGACGCATCTGCCATGAAGAACTTGCCCAAAACAGGCACATTCTGCAGTCCCGGCAAGGTGCACAGATAACCAAACAGCAGGGCAAACAGAAACACGCCAGCAGTGCCCAGATTTAAGCCCTTGACTTTGATTCTGCCGATGGCATAGCCCACTGCGCAGATAACAAACACGCTCAGCAGCACCACGGGGGTCTGACCGAGGCTGATCAGCTTAGATATAAAATCCATTTTGTTTTTACATCTCCTTATCTTTCGTGGCGGGCGTACTTAGGCAGCAGCAGGGGAGAAACACCCTCCTGTGTAATACCGGCCTTCTTCAGCTCTTCAGCATAAGCGGTGATGTGATCCAGGTTCATAGCACCCAGCTTCACTTCCTTAGCCTTGGCAGCAGCAGCCTTACCGGCGTTACGGCCAAAGACGATGATGTCCAGCAGGGAGTTACCCATCAGACGGTTACGGCCGTGAATGCCGCCCACAGCCTCGCCGGCAACCAGCAGGTTGGGGATGGCCTTGGTGAAGCCGTCGCCACCGATCTCCAAACCACCGTTCTGATAGTGGAGAGTGGGGTATACCAGGATGGGAACTTTCCGCATATCAATGCCGTAGTTTAAGTACATACGCAGCATTGCGGGGATTCTCTTTTCAATAGTACCCTCACCGTGAATCTGCTCGATCATGGGCGTATCCAGCCAAACGCCGCTGCCCAGAGGCGTTTCAACACCCTTGCCGTTGGCGCATTCACGAATGATGGCAGATGCGGAAACGTCTCTTGTTTCCAGAGGATGGGCATAAGCCTCGCCGTCCTTGTTGACCAGCATAGCACCGATGGAACGGACCTTCTCGGTAACCAACGCACCGAAGATCTGGCTGGGATAAGCAACACCGGTGGGGTGATACTGAATGGTATCCTGGTACAGCAGGGGAGCGCCGGCGCGGTAGCCCAAAATCAGACCGTCAGCGGTAGCGCCGTAGTGGTTGGAGGTGGGGAAGTTCTGATAGTGAAGTCTGCCTGCACCGCCGGTGGCGATGATGACAGTCTTTGCCTTTGCCACCATATAATCGCCGGTTTCCATGTTCAGAAGAACAGCGCCGGCCACCTGGCCCTTGTCGTCCTTGATCAGTTCCACAGCAGAGGTGAACTCTACCACGGGGATATGACGGTTGAGCACTTCATCACGGACAGTACGCATGATCTCCGCACCGGAGTAGTCCTTGCAGGCGTGCATACGCTTGCGGGAAGTACCGCCGCCGTGGGTGGTGACCATACGGCCGTCCTCGTCCTTGTCGAACATAACGCCCAGCTCATTCAGCCAGCGGATGGCATCGGGAGCTTCCATAACCAAGCGCCGCAGCAGCTCGGGGCGGGCAGCAAAGTGACCGCCGCCGAAAGCGTCCAGATAGTGCTGCACGGGGGAGTCGTTCTCCTTGTCAGCAGCCTGGATGCCGCCCTCAGCCATCATGGTATTGGCATCGCCGATACGCAGCTTGGTAACAATCATAACATTGGCGCCGGCCTCGTGGGCTTCGATGGCAGCAGAAGAGCCTGCGCCGCCGCCGCCAATGACCAGTACGTCCACATCGTAGTCGATCTTAGAAAGGTCGATGTTCTCGCCCAGCAGACGGCTGTTGGAGTGGATGAGATCGGTCAGCTCCACGGGAGCTTTCTGACCCTTGTTGGGTCCGATTTGAATTTCCTTAAAGCCTTCGGGCCGGTAGTCGGGATGGTAGGCCTTCAGCAGTTCGGACTTTTCCTCAGCCGTCATACGGCGGGGTTCTGTGCCCATACGAGCGGCACGGGTTGCTTCCACCTTCTTGATGGATTCCATCATAGTCTCTGTAAACATCCTGTACCCTCCTTACTTTTCAATGTCCCGGTTGTTGTAAAGCTCTTGCATCTCGGTGATGGGCTTCTGCATAATTGCCTCGATCAGCTCATCGTAAGCGCCGGAGTTGATCTCAGCAACTCTGTTTTTCAGATGCTCGGTCTCGGGAGCAATGTACTTACCGGTAAGGCGTCTTGCCAGCAGACCAACCATAGGATGGCTGATACCGGCAGGGCAGCGGACGGAGCAGCAGCCGCAGCTGACGCAGTCGAAGGACTCCTCAGCGCACTTTTCCAGCTCGCCGCGCTGTGCATAGGCAATGTACTGCATAACATTCAGGCTCTGGGTACAGGCCTTGGTGCAGGCATTACAGCCGATGCAGGCGTAAATCTCGGGATACAGTTCCATCATTACCCGCTGATCGGCCTTGATCTCGTTAATATCATAGGTCCGCTTGTCAGTGGGGAAGAAGGGGATGGATGCCACATACATGCCCTCCTGCACCTGGGTCTGGCAAGCCAGGCAGGTTTTCAGCTCATTCTTACCCTTGATGCGGTAGATCGTGGCGCAGGCACCGCAGAAGCCGTGACGGCAGCCGCAGCCCCGGGTCAGGGTGTAGCCTGCATATTCCATAGCGGTCATAATGGTCAGATCGCCGGGAACGGAATATTTCTTACCAAAGAAATAAACATTTACCATATTTTCCATTGGTTCATTCTCCTTAATATTCGTTAGGCAGTGCATCGACTTGGTCGAAGCGGAACACGGGGCCGTCCTTGCAGACATACTTGGTGCCGATGTTGCAGCGGCCGCATTTGCCCACGCCGCACTTCATCCGAAGCTCCAGGGTGGTGTAGACCTGCTCCATAGCAAAGCCCATTTCTTTCAGGCCCTGCAGACAGAACTTGATCATAATGGGAGGTCCGCAGAGGATAGCGGTGCGGTTGGTGTCAAAGGCCAGCTCCTGCAGATAGGAGGGAACAAAGCCCACATGGCCGTCCCAACCCTCCTGGGGCCGGTCGATGGTCAGATGTACATTCACACCGGGGATCTTGGACCAAACCTCTTCGATCTCCTTGCGCTGCACCAGATCATCAGCGGAGCGGGAACCGTAGACGATGTCAATGTCGCCGTAGTTTTCCCGGTTGTCCAGGCAGTAGTTGATCACACTGCGCAGAGGCGCCAGGGCGATACCGCCGGCAATGAACAAAAGGTTCTGACCCTTCAGCTCGGTTTCCACGGGGAAATTGTTGCCGTAGGGGCCCCGGACCAGGATCTCGTCACCGGCCTTCAAAGAGTGCAGATGCTCGGTGAGAACACCGCAGCGCTTGATGGAAAATTCCTGATAAAGCTTGTTGGTGGGGGAGGAGGTGATGGAGAACATCGCCTCACCAATACCGGGCGCGCAGACCATAGCGCACTGACCGGGCATATGCTCAAAGAGCTTGCCGCCATTGGGAGCTTCCACCCGGAAGGTCTTTACATCCGGAGTTTCGGTGCGGATATCGGTGATGATACCCACCTGGGGGACCAGGGTGTCCCGCATAAAGCCGGGATTGTGTTTACATTCGTGCATAGGCTCCTGCATCATACACCCTCCTTTTCAAAGGCCTTGATGACCTTCACGATATTTAAGTGGCTGGGGCATTTGTCAACGCACCGGCCGCAGCCAACACAGGAGAACATACCCTGATTGTTGGCGGGGAAATAAGCCAGCTTGTGCATAAACCGCTGGCGGAACCGCTGCATTTGGCTGGTGCGGTTGTTGCCGTGAGCCATCATGGTGAAATCGGAGTACATACAGCTGTCCCAGCAGCGATAGCGCTGAATGCCGTTACCTGTCGTATAGTCCTTAATGTCGTAGCACTGGCAGGTGGGGCACACAAAGGTGCAGGTGCCGCAGGCCAGACAGGGCTTATACAGCTCTTCCCAAATGGGAGAATCGAAGTTTGCGTCAGCGGCGGCAGCGCCCCACTTATCCAAGGACAGATTGGCGTAGGGCAGCTTTTCCACGATAGCGCGGATGGCGGCCTGCTCTGCTTCAACAGCAGCCTCGTCAGCCTTTTCCAGTAAAGAGGTCAACTTCTCGGTGAGCTGCTCACCCTTCTTGGTCTTGGGCTGCCAGTACAGCTCCTCGCCAACCAGCCAGGTCACCACATCGCCTTCGGGTTCTGCGCAATCCACACCGAACACCTTGCAGAAGCAGGAAGTGGCGGGCTTGCCGCAGGCCAGGGACACGATGGTGCCCATCTGCCGGCGGGCGGCATAGTAGCTGTCGATGGGGTCGGAGAGGAATACCTTGTCCAGCACAGCCAAAGCTTTTACATCACAGCCACGGATGCCAAACACAACAAAGGGGGTCTGCCGGGGTGCTTCCCCTGCAATGGCAAACTTGCCTTCTTCCCGGCGGACCTGGTAAAGGGTCTCGCTCTGGGGGAAGAAAATATCCTTGCCGGACTTGACGGTCTTCAAGGTGTCAATGTCTACTTCAGCGTTTTCGGTATACAGACCAAAATTAGTCTGACCGGCTGCCTTTACCGGCAGGAACAGATCGTTTACAGCAGCAATGGCTGCATAGAGGGCATTTAAGTTTTCTTTTTTGATCTTATACATAATTTACCCCCTGCCTACGCCCGGCTCAGCATCTTCGGTAGTGAAGTTGGTCAGAGGTGCTTTGCTCTCCAAGTCGCTTCCTGCCTGGTACTCGCCGTACAGGGCGTTGATATCCTTAATGAATTTCCGGTTGAACAGATGCAGAGGAATGCCCTGAGGGCAGACACGGCTGCATTCGCCGCAATCGGTGCAACGGCCTGCCACATGGAAGGCGCGGATGATGTGGAACATCTTCTCTTCAAAAGAGGTGGTGTTGGCCTTCTGCTCAGAGTCAAAGGCAGTGCTGTCAAACACGCACTTCCGGCAGGAGCAGGCAGGACATACATTCCGGCAAGCATTGCAGCGGATGCACTTTGAAAGCTCACTCTGGAAGAAAGCGAACTTCTCTTCGGGGCTCATAGCCTCAATGCGTTCCACCTCTGCAAAACGGTCGGCATCCACAGTGTCAGCAGATTCACCGATCAGCTCGTCATAAACAACGTGCTCCTTGCCCTTGCACACATGGCAGCGCTCCAGCATTGCGTCCTTATAGGCAATGGTTTGGGTGCCATAGAGGGTTTCCACGGTGAGGGTTTCCGCTGCATCGGGATACTCCGAGCCGGAGATATTCAAGATACCCTCGAAAGGAATCTTGGAAACAGCCAGCTTGCCTTTACAGCCTACACCTACGATGTAGGCCTTCTCCCGGTCAACCCGGTGCTCCCGCAGGAGCTGATTGTAGCTGTAGCTGTCGCAGGGCTTGAGGAAGACCAGGGTCTTGCCCTCTTTCTTGCCTGCTTCGATCATGTACTTGCTCAGGTTAGCGCCGCAGAAGCCGTTATAGACGAAATCCTTCAGGCTCTCGGCAGTTTCAAAGAAAGCAGGTTCGGGGTCATATTCGTATTCGCCCTTCTTCCAGCCCAAAACCCGGGCTACTTCGCCGCTTTCCAAAAGCGCTTTGGCTTTCTTGATCAATTCTTGCATCGCAAATCCCCCAATCTCACATTCGGGCCAAGGGCGCGAACTTTTTCTACAAAGCTGTTCATGGTTTCGGAGAACTTTACGCCCTCAGCAGCAGACACCCATTCCACACGGGTGCGGCCCTCTTCCACGCCCAGATAGTCAAGCATAGAGAACAGAAGGGTCATACGGCGGCGGGCATAGTAGTTGCCGGTGGAGTAGTGGCAGTCGCCGGGGTGGCAACCGCAGAGGATCACGCCGTCAGCGCCCTTTTCAAAGGCCCGGAGGATGAACATGGGGTTCACCCGGCAGGAGCAAGGCACTTTGATGATCTTCACATCGGCAGGATAAGCCAGTCTGCTGGAGCCGGCCAGGTCAGCGCCGGCGTAGCTGCACCAGTTGCAGCAGAAGGCAACGATTTTGGGTTTCCAATTTTCAGTTACCGGCATATTGCATCCACCTCCGCAATGATTTGTCTGTTAGAGAAGCCCTGCAGGTCCATAGCGCCGCTGGGACAGGTTACGGTACAAGCACCGCAGCCCTGGCACAGCGCGGAATTGACCACCGCAATGCGGCGATCCTCCCGGATGCCGTGGTCGTTGACCTGCTTGGTTTCGTAGGAAATAGCACCGTAGGGACACACATTGGCGCACTGGCTGCAGCCGTTGCAGCGCAGCTCATCGGCCTTGGCGGTGCAGGGATTGGTCTTCAGCTTATCCTTGGCAAGCAAGCCGATGACCTTCACAGCCGCAGCGCCGGCCTGGGCTACGGTCTCGGGAATGTCCTTGGGACCCTGGCAAACGCCGGACAGGAACACACCCGCTGTGGGGGATTCCACGGGGCGCAGCTTGGGGTGGGCCTCGGTGAGGAAGTTGTTGGTGTCAATAGAAGCGGTGAGCATGGTGGCGATCTTACGCACATCGGGGTTAGGCTCGATGGCGGTTGCCAAAACCACCATATCCGCTTTCTTTACGATCTGCTTGTTTTCCAGAAGATCAACGCCGTGAACCATAAGGCTGCCGTCGGGCTGAGGCGCAACCTTGCCTACCTGGCCCTTAACATAGTTGACGCCGTAGTCTTCCACAGCCCGGCGGTAGAACTCATCAAAGTTCTTACCGGGGGTACGGACATCAATGTAGAACACAGTTACATTGGTATCGGGGTACTTATCCCGGATGAGCATTGCGTGCTTGGCGGTGTACATACAGCAGATCTTGGAGCAGTAGGGCTTGCCCCGGTCGTCGGAGCAGCGGCTGCCCACACACTGAATGAACACGATCTCCTTGGGAGCTTTGCCGTCAGACAGGCGCTCCAAGTGACCCTTGGTGGGGCCGGCAGCATTCATAATACGCTCCAGCTCTAAGGAAGTGATCACGTCCTTGCTTTCGTTGTAGGCATATTCGCCGTACTTATCCAGCTTGATGGTATCAAAGCCGGTAGCAACCACGATAGCGCCGTACTGTTCGGTGATGATCTCATCCTTCTGGGTGTAGTCGATAGCGCCCACCTGGCAGAACTTCTCGCAGATACCGCACTTACCGGTGTTCAGCTTGATACAGGCGTTGGCGTCGATCACAGGCACATTGGGAATGGCCTGTGCAAAGGGTGTATAAATGGCGCTGCGGGTGTTTAAGCCCCGGTTGAACTCGTTGAGAGGCTTCTTGGAGGGGCATTTCTCCTGGCAAACGCCGCAGCCGGTACACTTATCCATATTTACATAGCGAGCCTTCTTGCGGATATCCACAGTGAAATTGCCCACGAAGCCGGAAACCTTTTCCACTTCGCTCCAGGTATGTATGGTGATGTTCTCGTGAGCGGCAGCTTCCACCATCTTGGGGGTGAGGATACAGGCGGAGCAGTCCAGGGTGGGGAAGGTCTTGTCCAGCTGGCTCATACGGCCGCCGATGGAAGGCTCTTTCTCCACGATGTCCACCTTGTAGCCGGCATCGGCAATGTCGATTGCGGTCTGAATACCGGCAATGCCGCCGCCGATGACCAGCGCCTTTTTGGTAACGGCGCTTTCGCCGGCCTGCAGGGGCGCGTTCAAATGCACCTTGGCAACAGCAGCCCGCATCAAAATGACAGCCTTTTCCGTGGCCTCGGCCATATCCTTGTGGATCCAGGAGCAGTGCTCACGGATGTTGGCGATTTCTACCAGGTAGGGGTTCAGACCGTTTCTTTCAGCGCACTTGCGGAAAGTGGCCTCGTGCATACGGGGAGAGCAGGAGCAGACCACGATGCCTTCAAGCTTATGTTCCTTGATGGCTTCTGCGATCTTGACTTGACCTGCCTCAGAGCACATATAGGGGTAATCTTCCGCGTGGACAACGCCCTGCTCTTTCAGAGCCATCTCCACGACTTTCTTAACATCTACCGTTGCAGCAATGTTACTGCCGCAATGGCAAACAAATACACCAATTCTACGCATCTCTTACCTCCTGTATTTGCGGAATGCACTCATCAGAAGTTGCTGGGGGATCTCTTCGTCCAAAAGCGCCGGGATCTCGTCGGGGGACAGACCCTCCTGGTCACGCTGCCGGATGAGGATCTGCCGGGCGGCATCGATCAGCTTGCCGGGCTTCACATCCCGGGGGCAGCGCTCGATGCAGGCAAAGCAGCTCAGGCACTTCCATGCGGATTTGGACTGGGCCAAGGCCTCTACATCATCGTTAATTACATAAGTAACAAATTGATGGGGCTTAATGTCCATCTCATTGAAGGAAGGGCAGGATGCGGAGCATTTGCCGCACTTCATACATTTGAGAGGATTGACGCCGCTGATCAGCTTGATTTCTTCTACTTTGTTCATTCCTGCGCCTCCTTAATGCCCAAGGCTTCTGCCAAAAGCTCGGTAAAATAAACGATGGGGAGTGTGCTGTTCTTGCTGAGGTTGTACTTGCACAGCGGGCAGGCAGTTACCAGGCAATCGGCCTGGAAGCCTTCAGCGCTGCTTACGATCTTCTTGCAAAGACCGGCAGCTTGATCCTGTTCTTTAATAGAAATATAGCCGCCGCAGCACTCGTTGCGGTAGGGGTACATCACAGGCTCTGCGCCCAGGGCCCGGATAAAGTCCTCCAAAATGGTGGGGTTCTCAGGATCGTCAAAGGCCATCACATTACTGGGCCGCAGCAGAAGGCATCCGTAGTAAGCGCCTACCTTGCGACCGGTGAGGGGATTGACCACCGCTTCTTTCAGCTTGTCAAAGCCAACCACATCCCGCAGAACTTCCAAATAGTGCAGTACCTTGGTTTCACCGGTATAGGGCGTATCCAGCTGCATATAGTTGTTGGCGCGGGTCTGGATGTCAGCCACATTTGCCATATCGTCATTGACACGCTTGAGCACGTGGTAGCAGGCAGAGCAAACCGCTACCAGATCCTGCTCCTTTTCTTTGGCGGCATTCAGCGCCCGGACAGAGGGCAGCTTGCTGGCGATCTCGTCAGCGCCCAGGGGGTATACACCGCCGCAGCACTGCCAATCAGTCAGCTCCTCTAAAGAAAAGCCTAATTTTTCGGCGCAGGCTCTTGCGTAGTCGTCCAAATCCTTGGCTTTGTTTCGCAGAGTGCAACCGGGAAAATAACTGTATTTCATACCACACACCTCGTATCTTTCCATAGGGTTTTTGCATAAACTTTATGCACTTTTGCTCAATCGATAAAATTGTATCATAAAGCGCCGAAAAATGCAAGCATGAAAGAAAAAAAGACTACCCAATTTTGTCAAAAGAAGGAAAGAAAAAGCAGTGGCTCAGCCACTGCTTTTCTATCTTTTCAAGGCTTTGCGCAGAGGAGCAGCAATGAGCAGCGCCACAGCACCGCCAATGAGAGCGGTGAAAAGCTGCGGCCAGGCAAACATCGTGGGCAGCATCTTCAGCATAGGCGGTGCCAAAACCACAATTTCTCCTAATTTCTTGCCCAGCAATGCGTTGGATGCAAAGCCGCAAATGACCTTCACCACCAACAAATACAGAACCCCAAATTTTACACCCGCTGCTGCCAGCAATGCCACCGGCTGCCGCCAAAGGGCCTTGCCGGAGATAAGGCGCAGCAATGTAACAAAGCATACATTGCCCACCATAATGGGCAGGACCGTCACAAAATTAGGGGCGATCCCCAACAGGAATGCGCACACCGGGCTGATGAGAGCTACCGCAATACCGCTGCCCATACCCACAAGCAGTACGCTAATAGCCAATACTGCGTTGACGCAGGAGCCGGTGACCAGCTGTCCCATAGGTTTGGTAAGTGCCTGCAGGGCTATAAGCAGCGCCAGCATCACAGCGGTTTCCGTGATCCATCGCATATTTTTACGCATCATTCTGCCTCCTTAGAACTGTAAATGAACGAAAACAATCATACCACATCGGGAAAAAAACCGCAAGGGAACATTTGTCCATAAAAGGCAAAAAGAGACAGCTTTTTGAGCTGTCTCTTATGACACGTGAGGGGGAAGGTTTCCTGCAAAAACCAGTCAAAAAGGCCACTTCGTGTCTTGGCGCGTGATTTCCGAAGCAGAAATCTCCGTGAAACGGTAAGGCTTGTTAAACGCCATGATAAAGCCTCCGGGAATGTGATCGGCAAAGAGATGAGGATCAGCCCCGTTGGAGGCAAACATATCATAATGATTGGGGATATTGATGGGCGCACCGATCTTGTTTGCAACTGTCAGTGCTTCCTCTGCGTTCATATTTCCTAACCTGCCGTTGATACAAATAAAGGTGGCATCGGGACGATACTCTGCAATTGTAAACAATTGCGCATCAAAGAGGGTGTCACCGCTGAAGTACAGGGTTTTCCCCTCGGCCTTTACTACAAGGCCGAATGCCTCCACAGTATGCTTTGCAAAAACAGCGGTCAGCGTAAAATCACCCACGGTCACAGTTTCGTTCAATGACAGCGCTTGTACATTCCGTTTGCCCAACTCATGAAGTCTTTTCTTGCCTTCGGTGGTGGTGAGAAAAAACTGTCCGTCGGAAACCTGCAAAACAGTATCCGGATCAAGGTGATCCGGGTGATTGTGGGTGCAGATCACGGCATCGCAGACAATATCCCGGGGGTGTATGGGTATGGGCAGAAGCCTGGGTCTGCCAACCAATCGGTTGACAGAATCGGAAAGATAGGGGTCAATGAGAATGCGGCTGTTTTTCGTTTCCAAAACATAGCCGCTTTGGCCTAAAAACCGAATGATCATTGTACGCTTTTTCCTCCGTCCACAAAGATGCTCTGCCCGGTGATGTATCTGCCCTCTTCGGAGCAAAGCAGAGAAACGATCCCTGCGCAATCCTCCGGCTCACCGTAAAAGCCAACGGGGATACTGTTTTTAACTTTTTCTGCATAGACAGGATCGGAAAGAGCATCTAAGTTTCTGTCCGTATTGATAACGCCGGGGGCAACATTGTTGACTGTGATCCCATCCTTAGCCAGCTGTAGAGAAAGGGATTGCATCATATTGGTCTGGGCGGCTTTGGAGGCGGAATAAACCAGCATATCCGGGTGGGGTTTGGCCTCCTGCACAGAGCCGATGGTGATGATCCTGCCCCAGCCGCATTCTTTCATATGGGGAACAGCGGCCTGCATCAGCAGAAGAGAGGAAATAAAATTGCAGTTAAGCTGTTCATAGGCGGCATCAACGGCAATCTCTTGCCAGGGGGTGCGGTACTGCAACGAGGCATTGAGGATCAGAACGTCTGCGCCTGCAACCTTTGCAGAAAGGGCTTTTGCAGCATTCAGATCGCAAAGATCCCCCACAGCAATTTCTGCCTTGCCGCCGCTTGCTTCAATGGCTTTTTGGGTATCTGACAATTTGGCGCTTTCTGTCGCGCCGTGGAGAATGACCCGAAAACCGTCCTTTGCCAAACGCAAAGCGATGGCCCGGCCGATCCCTCTTGACGAGCCTGTGATAAATGCAGTTTTCATACTCAGCTCCAAATTCTGTCGTTGGAAAATTCCTTGTTCCATTCATCAGTGGGCTCAAAGTATCCGGGAATGTTGGGGTTGATATGCTGCCGGAGAACCTCCTCGTTCAGATCGTCAAAGCCAAGACCGGGTTTCTCGGGAACCTTAATAAAGCCATCCTTAAAGATGGGATTGTCGATGCCTGTGACCATATCTGCCCACCAGGGAACATCTACCGAGTGGAACTCCAGCGCCAGCACATTGTGCATTGCTGCGGCAGTATGGACGGCTGCCAGGCAAGCCACAGGACTCTCTGCCATATGGACTGCGGTGGCAACACCGTGCTCGTCGGCAATATCCGCAATCTTTTTCAGCTCCAAAGCGCCGCCGCAGGTGAGAATGTCCGGGTGAATCACGGATACACCGCCGGCCTTGATAAGGGTCTCAAAGCCCTCTTTGAGATAAATGTCCTCGCCGGTGCAAACGGGGATGGTGGTGCTGTTGCGCAGACGCACATACTGATCGGTGTACATCCAGGGAACCATATCCTCGATCCAGGCGATGTTGTAAGGTTCCATTCTTCGTGCAAAGCGGATGCAGTCCTCCACACAAATGTGACCGAAATGGTCAACAGCCAAGGGTACTTCGTAGCCGATAACTTCACGGGCTTCCCGCACATAGTTTTCCAGGAAATCCAGGCCTTTCTCGGTGAGATGGATGCCGGTGTGGGGGTGGGCGGTGGTGACGATTTGGTAGCTCTTTTGGTGGCGGACCATATCGGCAGTGACAGAGCCGCCCTGCACATTGAGGATATGGGAGGCATATTTCTTCATATCATCGATAAAGCCAAGGGGAGCATTCAGAGTGCCCGGCTCGTCCAGCAAAAGGCCGATGCCCAGGTCCATTTTTAAGAAGGTAAAGCCCATCTCCATTCTCTTTTTGAGAGCCAGACCCATATCGTGACCGGTGTGCTTGCCCTCTACATCGGTGTCGCAGTAGACCCGCACTTCGTCCCGGAACTTGCCGCCCAGCAGCTGATACAGGGGCACGCCGTAGGCCTTGCCGGCCAAATCCCACAGGGCGATCTCAATGCCGGAAACACCGCCGCCCTGGCGGGAAGGACCGCCAAACTGTTTGATTTTGCGGAAAATTTTGTCCACATTGCAGGGATTCTCACCCAAAATGCGGCTTTTCAGCATCAGTGCATAGGTTTTTGAGGAAGCATCCCGCACTTCGCCAAAGCCGCTGATGCCTTGATTGGTATCGATTCGCAGAATGGTGCAGCGCTTGGGTGCGCCGTCAATGTCCACGAACCGCATATCGGTTATTTTTAGATCGGAAGGATTGGAAGAAAAATTCATATGTAACACCTTTCTTTTTCAATGTGAAGATAATGTTATCATAGCATACAGCTTTGCAGAAATCTTTATAGAAAACAATACAATAGGTTGAATTTTCGAAACGAATACAGTATAATAAGGCAAAAACAAAGGAGGCGTGGTGTGTTTTTCGAAAAAGAAATGCTTTCCTTTACCATCTTGGATGTGGTAGCGCTGAAGCAGCAGAATATCCATATGTTTAACAGCGGGCGCAATTTTAATGCCCTGTCTTTCCGTATCCACGCAGATACCGTTCTGAAAACTGAAAAGAAAGAATATCCCATGCAGGATAATACGGTGTCCTATGTGCCTTCGTGCTTGGATTATGACCGCCATGCCAAGTATGACGATCTGATCGTTGTGCATTTTGAAACCACTGATTATACCACCCGGGAAATCGAGTGCTTTACACCTACCGATGCAGAAACCCTACACGGACTGTTCCGTGATATACTGGATTGCTGGAATGGGAAGGCAGTGGGCTATCGGTTTCGATGCGCTGCAATCCTTTATGAGATATTCGCCGAATGCTATAAACAGAATTACAGACAAAGCATAGGCTTGCCGAAAATTCAGCCTTCGGTGGACTATATTCACCAAAATTATAAAAGCGATGACCTGTCCATGCAAAAGATTGCAGAAAAATCCTTTATGACAGAGGTTTATTTCCGAAAGCTTTTTAAGCAGAAATATGGCATTTCGCCACAGAAATATATCATTGATCTGCGCCTGCAAAATGCGGCAGGCCTGATTGCAACGGGATACTATTCCTTGCAAGAGGTGGCATCTATGTCCGGGTACCGCGATTACCGATACTTTTCTGTAGAATTTAAGAGGAAATACGGCGTTTCCCCGTCGGAGTATGCCTATAACTACGATACATAAAGTTACTTCTGCACAATGGTGTGTGGGATTTTGTCTTGCAATTCCACACAAAAAAGGGTATAATGTACCATATTTGTTGTGTGTTTGTGGGATTTGCCACACAAAAGGAGGAAAATATGCTCGCACAGGAACGGCAGAATGAAATACTGAGTTTGTTGGTCCAGCGCGGTGGCGTTGTGAAAATGACAGAGCTTGCCAAACGGTTTGGCGCATCCAATGAGACCATTCGACGGGATTTGGCTTACCTGCAGGAGCAGCAGCTGATCCGCCGGGTTTACGGTGGCGCAGTTTTGGCGGAACAGCAGAGCAGCAGCGGTACAAGAGCCATATTCTCAGCAACCCGGGCCAAAGGTCAGCGGGAACGGGAAGCCATCGGCCGCCTGGCAGCCCGGCAGGTCAGCGAAAATGAGACCTTGCTGCTGGGTACCGGCACTACTGTGCTGGAAGTTGCCAAAGCGTTAAAGCATTTCCGGCATCTGACAATTCTCACGAATTCTTTGCTGGTAGCACAGGAGCTTTCCGATACCACTTTTGATATTTATCTTTTGGGCGGAAAGCTGGATTGCAACGAAATGTTTACCGCCGGAGAGATCGGATTGTCCGGCTTGCGGGGCTTTTTTGTGGATAAAACCTTTATCGGCGCGGCGGGCATTACCTTTGAGTATGGCATTTCTCATTTTACCAACGAGGATTATACCATTCGGGATGAAATGCTGAAACGCTGCAATCAGGTGATCGTGGTGGCGGCCAGCGAAAAGTTCGGTCACAACGGCCTGCATACCCGCAATACCCTGGAGTATGTGGATCTGATCATCACCGACGAGCGGCTGAAACAGGAATATGTGGATGGGCTGGCTGAGCGGGAAGTAGAAGTCCTGCTTGCGCCGTTATAAATGAAATAGTCTACCGACCCTCACATCCCACATAGGGATGTGAGGGCTTTTTTGCCAAAAACCCACATAAAACACACAAAAACGCAAATAACATTGACAAAAACGCACACGAACCATATAATATCGTTAAAAACGGATTCCGTAAAAAGAAAGGACGATATGATATGAAAACTACAGTGTATATGGTTCGTCACTGCGAATCGGAGGGCAATGCCTGTCGGCGCAGCCATGCACAGTTTGATGGCATTGTTACCCGTAAGGGCTTACTGCAGTCCGATGCATTGGCAAAACGCTTTGCCGATGTGCCGGTAACGGCCATTTACAGCAGCGATGCTTACCGCTCCCGTATGACCGCCGAACCCTTGGCTGCGGCTAAGGGTCTGCCGGTGCAGCTGCGTATGCTCCTGCGGGAATATACCATCGGTGCCTGGGAAGGTGTCGGTATTGCCCGCAGCGCCCGTCAAAATCCGGATCTGTATCCGACCTGGATCACTACACCCTATGCCCACAACATTCCGGGCGCTGACCCTTTCAGTGTGGTGGCAGAGCGGGGCTGTGAAGCCATCCAGCGTATGGCAAAAGAGAATCCCGGCGGTGTTGTGGTGGCTATCACCCATTCCTGCACCCTGAATTGCACCTTGACCCGGCTGCTGGGACAGCCTATCAGCTATTACACCCAGATCAAGAGCGGTGACAATACTGCTGTGACCAAGCTGGAGGTAGACGAAAAGGGCAATGTGGAGGTCATCTATATCAACGATGATTCCCATTTGCCCCCGGAGCTGCTTCGCAAGAACTATACCGGTCGTGGTCCGGAAACAAATTTTGACTTTGAGTATATCTCCTTACCCCAGGACGATGCCCGCTATGCCCAGACCGTGGAACAGGCCGTTCAGCAGCTGCCTGCCTGGAACGATGCCTCTGACATCCGCGCGAAGGTGGAGGAGTCCTTAAGCCAAAACAGCGACTACGCATTTTTCCCCGTGCTGCTGGATCGTACTTGCGGTATTGTTACCGTGAAGAAAAATGCAGAAATGCCTGCCGATTGCGGTCAGTTAACCGGTATGTTTATCCCCGACGATTTGCGCAATAAGGGCTATACGGAACAGGCGTTCGGCGAAGTCATCGATGTGCTGCGCCGCCGTGGCTGCCGCTATGTGGTACTGGAAAACAAGGATGATCCCCATTTCCGTCTGCTGATCGACAGATTCATTTTTGAGCCCATGCCCGGTTATGACGGCTTTATGCGTATGCGCGTCACAGTTCCCGGTGTTGAGGGTCCCATTTACGGTTAATCCATCACACGTTTCAGAAGGGGAGGTTTCCTATGTTTAACGAAAAGAAAATTGTTCTTCAATTTGCCGCGGTTTCCGACTTGCAGCATGGCTTTTTGGGCAAGGAATCCGTTCTGCGCAAAAGATCCCCCGGTGAGCAGCATCTGAGCAATATCCTTGACCGGTTTGACACCGGTGAGCGCGGTCGCGAGGGTTTCCGTCAGCTGCAGGAACTGGCGCTGCAGTACACCGACCGCGGTCTGGACGCTGTCTTCTTTGCCGGCGATATCGTTAACAACGCCCGTGTCTCTCAGGTGGAGGACTTCAAGGCTGTCTACGAAGATGTGTTTGATCCGGCAAAGGTACCCCTTATTTTCTGCCTGGGCAACCACGATGTCAAAACTAGGCCTTATACCTGTCAGAAACTAAACATGGACATTTTTTACAGCATCCTCGGTGATAGCTATCGCACTTATGATGCAGAAAACAGCGACCCGCAGAGGGGTTATGTCCATCAGGTAGTGGGAGGATACCATTTTATTGCTGTGAATCCTTTGGATAACGGCTATATCAGTGATGAGGTGGGGGATAAGAGCGGTGCCCACTACGATCCTGCGCTCTTAGCGTGGCTGGATCAGCTGTTGGCGAAGATCACAGCAGAGAATCCTGACCGTTATGTGTTCCTTGCCACACATCCCATGCTTCGGGGTCTTGCCTACGGCGGCGATCTTATTATGAGCACTATGTTCTGGAACACCAAGGAACTGCTGGAGGTTCTGAACAAGTACCCGCAGGTGGTGGCTTTCGGCGGACATCTTCATTTTCCCATCAGCGACGAGCGCTCCATCATGCAGGATAAGGTGACCAATATCAACTGCGGCGCCATGTCCTATATGGCCATTGAGAACGGAAATTACCGGGATATGGCCAGCGTGACCGTTATGAAGGATGCCTCCAGCGTGTCCAACGGACATTTGGTGCAGATAGACGAAGATGGCAACCTGCGTATCATCCGTATGAACTTCGGTTTGCACAAGACCATCAAGGATCCCTGGATTTTGCCTGCGCCCACCGCTGACGGTGCCCACTTAAAGTGCTACACCTGGGAACGTGCTGAGAATAATACGCCTCCCGTCCTGGATGAGAACGCCATTTTTGTGGCAGACAATGCCGCACGAATCTCCGAGGGGGCTGTAAAACCGACCCTTGCGTTTAAGGCAGGAACGGATGATGATCAGATCCATTACTACGAGGTGATCATTACAGAGGGGGAGCAGGTGGTGGAAACCGCCAAGCTGCTGGCAGACTCCTACCTGTGCGCTTCCCCTGCGGATATGAAGACTTTATGGACACTGGAGCTGGCGCTTGATACCTATTTTAAGGGTCACACCTACACCATTACCCTGTCTGCCTACGATAGCTGGGGCGCCAAGAGTAATACTGTAACTTATACCTATCAACCGTAAATAAAAGATCGCTGACGCAAAGTATGCGTCAGCGATCTTTTTGTTTGGTGCGAGAGGCGGGACTTGAAGGTTTCTCAGGAAACCCGTCCTAAAGTCCATACGGTCGGCAAAAACGGTTACGCAAATCCCATCCGCCGACCACCCGCCGCCGGATTTTAGTACAGTTTTGTGAATTGAAAATCCGGGTCTATGCCCAGCTCTTGCAATGCTTTGTCCTTGTTCTCAGAAATTTGCTCGTCCAACCGGTCAAACAGATTCTGTCCCTTGGTATCGATATCCACAATGAACGGGCCAAGCTCATGCAGTTTGAAGAACCAAGCCGCTTCAATCCGGCCCAGTTCATCATACAAATAAACATCCTGTACTTCAATGGAATCGATCCACAAATTGGGGCTGACCGAACGGGGAGAAACGTGCACACATTTTTTCTCTTTCATCATTTGGGCAGTTTCTTTGCCCATGGTGGTTTTACCGACAATCATTTTCAAATCCCATTGATCCACACTCTGCGCACCCCATTTTTCAAAACGAATGCTGGAGGTGGGCATAAAGGATACCAACCGCCATTGGCCGTTTTCTTTTATGACGATCGGGCCGTTGTGGATGAGGATGTTTCTGCCTGCGGTGGAAAAGGGAAGAACGTTCTTTTCGTCAAAAATGTACTTTTGCAATCTGGAGCGGCAAGTGAATGCCTCACCGCTGATATAGACCATATCGCCGATGTTCAGCTTTTCTACATCTGCATCAGTCAAAGGGCCGGTCAAATGATATTCTGCCATACTGATCCCCCTTATCTGTCACCAAACCAGTTGGGACTTCTCATAATCGTAACCTTGCCGTTGGCATCAATTCTGGACGATGCCCGACGGGCAACCATACAGTTTGTGCTGGTAGCGCAGGCAATGCCGGCAATGTGGGTATAGGCATATTCCACATTGACTGCCAACACAGAAGTGTCACCGCCGGCGCCCAAAATGCCCACGCCCAAACTGTTAAGCGCCTTATACAGATCCTCCTCGATTTTTGCGAACATGGGATCGGGATGCTTGGAGCCAACTGTCCGCAGGCAAGCGGCTTCCTTTGCCAAATTGGCTGCCACATTCGCAGTGCCGCCAATGCCGATGCCCAAAACCGAGGGCGGGCAGACCGCACCTGCTCTTGCAGATGCCACAAAGCTGTCAATGACAAATTTCTCGATTCCGGCAATGCCGTCGGCAAAGGCCACAATTCTATGCCTTGTACCGCCAAAGCACTCACTGCCGCCACCCTTTGCGGCATAGGAGATTTCAATAGAATCGCCGTCCACAAACTGATATGTAAAATCCGGGATGTTCATACCAATGTTGTTGCCCGGGTCATAGCCGGTCAAAGGATGCTTCATTGTGGCACGCAGATAGCCCAACTCAGTAGCCTTGGCAACGGCGCGTCTTGCGGCATTTTCCAGCTCCACAAAGCCGCCTTCCAAAACGCACTGATTGCCTACCTTAAAGTAAAAAATCGGCCAGCCGGTATCCACACAAAGGGGATTTTCCCGCTTTGCAGACATTTCCATACTGTTCAAGGTCGCAATCAGACCTTTTTTCGCATCGGGATTGCTTTCCCGGGCAATTGCGGCTTCAAATGCCTCTTTCACATCGGCAGATATTTCTGTTGCGCCGCGCTTAACGGTTTCGAAAAGCGCTTGCTCATAAACTTCTGTTTTAATCACTGTAATTCCACCTCTATTACACTGTCATTTATTTTGATAACTGTACCGAATTGCTTATTTCTGTCACAAAGATAATCGAAAATGATCTGTGCTTCGGCTTGATCGGCGAGGGCAGGCAGACCTGTATGCATATCCAGCCGCAGCGGATAGAGAACAATTCGTTCAACGCAGCCGTTTTCAAAAGTCATAAAGGGCATCAGAGAACGGAAATTGTTAACATCATTGTGAAGTCCCCCGTTACCGCGCTTTGCCCGTTCGGCAACCTGCTGCTTTGCGGTAAGACCGTAGGGCAATTTATATTTTTCTCTGAAATCATCCGGCATACAGAAAACCAGATCACTTTGGAAAATAAAGTTACCAAGGCTGTAGAAAATAGGCTTGTTCTTATATATTTCAATGGCCTTCAGCTGATGGGTTCCGGTGCCCACCACGGCCGATGCACCGGCATCGATGCATTTTCGGCAGAACTCAATCAGAAAATCGTCGGGCTCGTCATCTGTATCGTGCTTGATTTCGTGGGAATGGATATTCACAATGACACTGTCGCACACGGCAAGGGCTTTTTGGATGGTGTTTTCCGTTCTTGCCATATCCACTGCGTTTACTTTCGAAAACTTTCCTTCCACTTCACTTTCCCTGAAGTTATACTCACCAAAGCCGAAACAACCCTCGGGGGGCATGGGGGTATAACCGCCCATACGGGAGCGGTTTCTTCTGCCGTCAATATGAGTGCCTGCGGATATTTCTTTGAGTGCCTTCATGTGTTCTGGGGTAATGTGGTATTCAACAGAAAATCTCAGAGGATTTAAGCCGGGTCTTCCCAAAAGGTAATCTGACGGATGACCGGCACGGGCAGCATCATTGAAGGTTGCGCAAATGGAGATCAAGGCGCATTTGCCATTTTCGGTTTCGATCACAGTATAATCGGAAGCTTCTTCCAGATCCTTTCCTGCTCCGCAGATGGGCAGATTTCTTTTTTTGGCGGCAGCAAGGGTGTCAAAAAGGCCGTCATAGGAAAAGTCCATAGTGTGATTATTTGCAAAGGAGCAGCCGTTAAACCCAAAGCGCAGGGTACTGTCCAGCGTGTCCTCTTTGGCAAGAAGCCAAGTTCCGCCGCAGTAGGTGGATCCATATATTGCTCTGTCGGACAGAACATTTTCCAGATTGAAAAGCCGTACATCCGCTTTTTCCACAATGCTTTTGATTGGCGTAATATCGTAGTTATCCGGGAGCTTTTCCAGCAATATTGCATCGCCTACACTGCAAATCGTTTGTTTCATGATCTTTTTACCCTTTCGTCAGAAGCGGTTACTTTTTCAATATTGATGCCATTCATATTGTCTAGGACAAACTGCACGCAGGTATCCGTTCCCATGGGAAATGCATCTTCGTCAATCATGAAATCGTTGTTGTGGGGAAGGGTGGTGCAGCCCTTTTCAGCATTTCGAGTTCCCAATCGGATAAATACACCGGGTTTTTGGGTCAAATACTGGGAAAAATCCTCAGAGCTTAGCTTTTCGGGCATATGTACAATATTTTCTGCACCAACCACTTTAGCCGCAGAATCCAGAACCAAATCAGAAATATAGGGGTTATTATATACAACAAGCGCTTTCAAACTGGAGTTCACCTCAGCCCGGGCGCCGATCTGCTTGGCGCAGCTTTCCGCAATTTCTCCGATTCTGCGGATCAGGAAACTATCAACCTCCATATCGAAGGTCCGGATGGTACCAAGCATATAGGCATGATCCGCGATCACGTTTTGGGTCGTGCCGCCTTCCAGTTTTCCAATAGAAAATACGTATTTTGCAAAGGGATTCAGCTCCCGTGCCAGCATATACTGAATGTCGTTATAGGTACGCACCGCGGCAGCCAAAGCATCTACACCTGTGTGGGGCAGTGTTGCATGGGCAGTAGCGCCGTAAAAATCGATCCGCAGATTGCGGCTGGATGCCATAGAACTGCCTTTGCAAACACCAACAGTTCCGGTCTCCAGCCAATTCTCAACGTGCATACCGATGATCACATCGATCTCATTCATGAGGCCACCCTTGACCAGTTCGCCTGCACCGCTGCGGATACCTTCCTCACTGGGCTGAAAAACCAGCATAACTCTGCAAGCAAGCTTGTCCTCCATCGCTTTGAGAGCTTTGGCTGTGCCAAGAAGCATAGCCGTATGGGCATCGTGGCCGCAGGCGTGCATTTGTCCTTGAATCTTGGATTTGAACGGCAGATCGGTTTTCTCTTCGATCAAAAGCGCATCCATATCCGCCCGGATACCGATGGTGAAATGGGATTTTTCAGGATTGATGGTTGCTACAACACTGGATTCGCCGTATTTTTCTGTGTATGCAATGCCGAGATTCTCCAGCTCCCGCTTTACCACAGAAATAGTTTTCGGAAGATCAAATCCAATTTCGGGATATTCGTGAAGCTCGTGTCTTAAGCTCAGAATATAATCTTTATCTGCGTACATACTCAGCACTCCTATAGTTCAATGTTTGCCAGCGGGACATGCTGCTGACAGCCGTAAATATCGTTGTCAGCAAGGCTTCCGCTGATGTTTTTCCGGGGGAATGTGATCTTGATGGAATTTACTACACTGTACACGATAATGTCGATCTTGCTTGCCGGAACATTGTAAGCCTTTGCGATATGCGCTTTGGTCAAACGTTCTGCGATATAGAGCATATCCTCGTTGTTGTTGAAAATTAAATCAAAGGTAATAAACAGGGGACCTGCATTTTTGCTGCGCAGGATTTTGGTATAATCAATCAGCTTTTTCATAGCCCAATTTCCTCCAGTTCGATTTTTGAAGTTTCCAGCAGAGAATCCACCTGTGCCAAATGGAACACGGAGAATTCATATACCGGGCCCACATGGATATCGGAAGGAGAGAACGGGAAAGCCAGATTGCCTGCAGAGGACTTTCTGCCCGGATAATCGCAGTGCAGCATTCTGCTTCGCACAAGGGCGCAAACAGTATCTGCAATTTCCTGGGTCTGACCCACAATGTCCATAATGATACCCAGAGAGCTTTCTTCGCCGCCGTTTGTTTTGAAAGATACGGTATAGCTGCCATCCGGAAGGGTGTTCTTCGTGTTTTCTTTCACAAAATTCATAACTGTATCGGCAATGGTGTCAAACTGACGGATGGTTTCCGGATCGTAGATCGTTGCGGGGCAGATCGTCCGGTAGCCGGAGCACTTTACGCCCTCTAATTTCAGCGTCGGCTGCTCTGCTTCCTTGAAAACAGAACCGGTGACCCGCACCGTCCGTTCGTCAACTTGCCGGAATTGGGAATTTGTCAGGTCGCAGACACCGTCCGGCTCGAAAATCAGATAGGGATTGCTTTGCTCGTACAGTGTGTGGGCGGCAACCCGGTCAACGGTGCATTTGCGAATAGGGTTGGCAGGACGCAGCTCAAAGTAATCTTCGTACATATACGCCTGCATGACATCGGCTGCCGCAACCGGCTCAGAACACATAGCGCCGCATTCCATAATCTTTGCCATATGGAAGGCTAAGCCCGGGTTATAGCCATTATAGATGCAAGGGGCAGCGTAAATGGCAGTGTCACAGGCTCTGCCGCAGAGAATTACATCTGCCTTCTCTTTCAGCAGTTCAATAATCGGTGCGATGCCAATTTGGCTTACAATGGTTGTACTTTCTTTAATTGCTTCTTGGGAAAGCGGCATTTCATCGCTCATATTTGTGATTTTTCCGCTATCGAGTTTTTCTAAAACAAATTCCTTGGAAACATCGCTGAAAACGACACCCAGCTTGAATTGCAGATTCTTTTCCGCGGCAATTTCCAAAAGGATCTCCTTCAGCCACTGAACGTGCCGCGCGCTGCCTGCGCCGCCGGCGGTGCCGATGATAAACGGCGCTTTTTGGGCTAAAGCCTTGGGAAGAGCCAATTCCAAATCCCGTTTTACCGCGCCGCGGTCAGTAAAGGATTTTCCGCTTCCCAAATAATAGGGGCCGGGATCGGTGGAGCCGGCATCAACGCCCAAATAATCCACCTTTTCCGAAAAAGCGATGTCCAAAGCTTCCTCGCTGTATCCGTAACCCAACAATCCGTTTAGTGCAACGATTTTCATATAATCTTCCTTTCCGGTGATAGTAGTATAATTCTATATTAGTAAAAACCTATCATATAATCAATGCAGAATGTTCCGGTTATATTGCGTTTTGTTCGCAAATGTGTTATGCTTTTTATGGTGATGATTATGAATGTGAAAAAATTTGTCCTATCATATTACAAAAATGCCACAAACGATTTTTATATTACGCGTATCACTTCTCCCAAAGAGGCCCTTAAACTCCATAGCCACAATTACTTTCAGATTTACTATGTGATCAGTGGGAGACTTACGCATCATCTTGAAAACAGTATGGCAGATCTCACTGCGGGCGATATATTCATTCTGCCGCCCAATCAGCCGCACTATATCCAAACGCCCGATGGAGAGGTGGACTTTTATTCATTATCCTTTACAACGGATTATTTTCAGAACATTAAAGAGGCCAACAAATTGATATTGGATTTTCTGTTATATCTCCAAGCGGAACAGGCGGAAAAAATCGAGCCGAAGATTTCTTTATCTTATGAAGATATGATTTTTACCGATACCCTTTTCAAAAGAATCATGGCGGAATTCTCTGGCAATAAAACCGGTAAGCAAGAGATTGTAAAGGAAACGGTCTCGGTCCTCCTTTCGCTTTTTGCCCGGGTGTATTTTGAAGAAAACGCCTTAGCGCTTGTGGCAAAAGAGAATCGACAGCTGGTGTTGCATAGCATTGAGTATATAAAGAACCATTTTGATGAGGATATCACTCTCGGTGAGATCGTGCGGCGCTCTGCTATGTCCAAAACGAACTTCTGCACAATTTTCAATTCGATTGCCGGTATGCCGTTTAAAGAGTACCTCAATCGCTATCGCATTGAGCGGGCTGCCGAGTTGATTGCATCCGGCGAAAAGATTTCTGTGGCGGGGAATTGCTGCGGTTATAATGATTTCAGCACCTTTTATAGGAACTTTAAAAAATATATGAAAATTTCCCCGTCAGAGTTTGCAAATAAAAACAAAAAAGGACTATGAAAAACCTAACAAAAAAGAGACAGCCTTGCAGTTATCTCTCCTGGTGTGCGAATTTCGCAAGAGCAAAGAAAAAAGTCGTCTCGATTGAGACGACTTTTTCTTTTCTGGTGCGCGAGGCGGGACTTGAACCCGCACGTCCGCAGTGAACACTAGAACCTGAATCTAGCGAGTCTACCAATTCCACCACTCGCGCATATTTACTTGCAGACTTCCGTCTGACGCTTGGATATAATACCACGCAGAAAAGGATTTGTCAACAGCTTTTCGCAAATTCTGCAAATTATTTTTTGGAGCGCGGAAACCGGTTCTCAGTAACAACCCACCCGGCAAAATCTGTTGCTGGGTGGGTTGGTTTGGTTAGATTATAACTTGGTTTTGTGCAGCTTTTTTGTCCAGCTTTTTGATCGTTGGGAAGAAAATGCACAGCAACGTGCAGATGGACAGCAGCCAGCCGATGGGCCAAACCAAATACAGGGAGGTTAAATTGCCCTGGGGCAGGAATGGATAAACCACATACACCCAGAAGAACCGGAAGGCGCACATCCATACCATGGTGGAAATGGTGGCGGCCAGAGGCTTACCCATGGCTCGCAGAGACTGACCGATGATTCGGTCAGTGCCACAGAGGAAATAGGTGCTGGAGATGATGACCATTTTTTCCCGGGCGTGGGCAATGACCAAAGGATTGCCGGACATAAAGCTGGCCAATCCATGGGAGAAGATGGCAGACAGCGCGCCCAATCCGCCGCCCAAAGTAAGAGTGATGAAGAAACCCCGCAGCATAGCCTGCTTAGCACGTTTTACATTACCTGCGCCGATATTCTGACTCACATAGGGCATTACGGACACGGTCACAGCAGTACAGATCTGATAGAGAATATTATCGTACTGGTTGGCAATGCCCAGACCAGCGGTGGCCTCTTTGCCGAAGGTGTTCACCGTAGAAACGATGATTACATTGGCTATGGAGTAGAGGGCCTGCTGTAAGCCGGCAGGGATGCCCACATGGAGAATCTCCTTCAGTTCTTTCTTGTGGAAACGGATATCCTTGAGCCGGACTTGAACACCGGCCCGATCCTTGGGGAGCAGCACGCGCAGATCCAGCACCAAATAAACGAACCAGGAAGTCAGGGTGGCAAAAGAAACGCCCATAATACCCAAACGCAATCCACCTACAAACAAGAAGGTGGCAGCGACTTTGACGGCACCGCCGGTGAGGGAAGTAGCCATCAGCCGTTGGGAATCACCGGTGGCACGAAGGAAGGAGGCTAAGAAATTATGCAGGAACAAGACAGCCACACCGGAAAAATACATTCGGAAGTAAAGGGTTGCTTGGGGCAAAAGGTCGGGATCACAGTTGGTCCAGGTGAGAAAGTGGGGGGCGCCGATAATGCCAATGACCATCAGCACAATGCCTGCCATAATGGAAAAGGCCAAAGCGGTGTGCATGGCCCGATCCCGGCTTTCCGGGTCTTTGCGGCCGATGTATCGGGCTACTATAACATTGGAGCCGGTGGAAACGCCGATAACCAAACTGGTGATCAGGTTGGTCAGATTGCTGCAGGCACTTACCGCGCCAATGGCCAAACCATCGCCGGGGTCGAATTGCTTCAGGACCCGCATATCGATGATGTTGTACATGGACTGGATCACATTGGCCAGCATAATGGGCAGGGCCATAGCCAATAAACCCTTTACGATAGAGCCTTCCAGCATATTTACATCTTTTCTACGCATCACGATTACCTCGTCACAGTATGTTTTTCATATGCTTGTGGTTATTGTAATGACGTTGCTCCAATAAAGCAATAGTTTTTGCATATCGAATTTGTTATGCTTGCATAATAAATTTGTAGGGTCGCTACCTTTTTTAGGAAAGCAACTGTGCCGATTTCTTGGCTTTCATCTTTTTGACGGTGGGGATGAGAACGCAAAGCAGCGACAGACCGGACATTACCCAACCAATGGGCCATACCAAGTACAGGTAGGTCAGGCTTGCGGGGAACAGCGGATAGATCAAATACACCCATACAAACCGGAAGCCGCACATCCACACCATAACGGATACGGTGGAAGCCAGGGGCTTGCCCATACTGCGCAGGGCCGCGCCCAAAATCTCGTTGATGCCGCAAATGAAGTAAGTACTGGAGATGAGGACCATCTTTTGCATAGAGTATTTGATGGCTTCCGGGTCGGCAGACATAATGCCGGAAAGCTGCCGGGAGAAGATGGCAGACAGCGAGCCGAAGAAACCGCCCAGGGCTACGGTTACCAAAATGCCCTCCCAAATGGAGCGGACAGAGCGCTTTAGATTGCCTGCGCCGATGTTCTGGCTGACATAGGGCATGATCGCCAGAGAGGTAGCCACGCTGATCTGATAGAGAATGCCGTCAAAATTGTTGGCAATGGACATACCGGTGGTGGCGGCGGGGCCAAGCTTGTTTACCTCGGCGGTGATGATCACATTGGCAACGGAGTAAAGAGCCTGCTGCATACCGGCGGGAATACCGATGTGGAGGATCTGATTCATCTCTTTTTTGTAGAAGCGAATGTCCTTCAAACGGAGCTTAACAGCGCCTTCGTTGTGGGTAAGCGCAGTTAAGCCCAAGGTGGTGAATACACACCAGGAAAGAATGGTGGCAAAGGCAACGCCCATCACACCCAAGTGGAACACACCGGCAAATACCAGGTTGGAAAGAACTTTTACAATACCGCCAATGATCAGGAAGATCATAGGCCGGCGGGAGTCACCGGAGGACCGGAGAATGGATGCGCAGAAGTTGTAGACCATCAAAATGGGAACGCCTGCGAAGTAAAGCCGGAAGTACAGTGTTGCATCCGTTAGAAGCTCTTTCGGGCAGTTGTTCCAGGTCAAAAACAGCGGAGCGCCCACCACACCGATGATCGCCAAAGCGATACCGGCAGCAATGGAAAAAGCCATAGCTGTGTTAATAGCCCGGTCCACACTGGCCGGATCTTTTCGGCCGATGTACCGGGCTATGATGACATTGGAACCGGAGGAAACGCCGATCACCAAGCCTGTAATCAGGGAGATCAGCGTACCGCAAACACCAACAGCGCCAACGGCGCCGCCAAAGGTTTTCAACACCGTCATATCGATGATGTTGAAGAGGGAAGTGGCTACATTCATGACCATAACGGGAATAGCAATGGTCAAAATTCCCTTCATGATGGAGCCTTCCAGCATATTGACATCTTTCCTACGCATCACGATCACCTCGTTGCAAAGTATTTTTGAATATGCCTTGTATTATATTAGCCTTTTCGACAGGAAAAAGCAATAGCTTTTTTGCTTATTTTTTATTCTTTTGAAAATGCAGAAAAAAACTTGCTATTTTTAAAAAAGTAAATTAAAATAGAAAAAGGTATTTGTTTTGCAAGTTTTGCAGAAAAGGGGCGCAGAAAAATGAAGCAAGGTTTTGATCACGATAAATATATCAGTACCCAATCCGCCCATATCCGGGAGCGGATCGCCCAGTTTGGCGGTAAGCTGTATCTGGAGTTTGGCGGCAAGCTCTACGATGACAATCACGCAGCCCGTGTTCTGCCCGGTTTCCAGCCGGACAGCAAGCTGCGCATGCTTCTGGAGCTGAAGGACCAGGTGGAGATGGTCATTGCCATCAATGCCGATGATATCGAGAAGAATAAGATCCGTGGCGACCTGGGTATCACCTATGACCGGGACGTGATCCGCCTCATTGATGTGTTCCGTGGCTTCGGCCTGTATGTGTCCAGCGTGGTGCTGACCCGGTTCTCCGGCCAAAGTATGGCAAAAGCCTTCAGCAGCCGCCTGGAAGCCATGGATATTAAGGTCTATCACCATTATGATATTCCCGGCTATCCTGCCAATATCGGCTATATTGTCAGCGATGAGGGCTATGGCAAGAATGACTTTATCGAAACTTCCCGCTCTTTGGTGGTTGTCACCGCGCCCGGCCCCGGCAGCGGCAAGCTGGCCACCTGTATGAGCCAGCTTTACCACGAGCATAAGCGGGGCGTGAAGGCCGGCTATGCAAAATTTGAGACCTTCCCTGTGTGGAATATGCCCCTGAATCATCCTGTGAACTTGGCTTACGAGGCTGCTACTGCTGACCTGTCCGATGTGAATATGATCGACCCCTTCCATTTGGAAGCTTATGGACAGACCACCGTCAATTATAACCGGGATGTGGAAGCATTCCCTGTGCTGGTGGCCATGTTTGAGCGGATTTTGGGAGAATGTCCCTATAAATCTCCCACGGATATGGGCGTGAATATGGTGGGTAACTGCATTGTCGATGACGAGGCCTGCTGTGAAGCCTCCCGTCAGGAAATCGTCCGCCGGTACTATACCGCTCTGTGCGACCAAAAGCAGGGCAAGGCAGACTATAACCAAATTCTCAAATTAGAGCTTTTGATGAAGAAGGCCAATGTGACCGAGGATGCCCGCCGGGTGGTAGCTCCCGCTTTGGAAAAGGCTGAGCAGACCGGCAAGCCCGCTGCGGCTATGGAACTGCCGGACGGACGGATCGTCACCGGTAAGACTTCCAATCTGCTGGGCGCATCGGCGGCGCTTCTGCTGAACGCATTAAAGACCCTTGCAGGCCTGGACGATGCCCTCCACTTGATTGCACCGGAGGTTATCGACCCCATCCAGCATCTGAAGGTTGATCATTTGGGCAACCGCAATCCCCGTTTGCATACCGACGAGGTGCTGATCGCTTTGTCCATCTGCGCCGCTACCGATCCCAAAGCCGAGCAGGCAATGGAACAGCTGGGTAAGCTCCGCGGCTGCGAAGTGCATTCCTCTGTGATTCTCTCCCCGGTGGATGAAAAGATTTTCAAGCGCCTGGGCGTGAATATCACCTGCCAACCCCGATATAAGGCATAACAGGAGGAAAAATAATGAAGCATCTGTTACCCCGTGTAGATAAGTATTTCAAGACCAACCTGCATACCCACACCACCATTTCCGATGGAAAGCAGACTCCGCAAGAGGTGAAGGAAATCTATAAGGCCAAGGGCTACCAGGTTCTTTGCTTGACCGATCATAATGTGATGGTGGATCACTCCAATATGAATGAGCCGGATTTTCTGATGCTTACCGGTATGGAGCTGAACTACAACCACGAGAATTACCGACCCAAGTTTGATGGAAAGACTTACCATTTTAACCTGATTGCCAAGCGGCCGGACAATGTGTGGACGCCCTGGAATGTAAGACGCACAAATCCCGAAGCCCTGGAATACAACAAGCTGATGGAATGCGAGAATATGGATATGCGCCATGAGGTGGACATTACCAATGCCATGATCGCAAAGGCCAACGAAAAGGGATTTTTGGTGATGTATAACCATCCCACCTGGTCCTGTCACAGCTACCCCGACTATGCATCTCTCAAGGGCCTGTGGGGTGTGGAGGTGCGCAATACCGATTGTTACAATGCCGGCATTGATGAGAATAATGCTCGGGTGTGGCGGGATCTTTTGAACCTGAGAAATCGTATTTACCCTGTGGGTAGTGATGATGCGCACAAGGTAGAGGATATGGGCGGCAGCTGGATTATGGCTGGCGCAGAGAAGTTAGCGTATAGCTCCGTGATCGATGCGCTGGAAAAAGGTGATTTCTATATGTCCTGCGGCCCGGAAATTTTTGATTTGACCATTGAAGAGAATGTTGTGAAAATCACCTGTTCCGATGCCAGGTCTGTGAGTCTGAATAACCACGGTCGCTTTACCCGTAGAGTGGCAGCAGAGGAAAATAAAACGCTCAACGAAGCCGAGTTTGACATAGCGCCCTTTTTTGAAAAGGCCGATGAGAACAGCTTTATTTACCTAACGGTTGTTGCCGCTGATGGCAGTTACGCAACCACCCGTCCCTATTACTTAAAGGAACTGAAATAATTGGAGGAGAAAAGATGAAACACCTGCTACCCCGTGTTCCCAAATATTTCAAGACAAATCTCCATACACACAGTACCATTTCCGATGGCAAACTGACACCCCAGGAGGTGAAGGATGCCTACAAGGCTAAGGGCTATCAAGTCCTTGCGCTGACAGATCATAATGTGATCGTAGACCATTCCCATATGAACGATCCGGATTTTCTGATGCTTACCGCTATGGAGCTGAACTACAACCACGAGAATTATCGCCCCAAGCTTGACGGAAAGTCCTACCATTTCAACCTGATTGCCAAGCGCCCGGACAATCTGTGGTCTCCCTGGAGCGCCAGAAGCAATTATGCCAATGCGCAAGAATATAACAAGCTGGTCCAATTTGAAAATATGGATATGCGCCACGAGGTGGATATCACCAACGAGATGATCGCCAAGGCCAATGAGATGGGATTTTTGGTTATGTATAACCATCCCAACTGGTCCTGCCATAGCTACACTGATTATGCGCCCCTGAAGGGCCTGTGGGGTATGGAGCTGCGGAACGAAGAATGCTGCTACCTGGGCAACAATGAAAACAACGCCTGGGTGCTGAGGGAGCTTTTAAATCTGGGCAACAAAATCTACCCTGTGGGCACTGACGATATGCACCATCCGGAGGCGCTGGGCGGCGCCTGGATCATGGTGGGCGCGGAGAAGCTGGAATACGCTTCCGTGATCAATGCGCTGGAAAAGGGTGATTTCTATATGTCCTGCGGCCCGGAGATCTTCGATTTGACGGTTGAGGAAAATATTGTGAAGATCACCTGCTCTGATGCCCAACATATTATGATGGAAAGCCATGGCCGTTTTGCCGGACAGAAAACGGCAGAAGGTGGGAAGTGGCTCAATGAGGCAACCTTTGATCTGACCCGCTTGCTTGAAAAGGGTGATGAGAATAGCTATATTCGCTTGACTGTTACAGCTCCCGACGGCAGCTATGCCGCAACCCGTGCATATTACTTAAATGAGCTGAAATAAAAAAGAAACCGCACTGCCAATCGGCAGTGCGGTTTTCGATGCTTTTCTTACTTCAGAGCGGCCTTAGCCTGCTCAACCAGAGCAGCGAAAGCGGCGGTGTCCTGGATAGCCATCTCGGACAGGCTCTTGCGGTTCATCTCGATGCCGGCCTTCTTCACACCGTTCATAAAGGTGGAGTAGTTCAGACCGTAGGGAGCAACTGCAGCAGACAGACGGGTGATCCACAGTCTGCGATAGTCACGCTTCTTCAGCTTGCGGCCAACATAAGCGTAGTTGCCGGACTTCATAACCTGCTGCTTGGCCATCTTAAAGTGGCGGGACTTGGAGCCCCAGTAACCCTTAGCCAGCTTCAGGGTAGCATTTCTTCTCTTGCGCGTCATCATTGCGCCTTTGACTCTTGCCATTTCTCAATATCCTCCTTGGCTTATTTGTAGGGAATCATCTTCTTGACGGTAGCTACGTTGGTAGCATCTGCATAAGCAGTGGTACGAAGACGACGGGTACGCTTGGTATCCTTCTTAGTGAGGATATGGCTCTTGTAAGCGCGGGCTCTCTTGACCTTACCGGACTTGGTGAGGTTGAATCTCTTCTTAGCGCCGCTATGGGTTTTCAGCTTGGGCATAGTTGGTTCTCCTTCCGTATCATTGGTAATAGAACAAATAATTTGTTACTTACTGTTTTTTGGGGGCCAGGAACATACCCATGAACCGGCCTTCCAGCTTGGGATTCTTTTCCATAGTAGATATTTCAGCGCAGGCCTCTGCAAAGTCCATCAGCAGCTTCTCGCCAAGATTGGTGTGCGCCATCTCACGGCCGCGGAAACGGACGCTGACTTTGACCCGGTTGCCGTCCTTCAGAAACTTCTGGGCATTTTTGATCTTGGTGTTCAAGTCGTTGGTGTCGATGCTGGGGCTCATACGGATCTCCTTGATCTCCACGACCTTCTGATTCTTCTTGGCTTCCTTTTCCCGCTTCTTTTGGTCGAAGCAGAACTTGGAATAATCCATGATCTTACAGACGGGGGGAACTGCGTTGGGGGAGATCTTTACCAGGTCCAGGCCCTGCTCCTCGGCCAAAGCATTGGCTTCGTCAGCGGACATAATGCCCAGCTGCGCGCCGTCTTCACCGATGATGCGAAGCTCCTTATCCTGGATTTCTTCATTGAGCTGATGATCTAACTTGGCTATGGTAAGCACCTCCAATAATAAAAGAAAAAACGGATGGCAGTCCATCCGCATTCACACAGTTTCTCCGCTAAGGAGGTGGAATATTAACCTCTTTGCGCTTTAGCTGGAGGTGAGGCGGATGATAAGCCTTCTTTATTACCTGCGTATCTTACCACATCTTTTGCCCCTTGTCAAGCACTTTTTTAGCGGATTCTTTGTTGACTTTTTATGGAAACAAAGTATAATAATTCTTAGTATTTAATAGGAAAGGAGCAATTGCTTTGATTCGTTTATGTGCATTTGCAGATGAGGCCGGCAGCAGCCTGCAGGCCCAGATCGATGCTCTGCACCGCAACGGTATCGGCCTTTTGGAGATCCGTACCGTGGACAGTGTGAATATCGGTGATATGACCTTGGAAAGAGCGGAGGAAGTAGCCGCCATTTTGAAGGAGAATAACTTAAAAGTATGGTCTTTGGGTTCTCCCATGGGTAAGGTTTCTCTTGACGAGGATTTCAACTTTGAGGAATATCTGCCCAAGGTGGAGCATATGTGCAAGCTGGCCAATATTTTTGGTGCAGACAAGATCCGCATGTTCAGCTTCTTCGATGCTTACGATAAGAAGGAGCAGGTCTTTGCTTACTTAAAGCGTATGGTAGAGGTGGCCACCAAGTATGGCGTAAAGCTCTGCCACGAGAATGAAAAGAAGGTCTATGGCGATACTCTGGAGCGTGTCCAGGAGCTGATGACCAATGTGCCCGGTCTGAAGTTTGTCTATGACCCTGCCAACTACATCCAGTGCGGCGAGGATCCCAAGGTCACTCTGCCCGCGCTCCACAGCAAAATGGAGTACTTCCATATTAAGGATACCGATGCCAAGACCGAGGAACTGGTTCCTGCCGGTGTGGGCGACGGCGATATCCCCAAGCTCATCGAGATGATCGAGGGCGACCAGGTTCTGACCTTGGAGCCTCACTTAGCGATCTTTGATGGCTACGCAACTATCGACGATGAGGAAATGAAGAATCGTTTCCACTTTGAAAACAATGACGAAGCATTTGACTATGCCGTCAACGCTCTGAAGGGCCTTCTTGCCGACCAGGGCTATAAAGAAATGAACGGAGGATTTGTAAAATGAAAGCTGGCATTAACCTGTATTCTGTCCACAAGCTGATCAAGACCGAGGAGGGCTTGCTGGATACCGCCCAGAAGCTGAAGGAGATGGGCTACATCTCTATGCAGTATTCCGGTGCTGAGTTCATTCCCGAACGGCTGAAGAGAGTCAGTGATGCAACAGGTCTTCCTTTCGTGCTGACCCATATGCCTGCTGACCGGATCGTAAATGATACCGACAAGCTGATGGAAGAGCACGCAGTGTTTGGCTGTACGAACATCGGCCTGGGCTCTATCCCCATCGTGGCAATGGTCACCGAAGAGAATATCGTGGACGAGAAGATCTGCAAGACCAAGTTAGAGGAGCTGAACAAGGCCGGTGAGCATATGAAGAAGAACGGCTACAGCTTCTTCCTGCACAACCACCACTATGAGTTTATGCGTATGTCCAACGGCGAGCGCATCTTCGATCACATCGTGGAGAACTGCCCCAACATCAACTTCACCCTGGATACCTACTGGCTGCAGCACGCCGGTGTGGATGTGCTGGCTACCATCGAGAAGCTGAAGGGCCGTATCGGCTGCGTCCACCTGAAGGACTACAAGATCGTTGTGGATACCAAGCTGGACTACTTCGATGCTTGCGCTGCTTATGAATGCGTTGGCTACGGCAATATGGACTTCAAGACCATCGTCCCCAAGATGAAGGAAGCCGGCACTGAGCACTTCCTGGTAGAGCACGACAGCGCTTGCTCCACCCCCGACCCCCTGTACACTATGGAAAAAAGCATCCGCTACATTGAGGCCGAGCTGTAATAGCAAAAATGATCCCCCGGTGATTGCTCACCGGGGGATATTGTTATTCGTTGGTTTCTTCAATGGGTGTTTCCTCAGCAGGAATTTCTTCCACAGGCTCTGCAGCTTTGGGCTTCTTGGGGGAATTACGGGTAACCAGCATGGCAATATCTGCAACGGCTACAAAGATCAAAATAATACCGGTGAAGATCCAAAGGATCTTCTTGGTGGAGACAGGTCCGTTCAAAACGGTAGCTGCGCAAGCCAAGGAAACGGCTGCGCCGATAAAGGCATAATACCACTGCTTTTGATCCATACGAACCATATCCATTGCCTGCTGGATCTTGGCGAGGCCGATCAGAAATACACCCACACCCAGCAGGAAGCTAAAGGAGGGCAGGACTGCCACAAACCAGTTGGACCGGAAAGCGCAGAAGCAGCCGGTGGACAACAGCAGCAGACCCTTCATCAAATAATTCTTCTGGGCGGCAGCTTGGGGCTCAGCCCGGTAGTACCGGATCACCTGCAGAAGACCGGAAAGGATGAAACCGAAACCGGCGATGGTGATAATGATTTTGTTAAAGCCTTTGGAGTTGATCACAATCAGCAAGCCGGCGATCAGCTCGAACAGACAAAGCAAAATGTTTTTGAAGTTTTTTCTGAAATTTTTCATAGGGAGCCGCCTCTCTTTGTTTTTGGATAGTACTATGATAACCGAAGAAGTGTCTGTTTGCAAGTATAAATAACAAAAACCCGGAAGAATCCGGGTTTTTGTTATTTACTGTTTCCAGTATTCTGCCTTGTTGACTTCGTCCACCAAAGCACGGATGGGCATATCGGCCTCGCTTGTGATCATTTCCAGCACCTTTTCCTGGCCTTCCTCGGTCAGGACGGGGGCGGTGATGTAGCGGAACTTGTCGCACAGCCAGGGCAGCTGAATGTTCTCCTTGGCTTCGCCCCGGGGTTCGCACTCATCGGACACGAATACGCGGCCGTCCTTGGTAATGATCTCTGCCTTGCAGATACGGCGGGCGGGGAACTGGGCGTCCATATCCTCGTCCACAGCAAAGGTGAGCTTGTCCATCATTGCCACAATGGCGGGGTCGCCCAGGCTTTCCTCTCGAACCTGCTCCAAGCCGAAGCCGCCGTAAACCAGGCAGGCAGCTACGGGCCAGGCGATATTGTACTGGGCCTCGTCGGCGGTCTGGGGGATGATCTTGGACAGCATAGTGGCCCGCTTGAAGGTATGAATGGTGACCTTGGCAATGTCAGCGGCCTTCAAATTGTTTTCCGTCATCAGGCCTACGCAGGCATCAATAGCGGGATGACCCCAGCGGCAGCAGGGGTAGGGCTTGAAGTACAGATCCATAACCTGGTACTTTTTGCCCAAATCGTCGCAGTAGCTGCGGTATTCCTCGGCCTCCAGCATATGCTTGTTACCGGTGAAGCCGCACATGGTGTTCAGCACAGCCAGCACACCGGTCATCACACCGAAGGGAACACCGTCCTTGTTCATGGAGGGGTACTCCACACTGCGGATACCGGGAACCAAGGGTGCGTTGAACTCAGCAACGGACAGCACATTGTTCATCTGTTCCTTGGTAAAGCCGTACAGACGGCCTACGCCGGCAGCCACACCAACAGCGCCAAAAGTGCCGCTGCTGTGTGCGTACTGATAGTAATCCATCAGCGCAGCGCCCATACGAACAGTGACTTCATAAGCCACCAGCAGGGTAGCCAAGAACTCGTTCCGGGACACATTCTTCTCATAAGCCGCAGCCAGCACCGCACCAATGAAGGAGGTGCCGGGATGAGCCCGGGTCAGATTGTGGCCGTCATCAATGTCGTAGGCGTTGGAAGAGTGACCCATGGCGGTGGCAGCACCGGCAAAGCACAGCTTGTCGGGAGCGCCAATGACAGGAATATCACCCTTGCCGAACAGGGAGTTTGCCAGCTTGAGGCCTGCATCAAACTGCTTGCTGCGGCTGCCGATGGTCAGAGCGCCCATCAGATCCACAAAGCAGCCTTTCAGCCGGTTTTGCACTTCGGCGGGCAGGTCTTCCCACTTGGTGTTTAGTATGTAATTTTCTAACTTGTAATCGGTAGTAAAAATCATTCTGCATCCTCCGCAAGATCGCAAATCAGATCATAAGCAAATTGGGTGTAAGGGATAATGGAGTCAATAGCTAAGTACTCCCGGTCACTGTGATCAAAGTCACCGGTGGGACCTAAGCTGTCCACACAAATAGGGCCAAGCTGAGACATATGGTTGGCATCGGACATGCCGCCCCGCTTTTTGAGAGCAAAGGTAACACCGGTCTTCTTGGCAACCTTCTTTATCCGCTCCACATAGGCCCAGCCCTGTTCATCGGGCGCCAAGGCCGGGGAGGTCTTTCGCAGACCGAACTCCACTTTGTAGCCACCTGCTTCTGCGTGCTTTACCAGTTCGTCGAGGGTGGTTTCCAGTTGATCCTTAATTTCCGGACGGCTGTAGCGGATATCCCAGGCAACGGTGGCGGTCTGGGCAACCACATTCCGCTTCTCGCCGGCATTGAAAACACCCACATTGACGGTGGTGTCCATTTCCTCAGAGTGGTACTGATTCAGAACATTTACCCAGTGAACAGCCTCAGTTACGGCAGACAGAGAACCGTTTTCAAACATATAGCCTGCGTGACCGGCCCGGCCGGTGATGGTCACGGACAGAGCGGTCTGACCCTTTCGTTCCACAGTTACCATACCGGGGTGGCTGCCGCCGGCTTCGAAGACAAACACCTTGTCGCAGATGGCGGCATAGCGATGGAGGATCGGTTTGGACCAACGGCTGCCAACCTCCTCATCGGGGTTGAAAATAGCCATAATATTCAGCTTTTTGTTCACCTGGGCAGGCAGCTGCTCCAAGATATGCAGCATGGACAGGCAGCCCTGCTTCATATCGATCACGCCAACGCCGTAGCAATTCTTCTCGTCGCGACGGAAAGGCCGTTTCGCGGTTTCACCGGTCTGGAACACGGTGTCCACGTGGCCAATGAGCATCAAATCATAACGGTCGGCTTCCCGATTCTTTACCACGGTGCAGTTGCCGGTGCCGGGGCGCAGATCGTATTTTTCAACAATCCAGCCCATAGCGGCAAAGCGGTCGGCGAAAAAATCGCCAACCGCAGTGATACCTTCGGGGTTGCCCTGACCGCTGTCTGTATTCACCAGCCACTCCAGCTCACGGAGGTACTGGTCAAGATCTATTTTCAGAGCCATATTTTTAATCTTACTTCTTGATGAAGTTGGTGCTACGGGTGGTGGTAGCGGGGGGAGCGGGATCCAGCTTGCGATCAGCAATGTTCAGAGCATCCTCGGGCTTCATCCAGGGACGGTTCTGAATAGCACTGGTCTCCTCGTGGGTCAGAATGCCTTCGTAGGCAGTCAGGCTGCGGCGGATGAAGCCGTCGCGGACACAGGCCTCGGCCAGACCGTTGTTGAGGATGTTCAGCAGCATGGGCAGGGTCTCAGCAGCCAAAGCCACGGTGGTGGAGTGAGCCACAGCGCCGGGAATGTTGCTGACGCAGTAGTGCACAACGCCGTTGACAACATAACGGGGGTTGTCGTGGTGGGTCTCGTGGCTGGACTCGATAGCACCGGGATCGTCATTGGAGATGTCAACCAAAACGCTGCCGGGCTCCATCAGCTTCAGCATTTCCTTGGTGATCAGGAAGTCCTTGCGCTGCTTGGGCCACTTCACGCAGTTGATGACCATATCGGTCTGGGGCAGAACGGAGGCAATGGTCTCCTGGGTGCAGAACATGGTGTTGATCTTGTTCTGATACTTGTCGCCCAGCATCTTCAGGCAGCCGATATTGATATCCATAACGGTAACATTTGCGCCCAGAGCGTGGAGAACGGATAGAGCGCCCTGGCCAACGATACCGCCGCCCAGGATCAGAACGTTCATACCGGGAGCGCCGGCGAAACCGCCAACGAACTTGCCCTTACCGCCGTTGATGGTCAGCATGGACTCCAGGCCGAACAGAGCGCCCTGCTTGCCGGCAGCTTCACAGTTGGGAGAGCCGTAACGGTGGCTGTCCTCAGCGGTGATAGCGATGCACTTGCTGTCCAGGATGGCCTGCATCTCTTCGGGGTGACCGGCGGGGTGGATGCAGCAGTAGATCATCTTGCCCTGCTTTAAGTACTTGTACTCGGACGCTTCGATTTCCTTAACCTTAGCCAGGAATTCGCACTTGTCCCACAGCTCGGCAGCGGTGTCGGCGATGGTAGCACCTGCAGCAGCGTACTTCTCATCGGGGAAGCCGGCGCCAACGCCAGCGCCCTTCTGTACGTACACAGTGTGACCGGCGGCAACAATGGAAGCTACCTCCACGGGCGTGCAGATAACTCTGTTTTCGCCTTCTTTGATGTCTTTCAGAACACCGAAAATCATAATAGTTCCTCCTAAAAATGTTGTTTTTATGAACTGGCCCTATTATAAACCTAAAATTGCTACTTGTAAAGTTGATTATTTCTTGTTATAATATTGAATATACTCAATATTTTGCCATAGGAGGGAGTTTTTATGACTCACGCGGGAATCGAATGTTTCCTGGCTGTTTGCCGTTATAAGACCGGCAGCCGGGCTGCGGAATCGCTGTTTATCACCCAATCCTCCCTGAGTACACGGCTGAAAGCATTGGAAAAGGAGCTGGGCGGACCTCTTTTTTATCGGAAGCAAGGCTGCCGGGAGATGACCCTCACTGCGGCGGGCCGGGAGTTTTATGATTTGGCTGTCCAGTATGAGACGATACTGGACAGAATGCAGAAGCTCTACCACAAGCCCAACCAAATGCTCCGGGTGTCTTCCTTTAACAGCATCGGTACGTACTTGCTCACGGCTGTGTATGAGCGGTTTATGCAGACAAACCCTCAGATCCACCTGGAGATCCAGGATATGGAGCTGGATGCGGCAATCCACAGCATTCAGGAAGATAAAACCGATTTGGCGTTCACTTGCGGCCGGGTGAAGGACGGCTATTTTGCACAAACGCCTGTATTTTCCGAGCCTATGGTTTTGATAACTTCTATGGTCAGTGTTTATCACGAGCCGGTGGAATTGCACCAGTTGTCATTGCTTGATGAGGTGTACATAGAGTGGAGCAGTGCCTTTGCCAAGTGGCATCAGCAGATGTTTGGCGGCGAGCGGCCGCAGATCTGTATTTCCATTATGGCACACTTGCAGAAATTCATTGAGCAGAAGCAGCACTGGGCCATTGTTCCCATCAGCGTAGCGGAGGGCTTGGAGCAGGAGGGCATTGCCCGGAGGCTTGAAACTGTGTTTTCCCTGCCTTGCCGGGAGGTGTCCTGCGTCACAGCGGCAGAGAGTCAGAATCAGCCCGCAATCGCGGCATTTTTGGAATGCCTCCGGGAAGTTATGGGCGAGCATCCCCATATCACCGCACTGTAATTACATAATACAAAGGCCCCCTTGCCTAAAGGGGGCTGTCTTTTTGCCAAAAAGACTGGGGGATAAAAAAGTCATCCTGAGCTACTCAGGATGACTTTTTGCTTATAATTCGTATTCTCTTCTGACGATATTCTCTTTCAGTACCTTGCCGGTGATGCGGCCATACAGATGACGGATGTCTTTTTCCAGAGCTTTCTTTTCTTTCTCGCTTGCCTGCGCGTACAGTTCATCCACAGGACAGCTTGCGATCTGACCGCCGGGCATCACGCAGTTCTTCATCATAGAGCAGGTGACCTTGACAATCTTCTTGTTCTCCACATACAGATGCAGAGCGTAGCCGTAGTTGGTGAGGATTTCCGGCATAGCCAGATAGGACTTGGGGTTCATATTGAAGTTACCCAGGCAGTAGGACACGGGCACGCCGTTTTTCCACTCGAATTTCTCCGGGATATGGCAATGGGTGGCTGCGATGGCATCAGCGCCGGCCTCCAAGGCTTTTTCGATGACATACTCGGTGAATGCGCCGGGCTTAATGGTAAACTGACCGCCCACATGGGGGTAAAACAGCACAATGTCGGCCTTTTCCTTGGCCTTGCGGATATCGGATTGCATCTGTACAATGTAGGGAGTGTCGGTCTTGCCGTCTAAGTTATCGTCGTGGCGGGGATAGGTGGCGGTGAGACCCATATACTTTTTTAACTTATAAAAACCGTTGGGGTCTTTGATCAGCTTGCTGTTTTCCAGGAGCCGCTCCATCCAGTCTTCCCGCCATACGCCGGGCATATAAGTGCTGCGGGTCTGATGACAAAGCAGATTCACAGTGCCTTCGTATTCGCCTTCGGCAAGATACTTGCCGCCGCTGCCGCCGTAGTTGGTGCCATAGGTGTAGGCAATCACGGCAAACTTGGTGCCGTCCTGCTCGAAATAGTAAGCCTCCTGCCGCTCAGTGCCGGGCAGGTAAGTGCCGGTGTGGGGCAGACCCTTTTCGTCCAGTACCTTAATGGTGCGTTCCATACCGGCATAACCACGGTCAAAAGAGTGGTTGTTGACAGTGGAGACCAGCTTGATGCCGGCATCCATAATGGCGTCCACATATTCGTCAGGGGCATTGAAGCAAACATGGTTTTGAGAATACGTTGCCTCTTCACCGGCCAAAGGGGTCTCTAAATTGCCGATGATGTAGTCGGACTCAGCCAGCAGCTTCCGGGAGGGGTCAAACACACCGCTGAAATCATATTTACCGCAGCGGCACTTTGCTGCCCGCAGTACCGGGATTTCGGCCATGATGTCGCCTAAAATCGTCAGTTTCATAGTATATCTCCTTTTAGTTTATGTAGGAATAAGGTGGCAGCCAGCAGATCGGCGCAGCCGCCGGGGGAGAGGTTTTTGCGGATAAAGGCATCGTCCAATGCCTCAATTTTTGTCTTTGGCGGGAATTTGCCCAACGCCCTGGCAGCCTCCTTGGCAAAGGTTGCGCCTTCGTCACCGCCCCGGTGATAGAGGTTACTGTCTTCCACCCGGGCGATCAGTCCTACTAAGGCGCAGGCGGCGGCGTCGTTGAAAGACATTCCTTTGGCAAGGCCTTCTTCCAAAGCGGGCAATGCGATGTTTGTAACCGCAGGTAATCCCTCGGCCACTTCGCCGCGAATGCCCCGTAAGCCTTTTTGTAAATATAATTTCTGTCCTGCCGTAGAGCCGTCCGTCTTGGAGAAATCCTCTATAGCGGCCTGCCCAACAGCGGCGCATTCCTTTAATAATAATGGAAGGGAGGGTGCAGGCAACTCTGCTGCCCAAAGTCTGCCCACACTGCCGCACAAAATGCCCAAGGTGAAGATTGCGCCCTTGTGGGTGTTTACCCCGTTGGTCGCTGCATACATGGCTTTTTCGGCTTCCAAACCGGCTTGCCGTAACAGACGGAAGGTTTCTTCCGGGGGCTGGGTGGCGGTGTCCTGGCCAATGGCAACGCAGGCTTTGAAATAAGGCCACAGAGCGTTGGCGCTGGCATAAAAAGTATCCAAATCCATATCGGTGTGGCTGCCGGTATTCCGCCTGTCTACAAGCCCGGGCTTGGGGGTGATACATACCTCTTCCAACAGGCTTAGTACAGCCAGGTCGGCGACCCGTTCCCGGTCAGCCAAACGGAAATGCTCCCGTAAGATCCGATCGGTAGCGGCTTGTAATTCAGACACGGAATGCACCCGTCCGGCAGCGCAGCCCCGACCGGGCGCACCGCAGACAATACAGCCCCGCTGACCTTCTCTGTCCAGCTTGTTGCCATCGGCATCCAATACATCCATATCAAAGAGCCGCCCCAAGGGAGTGGCTTCTTCAAATTCTGTGCAAATGGCCTTGAGAATGTGGGCATCCACATTCACGGCGAAAAAGCCCTCGCACCCGGTGTCCTTGCAGGTGATCTCCTTTGCCAAAATGGCAGAGCCGAGAGATTCCAGCTTTTTTACACCTGCCCGGAATCCCCGTTCAATGAGAGGGGAGGTCTTCACAGGCCCGGCAATATTCATGGTAAAGGAAACAAGGGGGCAATGATACTTGGTCAAAAATTCCTTTTGCTTAGCGGCCCGTTGCTCCCGGGCAAGCAGGATGTCCTGAAGTGTTACTTCTGTCATACAATCAGATCGGATTGCTTTTCCTGCTGGGCATCCAGCTTGGCCAGGTTATCCAAAGCATTTTCACCCACGCAACCTACCAGCAGATATTGTTTGGCGAAACGGTCATAGATGAAGTGATGCAGCAGGTGGAAATCTTGAATGTCACTTGTCCGGCGTACGTGGATACGGGGTCCGGTACAGAAATGCGACTGATCACCGATGGAAACGTGGTTGTTGTCCAGATAGGTGATGGGAAGGTCTTCCTGGATAAGCGCATTGACCTTCTGCTCCAATTCCTGAATATCAAAATTGGGCGCGTGATCGGGGAAGGTAATGACAAAGCCGTGGCGCACATCGTCGTGGCCGCAGCGGGCCAGCTCCTCGGCGGGCATACAGAGCTCGCACAGATCCTCGGCGGTGTGGGCCATCAGCCGGTAGGACAGGGATTTGTACACGGAGTCCCGGATCTCCTGGGGCTCCGGACCGAAAATAGTGGGCCGGGCGATCAGGACTTGCTCACCCACACCGATCAGCAGATTGGCGTTGAAGCCCAGCAGGGGATAGACCAAATCGAAATGCTCCACGATCACCCGTTTGCCGTTGTGGAGGGCTTCAATGATGGCATCGGCTAAGATGCTCATTTGGGTAAAACCGTTTTCAAAACGAATATCTAAGTGATAGGTATGGGGTGTGAAGAAGCTGAAGCCGGAATCCTGCTCCAGCAGGGGCAGAGGACGGACATAAACGCCGTCGTCATCGTTGGTCAGCTCCAATCCGGGGAACATACCCCGAATTAAGGCGCTCTTACCGGAACCGGCCTCGCCGATGATGCCGATGAGCTTATCAAAGGGGGATAGGTATAGCTGAGCCAGCTGCATACCCAAAGCATACATACGGTTGTGACCTCTGGGGGCGAAATAGCTGCTTAAGATGTGGCTGTCTTGGCGGTCTTGCATAATGCGTCCTCCTTGCTTGTTTTTTGTAAGTGTTGAAAAGTGGTGGGGGGAACGAGGGAACGAAGGGTATCCCAATCTCCCTCGGTCAAAGCTTTTCGTACAGCGCTGGCGCTGACGGGAGCACCGTCTTTTTCAAAGCGGGCCAGCTCCCGGACTGCAATGCCCTTGGCAGGCAGATTTGCTTTTAGAGCTGCATTATATTTATTGGTCATGGGGGAGAGGGGCTCTGTGCCCACATAGCGGCGCGTGATGCCAAAATGGGGTGCAAAATATTTGCAGAAGATGGCAATATCCAAAAGACACTGCACCTGCTCCGCCCCGTCCCGGTCCTTGAGGAAATAGGTGGGGAAGGTGGCGGCGGAAATGAGGTACGGTCCGGTAGGCAGTACCGTCACATTCTTGAGGTCTGCCGTACCGGCTTTTACCATAGCCAACCGATCGGCAGCGGAAAAATGGCCTTGGTCTTCGGAAAGGACGAACACATAGAAATGATCACATTCCCTGGCGGCGCTTTCCACCAAATAGCGGTGACCCAAGGTAAAGGGGTCGCAGTTCATAACCGCAGCGCCTACCGTGCCGCCCCCGGTTTCAACAGGCAGCGTTTGTAAGAAACTTTTCACTCCGTTGGGCGTATCCTCCATCAAAAGCACCTGATCTGTGGCGGCCACGGGATAAAACATCAAATCCAGGAACAGATACTCGTTGGAGGGCTTGGTGTAGAGGAACAAATGCCGATGTCCCTTTTGGAACGCCTCCTGTCGCAAAGCGGTGAGCAGCGATGCAAGCAGGCCTTCGCCCTGATGGGCCGGGTCAACAGCCAAATATTTTAAGATGTTGCCTTGACGGCTGCCGGTGGCGGCGAGATCGTCGCCTTCCCATATAAGCACGGTCTGCTCCGGCATTTCCTCCGGCACAAGGCCGGTCTTTTCCAGCAGATGCTCCCACGCTGTTAACTTCCTGCCCCGCAGGGAGGTGAGAATCTCAATATCCATAGCCTTGCGCCCCTTTCTGCAGCCTGCCCAATATAATCCGAACCCGCCTAAGGGTGCATCTGATTGGCTCAGGCGTCATTATATTTCATTGATGGGCGCCAGCCCATCGGCTTCATATGCTTTGCCTGACCCATTCATCCATCCCCCTAGGTCGCAGGAACGGGTTTGGATTATGTTGGTCAGGCTGTGTATAAAACCATTATACAACAAGAAAGGAAATATGCAAATAAAAAAGTAAAAAGAATTGCAATTTACCTGATTGTGTTATATAATATCCGGGAATTGTTACTATAACATTGAAAGGAAGAGTCAGATATGGAAATGAAACTGCGTGCATCTGCTGGAACCATGGAGTCCAGCGATGCCTATGTAGAGATCGAGCCGGGCACTGACGGCATCAAGCTGCAGCTGGAATCGGTGGTTATGGGCCAGTTTGGTGAGGCTATCGAGAAGGCTGTGCGGAATGTCCTGCAGGAACTGTCCGTGGAAAATGCCAATGTCCGTGTGGTTGACCGGGGCGCACTGGAGTGTGTCATCCGTGCCAGAGTGGAGACTGCGGTTCTCCGGGGAAAGGGGGATGCCCAATGATTCGCTCTATGCTGTTTTTGCCGGGTAATAACCCCAATATGCTCATCAATGGCAGCGTTTTAGGCGCGGATGCCGTGATTTTTGACCTGGAAGATGCAGTTTCTCCTGCTGAGAAGGATGCAGCCCGGGTGCTGGTGCGTAATACCCTGCGCTATATGGACTTTACCGGCTGTCAGCGGATCGTCCGCATCAATTCTACAGACACTGCTTATTGGAAGGCTGACCTGGATGCCGTTTTGCCGGAAAAACCGGAGCTTATCCTCCTGCCCAAGACCGGTACTGCCCAGGATGCCCTCACAGCAGATGCCTACATAACCGAATTGGAAGAAAAACTGGGCCTGCCTGCAAATTCCGTGGGCTTGATGCCCCTCATCGAAACTGCTTTGGGTGTTGAGAATGCCTATGCCATTGCCGCTTCCTGTAAGCGGATCCACGCCCTGTTCCTGGGCGCGGAGGACCTGACCGCCGACCTGCGCTGCAAGCGCACCAAGGAGGGCCGGGAGATCGAGTATGCCCGTACCCGTTTGGTGGTTGCTGCCCGGGCTGCGGATGTGGAAGTTTATGATACACCCTTTACTGATGTTAACGATGACGAGGGTATCTGGACGGATGCTGAGCTTGCGAAAGCTTTGGGCTTTACCGGCAAGGCAGCCATTTCTCCCCGCCACTTGGAGGCTATCAATCAGACCTTCAGCCCCACTTTGGCAGAGATCGACTATGCCTACGAGGTACTGGAAGCCATCGCTATGGCTAAGGCCCAGGGCAAGGGCGCTATCGCCCTGCGTGGCAAGATGATCGATGCGCCCATCGTGGCCCGTGCCCAGCGCACGATCGAAATGGCAGAGCAGCTTGGCCTTGACAGGAGGGACGCAGAATGAGCAAACTTGTAAATTCCATCCGGGAGGCGGTTGCCCTCTCCGGCTTAAAAGACGGCATGACCGTTTCTTTCCACCATCACCTGCGTAACGGTGACTTTGTGCTGAATATGGTGATGGAGGAGATCGCCAACGCGGGCATTAAAGATCTGACGGTCAACGCCAGCTCCTTGTTTGATGTCCACAGACCTTTGCTGACCCATATTCAAAATAAGGTAGTCACTGGTCTGTCCGCTGACTATATCAGCGCCGGTATCGGCCGGGCTATCTCCCAGGGCGTTATGGAAAAACCGGTGGAGTTCCGTACTCACGGTGGCCGCCCCAGAGATATTGCATTGGGAAGAACCCCCATTGATGTGGCCTTTATCGCTGCCCCCGCAGCGGACAAGATGGGCAACTGTACCGGCAAGTACGGCAAATCTGCCTGCGGCAGCTTGGGCTATGCCTTTGCCGATGCGATGTATGCCAAAAAGGTAGTTGTTATCACCGACCAGCTGATGGACTATCCTCTGCAGAATTGGTCTATTTCTGAAAGCTATGTAGACTATGTGGTGGCAGTGGATGCCATCGGCGATCCCAAGGGTATCGTGTCCGGCACGACCCAAATTACCCGTGATCCGGTGGGCTTGGTAATGGCATCCCATGCAGCCAAGGTCATTGAAAACTCTGGCCTTTTGAAGGACGGTTTTTCCTTCCAGACCGGTGCCGGCGGCGCATCTTTGGCTGCTGCCAAGTACTTAAAGGATATTATGCTTGAAAAGAAGATCCAGGGTAGCTTCGGCTTGGGCGGCATCACCGGTTATTTGGTAGATATGCTCCAGGCGGGCTGCTTCCGGAATCTGCTGGATGTCCAGTGCTTTGACTTGAAAGCGGTGGAGTCCATCCGCAGCGACCCCCGTCACCAGGAGATCACCGCCATGCACTATGCCGCTCCCGGAAGCCGCAGCGCAGTGGTGGATAACTTAGATGTGGTTATTTTGGGCGCAACGGAGATCGATACCGATTTCAATGTCAATGTCCACACCGACTCCAACGGCTATATTATGGGCGGCTCCGGCGGTCACAGCGATACCGCAGCCGGCGCAAAGCTGTCTATGATCATTGCACCTATGTTCCGGGCAAGACTTCCCATCGTCACCGACCGTGTTACCTGTATCTCCACCCCCGGTGAGAGTATTGATGTGCTGGTGACCCAGGGCGGTATCGCCGTCAATCCCCGCCAGGCGGAGCTGAAGCAGCGCTTGGTAGATGCCGGTCTGCCTGTGGTGGATATCCACGAACTAAAAGAAAAGGCTGAGCGGATCACCGGCAAGCCCGCCAAACTCCCCAAGGGCGACCGGGTGGTGGCAAATGTCATCGGCCGGGAGGGCGATCTGCAAGATGTTATTTATAATGTACCTGTAAAGGATTGAACTTATGGATTCTGTTTATAAGATTAACCCGGAATTGGATGTTCCTATCTACCAGCAATTGGTGGACAGCATCCGGGCTGCTATCAAAAACGGAACGCTCCCTGCCGGGCAGCAATTGCCCACTGTGCAGGAAATGACGGAGCGCCTGGGCATTGCCCGGGGCACCATCAAGCGGGCCTATGACGAGCTGGAGCTTGGGGGCTTGGTGGAAAAGGCACAGGGCCGGGGTACGTTTGTCCGTTACCAGCCTGCCAATTCCAATAGCCGGAAGGAACAGGCAATGGCTGCTATCGATGATATGCTTAACCGGCTGGAGAAGATGGGATTTTCTCCTATGGAGATCAATATTTTCCTGGATCTGAAGCTGCGCCAGCGGGCAGAGCAGGAAGCTTTTATTAAGGTGGCATTGGTGGAATGTAACGCAGAGTGCCTGTCCCATATGTCCGAGCAGTTGAACCACATAAACGGTGTGGATCTGCATGCCTACCATTTGGAGAGTATTGAACAGTATCCCTACCAGCTGAACGAAGATTATGACCTGGTGGTCACTACCTCCAGCCACGGAGATTACCTGGCAGAAATTCTGCCGGAGAAAGTGCCCCTGGCCCGGACGGCTTTGCGGCCCTCGGCGCACTCCCTGGCACGGATTCTGAAGCTGCAGGCAGGGGAGAAGCTGGGTATCGTTGGTAGCAGTGCCCGGTTTGCCCAGTTGATGTATAACACCTGCAAGACCTATGTGGAGGATGCGGAGGTGTTTGAACCCACCACTGCAGAGTCTGAGGATTTAGAAGGCTATCTTAAGGATAAGACCGTGGTGCTTGTGCCGAAATTCTATGAAAAGTATTTCAGCGCCGGCGCTACGGAATTGATACAGAATTTCGGCGGCAGAGTCATCGATTGCTATTATAAAATGGACGAAGGCTCTGTTTTGTACCTGGAATCCAAGATCAAACGCCTGCTGGATGCAAAAAGTATTGCATAAGCAAATTTGTGTATTGACAAATGTTATATACCATTGTAACATATATGAATAGAACAATAGCAAAAACAAAAATTATGAGGTGTAAAAATGGAACAACGTAAGAAAGTGTTGGTCATCGGCGTAATCGGCGCTGATGTGCATGCCGTTGGTAACAAGATCTTGTACCACGCATTCACCGAAGCCGGTTTCGAGGTGATCAACCTGGGTGTTATGGTTGCGCAGGAGGAGTACATTGCAGCGGCCATCGAGTCCAATGCAGATGCGATCGTGGTTTCTTCTCTTTATGGCCAGGGCGAGCTGGATTGCCGGGGCCTCCGTGAGAAGTGCGACGAGGCTGGCTTGAAGGGTATCCCCCTGGTTGTTGGCGGCAACATCGTGATCGGTAAGCAGAAGTTTGAGGACGTAGAACGCCGCTTTAAGGATATGGGCTTTGACAGAGCCTTCCCTCCCGGTACTGCTCCCGAAACTACCATCGAAGCACTCCGTGAGCTGCTGCACATGGACGGTGAGACTGCGTGAAACCGGTCCTTCTGATCGACTTTGGCAGTACATATACCAAGCTGACCGCCGTGGATGTGGAGTCGGAGACCCTCTTAGGTACGGCAGCGGCTTTCACCACCATTCAGACCGATATCAATGACGGCTTGACGGAAGGCCTTAAAAAGCTGAAAGCCAAGATAGGTCCGGTGGATTTCGCAGAAACCTATGCTTGCTCCTCCGCGGCCGGCGGCCTGCGGATGGTCACCAGCGGCCTTGTGCCGGAGCTGACCGGTGAGGCGGCAAGATTGGCAAGCCTGGGCGCAGGCGCCAAGGTGGTTGGGGTGTATGCCTTCCAGCTCACCGAGGACGACCTGGAGGACATCCGGGAAGCCAAGCCGGACATTTTTCTGCTGGTAGGCGGCACCGACGGCGGCAATACGGAATGTATCCTCCACAATGCCAAAATGCTGGCCCAAATGAAACCGGAATTTCCCATCGTCATTGCCGGCAACCGCACAGCGGCGCGGCAGTGCCAGCGGATTTTAGATGGCTGCGAGGTCTATGTCTGCCCCAATGTGATGCCGAAATTCGGAGTCTTAAATGCAGAACCTACCCAAAAGCAGATCCGGGAGATCTTCCTCACCCGCATTATCCAGGCCAAGGGCCTGAGCAAAGCGACGGAGCTGCTGTCTGATATTATGATGCCCACCCCCTCGGCGGTGCTGGCGGCGATGAAGCTGCTGGCGGACGGCTGCGAAGGGGAGAGCGGTATCGGCGAACTGGTCGCTGTGGATGTGGGCGGTGCAACCACCGATATATACTCCATTGCTGAAGGCATGCCCGACCATATGAATACCGTATATAAAGGTTTGCCAGAACCCTATGCCAAGCGTACGGTGGAAGGTGACATCGGTATGCGCTACAGCATCCAGGGCATTGTGGATGCAGCCGGTATGGACAAGATTTGCCGGCTTTCCGGCCTGACGGAAGAGCGGGTCACAGAATTGGTTGAAGATTTGAAGGTAAATACCGACAAGGTCCCCAACGGTGATGACGACCTGGAAAAGCTGGACTTTGCATTGGCATCCGGCGCTGTGGCTGAGGCGGTAGCCCGCCATGCAGGCACCATTTCCGAAACATACACAATGTTGGGTCAGACCTTCGTGCAAGAGGGCAAGAATCTGACCAAAGTAAAGCAGATCGTGGTGACAGGCGGCAGCCTGATCCACACCCGGCAGACAGAGAAGATCGCTGCCCATGCCCTCTATGACCCCGCCCATCCGGAATCCCTGCGACCCAAGGAAGCCGGCGTGTGGGTAGACAGAACGTATATTTTGGCCGCGATGGGATTGCTTTCCCTGCACTATCCCCAGACGGCTCTCCGAATTATAAAAAAGGAGCTTGAATACTATGGACATTCAGAATAAGCGCATTCCCGAAGGCGAGTTTATGAAAATGCGTCAGGAGATCCTGACCCAGTGGCCCACCGGTAAGGATGTAGACCTGGAAGAGGCTGTCGCTTACCACAAGGCTATGCCCAAGTCCCGTGACTTCTCTCAGAAGCTGCTGGATGCAAAGAAGAATAAGGTCACTTTGGTGCAGCCCCGGGCCGGTGTTCCTGTGGTTGAGGAGCACATCAAGCTGATGCAGTACTTAGAGAAGGAAGGCGAGGCTGACCTGCTGCCCTCCACCATCGACAGCTACACCCGTCAGAATCGCTATGCCGAAGCAGAAAACGGCATCGCCGAGTCCATTCGCCTGGGCCGGGCCATGCTCAACGGCTTCCCCGCAGTAAACCACGGCGTTGCCAAGTGCCGCCAGGTGGTTGAGAGTGTCAACGTACCTATGCAGGTCCGTCACGGCACACCCGATGCAAGACTGCTCACCGAGATCACCTACGCCGGCGGCTTCACCAGCTACGAGGGCGGCGGTATCTCCTACAACCTGCCCTACTGTAAGAATATTCCTATGGAACGCACCATCCGTGACTGGCAGTATGTTGACCGTCTGACCGGCCTCTATGAGGAAATGGGTGTTTCCATCAACCGTGAGCCTTACGGCCCGCTGACCGGTACCCTGGTGCCCCCCTGTATTTCCCATGCTGCCGCTATCATCGAGGCATTGCTGGCTGCTGAGCAGGGCGTTAAGAACATCACCGTCGGCTACGGCCAGTGCGGCAACCTGGTTCAGGACATCGCTGCCATCCGTACCCTGGAAGAGCTGACCGACGAGTATCTGCAGAAGTACGGCTACAAGGATGTTAAGGTCACCACCGTTCTGCACCAGTGGATGGGCGGTTTCCCTGCTGATGAAGCCAAAGCCTTCGGCGTTATTTCCTCCGGCAGCTTGACCGCTGCTTTGGCAAAGGCCACCAAGGTTATTGTTAAGACCCCCCATGAGGCTGTGGGCATCCCCACTATGGAAGCCAATGCGCAGGGCCTGCGCTGCACCAAGCAGGTGGTTAACATGCTGGCTGACCAGAGCTTCCAGGATGTGCATCTGGAAGAGGAGAAGGAGATCATCCGCCAGGAGACCCGCTGCATCGTGGACAAGTGCTTTGAGCTGGGTAACGGCGACATCGCTGTTGGCGTCTGCCGCGGTGTGGAAGCAGGCGTGCTGGACGTTCCCTTCGCACCCTGCCGCGCCAATGCCGGTCTGATGCTGCCCTGCCGTGATAACGACGGCGCTGTCCGTATTCTGAACCCCGGCAACCTACCCTTCAGCAAGGATCTGAAGGACTTCCACGAAACCAAGATCTATGAGCGCGCTTTGGCCGAAAAGCGGAAGGCATCCTTCCAGATGGTCATCGACGATGTTTATGCCATCGGCAAGGGCCGCCTGGTTGGCCGCCCCAGATAATCCGGTTGTCATTGCGAGCCAGTGACCGAGTCACTGGCGTGGCAATCTCCGATATAATTTTATAAGGAGTATCTTATTATGAAAATCATTGACGTTGTTTGCTCTGCCGGCCGTACCGGCTTCTACTTCGATGACCAGCGCGCTATCAAGCAGGGCGCCGGCCACGACGGTGTGTTCTATGTCGGTGCACCTGTTACCGAGGGCTTCCGTTCTGTCCGCCAGGCCGGTGAGTCCATCTCTGTTATGATCGTTTTGGAGGACGGCCAGGTTGCTTTCGGTGACTGCGCTGCCGTGCAGTACTCCGGTGCAGGCGGACGTGACCCCCTGTTCCTGGCAGAGGACTTTATTCCCGTTATCGACAAGTACATCAAGCCCCAGCTGGTGGGCAAGGAAGCCGATGACTTCCGTGGCCTGTGCGCTATGATGGAAGCAATCCAGGTTGAGGGCAAGCGCCTGCATACCGCTATCCGTTACGGTGTTTCCCAGGCTATCCTGGATGCCGTTGCCAAGGCTACCAAGCGGCTGATGTGCGAAGTTGTGGCTGACGAGTACGGCTGCAGTGTTTCCGATAAGCCCATCGACATCTTCACCCAGTCCGGTGATGACCGTTACGACAACTCCGACAAGATGATCATCAAGGGCGCACAGGTTTTGCCCCACGCGCTGATCAACAATGTGGAGACCAAGCTGGGACCCAAGGGCGAGAAGCTGGAAGAGTATGTGGCATGGCTCCGTGACCGTATCCTGACCCACCGCACCAGCGAGGATTACCTGCCCATCTTCCATATCGATGTTTACGGCACTATTGGCGCTGCTTTCGGCAACGACAACTACAAGGCTATGGCTGACTACATCGAAAAGCTGGGCAAGATCGCAAAGCCCTTCCACCTGCGTATCGAAGGTCCTATGGACTGCGATGTGGATGTCCCCACCCAGATGAAGGCTCTGGCAGCTCTGACCGCTGAGTTGGATGCCCGTGGCTGTGATGTGGAGCTGGTTGCCGACGAATGGTGCAATACCCTGGAAGATATCAAGCTGTTTGCCGATAACAAGGCCGGCCATATGGTGCAGATCAAGACTCCCGACCTGGGCGGCATCAACAACACCATCGAGGCAGTTCTCTACTGCAAAGAAAAGGGCATTGGCGCATACCAGGGCGGTACTTGTAATGAGACCGACCGCAGCGCACAGGTCTGTGTCCACTGCGCAATGGCTACCCAGCCCGTGCAGATTTTGGCAAAGCCCGGTATGGGCGTGGACGAAGGCTTTATGATCGTCTACAACGAAATGAACCGTATCATTGCGATCCGTAATGCCAAGAAGTAAGAAACTGAAAAATGTACATTAAAAGCATCGGCCCGCCGTTCCGGCAGGCCGATGTTTTTGCACGAAATGTATTTTTGCAATAAATTTCTAATTTTTTGCAGTTTTATAAATACCCATAATTTTGAAGAAAAAATCGTGAAAAATTTGCATTTAATCTTTTGTGCAATCTAACAAATGATAAAAAAACGGGTTTATGCCTTACATATGGGGATGTTTGTGCGCCAGTGAGGCACATATTTTGTGGAAAAGGTTTACAATAGCGCCTGCATTATGTCAACAATACGAAAAAACAGGGATGATTTTTGTGCATTTTTTTGCTACCTTGCATAAAAAATTGCCTTGCAAACAAAAAAAGTGGCTGATATAATACTCTCGAGCGGTTATTCCTTGTAATAACCAGCAAAATTTCGCAAATTGGAGGTAAAACAATGAAGCGATTTCTATCAATCCTTCTGACGTTGGCAATGGTTTTGTCGATGGTCCCCGCAGTGGGCCTTGCGGCATTTGCCGAGACAACGACAGAGGCGGACATTAAACCCTACTATGGTTTGGGTTGGTCCGACATCAGCCGTATGAAGTTTTCCAACTTGGACGGCATGCCCACTATTGCCGTTGGCATTAGTGAAGAAACAGGCAATGTGACCATGTCCTATGGTGGAACAACTAACCCCGAGGGCATGGCTCAGGTCATGAAGTCCGTTATGGACAGCTATCCCGCAGGTATGCGGTATATTATGCTGTACGGAACGGCCAAGGCCTTCAAAGCCTACGAGGACGAGGGTCTTCATCTCTTTGCCGATAAGGGCATGGGCGAGTTGAAGACTTTGTTCACTGCCTTTATCCAGGCCTACGCTGAGATCGGCGGCAAGCTGGACGGCGTGATCCTGGATACCGAGTACATCAATATGGGTAGCTGGTATCTGTACGGCGATCCCTATGGTGGACATTATGATGCGAATGCGCCTGAGGGCAGCAACCGTAATTTCTACTGGGATGTTGTAAACCATCCTCAGTACGCTACGGATATTCGTCCTCTGTTGGTAGAACGCGGCTTTAAGTTCTACGAGGAGACCACTGACAGAAAGTCCGAAATTTGGAGTATGTATCCTACGCATCTCCTGTCTGCTGCTGAGCGTGTCAAGTATGCCGGCTGCTATGACATTTGGAATACTGTAATGGGTATCCGTATTGCCAATTACCTGAACGATGCAGTGTATGCGCCTTTGGCTGCAGAGTATCCCGATGCCATTATGTCCGACTATCAGGAAACTGATGTGGATGCATGGCAGAAGCATATGTCTGCTTCCGGTGGCAAGAGCTGGATTGCTGGCAATAGCATCAAGGTTGGTAATACCTCCAACCATAATAGCTACCAGTACCGTCCCGATGGCAACTTCTATAAGGACAGCGATGGCAATGCGGTTTATAAGAACCCCACTGCCTACAATGAGGCTGTCTACGAGAAGAGCAGCTACAATATGTTCGCTGTGGATGCAAACCGCTTCAAGCAGTACTATGCTTCCACTGACAACAAGCAGCTCAATGCCTGGATTGCTGAGTATGACTACAACGAGGGCACTGGCTCCGCCAGCAATACCCCCTACTATGCAGAAACCATCCTGCATATCGGTATGCTGAATCCCCAGCCCTTCCTGGTTTATATGTATCGTTCCAGCTTTGAAAGCCAGGAAGCTTACGATGAGCGCATGCAGGTCATTTCCCAGCTCCTCTCCGAGCTGACCCGTGTAGCAGGCTATTCTGACCGTAAGCCCATCGAGACTCCCGTAGCCTGGAACGATGGCTTTATCCTGTCCGGTATGTACACCGGTGGCAGAAACCTGTGGCGTATCACGCCCGATACCACCCACGGTATGACCGTTGAGGACTTCCTTGTCACCGATGAGGCACCTACCTTCTCCGCAAACGGTGTCACCATTACCTTCCCCCAGGGCCGTATCATTGCTGACAGCGAGATCAGCGTGGTTGGCACCTGCGGTTACTGGGTTGAGACTCCTAAGGATGTGCAGCCCATCTATACTTACGAGGATAACCGTTATGCAAACAACCCCTCCTATGTTGAGGACTTTGACTATGCTGACGGCACCATCTTCAATGGTGAGAACGCAAACGAGAAGCAGGCTTGGGAAGCCGATGCTGACCTGACTGTTCAGGGCGGCGCTTTGGCACTGACCGGCACTGCAACTCTTAACAATGTGAAGCTGCCTAAGAACATCACTGCCGGCGATAACTACGCTATGCAGCAGGCTTGGGAAGTTTCCTTCACCCTGCCCGAGCATATGACCTCCGGTACTGTTAAATTGCTGAACGACGCGTTCACTTTGGCAGCAAACGAGGCTGGCAACGGTACCGAGATCCGTTACCTGGATGAGGTAATGGCAGAGCTGCAGACCGGTGTCAAGTACACAGCAAAGGTCGAAAACAACTTTGCAACTAACACTGCAACCTACACCCTCTCCGCAAACGGCGCTGTTGTTGCTACCGCTGAGGATAGTGTAAGCGCAGAGTACAACCTGCCCGTGGAGACCATTGGCTTCGCAGTCACTGGTGCGACTACCACCGTGCTGGTTGACGATTACAAGCTGTACCCCACCGGTATTGCCCAGGATCTGGAGCTCTACAAGGTTTCTTCCGGTCTCCAGATCACCACTGATTCCACTACCGAAACTGAGGTAGCTTACCGCGTTTCCTGGCTGAATGCCACCCAGACCGGTAAGAAGGCCAATGTGGTTGCCACCATCGGCGGTGTACAGACCGTTGTTGCAACCGTAGAAATGGCCGCCAATGCTGACGGTGTCATCACCGGCATCATTGAAAACGAGGCCGGCGCAGAGCTGAGTGTTGCTCTGGTCGATGACGGCATCTACACTCCCGAGACCGCTCCCGAGGGCGGCGACTTCGATTGGGAAGCTGAGATCCCCACCATCGAGGTTGAGGTTCCCGAGGAGACTGTGCCTGCTGAGCCCACCTTCCCCGAGATTCCCGATCCCGTGGATCCCGTTCCCGGCGAAGAGCCCGCTGAGGGTTCTACCGCTGGCATCACTTTGGGTAACTGGGACGCACAGTACTGGTCCGTTACTTACGGCGCCGGTCCTAAGTATGCCCGGAGCTATTCTGCCCAGGGCTACACTGCTGCCGGCGTAGAGAACGGTACTTTGTGGCGCACCACTACATCCGGCGCCAATGCCGACAACTGGAACTTCAAGTTCGAGTGGCCCAAGGGCGGCGTGCCTACCTTGACCATGAAGGATGTTACCTATGACATCATCGGCGACGACGGTACCACCCTGTGCGCGGAGACTATCGATAAGACCACCGGTGCTGTAAGCTACAGCGCTTACAACAGCCGTACCCTCATCCTGCCCAGCACCAAGCACGAGGTCAGAGATCTGAAGATCGTGCTCATGGGCGAAAACCGTGTGGAAGCAAACTACGGTATTATCAAGGGTACATTTGGTGATATTACCATCACCAGCGTAGACGGCGGTAAGCTGACCGGCTTTGGCGGCACCTACGGCATTTCTGCTGACGGTAGCAGCAATCTGACCTTCGACAATGTCGAAGTGTCTGTTGAGAAGGCCGGTGCCGGCGGTAACGCTGTCCCCATCCGTACAAACAACGGTGATTTGCGGATCATCAATTCCAAGATTTCTGCTGTCAATGGCAATAATGTTGCGATTGCGGCTATGGGAACCGGTAATGTTTACATTCACCGTTCCACCGTCAATGCTACCGGTACCTTGACCGGTCCGAATCCCAGCGTTGGCCCGCTCCATGCATCCAACGGCACTATTACCATCTCCGGTAACAGCGAGATCACTGCCACCGGTACCAACTGCGCCGGTATCAGCGGTGTCAAAGGCGTTACCATCAACGGCGGCGAAGTGAATATCAACGCCAATGGAAGCGGTATCCATAGCGTCGAAGGCGATATCTGCATCAACGGCGGTATCGTAAATATCACTGCGGCCGATGGCCTTAACAAGAACCCCGTACTGGGCGAGGGTGTTGTGGGTTACTACGGCCCCGATGCCGATCATCTGGACTACTATAATGCGAACGCTTATGGCTCTAAGTTCGTAAGATTCGAAGGCCATGTCCACGAAGAGGTCGCTATCCCCGCTATGGCTCCCACCTGCACCGCTGCAGGCCGCGAGGGCGATGGCCTGGTATGTCTGACCTGTGGCGAGATCCAGGTGGAATCCACCGTGATCCCCTCCACTGGCCATACTATGGTGGATGCAGACTGCGAGACTCCCAAGCACTGCATCAACTGCGATTACACCGAGGGCGAGGCTCTGGGCCATACTGAGGTCATTCTGCCTGCCGTAGCAGCTACCTGCCAGAACACCGGCTTGACCGAGGGCAAGTACTGCTCCGCATGTAATAAGTACCTGGTGCTCCGTGAGGTCACCGAGAAGCTGGCCCACACCGAGGTTGAGATCCCCGCTGTGGCAGCTACCGATACCGAAGGCGGCCATACCGCGGGTGTGAAGTGTTCTGTCTGTGACGAGATCCTGGTCGAGCCCCAGGGCATCGCACCTTTGACCGTCCAGAAGGAAGTCATTAAGGTTATGCGTGACACCGTTCTGACCGCATATTCTGACGGTCGCGCAAGCTATATGGTGAACTCCCCGATCGAGCGCAAATATACTGTCACCAATGAGGATGGTTCTACCTCCGAAGTTACCTTCCAGGGTACTACCTTGAAGAGAATTGCTTCTGCAACTCTGGAAGAGCCTGCAGAGTGGAATGTGAAGTTCTACTGGCCCGCAGGTGGTGTGCCCACCGTCGTGCTGAAGGGCGCTGTTATGGACAACTATGATGAGACTACGGGTAAATACGCAGTCATCAGCGGAAACTTGTCTATTCATTACAGTAGCTTCGTTTGCGGATATTCCGATACAGATAGCGCTACAGTGCGGGATTTGGCAATTGTTATTGAAGAGGACAGCTCTTTCGCATCTGCCGGACAAGTTGTTCAGAAATGTGCCCAATATGGTGACATCATTGTCTCCAGTGTTGGCGATGCAAAGCTGACTACCCGCAACACTGCTGGTATCATTTCTAACAAGAACCTGATCCTGAACAATGCAAACCTGGATATGCAGGTTAACTACTATTCGACCAACAACCGTCCCTTGTATGCCCCCAACGGCGGCGTTACCATCAACGGCGGTAACTACAAGATCTACAGCCCCACGGCAGCGGGCGGTTCTGGCAACAGCAGCGGTGCGGTTGGCGCACTGATCTATGCCGGCGCAGGCAATGTCGTCATCAATGACGGTACCTTTGATCTGCTCACCGGTTACTACTCTGGTACTGGCGGCGTGTTCGCAATTACTGCTAACGGTGAAGGCAGCGCTGTCATCGTCAACGGTGGCGATCTGAAGATCGACAGCCGGAATGTCGTTGCTATGGGTGGCGATGGAGATGTTCCGATCCTGATTAACGGCGGTAAGATCTACGCTACTAACCATGGCACACCCACCATCAGCGACAGCATCAAGATGACGGGTGGCGTTCTGGAACTGTATCGTGACGACGGCGCCGCACTCGGCAATGTTTCTCAGTTGGATCTGACCGAGATGCCTTGCTGGTCCGCTATCGCGGGAAGCAACCCCGAAACCAACAAGGAAATCGCAGAAATCACTGACAATAGTGCCTACCTCAAGATCTCTGCTCACAAGCTGACCGAGGTCGCGGAAGTTCCCGCTACTTGCTATGCTGAGGGTAATATCCACCACTGGCACTGTGAGACCTGCGGCAAGAACTTCGCAGACGCTGAGGGCGACGAGGAGTTGGCAACGGTAGCTATCATCGGTGGCCATACATGGGCCGATGCTACCTGCACCGCGCCCAAGACCTGTACTCGCTGCGGCCTCACCGAGGGCGAGGCTCTGGGCCACAATGTGGTGATCCTGCCTGCCATCGCAGCTACCTGTCTGGAGACCGGTCTGACCGAGGGCAAGCACTGTGACCGTTGCGGCGAGACTCTTGTCTACCGCGAGATCACCCCGTTGGGCGACCACACCGAGGAAGTCATCCCCGGCAAGGCAGCTACCGAAACCGAGACCGGCCTCACCGACGGCGTGAAGTGCGCTGTCTGCGGTGAGATCCTGGTCAAGCAGGAGATCATTCCTGTCCTTGGCGGCGGCGCTGATCTGTCCGCAAACTACATCATGAGATTCGGCTTCAATAACTACTCTCTGACGAAGTACGATACCCCCCTCTACTTCAAGAGCTATGAAGTTCAGAAGACCGATTCCAGCGGAAATGAATTTACTGCATATGCGGTCACTACCACTGCCGATGCCCAGGATTGGCAGGCAAAGCTGATCTGGTACACCGGCGACGAAGGTCCCACCCTGTATTTGGATGGCTTTAAGTACTATACTTACAATGATGCTACAAGCCTGTTTACAAAGGAAGACGATACTGCTATGCAGGTGAATGCCGGCGCGCCCGTGAAGATCATTCTCCAGGGCGAGGACAGTGTCATTAAGGCTTGCTTCGGCTTGCGTTACGCTGCCGACCTGACCATTGAAAGCGAGGACGGTGCCAAACTGGATATGTACTGCCGGAGCACCGGCGCGTACTGCTTTGGTACTGACTGCTCCCTGACCGTGGATGCTGACTTGACCATCCACCAGACCAACCAGTACACCGGTAACTTCTTCCCTGTTTATGTCAATGGCGGCGACTTTACCGTCAACGGCGGCGATGTCAGCATTACTGCCAGCGCCTCTCAGGTGTATCCTGTTAAGGTCACCGGCGGTAACATCGTCATCAACGGCGGTAGTGTGTATGCCAACAGTAACCAGCCCTGGTGTCTGATCGTTGATGCGGACTACTCCGTTCAGGTCAACGGCGGCACACTGGAAGCTTTCGGCAGCTACAGCGCCGTCAACATCGGCGGTGCACAGAAGACAGTTGCCGTTCCGGAAGGCTCTTGTATCCTGTTCCAGTATAAGTCCTGGTCCAGTAGCGCACTGACCACCAAGACCTCTATCACTGTAACAAGAGCTGCTTATATCAAGGTTACCCACCACGGCAACCTGACCGAGGTTCCCGCAGTGGAAGCTACCTGCGCAGCTCCTGGCAACATTCAGCACTGGGTTTGCCCCTGCGGCAAGCTGTTTGCAGATGCCGAGGCCAAGGTAGAAATCACTGACGCAACCGTTGCAGCCGATCACAACTGGATCGATGCAACCTGCACCGAACCCAAGACCTGTGCCACCTGTGGCATCACCGAGGGTGCTGCCCTGGGCCATGTCCTGGTAGTTATCCCCAGCAGAGAGCCCACCTGCTCCGAGGTTGGCTTGACCGAGGGCAAGAAGTGTATGTACTGCGACAAGATCGTAGTTGCACAGGCAGAAATCAAAAAGCTTGAGCATACTCCGGTCACCGTTCCCGGCAAGGAACCCACCTGCGCTGAGCCCGGCTACACCGAAGGCGAGAAGTGCGATGTCTGTGGCGAATGGGTCACAGAGCCTGAAGAACTCGAAACCCTTGATCACGAGTGGATCTATGTGGAAGGCAAGGAAGCCACCTGCACCGAAACCGGCCTGACCGAGGGTGAGAAGTGCGCTAACTGTGGCGAATGGAACACCGAGCAGGAAGAGCTCGAAAAGCTGGACCATGAAGTGATTGAAGTGGAAGGCTATGCAGCTACCTGCACCGAGCCCGGCATGACCGCTGGCACCAAGTGCGCAATTTGCAAAAATGTTCTCTCCGGCTGCGAGACCATCGAGCCTCTGGGCCACACCGAGGAAGTCATCGCCGGTAAGGATGCAACCTGCACCGAGCCCGGTCTGACCGAGGGTAAGAAGTGTACCGTTTGCGGCGTGACCATCGTTGAGCAGACTGAGATCCCCGCTCTGGGCCACACCGAGGAAGCTATCCCCGGCAAGGCAGCAACCTGTACCGAATCCGGTTTGACCGAGGGTAAGAAGTGTACCGTTTGCGGCGTGACCATCGTCGAGCAGACTGAGATCCCTGCACTGGGTCACAGCTACACCAAGTATGTTGCAGACGGCAAGGGCAACCTGGTCGCCGAGTGTGACAACGGTTGTGGCACTACCGATTCCAAGATCGACGCAAGCTCCAATATTCTGGCAAATGTAACAGTT